>CAVPFK010000010.1:0-142700 GCA_963703705.1 uncultured Acidobacteriota bacterium | reverse complement strand
ATTGCGAGTACGCCGCCAGTTCACGTGCGGCTGAATGAGCGATGTATCGATCCGATCGCGGTATTTCAGGGCGATATTCATGAGCGAGTCCAGCAGCGAATGGGAAAGAAAATGAGGCTCCAAACCAAGATCGAGAAGTTTTGAATGCTTCGCGTTGTAATAATGTTCCTCCGCTTCGACTCGCGGATCCGGCAAATGGTCGACTTGCACTTCTACCCCGAGTTTCTTCGCCGCTATTTTCACCATCTGCGCAATTTCCAGTACCGAAAATTGTTCCGTGAACTGATTGAATACGCGGCATTCGCCCCGAGCAGCGGGGTTCAGGCAGGCAATCTCGATACAACGCACGGTATCGCGAATGTCAAGAAAACCGCGCGTCTGCCCGCCCTTACCGTACACCGTCAGCGGGTGCCCGATGGCTGCTTGAACGCAGAAGCGGTTCAGCACCGTGCCAAATATTTCATCGTAATCAAATCGGTTGACGAATGTCTCGTCCAGCGCAACTTCATCGGTCACCGTTCCATAAACAATTCCCTGATTTAAATCGGTGGCCCGCAAACCCCAAACCTTGCAGGTAAACATGATGTTGTGGCTGTCGTGCACTTTCGAAAGGTGATAGAAAGAACCGGCTTGCTTTGGATAGGGCAGTACATCCTTTCGACCGTTGTGTTCAATGGTGATATAGCCCTCTTCAATATCGATGTTCGGCGTGCCATACTCCCCCATGGTCCCCAGCTTCACCAGGTGGCAATCAGGGACAAATTCGCGGATCGCGAACAATAGATTCAGTGTTCCGACAACATTGTTCACCTGAGTGAAGACAGCATGGTTGCGGTCGATCATGGAGTAGGGAGCGGCTCGTTGTTCCGCGAAATGGATCACCGCCTCCGGCTCGAGCTCCTTGATCGTAGAAGCGAGAAAGTCGTAGTCGGTCACGTCGCCGACGAAAAGCTCAATGGCATGGCCCGTAACTTCCCTCCAAACCCTCAGCCTTTCTGCGAGCGGACGAATAGGAGTCAACGTCTGGGCTCCCACTTCGTGATCCCACTGACGGCGCGCGAAATTATCGACGATGGCGACCGAGTGCCCGGTGGCCGATAAATGTAAAGCTGTAGCCCACCCGCAATAACCATCTCCACCAAGTACAGCGATCTTCATGTGGCCTCCGCGCCGCGCGCTCCAGTCAGGACTGCTCAGTATTCGTGAAAATCCATCAGTGCCGGAGTTATTGCCAGGCCAGCCGGCGCCGGCCACACCCTATTCAAAAAAGCCGCAAAACGCAAACCTCAAGTTGCGCTGCTGTTTGCACTTCAGTGCCAATGGTCGGCACGATCGTCCCATGTCCCTCTGGCAAGGGTTCCGAGCTACTGGGAAGAGCCTAGACTGCCTGTCATCTCTATTTCAATGTCCACGGCTGGATCGGTTCTGAGCAGAAAACTGCTCGGATTCTTCAAGCCCCACTGTATATACGGAATCTCGAACTTGGCCGTACCTTTCCATCGATCGCTCGTCAGTTCGACCTGAACCGGCACGGTGAGCTCGTGTTCAGATCCGTGCAACAAAAACGTTCCGTGAATTTGCACCGCACTGGAACCCTTCGCTTCGATATTACCAATCACTTTGTCGGGGCGAAAGACCACTTCCGTGTAGCGCTGGCTTTCCAGGATTTCGTTGTGCATTTTCTTGTCACGCGAACTATTGCCGCTATCTCCGCTGGCCGCGTCCGCAACGATTTCCCCGCTCACCTTATTCGTAGCCGTATCGGCCCTCACGGTCCCCCGTTTCAGAGCGAATGTTCCGTGGACGGTGTGCAACGTAGTCCCCAGGGTCCAATGTAATTTGCTCTGCCCGGGATCGACCGTCAGAACGATCTCGTGCGAGGACAACGGCGCTACAGACTGTTGCGGCCAGTGCGCGGAGCTTACCGGCGACATCACCGCAATGGCAAGCGAAACGAACACGACTCGCAGTTGCACTATGAGCGCGTCAATTCGCAACCGCAGCAACTCATTCCCGTCCCTTCGCATGAGCGACCGCAAGGCCCCAACCCGCCGGATCCAACGAATACGTCTGCTGGCTGCCTCCCTGGCCCGCGCTGGTACTCCGTCCGCGAGTTCTTCGAGCCATCCAATCAATTCTACGACGTCAGGTCCGTGCAAACAAACCCATTCATGGGATTGACGCTTGCGGTGGCAGTGGTCGAGGGCCGTTTCTCGCGGAGAAAATGGAATATTTACTCAAACAATAATTAACCACGAAAATCGAACAGGTCGTGGCGTCGACCATACGCAAGCAGACAAGGCTCAATACCCACAGGGTTGAAAGGCCCTGAATGGCAAATCAAGGCGTGCTGAAATCAAAGGAATTAAATTCATGAACCCTGCCTGGCCTAACGTTCAGCGATTTTCATGAGGTTTCGCGGGCCGGAGGCCCTAAAGGACAGTCTAGGTTTTCTTTCGCTTTGGTTTTCCGCTGACGACATGCTCCTTGAAAAGTGGCACGAGCCGGAGTTGCTCGTCGATCTTGCGGCGCCCGAGATCGTCGATTGGCAATCCTGGGTTGTGCTGCGACCACGTATGAGTAAACGCGCGCGCAGTTTCGTGCGCTACGTCTTTCACCAAGCCTCGAGGAACACCCGCTTGCACAGATGCTTTTTCCAAGAGTTCGTCGTCCAGGCGGGATACATCCTTCGTTCGGGCGAGCGGCAGGCCCAAGCCTCGCTCCGGCAAATACCGCATTGTGGAAACGTAATCGTAACCGGGCGCAAGCGTCGGCGTTCGGCCGTCGCGGTAAAGCAGAGACCAGTTTTTTAGATGCATATCGGCGTTCCCGATCGCCGCATTGAAAACAATACGCCGAATGAATTCCGCCAGCCCTTTCTCGCCGAGAAGCGCCCAGATGTCTTTGGCCATTCCGGTGTATCCGTGCTCCTCGTATTTCTTTTCCGGATACTGTCCGTAAATCTGATTGAAATCCTCCGCGTGAATCCGCTCTCCGTCCGGCCCGCGATCGAAACGCCGGATGAAGTACGCATTCGTTTTGTCTTCCGCGAATTCAGGCGGAAGGTTCGCGATCGACCCGACCGGTATGAGCCCGAATTCCGGCACATCGATTCCCACTTCCTTGGCCAGCGTCATCATCACGAATTCGTTTTCCGGCACCTTGGAGAATCTTGGCGACGGCAGTTTTACGATCCACTGGCCGTCGCGCCCCTGGGCTGGAATGCGAAGCTGTCTTCCGCCCCGGCCTATCGCGGAAAATTTTAGTTGAACGCCGGCGAGAGAGAATCGCAGCACTTCTTCCTTGTTCGCTTCGCGCGTTTCCGATTTCTCTTCCGGCGGCAGCGGTTGTCCTTCACTGTCCTCGGCGATGACGGCGCCCGGCAAATCAGCCCCGGCGAGCCACAACAAGGAAAATTCTCTCTCCGGACTAATTCCGCCCCGCTGCGCGAGATAGTCGCGCAACACGCCATCGCGCTCGGGCAGGAGATTCGAGAAAAAGGGAGGCAGGCGCCGCTGAACCTCTCTCGGCCTCGTGATGAGCTTTCCCTCGATGTCGTAGTAGCTCAGGCTGAGTACGGGGCGGCGCTCGTCTTCGACATACCCGGGATCAAACACAAAAATATTCTTGTCGGTCACGACATTCGTGATCGTGCCGACGAGGCGGTTTCCAAGTTTGATTCTGAGTGTTGGCATCTCAGATTTCTTTCTATCCTTCCGTTTCCGTCAGGCTTCCGACGAGCGGCATCGGCTCATCTTCGCTATTTCCCTCGCGTCCGCTCATGAGGCTTTCCACCAGGGGAACCAGCCCGGTGGGGACAAGAATAGGGGAGAGCCCAACAGCGTTGGCAATCTGTTCTAGCGTCGTCCATTGAAAGTCAGTTTCCCCGCGCTCGATTTTTGAAATATGCGATTGCGGCAGGCCGACCAGAGCCCCCAGTTCCGCCTGCGTCAAACCCCGGGCGTTCCGCGTCTGCTGCAGGCTCTTTCCAATCTGCTTAAGCATCTTAAACTCCTTGTACGGCTATTATAGCATATCAGAACCTCTATTCTTAATATGTCTTGACATCTATACCATTAAAACATATGCCATAGCATCTATATTAATACAGACTGACAGTAGGGTTGGGTCTTTCCACAGAGGCTTTCGCAGAAACATTGGGGTTTGCGCCGTTTTTGTCGGCCCGCCACTGGAAAATCCCAAGACAGATACTACGTTTTTACTGCGGTCGCCAAAGACCGAAGAAGAGCAGTCACTAACTCATTGATTGAAAAGGAAGTTGGCTCCCCGGGCTAGATTCGAACTAGCAACCCTTCGGTTAACAGCCACTTGAGTAACTTTGTCACGATTTGCCGGAGCGGGAGTTTTCCGAGGAGGATCAGCGAGTTGCGATGAAACGGGACGAGTCAACTTCTCTTCTTTATTCACCTTTTATTCGCAATTCCTCACCATTTGCCGTGACTAGCGTGACATTTTCGTGACAGCCGATGAGGTACGATGATAGCGATTGTTCCGGATACCCGTAATCGGTCCAGTTTCGATGTCAGGCGCGGGGATCACTTCCTACAAGCCGACTTTCTCGTTACCTATGCGCATGTCCCGATCTGGATTACTTCCGGGTTGCCGACGATCCGGGAGTCATGTGGTCGCTAGGATCTTACCAAGTATCGCCGCCAGCCGGCGGTGGCCAGCATCCTGAGATCTGGCGTAGTTGAACGATTCGTCCAAGATGATAGGCGTTATGCACAGCCAGATTCATAACGAGTTCCAGTAGAGTTAGAGGGCCAGTGCCCGAGCCTGGTTCTTCCAAGGTCGAATAACGTTCTGCCAGCCGCGTCTGTCCGGCGATGTCGGCAGCCTCTGTCAAACCGGACTCGAACCGCGCAACGAGTTCCTGCCACTGCGAGTCGCTAAAGGAATCAAGCCGCAGCCATCCTAGGTTTGCATGCTGAGGGTAGGCCAACTCTTCGCACCGCGCGCATCGTAGGAAGTGATCCTGCCAATAGACGATATGCCAGAGTTCCTCAGCAATTGAGTGGGGCACGTTTGGGATGCGCAGTGTACGTGTATTCTTCGGAATGGCCGAGACGATGTGGCAGGGTGGTGTAAACGCGGCGTTTTGAAGTAACAGTCTCTGAAATTCATTCGTTGCCATCAATTCATGACTCCCGAGAAGCGACCAGCCCCTTGATTCAGCTCTGCTGATTCTAACGTATTGCGGGCGGATGACGGGGAAACCTGATCTTACCCGCTACGAAACCACTCTAATCATCGATCGATGGCATGGAGGCCACCGATCAAGAAGCACAGACCAACTTCCAGAAGAAGACGCAGCAGCAGGTCCGTCTTGCGCCTGCTTGACCTCGAACACTCCAAAACCGCAGTCCTGAGCAGCCTCACTTCTCAAGAAGCGCGGCGGGGATATCGTCACGCGATCGATGAATTCGTTGATTGGTATTGTTCGGAACTTGACCCGAGTGCGATACCTTGGTACATTGGTACCTATATGGGCAAAGATCCACGAATTATTGAACGAGTGCAAACCGGCGTGCGAATGGAGAAACGCCTTCTCAAGGTACTGAAGGCACTGGCGGAATTCCACGACCTGACCCTCGGAGATTTGCTGGAAGGAATCGTGCTGCACGCTTTTGACGGCAAATCTGCTTTTCAGGCGGAGTCGCTTGCCCGCATTCGCGAGCTCAAGAAATTTTATGGGTTGGATTTAGACTCCGGTGCGAGTCATAGACTCACCGAAGCCGACAAGGCACATGTTGTTCGAAAGGGGAAACGAAGGTGAACATTCGCCAACAGCAGGTTGCGGCCTGGGTACTACGTTGGACTGTGGGACTTGTGGTTCTGTGGGAATCGTATCAATTCGGTTTCTCGGAGGCTGCAACACGCCATCTTCAGCGGATGGGCCTGCCACAATCGATCGCCCCTGCGCTGGGTGGCACAGAAATTGTGGCGGCGATCCTTTTCCTGGTTCCAAAGCTGGCCCGGATCGGAGGGCATTCTCTGCTCGTGATCTTTGCCGTTGCGGCGACGCTCCACGTCCTCCACGGACAATTCGAAGTCAGAGGGCTGCTTGTATATGGCGCAGCCGTTTTCGCGTGCATGTCGGCAAACGACCGAGCCGTGGGCGGAAGTGCTTCATGACCGACGATCAGTTGGTTGCCGCCTTTGAGGGCTGTACCATTTGCAACGAAGAATTCCATCACCAGGATCACGTCCGGATGGGCTTTCTCTATATGAGCCGGTTCCCGGGGCTGGAAGGAATCCGCCGGTTCTCTGATGGGTTGGAAAAGCTGGCCGCAGCCAGCGGCAAGCCTAGCCTCTATCACGAAACCATAACCTGGGCGTTCCTGCTGTTGATCCGGGAACGTTTAGCGCGAGCACTTCAGCGCAGCGGGAGACTGCCGAGCTGGGAGGAATTTGCCGCCGATAACAAGGACCTGTTGAGAGGGAACGACCACGTCCTGAAGGAATATTACAGGGATGAGACGCTTAGATCCGAGTTGGCTAGAAAGACATTTCTCTTGCCTGACCGGAGTTTCACGCCTTCGCAGGGATGTGGGTGGCGAAAATGAGTGGGACGATTCTGGTGGGAGCTGGCCGAGAGATCCGCCGTGTACCGGACGACGCTTTTGTGCAAAGCATCAAGGGTCTCCCGGCAAGAATGGTATCCGGCTCGCATTTATGACAAGCGATCACCACCTGGTCCGTGACTTCGTCGTTCGTGAGATGCCGCGGCAACGGAGCCCGATCTCGCCACTCGGCATCGCAAATGTAACTGGATTAAATTTACGGAAGGTTTCTGTCATTCTGTCGGACCTGGAACGAAATTTATTTTTTCTCGTGCTTGACTCGGATGGGAACGTCAGTTGGGCCTTCCCTACGACGACTTCTGTCACACCCCACAAACTCGCCTTTTCGACAGGCGAGAACATTTTTGGTGCTTGAGCGGAGGATGCGTTCGCTACGTCCTTCGTGCAAGGGCGCTTAAGAGGAGAGAAACTGCAGGTCCGCATCGATTCAGAATGCCATCACTGCTCAAGGCCGCTATCCATTGAAGTCGACGACGAGCTGCGTTGGCGTGTTCAATCACCCGGCGCCCGGCCGTTGCTGTTCGAGCCGGATATTCAGTGGAACACTTTCCAGGGCCACAACATTATTCACGACTATTGCAATCAGACTGTATTCTTCTGGTCGGAAGAACACGCTTGCGATTATCGGCACACACGACAACAGCCGGATGGAGTTTACCTGTCGATCGAACAGGTGGCCTTCTCGGAGCGTACTGCGCAATCGGGGTTGTTTGCGATCCGTCCGGATGGGCGACTGGGGCGGTAGGTCAGTCCTTAGTTTAGAAATAAGATCTCGAAAGCTTGCCACTCGGGCTCGTGCCCGAGTTACACACATCCTGTGAAGTCATACTGGTCGAACCTTCATCTCACAAGGAGATTCGACCAGATATTTGAACGTTCAGATTCCCTCCGCCGTCAATTAGCCGGCCCGCTCCGAGAAGCGCGTTTGGCTTATCTCCGCCACCGCGCCGAACAGGGGGCGCCACGAAACACGCTGCGGAAACTTGCCCAGTATTTGCTGGTCGTCACCGAACGCCTGAATCTGCAAGGCGAGCGAGTAACCACGACTAAGCAGATTGAACGAGCAGCCGATCAGTGGGCACGTCGTCGGCTCAAGCACCACAAGATCAAAGGCGGCTTCTCGCCCAAAAGCAAATCATGCTTCGTTTGCGTCGCCACCAATTGGCTCCACTTCTTGGGCCTACTACAGGCCTCCGAAAGCCGGCCGCACCGTTTCGCTCAACTTCTGGCCGATTTTGCGAGTTATTTGGAGCAAGAGAAAGGCCTGGCACCGAGAACCATCATAACCCGCAGTTGGGTTGCCAAGGACTTTCTCCGCCGGGCCCTTCAGCCGAAGCGGGCTCTTCATGAGATCACGATCAGACAAATTGATGAAGTCTTAGCTCACAAGGGAACGGAGGGCGGATACTAATTCATTTTCGCCGCTGGCATTCCACGCCGACGCGCCACTTTACATCCCAGGTGCCAAGACTAGGATTCCAGCAGAGCCCGTAACTTGTGAGCATATCTGCGACTCGACGTGACCACCGTTCCTTCCGCCAGTATGATGTCGTATATCCCATCGAACATCGGACGAATCTCGCTAATGCGGGCACTGTTCACGATGGCCGATTTCCGCACTCGGATGAAGTGGTGTGGCGCCAGCTTCTCTTCCAGGTGTGCTAGGGTTTCCCGCAACAGGTGACTGTCGTTGGCGGTGTGTATGCAGGCATAGTTTCCCGTGGCTTCGATCCACAAAACGTGGGAAACGGGAACAAAGAAAATCCGCTTCTTGTCCTTTACCACAAAGCGTTCCAACGGGCGGAGACTACGGAGGGATTGGAGCAGTGGTTCGAGACCTCGATTTGCCTTCCTGGACTGTGCGAGGACCTGGCGTGCGTGCACCAGGGCACTGGCAAATCGCTCCTTATCATACGGTTTCAAGAGATAGTCAACAGCGTGCACTTCGAATGCACGAATGGCGTGCGCATCGTGAGCCGTGACGAAGATATATACGGGAGCGGGGCCGGTCGATGGCTCCACATTTTCGATGACTCCAAAACCATCCAGGTCAGGCATCAGCACATCGAGAAAAACGATGTCGGGATGAAGTTCATTGATCTGCTCCACCGCACTTATTCCGTTCGCCGCCTCGCCTACAACTTCAATGCCGTTGTGTGCGGCCAGATAGCGACGGATACCGCGGCGGGCGATCGGTTCGTCATCTACGATGAGGACTCGTGTCTTCATGCGAACTCCTCAGTGGAATGATGATGATGGCCTCACAGCCTCGACCGTTGCCCCCGGTAAGTTCCAGCGACGACTCGTCGCCGTAGAGCTGTTGCAAGCGTGACTGGACGTTGGTGAGTCCGACGCCGAATCGCAGGCGCGATCCCGGTGCCGGACCCGGGCCATCATCGCGGACGCAGAGCCAAACTCTGCCGTCGTGGACTTTGGCAGCGATCTCTAGCCGGCCTGCGGCGGAATCGACGCTGATGCCGTGCTTGATGGCATTCTCAACCAGTGGCTGAAGCGCCAGACTCGGTACATAGACTGCGAGAAGGTCAGGTGGCACGTCCATGTGAACTTTCAAGCGATCATGAAAGCGTGTCTGCTCGATCTCCAGATACTTGCCGACGAACTCGAGCTCGCTCTGCAAGGTGATCTCGTTCTCCCGCCGTTCGAGGGCCATGCGCAGCAAGTCGCCGAGGCAGACTAGCAGATGGCTCGCAGCATCGACGTCTTCCTGCATCAGGATTCCGATGGTGTGAAGACTATTGAACAAAAAGTGCGGATGTAACTGGCTCTTAAGGTTTTCAAGTTCGGCATGGGAGAGCTGCATTTCCAGCTGCGCCGCTCTGGTCTGGCGCTCCATCGCGGCCTGGTAAAAGTGGATCGACTGATACAATCCCACAACTAGCCAGTACGTAAGCACGCCAGTGAAGCTCATAGATAGAACACTGATTGTGAAGGTCGGGAGAAGGCGCAGCGCACCAGGATCGGTTGCGCGAAAAAGTAACCGTAGAAGTCCACCGCTCAGAAAGTATTCGGCGACAGATGCCAGGGGAGCCATCAGGAACGACATAATGGTGTGGATCGCTATATGAGGTACAAACCTCGGCCCCGTCAACGGAAACCGTTTGGCTAGACCAATCACAAGCGGTGTGTAGGCCGCCCATACGTACCAGTAGATTAGTTCGATCGCACCCACGATCACCCAGCTGACGTGCCCGCCGTGAACCTTCGCCACCACGATCTCCCGCACGGTGAACAACAGTCCTACAATCGTCCACGCACACAGGATCAAGATCCATCTCGTCCGTCCCATCTCTGGTGTGGCCTGCAGCAATGGGTTTGTCGACCCTCCGGCACGGATTATAGCTCACCTTCGACGGCCAACTCTGACCGCTTGTCTCATTTCGGACACCGCATATCACTTTTCCTGCAAACATTGGTTCTTCGCAGCATATTGTCCCGTGAGCAGGAGCATCGCCAAGAACACGAACAGCACGAGTCGTTTAGTGACCGAGAGGAGTTTCACATGAAGAAGATTCTGATTCAGTACGCGGTGTGCGCGCTTGCGGCCGCTTTGATGGTGCCGTTGGCGGGGGCGCAGTCGCAGCCGGCAGGATTGCAGGCCGCCTTCGCAAAAGATGCCGGAACGCTTTCCGACAAATTCACCGGACTCGCGCGCGTTATGTCGGGCAAGTACGACTGGAAGCCCGGCCAGGGCGTTCGCTCCGTCGCCGACGTCTTCAACCTGATCGTTAAAGAGAACGGCCTGCTCGCCGGCGTGCTTTCGGGCACACCGAATACGGGAGCACCGCCGGTGCCCATCACCGATCCGGAGAAATTGCAGGAAGCTCTGAAGGCTTCTTACGTCAATCTGCAGAAAGCGATTACCGGACTTTCCGACAATGACTTGCAGACGACGGTGAAATTGTTCGGAAGGGACTGGACGAAGCAGGACGCGGTGATGCACATTCTCGCAGATCAACACGAGCATCTGGGGCAGTCGATCGCGTACGCGCGCAGCAACGGCGTGGTTCCGCCCTGGTCTAAGTAAGGACACCAGTGGCAAAACGAACAGGATCTATGTCATGGCGGTTGCACGGGATGGCGGAAAATTGAACGACAACCAGTGGACTCTCCCCGTAGTCGTTAGTGATCCAACAAGTCAAAATCTGAAAGGAAAATGACGTATGAATAAAAAGAGAGCCGGCGCAGTATTCCTTGCACTCCTTATGTGTGGCTTGGCCTCTCAAGCGTCGGCGCAGGGCCCGGAACCAAACTTCAACTCCAATGCCGATGACCTCACGAAAATTCGCAGCCTGTTGGAGGAGTTCCGTCAGGATATTATTCACAAGGATGGGTACGCCTTAACGAAGCTCGTGCTGAACCCGAATGTGCTCTTTCACCACACCAACGACCAGGAAGAGGTTGATAGCGCCCGCAAATATAACGCTCAGTTCGATGGGATTGGCCCGAGCCAGCTAGATGGATTTACGAAATTCCTCGCTACGTCGAAGGACAAAATCGAAGAGAAATTTCACAACATCGAGATTCGCCAGGACGGTCCTCTAGGGCTGGTGACATTTAATTACGATTTTGTCGTCAACGATAAGGTCACTAATTCGGGCATCGAGCACTGGCAGGTGTGCAAAATTGACGGGCAGTGGAAGATCTTGTCTGTCGTCTGGACGGTCTATAGATAGTCACAGAAGCCGGTTACGCCGAGTGGGCCAAAGCGCGTTTTCGTTACGACGCACAGCGACGATTTGGAAATTCTACTCTCGTGAAGGTGGACACTCGCGCCATGGACATCATCGGATGGATCGAAACTACAGGTCAGAATCTGCGCTACGCGGCGCGCATGCTTCGGCGGACGCCCGGTTTCACGCTCGTGGCGGTTCTTACGCTGGCTCTCGGGATCGGCGCGAACGTCGCCATTTTCACTGTTGTTCATGCCGTGCTTCTCGAGCCGCTTCCTTTTCCACATCCGGAGCAGCTCGTGCGCGTGTATGACGACCTGCGGACGTCCAACACGCACGACATAGGGATGTCCGTCCCGGAGCTTTGGGATCTGCGCGACAAGTCCGGCGTGTTCCAGGACATTTGCGCGACGCTCCCCGCGGATGGCAACATCACCGGCGGCGATCGTCCGGAGCGCGCGGAGGCTCTGATAACCAACGCGAACTACTTCACGACGCTCGGTGTACACGCGGGACTGGGCCGCACGTACGTTCCCGCCGACGCGCTGCCTGGATTCTCTGAACCGGTGGTCATCAGCGACGCCTACTGGCGCCGCGCATTCGGCGCCGATCCGAAAGTTCTCGGCACAAAAATTCGCCTCGATGGCGATCTCTACACCGTCGCGGGCGTGATGCCGCCGGGCTTCCGCCATCCCGGGCGCACGCTCGGTGCGGACGTCGATATTTGGGCGACGGGCGGGTTCGCCGCTGCGCCGTTTCCCTTGCCGGTGTCGCGCGCGTTACGCTACATTTCCGGCGTTACGGGCCGCCTTAAGCCAGGGCTCAGCGTGGCTCAGGCGCAAGCTCAGCTCGACAATTTCGTTGCACAACTGACTCGCCAGTTTCCCAACGAATATCCCGCCGCAGCGGGTTGGTCTATCCGCCTGGTGCCGGCGCAGGAAGATATCGTTGGCAACGTGCGCACGGAACTGCTCGTGATGTTCGCGGCGGTTGGTTTTGTATTGCTGATCGCGTGTGTCAACCTCGCTAACTTGCTCCTCGCGCGGTCGGCGGGTCGGCAGCGCGAAATGGCGATTCGTTTGGCCATTGGCGCCGGACGGGCGCGTCTCATCGTCCAGCTGCTTACGGAAAGCGTCCTTCTGGGGACGATTTCCGGAGCTGCGGCCCTCGCAACGGTTTTCAGCCTGAAGAATTCTCTACTTCGGCTTGCTCCGGCCAACCTGCCTCGGCTGAACGAGGTTGCGCTCAGTCCTGGCATCTTGATTTTCGCGTTCTTCCTCTCCATTCTCACTGGCGTGCTGTTCGGACTCGTGCCGGCACTACAAACGGCGCGCGCGGACCAAACCACCGCGCTTCGCGAAGGCAGCCGAGGCACGGGCTCGAGCAAACATCAGCTGCGATTTTCGCGCTTCCTGGTCGCTTCGGAAATCGCTCTTTCGCTGGTCCTTTTGATTGGGGCTGGCCTTCTTTTTCGCAGCTTCCGGCAGCTTCTCGAAGTTCGTCCCGGCTTTGACCCGCACCACGTGACGACCGCCAAGATCTGGCTTGCGCTTCCCAACGTTCCAGAGAACAACCCCTACCTCACCATCGAGAAACGCGCCGCGTTTCATCAAGAAATATTGCGGCGGATTGCGGCGCTGCCGGGAGTCGAGCAAGCCGCGCTTGGCACGCCTGAGAGTGCGCCCATGGATAGCGAGCCGACGCATGCGCCCTTTCGAATTGAAGGCCGCGCTACGGACCTGGAGCGCATTCCCGTCGCCGAACTTGCGTTCGTTACTCCCGCTTATTTCTCGCTGCTCAAAACCCCGCTCATCGCAGGCCGGTTTTTTAGGGATGAGGACAACGCAAAAGGCCAACAGGTGGCTCTGATCGACGAAACCCTGGCGCACCGCTATTGGCCAAACGCCGACTCGGACGCCATCGGCCAGCGGCTGCAATTAGGACCGGCGGGTTTCAGCGCTGCGTCCGCGCTCACGATCGTCGGCGTGGTCGGGAACATCAAGTCCGATGGGTTCGACGCCGCGAGCGCTCCGCACATCTATCGGGCGCTCTACCAGTCGCCGCCCTACGGTGCCGTCGTCTTTCTTCGCACCGCTGCCGATCCCGGGCTTTTGGGCGAAGCGGTTCGCGGCGAAGTCCAGCATGTGGATCCCACGGTTCCCGTGTTCGACGTTCGCACCATGGACTTCATCGTCTCCGCGTTTCTGGCCGAACGGCGGTTTGCCCTGGAGCTTCTGGGGATTTTCGCCGCTGTGGCGCTTCTGCTGGCTTCGATCGGCATCTATGGCGTAATGACGTACACGTTCAGCCGCCGCACGAATGAAATCGGCATCCGCATGGCGATGGGCGCGCAGCGGAGCGACATTCTGCGCCTCGCGGTGGGAGAAGGGTCCCTGGTGGTAGCCGTCGGCGTGGTTGCGGGACTGGCCGGGTCGGCGGTGATGACGAGATTTCTACAGTCGATGCTGTTCGACGTGAAAGCGACGGATCCGCTTACGTACGGGGCGATCGCCGGGTTGTTGACGGCCGTGACGCTGCTCGCGTGTCTGGTGCCCGCGTATCGGGCGACGCGGGTGGATCCGCTGATCGCGCTGCGGCACGACTAAAGACAATTTGGCCTGACGCACTCTGGGGAAACCAGACTTTTGCGAAACAAAACGTGTAGTGTAGCGTCTTACCTATAGCTGTCGATGGGAGACGGTCGGGTGAAGCCAAAGGGCGAAGCGCAAGATGCCGGTCGATGGCTCCGAAAAGAGTTGTTTTCCGGCCAGCTAGCCAGGCGCTTTATCAGAAGATTCTCGGCGTGCGAGTGAGAGTGAACCTGATTCCGATGGGAATCGCTCGTCAATCTTCTCCAGAATGAGGCTCGCTTTGTCGATTGCGTCGGTGATCGTGACGTGAATCCCCCAAGGCTGTGCGCTTGAGGTTCTTGGCGACCGGCCCGCGTGCCTGGCACGGGAGGTTACCAAGCTTCACGAAGAATTTCGGCGCGGCAAACTCTCAGAGATTCTTGCCACGCTCGAATAATCCAACAACGAGGTGACTCCATGAGCATTTACGGCGGAAAAGAACTGGCGAACGCGTTTCGCACAGTGCGGAAAAACACCATCCAGGTGGCACAGGATATTCCGGAGGACAAGTACGGTTTTGTGGCGGCTCCTGAAGTGCGCACGGTTGCCCGAATGCTGACCCACATAGCCATCTCCACCCGAATCTCGGAGGACCTAAACAAGAAAGGCGTGACTACGCTGGTGGGCTTTGATTTCCTTGGGTTGATAGACAAGTTCAACGCCGAAGAAGCCAAACTGCGGACGAAGACGGAGATTCTCGAGCTCTTGCGAACGGAAGGCGACAAATTCGCGGCTTGGCTCGAGACGCTGACGCCGGAGTTCCTCGCGGAGACGGTGACCGACCCTGACGGAAAGACCCTGAAGACGCGCTTCGAGAGGTTGCTGACCGCAAAAGAACATGAAATGCATCATCGCGCGCAACTGATGCTCATTGAGCGGCAATTGGGAATCGTGCCGCACCTCACGCGGCAGTTCCAAGAAAGGGTGGCGCAGATACGCGCGGCAAAGGGCGCAGGATCCGCGGCTTAACGAAAGGTGCCGATAACGCATGTCTCTGCTTTCTCGGCATGCAGGGTTGCTGAGGATCCGGCGTCTCGAGAGGGACGTGGAGGACGAGCTGCGCGCGCACCTCGATATGCGCACGCAGGACAACCTCGCTGCCGGAATGTCGCCCGAGGAAGCGCGTCACGACGCACAGCGACGATTTGGAAATTCCAGTCTGGTGAAGGAGGACACTCGCGCCATGGACATCGTTGGATGGATCGAAACTACGGATCAGAATCTTCGCTACGCGGGCCGCATGCTTCGGAGGAGCCCGGGCTTCACGATCGTGGCGATTCTCACGCTGGCTCTCGGGATCGGCGCGAACGTCGCCATTTTCACTGTTGTTCATGCCGTGCTTCTCGAGCCGCTTCCTTTTCCACATCCGGAGCAGCTCGTGCGCGTGTATGACGACCTGCGGACGTCCGACACGCACGACATAGGGATGTCCGTCCCGGAGCTTTGGGATCTGCGCGACAATTCCGGCGTATTCCAGGACATTTGCGTCATCGTTCCCTCGGATGGCAACATCACCGGCGGCGACCATCCCGAGCGCGTGGAAGTTCTCGGGACCTCTGCGAACTACTTCACGATGCTGGGCGTGCGCGCCGAACTGGGCCGTACGTACGTTCCTGCCGACGCGCTGCCTGGATTCTCTGAACCAGTGGTCATCAGCGACGCTTACTGGCGTCGCGCGTTCGGCGCCGATCCCAAAGTTCTCGGCACAAAAATTCGCGCCGATGGCGATCTCTACACCGTCGCGGGCGTGATGCCGCCGGGTTTCCGCCATCCCGGGCGCACGCTCGGTGCGGACGTCGATCTTTGGGCTACAACTGGCTTTGCTGCTGCGCCGTTTCCTACGCCGGTCGTTCGCGGGCTCCGCTACCTTTCGGACGTTATGGGCCGTCTCAAACCTGGCGTCACGGTGTCGCAAGCGCAAGCGCAGCTCGACAATTTCGTCGCGCAACTGACTCGCCAGTTTCCCAACGAATATCCGGCCGCAGCGGGTTGGTCGATCCGCCTGGTGCCGACGCAGGAAGCTATCGTTGGCAAGGTGCGGACGGAACTGTTCGTGATGTTCGCGGCGGTTGGTTTTGTTTTGCTGATCGCGTGTGTCAACCTCGCCAACTTGCTGCTCGCACGGTCAGCAAGTCGGCAACGCGAAATGGCGATTCGTCTGGCCATTGGGGCCGACCGTGGGCGTCTCATCGTCCAGCTGCTTACGGAAAGTCTCTTGCTGGCCACGGTCTCCGGGGCCGCGGCGCTCCTAACCGTTTTCACTCTCAAGAACTCTCTGCTACGCCTGGCCCCGGCCGGTCTCCCGCGGTTGAGCGAGGTCTCCCTGAGTCCAGGGATCTTACTTTTCGCGTTCTTCGTCTCTATTCTCACCGGATTGCTCTTCGGACTCGTGCCGGCATTACAAACGGCGCGCGCGGACCAAACCACCGCGCTTCGCGAAGGCAGCCGAGGCACGGGCTCGAGCAAACATCAGCTGCGATTTTCGCGCTTCCTGGTCGCTTCGGAAATCGCTCTTTCGCTGGTCCTTTTGATTGGGGCTGGCCTTCTTTTTCGCAGCTTCCGGCAGCTTCTCGAAGTTCGTCCCGGTTTTGATCCGCACCACGTGACGACCGCCAAGATCTGGCTTGCGACTCCCAACGTTCCAGAGAACAACCCCTACCTCACCATCGAGAAACGCGCCGCGTTTCATCAAGAAATATTGCGGCGGATTGCGGCGCTGCCGGGAGTCGAGCAAGCCGCGCTTGGCACGCCTGAGAGTGCGCCCATGGATAGCGAGCCGACGCATGCGCCCTTTCGAATTGAAGGCCGCGCTACGGACCTGGAGCGCATTCCCGTCGCCGAACTTGCGTTCGTTACTCCCGCTTATTTCTCGCTGCTCAAAACCCCGCTCATCGCAGGCCGGTTTTTTAGGGATGAGGACAACGCAAAAGGCCAACAGGTGGCTCTGATCGACGAAACCCTGGCGCACCGCTATTGGCCAAACGCCGACTCGGACGCCATCGGCCAGCGGCTGCAATTAGGACCGGCGGGTTTCAGCGCTGCGTCCGCGCTCACGATCGTCGGCGTGGTCGGGAACATCAAGTCCGATGGGTTCGACGCCGCGAGCGCTCCGCACATCTATCGGGCGCTCTACCAGTCGCCGCCCTACGGTGCCGTCGTCTTTCTTCGCACCGCTGCCGATCCCGGGCTTTTGGGCGAAGCGGTTCGCGGCGAAGTCCAGCATGTGGATCCCACGGTTCCCGTGTTCGACGTTCGCACCATGGACTTCATCGTCTCCGCGTTTCTGGCCGAACGGCGGTTTGCCCTGGAGCTTCTGGGGATTTTCGCCGCTGTGGCGCTTCTGCTGGCTTCGATCGGCATCTATGGCGTAATGACGTACACGTTCAGCCGCCGCACGAATGAAATCGGCATCCGCATGGCGATGGGCGCGCAGCGGAGCGACATTCTGCGCCTCGCGGTGGGAGAAGGGTCCCTGGTGGTAGCCGTCGGCGTGGTTGCGGGACTGGCCGGGTCGGCGGTGATGACGAGATTTCTACAGTCGATGCTGTTCGACGTGAAAGCGACGGATCCGCTTACGTACGGGGCGATCGCCGGGTTGTTGACGGCCGTGACGCTGCTCGCGTGTCTGGTGCCCGCGTATCGGGCGACGCGGGTGGATCCTCTGATCGCGCTGCGGCATGAGTGACTGCGTGGACAGGCGAGAACTCTGGTGGAACTCAGAAGTCAGGCTGTACGGGCTAGTGCTTATTCGCAAAGGCGCATAAAGGAGAATGAAACCCGTGAAGACGAACCGCCTATCGCTGGCCACGACACTCCCGAAGGCCGTCCTCTTAAGTTGCGCGACACCTTGCGTCTCTCTCGGTGCGATTCGCGGTCAGTTCAGGGGCGGTCATCCTTCACCGCGGTGAACAAAATTCCGCGTCATCATCATGCAACACGTTGATCAGGCGGTCGATGTCGCGCTCTGAATTGAACAAATAGGGTGAGACGCGAATCCTCCCCTCGCGCATGCTCACGACAACATTTTCCGTTCGCAACTTCTGATAAAGCTCGGCCGTTTTTTCCGGGGTCCGCGCGGTGAAGCAGCCGTACGGCCCGCGCTGTGCGGGGTCCAGTGGACTCCCCGGAAGGCAGTCTTTGGGGAGGCGTTCAAACAAGTACGCGATCAATTTCCGATTATGTTCGAGTAAGACCTCAGGCCCAGCACGCAACACAAACTCCACCGAGGCGTCCATGGCCGTCAGGTTGAAATTGAAATAAGTGGACGCTTCCGCAGCGTCCCAACGCCTCGCACTGCGGGATGGCTTGGGATCGACAAAATTCAACGTCGAAAAAGTGTCTGCGGTTTGGCCCAACCAATAAAACGGCCCCGGGCGCAGAGTGTCCAGATGTTCGCTCTTCGCCCCAAAAAATCCAGTGCCGTATGGACTCAGCAACCACTTGTACGCGGCGCACACCAAGAAATCGGCGCCAAGTCCGTTTACCTCCATTGGCACCGCCCCACAAGACTGACTCACATCCAGCACAAGCAGCGCTCCCTGCGCGTGACAGGCCACAGCCACGCGAGACGCATCTAACAGCGAGCCGTCGTCAAAGCGCACATGACTTACGGAGATGACGCGCGTTCTCGGCGTCATTGCGGCAATCAGGTCGTCCGCCGTAACAAAGCGGCCTCGCGGCGCTACGATTTTCAGTTTCACGCCTTCGCGTTCTTCCATTGGCTTCCAGGTGGCGTATTGCAGTGGGAACTCTCCCTTGGCGGTGATGATCTCGTCGCCCGGCTTCCATGTCAGGCCATGTGCCACGGCCGCGACGCCAGTGCTTGCGCCGGTGGTCAACGCGATTTCTTCGGGCTTCGCCCCAATCATTTTCGATAGGGAAGCCCGAATTCGGTTTGGCGGCTCGAACCAAACGGAGTCGTCTATGTGATGGGGAAACCGCTTCGCTTCGAGCGAGACTTGCACCGCGCTTAGAGAAACACGGGGCATCGCTGCGTGTGCTGCAGTGTTCAAATAGGTTGCGTCTGCAATCTCGACCCACTGGTTCTGCCAGTCGACTGCAGTTTGAATTGTGGCCATGAGGTTTCCTTCTCGGTATCGGCTTTACGATCCGGGCAAATCTAGTTCTCGACCGATCCTACAGGTTGGCCGCGTACTCATCTCGCGTCACGTGAAATTTGGCAATTGCGAGCTTGTGTCGGATCGTGATCAAATGCTGCGGTACCGAGCGTTCGCGAAGTTGATTGGGTAGATTCTCGCGCGCTTCTTGCCCCGCCGGCGCCCCCACAGTGAACCTGCCCTGCTGTACCACCATTTCGGGGCAACCATTCGAACAGTCACGGAACGACGTTTCGGGGGCAGGCGTTTGCGCCCGCGCTGGCGGCAAAGTGGTCATCCACAGAATACACGAAACCGCGAGAAGAATGTCTATCCGCCTGGTCATGGAGCCTTTGCCGACAAGTTGAGATTTGCACAAGGTATAAGTCAAATACCGTAGGCAAATTCGCTGGAATTGCACGCGACACGGCTTACGGAGCGGGCACGCTCCGCTTGCCGAGATGCCGATCGAAGTACACATCCGCAGCCTTGAACAACATCATCCACGATGAGTAGCGTGCGAGGTCATGAATCTCGTTCGGAATCATGATGACGTCATGGTCGATGTGGTGCGACCGCAAGCCTTCGATGAGTTCGGTGGACTGCTGGGAGGGTACAATGCTGTCGTTGTCCGCCTGCACAACCAGCACGGGTGTGTGCCACTGGTCGATGGTCGCGATCGGGGAGGATTCCACCGCCCGGCGGTTCGCATCGGCTCCGTCGATTGGCTCGCCCACCGAGGACAGGAGCGTCGAGAAGTTATATATGCCCGCATAATCGACACCGGCCGCGAGTGCATCTGAGGCGCGCGCGAGACCGAAGGCCGTCATGAGTCCCCCATAGCTTGCGCCCCAGATGCCCAATCTATGGGAGTCGACGTCCTGTCGGCCTCGCAGATAGGTGATGGCGCCGAGCACGTCATTGAGCTCGCTGCCGCCTTCGGGGCCGAAGTTGTCGGCCTCTCTGTAGTCAAGGCCATAGCCGGTACCGCCGCGATAGTTGACTGACAGCACGATGTAGCCCTCGGCGACGAGGTACTCATTGAATGCGTATATCCAGCTATAGTCAAACCTGGGATCGAACCCCAGCAGCATCTGTCTTTGCGGGCCGCCGTGGAAGAACATAATCGCCGGGTGCGGCTTGGAGGTGGTTTCGTGTGGCAGGAATAGTAGCGCGTGCGTTTCCTGGCCATCCTTCGCCGTAAAGGTCACGGCCTGGGGCATGACGAGCTTGGAACTCGGGAAGGAGGACGGGATGGCTTCCGGAGCGAGCCGCCGCCATTGCCCCCCCGCACTCAACGCGACCAGATGCGCCGGTTGGTTGCCGTCGCTCTGCAATGCGAAAAGAGTGCCGTCGGCGCCGATCTGCGGAAAGTCTTCGATGGCGTGGCTCTGGGCGGCGCGCACCGCCGAACCATGCTCGGCATCGACCGTCCAGATATGCAACCTGTCGGTGTCATCTTGAGTGGACGAATAGACCAGGCGCTTGCGGTCCTGGCTGAAGACGAGGTGTGTGACCTCGAACTTTCCCTCCGTGAGTGCGCGGGCCGCCCCGCCCTGCACGGGGACGGCATATAGATGCAGCCAGCCGCTTTTCTCCCAGGGGAACACGAGATCATCATGGTTGGTCCAAAACAGGTTCGTCGCCGAGGGAGCGTCGTTTACCACCCCTTGCGTCGGACGGAATACACTGCCAGGTCCCGCGTCGGCAATCCAGACACGTCGCCCCTGGCCGGTTTTCACGTCCGCCGTCCAGATCGACCACGGCCGTCCGCTGCGGTGGGACCGCCAATCGAAGAATTCGGGGGGAGTTTTCTCGGCCAGCACATGAACGAAGGCGATCCGCGCACCGTCCGGTGAGAACGCGGGCGAGCTGTCGTAGTCGAGACTCGGACTCAACCAGACGATGGTTTGGTCGACCAAATCGTAGACACCGATCAGCGAGTGATTGCCTCGATGGCTCACGAACGCGAGGCGCTTGCCGTCCGGCGCCCAGGTCAGCGATCCCACAGTTCCCTGATCGATGAGCAATGGCTGCGCGTCGCCATCGCCGCTCGCGGCCACGGTCAGAATTCTTTTCTTGTCGACAAACAGCAGCCGCCTGCCATCGGGCGAGAAGCTAGGGGAGTCTCCCGCGCCGACCTTATGCGGCACGCCGCCCGCCGTGGCAACCACCCATACTTCCTTGGGCGTTGGGCCTTGCGGGGAGTTAGTAACGTTGGCCGAAGTCTCGTCCTCAATACTCTGGCCCCGTGTGAAGGCGATCGACTTCGTATCCGGCGACCAGGCGAGTTCGCCGATATCGAAACCGTCGTCCTCTGTGTACGGTGTGATCTGGCGCGCTTTCGCGCCATGGGAGGGGTCTGCTACCCAGATATTACTGCAGCCCTTCGCGTTGAATACCCACGCCACGGCTGCGCCCGTGGGCGCGGCCAGCAGGTACGACGGAAATGGCGCCTGCGTCACATCTTCGAGCGTAAAAGCCACTTGATGGGCTCCCGCAGTCTGAGTCATGAGCGGCGGCTTTTCCTTCACTTCATCGGTTTGTGCGCCGGCCAGGGTTGCGGTCATACCGAGCACCGCCAAGCCGGCGACGCCCACCATCACTCTACGCACTGATCTGTTCATTCTACCTCCACTACCTCTACGACCGGTTGTAACGGAGAACTGACAATTCCACAAGTTCATTATTCTCACCATGATGTTGCCGTTTCAGCACTATTCTGCTATTTATTGAAGAGAGGCTTTAGGAGTACTTTAGGAGGTTCCCTTGCTCGATGATCTACGCGCCCTCGTAGAGTTTGCCCAGGCCGGGTCCATCGCCGGTGCAGCCGATCGTCTATTCCGGACGCCCTCTGCTATTACCCGGCAACTGCAAAGGCTGGAGGCTGCATTGGGTGCTGAGTTGCTCGACCGCTCAGTGAAGCCGCCGCGCCTGAACTCGCTGGGCTCCAAGGTGCTTGAACAAGCGCGAGATCTGTTGCAGCGGACGGAGGCGCTGAAATCTCTTGCATCGCGCGACGCCGAACCTCACGGCCTCTTGCGCATCGGGCTCGCGCATCCCCTCGCCGAGGGGACGCTTATCGAACCTATTCGGGCACTGACTGAGACATACCCCAAGGTCAGACTGCTGCTATTGAGCGAGCGCACGCCCGAATTATTTAACCAGCTGATCGCGGGTGATCTCGATGTCGCAGTCGTGCCTTTACCTGCAGGTAAAACCGCGCCTCTACCACTTCTAACGAATATTATCGCGACAGACCGCGTGGAAATCGTTCAAAGCGCCGCAGGCAACGTCGACGGCGATTGGGAAAGCTTGGGCCGAGCACCCTGGGTGCTCAATCCGCCCGGGTGCTTTCTGCGGGCAGGCCTCATCGACCGGATGGGCCTTGCCGGCTTAACTCCCATGATTGCGGCTGAAATCCACAACATGCATCTGCAGCTGGCGTTCGTTCAGTCAGGATATGGAGTCGGGCTGCTGCCAGCACGCTTTATTGCCGGGAACAAGTCTCTCGACACGGTTGAAGTGTTGCGCCCCCCATCATTTGATTTGCACATGTCTGTCGCGATAGTGCGGGTGCGACAACTCGGCGCCTTGGAGAGTGCCGTCGGACTGTTGGAACACGGCATTCGTCATTTGTTTGAGGCAGCCGACACAAGGAAGCCCGTAACGAGGAGCCGAAGGAGTGTACGCGCAAATCGGCGGAAGGTGCGACCGCGCAAGTAATCGCCGAGGACCGCCTGTTGCAGGCCTCTCTCGACTTGCGTTAACGCATGATTCTGGCCTGTCCTGAGACTCGAATCGGACTGCCTCGACGAGCGGGGATTTCGGCAGAATCCAACGCCGATCCAATCCGTCCTTCAATGACCACACGCCGTTTGTGGTTCACATTCCTCAACCACCGCGGCGGCAGGCCCGGTAACATAGTTATAGGCGTTCTGATCCCACGCGGGCCAGACGCTCACTCGCGGCTTCCGAGAGAACCATCTCCCGCTGGATGCGGCGAGCCGTGAGGCAAACAATCTCATATCTGCACAAAGTCTCGTTCGAGTACGTCCCAACCGTGAGGTGACGCGACGCCTAGGGGTTCTCTCTAACAGTTTCCTGGGGCGAGGGCGCCCCCTGAGTGGAGCGCGACTTCTCTATGAGATCGTACCCGCGGCGCGGAGGTGCGTGACCTGCGGACTCGCCTAGAGCCTCGATTCCGCGTACTGAAGTCGCCCCTCCCCAATCGCCCCTTTCCGAAGCGCACGCAATCGCTCCCTCGCTGAAAACCAATACGTGCATGCAACTTCTATTGCCCGATTCGCCTCACACGACAGCGAGACCCAAGGGGAACATCAGATGGTCTGACTCGCTTTATCATGTGACGACGCCGCGCGGTATCGAATAGGTCCCCACGGCGTGAGCAACGATTTCATCCTGTCCTCTCGAGTACAACGCAACGTCACCCACTACAAGTGAGTGGCCAACTTTCATCAGATTGCAAGTCCCGAGGATGGCGCGATCGGCGGCGGGCCTGCGGAGGAAGTTGATAGTGAAGCTGGTCGTTACAGCAAGCGGGATGATGCCCAGCTTGCCGAGAATGGCGACGTAGAGGGCGATGTCCGCCACTGCCATCAAGACCGGCCCAGATACGGTGCCGCCGGGGCGAAGTTCGTGGACGGTGATCTCGTGGCTGACGGTCGATGTCCCGTCGCCGACCGCCTCGACAACACATCTCGTCTGCGGGAACTCCCTGCGGAGAAAGTCGGCGATTTCTACGGCAGCTACCATAATGACCTCCTTGGTGTGATCTCAAGATTCGGATTCTTACGTACGCTAAGGCCGAGCAATCAGTCGCTTAATGTGTTTCTCGAACCAGTGATGTGCATACGGCTCGTCGTTGAACGGATCAACCTCGACATAGCCGCTGCTCCTGTACAGCGACTGAGCTTCTTTTAGCGATTCGTTGGTTTCGAGTCGGAGAATTCTCAAATTCCGACCACGGGCGACGCCCTCCAGTTCGCTGAGAATCCGGCGCCCTAAACCAAGACCGCGGGCGTGCTTGGCGATCCACATGCGTTTGATCTCACCCAGGGTTTTGCTGGTCACCTTTAGTGCGCCGCAGCCGAGCGGCTGTCCATAGAGCCGAGCCAGCACCATATAACCTCTCGGAGCAGTGAGTTCATTGGCTGCAGCGGAGATACTCAGCGCGGGGTCAAATCCCGTTCGGAATCTTACGTTGAGTTCTTGAAAATACTGGTTCAGGCACCATACCGCGTCGTGACTGGAGGGATTCTCTATTTTCAGTGCAACCGCAGAAGCTCGAAGGAGCTGCTCGACTTCTGCCATTGCTACAATTAACCTCTGGCTCTGTTTTGAACTCAGCGGTTTTAGTATCGATAGAGCCAATTCATCGGACAGTTCATTGAGCTTGCGCAGCTCGGCCTTGCCTGCTCCAGTCAACCGGGAAAACCTAGCACGCCCGTCTCCTCCGGTAATCTTGGTGGTTCTGACCATCCCTTCATGTTCCAAAGCACGGAGCATCCTGCTAACAAACCCGGAATCTAAGTCAAGCCGTGCTCGCAAGTCACGCACTGGGGCTCCATCGGCGCCGATTTCGAACAGCAATCGCGACTCGGCAAGAGGACGGGACCGCCCCAAGTATTGGGTGTTCAATACACCGACGCGTTGAGTCACGATTCTGTGAAACCCGCGTATCTGCGACACCGCATCTTTCATTTACCTGACTTTAGTCAGATAAACGAGCACTTTCAAGTTTTTTAAGGCAGCGCGGAGGTGGGTAGCCACCGATATAAGGTGGGAACGGAAACACCCGGATTTTCAGCAACATCCCTAGGGGGTGTACCGCCGGCGAGCAACCGCTTTGCCGATTTGATCTTGCTTTCGGTCATACGTCGCTTGCGGCCGCCCACATGACCGAGTTTGCGCCCCTCGGCGAGGCCAGCCCTGAGCGTCCGTCTGCTCCAAGGCCCTTGCCGACTCGAAGCGTAATCCACGATCTGCAAATCGGGAGCCGGTCGTGGCCCGCGATGAGGCGCAAAAGGAGCAGCTCCCGCAAATCGCGCGCGCAGCCGGCCCGTGCCGGCTCGCTGCTCTTAGGCTCGCCTCCCTTACGGCAGATATTCCTTGGGCAGCGGCGCAGCGGCCGACTCGGCCTGCACCATGATGCCCGTAACTCGCCAGCCGCCGGCTTCTTTGATTGCTTGAATGCTGTTGATGCCGCGCGCGACTTGCTTGCCCTCGCTTTGCAGCGTGTAGCTGCTCCATAAGTGCGCGATGTTGCCGTAGCGCTCAATGTGAAATTTCAGCTGCTTTTCTTCCAGCATGGCGTGGCCACGGGCTTTGACGCGGGAGATCCAATCGTCCAAGGTCTCGAGCCTATAGGTTGGCGCTCCGTCCGCGCCGAGTGAAACGAACATCATGCGCGCTTCCGGTATTAACAGGGCCTTCATGCAGGCTCGATCCTTGTCCGCCGGCCCGCTAATTGCCGCATCGATCGCCGCGGGAATGCCCTCGGGCTCTGAAGGCAACGCACAGCCGGCATCCGGCGCCTGCGCCAGCGCACTGTCGGTTTGTGCGCCGGCCAGCATTGCGATAATCCCGAGCACCGCCACGCCGGCGACGCCCATTATCACTCTACACACTAATCTGTTCATGCTCTCTCCATTGCCTCTACAGCGTCTACTCATAAATCTCAAGCGCGGATGGCGGCACCTCGATTTCGCCGCTTGCGATGTAGGCCGTGGCACCACCAACGCTGACAGAGGTCACGACGCCTCCGCTCTTACACGCCTCCGCTTCGATTTCGCTTCGGCGCCCCATCGAGACACCTTGCTGGATCGAAAGACGATAGTCCGTCCCGCCAAAATCGGGCTTCGATGCCATCGCCCCGACTAGGGCTGCACAAGCGCTGCCTGTCGCGGCATCCTCTTCAACGCCCAAGGCGGGTGCCCACATGCGAGCATAGAGCTTGGCGCCATCCTGTAGATTTCCCGCGAAGAAGAAGATGTGGGGAGACCACGCTCGCGAGAGCGTTGCCGCCCAGGCAGACCGATTGATCGCCGCCCGATCGACAGCCTCGTTCGACTTCAGCTGCGCAAAACAGAGTGGAACACCGACGCCTGCGAAAAAGACTTGGCTCACCTCGGCGGGCTCGATGGATAGGACGGCGGCGAGATCAGTCGGAGAAGGTGCGCCGGTCGGTGCTTCAATCTTCCCCGATAACGTCAACGCGCCGTGGAACCCTCCGTTTCGCGGGGAGACATCGACTATCACGGGCCCGACATTCTCCTCAAGAATTAGCCGCATTGGATCACTAAGCCGTACGTGCTGTTTCATCACGAACGCACAGGCTGTGCCGACCGAGGGAGCCCCCGCGAAGTCGAGCTCCGTCCGAGGTGTGAAGATGCGCACCCGACACGTGTTCGCAGGATCGTTCTTCGGAAGGACGAAGGTCGTTTCGCCGAAATTGAATTCGCGGGCAATCTTCTGCATGCCATCGGTCGAAATGCCGGCCGCCTCAGGCAGAACCGCGAGCTGATTGCCGCCGAACGGTGTCGAACTGAAAACATCGACGATGTGAAATGTGTACTTCATGAGATTAACCTCCGTTTGTTGCCTCAAGCCTTGACGACGAGGTCGATCTCAACGCAGGCCCCAAGCGGCAGCGCGGCCACCGCGATCACCGTACGCGCGGGAAAGGGTTGACTGAAATGCTTGGCGTAAATGCCATTCAAAGCCACGTAATCACTCATGCTCGTGAGATACACACCAGCGCGCAGGACATCATCGAAGCCCTTGCCGGCCGCCTTCAGAACCGCCGAGAGATTCTGGAAGATGCGCTCTGTCTCGGCTACAATGCCCCCCCCGACCACCTTACCAGTGGCTGGGTCTTGGCCGACCTGACCGCTGAAATAGATGAAACCATCGACTATGATCGCCTGGGAAAACGGGCCGACCGGCGGCGTGAGTTCGGGCGAGGTAATTGCTGTCTTGCTCATGGAAAACTCCTTTTATTACTGGGTTAGATGGTCAGAACGGTGGAGCCCGAGGTTGCGCGCGCTTCCAAGGCCTTGTGGGCGTCAGCGGCATGCTTGAGCGCAAAGCGCTGATTGACGCTAATGCGCACCTTTCCCGAAGCCACCACATTGAACAACTCGTTAGCGGAGGCCTCAAGCTCTTCTCGCCGCGCGATGTAGTGGAAGAGCAAAGGCCGTGTCAGAAAAAGCGAACCCTTCTGCGACAGTAGGACGGGTGCAATAGGGTCGATTGGACCGGAAGCTTGTCCGAACGTCACCATCAATCCGCGTGGCAGTAGACAATCGAGCGAGCGTAAGAAGGTGTCCTTGCCGACGGAATCGAAGACCACCGGCAGTTTCTCGCCGCCGGAGATCCGGGAAACTTCTGCCACGAAGTCCTGTTTGGAATAGAGGATGGTGTGTTTGCAGCCATGGGCGTGAGCCAATTCGGCCTTGGCTTCTGTCGAAACGGTACCAATGACCGTCGCGCCGAGAGCGGCCGCCCACTGACAGAGAATGAGCCCGGTCCCGCCGGCGGCGGCGTGCACGAGGATCAAGTCACCCGCCTTGACCGGATAAACCTGCCGGATCAGCACCTGAGCAGTCATACCCTGGAGCATCATCGCGGCTGCTTGATCGAAGGAGATCGCATCCGGCAATCGCACCAGTCGATCGGCTTCGATGAGCCGCACCTCGGAATAGCCACCGGCGGGACCGGCATAGGCCACCCGATCGCCGACTTTCAGACCACGCACATCCTGCCCGATCACCTCGACGGTCCCGGCACCTTCGAGACCCGGAATAAACGGAAGCGGCTGCGAGTAGTATCCCGTGCGATGATAAACATCGATGTAGTTGAGGCCCGCCGCCGCCTGGCGCAGGCGCACCTGACTCGACCCGGGCTCACCGACCTCGATCGGTGTCCAGTTCAGAACCTCGGGACCGCCAGTCTGCCGAATTTGAATCGCATGAGGCATCAGGGTTTCCACGAAAGCATAAACTTCCTGCTGTTTGTAACGGAGAACCGACAATTCCACAAGTTCATTATTATCAAAATGATGTTGCCGTTTACGCACGATTCTGCTATTCCCCAATCCTACCGCGGGCTTCTGTACCTTCCGTGAGAATGCCTGACACCATAATGCTGTTTTGAATGGAGACAATGGTGGACAGCGCTCCGTCTGCAGCGGCCACTTCCATCAGCGCGAGGGCATAGGATACGTAGTCGGCGCCTACGCCCCCCACTTCCTCTGGTCCAGTCATACCCATCAGACCGATCGCCGCAATGTCGACGAAAAGCTCTTCCAGGTAATGGCCGGCGCGCTCAAACGCGTATGTAGTGGTAGCCGTTTGGCTGCCAACGCCTCGGCGAGCGTACTCAGTCGGTTGTGCCGTTGAAAATGGGAATAAGAGAGCGTGAACGACGTGTGGAGGTTTTCTACTATGGCCCGTTCATGGTACCGATGCAGCCCCGTTGTCAATTCGGATGGTTTGAAAGGCTTGATTTGAACCAACGGACGTCGGCAGAGCCCGTGCTCACTAGGCAGGGGGTTCCGTTCGTCCATTCGGAAGGACGACAACCAGAAGTAGCACACACGTAGGGAGACTCGGCTTAACCGAAAATTCTGGGACGTGAACCCCAGGTTGAGGCAAATGCGTGAATCACACTCTGGTCTTGAAGCCACAAAGGCCTGGAAATTTGAATTAGAGTGCCGGATCGCGCCTGCGAGATGCGGATAAACGCCGGTCTGGAACCTACGTTGCGCTTCCGTGAAACACGCAGCGCACTATTCCGGCCCGTCCCGATAAAACGCACTTGTCGTCACTTTACTCCTGGATCGTCGGCTACTCGGAAGTAGTAGTCGTCTGAATCACGGCAGCAGTCCAGAGTCTGCGTGACACTTTCGTGACAGGCATACTAAGACAGCTCCAAAATGCGCCTATCTCATCTACAGGCCTTCGGCTAGCGACCGAATGCTCGGCGATCTGCTCAACCTATCCAGAGTCCAACGTGGACCAGATCGAACCGGCGACTCCCTGGTTGCAAAGCGCTCGAACCCGTTCCAACAACTTGGGACGTAGTCAGATGTATAATCCCCGAACTTCCCGTGTTGGAGGTATGAAATGAAATTTCTCGCCGTGGTGTTGGTGTTAATCTTTGTTTTACCGTTGGCCGCGCGGGCGGACGAAGCTGCGGGGAGCGATCCATGCACACCGCTCGCGGCTGGTTTCAAGCCAACTCAGCCCGCCAACAAGAAAGAGAAAAAAAACCCAAAAGGAGATCTTACTGGGCAGTTGGTTCCTTTAAGCCTTGTGATCTGTGAAGTACAGCGGGCGCTGGATTCTTACCAGAATGACCCGGATGTGAAGCAAGGCGCTATCCCGAAGTTGCTGACTGCGGATTTTGATTTCAAGACGGTAATCGATACGAAGGCCTCGTTCGGTATCAGCATCCTAATATTCAAATTCGGAGTTTCTTACGATAACCAAACGACGCACGATGTCGATTTTCAATATGAACCGAAGAGCTTACACAAGGGTGGCCCACTAGAAGCGGTGCAACAGAAAGATCTTCAGCAGGAATTGTTGGATACGATCAAGGCAGCCGCGAAGACGAAGTCATTAGAGGATACCTTGCCAAAAACGAGTAAAGACCCGCTGGTGTTCAAGCAATTGAGCGTCACGATCGCATACGGCGTTACGTGGGACCTGAACGCCTCGGCTACTATCCCTATCAATATTGTGACACTTGGGCCGGGAATCGATCACAGCAAGAACTCAGTTCAGACGGTGAAACTCGTATTTGCGCCTGCTCCGAAAGACAAGCCGGCTCCCGCAGAACGATAACGGTTAGGTTTGGACGTCTTCCGGATTTCGCAACTCCGTATCTCGTGAAGCCGATCTGCCGCTTCTGCGAATATTCCTCGGGCTCGATGCGGGACGAAAAACCGTTGAGCTTGCGGACCGCTCGGATGGGTCAACCCGGCCGTTATTTGCGTTGAGAGACCCGATACCTCTGGCACCTTCGCAAACAGCCCGTCGAGGAGGGATCTTTGTCGGGTGAGCGTGTCCAGAAGAACGTCCAAGCTCTTGCGAGGTTCACTGACAGGCTTTGGAAGCTTCGCTGCGTGTATCAACAACCAGCGAAGGAATAACAGTTAGTCTGGGAATCAAATCCAGATGTAGTGCTTATTTGCAAAGTCGCTTCCAAGAGTGTCGATCACAGTAAGGCGATGCAGTGCATCAGCGTCGCTATGTAGTGCGACCGCCCTGTGGCGAAATTCACCGGTTTCGATGTACGGCATTTCCAGATGCTTCCGTACCAAAAGGATCGGCTTTATTCCGACCTCTACTAATTCCCTAAAGTAAGCTTTGTCGTCGTCTGAAAAATCTACGGCATCGATCGCGAACGCAATGTAGGCTCCGGTCGCCAGCCCCAGGTCTTTGATGTCCTTCTTTTCCTTGTCCTTCAAATCGTATGCGGTTTTGCACTCGCCTATGATCACATCCACGTCTTCCTGAAATGTCTCCGAGGTCAGAATTGCGAAGTCGCGTTCACCAGCTCCCTGAGGGCCTTGATACTCAAATGACGACACTATCTTGGTGTCGAAGCCGAGGCAAAATCGAAAGAAGATAAGGGCCAAAATTGTCGTCACACACCCGGCCATTTTTCCTTCAAGTCGGAATAGACCATTCGACACGTAGGACCACGTCCGGCCAGTCAGTAACGGAACCAACTGCTGCTGGAAACACTTTTTGCATTTGAACTGCTCCGCGATTTCGCTCAAGTGGTACCAGTCATGGCGCTGACATTTCTCACACTGCAACTCGAATCCCTGACGTAAGAGCTGCTGCGCTATGAGGCCGTCTAAGATTTCACGTGCCTTCTTTGATCGATCTTCTTTAGTTGGGATTGCCTTGTAAATTGCTTGCTGTATGAACTGTGTAGGCCTAGGTGAGCCATTAGATAAATCGTGCACCAACTCGCGTACACCGGAGTTTTGAAAGATCTGGCAACGGTGGATTCCACCCAACTGCTCGATAATTCTGTCCAACGCAAGGCCGGCTGAGCTCGTCTTTAGATAGGTGAACCCACAATCCTTCAGATAGGCTGTCCAGACATTCGTCACCTTTGGTTCATGTACTATGCTGTGATCGTGATCGCCGCGCGCCATCGCGACGATGCCGTGCTTGCTTTCACGCGCAGCTGCTGGGCCAAATGAGTGTCCGAAGCTGTATTTGGCGACTTTGTCACAGCTTGGTTTCAACCAAGGCAACCTGAAGGTCGTGTCTTCACTGGCCCCAAAAGCAGTCAGGTCGATTCCCCAGTGTTGGGATTGATCACCCTCGGATAGTTCGCATGGCGGCGGGAATTGAAGTTCTCCGGATGTTTCACTCATCATGACGTTTTGACTTATGTCTTTTGCGGTTGCAGAGCGAATCTGTACGTCCGGCTCGACTCTGTCGTTTCTGACGCCAAAGCGCGGTACCCATCCCATCACAGACGGTGCTAGCTCGGAGTCCAAACTGCCGAACCATTGCCCGAATTGTATGGAAACATCATCAGGGACACTGCGAGCCTTAACGATTGTCGGACCTCCGAACGGCTTTGGCACGGACGGGTCCATCGACCAACGGGCAAAAGCCTTCGCACGCTCCCCATAATCCTTGTAGCAATCGACAGGAAGACAGAATATTCAAAACCCGGCGGCCCTCAAGTTCCAATAGTCCACGACATCGTGCATTTGAGTCGGGTCCAAGAGAAAGAAAATATCCGAGGATCGCGGCTTCGGCGAAGGTATTCGCAGGTCGAACTGTGTCGCCCTGATAGGAAATATCAATTCTTGCTTCGGCGCTTTACGGAACTCTTCGTCGTAGGTGACGAGCCTTGCGCCAAAGTGTTCCGAGCGCAGCTCTTCGCGGAGGAATTGAGCTAAGTCATCCGTGTATTCGTCTTCTCGTTCGAAATCTGGGGGCTCCCAGCCATCAAGCAGATCCCACACCAAGCCACAAATCCATTCAGCCCTGTCAGGGTCATCCTTCTCTGCTTGGCTTTTCCGTTTTTCGTCGTGATGACTCAGAATGACCGCCGCGCCCGCGATTCCGCCCAGCGCTAAAGCGATGGCGACGTTCCTTACATCCTTCGGATCAAAAGGCATCGTTTCGCTCAGGATTATTGCAGCCTGAAGTAGGTTCGTATGGCTACGATCAAGTCGGCCGGCTTTATTTTTGTGTTGCCGAATGTCGTCTTGAGGGAATTTAGAATTGCAGTCCATTCTTCGTTCTCGACCGGAAACGCTGCTAGGAACGACTTCAGGTCTTCCTGAATTGGTGCGGGCAAGATCGGACCTGGTTCGCCAGGAAGTGTGCCTGCGATCCGAAAGACGTCTCCCCGATGCTTGGCGATATCGTCCTTATCTACTTTTTCGCCCTTCAAGGCGCGCGCGGATAGATCGAGCCAGGCTTTGGCTTTCAACGGAATCAGTGCTGCGGGATTTGCGAACGGTAGATTCTGCTCCTCGTTATGCTGTGCCAGAATCAGTTGATAATAGCCATCATCGAGCAGAATCGCCGAAAGACTCGTCGAGCCCTCATCAAACTTCACGGGTACGACCTGCTGTCCTTCATCGAGCCGAGTGCCTTGTGGCTTTCTGCTGAATATTTCGAGCATCACGGGATAGCTTGCGTCCTCAGGCTTCGTGAATCGGTAGAGCTCTCGGTCTCCGCTCGCCTTTTCGCGGACCTGATACTTTCCTGCTTCCACGAATTCCCAGAACCGCTTTACAAATGCTCGATCCACCGCTTCGATCACGAGGACGACATCCATATCTTTGGTGGCTCGAAATTGGAGTCCGCGTGTTGACAGCCATTCATGGCACGCGACGCCTCCAATCAGTACGAAGGCATTCCGGTGCTCTGCGAAGTGTGCTCGGAAGCGATCTAGTCCTCTGATCATTCGGGTATCCCGTCTATCAGAGGTCGGATTTCTTTTTGAATTCGTTCATCACCGGACTGGCGAAGGCTTAGGTAAAGCGAGCATCGATCGGCGATCTCACCATCGGCGAGGACCCAGGGATCGTATTTCCAGGCTTCCATACGTGCTTCGGCCTCTTCCGCACCTCCGCATCCGAAGATTTCTCCTTTATCCATGCCCGCCGTCAAGTCCCGGTCGCGCATCGCGTAGGTGGGAACGTAATCGTCAGCCAGCATGGAAACTCTGCTTAAGGCCGTTGTCCCTGCCACAACCGCGCGCGCGCGCGGTTGTCCCCACCGTATCCATATCTTGCGCCGCACAGGTGTTGTCAGTAACGGTTCGGCTAGCCGCCAGAGATTTCTGCCGCGCTCCTTGAAATGGAGGCTGACCGTCCGCCACGTTCGAATCGCTTCGCAGAGTCCGGCTGTCTGCAACTCATCTTGTGCCTTGCTCATGGCCATCGCCGAGTACCCGAGACGATTTGCAATTTGCCCGAGAGGGGTCTCGTCCAGCGACCCCCGCAAAATTTGATAGATGACCACAACTTGTGAAACTGCCGATAGGGTCGAGCGCATTCGATCATTCGCCTTCGGGAATTGTTCTCGAAGGTCGATCATCAGCATCGGCAAAAACATCTGTGTTCCCGGAACAATGAACGGAATTTGTTGCTTAACGAGCCGGTTGCGCACGTAGGATGGTAGCTTCGTCAGGACCAAAACGATGTCCTCATTCAGGGTCTGCTTTAACTGCATCACCTCGTGCCCATATTCGGTTGGAGACAGGTCCGCAGTCGGCGAACTTTCCTTCGCCAGGATGCATCGGCGACCGAAGAGGTCGGCACGGAAGAATTCGTAGCGCTGACGTAGGTAGAGCGGGATCTTCGAAACGAGCTGATCCGACATGGCCTCGAGCCACGGCGCCTCGCCGATGACTTCGGCCAGGTAGTCAACAACCCGGTTCTCAGTCAGGTTCCCCATCGCTAAACAAGAATAGCACATTACACTTAGATTGTATAGTGAGCACTTGTAGTGTAGTGTGCTATAAACAATAGCCTTCCTTGACCTCATCTCGCATAATCATTCTGCTTTGTAACGGATCGTAAGCCGAGCAGCGAGTAGCGACAAGAGGCAAAGTCGGCGAAAGGCGACATTTCGGAATGTCAGCGAACGGCGACATGGCCCTCAAACCACATCGCAAAACATAGGATCAAGAGAACTACCGGCACTCAGGCTGCGCCAACAAATTATCGGTCCAAACGCGATCTGCATATGTTTGGACGAATTTGACGCCGTTTGCGTGTTCCCGCACACCTACCCGAGCCTGGTTCCCCCTTGAATCGCGCACGTACGCCACACCATTCTGATTCTTGATCCAGTCATAGACTACTAGCCGCGTACTCGTTCCTGTTTCGCGTGTTTGCTCGTTGATCCAGCCCAACTCTGAGATCGCATGATGTGGGTCCGCATGATAGCCGCCGCTTTTCTTAATGCACGTGATTCGAATCGACATGGCCGGTTTCCTCCTTTGACTGAGCTCGTCACGATGCCGTGCTCTTTTTTCTTCTCCGTTTGCTAAGAGCGCGCACCTTCGCCGCGCCTACATCTACACCCGTAATTGGGAGGCCCACTCGATCTCCCTTGCCAACGATGGGAGGGAAAAAGCATTTCTCGTGGCAGATCGCTCCCCGATCCGAATCGAGGGTGCCATCCACAAAGTGATATGTCTGCATCCCGACATCGGCGATACCGACTGGGTTGAGAGCCACGTGCAAAGCGTGCAGGACGAGCGATGAAGCCAGATGCGTGCTGAACGGGAAGACGTTCTCATTCCTTCGCAGGGTGTGATCGACCGGCAAATTTTCGATATACGTCGGATCGTCGAGCTGGCCCTGTCTTTCGACATTGACCAAGTCCGGATCGTACTGTTCGAGACACGCCAGGCAACGCTTACCCGGATACACGACGTGGCTCCTCCAACTGGCATTCCGCAAACGGTCGCCCTTCTTGCGGATAAAGATGCCACCGTCGACGACCGGGATCAGATAGGCATATGCAATGTAGTTGAGCACGTAGCGTGGCCAAGGACGATCGACACAGCTGAAGAGGATGTCGCAGTCGAGAGCTTGACGGAAACCGTCTTCTTCGGTAACGGCGAGCGGATATTTTTCGAAGACAGGCTTTGCGGCGGTGGCACTGTTCTTAAGGGCGCGCGCGATCATATCGACCTTGAGCCGTTTCGCCGAGGCGTCTTTGACGCCCGCATGAAGCAACCGATCGAGGTTGTGAATTTCTACCCGGTCGTAGTCGATGAGCTTGATGCGTTCGACGCCCATGCGCGCTAGACACTCGGCTACCACCGATCCGACGCTTCCCACGCCCACGATTCCGTACTTTAACCGTGCGAGTTTTTGCTGCGCCGCCTCACCCCAAGCAGAGATCGTTCGCCGGAGCTCTTCGCGGAACGCCGGTGGTGGAAGCAATTCGTCATGGAAGGTAGTTTCCAACCCGTGCTCGCCAACAACGCGAACACTTTCACACCAACGGCGCTCGTACATTTTCGGAGCCGTCTTCACCCATAAGCGCCCGCTCCAGGCACCGTCAGTGCCCAGCGTCATTCCCATGAGCGGCAAACCAGTTGCGGCTTTGACCGCGGCTGCCTGACGGAGCTCGGTTTCGCGGTCGTCGCGACTCATGTCTTGCCAGCCAGGCCAAGGATGACTATGCAGGAAGGCCACGCCCGCCCCGTTCGCCATCGCAAGAGTCGTGGCCCGCGAAAGGTATTCGCTCGTCGTGCTCGCATTCCCGTGGACGTGGCGCTCGTTTTTGAGCGGCAGAATAGGCTCGGAAACAAGAGCCGTCAGACGGTTCGCGCCCTGCCCAGGACTCCAAAGTGCATAACAAACATCCTCCTGTCCATCGCTACGGAGAAGATGCTTCTTCAGGATCTCGTGCGTCGCGGACGTCAGGGCTACGCTGTAGTTCATAGGATCTCGAGAACTCGTTGTAGATGCCGCAGGTATGCTTTCACATCCTTGGTCGTGCGGTTCCATCCGTCGGCCCCGTCAACGAACGGCCGGCTCAAGTATTCCCACTGGGACCCGAAAGGGCTATCAGCTGCACGATTGTTAGGACCACCGTTCGGGTTGATCGGGATCAGCCGCGGTGAGATGTGCGGACCCGTTGGGCAAGTCGCATGGAAATCGGGCGGAAATACAACGAGCAATTCCTGGTGCGCGCGATTCAGGAGGCGGACCAGATTTACCACCTTAGCGATTTTGCCGTGCACGAAGACTCCCCGGACGCACCGCGCCATCGGGAGGGCAGCCGTGAACCAACTCAAAGAATGCCCTCAGGACGCCGAAGCCAATCCGAAGCGGATTGGGCTTACGCCAAGCGCGCTCTGGCTCGAGGGGACTCATCCGAAGAAATTATTCGCCGCATCGCTGACTACCGCGCAGACGACAAGGCTGATCCGGACTACTACGCTTGCCTCACGGTCACGAAGGCACAGGCGGAGTTGCACCGGCACCGATCCGTTTCTGAGGAGACTGCCGAAGTCCACGGTCCAGATTCCCCGTCCCGCCCCCCGCGTTCCGAGGCGCCTGATGGCGACCGAACCCGAGCATGAGGAAACGATGGAAACAGCTACCAATCCGCCCAGCGCCAACGATCGAGCGAAGCGGCTCCCAAGTGACCCACCAGCTTGTGCTTACGTCGTTGTCATTCCGAATACCGAGGGACCGGTCATCGAAGCGCTCCAGAAACTCATAGCAACGCTCTCGTCTCGAGAGCCATTGGTTCTCCCCATGGGCCTTCGAAACCAGTCACTTGAAATCGTTGACTCCTGGCTTGAGCATACGGCGGCGGCCGAATATCTGGGCGTCGCCCGCAGCACTCTCTATCGCTATTCCGAACATCACCAAATCGAGTCCCGTAAATTCTGCGGCCGACTCCAGTATCGCCTTGCGAGTCTCGATGAATTCAAGACTCGGCACGTGAGACCCGCACGTCCGTTTCACTCTGATCGCAGTATAATTCCGTCGGCGCCCCGCTCCGGTAAGTCAGAGCAGCGCTGATGGGACTCTATCAGAGACAGGCTTCACGCTTCTGGTGGATGACATACACAATGAACGAAGAGCGGTACTTTGAATCGACCAAGACGACCAGCAAAGAACTCGCCAAGAGGATCTGGAAGCGAAGGGAAGGCGAGATCGCAATGGGGCTGTTCAAGGTCGGCTGGCCCGGTGAACGGATCAGGTTCGGACTGTTGTGCGAAGAGTTCGAACGTTCACACTTTGCCGGGCTTGCGGAAAACACCGTCAAGGGTCACCGTTCGTATCTCAACAATCTCAAGCTGTTTTTCGGTGATCGTAAACTCGATTGCATAACGGTTGCGATGGTCGAAGCATACCGCGACGAACGCCGGCAACAGCCATCGAAACACAACCCCAAACAGACGGTCAAAGGAGCGACGGTCAATCGCGAGCTTGAATGTTTGAAGTGCATGCTGGACTTTGCCACGAAGCGCAGGTACATCGCAGAAAACCCCGCCTCGGAGGTCAAACACTTCAATGAGCTCCGCGAAAGGCCGGCACGAAGGATGCTTTCACTCGAAGAGGAACGGCGAATTCTTGACGCAGCGCCCGTCTATCTTCGCGTCGCGATCATTCTTCTCGCTCAGACCGGAGGAAGAACATACAGCGAGGGCTTTTCATTGCGCTGGTCTCAGGTGGATTTTGAAGGAAAGCTGATTCGCTTGACCAACAACGTGAATACTCCCGGTTCAGCGGAGCCGATTCCCTTGTCCGAGTATGCTTGCGATGTTTTGCAGGCGTGGAAAAAGGAAGGAGCTTCAAAGAGCGAGTACGTTTTCCCGAGCCCGGTTCTAGCCAACCGGCCCATCTCGACGGTAAAAACCGTTTGGAAAACAACATTGAAACGAGCGGGCGTGCCGGCGTTTCCGATTTACAACTTACGTCACGTCTTTTGCACTCGTCTCAGTGAAGTTGCACCGGATGCTGTTGTGCAGCGCGCGATGCGCCACACCAGCCCGGAAACCAAGCGTCACTACCAGTTGGGAATGGCCGACCAGGTCCGAAACGCGGTAGATAAAGCGAACAAGCGGCTGTACGGAAAGCGAGCAGCGTTACATTTTCGTGACAGTCAGCCTCCCAAAACGGAGGAGGTGAAAATCACCGTCTGTAACTGATTGAAGAAGAACGAGAAGTTGGCTCCCCGGGCTAGATTCGAACTAGCAACCCTTCGGTTAACAGGTTCGATTTCAAATCCATAAGTCGTTGTTCAACCGTCGCTTAGGGTTATTGGGAAGCCAATCTTCTCCCTCAAATGCTCCGAAGTTGTTCCAAGCTATTTCAGCTTCGCGTATTCGGCTTTCGCGGCGATAAGGACGGGAATGTTTGGATCGGCGTCTTTCCAAAGCGTAAGGAAATCCTGGTATGCCACCTCGGCCTTCGCGGCGTCGCCCTGCATGGCGTACGCGCGGGCGAGGCCAAGATGGGCCAGCGCGCCCGTTGCACAATTCCACAACAGTCCGCGATGATCCAGGATTTTCTGGAATTCGGCGGCTGCGTCCGGACCCTGTTGCGCGCTGAGGTGAGCCTCGGCACGGACGTAGACGGGATACAAACAGGAGTTAGCAGCGCTCACACTCAACATGCCCGTCTCATAGGGTGCTGCCGTCTGAAGAAGCTCGATGCTCCGCGCAGCATTCTTTCGGCTCGTCTCTACCTGCGCGTGGATGGTAGGCAGCCAGACCGATTGCACGACGGTATCTTGCGGGAAGCGCTTGGCGAGATCATCCGTAAGTGACTGGGCGTGCGCCGCATCGCCTGCCAATGCATAGGCCAGCGCCGCCTGCGCCCTCGCATCGTGGCTCTCCGGCGCCAGCGCTACTGCCGCGGCGGCATTCTGACGGGCCGCATCGGCGTTGCCGAACAGCGCTTCGCGTAGCGCCGCGTTCGCTTCCCATAAGGCGGCGGGCTCTTTCTCATCGTTGCGGCGCGCGCTCTCCACAGCTTGCCGGGATCGCTCGCGAGCTTTCCCGAGTCTCCCAGACCAAGCTTCAGTATCGGATTCGAGCGAAAGCATCTGGTCTTCCGCGCCCGCTTTTCCGTTAGCCGAATCCGCCTGTTGCTTCATGGCTGCGACATTGCCCTGGAAGAAAGCCAGGGCATACAGGTTCAGGTGCAGCGCAGCATGCTTAAGCTTACGCGCCAGCGCCTCTTCGGTTGTCTGCCTGGCTTCATCGAAACGGTTCAGAGCCAAGTAAATCTGGCCCAGATTGGCATATTCGATAACGTCGGTCGGTTCCAGGCGAAGCCCTTCACGGGTTTCTTCGGCGGCCTTCTCATATTGCCCCAGAACCATGCGGGTAGCGCCCAGATTGGGGTAGGGCGCATCATCCCGTGGATAAACTTGTATCCACAGTTCAAACGTCTGATTCGCTTTTTCCAGCTCGCCCGTGACTAGTAGATAGTAATTTGCGGTGATGCTGAACTTTTCGCGTTCGGTGACACGGTTGCGCAGGTCGAAGGCTTTCTTCAGATAATCAGCGCCCAGGCTGGGCTGGTTCAGATTGGAGTAAATAGCTCCCAGCCAGCTATGCGCCAGCGCAAAGTTGGGGTCGAGTTCGATGGCACGCTTAAAAATTGGAATGGCTTCGACGTCTCCCTTTTCATACTGGGTTTTTCGACCCAATGTGTAGGCCTTGAGGGCTTCCAGCGAATTGGTGGTGGCCTGCTCGAGCGGAACGTCGAACTTCCGCACCGAGCTGAGCGATTCGCCTACCCCGTTGCGAAGCTTCGTTGCGGCCTGTCCTAGCGCCTGCAGGACCTGCTCCTTGCCCGCAGCGGTCACCTGCTCGCGTGCCAGCACGTCTCCGCTCGCGCAGTTCTGGGCCTCCAGGCCAATTACGTACTGCGTACCTAGCACCGCAATCGAGCCTGCCAAATACGCCTTGCTTCCCGCGCGCTGGCACACTTCGCGCGCCAAGTCTTGCGTCAATCGCTCGCCTGGCGAGCGTGTCATCTGCCGCAACATCTGGCGAACCTTTTCTTGTGAAAGGATGTTCAAAAAGGGCGATTGACCGAGATCCACGGCCAAGGCCTGCTTCAACGTGTCGTCGAACACCGCATCGCCAGTCGAATTTGAGAAGTCGGCCAGCACGATTGTATCGGTGGGTCGCAAAGCATGCGCGTGGCGCGGGTGAAAAAGCCAAATGCCAACGGCAAGCGCCGAGACCACTATGGCGCTGGCGATGGCGACTCGCCGAGAGTGCAGGGCTGACAGCTGCTTCGCCAGACTTACTTTGGGCGTGCGACCTGATTCCGTGGCCCTCTTCAAACCTTGCAAATCCGTGAGGATGTCCGCGGCCTTCTGGTAACGGAGCTTGGGGTCTTTCTCCAGCGCCTTCGTAATAATCTGTTGCAATGCAGATGAAGCGTGCGGAATCAATCGTCGGAGCGGGGTCGGCGTGCGATTCAGAATGGCCTCGGTAACCACCGCCGATGTCTCCCCGCAAAAGGGGCGGGTGCCAGTCGCCATCTCATACAACACTACGCCACATGAAAAAAGGTCCGTGCGCGCATCGAGTTCCTCGCCGCGCACCTGTTCGGGCGACATGTAAGCCACCGTTCCAATCGGCGTCCCTGGCATCGTGAGTTGGTCCTGGCTTGGGCCTTCGGTCGCATCAATGGAAGCAGTGGCATCGGCTTCCCGCTTCGAAGCCAGTTTCGCCAAGCCAAAATCGAGGATCTTGGCGTGGTGTCGCTCGGTGACAAAAATATTGGCGGGCTTGATATCCCGATGCACGATGCCCTTGGTGTGAGCGGCATCGAGACCATCCGCAATCTGTATCCCCAGGCCCAACAATTTTTCGAGAGGCAGCGGCTTACCGCCGATACGGTCCTTCAGCGTCGTTCCATCCAGGCACTCCATGGCGATGAAGGCCTGGCCGTTCTGCTCGCCGATGTCATAAATCGTGCAGATGTTGGGATGGTTTAGTGCGGACGCAGCCTGCGCCTCGCGCCGAAATCGTTCCAGCGCCGCGCGGTCATGGCTCATCTCCTCAGGGAGAAATTTGAGGGCCACGGGCCGGTGGAGACGCGTGTCGTCAGCCTTGTAGACGACACCCATGCCACCGCTTCCAAGCTTGTCGGTGATTCGGTAGTGCGAGATGGTTTGGCCGATAAGTGACGCGAAGTCCGTCATTAGTGTCCTGTTTCGACTCTGTCAAAAGTCAGGTCAACAAAGCCGGACCTTTTCCAGGCTGGTGTCGACGTACCATCTGAGGCCGGGGCATCGCGGGGATTCGCTGATGCCATCGAACGTAGCTATTATCATCACGATTCGGATTGCTCTCCCAACCGGTTCCCCACACCATCGCGAAGCGGTGCTAGCCGGTGTTGCGGCCAAGGGCGCATCCGCTGACCTTATTCGGCAGCGGTTCAAAACCAAGCACACGATCAGGCTCAATAGGGATATCCCCTGGCCAGCGCTTTTGCCAGCCTGGCATCGTGCCCATAGATGTCGTCGTAGAAATCCACACGACCGTCTTCATCCACTCTTGCGGTGGCGTACAGGATCAGCACGGGAATTGGCGAGCTCAAGTTCACTTGCACGCTCTTCTCTCCGTTCATGGCGGCCTGGATGCGTCCCGGAGTCCACTCCGGCTTGGACTGCAGCACCCACGCGGCCAACGCAGGCGGGTCCTGAACGCGGATGCAACCATAGCTGAAGTCGCGGCGCGACCGGGAGAACAATTCGGTTTTGGGCGTGTCGTGCAGGTAGACCAAGTAGTCGTTAGGAAACATAAATTTCACGCTGCCCAAGGCGTTCTTGGGGCCGGGACGCTGCCGAACTGATAACTTTCCCGCGCGCAGAAGTTGAATCTCCTCTGGAGTCACCTGCCCGGCGTTTAAGACCTTACCGCTGGCATCGAAGAGGTCGTACCCGTTTTTCGAGAGGTAAGCGGAATCCTTTTGTAACGGCGGCAGAATTTCTTTACGCATGATAGTCGGAGGAACACCCCAATCGGGCCGAAAAACCAAGTAGGTCATGTTCCCGATAAACGCGGGGGTCTCCGAGCGCATGGCTTTGCCGACCACTACATTCATTTTCAGAGCGATGTGGTGTGGCTCGTCGAAGCCGTAAAGTCGAAAGGCCGGCACGTTTACGGCGATCAGTGGCGTAGCGAGATCGTGAGGAAGCCAGCGCCAGCGTTCGAGTGAAAACTGAAGCTGGCGAATGCGATCTGCGATCGGTACATTGAGCTGCCGGACGGTTTCCGGTCCCAGACTTCCGCTCGCCGCCAGTGCATGGCGAAGCTGAAAACGTTTCACAGCCTCAACGACATCACCTTCGTATTTCACTGATCCCTCGGGTAGCGTCGCCCCCTGAGGAAGATCGCCCACGAGTTTTAGTTTGGCCACCAGTAGTGCCATTCCCTCATAAGTGCCGCCCGCTGCCACTGGTTTTTCTGGAACGGGGAGCTTCTCGGCGGAATCCTGCTGCGCGAGAGCGAGATACGTCCGCAGAGCCTGAGAGGTTCGCGAGTAGCCATCTTCCTGCGGTTCCACCTCGTCTAGCAGCGGCACGATTTTGGCAGACTGAGAGAGTTGCGCGAGAAATTCCGGCAAATCTGTTTTCCTGTGATTCAAGTCGAGGTCAAATTTAACGTGCTGAGGGTTGATGCGTCCTACGTCCAGCGCCGAGACGTATCGAAGCAGGCAGACCGATAGCGCGAGATCAAATCGCGCGATCTCGTCCGGTGTTGGCGTGCTGGCGGGAGCCATCTCGCGGGCTTGCCACCGCGAGGCATCGTAGTCTTCGGGGTTCAGTCCCTTCTGGGCCGCTTCTTGAAGGACGGAAACGACAACCTTCGCTTGCGCGGTAGGCCCCGCTCCGTCAACCCAGGCGGGTGCGTAGCCGCGGCTTTCGTAGAATTTCGCGGCGTCGCCACTGACGTCACGGAAGTCCGGCCACCGGAGGCTTTCTAATTTGCCGGAAGCGATCAGGGGACGCACCGCGGCGCCCGCGGCTTTCGCAGTCTCCGAATCGAGCGCAACCCGTTGCGGCGCCGGCGGGCTAGCTTTTGGCGAGTCTCCGGAGGTGTGGCACGTGATCGCGGAGAAGACGAGAAGGAGCGCGGAAACCAAAGCGACACGACCGCGAAGTTCGCGGATCAGACCGAGCTTTTCAACAAGTTTCATCGCTGGACGCAATGATACCGCGGTTCCTCCCGGTCTGTAGATCAGGCGCTGGGCCTCGTCATCTCGAAATCGTAATGCCAAACTCAGCAGATCCCTAGGTTGGCAACAAGGGTGGCCAGACAACGAACACTTTGTTGCAGCCTTTGGCCTCGGCCAGTGCTATCGCGAAGCGCTACGCTCCGTGCGCCTCGTCTAAGCGCTCGCGAAAGTTCTTCGCCCAGGAGCGAAATGCGGCCTCAATATCTCCCCATTTCTTAAAAGCGTTGAAGCCGCTGAACCACCTCCGGCCTCCTTTACTGGTCACGAACGCTACCAACCGGTCTCCGGACACTGAATCGAGCATTTCTCCCTCGATACCGACCTTGCCAACGCTGAGCCTGGGAACCAAGAGGCTCGTTCCGGGTGCCACTCCAACGGTGGCAACGGTCGCGGCTCCCTTCACGACTGCATTCTTCTTGCCTCCGGTGGGTTCCGCATTCGTGATTGCTACGTTTAACTCAAGTACGTCTGGTCCCGGATCGGTTACGATTTGGTAGCGTCCGGACTTCTCGAGTTCATCGGTAACAGCTTTTCGGAAATAGATAGCCAGTCGTTCCAGGTCGTCGGGGTCGATACCACGAGCTTGAGCCTCTGGAAGCAGATAGATCGTAACCGGGTCAAAAATAAACTTATTGTACTTCCTCAGGACGTACATGTCCTTCTCATAGAGGAGCAAGTCGCCATTCTTTGCATCGGGAACGAGCGCGGAATAGTCACCCAAGAACCCGGATACCTCCCTCGAGTCTGGCGCTTGCTGCTTTGCCGAGTCCTGGGCCCGAACTGTGAAGCTAACGACACACCCAACCCACAGAACCACACAGCAGAGTATTTTTCTTGCGCTCAATTTTCTCCTTACTCCTCTCTTGATCTTACCGAGATGTCCGGACCCTTCTTTTCCAGCCTAAGAGCCCTAGCGACTAGTCCTTCTTCGCGGGAGTGGCTTCATTTGCTGCGGGGACCCAGACGCTATCGGCCGCCGCAATTTCGACATCCGCTATTTGAGTCGAAATGTTGACGCGTTGCAGCCCCGCCTTATTCTTCGGGACAGCCTGGAATACCAGGTGATACTGATTGTCGAGGACTTTCTGCAGCCGGTCGAGGTATGGCTTGAAGCTGACGAGGTTCTGAGTGCCGAGTGAGAAATATTCTCCGCCAGTTTCATCGGTAATCTTGGCCACTCCACCCTGACCGAGTTGTGCTTCCCAAGCGTTTCTGCCCGCGCGACCGACGCCAGTGGCGTAAATTCCGTGAACAATCACACGCCATAGCGCTGGCCTGCTGTGCTGGCGGTGTCGACGTCCGGGCTCATAGTGGCCATGCTCATTGACGATGTGGGCATGGCGTTGCGGGAGCTGCGCCCGAAATCGGTCGGGTAGTTGGAAGCTCTCTCGCCTCGCAGGCGGTCAATACCATCACTCACCATCAGCACTTCGCGACGCACTTTCTGTTCAGGCCAACCCTTGATTAGGCTGATGAGCGATAGGTACGGACTGTCCATAGCGGATAAATTACCGCGAGGCAAACGGAGCGCTTTGGCCGCCAGCGCCTGATCGGCAGTAAAGTTCTGCGCGATTTGGATCGTGGCGTTGGACATATAGCCGACACCGATAGCCGTCGTTGCGGGCTGCGCATTGATGAAGTCGCGGAGGTCGTTGAGACTGTTGCCGATGCTTGAGTCACAGGTGTCGTCGATCAAGATGAAGAACTGAAGCGCGGCATTATCTCCCCGAGCAGGAATTACAGCGTTGATATTGAGCAGGTTCTTTCCTTGTTTTACTTGCACATTTTCTGGGCGAAGGACTGGAACTTCGGTGCCGTCGCGAACTGCCTCGTCGGTGATCACCATGTGAACCTGGACGGTGGTTGGAGTGCTTGCAATGTCCATCGGCGTTAATCACCAGTTGTCGTCCGTGCGATGCCAGGTCTTGTCCGGGTTGTAGCGCTCCATCGCCGCCGCGATTTTTGCAGTATCGGGCCCAAGGTCCTTCTGGTAGACGATTCCGCTGTAGCTGACAATAAAAGTCTGGACACCCGTGACCTTGTACTCGGCGGGCCAAGCCACCAGCGCAAATCCGCCAATCATCACGCCGTTGATCACGTAGTCAAGTTCTCCGTTCGGAGCAGCAGGCCCCTGACCCTTCAGAACTTTGAAATAGTAGCCATGGAAGGGTTCGCCGCTGGTCGTGTATCCCTGCTGGATTGCTTTCGCAACCGTCTCGCTGACCGGACCTTCCCAGCTTCCATCCGGATTTTTCCACGCCAACCCATCTTGTTTTCCGTCTGTACTGATCGTTCGCTGAGCATACTGATTGATGCCGGAATCATCGTGAACCTCCGAGGCGTATTCCTCTTGTGCTTCCACGAAGCCGCGGCAAATTTGAATTGCGTCCAGTTCGTTGGCTCCGATGCGCCGGTATAGGACCTCGTCGTGACCGGTCTTTGAATCGAAATACCATTTCGCGCCTTTTTTGACCAGCGGAACCGGCAACGACCACTCCTCGTCGCCCACCAGGATCGTGGCGTGGTTCGGATTCTTCGGATCTATCACCACGGAATTCTTTTTTTGCGCGCGCTCTGCAAATGCAGCTGCGTTGTTTTTGTCCTGGACGGGGTCGGCCGTGCGCACCAAGTCTTCACCATCCTGCCCGAACATCGCTGTCAGCGCTTGCAGGTCATAGTCTCCCGCTGCTTTGATTAGCGCAGCAGCCGCTTCTTGGGGCGTCGCAAATCCTGCCTGGGTGGTTTGTGGAGACGCGGCCGCACTGGGTTCGGAAACCGGCTGCGCGTGCACGGCCACCGAGGAGCAAAGGGCGACTACGAGCGCGGCCAGAAGAGTGGCGCGTGTAACGGTGTTCTTTGATATTGCGCTCATTGCTTTCTCCTTGTTCATGGGTGTACTCACTTGTTCCGCCCGCCGCTTTTGGCCGCACCGCCACGGGAAGCTCCCATGCTGGAAGCCCCTCGCTGATTGCTCGTACGAGCTGCGTTGCCGCTCATCCCGCTGGACGCGCCGCTAAATGCGTTCTTATTTGTAGCGCTCGGAGTATTGGGAACTTGCCGGTTACCAACTCGGTCACCGCCGCCACTGCCGCCGCGGTTCGCGCCCATGTTGCTCGCGCCTCCGACTGCCGGACGCGTGGACGCGTTTGCGCCTCCGCCTCCAGGGCGTGTGGAAGCGTTTCCGCCGCCGCCTCCGCGGTTCATTGAGGCGGGTTGTTGCCGCGCTTGGCCCTGTCGCGCATTCGCCTGCCGCGTGTCCATGGAATCCCCACGAGCTGTTCCGCCGTATTGGGTCGCGGTTGCCCGATTTGAGTACGGAGTTCCACCACGATGTTGCGGATTGTGTTGCCAGTTGTTGCCGCCGCCGGCGGGCAAGGTGCTAGGCCGGTTGATATTGCCTGTGTTGATGTTTCCCCTATTGATATTCGTGTTGTTGTAGTGGCGTACGTAATTGTTATTGATGTTAATGTTGACGTTACTGTGTCCCCAGCCACAGTTATAGCCCCAACCGCCGCGGTAATAGGAACCGATGGCAAGTCCGACTCCAAAGGCAATCGCAACGCCCGCGGCGTAATAACTGGGCGGCGGGTAATAAATTGGAGGATAGGGGTAGACGGGAGGTCCGTAAACGACCACCGGGTTATAGGACGGCACATAGACGATCTGGGGGTTGGCCTGCTGAACGACTACTACGGTCTTCGTCTCTACCACCTTCGTCTCCACAGTCTGTTGCTCAGTGGATTTTAGGTTTCCTGCATCCATGGCCTTCTTGCGCATGCGTTGCACCGCGTCCATGACGTCACTCTGTTGCGCAAGGAACGCGTTTCCCAGGTCGGTGGTCCACTTGATGCCTTCGACAAGTTGTTTCACCAGGTCTGGAAACGCGGACATGGCCTGGACGCTGGGGTCCCAGTCCTCTTTTTCCACCGCGTCGGTGAGGGCTTGTCCTTTCAAGTCCGGGTGTTTCGCTAACCAATTCTGGAGTTGAACGAGTTCGAGAGGATAGGTTGATGCCGCGAGCACTTGCGCCAGAAGCGGGTCGGGATAGAGCGCGATCGGCGCGACCAGCGAATCCAATTGGTCATTGGGGATCTTGGAATCCGCTTGCCCTTGCGGCGCAGCGTCCAGACGCACTGACCTTGCATACGCCCAGGTATCGCCCGGAGAAATGAGTAGTGCACAAAGAACCGCCACCAGAAATCGAACGTAGTTCGATCGCGAATTCAAATGCGCACCGGAGTTCGACTCCGCGCGTCCGTACCTGGAGCCTGTTTCTGTACTCTCGACGAACCCACATGTCCGCATGGCTTTAGTCCTCCACTTTAATTCCTGGTGCTTCATCTCATTCGGATCCGGCCTGCCAGAGTTCGCATCGTATGTCGGACCTGACACTTAGATCCGGGCCCGGCTTCGTTGAAATTGTCAAAACTACCAAGGAGATTCTTAATGGACGAAAATCTTGGACGCTCCTGTAGGATTTCCCGCGGCACAGAAACAACTCAAAAGAACAGCAAACAGTAGAATCTTCGAACTATCGGTTCTCATCTTTCGCGATCCTCTTTGCGTCGGGTTCAATGCCCAGCGCCGGCGGCTCCTGACTGGAGTGCATCGAGGAAGTCGCTGACGTTGATGGAACCCGATTTCTGGCTTGGCGGGAACTCCTTGAAGCTCTGCAGAAACTGTCCGACGATCATCTGCGCCGGAACCATGGTCCAGAGCTTAACGGCCCACCAGGTCTCGTACTCGCCCGACTCTTCGTAGTAGCGCTCGAACGGGTCCTGCCGAAGGTTCGTGACGATTGGCACGTTGGTAGTAACACGCCTGCCGTTGAATAGATTGCCCTGAATCGTGGCGAACGAGATCTTATAGTCGTTGTAGCGCAGCGCGTTAAGATTCGCGTTGTCGTCGAAATAGAAGATCTCGCGGCGCGGACCCTTGTCGGCTTCGCCCTTGAAGAACGGCATGAAGTTGTAGCCGTCAAGGTGGGTTTTGAACGTCTTGTCGCCCGCCTTCATACCCTTCAATAGCTTGTCTTTCTCGTCGGGATCGCCCGCCGCAGCGAGGAAAGTGGGAAGCCAGTCCTCATGGGACATGACGTCGTTGATGACGACGCCGGGCTTGATGACGCCCGGCCAGCGAGCGACACAGGGGACGCGCATGCCGCCTTCCCATGTAGTGCCTTTCTCGCCTTTGAAGGGAGTGTTGCCGCCGTCCGGCCAAGAGAAAGTCTCCGCGCCGTTGTCACTGGTCATGACAACGACAGTGTTGTCGGCTATCCCGAGGTCGTCAAGCTTCTTCAGCAATTCGCCGATTTCCCAATCAAACTCCATCATGCCATCGGCAAAGAGGCCGTAGCCGCTCTTGTTCTCCCACTTGGGCGAAAGGTGAGTGAACACGTGCATGCGTGTGGTGTTGTACCAGAGAAAGAACGGCTTATTGGCTTTCTTCGAACGATCAATGAAGTCGACCGCGTGAGCTAGTAGGTCCTCATCGACGGTCTCCATCCGCTTGCGCGTCAGGGGGCCGGTATCTTTGCAAACCTGCTTGCCCATACGCCCGAAGCGCGGGTCTTCGGTTGGATCGTCCACGGTGGTGGCTTTGCAATCGAGCACTCCGCGCGGGCCGAACATTGCCGCGAATTTCGGATCCTTTGGATAGTCCGGTTCCTCTGGTTCCTCTTCGGAGTTCAGGTGGTAGAGGTTGCCGTAGAACTCATCGAAGCCATGCACCGTGGGCAAATACTCGTTACGGTCGCCGAGGTGGTTTTTTCCGATCTGGGCGGTCGCGTAACCGTTTGGCTTCAGCAGTTCGGCGATGGTTGGGTCCTTATCCTGCAATCCTTGTTTTGCGCCGGGCAGGCCCACTTTCAAAAGACCGGTCCGAAAGGGATGTTGCCCCGTGATAAACGCAGCTCGACCCGCCGTGCAGGATTGCTGCGCATAGTAGTCGGTAAAGAGCGCGCCCTCGTTGGCAATGCGGTCGATGTTGGGCGTTCGGCCGCCCATCATGCCGCGATGGTAGGCGCTGATATTCCAAATTCCGATGTCATCGCCAAAGATAACGATAATGTTGGGTTTCTTTTGCTGCGCAGTTGCGGGAAAAACGAAGGAAATAAGCAGAGCGAAGCTAATCGCAGCAAGAGCAGAGATTTTATTCATGTCGCTCCCCTGTTTAGGATTTCGCGCTAGGCCCCAAAGCTGGATGAAGCGTTTCACTGGAAGGGAAGGCAATGGTAAAGTTCCCTCCGGCAATAGCTAGCAGCACACTCTCACATTTCTCGCCGGATCGCTTACCATTTTCGGACAAGGTGGTCTGGGGCCGTGGTCTCTGTCGTTCTGGAATAGACATGGCAACGCGGAAACATCAGTCAGAACGTCTAAGCCGACCACACGCCGGGTCCACTGCGCCGCGGCAGATGAGAATTGGCGTTCTCTGCGGCATCCCCATCGTGTTGCGTGAATTCGGGGTCAGCTGCACCGCGATTCTGCGGAGCCTGGGGCTCAAAACGACATTATTCAAAAATCCTGAGAACCGAATTCCCTTTGCTATGGCGGGACAACTTCTGGAGACTTGCGCTCAGCGGACGCACTGCCCGCACTTTGGTCTGTCGGTGGGGCAAAAAGCAGGAATCACTTCACTAGGTATGGTTGGTTCGCTCATGCAGTGTTCGCCTACAGTGGAAGCCGCTTTGCGGAGCTTTGTGACCTATGCGAGTCTCAACAACCGAGCCGGTACACCCGTCCTCAACGTGGCAGGAGCAGAGGCGTCCTATGGGTACGTTATTTACGATCAGCGAGTAACAGGCCGTACCCAGTTCTACGACGGGGCGATGGCCGTCGCACTCAATATCATGCGATCGCTATGCAGTCCCCGCTGGCTGCCGAGTGTTGTGTGCTTCGCACACAGCGAGCCGAAGGACAAGCGGCCGTACGAGCGAATTCTCGGCACGTCGCTGCGATTTGACGCGCCACTCACGGCGCTAGTATTCCCTGAAAGATTGCTGGATCGCAAGGCGATTGGCGCCGACCACAAGCGATACCGGTCGCTGTTGCAGCAGGCCGCGCGCCTGGACACAGTTCAGGATAAGAACCTTGCCGAGCAATTGCGCCGTTTGTTGCGGGTAATGCTGGTAAGCGGTCGTGGCTCTGGGGACGACGCGGCCGATTTCTTCATGATTCATCCGCGCACTTTGCATCGTCGATTGCGGTCGCAAGGGACGACGCTGCGCGCGCTGGTAGGTGAAATCCGTACCGAGGTTGCACGACAACTGCTAGAGGACACCCATATGTCCGTGACCGACATTGCCGCCACTCTAGGCTACGCCAACTTGACCGCCTTCACGCGCGCATTCCAGCGATGCTTGAAAGTGCCGCCTTCGATATGGCGGCAAAGAAATAGCTGGCTCGACTAATTTTCGGGGAGAGATCGTTTTTGCTCCACATGTGTGATATCGGAAGAATCATGCGCTTGGTTTTTCAACCCGTGCACGTCAGCATCCAAGCCTACGGGAATGCGAAGCGCCCGGATGCTCTGCCATCTCCGACATGGCAGCTGAAGGTACAAATCGCATTCCTGTATCCGAAAAGACCGCAACAAGCGGCAGCGACTAATGATGCATAGGAGTGAGAAAGAATAGGTCTAAGGAGAGCGGTAACGCCCTTACTTCGCAAAATCGGTCGATCCCCAACGGTGAGCTCGTCGTGGAGAACCAGATGCGCTTCGTGCTTTTCGCGTGCCTAACGGCTCTTCTGTGTCCCCGTGGGCACGCACAACAGACCCAAACAGGGGAGTTCCCGGAGATCGACACTTACGTAGGTATAACGGACAGATATCGGTTGATGTTCCTGGCGGCTCGCTCGACTGACGGCAGCACTGTGAATTCCGCACAGCTTGGTGCGAATCTCGACATCAATTTTCGATCCCTTGTGCGCAAGAAACTTCGCACCAACGACTCGGCAAAAGACAACTTCCTGACTGTCCGCATCGGATACCAATATCTCGACAACGTCGGCAAACCGGATGAAAACCGCGTCCAGTTGGCGTTAACTTCGCGCTTCCACCTGCCCTGGTCGTTGGAACTCTCAGAACGGAATCGCTTCGACCTCCGGGTCATCGGCGATCAGTTTTCCTGGCGCTACCGCAATCGCCTCACTCTCGAAAGAACGTTCTTGATCAAATCTTTTTCGTTCTCGCCTTACGCGCAGGGAGAGATCTTCTACGACAGTCGGTCCGGTACCTGGAGTAAGAACACCTACTCGTTCGGCGCGGCGTTCCCGATTCGCAAGCGGTTCGAATTAGAGTGCTATTACGAGCGCGATAACACCACTGGCAGATCTCCGCCACACGAGAATGTAATCGGGACAACTTTATCTATCTACTTACGCAGAAACCCGCTCTAGCGGTTGACAGTGCCGTGGGGCCCGAGTTTGCAAATCTTGTTTCGTGAAAGAGGCTCGACGGCCTGAGAGCGATTGACGACCCACATAATAAGATAACGTCGTACACTCGGAATCGAGAAACAGGGCTTCCACGGCTTCCGCCGATTCCGTGTCACCCACCTTGAATCTAGTTGCGTGCCACCCGCCCTCGTGAAGTATTGGACGGGCCACGCCAAGTCGAGTGACGGTGAAACAGTTCGACAGACCATCACCGACAGATACATCAAGATGGGGAAAGACACGAAGTTCCGTGCGGATGTTGCGGAGCGAATCGGACTCGGTTTCGAATTGCCGAAGGCCGAAACAGTCGAAGTTGTTCCAAGTGTTCCAAGTTTTCAAAAAACGGAGGTCACCGCAAGCATTTGAAAATTAAGGAGAAGGTTGGCTCCCCGGGCTAGATTCGAACTAGCAACCCTTCGGTTAACAGCCGAATGCTCTACCGTTGAGCTACCGGGGAATAGGAGGCATTTAATGTACATTAGTTTGCAAACCGATGCCACCGTTGGATGTCCGTCGAATCGTCGGACCCGGAAAGACTTGGTCAAGAAATTTCCGGAACGATTTTGTCTGGAGTTATAAGCCAGTAATTGTCAATCCGTTTTCAACCAACGGAACCGCGCATCGATAACCGTTAAATTCCCTAAGTGAAAGATTTATTCATCGGTTCCAAATAATGACTGCGCCAACGCGACCCCAATGATCGGCACGAATACTCTCGAACATATTGTCAGCGACTGGCGGTGAGAAGTTCGTTATTTGACGCGGTAGCCAAAAAAAGGGAAATCGAAGTGCTTTGCAGTAGGGATTTATTACTATGTATATAGTAGGATTATTATAGATTACTCGATCGCACCATTTGTTGGCCGGCCCGTGATAGCTTACAATGCTCATCTAGTCCCGAAGTGTATTTCCATCTTCAGAATCAAATTGTATCGTTCAAGTAATTTAGTTTCAGTGTTGTACGAGTAGTTGATGAATATCCCTGCCACAGAACTGATAGAATTCACGCTCCGAGAGTACGGCGTGTCCGCCACGCCGCAAACATTCGCCGCCATTCGGCTCTATATCTCCCTTCTTTTGCGCTGGAACGAGCGGATCTCCCTAACGACTGTGACGGATCCCGAAGAGATTCTGCGGTTCCATTTTGGCGAATGTATGTTTGCCGCTTCGGCCGTACCACTCCGTGACGGTCGGCTCGCCGACGTTGGCACCGGTGCTGGATTTCCCGGCATTCCGCTGAAGCTATTAAATCCAGATCTGCAATTGGTACTTATCGAATCAAACGCCAAGAAGGCCGCTTTTCTGTCGGAATGCGTCCGGCAGATCGGTATTAGCGGCGCTGAAGTTTATCGCGTGCGTTTTGAGGACTTCCCATCCAAGGCCGCACCTTTCGACTTTGTAACTGCGCGAGCCCTGGGAGCATATCCCACCTTGGCGAAATGGTCCCGGGCCATGCTTGGGCATGGAGGAAAACTGGTCCTCTGGCTGGGAGAGCGTGATTCTATTGATATGTCGAGGGATGCGCTTTTTCAGTGGCGCGAGCCTATTCCTATACCAGGTTCTGATAGCCGGACCATTCTCGTTGGCGTTGCTCCGTAGATCGGGGTGGTCTGTTTCACGTGGAACATTTTCGCCATACAGTTCCGCGCTGGATGTTCCACGTGAAACAACTTGCATCCATCAAAAGCTCTCTGCTACATTCTGGCCTCGGGTGACCTATTGGCTCGTATCATCGCGATCGCAAATCAGAAGGGTGGAGTCGGAAAAACGACTACCGCAGTCAATCTCGGTGCCTCACTCGCCGCGTCGGAACAAAAAACCCTCATTATTGACTGTGACCCACAAGGAAACACAACCAGTGCCCTCGGCTTCCCAAAAGATCCTGCGAGAAGGACACTTTACCAGACTCTCATACTCGATGAGCCGGTCGAACGCATAACGCTGGACGCTCAAGTCGATGGCTTAGACTTAATACCATCAGATAAGAATCTTGTTGGCGCAGCGGTTGAGCTGGTTAACATGGAAAGCCGCGAATATCGACTAAAAGCGGCAGTCGCTTCCATCAGGGAAAAGTACGCTTACATTCTTATTGACTGTCCGCCTGCTCTCGATCTCCTCACATTGAATGCGTTGGCCGCTAGCGATTCGGTCCTGGTTCCCATTCAGTGCGAATATTTGGCACTTGAGGGAGTCTCTGAGCTGCTCGATACACTCATGCGCCTTCGCCGCACGATCAACCCGGCATTAGCAATCGAGGGCATTCTACTCACTATGTACGATGATCGCACCACACTCTCGAAACAGGTTGCTGCGGACCTAAGGAGCTTCTTCGGCGGCCAAGTATTCGAAACTGTGATCCCCAGGAATGTCCGCCTCGCAGAGGCTCCCAGCCACGGCATGCCAGTAATGTTCTACGACATTCATAGTAAAGGGGCGGAGAGCTATATCTTACTCGCCAAGGAGGTTATCGCGAATGCCCAGAAACGCGTTGGGCAAGGGTCTGAGCGCGCTGATCAGGGAACCGGAACAGAATCCGCAACAGCAGCCGGCGCAGGTGCCGGGGGCGGCGCAAGCCGCCCCGGTAGCGGCGCAAACACCAGCAGCAGCGGGAACGATAGCGGCGACGGCGGCAGCTCCGGCTCTGGCACCAGCTGACGGTCTCCTGCAGGTCGATATCGACCTCATCGAGCCCAGCCCCTTTCAGCCCCGTTCCCGTTTTGGCGAGGAGGCGCTCGAAGAGCTGGCGCGGTCCATTCGAGCAGGTGGCATCGTCCAGCCACTTGTAGTCCGCAGGGTCGGTGCGCGTCACCAGCTCATCGCAGGCGAACGCCGATGGCGAGCCGCGCAACGAGCAGGCCTCAGGCGCGTTCCGGTAGTGATTCGAAACGTGTCCGATGAGATGGCCTTAGAGATGACGTTGGTTGAAAATCTTCAGCGCGAAGATCTGAATCCAGTTGAGCAGGCGCACGCCTTCCAACGCCTCACTGAAGAATTCCATCTCACACAGGAAGAAGTGGCCGAACGCACGGGAAAGGATCGGACGACCATAGCCAATGCGGTCCGTCTTCTCAAGCTGGAAGAGCCTATTCTGGAATTGCTCGAAGAGGGTAGACTAACCTCCGGTCATGGGCGCGCACTGCTTGCGATTGATGATACCCGAACGCGGTTGTCGCTCGCGCAGCGCATCGCGCATACCGGAATGACGGTTCGTCAGGTCGAGCGTCTCGCCACCCGAGGTCCCAGACCGCGTGCAACCGGTGTTACCCGCCAACCTGATCCCAATACCAAAGCTGCTCTAGAAGATCTCCAGCGCGAGTACGGCACGCGGGTTCTGATACAGCCCCGCCGGTCCGGCAAACCCGGCCAGTTGATCTTTGAATACTACGACGATAGTGATTTAACCCGTCTCTACGACCAATTGATGCTTAAATAGAAGTCCGTGACCGTCAGAGATTGAGGAGAAGGGATAGGTTTCTTCATGGCTTGGTTTGAGCGCAACAAGCGGCACGATTCCGGTGAGTGGACCGGGTTCCTCGAGCGCGGCGTAAAGCTCGAAGGCCGACTCGAGTCTACCGGCACGTTTCGCATTGACTCGTCCATGAAGGGAACTCTCGTTTCCGAAGAAACGTTGATTCTCGGAGAACATGCGACCGTTGAAGGCGAGATTCATGGCAACTATGTGATTATTGGCGGCCGATTCGATGGAATTATTCGGGCCAAGAGCAAAGTGGAAATCCAGACCAAAGCCATCGTGAGCGGCGAAATTCACGCGCCGTGCGTTCTCATTGAGCCCGGTGCAGTTTTTGACGGAAGCTGCCACATGTTGGGTGCGACCCAAGCTTCAAGGACAATCACAATTCCGATTCGTTCCGCTGCCGCGCGCGCTTAATCTTTCTTGCAGATAGAAATTCCCCGTTTGCACAATTTCAACGGCCTTCAGGCCGTATAATCGAATCTGAATTCGCGCATGAGGTATGGAATGGGTGAAACGATTCGCTTGACCACAACTGCAAAAGCAGCCGGCTGCGCGGCGAAACTAAGTCCGGCGATATTAGATTCGGTTCTAAGACGCCTGCCGCGACAGATCGATCCGAATGTTCTCGTCGGCTTCGAAACCAGTGACGACGCAGCGGTCTATTGCCTGTCTGATGATTTGGCCATCGTCCAGACCGTGGATTTCTTCACGCCAATTGTCGATGATCCCTCGCTCTTCGGTCAGGTTGCGGCTGCAAATTCTCTGAGCGACATCTATGCCATGGGCGGCCGCCCGATCTCCGCGCTGACCATCGTTGCGTTCCCGCCTTCCGGAGCGCCGGAAATTCTCGAAGAAATACTGCGTGGCGGCCTTTCAAAAATGTCAGAAGCGCGTTGCACTGTTGTCGGTGGACATTCCATTCGAGACGACGAGTTAAAGTTCGGTTATGCGGTCACAGGAGTAATCCATCCTGGAAAAATCTGGAAGAATGTCGGCGCGCGGCCTGGCGATGTCGTTCTATTCACGAAGCCTCTCGGCACTGGCGTGATTTCTACTGCGTTAAAGCAGGGCCTGGCCAATCAGGCTTGGATTGCCGCCGCGACAGATTCGATGACTCGCTTAAATAGCAATGCCGCCTCTGCTTTGCGTGAGGTTGAGTCAGCGTCGAAAGACGATGGGCCGGTGCATGCGGTCACCGACGTGACCGGCTTTGGCTTGCTGGGGCACGCCAGAGAGATGGTTGTCGGCAGCGACGTGTCGATGAAGATTAATTACAAAGAAATCGCCTACCTTCCGGGGGCAGTCGAAGCAGCGCGTGGCCATTTTGTCTCCGGAGGTCTCAAGAACAACCGCGACTTTTGCGAAGGTTGCGTCAGCTTCCTCGACCACGTTCCGGAAGAATTTCGGGCCCTCCTTTTCGACCCTCAGACCTCCGGCGGCTTGCTTGTTTCAATCGCGCCGAATTCTGCCGATGCCGCGATTAAAGCCCTGAAGCGTTTCGATGTGCCGGCGCAAGTCATCGGCGAAGTCACTCCTCGACGCTCTCCACTGATCGAAATCGCCTGACTCGCTTCAATCGTGTACACTTTTCTTCCTTTGAAGCTCTCATGGATCCCATAACTCACGGCATTGCCGGCGCGCTCCTGGGCAAGGGATATTTCGCGGAGCGCAAAGGCCGCATCGCGATTTTCGCGGCTACTCTTGGAGCGGTTTTTCCAGATATCGACGTCATCGCCGAAATAGTTTCCCGCGATCCGCTTGCTATTGTGAAGTATCACCGCGGAATCACTCATTCTTTCGTGGGACTACCATTTTTTGCTGCGCTTCTGGCGTGGCTTACGCGATGGCTTGCGCGCCGTCGCGGAATTGAAACACCTTCCTGGGCTATGCTCGCATTGATCTACGGCATCGGAATCGCCAGCCACATCGTGCTCGACGGGATGACATCCTTTGGCACGCGTATGTGGACTCCGATCTCGCAGCAGCGCGTAGCTTGGGATCTTCTCTTCATCATCGATTTCAGTTTCACTGCGATCATTTTGCTACCGCAAGTTGCATCATGGGTCTATCACGATCGCGCTAGAAAACAAATGCGGGCCATTTGGATGTGGATTCTTTTCACGCTCGGTGCCATCGGAGCATGGACGGCCGCCGGTGCAGCTGGATTTCCGTTCCATCTGTGGATTGTTGCAATCTGCAGCGCCGCAATCGCGGCGTTATTTTTTCTTCCCGCGCTAGGGGGCGGGGGATTTCGTGTCACGCGCGCGACTTGGTGCCAGGCCGGCACGTATGCGATGCTCGCCTATCTGCTGGGCTGCGGAGTCGCGCACCACGCTGCCATGCGGCGTGTGAAAGCTTTCGCGTCCGCCAACAACGTGTCAATCGAGCGCATGGGCGCGCTGCCTTTACCGCCGTCGTTCCTCGATTGGGGCGGAATCATCCGCTCGATCGACGGCGTGTTTCAGGCCCGCTTTGATTTGCGAAATTCTGCGCCGCCGGACTTTCATTTCGCCGCCGATTCTCCTCCCGATCCGTTTATCGCGCGCGCATGGCAACTCCCTGAAGTTCACCTTTTCTGGAACTTTTCGCGTTTCCCGGTGATTCGAACTTCCATGGAAGGGGATTATCACATCGTCGATATCGGAGAAAATCGCTTCGTCAACACACGGCACAAAGGTCCGCAGCCCTTTACTTACCGCTTAGTTTTCGACAACTCTGTGCATTTGATCGAGGAAGGCTGGCAAGCGGATGGTATGTTCCTTCGTCACATGCAAAAACTTTCGCCTCAACGAAGCGGAGATACGCCATGAAAATCCTAATTTTCAGCGACATTCACGGAGATTTGCGCGCGCTACAGAAAATCGCAAAGCAGCAAGCTGACGTTTATATCGCCGCCGGGGATTTGTCCAATTTCGGCAAAGGCCTCGACCGCTGCGGCGAAATCTTGAAGCCGCTGGGGCAAAAGGTATGGGTGCTACCGGGGAATCATGAAACGCAGAGCGAGGTTCATTCATTCTGCGAGCATTACGGTTTTATAGATTTTCATCGCCAACTATACCCACTGGAATCCGCATCTGGCCTGACTCAGTGGGCGGGATTGGGCTACAGCAACATCACCCCGTTCAACACGCCGGGAGAATACTCGGAGGAAGAAATAAAAAAGGCTCTCGGCGAATTTGACGGAAGGAAACCGCTTTATCTCGTCGTCCATTTTCCTCCGCTCAATACAACGCTCGATGAATTCGCACCTGGAAAACACGGTGGCAGCCCAACTCTGCGTGAATGGGTGACCCAGAATCAACCGGCATATCTTTTCTGCGGACACATTCACGAAACTGCCGGTCGCTCCGACCGCATCGGCCAAACACAATGCTTCAACGTGGGAAAAGACGGCTATACGCTTGAGATCTGATGGAGCTCTCTTCGTTGCGAGCTATTTCTTGTTGGCCGGGTAAACAACGAGCTGCCGACGGTCTCCAGCTCCTTCACTTGCCGTTCGCACACCTTGGGCCCCGTTGAGTTCCAAATGAATCAGCCGGCGCTCGCGCGGTGACATCGGATTGAAACGAAAAGGCTGGCCTGTTTCGCGCACGCGCTGCGCGGCCACACGCGCCGAAAGTTTCAGTTCTTCCAACCGAGCCGTACGATAGTCCCCGCAATCGAATCGCACTCGATCGTGAAGGCGGGGGTCCAGCCGCAGCCATCGATGCGCAACATGTTCGAGCGCCAAGAGAAGCTCCGCATTACGCTCGAGAAGAAAATTCTGATCTGCTCCGCGAAACGCAACGACGACATCCTTCTGCTCAGGGCTGCCTGCCAGCGAGTCGGCCGTGGAGATCTCATATTCCATTGCCAGTCCCATCTCGCCGACCGCCAGATCGAGAAAGCGTTTCAGCTCCGTTGCCGCGCGTTCGTGATCCAGCCGCGCTTCACCCTGGGCGTGTTCCCTCGCAAACGGTCTCTTTGAGGACGCGATTCGTTCGTCAGGCATTGAGTGGTTTCTTCTTGAATTTACTATTGGACGGGAGCGGCTCGGTACGATTCAAATAAACTTGCTGCGCGATGCCAACAAGATTGCTCGTGAACATATACAAATTCAATCCACTGGAAAGGCTGAAAAAGAAAAACCCGAACATCAACGGCATCAGGGCCATCATTTTCTGTTGCGCAGGATCGGTCGTTGTTTGCGGGGTCATCTTCGTCATCAGATACATCATAATGGCCATGCCGATCGGGAGAATGTAATAAGGATCCTTTGCCGAAAGGTCGTGAATCCACCCGAGCCAGGGCGCATGCCGCAGTTCAATCGCGCCATTTAGCACACGCCATAGCGCCCACCAAATCGGCATCTGGAAAAGCATCGGCAAGCAACTGCCCATCGGGTTGATGCCTTCGCGGCTGTAGACGGCCATTACTTCTTCGTTCATTTTTTTCTTGCGCGGATCGGTCATCGAGTATTTCTTGTAGCGATCCTGGATCTGGCGGATTTCCGGTCCCACTTTTTGCATCTTCTGCATGGACCGCCAACTTTTCATCTTCAGCGGGAACATCGCGAAGTTGATTATCAGCGTCAAAATGACGATGCACCAGCCATAGTTCGGTACTTTCGTGTGGATCGTTTGCAGAACCCATAGCAGTGGCTTGGCGATCACTCCGGTCCAGCCAAAATTAATCAGTTCAGCGAGTGGAGGCTTGGTTTTTTCCAAAATCTTTAGATCTTTTGGGCCCACCCAAACGCGCGTCCGCAACGGCGCCGCGATGGCGGTTCCCGCGCCCATTTCCGCAATCGGCTCACTGGCGGGCTTTCCGTCCTCGACGATGCCGTGGTCCTGCGTCCAGTGCCACAACGAGAGTTCTGTGCCATCGGGCAAGAATGCCGCGGTGAAAAACTGGTCTTCGATCCCCAAGTATTCCATCGGGCCGGTTTGCAATGCCGGCTGGCTCTGATTTCCGGACACCCCAAGCTTTTTGTACTGCAGCAAATTCAGTTTGTCGTTCTGCTTGTAATAAACAGTAACGAGCGAAGCCGCTTTGTACACCGCCCGATCACCGAAGCCGCCGCGCCAAGCCAGCGCCGCTGGAATTGGTTTCCCGTCCAGCAGGACGGAAACCTCCGCAGTCATTTCGTAATCCAGAGCAAAAACTAACTTCTTTGTGACGTCGAGATGGCCGTCGCTCCAATGAAAGGTGATCTCGGTGGGTGCAGCCAAATTGAGCTCATCCGGCGTCGCTTCATACAACGCGGAGTTTGCCTTGGCTTCGAGCTGCGCATCTGAAAGCACCAAAGAGAACGGCCAACCAAGCTGCTGTGCCGCAGCGGTGTTTACCAGATCCAGCAAATGAGGAGGTTTTTGATCGTCAGAATATTTCTTCAACTTCCAGCTACGCGCTACGCCGCCACGATTCGAGAATTCGACCACATAAACGGGAGTTTCTATGGCCAGTAATTTTTCGTTTGATGCTTCCGCCTTTACAAAACCAGCGGCGGCGACCGCGGCCGCAGTCTGCGTCGGTTTCGCCGCGCTTGCTGAAGTATTGTCGGGCGCTTGGGAGCTAACTTCTTGTGTGGTTGTCTGCGCTGTCTGCGGCTGCTGTATCGGAGGTTTATAGAAATGTCCCCAGGCAAAAAGAATTATCAGCGCGATGATCACAAATACTACCGCGCGTATTTGGTCGCCCATCTCGTTCACAGAACTCGCTCCTCGTTTTGCCTACGCAGGACGTTTTCCGCAAGAGGCCCGTCGAATGCCCTATAGGAACCTGCCGGGGGAATATCTCGTGCCGCAGGATTTCGGGTTGCTGAGGTCTCACCTTCATATACGTCTGGCACTGGATCGAATCCGCCCTTCGTGAAAGGACGGCATCGCCCCAGCCTTTTCAGCGCCAGCAAGATGCCTCGTCGCGCTCCGTGTCGCGCAATCGCCTCCTGAGCGTACTTCGAGCAAGAAGGATAAAACTTGCAAGCCCCTCCAAAAAAATGCGAAAGAAAAATTCGATAGAATTGCACCAGTGCAAGTGAAACCCACGTGCCCAATGACCGCCGTCTGGTTTCCATGGAATCCGAACCGCTTAGTGTTACGCTTTGCGTGGAACCAATTTCACCAGCTCGGCCGCCAGCGGAGAAAATTCCGCTGTCGCCGCCGTGGTGCGTGGATGAATCACAATATCCCATCCGGTGGCAATCTCCTGTCGGTGCAATCTAAGAATTTCGCGAAGGCGGCGCCGGATTCGGTTGCGCCGGACCGCGTTACCCAGCGCCTTTTTAATGCTCCAGCCGAACCGGCTGATTTCGAGGCCATTGGGGCGTAGAAATATCGTGAACTCGCGGCTCGTCCGGCGGCGCCCTTCGCGATACACCACGTCGTATTCCGAGCGGCGCACCAGCCGGCAATTCCGCGGTAGATCCAGCCGCGGTATATCAGACGCGCGTGAGACTGTGGCGCCCCTTCTTGCGGCGTTGGGCCAGAACTTTCCGTCCACCTTGACTCTTCATGCGCTTGCGGAAGCCGTGCTTCTTGTGACGGCGGCGCACATGCGGTTGAAACGTGCGTTTCGGCAACGATCGTTCTCCTCTGCCTGAGTATTATGTCGTTGTGAGCCGGTTGGGCGCTGCGGCTTTGCCGCAATTCCATTTTTCCCGCGCGCACAAACCTGTGCGGGCGCAGCGCATCGGAAGCGAATCCCTCACCCTGGCGAAACGAATAGTCTATTAGACCCACGCTGTGCGGTCAAGAATACGCGCTACGGGAAGGGCGAATATCAAGCTTCTCATGGAGGGAGTCTGCTGTTTTTGGGAGCCAGTCGCAGGTCCGGTCCCAAAACCGAACCTGCGAAAAGGCATCTGTCTCTACACGTGATTAGTGCTTCGGCTTCTCTTCAGGCTTGCTCGCTGCCCTCGGCGCAGCTTCGTGCGTCGGCTGGGGCTTGGGAGCAGCTTCGTGCTGAGGCTGAGCCTTCGGCGCGCTTTCGTGTTGCGCTGGAGGCTTGGGAGCGGCTTCGTGCTGAGCCTTCGGTGCGCTTTCGTGTTGAGGCTGAGGCTTAGGAGCGGCTTCATGTTGAGGCTGAGCCTTGGGCGCGGCCTCGTGCGCGGGCTGGGCCTTTGGCGCGGCATGTTGAGTTTGGGCCTTGGGCGCTGCTTCTGTCTTTGGCGCAGACTCGTGCGTTGTAGCCTTAGGCGTGCTTTCGGTTTTGGGCCCCGCTGTTTCGGTTTTTGGTTTTGACGTATGTGTAGCCGACTTGGGTGTACTTTCTGTGCGTGAGGTGTTCTCACGCGCTGCCGGCGTGGCCTCCGAGCTTGTGCTCTTACGCCCATTCGTTGCGGCGGCGTTCGTATGTTCAGTATTGTGCGCTGCCGGCGTAGTCGAATGGGCTGGGGCCTTCGTGCGGCTGGCTGCGGTTCCGCCTGTCGCCTTTTCGTTCGCTGCACCTTTGTTTGCGGCGCCTTTACCGGTTGCGCCTTTATACGGTGCCGCGGCCTTGGCCGGCACAACACCGGCTTTAAAGTCCCCGGGCTTGGCCGTTGCAGCTACCGCCGGCTTGCCGTGGTTCACCGAAGCATATTGGCTGCGATCCTTAGCGGCCATCTCGCGGTGCGACGTTTGCACCGAAGTCGGCGGCGTATGCTGCTCGTGCGCGTAAGTCTCTTCCTGGGCCGTCGGTCTCCGGCTCACACCGCCTGGACCGTTAAAGCTGGCCCGAGTGGTCGAATTGTAGTTATTGATCACCGTTTTGTTGTAAACGTTGTGAATTACTGTGACATTCACGTTATTCACCGAACGGTTGTAGTAGAAATGATCGCCTTCCCAGCGTCCGCCTTCATATCCCTCGCCGACATATCCAAAACCGTAATTTACGCCGCCATAAAAACCAATGTGCGGACCCCAGTATCCGCCGTTCCAGGCATACACTCCATTGTTCCAGCCCCAATAACCGGGCGTCCACAAAAAGCCCGGAGTCGGAGCCTCTACCCAGGTTCCCGGTACCCAGTAATAATCGCCATCATCGTCGCTCCAAGCCCAGTAGCCGGGTGTCCATATATATCCATCACCGGGACAAACTGGCTGCACGTAAACCGGTAGCGCAGGTGGAGCTATACTGATCGCCACTGCAACCTGGGCGTGAGATGCAGCGGGCATACATAGCAGCAGTAACGCGAGCAAGAGCCAACCAGCGGAACGAATTGAGCGCATCTTTTGCATTGAGCATCACCTCGTCAGATTTTCTTTTTAGTTGTTAACAAATACTTATGCGTACCAATTGAATGAGCGAAGAAATCCTACATGCAGAATAACGACCTGCGCTGCATATGAAAACTCGGGTAGGGTTCGAAGTCCCGTCGGACATGGCCTGTCTGTCATGAAGAATACTCCCATGGCCCCACCCCTATCAAGAATGATGTAGGAGCTATGCTTCTCGATACACTATTTCTAAGAGGTTCTTAACTTTTCGGCCGGAATTCCACTACCACATCTTCCTCAGCGCCTAGGGGCTGTCCGTCCAGCAGGGTTACCGTGTACCGCCATTCGCGAACAGCTCGCATTACTCTGGGGATTAACGACGCAGGACCGCTGATGGCTTTCACATCCACAACATCTCCGCCCTTTCCGATGGTCGCCCGGACTTTTACGGTTCCCCCCACATCATCTCCTGGCGGAACGATCGGGTCCACGTGATAAATTAGCACTCCGGCTTGCAATCGCTCTGGGCGGTGCGTCGAAGCCGGTCCGGCTAGCGCAGGAACCAAAATCGTGCGCTGAGCGCTAATCGCCAGCGTTCGTGAAGCGCTGATCGCTTGCTCGGCGAGCATCAACCGAAATGGCCCGCTTTTCTCGTCCGGCGGGGTCACCAGTATCGGGCCTTGCACCTCGCTGAACGGTTTCTCACTTTGCGCTGTTTCAGAGGCCGGCGCTGAAGTTGCGTTGGTGTCTTTCTGGGTTTGTGGTCCGCTTTCATCCGCTCTGAAGACCGCGGCAGGACTCTGGCCGGTTGAAGTTTCGGTCCCCGAGCCTGGCTCACTCCGAAGGTTGTTTGACAAGGTGTCCCCGGACTCCGAATCTCCAGCTCCGGCCTCTTGCCGCTTGTCGCTCGCTGGTGGCGTTTCACCTGCGTGTGCCTCTTGCGATGCCGGTACGCCTGACGAGGGAGTAGAAGCTGCAGCATCAGTCCCTGACTTCGCTGTCACCGCAGGGCGGTTCAAAGCGCCAGACGAATTGCTGGAGGAAGCATCCGGGAAATTGCTCGAGGCTGCCGGTGGTGATTGCCGCTGTGCGCTCTCTGCCGCATCGGGAGATTTGCCAGGATCGGTTTCCGCTGGAGCTGCGGCTGGCGCGTTCGACACCGCAGCGCCACTGCCGTGTTTCCAAAACTTGGATAGCGATCCGTTTCCGACCATCAGCCCAACTAAGAAGCATATTGCCGCTGTCAAAATACCCAGTCCGGCAATTAATGCCGCCCTATTGCTTTTCGGCGCAATCGAAACAGCTTGTTGCGGCGACGGTTCCGCCACGCCTGATCCTCGATTCCAATTAAATTGCTGTCGCCAATCTGAATCCTGCAGATACGTAATTGTCGGTGAGGCGCATTCTTCAGGGCTCTTTTCTTCCGCCTCCAGCGGTTCACCGGCGCCGGCTGCTTGCGGCAAATCCTCTTCGTGGAGATAGGGTTGCTGGACTGTCTTGTCCTGTGCAGGAACAATATCCAACGATGGATCGGCCCGCTCGAAATGGTTCCGTTCGGCTGCGCTAGCAGTTTCTTCTTCGGCCTCAAAGCGATTAATGGCAGGCGTATCGATCGGCGAATTTGTTTCGGTAATAGAAATGTCCTGAAATGACTGGGAATCAGTATCATACGAGTCCGGCAGGGAATCTGTAGCTTCAAGGTGCGAAGCCGAATGAGAGTCCTCGATGCTTGACTCAACAGTCGGCGCGGTGTTGAACGTTTCACGATCGCCGCAAGGCTCGGAAAATTCTGTAAGGTCTTCTATCAACTGCCCTGGAACTGCCCGCTCCGTTTCTGGTTTGGCCGAATCGCGCGAGCCCGGCCGCTGTAGGGAGCTTTCTGAGGGGAACATCGACGCGAATCTGGCTTCGTCCTCTTCGCTTAGGACTTCCAGTTTGCGCGTCAGCTTGTGATGCTGGATCCCGACCCGTGTTTGCGAGGACGGTTTTACCTCTGGGCCGCGTCCGGTAGCTGGTTCCGGGTCTTTTGCGGAAATCCAGCGCCGTATCTTCTCGCGATCGGCCTCTGGCAACCCGTCAAACCGAATGCCGACACCCTTCCGCGAATCGCTTGTCCACACTACCTGGCCGCTTGCTTCGATCCAGTCGGCAGATTTCCCCAATTGAAAGCGCATTCTGGGGAAATAATCGGATAGCACCGTTCCCGCAGCCGTGACAGCCAGTCCGCCCTCGCTGATATTCATCGCAATGCCGCCATTTTCATTGCCCAATTCCACGTATGTCAGCCACGGCGGATTGCTTCGCGGGTACGCGCGATGGTCGGCTTTCTCCGAAAGACCTTCGAAATGACCCCGAGTGCTCGACATTCCTGATCCTTTCAACTTTCAAATCGACGTCGGGGGGTTCTACGTGCACATTTCTTCCTAATCCGACGTTATTCTACGCAATATCGCGTTTCATCCTCATGGCAAGGTGCCGTATTTCGCCAACAAAAATACCCTAGCGGGATTCTCCTTGGTTTGCTCAGTCAGCTGCCCTATGCGCTATGTACACAAAACCCGATAGGCTCAGATTTGTCGCGGCCTAAACTCCAGTGCGGCTCGAAGTCACCGGGAGGGAGACAAATTAGCGTAACCGATTGAAAAGAAAGGATCGCTATCTTTCTAATGCAACGAAACTGGCGAATCGCTCACCCCAGATGCTTTCGCAATTTCCAACCGCCCATCACCGCTTCGGAAACCGGAGTTTCCTGGATGGTCCGGCGGACTGCGTTGACCCCTTTTCACGCATCCCCTACAATGAAAAGCGCAACGGGATATTTTCGCAGGCAAATCTCTAAGCGGATCGTGGTGCGATCCACGGTTACGAATCGCGGACTATAATCGACAAAAATGTTTGAAACACTTACAGATAAGCTCCAGCGCGCCTTTAAGAATCTGCGCGGGCAGGGAAAGATCACTGATGAGCACCTGGACGCAGGTCTGGCGGAAATTCGCGAAGCCCTATTAGAAGGCGACGTGAACGTCGGTGTTGCGGACGAATTCGTCGCCCACGTCCGCGAAAAAGCCCTGGGCTCCGAAGTCCTGCTGCAACTTTCGCCCGACCAGCAAGTGGTAAAAATCGTTCGCGATGAGTTGGGCGAGCTGCTCGGCCGCGAAGCGAAACCGCAATACAGTTCGAAGCCGCCGTCCGTTTGGCTGATCGTCGGTCTGCAAGGTTCCGGTAAAACTACCTCCACCGGAAAAATGGGCAAGTGGCTTGCTGAGCATGGCCATCGACCGCTTGTGGTTTCTACGGACGTGTATCGTCCCGCCGCGCGCGAACAGCTCGCCCAAGTAGCCAAAGCAACCGGAACTCCGCTGTGGCCCGGCGCTGGAACCGACAAGCCGCTGGAAATTATTCGCGGCGCCCTCCGCGAAGCAAAACTTTCCGCCTGCGACGTGATTCTGGTGGACACCGCCGGCCGCTTGCATATCGATGACGAGCTGATGAAAGAACTCTCCGACCTGAAGCGCGAGCTGAATCCCTCCGAAGTGCTCTTCGTTGCCGACGCCATGATCGGCCAGGACGCTGTGCGCTCCGCTGGCGAATTCCACAAGCGCCTAGGCATCACCGGAGTGGTCCTCACGAAAATGGATGGCGACGCCCGCGGCGGCGCTGCGCTTTCCATTCGCAAAGTTACCGGCGCGCCCGTGAAGTTTGTCGGCGTCGGCGAAAAATACGATGCCCTGGAGCCGTTCCTTCCCGACCGCGTCGTCTCTCGCATTCTCGGCATGGGCGATGTCCTCGGCCTGATTGAAAAAGTCGAAAAGCACGTTGACGAGAAAAAAGCGCGCGAGCTCGAACGCAAATTGCGCGAAGACGACTTCACCCTGGAAGACTTCCGCGACCAATTGCGCCAGATCCGCAAGATGGGTTCGCTCGAATCGATCATGGGCATGCTGCCGAAAATCGGCCCATTCGCAAATCTCCCCAAAAATCCGGAGATCGATGAGAAGCGCCTCGGCTCGGTGGAAGCCATCATCAATTCCATGACCGCTAAGGAGCGCTCAAATTCCAACTTGATTGACGGAAAACGCCGCAAGCGCATCGCTCTCGGCAGCGGAACCTCGGTCCAGGAAGTCAACCAGGTCCTGAAGCAATACGCCGACATGCGCAAAATGATGAAACAGTACGGAACCTACGCAAAAACAAAAATGCGCGGCATAGGCAAATTCGCCGGATTGAAGTAGAAAACGTGCCCATCGTTATCGATAACGTGCTCAATGAAATTCGCTCGATCGCTGCCAGCGGCAATGATCGCGTCGCAAAAGCAAAAAGGCTTGCCGAACGAATACAAGTGCTCGGCCAATATCGCTGGGTCGGCATTTATGATGTGGGCAGCAAGCTCGTCTCCATTATTTCCTGGAGCGGTCCCAGCGCTCCTGAATATTCCGAGTTTCCAGTAGGCCAAGGGCTCACGGGCTCCGCGATCCAACAAAAGAAGACGGTAGTTGTTGGCGACGTCCGGAACGACCCGCGCTATCTCACCGCATTTGGCAGCACGCTTTCGGAGATCATCGTTCCGGTCGTCGCTCCCGGAGGTGAACGCGTGATCGGAACCGTGGACGTCGAAAGCGAGCGCACCGACGCGTTTTCAGAGCGCGACCAACAGATGATCGAGCACTGCGCCCAGGCCGCTCTGCCTCTCTGGTTACTCCGCTAAAGCCCCGCCCGAGATAGCGATTGGTGAAAGTGCGCGGCTCCGCTATAATCGTTTGGTTTGGCATAGGAGGATTTTCGCTGTGTTAATGATTCGGCTAGCTCGGATTGGCAAGAAAAAGCGCCCGTTTTATCGCGTAATCGTGACCGAGAAAACCCGTCCTCGCAACGGAAGGTTCGTTGAAATCGTGGGTACCTACGATCCGCTGCAGAAACCTGCCGCGATAAAGTTGGATCACGACCGCGTTACATATTGGCTGGGCAAGGGTGCACAGCCCAGTGACACCGTCCGCAGTTTTTTAAGAAACCGGAAACCTGCCTAAGGCGTCTCACCCCACAGTAAATCTGTACCCATACATGCTCTAGCGAATTCCCCTGCGGAGCTCAAGATACTGTGGAGGATGCAATGAAGGCACTTGTAGAGGAGATTGCCAAGGCCCTTGTCGATCATCCGGAAGATGTTGTGGTGAAGTCAGTGGAGGGCGAACAAGTCACCGTGCTGGAACTGCGCGTCCATCCCGATGATTTGGGAAAAGTGATCGGGCGGCAGGGACGCACAGCCAAATCCATTCGTACTTTGCTGGGCGCGGCGGGAATGAAATTGAAGAAACGTTTTACGCTGGAAATCCTCGAGTAGTGGCTGCGGAACAATCTCCGAGGGCTGATCGCGTCACCGTAGCGCATGTTCTGCGCCCGCACGGAGTTCGCGGCGAAGTGGCCGCTGAAATCCTCACCGATTTTCCCGATCGTCTCACACGCCTAAAATCTGCCGAGCTGTGGAACCAGCAAGCTGGCGCTGCAAGAAGCGTGGTTATCCGTAAGTGCTGGCTTTCGCACAGTCGCGGCGGCCAGGCAATTTTCCACTTCGAAAACTCCGACTCGGTTTCCGACGCTAGGAAACTCGTAGGGCTGGAGGTACAAATTCCTCTGGCCGAGCGTGTCGCCCTGCCATCCGGGAGTTATTATGTGACTGATTTAATAGGCTGCGAAGTTGTGGAGAAAAACGGAGCGTCGGTTGGACGTGTGCGCGACGTGCAATTTACGGGTGAAGGCGCCGCTAGGAATCCGATTCTCGTCGTGGATACCGCTCGCAGCGAGCTCCTGATCCCCTTAGCGCAAGAAATTTGCGAGCGCGTGGATCTGGAAGCGCGCCGCATCGATGTAGTGCCCCCCGAAGGTCTCCTCGATTTGAATCGCGACTGATTCTGTTTGGTATACTCTGCCCCGTGGGCGCTTTGCTGCGCACGATCGTCTTCACAATATTCGTACCCGGCGCCGTGGCGGTGCTGATTCCAAGGTGGATTCTGCCCGCTGGCGCGCGTTGGCACGCAGACGCCACCGGAACTGTCGCGTTCATTCTCGCGGCCGCGGGGCCTCGATCTATTTTGGGTGCGCGTTCTGGGCCTTCGCGAGCTACGGACAAGGCACGCCGTTGCCGTTCGATCCTCCCGAGCGCCTTGTGGCGCACGGGCTGTACCGAGTGATGCGCAACCCGATGTATGTGGGCGTCGGAACAGTCGTGGCCTCAGAAGCAATTGGGCTTGGTTTGAGAAATCTGCTGCTCTATCTATTGATTGGGGGCGGGTTTGTTTATCTGTTCGTTCTGTTTTACGAAGAGCCCGCTTTGCACAAGAAATTTGGCGCCGACTACGAGGAATATTCCCGTCGCGTGCCTCGCTGGCTTCCCAAATTGAGCGCGCAGGATTGATACTGACGATGCGTTTTGACCTCATTACGATTTTTCCGGAGTTTTTCGGCGGCCCGCTCGACTACGGAATCGTGCGTCGCTCGCGCGAAGCGAAACTCATCGACACGCACATTCACGATTTGCGCGATTTCACCCACGATCGCCACCACACCGTGGACGACCGTCCGTTCGGAGGCGGCGAAGGAATGGTAATGAAACCCGAGCCGCTGTTCGAAGCGGTTGAATCTCTGCTCGGTGAGGACAGCGCCGCCGCGCCGCCTTCCGGTACCGCGATCGTATTGCTTTCCGCCGCTGGAAAACTTTTCACTCAGCAGACGGCCAGACGATTTGCCAAGCTCGATCGAGTGGTTCTGCTCTGTGGCCGATATGAAGGAGTCGACGAGCGTGTCGCCGAACATCTCGCCACCGATGAGATCTCCGTTGGCGATTTCGTTCTCTCCGGCGGTGAATTGCCCGCCGCAATGATTCTGGATGCGCTCACGCGCCTAATTCCTGGCGCTCTGGGCAACGAAGACTCCGTAGTGAACGAATCTTTCAGCGCGACCGATACCGGCCAGGAAGATGTCCAGCTCGCGTCAAGGATCACCGGCCGTGGAATGCTCGATTATCCTCATTACACGCGCCCGCCTAGCTTCCGCGGCTGGGACGTACCAGAAGTGCTGCTTGGTGGCAACCACGAAGAAATTCGCCGCTGGCGCCGCGAGCAGGCTTTGGAAAAAACTCGGCGCAACCGTCCCGAACTGCTAGGAGGCGGCGTAAGCTCTCCTGCTTGACCGCTTTTGCCTACGCCAGTAAGCTACTGGTTTCCATCGGAGAACAAATAGCCACATGGAGACGGTCCAGATCACCTTGCCGGATGGCGCGACCCGCGAAGTGCCGCGCGGCACTACCGCGGCGGAGATAGCGCGCCAAATTTCGCCACGACTGGCTAACGACGCTCTGGTCGCGCGCGCGGACGGCGAACTGGTGGATCTCTCGCGCCCGCTGGAGCACGACGCAAAGCTCTCCATTCTGACCGCGAAAGATCCCGATGCGGTGCAAGTGTTCCGCCACTCTGCCGCGCATTTGTTGGCCGCCGCCGTACTGGAGCTTTTTCCCAACGTAAAGCTCGGCATCGGACCGCCGATCGAGAACGGCTTTTTCTACGAATTCGTGCGCGAAGAGCCTTTCACCAGCGAAGACCTGGAAAAAATTGAAGCCAAGATGCACGAGCTTGCGACCAAAGATGTTCCCAACGAACGCAAGATGATTCCGAAGCCCGAAGCGCTCGAGCTCTATCGCAAGAGCAATCAAGAATTTAAATGTGAACTGGTGGAGGAAAAGGCCACCGAGCCACTGGTCTCTTTCTACACTACCGGAAAATTTCTGGATTTCTGCCGCGGGCCGCACATCCCCTCCACCGGGCGCATCAAAGCGTTCAAGCTGATGAATGTGGCCGGCGCCTACTGGAAAGGCCAGGAAGGTAATCCGCAGATGCAGCGGATTTACGGCGCTTGCTTCGTGGAGCAGAAGGATCTGGATGATTATCTCCATACGCTTGAAGAAGCGAAGCGCCGCGACCATCGCAAGCTGGGACAGGAGCTCGATCTCTTCAGCATTCAGGAAGAAGCTGGGCCAGGCTTGATTTTTTGGCACCCCAAGGGCGGCATCGTTCGCCGGGAGATGGAAGACTGGCTTCGCAACGAACTAACCAAACGCGGCTACGATTTGGTTTTTACTCCGCACATCATGCTGCTTGATTTGTGGAAGACCAGCGGGCACGCGAATTTTTATCGCGAGAGCATGTTCGGGCCGGTCGAGGTGGAAAAGGCCGACTATCAGCTCAAGCCCATGAACTGCCCCGGCCACATCTTGATTTACAAGTCGCAATTGCGCAGTTACCGGCAGCTTCCCGTGCGGCTGGCTGAGTTGGGTACCGTGTATCGGTACGAGCGCTCGGGCGTCCTGCATGGCCTGCTCCGCGTGCGCGGGTTCACGCAAGATGACGCGCACATTTTTTGCATGCCGGAGCAAATCGAAAAGGAAGTGCAGGACTGCATCGAGTTCGCCTGGGAAGCGCTACGTGTTTTCGGATTCGATCGCTACGAAGTGGAACTCTCCGGCGGTGATCCGTCGCGTCCGCAGGATTATGCCGGCACACCCGAAGATTGGCAAAAGGCCGAAGCCGCGCTCGTCAACACGCTGGGGCGCATGAATGTTCCCTACAAATATATTCCTGGCGAGGCAGCGTTTTACGGGCCGAAGATCGACGTGAAGCTGGTGGACGCCATTGGCCGCCCCTGGCAGCTCACCACCGTGCAGTTCGACTTCAATTTGCCGCGGCGGTTCAAGCTCGAATACGTTGGCGAAGACGGCTCGCGCCACCAGCCGCTGATGGTCCATCGCGCGCTGTTTGGCTCGATCGAGCGGTTCTTCGGAGTGCTGATCGAGCATTACGCAGGAGCGTTCCCTGCCTGGCTTGCGCCGATGCAAGCGGCGGTGCTCCCGGTGAGCGGCAAATTCATCGACTACGCGCGGCAGGTGACACAGAAACTCAAGGATGCCGGATTCCGCGTGCATCTCGACGACCGCAACGAAAAGCTGCAAGCGAAAATCCGCGACGCGCAAATCGAGAAAATTCCCTACATGCTGATCATCGGCGGTAAGGAAGCCGAAGCAGGTAGTGTCGCGGTGCGCCACCGCTTGAAAGGCGACCTAGGCCCGCGCCCGCTCGAGCAATTCGTCACCGACCTGCGAGCTGAAATTGACTCCCGCCAAATTCTTTGACACCGCTTGAAGCTCAGGAAGAGCTGCGCCCGATAACAGCTTAATTCATCACTTTTTGGTCGAGCCGAACCAGCGCGCCGGAGTGGTTCCCCAAGCTTTTCTGAACATGGAGATGAAGGCGCTGGGCGTGCTGTAACCGGCTTCCAGAGCGGCGTGTGTGACCTTGGCTCCTTCTGCCAGCAGGCGCATCGCCTGCATTAGGCGAAGCTGCTGGCGCCATTTGCCGTAAGTCATCCCGGTTTCCTCCTGGAAGCGCCGCTCGATCGTGCGCTTGCCTGCGCCGATCTGTTTGCAAATCTGCGCCAGGGTGCGTTGATCCCCGGGGTCGGTCAGTAACTCTCCAGCGACTCGAAGCGCGCGAGGGTCCGAGGGATTGGCAAGCTGCAAAGACACCGTCTGAATCGTTTCCAAATGGTCCACGATCAGATCGATCAGGTGGCGCTGCCGCTGGTTTTTACTGTTAAGGGTTGCGAGCGTGCAGGCATGGAGAATTAGTTCCTTCAGTAACGCCGATACGTTTACCACACAGCAGCTACGCGGCAGAGATCTTGCCAAGTGCGGCCGAAGGTAGAGAGTCCGCATGGATACCGTCCCCGACATGGTGATGGTGTGTGGAAGCGTGGCGGGAATCCATACGGCGCGGTCGGTGGGCACCACCCAAGCGCTATCGACCGCGCGCACAGTCATGACCCCGCGAGATGCATACACCAGTTGATCGCGATCGTGGAAATGCAAGGGGATGACATGACCTGCAGGATAGTCACGACTGAGCGTCGCAATCGCCGAGTTGTCGGGCGCGACGGGATGCAATGTTGCGGTTTGACGCGTTTGGGACATTAATTGTCACAATATCGAAAGAACGCAACGACATCAACGGCTAATCTCTAAGCCTCAGCCTGATCGAACTGGATGGGCCACGGGAGTTTCAGAAAATGAACAGGATCCATCACTGGTACTGCCGTTCGAATGGATGGAAGCAGAGAGTTGAGACCGACCTGATGCCTTGGGCACTCGACGGTGCAAGGCTGGAAATGCCAGCGCTCGAAATAGGACCGGGGCCGGGCGTCACCACCGAGTATCTGAGCGCGAGGATTGCGTCCCTGACCGCGCTCGAGCGTGATCGGCTGCTGGCCAACAAGCTCCGCGAACGATTTGGCAACGCCAACGTGCGGGTCATTGAAGGAGACGCAACCGTCATGCCGTTTGAAAACGGATCTTTCCGCACGGTGTTTTGTTTCACCATGCTGCACCACGTGCCGTCGGCAGCATTACAAGACCGCGTTCTTGCTGAAGCATTCCGCGTGCTCGCTCCCGGCGGCGTATTCCTAGGGACCGACAGCCGAATGAGTTTGCGCATGAAGCTATTTCATTGGTTCGACACCATGGTGATCGTGAAGCCGGAGACTTTTACAGAGCGGCTGCGCGGCGCGGGTTTCACCGACGCGCGGGTTGAAGTTTCAGAACGCTCGTTTCGCTTTTGCGGAGCACGGTCGTAAAGGCTCTGAGTTTTTATAAAGGAGGAAATGATGAGAAATTTAACGTGCTACAGAATCCTGCGGTTTGTCGTCGTATTGTGCGCCTGCCTGGTGGCTTCGTCCACACTCGCTGCCACTGGATCCGAATCGTGCTCCGCAAGCCAGGAAAGTCGGCAGATGGATTTTTGGCTGGGCGAGTGGACCGTGACGCATCCAGGAATGTCTGGCAGCGCAACGAGCAAAGTCTATGTCGAACTCGATAAGTGCCTGGTCGTGGAGAGCTGGGACGGCGGCCAGGGCCACAAGGGAGAGAACATGTTTGCCTACAGCGGCGACGATAAGAGCTGGCACGGAATGTTTGCAGATAACCAAGGACGCGTGCATATGTTTGAGGGGAAGGTCGAAAATGGTTCCGGCGAGTTCACCGGTCCGAGTCGCGGCTCGAGCGGAGAGGCGGTTTTAAACAGAATCAAGATCGTGCGCGTGAATGCGAATAAGGTGGAACAGTCATGGGAGAAATCGACGGACCATGGCGCTACGTGGACGATGGAATTCCACGGAGAATACACGCGCAAAAATCGATGATTAGACGATACGCCGGTTAAAAGCAAGTGGCAGTCAGAACTGGGAGTACGACATGAAAATTCACTCCGAAGTCTGATAGGGTTTGGCCGGGGTTTTCTTTCGTTGTCTGACAGGTTATAATGTCTGTCAGATAGGAGGCTCCGATGACTATTTCCTTACAGGCATTGCGAGATCGACGCGATCAGCTCGCGGCCAGTCTGGCGCGAGTTGATGACCTGCGTCCCGGCTTTCTGACCGCGCGTTTCCGTAAGTGTGGCAAGCCCAACTGCCACTGCGCCCAGAAGGATTCCCCCGGGCATGGTCCGTCTTATTCACTGACTCATCGGGTTGGCGGAAAGACGGTCACCCAGGTCATTCCCCAAGGCCCCGCCGTCGAACGTGCCAAAGCGCAGATTGCCGAATACCGCCGTTTCCGGAACCTGGTACGGGAACTGATTGTCGTAAGTGAGCAGATCTGTTCCGCCCAGGTGCGGGATTGGGAGGGCGTTCCCGCGAGCCAGGCTAAAAAAAAACCTCTTCGCCGATCTATTGGCCAGCGACGTCGTTCCGGAGATTGAGACACTTCTCGGTCGTCAGGCGGTGGAAGAGCTGGATCTGGAAGCGCTGGAGCTCGCCGTGCGGCAACACGTTCTGCAACTGGCAGGAGCCGCCGTCGAGCAACGTCTCAATGCCGACACCAGCGATGAGCAAGGCTCACGAACTTGTTGTGGATGTGGGCAGCCAGCACGATTTGCCGGGCGCCGGACCAAACAGGTCGAGAGTATCCTCGGTCCCCTACGACTGGAGCGCGCCTACTATCACTGCGCCACCTGCGGGTACGGCTTCTGTCCTCGTGATCAGCACCTGGGCATAGAAAATACCTCGCTCTCTCCGGCACTCACGCGCATGACCGGGACCGTGGGCGCTTTGGTAAGTTTCCGGGAAGGAAGTGCACTGTTGACCGAACTGGCCGGTGTGACCGTGGACGCCAAGCAGGTGGAGAGAAGCGCAGAAGCTCTGGGAAAAGAGATCGCCGAAGATGAACGCGTGCACAGCGAACCTCTCGATTCTCTTGCTCTACCGCAGACCTTGTATCTCGGCATGGACGGAACAGGAATTCCTTTACGCCCAGAGGAACTCGTGGGCCGCACCGGCAAGCAACCGGACAGATCGGCCAAGACCGGCGAGGTGAAACTTTGTACCATTTGGAGTGCGGAATCGCGGGATGAGGAAGGTATCCCCATCCGCGATGAGGGGTCGGTCACCTATTCGGCCGCTCTAGAGAGAGCTTCCGCGCTGGACACCGCCGCCGAACGCTCTCCCTTCGCCCAGCGTGTCTGGCGGGAGGCCACGCGCCGGCGCTTCTGCCAAGCGCCACGCCGGGTCGTGCTCGGGGATGGGGCCGTTTGGATTTGGAACATCGCCGACGATCAGTTTCCCGATGCGATCCAGATCGTTGACCGCTTTCACGCCAAGCAGCACTTGAGCGATCTCGGAAAAGCTCTCTACGGTCCCACCGCCCCACGGGCTGCGCAATGGGCGGAACGCCGGAAGGAAGAACTCGACACCGGAAAATTCCGGGCGCTACTCACCGCCATCCGTCGCCAGGTATCTCGTTCGGAGGAAGCCCGCCGCTGCCTCCATTATTTTCAGACCAACCGAGAACGCATGCGCTACCCGGAGTTCCAGGCTCAAGGTTTGTGTACTTCCACGGGCGTTGTGGAGGCCGGGTGCAAGGTGGCCATCGGCACGCGACTCAAACGCGCCGGAATGCACTGGACCGTTCACGGCTCCAACGCCATCATTGCTCTCCGCTGTTCGAAACTTAGTGGTCGTTTTCAGGACTTCTGGGAACGCAGGGCCGCATGACTCATCACTTTCCAGACGTGCACCCTCAGAACTTGTGTTAGCGTAAGGAGGCTTTGCGAGCCCTTCTAGCACTCAAAAACGCGGCTTGCAGCGGAAGCTCTGAGCCGTGCTATAATTTTTGACCCGCGCCTCCCGAGAGGCTTTTCTGGCACTGGGAGCGAGGGAATGCGGGCGGCGAACACGATTTCGCAAGTCCGGGAGGTGAGTTTATCGCAGAGCGGGGCGGAGGTAGTGGTCTCAAAGTAAACGAGCGAATACGCGCTCGTGAAGTTCGCGTGGTGGACGAAGACGGGAATCAGCTCGGCGTGATGACCCTGTTTGACGCGATGAAGACAGCCCGAGAGGCCGGCCTGGATGTGGTGGAGATTTCGCCGAACGCTGTTCCGCCCGTCTGCAAGATTGTGGATTATGGCAAGTTTCTCTACGAAGCGAACAAAAAAGCTCACGAAGCCAAAAAGCACCAGAAGAGTTCGCACATTAAGGAAGTGAAGTTTCGGCCGTCCACGGCCGAGCACGACTACCAGGTTCGCAAGAACCAAATTATTCGGTTTCTGGGCGAAGGTTACAAAGTGAAGGCTATGATCTTTCATCGTGGCCGGGAAATGGCCCACCAGGACGTGGGACGCGCGAAGATGGACCGGCTGATGAAGGACATTGTGGACCACGCGCAGGTTGAATTCGGGCCGCGCATGGAAGCAAACATCCTGCTCGCGCTACTGGCCCCCAAAAAAGGCGCGGGAAGTGCCCCACCGGCTACGCGTCCCACGGCGGGCGGGCAAGCTTAATTTTTTTCCTGGACCACGCCGGGGCAAATCAAGTTGGAGAGGAAATTGTGAAGAAGAACAAGAAAAAGAAGCTGAAGACGCATCGCGGCGCGGCCAAGCGCTTCAAGATTACTTCCACCGGCAAAATCATGCGCTGGCATTCCGGCAAGCGTCACTTGCTTGGCACCAAGAAGCCCCGGCGCATGCGCAAGCTCGCCAACGCGGTGGTAGTGAATCCGTCGAATGTGCGGAACATCCGCCTCGCATTGCCATACGGCATCGAGTAGTTTTTGTGGCCGCGCGAATGCGCGAAGGATTTTTGCCGTGCCAGGCAGAGCGTAACGGGTGCCTGTCGGCCGGTGCTGCGGCGTTTTTGAACTACATAGCCGAAGCATAAGGGCAGTTCTATGAGACAAACCCGTCCTACTGACCGCGTGTTTCTGCGGGCGGCTGGGCTCTGCTTGTCTCCCCGTGTTGTGATCGGCCAAAATTTTAGCGAATGCGCCCTGGTGGCGCGCAATAGGAGATCAAGCTATGCCTCGAGTTAAACGTGGAACCAAACGCCGCGCGCGACGCAAAAAGCTACTGAAACACGCGAAGGGGTTTTTCCTGACCAAGGGAAAGCTCTACCGCTCGGCGAAGGAAGCGGTGAATCGCTCGCTGCGATACACCTATCGCGACCGTCGCGTCCGCAAGCGCGATTACCGCACGTTGTGGATTCAGCGCATCGGCGCGGCAGCTCGCAACAACGGCATCACCTACAGCCAGTTGATTCATGGGTTGAAAGTGGGTGGCATCGAGCTGGACCGCAAGATTCTGGCAGACATGGCCGTGCACGATGCGGAGGGATTCACGGCGCTGGTCGCCTCGGCCAAGCAACATGTGGCCAAAACGCTCGCGGACGCGAAGGCTGTAAGACCCGAGCACGTTCGCCATCGCGACGAAGGCTAGTCACGGCAAGGTGGCTTTCCCGCACCGCAAAACCCTCGGGTCTGAAGGACCTGAGCTACATTGAGTCGCAGTTCTTTCAATGACGCCCGATCCAACTAAACAGACGCTTGCCGAGCTCGGGGCCGATTCTCCCGTGAAAATTGCCAACCTCTTTGGCGATCTCCGCCGAGGCTTCGATCAGCAGGCCACCGAGCATAGCTCTCGGAACGATCCCGAGGAATGGCGAGTATTTGTTCTTGCATGGACTGGCCGCAAGTCGGGCGTTCTAACACTGGTCGGCGAGAACTGGCTCAAGCCTTCCTCAAGGGAACTCAAGCCCGTCGTCGGGCAAAACCTGAACAGCTTAAAAGCCTATGTCGAAGCACAATTGACGGGTATCGGGGCGCATATTCAAGGAGCTTCCGAAAGCGCGGCGGCTCGCGACAAAATTGACCTGTCGCTTCCCGGCGTCGACCGCCCTTTCGGCACGCGACACCTGATCCGCCAAACGTTCGAAGAACTCCAGCAAATTTTCACCGCGATTGGTTTCAGCGTGGTGCAGGGACCGGAGATCGAAACCCCTTACTACAATTTTGAAGCGCTCAACATTCCCGAGCACCATCCCGCGCGCGATAACATGGACACTTTTTATATCGAAGGCGCGCGCGCCAGTCACTTGTTGCGCACGCACACCTCTCCCATGCAGATCCGCACGATGGAAAAGGAGAAACCGCCGGTTCGTATCGTGGTGCCCGGAAAAGTCTATCGCCGCGATAATCCGGATGCGACGCACGGCTACATGTTCCACCAGATCGAAGGCCTTGCGGTCGATACCGACATCACCTTCTGCGATTTCAAAGGCACCGTAGAATATTTCGCGCGCGAATTTCTAGGACCAAAAACGAAGACGCGCTTGCGCCCAAGTTACTTTCCGTTTACCGAGCCTTCCGCGGAGGTGGACGCGACTTGCCACGTGTGCGGGGGCAAGGGCTGTCGCGTCTGCAAATTTTCAGGCTGGATCGAACTATTCGGCGCCGGCATGGTGAATCCAGCAGTGTACGGTTTCGTGAAGTACGATCCCGAGCGGCTTTCCGGTTTCGCCTTCGGCATGGGCGTGGATCGCCTGGCCATGATGAAGTACGGCGTCACCGAAGTGCCCCTGCTGTTTCAGAATGACGTCCGTTTCTTGCAGCAATTTCCTTAGCTCGCGCGTTTTCAGTCATGAAAGTTCTCTACAACTCGCTCAAAGAATTTGTGGACGTGAAGGCTGCGCCTGCCGACCTAAGCGCGCGCCTTTCTCTCGCCGGCCTGGCCATTGATTCTGTGGAAGAGTCGCCGGCCGGGCCCGTCCTGGATGCAGAAGTCACCGCGAACCGTCCCGATTGTCTCGGCCACTACGGCATTGCTCGGGAAGTCGCTGCGATCTATCGGTTGCAGCTCAAGCCGTTAGAGCCCGAGCTGAAAGAGATTGCTGAGAACGTCGCGGGCGCAACGCGTGTTGAAATCCTGTCGCCGGAGCTTTGCGGGCGTTTTACCGCTCGCATCTTGCGCGGAGTGAAAGTGCAGCCGTCGCCGGACTGGCTGCGCGAGCGCCTCGAAGCGATGGGCCAGAAGTCGATCAACAACGTGGTGGACGTCACGAATTATGTAATGTTCGAGTTGGGCCAGCCGCTGCACGCATACGACTTCGACAAATTAAACGAACGGAGAATCACCGTGCGGCGCGGGCGCCCCGGTGAAAAGCTCCGCACGCTGGATGGCGCTGAGCGAAGCCTAACCAAAGACATGTGCGTGATTGCAGACGCGACGCGCGCCATCGGCATTGGCGGCGTGATGGGTGGCGCGGACACCGAAATCAGCTTCAGCAGCCGCAACATACTTTTGGAAGCTGCTTGGTTCGATCCCATTTCCGTTCGACGCAGCGCAAAAGCGCTCGGCCTGCGCACGGAAGCGTCCTACCGTTTCGAGCGGGGCGTTGATCCCGAAATGGCCGAGCTGGCTTCGCGGCGCGCCGCGGAATTGATTCAGCAGCTAGCGGGCGGCGAGCTACTGACTGGAATTGTGGATGTTTATCCCTCGCGCGAAGAAGAAAAGAAGATTCAATTGGCGCGGAAGGAAATTCTGCGTGTGATGGGCGCGGATGTCCCAGACCGCGAGGTGGAAGACATTTTGAGCGCGCTCGGTTTCCATCCTACCCGTGTGGATGCGAATCGAGGCAGCGATGGCTCGCTCGCGGCGGTTTGGGAATGCGAACAGGTTTCCTGGCGGCGGGACGTCACTCGTGGAATCGATCTGATCGAAGAAATCGCCCGCCACTACGGTTACGATAAATTTCCGCTGCGGCTTCCGCCCGCGAAAAAGCCGGCGCGCCGTTTGCCACACGCTGAGGTGACCGACCGCCTGGTAGAACGCGCTGTCGGCCTGGGGTACCAGGAGATTGTCGAAATCCCCATCGTGGATGCTCAACGAGACGCCCTGTTTCGAGAAGAGAACTTCAAGCCTGCTGTCATTGGTAATCCGCTTGCGGAAGATGCGTCGGTAATGCGTTCGACAGGAATCGTCAGCATGGTTCGTGCCATCGAATGGAACTTGAATCACGGCAATCGCGATTTGCAGTTATTTGAGGTTGGCAAGAGATATGAATTGTGCGAGGGAGCGCCCGTCGAGACCACGATACTAACTCTGGGGGCCACCGGTCTAGCGCGCGAGAAAACAATCTATGAAGCCGCACGCGAATTTAGCTTCGCAGATTTGAAAGGCGACCTGGACCGCATCGGCGAACTCGCCGGTGGATTTGAATGGCAAGTAGGAACACCGCCTTGGCTATCTTCCGCGCATTCGGCTCACTTTTCACTGGCCAACGCCAAGAGTGAGCAACTGGGCATCGCAGGCCAGCTCGCTCGCCGCATCGCAGACCAATTGAAACTCAGGCAAGACGTATATCTCGCGGAGCTAGGGCTCGAGCCCTTACTGCTCGGCATCGAAGCAGCGCGTTCCGCTTTGCGTTTCACGCCCTGGCCGCGCTATCCCGCAGTAGCGAGAGATTTTTCGCTGGTGCTAGCAGATGGTGTGACGTTCGCCCAAGTGGAACAGACCATTCGCGCTCTGGAAATTCCCGAACTTCAGTCCATTCAGGCGGCCGATCTATTTCGCGGCGGGCAGATTCCGTCCGGAAAGTATTCGCTGATGATCCGCGTGAGATATCAAAGCGCGCAAGGCACGCTTACCGACGCTCAACTCGCCGACTTCAGTTCCCGTATGGTCAGCGCGCTGGAACAAAAACTCGGCGTCACATTGCGCGCAAGTTAACTTCGAAAAACCGAGCCACATCGCATCAAGCCCATTGCGCCCAGAGGAATGATGACCGACAATGGCGGAAGTTCAGCCGGGAGCGCAGCCGTGAAAATAGAGATTTACGATCAAAGCTACAACGTGAACGCGGACGGAAACGAAGAGTACCTGAAAGAGTTGGCCGCATATGTGGACAACAAGATGCGTTCGATTGCCGATGCGACGCGCATGGTGGACTCGCTGAAAGTGGCCGTGCTCGCTGCACTGAATATCGCTGACGAGACCTTCACCCTCCGCCAGCGACAGCAGGAAATGGATGGCCCGCTGCGCAAGCGCGTGGAAAAATGCGTTGCCATGGTGGAAAAGGCCCTCGAACATACGAACTGATTACCCGCCGTAAACCAGTTCTCGGCAGGCACAACCTGTTCGTGCCCGCGCCCATCTACTATATGATTGAGCTTTGGGCCTGCATGAGACCTGCAAGGTGAGTAATCAAAAAACAATTCGGTGTTTGCTGGTCGCCTTAGCGCTGATCGTGCTGCTATTCGTCCCCCTGACGCTAGGCAGCGTTTGGCATCACCACGCTAACTCTTCGGAAGCGAACTGCTCCATTTGCCACCTGGATCATCAGCCGGTCGAACAGCCTGTGGCCACCGACCGCACTCCGGTGCTCGCGCAGTTGGGTTTGCGGCCCGAGCTTGCAGAGCCTGCTTTTACGCCGGTTCCCTTCGCGCATCGTCTTCCCGCCCGCGCACCACCCACGCTTTAGCTGTCTGCTCTGCCGTTGGCGGCGTTCCGATTCGCTTTCTATCCTTTAGCAGAGGTTGAAAATTATGCGTGTACAAAGTGTGCGATTGGCAGTCCTTCTATTCTTGGCTTGTTTTTCCGCTGTAGCGGTGCCCAGGTGTGGCGGCCAGACACCGCCTCCGCAGCAGCCTGCCGTCCCGCCGGCGCCCAAGATACAAGCCCCCGCGGCACAGTCTCATGGCGCGGTTCGCTTGACTTTGGACGAGGCCATTCAATTGGCGGTTCAAAACAATCACAATTTGAAGGCCGCTCGAACGACCATCCAGCAAAATCAGGCGCAAGAGATCACGGCGAACCTGCGGCCGAACCCAGTGTTCACCGCGGATGTTCAATTCCTGCCGATCTTTCAGCCCGAAAACTTTACGGCCGACTACATCGACAACGTCGTGCAGTTTGATTTGGGCGTTTCGTATTTGTTCGAACGCGGGAGGAAACGGCAACATCGCTTGCAAGCGGCCCAAGACACCACCGCGCAGACGAAATCCACCGTCGCCGATAACGAGCGCACGCTCAGTTTCAACGTAGCCTCGCAGTTTCTCAGCGTTCAGCTCGCCGAATCCACTCTCGACCTTGCGATCGAGGATATGAAGAGCTTTCAAAACACCGTGGATATTAGCCAGGCACGTTACAAGGCCGGCGACATCAGCGAAGGCGACTATCTCAAGATCAAGCTCCAATTGTTGCAGTTCCAGAGCGACGTCTCGCAAGCTCAGCTCGCCAAGATTCAGGCGCTGGTCGGCCTCCGTCAGTTTCTCGGATACCAGTCCGTCGGGGCGGACTTCGATGTCTCTGCTGATTTCGACTACCTGCCGGTCACCATCAAACTGGAAGACTTACAGGCCAAAGCCCTGCAGAACCGTGCGGATCTTCGCGCCGCGCAACAAGGCGTGATTGCGGCGAAGAGCCAGTACGAACTGGCCAAAGCCAATGGGAAGGTCGACGTCACCGGCACGTTCAACTACGACCACGTGAGCGACACCAACACCGGTTCGCTTTTCGGCAGCTTCCAGATTCCGATCTTCAACCGCAACCAGGGCGAAATCGCGCGTACGAATTACGCAATCCATCAGGCCCAGGAACTGGAACTCGCGGCGAACGATCAGGTGATGAGCGATGTACTGAATGCCTTCGAGTCGGTTCGCGACAACGACCAGGTGGTCACCCTCTACCGCTCCGGATATCTCGACGCCGCGAAGCAATCGCGCGACATCAGCGAGTATTCCTACAAACGCGGCGCCGCAAGCCTGCTGGACTATCTCGACGCCGAGCGGAGCTACCGCGCTACGGAGCTAGCTTATCGCCAGTCTTTGGCCGCGTACTTGACGGCCGTCGAGCAGCTCCGCGAAGCCGTAGGAGTGAGGAGTTTGCCATGAACAGTTTACCGACTGCAAAATGTTCCGCCCACATCGTATTGGCCTCCACGCTGGCGATTTTGCTTGCCGGTTGCAGTTCAGAACGAGGCGCGAATCAAATGACGTCCTACTCCTCCAGTGAATCGAAGGCTGACACGCCCGGGCTGTTCACCATCCCACAGGATCAGATGTCGCATGTGCAGGTCGTGACCGTGGAGCCCTCGAAGCTCACGCGCACGCTGCGCCTTACTGGAGCTGTCGCCTACAACGCGTTCAACACCACGCCGGTGATCACTCAAGTCGGCGGCCCGGTTGCCAGAATCCTGGTGGTGCCCGGCGTGCGAGTCAAACGCGGCCAGCCGCTTTTGGAGGTGAGCAGCCCGGATTATTCTCTGCTCCTGGCGTCTTACTTGAAAGCGAAGGACTCATTTCGGGTAGCGGACAAGAACTACGACCGCGCGAAGGATCTTTTCGAGCATCACGCCATCGCCGACCGCGACCTCTTGCAGGCTGAATCCGATCGCATACAAGCACGAGCGGACTTGAGCGCGGCCGAGGAAGGAATGAAAATTCTTGGAATCCCGAAGCCCGAAGATCTAGAGAAGTCGCCTATTTCAGCCCAGATACCTTTGCTAGCGCCGATCAGCGGGGAAATCGTGGAACGCCTCGTTTCTCCGGGACAGGTTCTGCAAGCCGGAACAACCCAGGCCTTCACAATTTCGGACATGAGTACCGTATGGGTGCTGGCGAATGTCTATCAGGGCGATCTTGCTTACGTAAAAAACGGCGATCCCGCTACGATTACCACCGATTCCTACCCCGATAAATTTTCCGGGAAGATTTCGTTCTTGTCGCCTGCACTTGATCCAACCACGCGCACCTTGCAAGCTCGCATCGTGGTGGATAATCCGGGCGGAAAATTAAAAAAAGATATGTACTGCGTCGCCACCATCACAGCAGGCACCATCGCAAACGCGATCGCCGTGCCCGATTCTTCGATCCTGCGCGACGACGAAAATCAGCCTTTCGTTTACCTGGCCGCCGGCTCCAATCAATTTGGCCGCCAGCAGGTGGAAATTGGGCAGAGCGAAAACGGTAAAACGCAAATTCTAAAAGGGCTTTCGCCGGGTGAAAAAGTTGTTGGCAACGGCAGTCTGTTTCTGCAGTTCGCCAATTCTCTTCAGCACTAACCCTGAAACTTACATGATCAATCGAATCGTCCAAGTCGCGCTGAAGCAGAGATTCCTTGTGCTGATGCTGGTGGCCTTCATCACGGTTGCTGGCGCTATTTCGTTCCGGCGCATGCCGGTGGACGCCTACCCGGATTTGTCGCCGCCCATGGTGGAGATTATTACGCAATGGCCGGGGCACGCGGCTGAAGAAATCGAGCGTTTGGTGACGCTGCCCACCGAAGTGGAAATGAACGGCGTCCCCAAGATGGCCATTCAGCGTTCGATTTCGCTCTACGGTCTCTCGGACGTCATCCTTACTTTCGACGAAGACACCGACGATTATCTCGCGCGTCAGATCGTGTTCCAGCGATTGAGCGAAGTCACTTATCCGGCCGGCGTGCAGCCGACGCTCGCTCCCCTGTCCAGTCCCTCCGGCCTGGTGTACCGCTACGTGATAGAGAGCCCCGATCGTTCTCCTCAAGAACTAAAGACATTTGAGGATTGGGTGATCGAGCGGGAATACAAGCAAGTCCGCGGAGTCGCCGATGATTCCGGATTCGGTGGAACCGTGATGCAGTACCAAGTCCTGCTCGATCCCGCCAGGCTCTACGGTTATCACATCACCGTGCCAACCGTGATCCAGCAGCTCAGTCTTAACAATGCGAACACCGGAGGCGGATTCTATTCTCAGGGAGAACAGTTCTACTACGTTCGCGGACTCGGCCTGATCCGAGACGAAGCGGACATCGGCAGCGTGATCATCGGCACGCAGAACGGTGTGCCGGTTCACGTTCACGATGTTGGAGAGGTCGTCATCGGTCACGCGCCACGCCTTGGCCAGTTTGGATTCAACAAAAACGATGACTCCGTGGAAGGCGTCATCATGATGCTTCGCGGCGATCAAACGCAGAACGTTCTGAAAGGCGTGGAGGAAAAAACCAAAGAACTGAACGAACATATCCTTCCGCCAGACGTTAAAGTACGGCCCTTTTACGATCGCAGCGATCTGGTCGAGCTCACCATCAGGACCGTTGAACACAATCTTTTGTTGGGCATGACCCTGGTTTTGATCGTGCTCCTGTTTTTCTTGGTCAGCTTCCGCGCTGCCGTCATCGTGGCTCTTACCATTCCCCTCGCGCTGCTTTTTTCATTCATTTTTCTTCACGCGAATGGAGTAGCCGCGAATTTGCTTTCCATCGGCGCCATCGACTTTGGAATCATCATCGATGGCACTCTCGTGATGGTGGAGAATATCTACCGCGAACTCGGTCTGCGCGAAGGGCAACAATATAATCTGCAAGAAGTGATCCTGGCGGCTGCCCGGGACGTGGACCGTCCCATTTTCTATTCCGTCGCGGTCATCATCGCGGGTTACATTCCCATATACGCGCTGAGCGGACCTTCGGGAAAGCTGTTTCACCCGATGGCGGACACCATGTCCATCGCCCTGATCGGCGCGCTCATCTTGACCCTAACCTTTGTGCCGGTGATGTGCTCTTACTGGTTCAAAAAAGGCGTGCGCGAACGCCAAAATAAGCCATTTGAATGGATCAAGAATGAATACGCGTCGGAACTTAAATGGTTTCTCGATCGCCCTTGGCTCGCGATTTTGGGATGCACCGTGATTTTCGCGGCCAGCCTTCTCCTGATTCCCTTCATTGGCGGCGAGTTCATGCCGCATCTTGACGAAGGCGCCCTCTGGGTCCGAGCGACGATGCCGTACACCATTTCTTATGAAGAAGCGGCCAAGATCGCCCCTCAGATTCGCGAGCTGCTGAGCAAATATCCGCAGGTCACCGAGGTTGGCTCGGAACTCGGCCGCCCTGACGACGGCACCGACCCAACCGGCTTCTTCAATTGTGAATTCTACGTCGGACTTAAAACCTACGACAATGCCAGGTGGAAAACCGGTTCCATTCACGATAAGCCGGAGCTGATTGAAGATCTGCAAAAGAAACTGGTGGCTTATCCTGGAATCGTCTTCAATTACACGCAGCCGGCTGAAGACGCTGTGGACGAAGCGCTCACCGGATTGAAGAGCGCGCTCGCCGTGAAAGTCTATGGCGCTGATTTGAATGTGCTGCAAGACCGGGCGTTAGAAATAAAGCGGCGGCTTTCGCGGGTGCGCGGTTTCACGGAACTGACCGTGGTGCGCGAACTCGGCCAGCCGAGCCTTCTAGTGCAAGTGGATCGCAACAAGATCGCGCGTTACGGCATCAATGTTGCGGACGTGGAGGCCGTCGTACAAGCCGCCGTCGGCGGACAAGCGGCCACCCAGGTGATTCAGGGCGAAAAATTGTTCGACCTCGTTGTTCGCATGAAGCCCGAGTTCCGAGAAAACGCCCAGCAGATCGGCAACCTGTTGGTCGGCACTCCGGCCGGCCAGCAGATCCCCTTGAGCGAGCTCTCCGATATTCGCGAAGGCAACGGTGCTTCATTCATCTATCGCGAAAATAATTCGCGTTATATCGGCGTGCAATACAGCATCGAAGGACGCGACCTCGCCAGCGCGGTCAAAGACGGCGAGCGCGCCATCGCCGATATCCAAAAGTCGTTGCCGGCGGGTTACCGGCTTGCTTGGGGCGGAGAGTACAGCGAGTTCCTTTCCGCTATGAGCCAAATGTACTTGGTCGCTCCGTTGACCGTGCTGCTGATTTTCGCGATACTGTTCTTTCTCTACGGCAACGTGAAATTTCCCGTCATCGTGGTGCTGAGCGTGGTGATGACCGAGCCCGTGGGGGCGCTGATAGCCCTGAAACTTACCCATACCCCCTTTAGCGTCTCGTCGATCCTGGGACTGCTCGTACTGATGGGAGTGTCGGTGGAAACGGCGGTCATCGATACCTCCTATATCAACAAGCTTAGGCTCGAAGGCCGCGGTATCCTTCACGCGACTTACGAGGCGTCGCTCGTGCGCTTCAGGCCCATCATGATGACCGCGCTCGTCGCCTGCCTGGGCTTGCTCCCAGCGGCGCTCTCAACCGGCATCGGCTCCGACTCGCAGAAGCCGTTCGCAATCGTTATCGTGGCCGGCCTTGTGTCGCGACTCTTCCTCGGCCGCATCGTCAGTCCGGTACTTTACAAAATGGTCGCCAAAGAAGGCGACGTCTTACAGGTATGAGCTTCTGGGGATTGGCTGATCAAGGGCAAAAATAGTAGCCACGATTGCGCTTGTTGTCGCGTCTAAGTAACATCTGAGCGGGGGTGTTCGGCTGCAAATGCGGTGGCGGACAACATACCGGGTTGTAGCTGTTGTGGTGGCCGCGTTTGTATTGTCCTTCGCTTTCCAGGCGGCAGGCCACTGGCACAACCAGTCGTTTGAGGACCAGCACTGCCGGATCTGCCATTTTGCTCACTCCGTTACAGTTGACTTGTCGCACGGCACCATCCTTCCGACGCCACATGCGGTCGCTTCGTTCCATCCCATCAGGACCGTTGACCCCCATCTCGAATTAGTCTTCCATCCAACTTCCCCGCGCGCGCCTCCCAGCCAGTCCTAATCCATCCATCGAAAAACCGGCACGTGGAGCCCTGCTTTCCGCATGAGTTCTGCGCGATTTCCACACGATAAGGACTGGACCGGCCCAACTGGGGCCCAGGGAGATTCGAATGAATCGCAGAAAGCTTTCTCTGATTTCGACACTATTGAGTTTCTTGATTCTTTTTACCGCGCAAGGCTTACAAGCGCAGTCCGCAGCCATTTCCGGTACAGTCACGGACCCCTCAGGCGGCGTGGTACCGAATGCCACCGTGACGATTCATAATCCAGTGAGCGGCTTGGAACGGTCCTCGACGACCGACAGCTCTGGTAACTTCACGTTCTCCAACGTGCCATTCAACCCCTACCATCTCTCTGTAAACGCAAAAGGCTTCACCTCCTACGCTCAGGATGTGGAGATTCGGTCTTCGGTGCCGTTAAGTGTTCCCATTACGCTCAAAGTAGAAGGCGGCACTAGCACGGTAACTGTAGAAGGCGGCGGCGACCTCTTGGAGAACGATTCAACTTTTCACACCGACGTGGACCGTGCGCTCTTCGAGAAACTTCCTTTGGAGAGTCAATCGTCGTCACTGAGTTCTCTGGTCACGCTCACAACTCCCGGCATTGCTGCGGACTCAAACGGCCTGTTCCACGGACTGGGAGACCATGCTGAGAACTCATTCTCCGTTGACGGCCAGCCCATCACCGATCAGCAAAGCAAAGTGTTTTCCAACCAAATTCCAATCGATTCGATCGATTCACTGGAAGTCATCTCTGGCGCGCCGCCCGCTGAATTCGGTGGCAAGACCAGCGTCGTGATCGTCGCTACCACCCGCTCGGGCCTTGGCGTTACCACGCCTCACGGCAGCGTAACGGCTTCTTACGGCGCGTTTGGTTCTTCATCGGCAGGTGCGGACTTGGCATACGGAACTCAGAAATGGGGGAACTTCATCGCCGTAGGTGGGCTCAACACTGGGCGGTTCCTTGATCCGCCTGAATTCTCCGTTTTCCATGACAAAGGCAACCAGGAAAACATCTTCGACCGCGTGGACTATCAAGTCTCGACCGACGACTCAATCCATCTGAACTTCGGATACACGCGTTCCTGGTTCCAGACGCCCAATTCTTTCGACTCCCAAACTGCCACGATGTGGTTCGGTCAAGGCGTGCCGGGTGAGGGTGGTGTTGGGATCGACAATGGAGGCTTCGCTCCCAGCGCTGCACAAGGCTGCACCAGCTCACCATTTTGTGGCCAGGCGGTCGGGCCTGGGGATCAACGTTCGAAGATCGGGACGTTTAATATTGCCCCTTCATGGACGCGCTTGATTAGCCCCAACACGGTTCTAACGGTGGGCGCATTTGTTCGCCGCGATGTGTACAACTACTACCCAAGCACTGATCCCTTTTCGGATCTCGGGCCGCCGAGCCTTCAAAGAGAGACTGTCGCCCAAGATCGAACGCTCACGAACGCGGGACTTCGCGCAAGCATTTCCTACGTCAAAGGCATCAACAACATCAAGGCTGGCATCACCTACGAACAGACATTCCTAACTGAAAACGATAGCCTGGGAATTGTGGATCCCACCCTCAACGCTCCTTGCTTGACGATCAGCACGGAAACTCCCGCGATCGGCCCGGCCGGCGTTACGGCGCCGTCGCAGTGCGCGGCACTCGGATTTGCTCCAAACGACGCCACCAATCTCAACGCGCCTGGCAACCTTGCAAATCCGAACTTCAATCCAACCTTTGCCAACCAATATCCCTTGTTCAATCCGGTCTTGCTGCCCTTCGACTTGACGCGCGGAGGAAGTCTATTCCGAACCGCCTCGTCATTTCCTCTACACACGGACGTGAAGGAACTGGCAATCTACGTCCAGGACACCATCAGCTGGAAAGATTGGTCGTTCAATTTGGGCATCCGTGGCGACAAATACAATGGTTTGACCACCGCCGGCCAGGCGGAGCCTCGCCTGGGCGTCGCCTACAACATCAAACCCACCAACACCGTTCTTCGCGTCTCCTATGCTCGAACACTCGAAACTCCCTTTAACGAAAATCTAGTGCTTTCCAGCATCGGGTGTACCAATGAGATCCTGAACCCACTGCTGGCGTGCTCTGGAAGCTCTACAAATCCGATCTCGCCCGGCTTTCGCAATGAATTTCACGCCGGTCTGCAACAAGCGTTCGGGAAGTATTTCGTCCTCGACGGCGAATATATCTGGAAGTACACGCACAACGCCTACGATTTCAGTGTTCTTGGCAATACTCCGATTACTTTCCCGATCGAGTGGGATCGCTCAAAAATCCCTGGATTCGCGATCCGCGGTTCGGTCCCGAATTTCCACGGTTTGACGGCTCTTGTTGTGATGTCTAGCGTGGCTGCCCGCTTCTTTACGCCGCAGGTCGCCGGAGCCGGGGCAAATCCTACAGCACCGACGGGTGTTTTTCGCATCGATCACGACGAGCACTTCAACCAAACATCCCACATCCAATATCAGCCTTGGAAGAAATACCCTTGGGTGGCCTTCAACTGGCGTTACGACAGCGGTCTCGTCGCCGGTGCTACTCCCTGCTTCGGTTTGGAAGCAACCAACACCTGCCCCGGATCGGTTTTGATTGGTGGCGTGCCGAACGTGAGCATGGTAGCCAGCAATGTCGGCTCGATTCCCTTGTCTGCAGATCAGGAATTTGAAGCGGGGTTCACCTGCAACGGCGTGCATGCCACTCCCACCACACCGCTTCCTTTCAATTGTTCTGCCTCGGGGTTCAGCTCCACGCTCATCAACGTACCGGCGCCGAACAAAGAGAACGACGACCACAACCCCCCGCGTATCCAGCAGCGCAACCTGTTTGACCTCGCTGTGGGACACGACAATTTATTCCACGGGGATCGCTACAAGTGGAGCGCGCGTTTGGAAGTCATCAACCTGACCAACAATTTCGCGCTGTACAACTTTTTGTCAACCTTCAGCGGCACACACTACGTGACCCCGCGCGCAATTGCTGGCACGGTAGGATTCCACTTCTAGAAAACTCGAGTGCAGGGGAAGGCGGCTTGTTTTGGCGTCCTTCCCCACGCTCGAATCCCCGGGCCCCATCCCATGCTAAGCGTTCGCCGCGATACCCTTCCTTGACGCATATACATTGCATTTGTTACGCTGCCTCACTAACTGTCTGCATTGCGGGCGCGGTGCCCATCGCGATGACAGGCTATGAAGCATTCCCTTCCCCCTGGGAGAGTAATGGAAACATCTTCGGCGCTTTTTGAACTCGCGAGCGTGTCGTTAGCGTGTCGCGATCAAGATACTTTGCTCAAGACTTTTGCCGCACGAGTGGGTACTGCGCTCGGGGCGCGCGCCGTTCTCGTCTGGATCGCCAACGCAACCGCTGAAGTGCTGGTTTGCCGGATGCGCTGGACCGAGCCGGGCGAACGCCTTCATCCCAAGGATTTGCCAGCCAGTGGCGGGATGCTCGGGATATTGCATCAATCAGGAGCCACGCGGCGTTTGCCGGCCCGGGAGATCTCCGTCGAGGATCTTGAGCACCTGGATGAATTCAGCCGCACTCGCGTGAAATCCGCTTTGTATGCATCCATGCCAGGAGCGCATAGACCGGAAGGCGTAGTCGAAGTTCTCAATAAGCGCGCCGGAGACTTCACCGCCGAAGACGCCCACTTTCTCGAAGAAGCCTGCCAGTTGGCAGGCCGCGCTTTGACCAATCTTGACGCGATCGAACTAGAGCGCCAGGCTCAACTCGCCACCCTCGAGCGCCTGACCGCCCTGTACGACCTAGGCCGTACATTTACATCAACTCTTGAGCTCGAAGAGCTTCTCCCCATCGTAGCTGGCAAAATCCGCGACATCCTGGGCGCCGGAGCCTGCAACTTGTGGCTGGCTTCCCCGGACGGACAAGAGCTCACACTCGCAAAACAAATCGGCGAAGACCCTACCATCGAAGAAGACGCTAGCGCCTCTCTGACGGAAGGTCTGCTGGCCGAAATTGCGCAGCAGGCCAACCCCAGGCTCCTCGACGACCCAAGCCAGGAACCCGCTCTGGCTGAGCGGGTCCAAGCCGGAGGAGATTTTGAATTTCAGTCCTGGATGGGAGCGCCCCTGCGCAAGGACGACGAAGTCCTTGGCGTGGTCGAGATCATCAACAAATCCGATGGCACGTTGTTCAATGAAGACGACCTGTTTTTCCTCACCAGCATCAGCGAACAAGCCGCCGTCGCTCTGCACAATGCAAACTTGCTCGAGTCCGAGCGTAAAGTCCATGCCCTCGACGCCCTATTGAAGATTTCGCAGGAAATTACTTCCACGCTGGATCTCGACCACGTGTTGACCACGGTGGTGGCGCAGTCTTCCTCTGTGGTTCCTTTTGAAAGCTGCGTCATTGGATTTTACGATCGTGGCCGCTTTGTGTTGGGCGCCGTCTCCGGAGAAACGGAGGTCCCCAAAACACGGGAAATGAGCGATTTGCGCGAACGCATGGAATGGGTAGCAGAGCAGGACAACCCTGTTTCAGCGAACTTGCATGACGAAGGCTGGCAAGTGGAGCCGGAAGAAACGCGTGCCCAGGTTGTTTCGTTTTTGGAAGAGCACGAGCATAAAGGTTTCTACGGTTTGCCCCTACGCGACGACCAAGGAACCCTCGGCGCGATGATCCTGCTGAGCAACGAACCTGATTTTCTTTCGGAGAGCAATTTAGAAACGCTGGCCATCCTCGCCAGTCAGACCACCGTGGCTATCCGCAACGCGCAGCTTTACCAGCAAGTCCCGCTGGCAAATATCCTGCAGCCTTTCGCCCAAAGAAAGAAAAAATTCCTCGCGGCCATGCCGAGAAGCCGGGTGGTGGAATATGCCCAACGAGCCGGTTTGGTCGCTCTTTTTCTAACCATCATTCCCTGGCCCCTGCGCGTCGGCACGGATGCGACCGTGGTTCCCGCCGAACGCCGCGTGGTCAGTGCGATGGAGGGCGGCACGGTCAAACAGGTCTTCGTTCATGAAGGCGACCTGGTGAAACCCGGCCAGGCGTTGGCGCAGCTCGATGACAGTGAGGATCGCGTCAAGCTAGCGGAAGCTAACGCAGCGTTGTCTCAGGCGCGCCGTGAATTGGCCGAAGCCGAGTTTCGAAACGATCCCGCCGCGGCCGGACAGGCTCAAATACGCAACGAACTTCATTCCGCCGAGGTTTCCCTTGAGCAGCAACGGATGAACGAAGCGCGCTTGACCTCACCAATCGGCGGCATCGTGGTTACGCCGAAGGTCGAGGAAAAAACTGGAACCATGTTGAAGGCCGGTGACAGTTTCGCTGAAATAGTGGCTCAGGACCGCATGGCGGCGGAAATGAGTGTTCCGGAGACGGATGTGGGACTCGTGCGCCCCGGCGAAAAGGTAGCTCTGAAGTTAAATGCTTACCCTACGATGACCTTCGAAGGAAACGTGGACCGCCTCGGCGCACAGACGCGAACCGACTCTGGGGACCAGTATTTTCTGGTCCGTGCGACCTTCCAAAATATTGGAGCGAGCGCGCGCGACGGTATGGTCGGCCGAGCCAGAATCCAGTCGCGCGGCGGATGGCCGATTAGCGGATGGTACCCGGTGGGATATGTCATCCTGCGCTCACCAGTTCGATGGATTTGGCAAAAGGCATGGGCTTGGCTGCCGTTATGAAAGAGGAATGGCCGATATGAAACGCGTCATCCTGATCTTGATCGCCACAATTGCCCTTGGAGGAAATGGCTGTGACAAATCGTCGGTGGCCTCCAATCCTAAGGTCGCGCCGGATACCCCGGCGAACCCGGCTGGCTCGCCCCAAACTCCCACGGTGAACCCCGGATTTGCGAAAACATCCGAGCCGAACGATATCCTAAGCATTCTCACGGTTGAACATCAGGTGGATCTGTCGTCACAACGCGACGGCGTAGTTATTTCCTTAGCCAAAGACGAAGGGAGCGTGGTGAAGGCGGGCGATGTTCTGGGCCACCTTGATGACCGAACGTTGCAACAAGAACTTATCAAAGCGCGCGATGATCTAAAGGTCACCGAAAACAATCTGCAATTTAAAGCGGCTGAACTGAAAGCCAAGGCCGCAGCTTACCGGCGTCAGCAGCTGCTGCGGGAATCGGGATTATCAAGCCAGGCGGATCTCGAGCAAGCGGAATTCGAAGCGAAAGGCGCTGAGTTCGATATGCACGCATATGAGGCGCTGGTGGAAAGCGGACAAGCTGAAATCCACCGTCTGGAAATCGAAATCGATCAAACCGTATTGCGCGCTCCCTTTTCCGGCGTAGTTGTGCGCCGCTACATTCGACAAGGACAAGCCATCGCTAAAGGCGATAAGTGCTTTCGAGTGAGCCAGCTCTATCCTCTTCAGGTGCAATTTCAAATTTCCGAACAGGCCGCCCCGCGCCCGGTAACCGGTGCGCCGGTGAACCTGATTCTTTTGGATGGCTCGAACCGCCTGCTGAATGCAAAGGTGGTCAAAGTGAGCCCTACGGTCGATCCCTCCAGCGATAGTTACGATGTCGTAGCCCAGCTCACCGGTCCTCCACTGTCGAATCTGCGACCTGGAATGGCTGTGCGCGTTGGATGGCCCGGCGCGCCTTCCTCGCGGCCATAGAGGATTCGTCAATGCGTTTTGGTCCCACTAGCCTTCAAGTTTCCAGCGTCCTGGCCAAAGGCCTGAAACGGCCCAAGCTTCGCACGGACCTGCGCATCAGCGAACAAACCGTTGCTGGCGAAATCAGTTACGTAATCAAAAACCGAGAGACGAACTCTTACAACCGCTATGGAATCATCGAATATCAGCTGCTGTCTCTTTGTGACGGGACGCGCACCGCTGCCGAGATCGCCCAGTCCATGTGTGAAAAGGGTCCCGAATCGCAAATGACCGAGGCCGACGTACTCGAATTCCTCGACTCGGTCGAAGTTGACATGTGGGAACGCTCCATCGGGGAAAAAAACCTCGCCGTTCTCGAGCGCATTCGCGATGAGCGCAAGGGCCGCGTCGAACAATCCAGTGTCCTCTACATGAGTTTTAAAGCTTGGGACCCGGATAAGACTCTCGAGAAACTGGACCGCTATCTTTGGTGGATGTTCACCAATGGCTTTGTGATCTTCTCGCTGTTTATATTTGTGGTGGCTATTTATCTGCTCGCCGGCGATTGGAACCGCGTGCAGCAGGACACCTCCGCCTTATATAGCTTCGCGAATAAGAGCGCCTACGACATCTGGATCTTCTGGATTCTCCTGCTTGGTTTGGGAGCCATCCATGAATTTGGCCACGGACTCACCTGCAAACATTACGGCGGTGAAGTCCATCAAATGGGTTTTTTGCTCATTTATTTCACTCCTGCATTTTTCACTGACACCACCGACATCCTACTGTTCCAGACCGGAACTCCGAGGCAGTGGGTCATCTTTGCGGGCATCTGGATTGAGCTGGTGATCTGCGGCTTGGCTGCCGTGGTTTGGCATTTCACCGCACCCGGCTCGTTGGTGAATGACTTTTTCTACAAAATGATGCTGCTGAGCGGCATTCAGGGCGCGCTGGTGAACCTGAATCCGCTCATTAAGGCCGATGGCTACTACGCGCTGTCACAATTCCTCAGAATCGACAATCTGCGCGAAGAATCATTCGCGTTCCTCCGGGCCTGGACCCAAAAATATATTCTTCGCCACGACATGGACTTGCCGCCGTCCAGCCGCCGCGAACGCCGTGTTTTTTTCCTGTTCGGAATTTCGGCCATCATCTACAGCGCGTCGCTTCTGATTATCATGCTTTTGTTTGCTAAAAACGTCCTGGTAAGCAAACTGGGCGACGAATGGGGGTACCTCGCAACCCTTGGCCTCATTTACTTTTTTGCGAGAAAGAGCTTGCAAAAGGGTCTACCCGCGGCACGCGCTTGGATACGCGGCAAGAGAGAGGAATATATGGCCTGGAAAATGACACGCACCCAGCAGGCTTGGGCGCTTGGATTGATTGTGCTGTTTCTACTGCCGCCGGTTCCATTCAAAGTTACTACCGATCTGGTGCTCGAGCCCGGAAAGGACGCGCGAATTCGAGCCCTGGTTGACGGCAGAATTCAAACGGTGTTCGTGCGCGAGGGAGACCAGGTAAAAGCGGGTCAATTATTAGCGGTTTTGGAGAATCCCGAGGTCAACGCCGGCGTGCAGTCCCTTCGTCAAGAGCTCGCAATGGCCAGCAGTAATCTCCGCGGTAATCAGGATCGCTCGGACCTCAGCCAAGCGGCGCAAGCGATCACCGACCGCAAACGGCTCCAGCAAGAGATGGCCCTCGTGCAAAAACGGGCGCAGGAGCTTGAGATCCGAGCGCCCATCGACGGCACGGTCGTCACACCCAATGTGGACCAACGAATCGGTGAATACCTATCGGCCGGCGACGAATTTGCGCGCGTGGCAGATCGCAGCACCATGAAAGCCCGCATTCTCGTGCAAGATCGCGACGTTCAGGATGTCCAGCCGGGCGCTCCAACAAAAGTAAAGGTGCTTCCGTATCCCTTTCGAACTTACTCCGGCCATGTCGATAGAATACTTCCAGCCGCCGCATCGGATCATCCCGTCGCTCAGACCGAAAAGCTCCAGCGCTTGGGTCAGGACTTGACGAACTATCTCGCCGTTGAAATGGAAATTCCAAATCCGGATGGCTCACTACAGGAAGGCATGACCGGCAAAGCAAAGATTTCTGGGGATCGGCACTCTTTGGCCGTTCAGGCGGGACAGGGAATGTGGCGCTGGATGCGTTCCCAGTTCTGGTAGCCCTGCAGCTTATAGGAAAATAAAAAAGGGCCGCCGTTCCTGGGACGGCAGCCCTTTTGGTACTGCAACTGCTAACTCTGTGAATGGCTCGGACTCAGGCCATAACACGCTGAATCGAATAGAGACTAGCGTGGTTGGAACTTCATGAGTGGCTTGACTGATCCGAGCTTCTTTCCCTTTTTCACCGGCTTTGCTTTTGCCATTTTCGTAAGTCTCCTTAGCAGTTTTTGTATTTCTGCCGCCTACACTGCCCCTGATGCAATCCTTGCGCCAAACTGCCAGCTGTAACTCCTAAATACATAGGGCTGATTTAAAAGCTCTTATCAACATGAAATGCCCGCGACATGAGCTGTCCCTGGCACCAACGTGTTTAATTTTTGCGCTGGTGTTGAATAATTCAATACAGCAGCTAAGCTTGCGTTTTCCATCCACGATTGCAGGCCCTGGGGCAGGGATGCGCTTCTGGACGAGTCCGGTTTGGGACAAGCGGGGCTGGAAAAGTGCTGCCAGTTTTTTCGGCGGCAGCCGGAGAACTCCCAGGTGAGTGTATCTCAACGCGAAGGCTGCCACCTGCTCAGCAAAAGCGCTCAGCTCTTACCCCCCCATTCGATTCCGACTCGGATGAGCGGCTTGGTTGGTTCCAGCTTCTTTGCCTTCTTCAAGGGTTTCTTTGCCATGGTATTTTTTTCGCTTTAGACGCGGCTCAAGCTACAGCCCACTCCGTGCAAAGCTAGGTCCAATGTAGCAGAAAAAGGGGATAGCCTTAAAGTGTTGTATTGTAACGAATTAGAAATCCGCCCTACCTTTCTCGGATCAATTAGGTGATATAAACATGTTGAAATTCTAAGCGGCCAATTAAAATCTCAACCTGGAGCAAGGCCCGCTTTTCTTTCCCTTGTCCGTGCCTGGGGCAATTGCTCTCCAAACAACTCTAGGTCGCGCGCTCGACTATAGGTCGTACTTTCGGCACAGGTAGTTAAGGCGGTTGCGATCCACTCCCAATAGCCGCGCCGCTTCCGCTTTAACCTGTTTGGCCTGCTCCAGCGCTTCCTGAATCCAGCGTCGCTCAAAAGCGCCCATTTCCTTGTCCAAGTTGATGCCGGTGGAGGGTATTCGGAACCGGTTCCGCGAATCTCGTCCGGAAGCCTGCACGATTTCGCTGGGCAGGTCTTTGAGCGAGATCACTTCGCCGTCTGTCATGATCACCAGCCGTTGGATTGCGTTTTGCAGCTCCCGGACGTTGCCGGGCCATGGGTAGTGTTTCAGCGCGAGCATCGCGTCGTCGGCAATGCGCTTCACCGGGAAGCCGTTGGCAGCGCAATAGACGCTAACGAAATAATCCGTAAGCACGGGTATGTCTTCGGTTCTCTCTCGTAGCGAAGGCACGAAAATTGGTACCACGTGAATCCGGTAATAGAGGTCTTCGCGAAAACGCTCATCCCGGACCATTTCCTCCAGATCTTCATTTGTCGCGCTGATAAGCCGAAAATCCACTCGAATGGATTTCTTGCCACCCAGTCGAGTGAAAGAGCGATCCTCCAGCACACGTAAAAGCTTGCTCTGTAGCGCCGGGGTAAGCGTTGCAATTTCATCCAGAAAGAGGGTGCCTTGATGGGCCATTTCGACGCGCCCTTCCTTCGCCGCCACCGCGCCGGTAAAGGCTCCCTTCTCATAGCCGAACAGCTCCGCCTCCATCAAGCCCTCGGGAAGCGCGGCGCAATTTACGCTAACGAATGCGCGGTTGCGCCGTGGACTCTGTTCGTGAAGAGCCCGCGCAACCAGCTCCTTGCCGACTCCGCTTTCTCCCCGAATGATCACGTTGGTGGTTGCCCGGGCCATTCGCTTGATGGAATCGAACACGTGGCTCATGGCCTCGGTCGAACCGATCAAATCCCCGTGCGAACTCTTGCGGCTGATCTCCTGGCGGAGAATGCGGTTCTCCCGTTGAATGTGTAATTTTTCAACAGCGCGCTCAAGCAGATGCCGAAGGACGTCCGTGTCGATCGGTTTGATAAAGTAATCGTAGGACCCGGCATCGATTACTTTCAGGGCCGTGGGTTTCGTTTCGTCAGAACTGAGCACGATCACCAGCGTATCGATCTCGCTTCCTACCAACCGGGCCAGCAGCTCGGTACATTCGCGAACTCCGCCATCGCCAAGCGGAAGTCCCAGTAGAAGTACGTCCAGATCAGATCCCTGCAATAGCCGGTAGGCCGCTTCGAAATCCTCTCCTTCGAACACCTCGAATTGCGACCGCAGCGCGGACGCAATCTTCGAGCGCAGGCCATCGTCGTCGTCAACGATCGCAACTTTGGGCTTCGTTACTACCGGGGTGATGTTGGTCTCCGGCGGGGAGCTAACACAAACAACCGAGCCCGCGTGCAGGGGATTCTAGGTGCCAAGAGCCGTGCTGTCAACGAAACTCAGCCTCCCTCTCGCGCGCCCCCCATTCCTCACACTAGTGCGAAGCTTTGCGCGGAGGCAGATATTTCTTGTCGATCTTCGCGATTACAACGTAATTCGGGTCCACCATTTCGGCCAGATGAATGGTGGCGACCTTCGAGAGCAATTCGTAGGCGTCAAGCTCAGACAAGCCGTAATCCTGGTGGATCCACCCGATCAGTTGCGTAAACGCGATGCGTAAACAATCGTCGAGTGGACGGTGGATGCCCACCGCCATAATCTCATTCTGGTTTTCGAAGCGCGGCCAGTCGATTCGCTGCCCTTTAATCAATCGCACGCGCAGCCGAACGCGCAGCGGAACCTCGATGGCCGTTCCCGCAATTTCGCCATCACCCATGGCAGCGTGCCCGTCTCCCATGTAAAGCAGCGCGCCCGGCACGTTCACCGGCAAATAAAGTGTGTTCCCTACGCTTGATTCCGAAGCGTCCATGTTCCCTCCGAATTCAGCGGGAACCACCGAACTTCGCGCTTCTCCGTTAGCAGGCGCTACGCCAATGCATCCCAGGAAAGGATGCAACGGAATTTTCACCGAGAAATCCGAGTCATGCGCTTGAAATGTCGCGGTGTTATCGTCGGCATGAATCGGATAGAGCCATATGCGCTCCGGCAGCGCAGGCTGAATCATCGGAGTGTAATCGGTGGAATTGAGCGCGCCAAAGCCGGGAGCGAATGCGCCCACTCCTTTCGGTGAGTTCACTTCTAAGCTGATAAAATCTACGGCAATCATATCGCCCGGTTCGGCGCCTTCGATAAAAAAAGGCCCCGTCAGCGGATTGTCGCCCTTCACCAGCGCCAGCGTATCCCCGGGCTTTTGAATGGCGTCGCCAAATGCATCCAGTGTATTCGTTTCCAGAACCGCTCCAGGTCCAAGTCGTGCCACCGGCCGAGCCACGCCATAAACATACTTCACCGTCTCAATCGTCGCGTGATATTTCACAACGCCAGCGGATGTTTCTTGCCCCGAGGCGATTGAAACAAGAACGAAAGTGCCGAACAGGACCGCAAGTACTCGTAATCTCATCGCTTAATCCCCTGAACTGCCCTCTTATGCTTACATTATCTCCGGCCGCGATGACAAGAACGCTCGATCCGCGCAGCCCAGCTCCAGGTCTCCCAGATTTCTGGAACTGTTCCACCCTGAAAGCCGAATCATTATAGGGATGGGATTTGAGGTCCATGAGGTTTGGCGCAAGTATTCGTTCACGATGGTCTGGCCGCCTCCATGAACTGACCGAGAAAATGCAAGGATTTCTGTGCTCGTGGAGTCGGCCAGGACCGTCAATCGGCGAAACAAAATCCCAAGTTCTCGCTGCCGGATCAACCTGTCATGCGTATCCTTGGATATGCCAAGGGAAACTCTACCCGATGGATAAAAGGGTCAAGTGTCACAGGCAAATCGCATGAGACTACCGGCTCGAGAAGGCTCGAGTCGTCGCATGCGCCGGTTTGAAGTCTTGGTTTTTTTTGTGTTGTGCCTGTCCGCGGGGTCCTCGAGCTTGGCTCAAGAGTCTCCGGCTCCCTCCTCTGCAGTGGGTGGCGTGGTTCGCAGCGCCGAAGGCACTCCGGTCCCGGGTGCTACCGTGCGCTTGATTAGCACCGACACAAACAAAGTTTGGCTCAGCTGGACCGACGAGTCCGGCAAATTTGAATTTCCGCAAATTGCCGCCGGCCGTTACCGTGTCGAGTCAAGCCAGCTCGGATTTGTGCAAGCCTCTTTAGTAGTAGAAGTCCCCGTGGTTCCACCAGGCGCTATTCCCATCGTCCTGCGCGTCGCAACTCTCGCGGAGCTCTCAGCAGCCCCTGCGTCGCCCCCCCCGAACAAAACCAGGCCTCCCGCAAGCAAGCACAACGGGCAGACCGCCGGAACGAACAATAGTTCGGGCGCCGCTCCCGGTTCTCGCAGAGGAGCTGGAGGAAGAGAGCAACTGCCAACCGGAGCGGCCAATGCTCTGCGCGAAGGGTTAACCGGCGGTTTCGAGGAAACCGAACTGACCGGCGAAGGAACAAATCCGCAGGGCCCGGGAGCTAACGGCGTGGTGAACGAGGGCCCGCAGGCGCAAACCACGCTCTCCGCTACCGTCAATTCAAATGCCACGTCCGACTCCTTCTTGCTCCAAGGAACCGTAGGCCAGAGCCTCGCGCCTAACGGACCCGGAGGCTTTGGACAGGGCAGCTTGATCCCGGGCACACCCGGCGACCAAACTGGACCCGGCGGTCGTAGTGGCCGGGGCGGCGGGCAACTGTTCGGTCAAGGCCCGGCTGCAGGATCCGCAGGGCCGGGCGGCGGTGGAGGGATATTTGGAGGGCGCGGAAGGCTAAACCGCCAAACGGTAAATCGTGTTCGCTTCAGTTTTTACGATCGTTACGAAAATTCAGCATTCGATGCCAAGCCATATTCCATCACTGGCAACCAGGTTCCCAAGCCCAGTCACTATGACGAACGCTTCGGCGGCAACCTGGGCGGCCCGCTGAAAATTCCTCACATTTACAACGGCAGCGACCGCACATATTTCTTCATCAACTACCAGCATGAAATTCAATCCAGCGCGTTGGACACGTATTCTACCGTCCCAACCGCCGCCGAGCGCAGCGGAGACTTCTGCGGCCTGGGAGTTACGCTCTACAATCCCTTTTCGAATTTCACCGGTCCGCGCTCGCCTCTAGGCAACGGCTGCCAGGTCCCAACGATAAATACCGCCGCCGCAGGACTCCTTGCTTTTTATCCAATGCCGAATCTGCCGGGCATGGTCCAAAACTATTTGCTGCAAACCACCGTGCCGATAAATAACGATATTTTGAATCTCCACGTGCTTCACACCCTCAATTCCAAATTCAGCCTGAACGGCGCTTACAACCTGAATTCCCAGCGCCGGAATACGTTTGGCAATTTTCTGAGTACTGCCGGCACTTCATCCACACTGAGCCAGTCCGTGACCTTGGGACTTTCACACAACTGGTCCGCGCACCTGGTCGAAAGCACGCAGCTGAACTGGAGCCGCAGTCGCGTTCAAATTCTCAGCGATAATTCCTTTAAGAACAATATCGCGGGAGACCTCGGAATTACCGGAGTTTCCAGCGACCCGCTCACCTTTGGTATTCCGGCAATCAACTTCAGCAGCATTTCCGATTTAAACGATCCTCTGCCTTCTCTGGTTCGCAACCAAACGCTCCGCCTCGGGGACAGCTTGAAATGGGTCCGCGGGAAACACACTATGACGTTTGGTGGGGAGGTCCGCCGCATCGAACTCAACTCCGAATCGAATCCTCAGCCGCGGGGCCTGTTTAATTTTACCGGCGTGTTGACCTCTCAATTGACTTCAACGGGTCAGCCCGTGCCGGCCGGTCCGCAAGCCGAGCCCTTTTACGAACTTGCCGATTTTCTTTTGGGCCTGCCTTACAGCACCACGGTTCAGTTCGGCCCCAACATCTATCTGCGCAGTTGGGATTTCATCAGCTATACGCAGGATGACTGGCGCGTGAACAAGCATCTCACTATTCTGTTCGGCGTGCGCTATGAAGCCGTCACGCCGCCGGTGGACAAATATAACCGCATCGCGAATCTCGATTTGAATTCCACGGCCACGCAAGTAGATGTAGTAACCCCCCGCGCGGTGGGAACCTTCAACGGCGCTTATCCGCGCGCCCTGGTCCACGGCGACTACGGAAACTGGGCGCCGCGCATCGGATTCGCTTGGGTACCGCAGATCATCAAGCCCAAAACTGTCGTTCGCGGCGGCTTTTCGATTTTCTACAATGAAGCGATTTACAACACTCTCGCACAGCAATATCTGGAATACGAACCGCCCTTCGCCACGGCGGAAAACCTCATCACCTCAGCCGCTCAAGTCCTTACGCTGGAGAACGGTTTCCCTAGCACCAGTACCATCGCCAACAAAGGGGGTGTAAATCCGTTTTACAAGGATGGCTATGCCCAGCCTTGGACCCTGGGCACCGAAACATCGTTCACTCAGAATTGGATTTTGGACCTGACCTATACTGGCACGAAAGGAACGAATCTAGATCTGCTCCGCGCGCCGAACCGCGCTCCTCTCGGTACCAGTCCTCTGAATACGCAATCCTCCTTGCAGATCCCCAATGCAAATAGCTTCTACTATGATCAATCCGGCGCGAATTCCATTTACAACGCACTGCAGGTCCGGCTGGTTCACCGCTTCACTCGCGGTATATCATTCCAGGCGTTTTATACCTTCGCTAAATCGCTCGACAATGCCAGCACGATTGGCGGCAGCACCCCGATCGTCGTTCAACAAGATGGCGACTATGCCGCAGAGCGCGGGCTTTCATCTTTTGACGTCCGGCATCAGGTGCGGCTGTTCTCCGTATACGAACTGCCTTTTGGCGAGCACCATCGCTACGGAAATCATGGCTGGGCCGAGCACGTCCTCGGCAATTGGCGGCTGCAAAATATCATGACCTGGCAGACCGGCACGCCCGTCACTGCCTACCTCGGCGGCACTGCGTCGGATAACGGAACCGGAGCGAGCTTTTCCCTTCGCGCAGATCAGATCGGCGATCCGAACGTGGCCATTTGCGGCGGTTTGCCGCTCGATTTTTTTAACGCCGCGGCGTTCAGCACTCCTCCTGCCACCCAATATGGCAACGAACACCGCGGCGCGATCGAGGGCCCTTGCAAATTCAATTGGAACGCGTCGCTCGCGAAGTCTTTCCGATATGGTCCGCAAGAGCGGCATCACTTGGACGTTCGCTGGGAAATTCAGAACCTTTCCAATACGCCAAGCTTTTCGGGGCCTTCCGCTCTGTTGGGTTCGTCATCATTCGGGCGCGTAACAGGCGCCGGCTCCATGCGGACCATGGATGTTATGATTCGGTATAACTTCTGATGAGAAACTTCGCTCACAAATTCGCGGCCATATTGCTTCTGGCAGTCCTGGTTGGGGGATTGGCTCTAGCCCAATCCCAACAGCCATCTGCCAATCCGCCCGCGCAGCCTTCAAATCAATCTGCTCCCATCGCCATACCTATGCCGGCTGCTCCTCAGTCTTCCAAACCGACACCGCCTCCGGTTCTGCGCACATCATCGGATTTGGTGCGCATTGACGTCGAAGTGACCGACAAATCTGGCAAGCCCATCAAGGGCCTGCGCGCAGACCAATTCATCGTCTCCGATGATGGCAAACGCCAGGAAATCTCCAGTTTTTCCTACTCCGATATCGAAAGCGTCGAGACCGCCGCAGCAGAAGACGTCAAGCCTGTTACCGTGCCGGTCGACAACGAAGGGCCCAACACACCCTCGGCCGAAGCGATTAGCGACCAGCTGCGCGATCGCCGCCTGCTTGTTCTCTTCTTCGACCTGACCTCCCTGCAGTCGGACGATTTGATTCGCGCGCACGACGCGGCACAGAAATTCGTCAAGCAGCAAATGTCAAAAGCCGATGTCGTCGCCGTCGTCGCTTTCTCCTCAAAACTCACCGTGCTCGCGGATTTTACGAACGACCACGCCACACTCGAAAAAGCGATCGCGCAGTTAACCTCCAACAGCACTTCCGACTTTTCCAATCCGCTCTACGCAGCAGCAGAAAATGGCGAATACGATGTCCAGGAATATACTGGCGCGGCCTACACGCCTGACGAAACCGAGTTCAACGTCTTCAATACAGACCAGAAGCTTGCCGCCGTGGAAGGCATGGCAAACGTCCTTAGCGCGTTTCCCGGAAGAAAAGCTCTGGTGGAATTCACCGGTGGAATCACGCAGACCGGCGAAGAAAACCGCACGCAGCTTCGAGCTGCCACGGATGCCGCAAATCGCGCGGACGTCTCCATCTATTCGATCGATTCGCGCGGATTGTTTGCGGCACCGCCGGGTGGAGATACCACCACTAACGCCGCCACGGGAAATTCCATGTTCACTGGCGCCTCGGTGTTTCACCAAACAGACCAACGCGAGGATTCGCGCGACACGCTGGCCACTCTTTCCACCGATACGGGCGGAAAAGCCTTCTTTGATTTGGGGAATTTAACTGACGCGATGCCGAAGATTCAGCAGGACAATACCGGATACTATCTCGTCGGCTATCGCCTCGCCGCCGATGTGAAACGCGATGGGCGCTGGCGAACCATTCGAGTGAAGGTAAACGTGCCCGGCGCTCACCTGCGCTATCGCCAAGGCTATTACGCTCCGCGTGATTTCCAGCACCTGCAAAAAGAAAACCGCGATCAGCAACTTGCCGACGCGGTCAATTCGGACAATCCGGTCGTCGAACTTCCCGTCGCCGTCGAGACTGGAATGTTTCGGTTAAGCGATCAGCAGACCTACGTGCCCATCGCCGCCAAAATTTCCGCCAGCGCTCTCGATTGGGCTGAAAAGCATGGCAAACGCCAAGCCGAATTCGATTTTGCTGTCGATGTTCGCGCAGTTCCCTCCGGTCAAGCGGTCGCTCAATTGCGCGATACCACTCAGGTAAATCTCGATCCGCAGCGTTTTCAGCAGATCAACCAAAAAAATCTTCTGTATCAAGGTGGAGTGGTGCTTGCTCCGGGGAACTACCGCTTGAAATTTGTCGCGCGCGAAAATGAGTCCGGAAAGATCGCCACATTCGAGCAAAATCTCGCGCTTCCTGCGGCGCAGGCGGGCAAGATGACCCTCAGCTCCGTCGTTCTTTCCAGCCAGCTTGTACCAATTCAAAAATCATCCGAAGTCCAAACCAAAGGGCAGGGATTGCGCGCCAAAATGGCAAGCTCGCCGCTCGAAGTGAACGGCGAAACGATTGTCCCCAGTGTGACCCGCATGTTCACGCAAAGTCAGACCCTCTATGTTTTCTTTCAGGCCTACTACCCCGAAAAATCGGAAAACAGAGAAGCATTTGACGGAAACTCTCTCCGCGCGGGCTTGGTCTTTTTCCGAAACGGCTTGCAGATCAATCTAACGCCCTTGCTCGCACCCTCGGAAGTGGATCCCAAGAAGTCCACCGCCTCGTTCCGCATCAGCTTGCCTTTATCGAAATTGCAAGGCGGACGCTACACCGTTCAAGCCGTTGTGATCGCCCCGGGAACGCAGCATTCCGCCTTCGGCCGCACCTACCTGGCACTACTGCAAGCGGCGCCGACACCCGCTTCTCCATCCCCGCCGGTGAGCAGTCCTGGAAACCCTCCCGTTACTGCAACACCCAAGCCTCCCTCGCCCTAAAACGGCGTGCTCGACTTGCGGGTTTACCAAGATCTGGCGATAGTTCGTCGCCCGCTAATTTGGAGCTATCGCGGCGTCGATAGTTGTGGCACGCTGAATGCAGTGCTCAAAAAATCTCTCAGTCACATCCTGATTCACGATTCCTTCCGAGTAGGCATCACTATAAAAGGGATCGACGGTATTCTCGAAGCCGTCGGCGGTGTGTTGTTGTGGTTCAAGGTCAACACCTTGAACACCTGGTTGCAAGCGCTCTGCCAGCACGAGCTCGCGCGCGATAAGCACGACGTCATCTTCCGTCACCTGAGCATCGCCTCGCAGAAATTGGCCAGCGGTAGCCCCATGTTCGCTTCGCTCTACCTGCTCTCGCATGGTCTGGTAAAGGCCGTGCTGGTAATTTGTCTATGGGCCAATAAGCTCTGGGCCTATCCACTGACAATTTTCGTTTTTGCCGCCTTTGTCGTGTATCAAATCTATCGATTCACCCACACGCATTCGGTGGCTCTCGTAATCCTCACTCTATTCGATTTGCTGCTAATATTTCTTACTTGGAAGGAATATCAAGATCAAAAACTGCTGCACGCGGCTAAGAAAAAAGGATAGCTCCCTTAGTTTGCTGGCTCGCACGTTTCATTGTCCAACTAATTTTACAATCATCCTGAACGAAAATATCTGCTGCGAGCATCCAGAACCTAATCTGCATCGAAAATCGCCGTTACCTTTGAGATTCCCGAAATGGGAAATTAGAACCGTCGGCGGCGTATGGCCTTGTATCGGCTTTTCGTGTAGATTTTCCTATCGTGACAACACCGCAGAAATTCAAAGTGGGTCTGGTGCAGATGGCGGTCAGCGCCATTTCCGCCGATAACCTGTCGCGCGCCAGCTCGCGTATCGAAGAAGCGGCGCGAACGGGCGCCCAAGTCGTCTGTCTGCCCGAGCTCTTTCGCTCGCAATACTTCTGCCAGCGCGAAGACACCGCGAATTTTGAATTGGCCGAGTCTGTCCCCGGACCAACCACGGAAGCACTGGGCCGCGTGGCACAAAAAACAAAGACGGTCATCATCGCCCCCGTTTTCGAACGCCGCGCGCCCGGTGTTTATCACAACACCGCCGCTATCATCGATGCCGATGGCAAAATTGCGGGCGTCTATCGCAAGATGCACATCCCGGACGATCCCGCCTATTACGAAAAATTCTACTTCACACCCGGAGACTTAGGCTTTCGCGCTTTCTGCACTAGCGCCGGCAAGATCGCGACGCTCATATGCTGGGATCAGTGGTATCCGGAGGGGGCGCGTCTGGCGGCGCTCAATGGCGCGTGCATCCTTTTCTACCCCACCGCGATTGGCTGGCATCCCAGCGAAAAAAAATCCAATGGCGAAGCGCAGCGCGATTCCTGGCGCACCATCCAACGCAGTCACGCGATTGCCAATGGAATTTACGTCGCAGCGGTCAATCGCGTGGGGCATGAAATTCCCGCCGAAGGGGGAGAGGGCCTTGAATTCTGGGGCACTTCGTTCCTGTGCGATCCGCAAGGCGTGGTGCTTGCCGAAGGCTCCACGGACCGTGAAGAGATCTTGTACGGCGAAGTGGATCTCACCCATCTGGAAGACGTTCGCCGCAATTGGCCGTTTTTGCGCGACCGCAGAATCGATGCCTACGCCGGCATCGAGCAGCGTTTCCTCGACGAGAAGCCTTGAAGCCATCCAGCCGCACCAGCCACTGTTCTGACGAGATCACTCCGGCATCGCTCGGTTTTCGCATGCCCGCTGAATGGGAGTCTCACGAAGCGACCTGGATCGGTTGGCCTCACAACCCTACCGATTGGCCAGGCAAACTTGAGCCCATCCAGTGGGTGTACGGGGAGATCGTCCGTAAAATTGCGCCGGGTGAACTTGTTCGTATCCTAGTCAACTCGTCAGCCCACGAAGCGCAAGCGCGCAAGGTGTTGAAGAGCGCCGGCGTCGCCCTGAGCAGAATCCAGTTTCTGCGTTTTCCCACGAATCGAGGATGGACACGTGACTTCGGCCCCATCTTCGTAAGACGAGCCAGGCTTGGGGCCCAGGTTGCCATCGCTCGGTTTCGCTTCAACGCATGGGCTCGCTATCCCGACTGGAAAAAGGACGATGCGATTCCCGAACGCGCCGCGCGCAGATTAAAAATGAAAATGTTCCGCGCCCGACTCGGCGGGCGCCATGTGGTTCTTGAGGGCGGCAGCATCGATGTAAATGGCTGTGGAACGGTGCTCACCACCGAAGAGTGTCTGCTCGACCAGAAACGCCAAGTACGAAATCCTGGATTTGGCCGCGGGCAGACCGAAACAGTACTACGCGACTATCTCGGAGCAGCAAACGTTATTTGGCTCGGCAACGGAATCGCGGGGGACGACACGCACGGCCACGTCGATGATTTGTGCCGTTTCGTGAACCGCCGCACCGTCGTCATTTGCCGCGAGAAGAACTCGCGGGAGAGAAATTATCGCGCGCTGGAAGAGAATTGGGAGCGGTTGCGCGGAGCTCGGCTGCAAGACGGAGGCAAAGTAGACGTCATTCCGTTACCCATGCCCTCACCTTTGTTCTTCGACGGCGTGCGCCTGCCGGCCAGCTACGCCAACTTCTATATATCGAATTCGGCAGTCTTGGTGCCCACGTTCAACGATCCCAACGACCGCCTAGCTCTTGGAATCCTTTCCGATGTATTCCCCGGCCGTTCTGTGGTTGGGATCCACTCGGTTGATTTAGTCTGGGGATTCGGGACCATTCACTGCTTGACCCAGCAGCAGCCCGCGCGCTTCTAATTGCTTTCCGATATTTCTAGATTGTTCCGGATATCGGGACGTGGCCTCGCCGTATCTGTCCCGCCCGACAGATTCGAACCCTCCGAATTTACATAGCTCACTGTCAGCAAACACTTTATTGAGCGCAAAACGTGGCGACGAACGTGCCATATGCGTCTCGGGCGGAGGTTAGATTTGTCGTTAACGCAGCCACAAATTGACGGAAAACGGGAGATGCAAATGCAATGGAACAAACATTCTTGGCTCGCCGCTTTACTGGCGGCTTTGCTGCTCTTGCTGCCCACCCTCCTTTCGGCGCAGAGCATTGTCACGGGCGCAATCAGCGGAAACATTACCGATCCATCAGGCGCGGTGATCGTAGGCGCCACGGTGAATCTGAAGAACATTGCTACCGGCGAAACGCTGGCAACTACTTCGAGCTCCGACGGCGTCTATCAATTCACGCTGCTGAAGCCCGGTTCCTACACTCTGACGGTAACTCAACAAGGGTTCAAGCAGGTCAGTCAGGCGGTGGAAATCCTTCTGGGTCAGACATCGACCGCGAATCTTAAGTTAGAGCTGGGCAGCGGCGCAGTCACCGTGGAGGTGACCGCTCAAGGCGCAATGTTGCAGACCGAAGATGCCAACATCACGACTACGGTCTCGACCAGGGACGTTGAAAATGTTCCAAACCCCGGGGGCGACTTGACCTATGTTGCGCAAATTTCACCGGGCGTGACCATGAATACCGCGAATGGAGGTCTTGGTAACTTCAGTGCGTTCGGTCTCCCCGGCACGGCGAATCTGTTCACCATTAATGGAAACGATTATAACGACCCATACTTAAACTTGAACAATTCAGGATCGAGCAACCTGCTTCTTGGGAGCAACGAAACACAAGAGGTTGCGGTGGTCAGCAACGGCTATACCGGACAGTATGGCCGCCAAGCGGGCGCGCAGATTGACTACACCACCAAGTCTGGAACGAACGCATTCCATGGCGATGCTTTGTACTATTGGACCGGCCGAGCCTTGAGCGCCAACGACTACTTCAATAATCTCGACGGAGTGTCGCGTCCTTTTGAGAACAACAATCAGTGGGCGGCGAATTTTGGAGGGCCCATCGTCAAGGATAAGCTGTTTTTCTTCGCTAATACCGAGGGAATCCGCTACATATTTGGAACCAATAGCCAAGTGAGCTTGCCGGCCCCTGACTTCCAGCAATTTGTTCTTTCGCAGATTCCGGCAACAGCGACCACCTTCTATCAGAGTATGTTCGGTCTCTACAACGCCACACCCGGAATCAATCGCGCGGCCTTGACACCCAACAGCTGCGCCTCCGTAGGCTCCTTTGCGGATCCGGTTACGGGGAATCCAGCAAGCACTGAGTGTCTGGAATCTTTCGGAACTTCTGGATCGAGCGGTAATCGCGAGTGGCTGTTGACTGTTCGTGGAGACTATTCGATCAGCGACAAAGACAAACTATTCGCACGCTATAAGGTTGATCGCGGTGTCCAGCCCACTTACACCGATCCCATCAACCCCGCTTTCAGCAATGAGAGCATTCAGCCGCAGAACGACTGGCAAATCAACGAAACCCATATATTCAGTCCGAACCTGGTGAACAACATTATCCTCTCGCATTTCAATTACTCGGCGATTTTCGAGAGTCCCGACATTACAAAAGCGCTGAGCATTTTCCCCGTAAACATGCTCTCGACCGACTCTGCGCTGACCGCGCTCGGTACCGGTTCGGGGAATCCGGGAGGTGCGGCACAAGGGTTCCTGTACCCCGGGGGGCGAAAGCTCAATCAGTGGCAAGTGGCCGACGATCTCTCACGGACACTCGGGAGCCATAACTTCAAAATGGGCGTGAATTTCCGGCATGATGGGGTCTCTGACTTCACAGCGTCCACCCTAACTCAATATCCTATTATTGCTGTGCCGTTAGAAGGTTTCGCTACCGATACCATCAACATTGCCGGATTGGGGGGAAACATCGCGGAGCATTTTGCTCGCAGTAGTCCGCAAGACAATTCGTTCTATAGTGTGGGCCTTTACTTCCAGGATGAGTATCGCGTCAATTCGAAACTGAAATTGACTTTGACCATGCGAGCCGACCGCAACTCGGGTGGAGTATGCGCCTCAAATTGCAATACTCTTACCCCTGTCCCATTCGACCAGCTGCCCCACGGCGCTGCAATACCCTATAACCAGTCGTTCATCACTGGTTTGCACAACATTCTGCCCGATGTCGAGAAGGTATCGTTTCAACCTCGCATCGGGTTTGCGTGGAGTCCGCTCGGACAAAACACGGTTATTCGCGGCGGAGTCGGTTTATTCACAGACTTGTACCCGGCGACGCTGCTGAGCCTTTACACGACAAACTTTCCACAAGTAACGTCTTTTACCGTACAGAACGGAACGATTGCCACTAACGAGGCCAATAGTGGCTTCAATATCATTCCGCAGTGCAATACCGCATTCCAAACAGCCTACAACAGCGGCGGCGGGCTTAGCGGCCCCAACGGCTTCAACACGTTGGCGCCGGCTGGATGCCAGAACCAGGTTCCCTCCGTTTACGCAACCAGCGGCAAGGTGTTAAATCCGAAGTACCTGGAATGGAACGTCGAGGTCCAGCACAGCTTTGGAAACCGGACGGTTGTATCAGCGAACTATGTGGGAAATCACGGCTATGACGGGATCCTCTACAACCCCTACGGCAACGCGTTCGGGTTCAATCAGCTTCCTGCAACCGCACCCGATCCTCGAGTAGCCGGTGTGATATCGCTGACCAATGATGGGTACTCCAATTACAATGGTTTGACTCTGTCCGCGAGACAAAACCTCTGGCACGGCTTTAGTGGGCAGTTGAACTATACCTATAGCCACGACCTGGACCTGGTCTCGAACGGCGGAGTTCCTGGAATACCCTACAATTTCAATAACAGCATTCCTTTCATCATCGATCCATTTAACATCCGAGCTAATTACGGACCGTCGGACTACGATATCCGGCAGGTGATCAGCGCCGATTACGTCTGGGACCTACCGGTCAAGAGCGAGAATAGATTCATCAACGCAGCGATTGGAGGTTGGACGGTTTCGGGCACAGTTTTCCGTCACAGCGGCGCCCCATTCAGCGTGTTGGATGGAAACACCGCAAACAGTATTGCCGGAAATAACTTGCTTCTTAGCGGAGCTCCGACCGCGTTCATCCTCGCCCAGCCGTCTGGGCCAGTCAATTTGACCTGCAGCGGCAATTCGTCAACTGTATTCAATCCCAACCTGGCCACACCGGGGTGCCTCATGGAGAGCGACTTCGTGAGCCCGTCCACAAACTTTGTCGGATCGGTTGGACGCAACGCATTCCGTGGGCCCAGTTACTTCAATACCGACTTGGGCCTGAAAAAACTGTTCAAGCTCAATGAACGGCTCGGTTTCACGGTGGGAGCGAACGCGTACAATATTCTTAACCATGTCAACTTCAATCCACCGTTCCCGAACCTAGCCAATCCAACCGTCTTTGGCCACATTTTCAATGCTGCCACACCGCCGACGACCCCGTACGGCGCTTCGGGTGGGGCTGCAGCGGTGGATGCGAGGATCGTTCAGGTGTTTGGAAAGCTGACCTTCTAAGCTTAGTAGCAAATGAAAAAAGGGGCGGCTCTTCGGAGCCGCCCCTTTTTTTGGGGCGGCGTTTCCCAGTTCAGTATTAATCTAGAGTAATGAGAGAATCAGGTGTTCGCGAAAAAGCGCTCAAGCAGGAAGCCGGCAAAGACGAGACCTGTTTGTTCTGCAAAATTGTTTCACGTGAAGCGGAAGCCAAGATTATTTTCGAAGATGATGTTTCCATGGCTTTCCTCGACCTGCGTCCGCTTTTCCCGGGGCATACTTTGTTGATTCCTAAAGTGCATTACTCTACGCTGGCGGACCTTCCCGCGGAGTTGGTCGGTCCGTTTTTCACAAACGCTCGAATGCTCTCGCGAAAAGTGCAGGAGGCTGCGAAAGCGGAAGGGAGCTTCGTGGCTATCAACAACGTGGTGAGCCAGAGTGTGCCGCATCTGCACGTGCATATCGTTCCGCGAAAGAAGAGCGATGGTTTGCGCGGATTCTTCTGGCCGCGGCGTCCGTACCAGGAGGGTGAAATGACCGCCATGCATCGAACGCTGCGCAACCACGTAAAATCCTGAGCCGGCACCGAAGTTCAGCGGACCTCGATTAAGAAGAGGGATTTGGGCGGAAGACTCAGTGTGATGGCGTCGTTCTTTAACGCTTCGGTGTGCGGAGAGGGCAGCTCGGCGGCTTTCTTGAGCTCGCGGTATTGCTCTTGCGTGGGAGAAACAGGCTCGCCCATCGCGTGGTAGGCGGGCAAGGGCGAGCCGTGATCGGGGTCAACTTCGCTGATCGTAACGCGATGCTTCCCCTGCAGACCTTTCAGCTCGATCGTTACGGACTTCGCGGTCCCCGCCTGGTTGGGCAGCGACAAATTCCACACGGCCAGCGCCAGCGAACCATCCGCACGGCGCGTAGCCAGCATCGAATCTGACGCAACCGAAATTCTCTGGTCGCCGAGGTGGTGCAAAAGTTTGAAGGCATTGAACGCGGGCTTGGGCACTCCGCCTTCCGCGATCAATCCATAGCCGCCATAAAACGGCTTCTTGATTACACCCTGCTCTTCAAACACGTCGGACAAAGCCCAGTAGCTCATCATCTCGGTCATGCCGTCGCACTGGCGAATGGTGTCGGCGAGCCAGGGGCCCATGAACGCCGTGTCTGTCACGCTCGGCTGTGTGTCGTACACGGCATTAAATTCCGACCAGATCAGCGGCAACCCAGGTTTCTCCGACGCGGCAATTTGAGCGTGAACTTTTCCCACTGCGCGGCAAACCATCTGTGTCATGGGAATGGATTCGTCGGCGCCGAAAACATCCTTGGCCGTGTCGTTCCCATACACGTGCGTGGACACAAAATCCACCGGCACATTATTTTCCGCGGCGTGATGGATGAAGCGGTCCACCCAGGCAGCCTGCGCCGTGGCCGGACCGCCCACGCGCAGCAGCGGACTCACTTCTTTAAGCGCACGCGCCGCCTCATCATATAAATGGAAGTAGGTGGTTTCTTTCGGTCGGCCGGCCCAGAAATCGATATTGGGCTCGTTCCAGACTTCGAAATACCATTGCGAGACTTCCCTGATGCCGTAGCGCTCGACCAAATGTTTTGCGAATGCGGTGATCAGCATGCCCCAGCGATCGTAATCTTTGGGAGGCGAAATGTTTTGCTTGTACCAAAACGCATGCAGCTCCTGCGCCGCTGCCAATTTTTTTGGCATGAAGCTCAGCTCGACAAATGGGCGGACATGGTTTTGCAGCAAGCCGTCGTAAATCTGGTCCACATAAGAAAAATTGTAGATGGGGTTGCCGTCCTTGTCCTCGTCGTATACGCCCACTTCGTCGTGGAAAATTGCGTGGAAGCGAACGTAGCGAAAATCCGTGGCGGATTTCACTTCGCGCAAATCATTGCGGTAGCTTTCTCGCAAAGTGAGGATGGCCCGACCGGACCCGAACATCTGCTCCCAGAAATGGGGAAATGGATGCGCGGGTGCGCGCGTGTCAAACTTAATGATCTCCGGTGCTTGCGTCGTCGGTGCTGTCGCCTGTGCCCGCGCGAAAGGAGCACACAGTAGCAGAACGATCGCCGTTACCCACGCCGGTACATAGGTTGGTCCCTTTACTCGGACAGAATTCCCACACTGGCGTCCCATACGAATGATGGTAGTCCGGTCGCTGCCATCGAGCAACAGTCGGCAGCCTGAATGACCGCACGCAGGATGATTTATTCAGGCTTCCAACTCGGATGGCTGGTGAAGATGCCATTCACGTAGCCCATTTTGTAAACGATGAAGATGCCGAAGGCCACGCTGAGCAGGCCGGAGGCGACGCCGAGGGCGCGGTTCACGCGCGCAAATCGCTGCTGCGAATATTTGAAGGGCATGGCGATGGCCGCGGTTATCAACATCATTCCAGCGATGGTTCCCACGCCGAAGACAAGCAGATAGGCGATGGCCCAGCGCGGGTCGCGAATGGTGGTCAGGACGAGCAACGCAACGGCCGCTGACCCTGCCAGGCCATGGACCAGTCCCACGGCCAACGGGCGCAACGCTTGATACAAACCGAGCTGGCCGAAAATGCGGTCCATCCAGCCGACGGGAGTGGCGTCGGGAGCGTGGCCGTGCTGCTCGGGATCGTGTCCATGCGCGTGGTTGTGAATGAAGTCGTTATGAGCGTGGGGGTGCGCATGCGAGTGAGTATGCGGGTGCGCGGGATCCGCGGCGGGCGTAAACGTCTCAGTGACCCAGCGCGTGAATCCCGTGAGATTCAAGAGGCCGAGGAGGATCAACATCAGGCCGACGGACAACTCCATGGTGAGGCCGAGCCTGGCCGGAATGACCACTCCAAAAAGAATAATTGCCGAGCCGACCAGAAAAATCGTGAGGGTATGTCCGAGGCCCCACAACACGCCGATCAAAGCAGCGTGTCGTATGCTGCGCTGCCGGCTCACGATGGTAGTGACGGCGATCACGTGGTCGGGGTCGGTGGCATGACGCATGCCGAGAAAAAATCCCAGCGCGATGATGGAGAGCAGAGTGATCATCTTCAGCTCAGATTGCCGCAAGGCCTCGGGGTTACACATTCTGAGTTGCAAAAACCAAAACGTTTTGCCATCGGCAACCGCCGGGGCCACCTTGGTCGAGTGATAAACATCACCATGTGGCCGAGTGGGATTTTAACAGCGCTTTTACTCCGGAGTGAAATGAAGCGAGGAAGCTGGGGCGGTGGGTATTTTGAGGAGAGAAAGGGAGCGCGAAACGGCGGCGAGGTCACCAAGATCGTTGAGAAGAAAGGCTTTCTGAGAGGGCGGGCACACGGAGTCCTATGCAGGCTATACCTGTCAGCGAGTTTATTACCAAACTCCGCGCAAGCCAAGCAGATGACTGAAAACTTATTTTCTCTTACGCGCCGTGTACTCTTGACGTGTCCGCGGAAATCTGTAAACTGCGATTTTCTACAATGGCTACACAAGCTAACCCGCTAGAGGAGAGGCTGCAGGATTTTCAGTTCCCGCAGCGAGAGGCCGCGTTTTTCTACGGCCTGTTTTTGCGCGGACATTCGGCCGAGGAACTGCGCAAGGACATCCAGGTGCCGGCCGCAGTACTCGCAAAATGGGACAAGGAAACTGTTCGCGAGCCGCAGCTTCGGCCGATACTGGAAACGATTGTGCGCTACCGGCAGCACGTTCTGGCCATTTTTGAAAATTTAATCTGCCACGATTCCGCAACGCAAAAACTTCAGTAGCCCGCGCAGTTCGTAATGTCTAAAATCAAGCCGCTACCGAATTCGATTCCAGTCGATCTAAATAGAAGTAAGGCGCCAAGTTCTGTAAGGGAGAAACAAATGAGCGGTGTGCGAGTTCTGGTTGGAACGCGCAAGGGCGCGTTCGTTTTGACCGCTGACGGCAAGCGCGAACGCTGGGATGTGAGCGGCCCGCACTTTGCGGGCTGGGAAATTTACCACCTCAAAGGATCGCCAGCGGACCCGAATCGGCTGTACGCCTCGCAGTCCACCGGATGGTTTGGGCAATTGATTCAGCGATCCAATGACGGCGGAAGGAGCTGGGAGCCTGTCGGAAATAAATTTGTGTATGACGGCCTTGCCGGCACGCATCAATGGTACGACGGCACTCCGCACCCGTGGGAGTTCAAGCGGGTTTGGCATCTGGAGCCATCCCTGACGGATCCAGATACGATTTTTGCCGGCGTGGAGGACGCTGGGTTGTTTCGCTCAAGCGACGGCGGACAAAGCTGGCAGGAACTCCCCGGCCTACGCGGGCATGGCAGCGGGCCTTCCTGGCAACCGGGCGCCGGTGGATTGTGTTTGCATACGATCATTTTGGATCCGAGCCGTCCGGATCGGATGTACATAGCCATCTCGGCTGCGGGCGCGTTTCGCACCGACGATGGTGGGAAGAGTTGGCGGCCGATCAACCATGGACTACGCTCTGCGCACATCCCCGACCCGGATGCGGAGGTGGGCCACTGCGTTCACCACATCGCGATGCACCGGGCGCGTCCGGGAGTGCTGTTCATGCAGAAGCACTGGGACGTGATGCGCAGCGACAACGCGGGCGACTCGTGGCAAGAGGTGAGCGGGAACTTGCCGACTGATTTTGGATTTGCGATCGAGGTCCACGCGCACGAACCGGAGACGGTTTACGTTGTGCCGATCAAGAGCGACTCGGAACATTTTCCGCCCGACGGGAAGCTGCGCGTGTACCGCAGCAAGTCTGGCGGAAACGAATGGGAAGCGCTGACCAAAGGGCTGCCGCAAAGCGATTGCTATGTGAACGTACTGCGCGACGCGATGGCCGTGGATACGCTCGACTCGTGCGGCGTTTATTTTGGGACTACTGGCGGGCAGGTGTATGCATCGGCCGATTCTGGAAATGGTTGGAATCCCATTGTGCGAGATCTTCCAGGCGTGCTTTCCGTCGAAGTCCAGACATTGCCATGATTCTGGTAGTGCTACCGACACACCTGCGGACGCTCGCGCTAGTGAGCGGCGATGTGCAGATCGAAGTTCAGGGGCAGGCCACGCAGCGCTCAGTTCTCGATGCGCTCGAAACCCGCTATCCAATGCTGCGCGGGACAATCCGCGATCAAGTCACGCTCGAGCGCCGACCGTTCTTGCGGTTTTTCGCCGGCGAAGAGGACCTATCCCAGGAGTCACCGGACGCGCCTTTGCCGGAGGCGGTCGCGTCGGGAGCGGAACCATTTTTCATCGTAGGAGCCATTGCAGGTGGCTAGAGCAAACCAACCTGCGAGCGCGCCGAACTACAGTTGACAGCGGCAGAGGGCCCTCGTATGGGCCGAACTAGGGTTGACAGCGGCAGATGGCCCTCGTATCGTTCTTGATTCCGTTCAACGGGCAACTATGAAAATTCTTGTGATCGGCGGCGGCGGGCGCGAGCACGCGATGGTGTGGAAGCTGCGGCAAAGTGCCGGAGTGCGAAAGATCTGGTGCGCTCCGGGAAATGGCGGGGTTGAGAAGGACGCCGAGTGCGTACCGTTGGATATGGGGGAGGTAAAAGCCGCCGCGGACCTGGCAACGAAGCTCGGAGCGGACCTTACTATCTGCGGGCCGGAGCTGCCTTTGGTGCGGGGAATTGCGGATGAATTTGCGAAGCGCGGCCTTGCGCTGCTAGGGCCCTCGCAAGAAGCGGCAAAGCTCGAGGGAAGCAAGGTTTTTGCCAAGAAATTCATGGAACGCCACGGAGTCCCCACGGCGACGGCGTACGGAATATACGACTCTCCGATAGACGCCTACACATCCATTTGCTCAGTGGATTGGCCCCTGGTGGTCAAGGCGGATGGATTGTGCGCGGGAAAGGGCGTGCTGGTGACTTCTTCGCCAGACGAGGCCTCGGAATTCATCGACCGGCTGATGGAGAAAAAGGAATTCGGCGATGCGGGGAGGCAAGTTTTATTGGAAGAAGGACTGGCCGGACGGGAACTTTCCTACATCATTCTAAGCGACGGGAAGAACTTTGTTTCTCTGGCGCCCGCGCGAGACCACAAACGCGCCTTTGATAATGATGAAGGGCCTAACACGGGCGGCATGGGCGCTTTTTCGACCTCCGATATCCTATCCCCTGAACTCGAAGCGCAAATTTTGAAGCGTGTGGTAGAGCCGACACTGGCCGGCCTTCAAAAAGACGGGTTGACCTATCGCGGCTTTCTTTATTTTGGATTGATGCTGACCTCCGACGGCCCGAAAGTTCTGGAATATAATTGCCGGCTGGGAGATCCGGAAACACAAGCAATTTTACTGCGCGCCGACTGTGATTTTGCCGATGCCTGCGCTCGCGCCGCGCGCGGAGAGCTGTCTTCGCTCCAGACAAAATCATCGAGCGACGCAAGCGTTTGCATTGTCGTGGCGTCAGAGGGTTATCCGGGCAACCCGAAAACCGGAAAAGAAGTCGCAGGGTTGGATGCGGCTTTGAAAGTATCGGGCGCGGTAATCTTTCACGCTGGAACGCGACGAGAAGGCGGGAAATTGTACACAACCGGCGGGCGCGTTCTCAGCGTGGGCGCGACGGGCGAGAATCTGGCGGCGGCTTGCAGGACTGCATACGAAGCGGTAAGCAAGATCAAAATCGACGGAGCGCATTATCGCAAGGACATCGGAAGACCCAACGCTGCGAGCAAGGCCGCGGAGGCGCCCAATGGGTGAGGTAGTCCATCTTTTTACCTGCCTGGTCCACAGGTTTCCGATGGAGGAAGTGGAAGAAGCGGAAGCAATCGCGGACAAAGGTTTTCGAGGCTGCATTCATGGCCGGCGTGGGAGCAAACGTCAAGTATTGTTGATGGACCGGGAAACGCTTGAGCAGTTTAAAATCGAACCGGGCGCGGTGAAAGAGAACATAACCACGCGGGGGATTGATTTTCAAACTTTGGCGGCCGGACAAACCCTTCGCATCGGTGAGAGCCTACTGGAAATCACGGGCCCTTGTGATCCGTGCCCGCGGATGGACGAGATCCGCATGGGGCTGCAGACAGGGTTGCGCGGCCGGCGGGTTGGCTTTGCAGAGTGGTGGAACCAGGAATCCTCCGGCCGGGCGATCCGATCGAAGTGGAATGCACTCCGCGGATGCCGATGGCAGTGAGCGATTCCGACTAGGAGATTGATAAGTGGCCAAGGAAGATAAGCAAGGAGTTACGCCGCTGGTGGGAATCCTGATGGGTTCGGACACGGATTTTCCAGTGATGAGCGAGGCGGCAAAAACGCTGGAGAAATTTGGAATTCCCTACGAATTGGAAGTCGTGTCCGCGCACCGCACGCCCGCGCGCGCTCATGAGTACGCCACAACAGCGTCCAAGCGGGGCTTGAAAATTTTGATTGCGGCTGCGGGCGCCGCTGCGCATCTGGCTGGAGTGATCGCGGCGAACACTACGCTGCCGGTTCTTGGAGTTCCCATGGGCACGAGCAGCCTGAATGGGCTGGATGCGCTGCTATCGACGGTGCAGATGCCCGCCGGAATTCCCGTGGCCACCATGGCGATAGATAAAGCGGGAGCGGTGAACTCGGCAATTTTTGCCGCGGAAATCCTGGGACTTGCAGACCCGGCGATCGCGCGCAAGCTCGTTTCGCACAAACAAGACCTCGAGAGGTCTGTGATCGAGAAGAACGCGCGTTTGAAACAGCAGCTCTCTGAAAGGAAATAGACTGGCCTGCTCCCGGTTGTTTACTTTTCGTGGGCTCGTTCGTAGCGGTGCTACCGAAGGCGAAGAGCATGCATGCAACAGCTCTTCTTTCATCCGCCCCTGAGCAGACGAGATCGAGGTGGAGGTGGCGACTTCGACTGTAGCTGTCTCAGTTTTATGGAGTTTCGCAGGTATCTGGCATTCTTCAGAAACAACCCCTCCCAAGCAGCAGGCTCTTCAGTGAGGTTGCAGCAGAGAAGGCGGCGCGTCGGCGTCGGCGGGGCGCGGTTTTTTCTGGAGTGCGTTTTGAGGCTCGGGCGGCGGCTTCAGAATCCAGGCGACTCCTGATTCAGCGCCGATTTCGGCGATTGTCTCGCGGGCGTTGGGCGAGGCCACGACGGCGAGCGCCGCACGCAAAAACTGAAGCGCGTCCGCTGCCAGGAGCTTGTTGCTTTCACCGCGCAGGAAACGGTCGCGCGTGTCCCGCATTTTCGCGTCCGACGAACACAGTTTCTCGATGCCGGGATCGTTCTTCCGAATCCGATCGATCAGCGTAGGGGAGGAATCTTCCGGCGGATAGTGGAACTCAACTAGCGTGTGCGGCTGGCCTTTCTCCGGGGGCCACAATTGGCGGTATTGCGGCAAAGGAATGTGCGTGTCGAAATAGTCTAGACGCTGCATGTCTTGCTTCAGCGTGAAACTTAACTTCCAAACTTCCGGGCCGTAGCCTTCCATATAGTCCGCAAGAATCAACTCGGCGACCGGCTCGTCCGGCGGCAAATTCATTTTGGCGTGAAGATTTCTGGCGATTTCGTTCAAGCGTTCGGCGACGCCGCGCCCGATCGAATCGATGTCGCTAGCCTCGGTATCCGGCTGAGCTTCCTGGAGGTGCGGCCCCTGGGAAACAACGTGTCCGCGAAGATGTGGCAGCTCGCGGTCGAGCCGAGCGATCTCGATTTGCGAGGAAGGCGAAATCCATTCCACGGCGCCAAGGAAAATTCCCGCTCGCTTCGATCCAAGCACGACCGGCGCGGGAAGGCGGGTCTGGGGCTCGACTGGATTTTCTATGGTGGCGATTAGAATGGCATCTTTTACGACCGCGATAATCACGCGACCGGCAGCCAGATTTGCGACAACTTCGTCACCGGGCGTGTCCGGCCGTTGCTGCGATACGACATTTTGTGGGACAAAAATAAGAAGGATTAGAGACCAAGCGCAGAACACCACGGCCAGGGAGAGCCAGTGCTTGGATCGAAGGCGGCGATGAAATGGAGAATCGAAACGATGGCCCATCGTTCGACGGTATCACAAATCCGCTAACACTCCGAGGCTGGGTCGGCCATGTTATACTTGCTAAATAATGCACGCGTGGTAGCTGTCATTCACGGCGAAGATGAGATCCCCCAAAAGCATCAAACACAACGGACGGCCGGTCTCGGAGATTCTTGAATCGCATCGGCGTTTCGTGCGCGGCGATGAAACGGGCGCTCGCGCGGATCTGTCCGGCGCAGATCTTTCGCGGATCAATTTGGAACGGGAAAATCTGGACCTCGTCGATTTCCATGGAGCGAACATGGAAGGCGCGAATTTGCACGAGGCCAGACTCTCTTCGGTGAACCTGAGCGGGGCAAAACTGCGCCGCGCGGACATGCGCAAGTGTGATCTGACCGAAGCCAACTTGACCGACGCCGATCTGACCGAGGTAAAAATGGGCGGTGCGGAGCTTTTCCGCGCGGACTTGCGCCGAGCTGTCCTGCGCGGCGCGAATTTGGTGGCCTCAAATTTCCGTCTAGCCGAAATTCGAGGCGCCGATTTTACCGGCGCAGATGTGAAAACCACGGTCCTTCGCGAGACGGATCTCGACGGGGTGGACCTTTCCGGTTTGGATTTGAGCACCACACTGCTTCCCCGCGGCTACAAGATTCCAACTCCTGCGAAGAATTAGATGAAGAAGGGCGCAATCCGCAACCGCCGTGGGTCGCGGTGGACGACTATAAGCGCTCCGCCGGCTGGATGGTTCCGGAGCAGAGCTCGGCGCGCTCGCGCAACTATTGCGAAATGCTCGAACGCGGGCAGATACTTTTCTTTCGCGAGCCGCCCTTCGATCTTCCAAAAACCGATCAGGAATTTCTTCTGGCGCAGCAATGGTCCGAGTTGCGCATGCACAAAAACGTTTCGTACCGTCCGGGTGAGGACGTGCTGCGCGGAGTTTCGGGCAACCGCGAGACGATTAGCCGCCTGCAATCGATCATGCGGAGCTACAGCGAGCAGGTGACACAGTTTGTAGGCATATTTTTAGCGCCGTACGCAGGCAAGTGGAGCCTGGATTTCGCGAGTTTCCGGCCCCTGGAAGAAGAAGGCCGGGATTTGCCGCTGCACAAGCGCAACGACCTGCTGCATGTGGATGCGTTTCCGAGCCGTCCGACTCGGGGCGGGCGCATTTTGCGCGTGTTCACGAATCTGAACTCGACCAAGCCGCGCGTTTGGCGGACTACGGAAGCATTCGAAGTGCTCGCGCGCCGATACGCGGGAGGCGCCGGACTGCAGGACATCGCCGAAGATAATTCCTTCTTGAGCCGCACGGTGCAGGATTTTGGGTCCAAGCTTGGCTTGGGCGTGATCGGCCGAACGCCCTATGACATGTTCATGCTACGATTTCACGATTTTCTGAAGGAAAACGCGGAGTTTCAGGAAAATTGCCCGAAGACGCAGTTGGAATTTCCGCCGCAGGCCACCTGGCTGGTGTTTACCGATTGCGTGGCGCACGCTGTGATGTCCGGACAATACGCCATCGAACAGACATTTCTGATTCCGCCCAGAGTGCTGGTGGCGCCGGAAGCCGCACCGTACCGCATCCTGGGGAATATTGCGGGACGCGCGCTAATTCCCAACTAGGTGGGCTACTTCCGGGCGAGGAACTCGGCAGGATCTTCGCCAAATCCCGCGGCAGCGCCTCGAACCGACGTTGTGCGGCGGCGAGTTTCGATCCCCAGCCGTTTGATTTTCTGATTGAGGGTGGAAAGCGGAACCTGAAAACGCTCGGCGGCTTCGGTCTGATTCCAGTTCGTGCGCTCGAGCATGTCGACAATGATCCGGCGCTCGACCTCTTCGAGGATCTGGAAAAGAGAGGGGGAGCTGCTGTAACCGCCCGCCTCGCCGGGCATAGGCGGCAGGAATTCGGCGAGCTGCAGGCGGACCCCCTTGACGATCTCGCGTGTGCGCACGCTTTCTGGAAGGATGTCGGCGTCCATGGCTTCCTGGGTGGAAAGCACGATGGCGCGCTCGACCACGTTCTCCAGCTCTCGAACATTTCCTGGCCAATCGTAGTCCATCAACAGTTTCATCGCGCCGTGGGTGAAGGCGCGGGGCGGCTTGCCATTTTCCTCGCAGAACTGCTGCAGAAAACGCTCGATGAGCAAGGGGATATCTTCCTTGCGCTCGCGCAGCGGCGGCAGGTGCAAGGAGATAACGTTCAAGCGGTGAAATAAATCTTCGCGGAAGCGGCCTTCACGCACGAGCTTCATCAAATCTTCGTTGGAAGCGGCCAGAATGCGGACGTCGACCTTAATGGTCTCGGTCCCGCCCAGACGCATGAATTCGCGCTCTTGGATCACGCGCAGAAGCTTGGCCTGTGTTTCCGGGCTGATGGTGGAAATCTCGTCGAAAAAGATGGTGCCCTGATCGGCGACTTCGAATAGGCCTTTTTTGGAGGCGATGGCGCTGGTGAAGGCGCCCTTCACGTGGCCGAATAGTTGCGATTCGAGAAGGTCGCCGGGAATCGAGCCAGTGTTGATGGGAATGAAAGCCTTGTCGGCGCGCGTGGATGCGGAATGGATGGCCTTGGCGAAGACTTCCTTACCAGTGCCGCTCTCGCCGGAGATCAGGACGGTGGAGCGCGAGGGCGCGACCTGGGTAACCAGGTCGAGCACCGTCTGCATCTTTTCGCTCTTGCCGACGATATTTGGAAAATTGTAGCGCTGTTTGAGAGCGCGCTTGAGCTGGACGTTTTCGTCGCGAAGCCGGCGGCCTTCAATGGCGAGGGAGACTTGGGCGATGAGCTCGTCGTTGGACCAGGGCTTGGTGATGAAATCCTGGGCTCCGCCCTTGAAGGCCGCGCGGGCCATGTCGATTGAGCCGTAAGCGGTGATCAAGATAATGGCCAGCTGGGGGTCGCGGCGGCGAATTTCGCGGAGCAGCTCGAGGCCGTTGCGGTCCGGCAAGCTGACGTCGAGCAGCATCAAATCGAAGGGATGGTCTTCGAGCTGCCGCAGGCCGGCTTCGCCAGTTTCGGCAAGCGTTACCTGGAAGCTTTCCGAGGTCAGCAGAGCTTCCAGTCCTTCGCGAATCTCCACTTCATCGTCAATAACAAGAATGGATCCTTTAGGCATGAACCGCTTTCCTCGCTACCGGGAATTCTAGCCGGAAGGAAGTGCCCTTACCTGGCGTGGAGCGCACGTCCACCTTGCCCGCGTGCTCCTTTATGATCCCGTAGCTGACCGAAAGACCCAGCCCGGTGCCCCGTCCGGTGGCCTTCGTTGTAAAAAATGGATCGAAAATACGATGGAGATGCTCCGCCGGAATGCCCGAGCCGGTGTCGGTGACCTCCACGGCAACCGAGCCGTTGTGCGCTCCGGTGCGAACTTCCAGCATCCCGCCGCTGGGCATGGCGTCTCGCGCGTTCATGAACAGATTCAGAAAAACCTGCTGGAGACGCGTGATGGAGCCAAGCACGGGCGGCAGCTTTTCCGTATAGTTTTTGATGACGTTTACTTGCGCGGTCTTGAAAGGGTGCTGCACGAGCGTGAGGGTCTCTTCCAACACGGAATTCAAATCCACTTCGACGAACTCCGCGGCGCCGGTGCGCGAGAAATTGAGCAGGTTGTTGACGATTTCGCTGGCACGGAAGGTCTGCTTGACGATCCGCTCAATCGTTTTCTGGCGTGGATCGCCGGCGGGAATCTGCTTTGCGAGCATTTGGATGTAATTCGAAATCACCGCGAGCGGCGTGTTCACTTCGTGGGCCACGCCCGCGGCGAGCAAACCGAGCGAGGTTAGTTTCTCAGTTTGCACCATTTGCTCTTCCAGACGCACGCGCTGGGTGATGTCGTCCAGTAGGATGAGCCTGCCGAGGCGGGCGCCATTCTTGCCAACCAGCGGGGCGATCGAAGCGTTGATCACAAGACGGCGGCCGCTAGGCGTGTTCAAATGGAATTTATAGATTCCGGATACGCGGTCGGCAGTGGCTCGCGAGGCGATTTCAGCTACAAGATCCTGGGGAAGAACGTCCTGAAGCCGGCGCCGCAGGGCTTCGCGCCGCGGAATGGCCAGCAAGTTTTCAAGTTGGGGATTCCAGGACTCGATGCAATCTTCGAGATCGACCGTAAGCACACCGATGTTCAGCGACTCAACGATGTTTTCACTGAAGTCCTTCAGCCGCTCGATTTGCATGGCCTTTTGCTCGAGCGATTGATAGAGGCGCGCATTCTCGATTGCGATAGCCACGTAACCGGCGATGGTGGACAACAATTCAAGGTCGTCGCTCGAAAGGTAATCACCATCGACCGTCTTGCCGAGGCCGAGAATCGCCACGGTGCGGTCGCGGAAGCGGCAGGCAATGAAATAATTCAGATCGAGCTCTTCGAGAGTGCGGCGAATGGGCTCGGTTTCCTCGGTTGCCGCCCGCGCGGATTCAAAGAACAAGCAGCCGCGCTCGAGAGCAGGGCGCGAAGGATCCAGAAAAGATAAATCGAGCGGACCTTCGGGGCGAAGTCCCATGGAACGTGAAAGAACAAATTGGCCGGGGCGCGCGGGATCCTCGAGGAAGACGGCCAGACGATCGACCAGGAGCGTTTGCGAAATCCGATCCAGCACAGAACCAACCAGTGGTTCGAGACGCACCTCGTTCGTGAGCGCGCGTCCAAATTCGATAAGCGTGCGGCGGTAATCGAGGCGGTCGCGGTAGAAAAAACGGTCCAGGCGTGTCTGCATCCATCCGCGCACGGGTTCGAAAAGAAAGGCGGCGACCACGATCGCTATTACTCCACCGGCCGGGCCAGTAGGCCAGCGCGTGTGGAACGTTTCGCCAATCAGCGCGATGCCCGCAAAATAAATGCCGACAATTGCGGCGGTAGCGAATGTGTAAGCAAGGCCGCGCTTGAAAATGATGTCAACGTCCATCAGACGGTAGCGAATGATGGCGTACCCGAAACAAAGTGGGATCAGAGCCAGTGAGAAGACCGAGAGCTTCATCCAGGGCGCCGGAACGACGCCCAGAACGTAGGGCACGATGTAGAACATCAAAAAGGGGAGCGAGCCTGCAAACGTCCCGCCGGTGACCCACTTTAGTTGTTGCCGCAAAACCCCACTGGGTGCGCGGCGATAACTGAAAAGGAAAATCGTGGCGGCAACCAGGAAATAGACACCGAGATTTGCCTGTTCCACTTTGTCGAGCCAGTACCGCGTGCTAAAGGCCGGAAGGAAATCCAAGGTGCCGGTGGCGATGAAGACATGCAAGGTGAGAAGAGCGGCCGGCAGGGCATAGACCGCGGCCAGCTTCGGCCACAGAGTGCCGCGACGCTCTGGAAATACCAGCGCGAAATGAACGAGCAAAGCTGGTTGCAAGAGCAGGGCGACAACATTGGCCCAGTAAATCGTCTGGTCAAAAGAATTCAGCTTGCCGGTGTAATGAAAGCTATAAAGAACGAATGAAGCCAGGCAAAAGATATAGAAGTGGATCGCGCGCGGCGCGTTCCAGCGACGAACGAATATAAAAAGACCGATGAAAATATAGAGCAGGGCGGCGATGCGCAGATAGCTCTCGATGGAGGAGGAGGTGTCCTGCGGCGCGGTCACCAAGGGAGTCTCAAACCCCGCCTCACCGCGACGCATTTTGTAGCGAACTTCGGTCCAAGGACCCATGCGAAACAAAACGCGCGTGACGTCGGTAGCGCGGTGGATTTGGAAGCCGCGAACCGACTCGACGATATCGCCTTGCTTGATTCCAGCCTTGGCGGCAGAAGAGTCAGGAACCACGTGCCAGGCCACTACCCCTTGCTGCGTGTCCATCCAAGTGACGCCGTCGTCAGGGAGAACAAAACGAGAACGTTGCTGAAAATTCAAGAAGGCGAAAACAATGGCGGACAGAGTTAGAACGGCCAGCAGAACAGCGCCAAGTCGCATTCGAAGACCGTCGTTCATGCAGCTACACCCATAGATCAGGAAGGAACAACTGCAGATGCGAGCACGTCGACTTCCATGACATTACGGATTCTCATAACCGTATAAGTCGTGTAATGAATAGCTTAGAGGATAACCTAGGGATAGAAATCATAAGAATCCTGTTTGTGGAAGACATCTTCCCGATTCCGGTACGCTGTGGCTAAAACTGAAAGCTCACGCCCCCGCGCAGGTACCGGTAGGTTGGGATGAGGACCACTCGTCCGTCACCAGTGGTCAGTGGAACGTAACCCTGAGCCAGGAGATTGCCGCAGTCGGCCAGAAGCTCTGCGTGACCAGGAATAAAACTCGGTAACGGCTGATGGATCCCTATACTCAGATAGGGGTCGAGGTGATACAGAGACTGGCCATAAGGATCCATGGCAGAGACGACCGGACCATTGATCCATTTGTAACCCGCAGTGAACCTGGTGCCGACACGCGGGACCTTGGCCATCACACGTACGCCAGCGCTCTGGCGATAGCGGGTGGCCAACTGGTTTCGCAAAGCCACTTCGGAGGGGTCCTCAATCGGAGACAGCGCTCCGGCATATTCGTAGATAACTGTGGCGTTTACGTTGTCTGAAAATCTTTGATGGTAAGCGACGCGCGTTCCGAGCGAGCTCGATTCCCCGGCGTCATAGGCAAAAACATTGGAGAAAAAATCCTGCAAGTAGTCTGGTCCGGCAACGGATCCGTGCCCAAACACGGCCGTATGGGTGGAACGGTCGTTGAACAGAGCCACGGTGATATTGGAGTCTTTGTTAAAGCTGTGTTCCAGCGCCAATTCTTCATGCAGACCATTCTCAAGAACAGAATGCCCGTCATGCGTCAGAAGTATAGGAAATTGATCGAGGGTATTGAGGGCGGACTGCAGCGCACTTTGGTCGGCAGTTGAATCCTGCCAGCCATTGGTCGCAACGAGCATGGAAGCCTGCCATGCAGGTGTAAGTTGGAGCGCGACTTGAGCGCGCGGCCGCGCTGCTGTGGTGGTTCCCGCTAGGCCCGCCATCACGAAGTCGGAACCGTAGCGGATGCTGATGCGGTCACCGACCGCGAAAGAATTGTCAAACGACATGCGCAATCCGCGGAAGGTGGGCCCGTTGGGACCCAACTGCGCCTGGCGAATTAGAAGAGTTGTTACCGGCCCCACACCCGGCTCGCCAGACGGTATCCATTGCGTAGCGAAACCGCCAGAATACGAACCGCTTTCGTAGCTGAACTGGGTGGCCATCAGAAGCTGTTGGTTGCCGCCTAACGCCATATCGTAGACAAGAGCTGTGCCCGGTGAATCCGCAGGATTTGAGACCGAGCCTGGATGGTCAGAACCCGAGGTGAGTTCAAGGCGCGTGCGTCCCGCTTGCACTCTGGAAGTTTCGAACTGAGCCGGTGGCGCGCCCCAGATCACGTCTTCATCCTGCCAGCGCAAAACTGGACGCGTGGCAGCCGCGCTGCGCAGCACCCAGGTCCATTCATCGGCGCCGATCTCCTGATCGGGCTGTCTGCGCAATTTTTCGAGCGACGAGAATACCGAGCCAAGAACGATCTCAAGCAGGGTGGTGTGCTCGTCATTTACGCGGATGTGCTCCTCGACTACGGGCAGGAAGCCCGCGAGCGTCACCTTGATCGAATAGGTGCCGGAAGGAAGCAGCGCGGTGGAGAAGCGCCCGCGGTCGTTGGTAAGCAGCTCCAGCGGAGAAATTTTGAACAGTTGGTCGGAAGTAACGAAAATGGTAGCGCCCATCTGCGGGGCTCCAGCAGAATCGAGAACGACGCCGGAAATCTTGCCAGTATTTGGCGCGGCCAGGGCTGGCAGAGCCAGGAGGCACAGAAGCATTCCAAGGAGCGATGGGCGAATCATTCGTGAACTCACGAGGTCACCTCGCGTGTGCGTCATTTCCATTTCCGGTCGCCGCCTTCACGGTAAAATTCATGGCCGGGGTGATGGTTTGCTTGGTTAGATTATCGGTAACCGCCACCTCCAGCTTGTACGCGCCGGGGGCCAGCGAGCCCAGGGCTATAATATTCTCCAGTGTCAACTCCTCACCGTGCTCCGGCAGTTTGTCCTTGGCTACGTCGAATTGCAGTACCGGCTCGCTAGTCTTTTCCTTCATAACGCGATATTGAACGGTGGGGTCTGATTTGTGGGTTTTGTCATCTACTTTCAAATTGTAAATCTGCAGGTAAACACCCATTCCATCGGCAGCGGCGAATGATGCGTCCAGCTTCGGACGAACCTTCACATCGCCCAGAACGAATTGACCGAGGCCGATATCTTTCGACGATACGGGCAAAATCTGGTCCGCGAGAATAAGCGAACTGGAAGACAAGTGGTCGTCTTCAAACCGCGGAACCGCCAAGCGGGTATTCACCACGCCGACGTTTCCGTTGTTGACGTCCTTTAGAACGATATCAAGGCGGTAAAGGCCAGGACTGAGCGGTACAGCCTTTTGATAAATCGAAGGCACTGCGCGGGCCTGTTGCAACAGGCTGGCAGGCACGTCGCGCTTTACGGTATCTTCAAACGTCTGCACGATACGGCCGCTCAGAGTGCTGATCCGCGCGAAAAGATTTACAGTCGCTGAATCCACGCCCTGTTTTTCCTGGAAGCTCAACTGTCCGGTCGGTATCTGCACGGTAATGGGGACAAGCACGGTCTCTGAGGTTATGCGCAGGAAATAAAAGCGGTAGTCGAATTTCACCTGATCGCGCACGAGCCGCGAGGTAACCACCGCCTCCAAATCCTTAAACTTAACGGGCGGGGCCTGCTGAATCTTGGCGTAAAGTTCGAGGCGAGTAAATTCATTCATGCTTTCGGGCGTCATGCCCCCGATCGGCGAGGCATTGTGGGTGCCGTCGGTGTTGTTGAAGCGGGCGGTCTTGCTGGCCAAGCCCATGGCCTCCATCTGGGTAAGGCCGGCTCCCGGAACGTACAGCAGGGCGTCTTTCTCGCTGGGATCGGTTGTGAGGCGGTATTCGCCAGTCATGGTGGGATCCACAAACTCAAGCTCGACGTTCTCGCCGATGCCCTCTAAATACCTATACCGCCAGTCCTCAAAGGGAAATGTGGAAGTCTCTCCGCCGCCTTCCGAGGACGGTCGGTTATAGCTCCCACCTGATGGATGCGAGTCAATCTCATCCGGCGGGCCCCACATGATGTAAATGCGGCCACGGTCGGCCTTCCAGCCCGGAATGCCGGAGGAATAGTGCTCATTGGCATAAGCTATCCGGCGGTAGTGTTCTTCCTTAAAACTGTTGTCGGCCGAATCGGGGTCGGGATTACGGCGTTGCCAAAATTGTTCGATAAACTGCTCGCGTTCCTCGTTGGTGGCAAGATGAAGAAACGCGCTGCGCTCTTCGGGGGAAATGATGTAGACCACATCCTCGTCGAGCCATTTCCTGTATTGGGAGTCGAGCTCTTTCCTAAGTTCTTTGTCGCTCTTGGCCTTTTGCTTCGCGGCCTTTTTAGCGGAGTTCTGATCAGCCTGGGGAGATTGCTGGCCCTGAGATTCACCCTGGGCATAAGAGCTCCGGGCGACCCCAAAGGAGGCAGCTAACGCAAAAAAAAGAAACACCCTCACAGAACGGCCCATGATTAACCCTTTTCCTCTGTTTGGCTTGAAATTCTAGCCTGTCCTAAGGTACAGGTCAACGCCAGTTTCCTGGACACGTACAGCTTATGAGCACATTGGATGGCGCGGGGTTGCCTGCAGCTCGGAAGGTTGGGAGCGAGTTCGACACATCCTCGACTGCCACCGAAGTGCAGTTCATTCCGCTGTTTCTTTCCGTTCCAAAAGCATCTAAAATACCGCCAGCAGGGACATACCCACACGAGAAGCTTCACTAGCCGAGCCGAACTCGGTCGCTTGCCGAATGTGGAGATGGTGACCCTCGTAGGAAGCCGAAGAGAACCGGAACCTCCCGAAATTCGTATACGGGACTGTCTTTATCTCTTTAGGTTCGTCTAATCCGGGAAACATTCTGGCCCCCTCAGGCGTATGGAATAGTGAGCGGACGGTTCCGCAGCATGACCTGAGGGCCTTGAGGCAGAAGCATGAAAACGTGGAAAAAAGTTGGAATTAGTGTGGGTGCGTTGCTCGTCTTGGGGGGCATATCGTGGTACAGCATCTATCAGTCAAATAAAGGCGTGGTAACCGTTCAGACCGGGAAAGTGGTCAAGCAGGATTTGATCTCGATCGTGACGGCCTCAGGCGAGGTAAGGCCGAAAACCTACACCAACGTGCTAGGCGAAGGCATCGGCAAGATTACCGATATCGTGGTGAAAGAAGGCGACCACGTGAAAAAGGGTGACATCCTACTGCATCTGGAGAACATCCAGCCTGCCGCGGATGTTCAGGCCCAGGAAGCAAGCATCCAATCCACCGAAGCGGGCATGCGGGTGGCCGCTGCTAGTTACGACTCGGCTGTTGCAACCCTGGCTCAACGCCAGGCGGACCTTGAAAAGGCCAAATTCGACTGGCAGCGCGCGCAAGAACTTTACAAAGATCAGCTGATATCCAAGCAAGAATTTGACGCGAGCAAGGCCACCTACGACAGCGCCACGGCTGCGCTGAACGCATCCAAAGCGCAGATTGAACAAGCGCGAGCGGCGCGGGATCAAGCGCGCGAAAACATGAATCAGAACCAGGCCGTGCTGAAGCACACCAAGGACATTCTCCGCAAAACAACCTACACGGCGCCGATTGACGGGATTGTGAGTTACATCGCAGTCCGCGTGGGCGAAAACGTGGTTCCCGGCATTCAAAACGCCGTAGGCAGTAACTTGATGACTATTTCTGACATGAGTGTCGTGACAGCGGAAGTGAAAGTCGATGAGACTGACATTACCACCGTGCGCGAAGGCCAACCTGCCGAGATTACGATCGATGCGCTACCCGGCAAGGTTTTCAAAGGCCGCGTGACTCAGGTTGGCGAGCTTGCCATCCTTCGCTCGTCAGGCCAGGCAGCTACGACACAGACGACGGCGAATACGCAGGAGGCCAGGGACTTCAAGGTGGTGGTTACCGTAGATAATCCACCCGATTCACTTCGGCCCGGCCTTTCCGCTACGGCAAGAATTCAAACGGCGCAGAAGAAAGATGCCATAACCATTCCTATTCAAGCGATCGCCGTACGAACGCAGAAGGAAATCCAGGAAGCGGCTTTGGGAAAGAACGGCGGCAGCGTGACGCTTGCGGCTTCCAAGCCAACGTCGGGAACAGCCACGGGCGCCGACGCCCAGAAAACGGATGTTCAGGGAGTCTTCGTCATCCGCGGCAAGAAGGCCGAATTCGTTCCGGTGCAAACGGGCATCGCGGGTGTAACCGATATTGAAATTACCGACGGCGTGAAAGACGGCGACCAAATCGTCATCGGCAGCTACAAGGCGCTTCGCACCTTGCGGCCGGGGGCGACGATCAAGGTAGATAATTCCGAGCCCAAGCGCGAAGAATCTTCGACTAGCTAAGTTGAATCTAGTGTACTGTCCCATAAATAACTGGCATTAGTATTGCTGGGAATATAGGCATCTCCTGTGCACAATGGAGGTGCCTATGGCGATGGGACGGCCGAAAGCGGCGTTGGTTTTAGATACGGAACGGCGCGAACAGCTGGAAAGCTTGGCCAACTCGCGTTCTCTTCCGGCGGGGCTGGTGCGCCGGGCCAAGATTATTTTGCTGAGTGCTTCTGGGAAGACGAACGTGGAGATTGCGCGGCAACTGGAGACGACCAAGGTTACGGTAGGCCTGTGGCGGCGACGCTTCCTCCAGCACGGGATGTCCGGACTCTATGACGAGCTACGCTCGGGTCGGCCACGCCCGATTAGCGACGAGCGAGTGGCACAATTAGTTCGCAAGACGCTGAAGACGAAACCCAAAGCCGGAACGCACTGGAGTATCCGGCAAATTGCCGCCGAGACGGAAGTATCGAAATCGACGGTGCACCGCATCTGGCAAGCGTTTGGCTTGCAGCCCCATCGGCAGAAACAGTTCAAGCTCTCGAGCGATCCATTTTTTGTAGAAAAAGTACGGGATATTGTAGGGCTGTATTTGAATCCCCCGGAAAATGCGGCCGTTCTGTGCGTGGATGAGAAGAGCGGAATTCAGGCGCTGGAACGCACCCAGCCGATGTTGCCGCTGGGATTGGGTTATGTCGAAGGAGTGACCCATGATTATCGACGCCACGGAACCACCACGCTGTTTGCCGCGCTGGACACGGCGAACGGCAAGGTGCTCACGAAATGTCGACAGCGCCACCGGCATCAGGAGTATCTGGGTTTTCTCCGGGAGATTGAGAAGAACGTACCGAAGAACTTGGAGGTGCACATCATCGTGGATAATTACGCCACGCACAAGCATCTGCGAGTTAAACGATGGTTTGCCGCACGGCCACGGTTCCACGTGCACTTCACTCCGACCTATGCCTCCTGGCTCAATCAGGTGGAGATCTGGTTCAATCGCATCACGCAACAGGCTCTTCGCCGGGGAACCTTTCGCAGCGTGAAGGAACTGGTTGAGAAAATCGATCACTACGTCCAGAATTCGAACCGCCATGCGCAGCCCTTCGCCTGGACCGCCACAGCAGATTCCATCTTCGCTAAAGTTGAACGACTATGTGAACGTATTTACGGGACAGCACACTAGGAGCACACTGATCGTGGCCGTCGAAGAGATCATTTCTCCCCAGAGTTACCGCAAAGACCTCGTCGATATCGGCATCGTCATTCAAACCGAAGATCTGTGGAAGAGCTATGAAATGGGCGCGGAGCAATTGCACGCGCTGCGCGGTGTGAGCATCGAAATCCACAAGGGCGAGTACGTCGCGATTATGGGGCCTTCCGGTTCAGGCAAATCAACGCTGATGAACTTGATTGGCTGCCTCGATACACCCACCAAAGGAAGTTACTGGCTGGCCGGACGATTAGTGAGCCAGTTGGATGATGACGAGCTGGCCTACATTCGCAACAAAGAGATTGGATTCGTCTTCCAGACGTTTAATCTGCTGGCTCGCGCGACGGCGCTTCACAACGTCGAGCTGCCCATGATTTACAACGGGACACCGTCTGAAGAACGGCTGGGGCGCGCAAAAAAAGCGTTGAGCCAAGTGGACCTTGCCGATCGCATGATGCACAAGCCGAACGAACTGTCCGGCGGACAGCGGCAGCGCGTGGCCATTGCGCGGGCGCTGGTAAATACTCCCTCAATTCTTCTGGCGGATGAACCCACTGGAAACCTCGATTCGCAGACCGGCGAAGAAATCATGGCGCTGTTTGCGCGGTTGCACGAACAAGGCAACACCATCATCCTCGTAACGCATGAACCTGACATTGCCGCGCACGCGCATCGTGTGATTCGGTTGCGTGACGGCAAAGTCGAAAAAGACGAACGCACACGCTGAAGACGGCGCAACACTCCAGGATAAATTGCGGCTGGTGTGAATCCGCTATATGCTCGGGTTCGCGTGTGGCGCTGTTTTGCGAACGCATGCTTGCCAAGGGAGATTTGAATGAAATATGCGTGTTGGGCGGGTCGCAGCGCTTCGCTGGTGGCGTTGCTGATTTTTGCAGCGACGGCGGCTTTGGCGCAGGGCGGATCAGCCCAAAAATCCGATGCGCCTGATACGCACCAAAGGGCGGAGGCCACCAAGCCCGGCCCCGAGCAGGATTTCCTTGCAAAGCGCGCCGGCGAATATACCAGAGAGGTGAAATTCGTGACGCAGCCGGATGCTGACGGAAATGCTATCAGCGGAACGGCGAAAATTTCAGTGGTTCTGGGCGGAAGATTTATTCTCGAAGAAAATGAGGACACCGCTTTCGGGCGTCCCGTTTCGGGTATGCGCGTCTACGGCTTCAACAACGTCACCAAACAGTACGAGGCTGTATGGATGTATACCATGTCCACGGCCATGCTCTATCTAACCGGCACGAGCAGCGATGGTGGCAAGAACATCGATCTGAGCGGTATATCGCAAAATCTTCACGGCGGAAAAGTTCCCCTCCATGCCACCATCCGGCAGATAGACGACAACCAATTCGTCGTCACGCTGATGAGCACGGGTGCGGACGGCAAAGAAGCAGCGTTTCAGGAAACAACTTACACCAGAAAGAAATGAACGGACGAAAAGGAGGAAGCAATGCCACAAGCGGTGAATCCCATTCCCGAAGGATTCCACACGGTCACGCCTCAACTCGTGTGCCGCAACGCAATGCAGGCGCTCGAGTTCTACAAAAACGCCCTGGGCGCGGAAATCGGCAACGTCGCCAAGGACGATCGGGGAAACGTAATGCATGCGGAGATCAGAATCGGGGATTCCGTTGTGATGTTGAGCGACGAATTCCCCGCTTACCATTCCCTTTCACCGCTTTCGCTTGGCGGAACGGCCGTGTCTTTGCATATCTACACTGCGGATGCGGACGCTGCATTTGAAAAAGCGGTCGCGGCCGGCGCGAAAGTTACCATGCCGATCATGGATGCCTTTTGGGGCGACCGATACGGCCAGGTAGTCGATCCGTACGGCCATAAGTGGGCTATCGCGACGCGCAAGCGCGTACCAACAGACGAAGAGATACGCGCAGCGGTGAAAGCGTTTTCGGATAAGGAAAAATCCGCGCGCGCGTAACCAGAGACTTCCAGCAATCAACTACTCGTATCGCAACGCAACGAGCGGATCGACTCGCATCGCGCGACGCGCGGGAACAGAGCAAGCTATCAGCGCCACCGCCACCAGTAGAAGCGACGCGCCTCCGTAAGCCAGCGGATCGAGCGCACCGGTATCGACCAGCAGGCTTTCGAGAACTCGCGCGAGCCCTGCGGATACCGCGATTCCAACAGTGAGTCCAGCCAGGACGAGCTTGAGTCCCTGCCGGATCACCAGTTGCAGGATATTTTGCTGCTGCGCGCCCAGCGCCATGCGAATTCCGATTTCGTGCGTTCGCTGATTGACGCCATAAGAAACCACGCCGTAGACGCCGCTGACGGCCAGCACCAGGCCAAGCCCACCGAGTATTCCTGCGAACATTGCGGCCAAACGGAAGAAAAACAATCCATTTCCGCCACGCAGCGCTGTCTCCATGGACATCACGTCGAAAACGGGAAGATTTGGTTCCACGGAATGGATTTGATCTTCAATCGATCGCGTCAGGACCGCCGGCGGCACAGAAGTGCGTACCTGCAAGGCGCGCACTGCGCTGTAGTCCTGCGTGAGTGGAACATAAAAATAGGAGCGCTGATCCTCGGCGATCCAGACGTACTTGCCATCTTTCGCCACCCCGACGATCTCGACCGGCTCGGCCTGCGCCGTTCCATAGCGAAAGTGATGACCGATCGGATCTTCCGCGGGCCAGAGTCTACGTGCGAGAGTTTCGTTGACGACCGCAACGCGCGGCGAGGTGCGCTGATCCTGTTCGCCAATCGCGCGGCCGCGAACGATTTCGATTCCCATGGTGCGGAAGTAATCGTTGTCAATCTTGTTGTGGGGCAGCCGCGGCACTTGGCTCTCCGGCAGTCCTTCCTGGCCTTCCTTCCAAACACTGTCCCACTGGCTGAAATAGCCGAACGGAACAGAGTAAGCAAAGCTCGCCGATTCCACGCCCGCTAGAGAGCGAATGCGCTCACCGACCTGACGATAGAAACTCGCGCCGCGATTCTGGTCATAACCGAGTTGGTTTACATCCATGGTTAAATTCAAAACGTGATCGGGGTTAAAACCAAGAGTCGCCTTCTCCGCATGTTGCAGGCTGCGCAAGAAAAGTCCGGCCATGATGAGTACGACGAGCGAACCAGCCGCTTGGGCCACGACCAGGAAATTGCGAATCCGGTTGCGTCCAGCTCCATCGGTGACGCTGCGGCCGCTTTCGCGCAGAGTTTCATTCAGGCTCAAGCGCGACGCGCGCCATGCTGGCGCAAGTCCTGCAAGAAGCCCGCATGCGAGCGCCACAGAAGCTACGAAGAGAAAGACGCGCCAGTCGAACGGGATATTCGTACGCATGGGGAAATCACCCGGCAGGCGGATTGTCTCGATCCATTTCATTAGCCACCATCCCAGCGCCGCTCCGGCGATGCCGCCGAGTCCGGACAGGAGAACACTTTCCGCCAGCACTTGCCTGTAGAGGCGTGCGCGGCCGGCTCCGAGCGCCGCTCGAATGGCAATTTCTTTTGAACGCACGGAGGCGCGCGCCAGCAGTAAGTTCGTGACGTTCACACAAGTAACCAGGAGCACCATTCCGACCAATCCCAAGAACACGGAGGCGATGAGCGGCCACATGCTGGCAGAAGCAGCTTCCGGACGCGCCAGTGTTTCGGGAATTACCGCCATTCTCAAATCCTTGTTGGTGTCCGGATATTGCTTGTTGAGATGATCGGCGACTACTTGAACAGAGACGCGCGCCTTTTCCTTGGTGATGCCCGGCTTGAGATGCGCCAGAACGCGCAGCTGGCGTTCACCGCGATTGGTAAGGATTTTCCTAGAATCGGGATCATTCCCCAGCATTCCAAGCGGGACGTAAACATTCGACTCCACGATAAAAAAAGTCCCAAAGAACCCTTTTGGTGCAACGCCGATCACCGTTACAGGCTGGCCGTTCAGATTCACACTCTTGCCGACGATCGAGCGATCTCCATCGAATCGCTGCATCCAGTAGGAGTAGCCCAGGACAATGATGGGGTCCTGGCCCGGGGATTCACCTTCGCTCGGTAGAAACAGACGGCCCAGCGCGGGTTGCAGACCGAGGGCTGCAAAATAATTTCCTTTTACGTAGGTGGCCAGAACGCGCTCGCTGCGGTTGTCCGCGGTCAGACCCGCAAAGTGAATGAGGTAGGCAGTCATGTCGGAGAATGCGTCGCTCTGCGTTTGGAAATCTTTGAAGTCAGGGTTGGAGACTTCGTGTGGATCTTCGTAGTCATGAGTGCCGTTGGCGAGGGCAACCAGGCGGCCGGAGTCTCGGACAGGAAGCGGGCGGAACAGGAACGAATTTACAACGCTGAAAACCGCGGTGTTTGCTCCGATTCCCACGGCAAGCGTCAAGATCGCAATCGCGGTGAACCCCGGACTTTTCCCCAGCATTCGTATGCCGTATCGCACGTCGTTCCAGAAATGATTCATGAGCATACCCTCGCGTGTTACCCAAGGGTACGCAAGTAGGCACCGGAAGGTTCCCGGGATGGGCGGAGGAGGATTAGCCGGAAAAGAAGTTGCGGGCGAGGAACAGTACGTTGGCTGGCCGCTCGGCCAGCCGGCGCATGAACCAGGGAAACCAGAACGAGCCGTAGGAAACCAGCACGTTGCAACGATAGCCTTCACGCACCAGGCGCGATTGTTCGGCGCGCTGAATGCCGTAAAGCATTTGAAACTCAAGCTGGCGTTTCTGGATGCCTTGAGACGCAGCCCATTCCGTGAGCCCGGAAATCAACGCGCGGTCATGCGTGGCAATGGCCGCCCGGACGCGCGCGTGGCGGGCTTCCGGACTCAACAAGCGTTGCGCAAGATGGAAGTAATTCGCGTCCACGTCTTTCTTGAGCGGAAATGCAATCTCAGCCGGCTCGTTATATGCGCCTTTCACCAATCGCACGGCGGCCCCGATTGAAATCAACGCGTCGAGATCCTTTTCGGTGCGATAGAGATAGGCCTGCACGCACACGCCCACATTCGGATAGGCCTTGCGCGCGCGGCGGTAAAGCTCAAGCGTGGCGTCCACATAGGGACTCCCCTCGATGTCAACCCAGAGCGTTTTTTCCGGCGGTGTGTGCTCGACGAGTTTGGCGAGGTTGGCGAAACAGAATTCGCAATCGAGGTCGAGCCCGAGTTGCGTTAGCTTCACGGATACTTCGGCAGGCAAGCTCGATGTGCGTACGCGGTCCAGGACCTCCTCGTAATGCTTGGTGACTACTTGCGCTTTGCCAGCGTCCGTGATGTTTTCTCCCAGATGAGTAAGCACGGTGCCGATGCCGTTGGCGGCCAGAGCCTGTGCTGCGGCCAGCGCGTCTTCTACATTTTCGCCGGGCATGAAACGCTTCACTGCGCGCCGCAAGAATTTGTAGCGAGGAGCGCGTTCTCGCAGCCAGGGGCTTTGCGAAGCCATCAGCAGCGAGCGTCTCATCAAACTCATCGGCGGAATCCCTCGCAGAAGAAATTACTGCGGAGTGGAAAGCGTTTTGACCAAGCGATAGTAGAAATCCACACCGGAGTAAAAGGACTCCACGCGAATGCGCTCATCGCGTCCGTGCGAACGATCGTCGTCCACATCCATGAACACGCCGGGAATTCCGTAGGTCGTATATCCGGCGGCCCGCGAAATGGCACCGTCGCTTGCTCCCGCATCGAGCACCGGCACAACCAGGACGCCGGGCCACATTTCATTTACGACTTTCTCGACCGCGTTCATCACTTCCGGTTGAAGTCTAGAGAGCGGATTGGATCTGAGCCCGGCTCCAGGTGCCGCGAGCTGCGACACGGAAATCTTGGAATCGGCCATCACCTTCTCAAGTGTGGCCTGAACTTCATCCGGCGTGTGCCCAGGAAGGATGCGGCAGTTGATGTTCGCGCGCGCCATTCCCGGCAGAGCGTTGTTCGCATGGCCGCCTTCCAGCCGGGTCGGAACGCAAGTGGTGCGCATCCGCGCATTGTAGAAGGGAGATTCTGAGAGGCGAGCGATCGCGGCTGAGTCGGGAGGCGCCTTAAGAATTGCTTTCATGTCCGCGCCCGTCGCGCCGCCCACGATGTCCGCTTCGCGCTTGAAATATTCGCGCGAGACCTCGCTCAACTCGAAGGGGAATTGGTAATGCTCAAGACGCGTCAGAGCATCGGCCAGTTCATAGATTGCGTTTTCTTTGCCTGGAAGCGAGCTGTGGCCGCCGGGATTCGTCACTTGCACATCGTAATCCTGGTAAAGCTTTTCGGCTGCCTGGACGCCAACCAGGATTTTCTTGCCCTTGTCCAGCTCGAAATCGCCCGCATCGGGATTCAAGATGAATTCAGCGTCAATCAGGTCGCGGTGGTTCTTGATCAGCCAGCCCACTCCATTAAACTTGCCACCTTCTTCATCTGCGGTCAGCGCCAGAATAATGTCGCGGTCCGGCTGGAAGCCTTCCTGTTTCAGACGAATCATGGTGGCCATCAGGATCGCGTCGCCGTCTTTGATGTCGCCCGAGCCTCGGCCGTAGAAATAGCCGTCCTTCTCGATCAATTGGAAAGGATCCATGGACCAGTCTTCGCGCCGTGCCTCCACCACATCCAGGTGGCAGATCATCAACATCGGCTTGCGCGCACCCGTGCCTCGCAGGCGTGCGACCATATTTCCTTTGCGGGAATTGGGACCGAGTATTTGCACGTCCCTTGCGGGATATCCTGCATCGCGCAGCCGCTTAGCCATGGCCTCGGCAGCGACAGTCGTGCTGCCTACTGAATCCGTGGTGTTTATTTCGATCAGCTGTTTGTAAATGTCGTGCGCGAGTTTATTTGTGGCGTCGTCGGTCTGCGCCTGCGTCATTGTTCCCATGGGCAAGCAGGCAAGCGCGCCCAGCAGAAAAAGCGTCGGAAATTTCATGGGTTCTCCCAGGATAAGAACGAACGAGACTAACAGACACAAGGTGCGAGGGTCAAAATGGCGGCGGGGAAAACGGAGTGGTCTTTGGTGATTCGAGCACGAAGATCGCGTATTGATAAATTTCCAGCTTCCACTGCTCGCCAATCGAGCTTTTTTGGAAGATCTCTCCAAAGGCAAGGTGGATCTGGTGTCTTTCCTGTTCCGGTAGCGCTGCTAGAAGTTCGCCGAAGCGATTTTTCGCGAGGCTCAGGGGGTCGGTCAAGCGCGCCGCTACCGGCGGCTGAACATTTGTCGCCGGCCCGACCGAGTCCGCTGGCGCGCCTTTCGCTACCGGCACAGTCTCTTTCACGGGCTTGTGTTCGTAGCTCTGATAAAACGAGTAACGGAGCTGTTTTTCGTACAGCCCGGCGTAGGCGGTCTTCACCGCATCGGAGGGAGGTTGTGCCATGCTGAACGCTTTGGCGGTGAAATTATTCAGCGCCGCTTCGAAATCGCGAAAGTCGCCACGCGCTCCCATGCGCGGCCCTTTGCCGGTCTCCGCCAATGACGCAGCAAGGCGATCCGTTCGCGCGTCGTAGCAGTTGCCGTAGGCGGTGATGGCGCGCAGCATAGGTTGAGCGTCCTCAGTTTCAGCGCTCGGCTTGCCTGCGGAGGGAGCGCTATCTGAAGCGCCCGGACTCGCGTTCTTTTCTTGTTTCGCCGCGGTGTTGAAATGGGCAATCCACTCCGTCGAAGTCATCTGGAGAATTTGCGCGCACGTCAGCCCCCGTTGGTCTGCCAGGGCGGTTTGCTTCTGTGCCGCGTGTTGCGGCAAATGACTCCCCTGCATCAGCAACAACGCAAGAACACTCGCGGCCCATGTTTTCACGAGAAGGATTCTACCTCGTTGCGTGATTCAAGCGTTCAGAGGATTCCAAGCGATCCCAAATAAAAAAGGCCGCGAACGCTTTGGGCGTTGCGGCCTTTGAATTTTAATCCTGGCGGTGACCTACGTTCCCGCGCAGTTACCCGCGCAGTATCATCGGCCCGGCAAGGCTTAACTTCCGTGTTCGGGATGGGAACGGGTGTGACCCTTGCGGTAAGACCACCAGGAAACTTGTGAGCTTGCGAGCTGCAAGCAAGAAATTTCCGGGAAAATTTGAAACGGAAGGAAGCTGGTACAACAACCGCTAATTTCCGCATTGAGAATATCGCAATGTGGAAAGAGCGACTTTCCTATCAACGAGCAACCCTTCGTCGCCGCGTGAGCGGGT
>CAVPFK010000009.1:0-173308 GCA_963703705.1 uncultured Acidobacteriota bacterium | reverse complement strand
ATTTATCAATCACTTCCGCATCCGCCGTTCGGTCTTGACGACGATTTGTGACGTGATTTGTGACGTAACCTTCCTGCCCAGCGCCACCAAGAGCGTCCAAAGCACGGCGCTTCGCGTCGAGCCGGATGTGTGAATAAAGCTCCAACATTTTACGCGACACATGACCGGCGATGGACATAATGGTTTGATCGCTTGCCTGGGACTCGGCCAGCTCGGTCACGGCGTGATGGCGCAGATCGTGGAAGCGCAGCCCAGCCACGGGACTCTTGATTTCGTGAATATCCGCACAGCAATCCTCGTTGCAGCATTTGTCAGCAGGGTTCTGTAGCTGGCTGCACGTCGGACACTGGACTACACGCGTCAGCTTGCGCCATGCTGTGCGCCACATCTCTTGCGGCCTGGTAGGATCAACTCTGCCATTCTCACATGCCGGAAACGCGTAGTGTTCAAGTCAGTGGCGTCAAAGCCCTGAGCGCATTTATAAAGCTCTAGAACGGCTGCCATCGCTTCCTTATTGAGCAGGGATGACACGTTCTCCTGCCTCTGTCTTGCTTTGTTCAATGCTCAATGTGCCATCTAGGAGACTGACGTCGCGCCAGCCGAGACCTTTGAGTTCGCACCCTCGCATCGTAGTAAAAATCTCACTCGTATCTGCAACCGTCAAGTAAAGACCCCGCTTTAGTTGCTGCCGTTCTGTTGGCCCGCAACGATCTCTTCCATCACGCGGTCAAGGTTGAAGGTGCCGGGCTTCTGTCGCGGCGGGAATTCGCGGAAGCTCTGCAGCCAGCGGCCAACATAAAACCCGGCCGGAGCGAGCACGAAGACATGGTCCACGAACCAGTGATTGTAATCCATGCCCTCATACTCGGCGCGTTCAAAGGGATCGCTGCGCAAATTTTCGATCAAGGGCGCCCGCAAAGGTGTGAAGGGCTGCATCCAGACCTGCATTCCTTCGGCGTTTTGCACCAGGAAAGTGACCTTCCACTGGTTGTAGCGAAGTGCGGCGACATTGCCGTCGTCGGTCCAGTAGAGGAACTCACTCCTGGGCCACGCGCCTTGTCCCTGGAACGCAGGCATCAGGTTGTAGCCATCGAGGTGGACCTTATAAGTTGTGTCGCCGATTTTAGCTCCCTTCGCCAAGTCCTCTTTCACCGTGGTATCACCCACCGCCGCCATGAGCGTGGGAACCATGTCCTCATGCGATCCGATATCATTGATAATCGTGCCGGGCTTGATCACGCCGGGCCACCGCATGACGCAGGGAACGCGGTAGCCGCCTTCCCAGTTGGTGTTCTTCTCGCCACGGAATACGGTGGTACCGCCATCCGGCCAGCTCATCGCTTCAGCCCCGTTGTCGGTGGAGTACATCACGATCGTGTTGTCATCGATTCCCAATTCCTTTAGCTTGTCGAGCAACTGGCCGACCATGGCGTCGTGTTCAACCAAGCCGTCGGCGTAAACGCCGAAGCCTGTCTTGCCCTTGCTTTCGTCCTTGAGGTGAGTCCAGATGTGCATGCGAGTGGTGTTCCACCAGATGAAGAATGGCTTGCCGTCCTTGTGCGCCTGGTCCATGAAGTCCAATGCGCCTTTAGTGATCTCCTCATCCACGGTTTCCATGCGCTTAATTGTCAGCGGACCGGTGTCTTCGCAGGTCTGTTTACCCCACGGTCCAAACCGAGGATCGGGCGGTGCGGGGTTGTCGGTGGCCGTGGCTTTGCACTTGAGAACACCACGAGGACCGAACATGGCCTTGAACTTGGGGTCTTTTGGATAATCTGGGTCCTCAGGTTCCTGCTCGGCGTTCAGGTGATAGAGGTTGCCGAAAAATACATCGAAGCCGTGAACCGTTGGCATAAACTCATTGCGATCGCCCAAGTGATTTTTTCCGAATTGTCCGGTTTCGTAACCGAGGGGCTTGAGCAATTCGGCCAGCGTCGGATCTTCCTTTTGTAGCCCTTCCTTCGCTCCCGGTAGGCCGACCTTAGTCAGTCCGGTTCGAATCGGGCTCTGGCCAGTGATGAAGGCGGCACGACCAGCGGTGCAACTCTGTTGGCCGTACCAATCGGTGAAGAGCGCGCCCTCGTGGGCAATGCGGTCGATGTTCGGGGTCTTGTAGCCCATCATGCCCTGGTTATAAGCGCTCACGTTCCAATAGCCGATGTCGTCGCCCCAGATGATGAGGATATTAGGCTTCTTCTGCTGTGCGGATGCGGAGAGCGCAAATAAAACAATCAACGCAAGACTGATTGTGGAAATTGCAGCGAGTCTTTTCATGTCGGTCCTCCGTTTCAGTTCTCAGGTTGGGCCCACCGCTAGTCCGTTGGAGTGCTCCTCGCCGTCGAAGAAGTTCACCGCAGGAATGGACCCTGACTCGTATCGGCTAGGTCCGCGCGGGTTGGTGAAATAGTAGGCTGGCAACACTTGAGGATGGCATTGTTAGAAGTAACAGTCTCGGTCTTATTGGACTTCCTGCCAATCCTGCGCAGCGACAGAGTAACAAAATAGTGGTTTATTTGTCCGACTTATGATGCCCGCAATATAATCCCAAGTAGAATGGCGTTCGGAGTTGAGACCGGACCCATTTTTACTTCGTTTTGCGCTTCCGGCACTGATCGCAGCGCGTCTCGTCTTTGATGCCGTAGAATTCCGTTCCGCACTTCGCGCATTCGAGGACTTCCATCGTGCCGAGGGAGGCGCTAATGGAGCTCAGCGGTAGGGTGGCGATTTTTGACTTTTCCGGTTAGCCCGTCATCCAGCAGTTTCTGCGATTGATTCGCACAAGCCGACTTGTCGAGACCCATCGCCGAAAGGCTCCTGACTCTTCAAAGGGGAGCGCACCAGCCACATTCACGCCTAAGTGACTAGCAACACGAGGCGCTGGGCAAGCAGGAACACAACGAGCAGCGGAACACGGACCCCAGGGCGCATCGAATTCACGATTTTGGACTCTAATTCAAGGTGCTTCCATCGAGCGTCTGGATCCCGCGGAGTAGATTTGGTAACCCTCGGAGGGCGACCGGCATCTACTTAATTTCAGCCCTCCAATTCAATAAAGGATAGGGAGGAGCCTATGTACGTCATTACCGGCGCGACAGGGCACACGGGAAACGAAGTAGCGGAAAAGTTGCTCGCAAAAGGTGAACAGGTGCGTGTTGTAGGCCGCAGCGCAAAGCGACTAGAACCATTCGTAAAGAAGGGCGCAGAGGCTTTCGTTGCGGACATCACCGACACGGGGGCGCTCACGAAAGCTTTTTCGGGTGCAAAGGGGGTGTACGCGATGATACCGCCGGACGTGAGCGCCCCGGATGTGCTGGCACACTATCAGCGCGTGGGCGACGCCCTGGCCGCCGCGATTGAGAAGAGCGGAGTAAAATACGCCGTCGTGCTGAGCAGCGTCGGCGCGGACAAGCCAGATAAAACAGGCCCGGTGGTCGGGCTGTACAATCTTGAAAAGAAACTTGGGGCGATTCCTGGATTGAGCGCCCTCTGCCTGCGACCCGCCGCCTTCATGGAAAACCTTCTGTTCCAGGTCGGCGTGATCAAGGCCTTCGGAACAATGGCCGGCCCGGTCAAAGGCGATCTGCCGATACCCATGATCGCAACGCGCGATATCGGCGACGCAGCCGCGGACGCCCTGTTGCAGCTCGATTTTCAAGGACAGAGCACGCGCGAACTGCAAGGGGCTCGCGATGTCACGAACACGGAAGCCGCCAAAATAATCGGCGCCGCGATCGGCAAGCCCGACCTGACATATAAGCAGATGCCCGCGGCACAGTTGAAGCCCGGTTTCATGCAGATGGGCATGTCTTCGAATATGGCGGACCAGCTATTTGAGTTGGCGGACGCGCAGAATGCGGGCTACCTAAAGGCGCTCGAGCCACGCTCCCCAAGGAACACCACTCCCACAACGCTGGAGACTTTTGTAGCCGAAGTTTTCGCGCCAGCCTATCGGGAACAAAAGGCGGCCCACGCCTAGGCGGCTTGCCGCGTCGATGTTCTTGTCAATTTCCGTGTAGCCCGTCACACGCCCGCGACCCCATTCCTCGCCCTCTTTTTTGCGGCTGGAGTAGAATGCTGGCCGACTGGGTTGTGTCTACCACTCTCTCAGAAAGGGTGGAGTCGAGATGTGGCGCGGTGGGTTAGGTGCGGCCTATCTGTTCCCGGCCCTTTCGTCTGCCGGTGCCTCAATAGCCTCACCATGCTTCCGTTTCCACATCCCGCTCATCGAACCGGATGTGCGGATTTCCCGCTTCCGGCTCTCGGAGAAGACTCACGCAATCGCCGAGGCCATTGCATGTGACGTCGTCTGCGACTTCTGAAAACAACTGGGGGAGTTATCAGGCTCATCGCCAATCTCCCTTTCTATCGTCGCTTCTTACGTCCGCCTTCAACTGAGGTCCCTTCCCTCCGCCGGAATTACCCGGCTTCGTCAGTACTACGAGCCTCTCCGCCATCCCAGTCAGCCCGGCCTGTCTCTCGCGAGTTGCCAGTTGATCTACACTACGATCACCGCTGGGACTTCCCGTGTTGCGCATGGTCCCTTTTGCCTGCATGCCGTCGCCACTACCCCGGCAGGTCTGATGGGATTTGTTCGCTCGTACAATCCCATCCGCTTCGGCCTTCCCTCGAACCGTGGCGGGTCGGCTCCTGCATCACTGTTTTCGGGGCCTGCTCAGCGTTCACATACGTTACGGCCTGCACGCTCGCCAAGTCGCCTAGCGACCCTCTGCACCAGAGGCTTCAGCAGTTTCGTTGCCTCCACTGCTGCTCTGATTGCTACCGGGTGGAGCGAACCAGTTCCCGGGCGGGTTTTACTCCCGCTGTGGACCACCACCTTTCACGGCGCACACAGAACATGCGTTACTTCACCTGCCTTTTCGTTGCACTCTGCATCTCTGCCGGCATGATCCATGCGCAAGACCAACCGAAGTTCTCACCTGCCCAACAGGAAGTGCTCGATGCCCACAAAGCACGTATCGCCGCCGGCGAAAAGCGCGATTACGCAACGTGGTCCCGCTACGTCGCGGATGATTGCATATACAGCGACGACGATGGAATCCTTGATACGAATCACAAGGCCCACATCCTGGAGCTCTGGAAGCTGCCCCACGAGTATGAGTACGGAGTCAATCCGCGTGACTACGTCGTCCACGTCTACGGCAATATAGCCGTCCTGAACTACCGGCTCACCCTGCACGAGCAGTTTACGGATGCCGACATTATCAGCGAACAGCGTTACACACTGACATACATTAAGCAGAATGGCTCATGGATGATGGTTGCGATGCAGTGGGGCAATCTGCCGGTAAATTTCCACAAGCCTGTGACCGTGGATACCAGCGTTTATAAAGATTATGTGGGCCAATATGCGTGGCGTCCGCTGGATCAGGCGGAGACCGTATCGGTGAAGGACGGAAAGCTGTGGACAGACTTCGGCGAAAATATGGACGAGGAGTATTTTCCGTTAGGGGCGGAGACGTTTTTCGTGAAGAACGATCTGGGAAGCATCACGTTTGTCCGCGACGCCGAGGGCCACGTGACGGGCTACACTTATCACCGCTGGGACGGACAGGAAATCCACGCCAAGAAAATCAAGTGAGCGAGGGGCTTAGTGTCTTGAAACTCCCCTATAAATGCGCGGCGTCGAGCAAAGTCGCTAACTTCCGAATGGTCGGCAAGAACGAAACCGCTTGTGCGGCGGACGCTGCGCGTGAGGTAGTGGAGCGGTGGTTGCCTGGCTGTTGAGATAAGTTGTCGGGTCATAAGGAGGCCGTCCCCATGACCCGACTTCGCAAAATGATGCTGGAAGAGCTCCAGCGTCGTAACTTTTCTGAAGATACCATACGCCGTTACATCCACACAGTCGAAGATTTTGCTCGACACTTCAACCGTCCACCGGATCGCTTAGGCCTGCGGCACATTCGCGAATACCAAGCCCACTTGTTCCAGAAGCGGAAGTTATCTTCGGGTTCCGTTACGAACCACCTGGCGGCTCTGCGCTTTTTCTACATTCAGACGCTCAAGAAAGCCTGGAGCGTCGCCGACACCCCCTATCCGAAAAAGAACCATCACCTTCCAGCGATCCTCAGCCAGGAAGAAGTCGCACGACGCAATATAAAAGGGCGCCCGTTTTGGAGTAGATTTTCTTCGCTGGAATCGTGCAGCGCGAAGCGGCCCCAGACCCGGCTGCTAGCGTCATCGATCAGGGCAATCAAGTGGCAGGCGGGGCCGCGCTCTTCCAGCCAGCCGAAGGGCGAGCTATCCAGCATCACCAGTTCGCCGAAGGCAGCACGGCGCGGCCGCCACACATGCACCTGCTGCAAGCGTTGCCGGCGTGGCCGCCGCAGCCCGGCGGCATTCATCCACTCGCGCAGCGTCTCCCGGCTCACCTGCAGCCCGTGCCGCGCCAGATGTTCGGCGGCCAGCGTCGGACCGAAACCGCCATACGCTGGCAGCCGCAGCCGTCGCAGACTGCGCTGCTCGATCTCCGCGGGAATCTTGCGATTCGAGGGACGTCCGCGCAGCCCATGCACCAGCCCGCGATCCCCCACCTCACTAAGACGCTGCAGCAATCGCCGCACCTGCCGATCGCTCAACCGCATACGGCGGGCCGCATCGATCTGCAGCAGATGCCCTTGCTCCACTTCATGCAAAACCTTCAGACGCTCCCGCTCTTTCGTGCTCAACTCGATCCGCTCCTCTTCCATCGGGCCCCCCGGCCCCTAGGAAAGCGGACATTTCTACTTTGCACAATCCGGACATTCTCACTTTGCAGCTACAAGCTTCCCGCTAACGTTGACTTGGCTGACTGTGGAACCTAAGATTGCGCCAATCTCTGCCCATGGTTGGCCAAACCATCTCGCATTACCGCGTCGTCGAGAAGTTGGGCGGCGGCGGGATGGGTGTGGTCTACAAAGCCGAGGACACCGACCTTGGGCGTTTCGTCGCTCTGAAATTCCTTCCTGACAACGTCGCCCAGAACTCGCAGGCCCTGGACCGCTTCCGCCGGGAAGCCCGTGCCGCCTCCGCACTGAACCATCCCAACATCTGCACGATCTACGAAATCGGCCGTCACCAAGCCGGTGCAGACGAAGACCGCCAGTTCATCGCCATGGAGTTTTTGCAGGGCGCAACTCTAAAGCATCGCATTGGCGGACGCCCGCTGGAGATGGAGGTTTTGCTCTCGCTGGCCATTGAAATCGCCGATGGACTCGATGCCGCTCACGCCGCCGGAATTATCCATCGCGACATCAAGCCAGCGAACATCTTTGTTACTCAGGCAGGCCACGCCAAGATCCTCGACTTCGGACTGGCGAAGATATTAGCTAAACCTGCCTCGGCGGGAAGCGATTCGGTGACAGTTACGCTTGATTCCGATGCCTCACAACTGACGAGCGAGGGCGCTTTGTTGGGAACGGTGGCTTATATGTCGCCGGAACAGGTGCGAGCCAAGGAACTGGATGCCCGAACCGACCTTTTCTCTTACGGAGCGGTGCTGTACGAGATGGCAACCAGCAAGCTGCCTTTTGACGGGGCGAGCGCCGGCGAGATATGCGGCGCGATTCTTCACCAGGAACCGGTCCCGCCATCGGGGATCAATACACAGGTTCCACAGGCTCTAGAAGCAGTGATCCTCAAGGCGCTGGAAAAAGACCGCAGTCTGCGCTACCAGCATGCGTCCGATATGCGTGCGGACGTGCAACGAGTGAAGCGTGATTCAGAGTCCGGAAGAGTAACGACGGCGCAGAACGCGAGCGAAGCGAAAACCACTCTGCATCGTCACTTGGGCACCCACAGATGGATGATTTTGACGATTGCATTTGTGGTCCTGGCCGCAATCGGCGTTGGAATTTACAAGTATCGGTCGCACTCAGTTCTGCCTGCGAATGGACGTCTTCCGCTGTACGCCGCGGAGTTTACGAATTCCACCGGGGATGCGGTCTTCGACGATGTTCTACGTGCCATCATAGCAACGGAATTAAATCGCTCCTCGTCCGTTAAAGTTGTGGCCGGCTCGTCCTACGACCTTGCCGCGTTATTGCAGAGTTCGGGGAAAAATCCGGATGAGCGATTCACTCCGGAATTAGCCCGGCAGGTTTGTGAACACAATAAGGGCAGTTTCTTCACAGATGGAGAAATCAAGCCACAGGGCGACAGTTACGTGCTCGATTTCTCTGTGCGAGAGTGTAGCTCCGGGCGGGTTGTCGCCCAACAACACAGCGAGGCAAAGAACAAAGACGACGTGATGCAGGCGGCGAGCCAGCTGGCTGCGGCCATACGCCTGCAACTTTCCGGGAGCTCGGCGAACTCCCCCGGCAACACGCCGGCGCCTTTGCCTACGGCATCTTTGGAGGCTGCTAAAGCGTACCTTCTAGGCGAGAAGCTCTATGAAACTCAGATGAAGCAAAGCGCTGCCATGCTGCGCCGTGCGACCGAGCTCGATCCTAATTTTGCGGAGGCTTGGCATCTCTTATCGCTGGCAGACTACAACCTGCGCGAAAGGAATCGAGGAGCGGACGATCTCAAGCATGCCTTCGAGTTGCGCAACAGGCTCGACGAAAATGAGAAGGCGAGGGTCGAAGCGGATTATTACCTGGAGGTTACCGGAGAGGCCTATAAGGCGATTGAGGTTTTGCAGACCCTGGAAAAACTGCAGCCGAACGAGTTTTCACCGCACAATCTGTTGGGGCTGGTCTACTCAGACTTGGGTATGTACGAAAAAGCTACGGTGGAATTTCGCAAGAACACTGAGATTTTCCCCAAGTTGCAGCACGCACTCTCCAATCTGGCGGTCGTCCTGTACGCGCAAGGCCGCTACGACGAGGCAGAAGCCGTCCTGCAGAAAATTCCTGCTGATCGGGCGATGGGTTACCATGAGCACGCCGCCCGCTATTATTTGGCAATGCTGCGCTCTGATCAAGCCACGATTCAAACCGAGAGAAAGTGGATGGAACAGAATGGCGACGAGCCAAATGCGATCGCATTTTTGGCCAGGATCGACCTTTACGAGGGACGACTGGAAAGCGCCCGTCAGCGAGCGCAACACTGCGTAAGCTTCTCGGTTCAGTCTGGCTCGCCGGAGGCGGCCGCCCACACGCTCCTCGATCTCGCACAGGGCGAAGCCTTATACGGTCAAAGTTCTGCTGCCAGGCAGAACCTCGGCCAAGCGTTGGCGTTGTCCGCTTCCAAGGAAACTAACGAGCCCGCAGTCAGAGTGATGGTGCTCAACGGCCAGGAACGCGAGGGCCAAAAGATCATCGGGAGTCTGCTTCGCGAACACCCAGCTGATGCCTTTCTGAACGAACTGGCTGCACCGTTGGCTCTCGCAGCTTCCCAGTTAGGCTCGGGTCAAGCTGACGCGGCCCTGCGTACGCTCGATCGAGTGAAGCCTTTTGAGTTCGGGACATGGGATGGCCTTTTTTCGAATTATGTGCGTGCCTTGGCTTACCTTCGGCTTGGGCGTCCCGAAGACGCCGCCGGGGAATTCAGCACGGTTCTGGCGCATCGCGGAGTGTCGCCTTTGAGTCCCATCCTGACTGTGTCGCAGCTGGGCCTGGCCCGTGCGTACGCAATACAGAAAGACGTTGTCAAAAGCCGCGCAGCCTATCAGACCTTCTTCGCAGGGTGGAAAGACGCCGACCCCGACATTCCCATCCTCATCGCCGCGAAATCCGAGTACGCGAAGTTGAAATAACCGTGGCGAACTTTTTCTGACACCTAATATGAATAGGGACTAAGAACAAAAGATGCCGCAGATTTGTCCAAAGGAGTTTTACGCTCTGCCGCTTCGCGTGCATACGTTTCTCGCCGACGTCCCGCTGCATGACGTCTGGGCGATTGACTTACCTTCGCACCGCGACGGCATTACCCTCTCTGAATTTCTTCGCCGGGCGAGTCAGGGCGGAATCAACAGACTTCCATCAGTGGCCCGTGCGCTTATCCGTCTTCGGCTTTTTCTTGGACGCATTTTTCGACTTGAGGCCGAACCGAAGGATGCCTTGGCAGCCTCGTTTGGAAGTCGCCTAACGCCAGAGGACCGTGCTCGTTCTCTTGTCGTGTCTGGAACGCCAGAAGGACTGTTCCGCGCTGTCTATCGTTTCGAGAACGAACAGCTGCTTGAAATACAGAATCGTACCGTCCATGCTGCGGCCCTCAGTGCCCTCGCTGAACGGGGCGATAGCTATCGATTCTACTTTGCGGTCTACGTGCGCCATCCATATCCATAAAAGTGTTCGAGTTCACCAGCGTAGAACTGATATTGCTGCAGTGGAGTTCGATTCCCGTCTCTCCTTCCGATCCGGAGTTCACGCTCTTGATTATGTTGTGCTCGACTTTAGAAACCTTCAGGGGACCCGCACCCACATCTATACCGTCCTGTGCGGTGTCGTAGATATTGTTCGATGTCACCGACGGGCCATCGGACGCTAGCTCGATTCCAACTTGACTGCCAAGGATCGTGTTGCCCGTAATCGATCCCTCCGTCGCAACCATAACGATTCCTGTGCTGGTGCCGCCGCTCACAGTATTGCCGCTGACCGTGGGGTCGGTACCTTCGTCCAGGAAAATTCCATCCACGCCTTCGGAGACCGCAGAAACAACATTATTCTTTAACGCCAGCGTGAGATTCGTCGCCGTTGCCCGTGCTGGTTGCAAAGATGCCGCCTTGACTAAAATCGTGGACGCTGCAGTTCTCCACCGTGACCGATGACTTGGAGCTGCCACCCACGATCCACATTCCAAAGCCTGTGACGCCTGTCCCATCCTGGTTCGAGGTGGTCACCTGGTTGATCGTTCCCGAGGACTCCAGGTAGAGGACACCGATAAAAAAACCCCAGTTCCACCTTCCCCGTTGCCCAGGCCGTTCAATAGCAGGTTTGTCAGATTTACCTCGCCGCCGGTTACGTTGTTGACGAAAATTTGAGCGGCTGCGGGAGTCCCGTCGGTAGCAGTGGTATTTACCGTCATTGCCGTTGCCACGATTCGCACTTGGGCTCCATTGCCCTGCTCGATGCCCTCGAGAGTGACCGGATGGCTAATCGTGATCTGCTCGGCATATGACCCGGGACAGACCTCGACCGTGTCAGGGGCCGGCGAGGCGTCGAGGGCTTTCTGGATTTTTGTGAACTGGGTGCCACTCCGGCAGGTCCCTACGATATAGGTGACAGTGGCGGCGCTCACTTGCCGGGCGCCGATGGCTAATGCCATCGCCGAAGACAACACCGCGAGACGAGCTTTGCAGGCGAGGGCGCGACCGCAGCGAGCCTCACGGCGAGCGTAGCAATTCGGGGAGTGTACTTTTTCATGGCATATCTCCTTTGAGTGAAGAGTGGCGGCTGTCTCTCGCGATCTGGGCTCGGGGCACAGCCTGCCCGGGATCGGCGAGAGTTCCTGCCTCTACTGAAGAAAATCGGGAACGACGGGCAAAAGACGACAGGTTGGCGAAAAATTCATCGGGGTTCAGGTATGTGGGATAAGCATCAGCAATTTGTATGCCGCCTGGCGCTCAACTCAAGACGATGGGTTTCGATTGCCTTGATCAGCTTTCAGCTTGACTATTCAACCGAAGTATTACAGGCTGTTGCGCAACGGACGCCGCATCTACCACGGATGTGCAAGCATGTCGGGCGCGAATCTCTCCACGGTTACGTTGCTCATTGGCGCTGCCGACCGAGGTGACCGCTCGGCCGCGGACGCTCTTTTCTCCACACTCTACTCCGAGTTGCACCGGCTGGCCAAACGCGAACTGGCGAGGCAAAGTCTCCCGGTAACCTTGAGCGCCACCACTCTGCTGCACCAAGCCTACCTCGGTATGGCCGAACGCGAGGGCCCGTCATTCCCCGACCGCGCGCGCTTCATGGGTTATGCAGCTCGGGTGATGCGCGGGCTGATTATCGATCATGCTCGAAACCGCCAAGCCCAGAAGCGCGGTGGTCAATTCGAGATCACTTCACTCCGCACCGACGTGCTGGAGGGCTGCGTTGACTACCAGGAGCTTAAGAGCATCGGTGAGACGCTCGAAGAACTTGCTCGGGTGGACGCTGCACTCGCCGAGATTGTGGACTTGAAATTCTTCTGCGGGTTCTCCTTTGCTGAAATCGCCGCCATACGTGCCGTGTCGGAGCGCACGGTGCAGCGGAACTGGGAGAAAGCCCGCATCTATCTGCACCGAAAACTTCGCACAGATTTATCGCTCTGAGGAATCGCGATGTCCACACTCAGCCCTGATCAGTGGCAGGCTCTAAGTCCATATCTGGATCGGGCACTCGCTATGACCGACGATGAGCGTGGCGCGTGGTTGTCCTCGCTAGGCGAGCGAGATCCCGCACTAGCTACGCAGTTGGCAGCACTGCTAAGCGAACACCGGGTGCTGGCGCAGGAAGGTTTTCTCGAGAACAGGCGATTTGCGTTGCCGAATGCCACCGGACTTGCGGGCCAGACACTCGGTCCGTACACCCTGATTTCGCAGATTGGCCAAGGCGGAATGGGCAGCGTCTGGCTCGCCCGTCGCAGTGACGGGCGGTTCGAGCGACAAGCTGCGGTGAAGTTCGTGAACATAGCGCTCTCCGGGCGCGCGACGGAAGAACGATTCAAACGCGAAGGCAGCATCCTTGGTCGCCTCACGCATCCGCACATCGCCGACCTCCTCGATGCCGGTGTTTCCTCCGATGGCCAGCCGTACCTCATCCTCGAATACGTTGATGGCGAAGCGATCGATCGATATTGCGACGAGCACAAGCTCGATGTGGAGGCGCGTGTCCGCCTCTTTCTGGATGTGCTGGCCGCAGTGGCGCACGCCCATGCCAATCTGATCGTCCATCGCGACATCAAACCTTCCAACGTGCTGGTCACCACCGGCGGCGAAGTTAAGCTGCTGGACTTCGGGATCGCGAAACTCCTGGAGGGCGAAGGCCAGACGGGTGCCGCGACCTTGCTCACGCACGAAGGCGGTTCCGCTCTCACTCCCCACTACGCTGCGCCGGAGCAACTTACCGGCCAGCCAGTCACCACTGCCACCGATGTTTATGCGTTGGGCGTGTTGCTCTACTTACTATTGTGTGGCCGACATCCCGCGGGCCCTGGCCTTAACTCCCCGGCCGAACTGGTAAAGGCTGTGCTCGACCGCGAGCCTCCACGGGCCTCGGACGCAACTATTGGAGATACCAGCAAGCTCATCGCGGAAAAACGAGTCACCACCCCGGATAAACTTCGCCGCGAACTTTCTGGAGATCTGGACACAATTGTTGGCAAAGCTCTGAAGAAGGATCCGCGAGAGCGCTACAGCTCGGTGACTGGGTTTGCCGATGATCTTCGGCGTTACCTGAAGCACGAACCGATTAGCGCGCGACCTGACGCCCTCGCCTATCGCACCGCCAAATTCCTCCGCCGCAACCGCACCGTGATGACTCTGAGCGCGGCCGCTCTCGCACTTGTGATTGGAAGCCTATCCACCGGTCTCTACGTGGCGAACCGGCAACGAAAGATTGCCGAGCAGCGTTTCGCCCAGTTACGTCAACTGGCCAATAAATTCATCGAACTCGACAATAAGATCCGAGGTTTGCCCGGTACTACAAAGGTCAGAATGGAGATGGTTTCCGATTCGTTGCAATATCTGACTTCGCTGGGAAGCGACATTCACGGCGACAAGAACCTCGAGCTCGAAATCGCCTACGCCTACATACGCGTGGCGCATGCACAAGGGGATCCCACCTCTCCCAATCTAGGCCAATTTGCGGAAGCAGAAGCGAGCCTGAACAATGCGTCAAAATTCGTGGATCCTGTCCTCTTAAAAGATCCCATAAATCAGCGGGCGCTGTTCATTGCCACCACAATCGTCCACGATCGCATGATTTTGGCTCGGCGGCGCGGCGACCAAGAGGAAGTATTAAGGGATGGCGCCGCCACAGCTTCGCTCATCGAGCGGTTCATGAATACTCATCCCACCGAGGCCCACGACTTGTACAGCATGAGGTATTTCTATGCTAACGTCGCCGGCAGTTATTATTGGGCGAGGCGTTTTGATGAGGCAACTCGATATTGCCAACGGGGTTTGGACATCCCGTTGTCTAGCACTCAAGGTAACGGTTCTATCCTCACGATTCTGGCAGCTGCGCGGTGGCAAGCGGGAGATCTGGATGGCGCCCTTAAGACCAGTCTCGGGGCGATTGAGCTGGAAAAAGGAGAGGCGGCAAACGGACACGCTTCGCTGCGCATGAATCTGGCGAACTCCTACGACCTCGAAGGCGAGATACTGGGTCGCGCGGATGCAGAACCAAGCCTCGGCCGGAGCCACGAGGCGCTCGCTGAGCTTCAAAAAGGGCTGGATATTGCCGAGGATCTCGCGAAACAGGACGCGAACGATTACCTCAGTCGCAATAGCGTTGCGGGGAAAAGTCTAGAAATTGGCAATATCCTGCGTCACCAAAGCCCGCAAGACGCGCTGGCAGTGTACGATCACGGTCTTGCGCGCATACGCGAGGCAACAAGCAGTGTCACCACACAACGAAATGAAGCGGAGCTCCTGGCCGCGTCATCCTACGCCCTGCGCTGGGTGGGTCACGACAAGGAAGCGAGGCAGCGCATCGCCCGAGCTTTCGAATTGCTTAACCAAACGAAGCGGTATCCCTCAGACAAAGTCGAGCCGATGAGCGAGGCTTATGAAGCTCTGAGGGCTCAGGCCGACGACTACGCAGAGACCGGCCAAGGAAACGAAGCGATTCAGGCCTACCAGCATCTTTTGGATCAACTGATGGCGTGGAAACCCGACCTGCAGAATGATCTGCGGGACGTAACCTGCGTTTCGCGCACTTGGACAGCGCTTGCCAATCTACTGCGGCGAGTCGGAAGAACTGACGAAGCCGCGCGGCTTGAAGCACAGAGAACAGAACTCTGGAACCACTGGCAGAGCAAGCTCCCCAGTGCTCAATTCCTCCTTCGCCAATCGTTAGTTGAAATCGCTCCTCCCGCAGTTTCCCGCTTCACAGCCAAGCGCTAGGGAAGCTTGCACAAGGACAGTCAACAGCTCCGGACTGACGTGAGGCAGCTACAAATTTCTTTGTCCCCCTTGTCGTCTTTTTCCTCCCGTTTTCGATACCCCTAGTAGAGGCCTTCTGAAGGAGCCGACTGCCGCGGGACCTGATGTGGCTTTAGCCGCCAGACTCAAAGCGGCGGACGAAGCCGAAGAACACTGCGCGACCGACCGCGCAGTCTGCGAGGCGGCCCTATTGGAAGGCCCGGAGACGAAAGGAGAACGAGCATGGCAACAAAGAAGAAGCTGCAATCCGCGAAGACGCTGAAACCCACCAAGTCTTTGAGGATCGCGGTCAACCATAACGAAATTGTGTCGCGCGCCTAGGTCGCCGGCACATTCCTGCGTCCTCAAGAAGCGAATTGTACGGACGCAGAGGACAGTCGCATGCCCGCATCAACTCGTTCTGTCGATCGAGTGACGCAGCACAAGAGTCGCCAACGTCCGCGAAGGGTCGAGGCGCTTCATGCGCAAGCCCTTCGCTTGACGTCGCAGGGCAGATACTCTCAGGCCACGCTCGCGTTTGCGCGCGCCATTTCCCGCACGAACGCTCGTTCCCCGTCCCACCGGCACATTCTTGCGACAATCTTGAACGACTTCGGAGTCCTGTCAAAGTACGCGGGCCGGTTCGCGCGCGCCAAAAGACTGTATGAACGGGCAAGGAGGCTCATACCGCGAGAGGACCCACATTTTAAGGAATTTCGCGCGACTCTTTACCACAATCTCGCGGGTCTAGAACACGCGCGCGGTCAACACATCCGGGCCCTGCTCTATGCTCGGCGCGGAGTCGAGTTGCGCCGAAAACTTGGTGGCCGCAACCGTTCGCTTCGCCTTGCGGACCAAGCTGCACTGGCTGCCATCCTGGTTGAACTGGGGAAACTCCCTGAGGCAGAGGCAATTCATCTGCGGGTCTTGCGTGTCTATCGCCGAAAGTTTGGTCCTAGACATTACGAAACCGCGTCGCTGCTATCAAATCTCGGTGCTTTGTACCTCAAAGCGGAACGTTTTGACGCGGCCGAGCGAACGCTCCGCAGGGCCGCGCGCGTGCTCGAAAGTGTGCTGGGGAAGAACCACCTACGTCTCGCGAGTGTCTTGAACAATCTTGCTGCACTCTGTGCTCGCCGTGGCAAATTCTCGGAAGCCGACGCGCTTTATGCCCGTGTGCTTCGCCTGCTCGTCCGCCAGCTTAGTCCCACATACCCTAGCATCGGGCTTGTGAGAGCGAATATGAGACGAATGCAAGGAAAGTGGGGCGCAAGCCCACGCCGAATTTCAGAAGATTCTTTACCATCCCAGCCTCGTCCTGAACGAGCCCATCGTTAGGCCAAATCGCCCCTCCTCGCAATATCCCGCCCCACAGCCAAGCGCTAGGGAGGCTTGTATCCGGACAACCAACAACTCCGATCCGCCGCGAGGGCAGCTACAAAATTTCTCTGTCCCGGTTGTCGCTGCAGAGGTTAAAGTGCCACGTATGAAACACAAAAAACCGGTTGCAGTCTGCTTGGTTGCAGTTGTATTCGCCCTTGCGGCGTTTTGTTGGCCTCGCGTGACACCGGCGCAAAAAGACAGCGCGATGCCATTCGATGTGATCATCAAGAATGGCCGCATCCTGGATGGCACCGGCGGCCCGTGGTATGCCGCCGACATCGGTATCCGTGGAGATCGCATCGCAGCGATAGGTAAACTTGGCGAAGCGCCGGCGGAAAAGGTTATCGATGCGGAGGGAAAGATCGTTTCGCCTGGCTTTATCGACATGCTTGGCCAGTCCGAATTCTCGTTACTTATCGACAATCGGTCCTTAAGCAAACTCTCTCAGGGAATCACGACCGAGATCACTGGCGAAGGTGGCTCCATTGCTCCGCAGAACGAGAATACCCTTTCGCAGCTCGCGCCATTCCTGGAGCATTATCAGCTGATCATCGATTGGACCACGCTCGACGGTTATTTCCGCCGGCTCGGAAAAGATGGCACGCCAATCAACCTGGGGACCTACGTGGGGGCGGCGCAGGTGCGCGAGAGCGTGATCGGTGACGACAACCGTGCACCGACGGCAGCCGAGCTCGAACAGATGAAAGCATTGGTGGCGCAGGCCATGAAGGATGGAGCGCTTGGAATCTCGACAGCATTGATCTATCCGCCAGGTCATTACGCCAAAACAGATGAGTTGATCGCGCTCGCTCAGGTCGCGTCGCAATACGGCGGTATCTACGCTTCGCACATGCGCAGCGAAGGCTCCAGCGAGATGGCTGCGCTCGATGAAGCGATTCAGATTGGCCGCGAAGCTCATTTGCCGGTGGAGATCTTCCACTTGAAAGTAAGTGGAAAATCGCGATGGGGAACAATGCCACGGGTTGTGGCGAAAATTCAGGCCGCGCGTGATGCAGGCCTTGATATCCGCGCCGACCAGTACCCCTACGTCGCAGGGTCGACCGCGCTCGTCTCGTCCCTGCCGCCGTGGACAGCCGACGGCGGAACGGACAAACTTCTTGAGCGCCTACGCGATCCAAATCTTCGCGAACGTATCAAGAAAGAGATGGCCGTGGAGCATACCGACTGGGAAAACCTGTACTACGACTGCGGCGGCGGAACTGGCGTAATGATCTCGGGCGTGGTCAATCCCACTCTGAAGAAGTACGATGGCATGACCGTGGCGCAAATGGCCAAGGCTCGCGGTAAACCAGAACTTGATGCGCTGTTCGATTTCATTCAGGAGGATGGAGCTCAGACCGGCGCAATCTATTTTATGGCGAGCGAGCAGGATCTAGTATATGCACTCAAGCAGCCATGGACCTCGCTCTGTCTCGACAGTGGCGAGCTTTCTCTGGACGGGCCGTTGTTCGAACCCCACACCCATCCTCGCGCCTTCGGCTCATTCCCGCGATTCCTTGGCCGCTACGTTCGTGACCAACGCCTCACGCCACTGGAACAAGCTATTCGAAAAATCACTTCGATGCCGGCACAGCGCGAACACCTGATCAATCGCGGACTGATCACAACTGGGTTTTATGCGGATATCACGATCTTTGATCCTGCGACTATCATCGATCGCGCTTCTTACGCGGAACCCACGAAAATATCGGAGGGTGTGGAGTACGTCTTGGTGAATGGCCAGCTTGAGTTTGTTCACGGGACGCTAACCGGGGCAACAGCCGGCCGCGTGCTTCGCGGCTCGGCATGGACCGGTGCAAAGTAGAATGGTCGGAAAAACTCTATGTCAACCTAGGAGATATGCGAGTGTTAGCCGGTTTCAGGCAAACGGAGGAAGATCTTACTCCGCACCCCGAGCAGGCCATTTCTTGCGAAGTACGAAGGACATACCTAGTAGAACGGTACCGAACAACAGCATGCTTGAGGGTTCCGGGGTAGGAGCCGGCGAGTCCGCGCCTGAAGGCGGGGCTGCAACCAAGAACTCCTGCCCGTAGCTACCGATGGGTGTAAGTATTTCCCAACCATTTCCTTTGTATCCCCACAGTACGGCCGTCAAAGCGTCGCCGATCAGTGCATCGGTTCCGAAGTAGGGGCTATGGCCGCCGGAAAAAGTCCAAACTGCCCATTGAAGCTGCGCTTTCTCGCTTTGATTGGTAGTGGCGTCCATTTGGGTAATAAGCCACGCCATCTCCAAATAATCTTTCTTGTTGTCGAGCCGTGTTGAGCCGAAAGCGCTCGCCGGGGCGTTCAGGCCGGTCACAGTAGCGTCCCAACTAGTATTTCCGTAGATCTCGTGAGTGAAATCCACGCAGTAGAACAGCGCGCTCTGTCCATTCAGGGTTCCCTGATAAGGAGGAATTCCGTAGCCATTATCGGCGAATGCATAACCGCCATTGAAGTACACCGTGGCCGGCACGCTGCCTGCGTGTGCCGAAGAGAAAACTAGCAGTACGAATGGTAGTACCCAATATGCTTTCTTCAGTGCGTTCACCGTTTCTCCTCGATCAAAGCGCAATTCGAGCGGACCTAGCGCTGCTCTACTGCCTGCAATCGCGGGGCCAGCGAAGCGCATCCGCAAAGGCAACCGAATCAGACGAAGAATCCAGCAAACCTGGCACCGTGTGAAAACTTATTCTTTTTCTCGTGCTGCTTTTTGGGCTAGAACAGTTGGATTCCGTTTTCCTCGGCACAACAGAGTACTTTCCGGCGGGATCTTCTCGCGCAGTAAATCTCGAAATGAAACACCCAAGATGATAGGAGTTTAATGAGAGTACTATGCCGCTTAGCCTTATCGTTTTGCAGGAACCACAGTAGTTGCGTTGATATCGGCGCCCCGCCGATTTGAAATAATGAAAAATAAAGGCTACTGGTTCTTGATTACCTCGCCGCCCTTCATCACGAAGCGCACAGTTTCCAACGCGCGTACATTCGCGAGGGGATCTCCATCGACGGCAATGACGTCTGCAAACTTTCCTGGCTCAAGCGTCCCCACACGGTCGGTCCATCCCAGTAAATCGGCCGCATTCACTGTGGCGGCTTGGATCGACTGCAACGGCGAAAGACCGAGCTTGACCATCACGGCAAACTCGCGCGCGTTTAAGCCATGAGGATAAACCGCAGCATCCGTGCCGAACGCTACTTTTACACCAGCCTTGAAAGCTGTCCCGATATTCTGACGCGCGATGGGCAGAACGATCTTGGCCTTTTCGATCATGTTGGGCGTTAGACCAAGCGTCGAAAGATTCTCCATGAGCCAATCGCCAAGATAAAGCGTGGGGACCAAATACGTGCCGTGCTGCTTCATCAACTGAATGTCTTCCTCGGTCATGTAGCTGCCGTGCTCGATGGAATCGACGCCGGCAAGCACCGCGTTCTTGATTCCCAGCGCGCCGTGCGCGTGTGCCGCTACTTTGCGGCCTAGTCCGTGCGCGGTATCCACAATCGCTTTCATTTCCTCCGGACTGTATTGTTCCAGCGCTGGGTTATCGCCTTCGGAGAGAACGCCACCCGTGGCCATGAATTTGATTACGTCAGCGCCGAATTTTATGTTCTCGCGTACCTTGATCGTTACACCGTCGACGCCGTTTGCCACGCCATCGTTCGAAAAATTGAATTGCGGCGCGAGAAAATTCTCGTCACCGTGGCCTCCCGTAATGCTAAGCGCTGGACCGGAGGCAAGTATCCGCGGGCCCGGGACCTCGCCTGCGCGAATAGAGTCGCGCAGCGCAATATCTGAATATCCATTCGCTCCCACGTTGCGAACCGTTGTGAAACCCGCTTCGAGTGTGAGGCGTGCGTTCCGCGCGCCGATAAGCGCCTGCCGCGGATAGGAAATGTGCAGCCCCGCCGGACCCGACATGTACGGCGTGTAGGTCAGATGCGTATGGCAATCAATTAACCCGGGAAGAACCGTCGCGTTCGAGAGGTCGATTACCTTGGCGCCCGCCGGAATCTGGCGCGAAATCTCCGGCGTCTTTCCGATGGCTTTGATCCGGTCGCCCTCGATCCAGATGATCTGATCGGTAAGATAATTCCCCGTGCGAACATCCAGTAGCTTTCCCGCGTGTATCGCAATCTCTGCGGGTGCAGAAACTTTTGGCGCCTGAGCGCTGCAGGTCCCAATCAAAATCAGCCAAAACCAGCACAACAGCCCGAAACGTATCATCGATAACCCCCCTAGCATGGCGAATCGACAATTCCCGGCGCGCTAATCCGTAATAAGGCGCGACCGAGTTTCGCGTGGGATTGTAACGCCGCCGCCAGAATTACTTCTTTTATTTCTCGCGCAACCCTCCGGTCGGGAACCCTTGCCAAGTAGCTATCGACTCTTCGTGATTGCGGAGAAACGCATCTGTAACTTTATGGCCTGTACTGTTGACACGCGCAACCCATGATGTATGATTATGCAGTGCGATGAATAATATCGCATAGAGTTCACATGGGCGCGCATAAGAGATTTCGGCAAGGTCAAATATTGAAGGTGCTGGCCGGCTCGCCGGTCGCCAGTCAGGACGAGTTGCGCCGACAGCTCGTGCACTTAGGCGTCCGCGTGACGCAGGCTACGCTCTCGCGCGACCTTCGCGAATTACACTTGGTCAAAACGATCAATGGCTATCGGCCACTCTCCGCGGCCGGCGCCGAAGAGCCATCTTCCATTCCGGCGCTGGCACGGGCACTCAAGGAATTCCTCCTCGACGTGCGCCCGGCGCTGAACATGCTGGTTTTGAAAACTCCGCCCGGCGGAGCGCAGCCGATTGCGGCTGCTCTTGACGCCGAACGCTGGAAAGAAGTGGCTGGAACTCTGGCGGGCGACGATACCGTTCTGATCATAACCCCCTCGCGCACTGCGCGCGTAGCGGTTCAGAAACGAATCGAGGAAATGCTGGGATGAATAGCAAGGCAAAGGTCGCCGTCGTCGGAGCAACGGGCTACGCGGGGTTCGAACTCGCGCGTCTGCTTCTGCGGCATCCGCAAATTGAGAAGCCAGTATTTTTCCTTCGCGGGGAACATGCGAATGTTCGCTGCCTCACGGAGATCTTTCCACAGCTTCGCGGCTGGGGTGAAGCGCGCTGTGCGCCGCTCTCTGCCGAAGCCATAGCCAATAGCGGTGCAGACGTTGCATTTCTATCGACGCCGCATGAGGCTTCGCTCGAACTCGTGCCTGAATTGGTTGAGAAGAATTCCAAGTTGCGCATCGTAGATTTGAGCGGAGCGCTTCGCTTTCGCGATCCCGAGATCTTTGCCGATTGGTACAAATTCGCGCCCGCGAATCAGAAGACGCTCTCCGAAGCAGTTTACGGCTTGCCTGAACTTTATGAGGAGGCGTTGCCGCAGGCGAGCCTGGTGGCGAACGCAGGGTGTTATGCAACATCCGTGATTCTAGGTCTTCGGCCGCTTGTGGAAGCTGGCTGGATCAACACATCTCGAGGCGTGGTCTGCGATTGCAAGTCCGGCGTGAGCGGCGCGGGCAAAGAGCCGAAGCGCGAGACCCATTTCGTCGAGGTGAACGAGAATTTTCGCGCGTATGGCGTATTCACCCACCGCCACACACCGGAAATTGCTGAGCATGCCGGTATCGCCTTCCGAGATTTTATCTTCACCACCCATTTGCTGCCGGTAGAGCGTGGGATCCTTTCCACGCTGCACGTCTGGCTCGGCCAGTCATCCACCGCGGATGAGATCGAGACTCTCTATCGCCGCTTTTATGCAGAGCGGCGCATGGTCCGGATTCTGCCGAACGGGCGTTTGCCGGAATTGCAGCACGTGACGCACACGAATTTCTGCGATATCGGCTTCGCATTGGATCCTTCAGGGGAGCGACTCGTAGTCATTTCCTGTATCGATAATCTGGGCAAGGGCGCGGCGGGACAGGCGGTTCAAAACATGAACGAGATGTTTGGTTATCCAGAAACAACGGGGTTGCTATGAGATTGGTGATCAAAATCGCAGGGGCGCTCCTGGAGCGCACGGAAACAGTGCAGACGATCGCTCGCCAAGTCAGCGAGCTCGCCCGCGCCGGCCACGAGCTGCTTGTAATTCACGGCGGCGGGAAAATCTTCACCAGCACGCTGGATCGCATGGGAATTTCAAGCCGCTTCATTAATGGACTGCGCGTCACAGACCGTGAAACGCGCGACGCAGCAGTCATGGTTTTCGCCGGCTTGCTCAACAAGCGTTTGGCTGGCGCAATTTCGCTGGCCGGCCAACCCGCTGTCGGCATCAGCGCCTCTGACGCCACCTGCTTTCTCGCCGAGCCAATGCAAGTGGGCGAATCCGAAGGTAGCCTTGGATTCGTCGGCTACCTAACGGAGGTAAATGTTGAGTTTCTGCGTTCGCTTTGGAGCGCCGGCATGGTTCCCGTCGCTTCTTGCCTCGGGCTTGGCTCCGATGGGGAACTCTACAACATCAACGCCGATCATATGGCAGCCGCGGCTGCTGAATTTATCCAAGCCGATCGCTTGATTTTTCTCACCGATGTGGCAGGCGTGCTGGACGGCGAAAAAGTGCTGCGCGCAGTGCGTAGCGGCGACATCGAGGACCTCATCCGGAGAAATAAGGTTTCGGGCGGAATGATTTTGAAGCTTGAAGCTGCAAAGCGCGCTTTGACCGGCGGAGTTGGCGAGGTACACATTGTAGGCGGAACAATTCCCCGCGCCTTGTTCACCGCCGCCAACGGCTCGCGCCGGCTGGGCACTCGCGTTCTTCCCGCCGTTCATCTGACCACCAGGATCGCTCAGGGAGCAGCACGCTAGAAATGGCCAAAAAGAAGATCGCGTCGAGAAGATCGGTCTCCGCAGCGCGGGTCCGCGCTGACGAAACCCGTCATTTGATGAACACATATAAGCGCCCGCCGTTTGTATTTGCGCGCGGCCACGGATGCCGGCTTTATGACACGGACGGCCGCGAGTATCTCGATTTCCTTGGCGGCATTGCGGTCAACGCATTGGGACACGCACATCCAAGGCTGGTGCGTGTGATTCGACGCGAAGCGGGCCGCGCAATCCATCTTTCGAATCTGTTCCACAACCCATATCAGGGCCGGCTCGCAAAAAAGCTAGCTGAGTGGTCCGGACTGGACCGCGTTTTCTTCACCAACAGCGGCACCGAAGCCATCGAAGGGGCGCTGAAGCTGGCGCGCGCACACGCAAAGCAGAAAACAGGTGGCCAAAAGAAATCGCGAATTCTCGCGCTTGAGAATTCGTTCCATGGCCGAACTTTTGGCGCCGTATCCATCACGCACACCGCGAAATATCGCGAGCCGTTTGAACCCTTGGTTCCCGGCGTCGAATTCGTCCGGTTTAACGACCTGCCGGATCTCGAATCCAAATTTGACGATTCCGTGTGCGCTCTTGTGGTGGAGACGATTCAAGGCGAGGGTGGCATTTTCGGTGTCCACGAGCGCTTCTGGAACCGCGCACGCGCTCTTGCCACGCAACACGGCGCGGCGCTGGTCGCCGATGAGATCCAATGTGGTCTAGGCCGCACTGGGCGCTATTTTGCGTACCAACAATTTGATTCCCTTCCAGACATCGTCACGGTCGCAAAGCCGCTTGCCGCAGGCCTTCCACTTGGAGCGATTATCGCCAACGAGGAATTTGCTTCCGTGTTTACGCCAGGCGTGCACGGCACAACATTCGGTGGCGGACCGCTTGTGTGCGCGGCCGCGCTCGAATTTCTCACTATCGTGGAAGAGGAAGACTTGCTCTCTTACGTACGAGAGCGCGGCGCTGAATTGCTCGCCGGCCTGAAGAAACTTTCTGCGCGTTTCAATTTTATCCGCGAAGTGCGCGGCCAGGGGCTCATGTTGGGCGTCGATTTGTCCTGCGACGGCGCGCCCATCGTTGAGGAAGCACTCCGTCGCGGCTTGGTGATCAACTGCACGCACGAGCACATCTTGCGATTGCTTCCGCCGTTCATCATTCGCAAACGCGATATCGCTGAGTTTCTAGCAAAATTTGAAGCCGTGCTGGCCGCAACCTCAAAACTCGCGGCCACAACATCCGCTACAACTCCCGAGTTAAGAAGTCCAATTCAACAGCAGCCCGGTCTTGCGGCTGCTTCGAGGCAACTATGAACGCTGCAGTGGCACCCCTGACATTCACCAATGACCTGCTCACCGGGATGGAATGGAATCCCGCGCAAGTTCGCGAGCTTCTGCATCTTGCCTCGGACGTGAAATCGCATCCCGACCGCTATCGTGGAGCTCTGGCCGGCCGCTTTCTTGCGCTAATTTTCGAGAAGCCGTCGCTGCGCACGCGTGTCGCATTTGAAGTCGGAATTTCAAGCCTCGGCGGTTCTTCCGTTTTTCTCGACCATACCGAAACAAAACTGGGTCAGCGCGAATCCATTCCTGACGTGGCAAGAAGTCTCGAACGCTGGATTGACGGGATCGTTGCGCGGACGTTCACGCAGGAGTCCATCGACGCGCTTGCTCAAAACGCCTCGATTCCGGTGATTAACGCGCTTTCCGACCGTTACCATCCTTGCCAGGCGCTCTCCGATTTCTTTACGCTTCAAGAGCGTTTCGGCGGCCTGCGCGGGCTGAAGCTCGCCTACGTCGGCGATGGCAACAACGTCTGCCATTCCCTACTAGGCGTCGCAGCGCGGGCCGGAACGCATCTCCGCATCGCAACTCCTTCAGGCTACGATCCCGATCCCGCGGTGGTATCAGAGGCCAAGCGCACCGCTCGTGAAACACGCGGCAAAATTGAGCTCTGTAATTCCCCAGAAGAAGCTGTGGCAGGTGCGCAGGCGATTTATACAGACGTGTGGACCAGCATGGGTCAGGAAGAAGAATCGGCCGCACGCGAAGCAGCCTTTGCGGGCTATCAGGTGAACGACGCGCTGTTTTCGCACGCCGGGCCCGACGCCGTGTTCATGCACTGCCTCCCTGCTCATCGCGGTTCGGAAGTCAGCGCCGAAGTGATCGATTCGCCGCGCTCTATCGTCTTCGACCAGGCGGAAAATCGCCTGCACATGCAAAAAGCAATTTTGCTCACGCTCTTGAATTAATCTAAGGAGAATGAATTTGCCGAAGAAAGTCGTGCTTGCGTATTCCGGAGGTCTGGACACCTCCATCATCATTCCCTGGCTCAATGAAAATTACGCTTGTGAAGTCATTGCAATGATTGGCGACCTCGGCCAGCAGGAAGACCTGGAGGCCGCGCGAAAAAAAGCGCTCGCCACAGGCGCGAGTGCCACGTTTGTCGAAGACCTTCGCGAGGAATTCATCACCGGTTACATCTGGCCTACGCTGCGCGCCGGAGCGGTTTACGAACACAAATATCTGCTGGGCACTTCTTTCGCGCGTCCTCTGCTGGCAAAGCGTCAGGTCGAGATTGCGAAAAACGTGGGCGCGGATGCCGTGGCGCATGGCTGTACCGGTAAGGGCAACGATCAGGTTCGCTTCGAACTGGCGGCGAAAGCGCTCGCGCCTGAATTGAAAATCATCGCACCGTGGCGCGAATGGAAAATCGCCTCGCGCGAAGAGGCCATCGCCTATGCCCATGCGCACAATGTTCCCGTCGAGCAGACCTCCGAGAACATATATAGCCGCGACCGCAACATCTGGCATTTGAGCCACGAAGGCGGCGTCTTGGAAGATCCCGCCAATGCGCCGGATGAAAATATGTGGCAGTGGGTCGTTTCGCCGTCAAGTGCGCCCGAAAAGCCCACCACTGTTGAAATCGGTTTCGAGGGCGGCACTCCGGTCTCCGTAAATGGCAAGAAATTGGATGCGATTCCGTTGCTAACGCTATTGAACGAAATCGCCGCGGCCAATGGCGTGGGACGCATGGACATGGTCGAAAATCGTCTGGTTGGAATTAAATCGCGCGGAGCTTACGAAACGCCGGGCGGAACTCTTTTAGTGACCGCCCATCGCGAGCTCGAATCGCTCGCGCTTGACCGCGAGACTGCTCACTACCAACAAATCCTTTCGCTTCGCTACGCGGAGATGGTTTATTACGGCATGTGGTTCACCCCGCTGCGCGAAGCGCTCGACGCGTTTTTCACCAGCTCGCAGCGCCGTGTCACCGGCTCGATTTCGCTGAAGCTTTGCCGAGGCAACGTGTTGGTGATTTCCCGCCATTCGCCGAATTCGCTCTATCGCACCAATCTCGCCAGCTTCACCATGACCGGCTACAACCCGAATGATGCGGAAGGATTTATCAACCTTTTCGCGCTGCCGATCACCGTGCCACAGCAGGAGGTGACGACCAAAGCGCAAGCCGCGCACCACCAGGCCAAAACACGATGAGTGATGCCGCAAGCCAGCGGAAAATGTGGGGCGGTCGTTTCGACCGCGGCCCGGATGCGTCCTTTTACGAATTCGAGCGCTCCTGGAAATTCGACCGGCGGCTGGTGCACCAGGAGATCGCGCTCGACCGCGCATGGGCTCGTGCCATTGCACGCGCGGGAATCCTCACGCAGCAAGAGAGCGAGCAGATAGTCGCCGCGCTTGATGCTCTGGAAGCTCGGGCAAAATCCGATGCCGCATGGCTCGATGCCTCAAAAGCAGAAGACGTGCATCATTTCGTTGAAACCGCACTAATCGAAAAGCTGGGCGCACTCGGTGAGAAGTTACACACCGGCCGCAGCCGCAACGACATGGTCTCCACCGAATTTCGCATGTATGTGAAAGACGCGGCCCGCGAAATCCGCCGGGCAATTGCTTCACTGGAACGCGCCATCGTCACACAAGCGGAAGGGAATTTGAAAGTTCCTATGCCGGGTAACACTCATATGCAACACGCGCAGCCGCTGCTGCTTTCTCACTGGCTTCTCGCGCACGGCGAAGCCTTTCATCGCGACGCCGAACGGGTGGCCGCGGCCGCCGCTCGCGCCGACGTTTGTCCGCTCGGCTCGGGCGCCCTTTCTGGCTGTGCGTTCCCACTGGATCGCAAAGCGCTGGCGGCCGATCTTGGTTTTTCAACTATTTCTGCAAACAGCTTGGACGCGGTCAGCGACCGTGACTTCGCCCTCGAGTATCTGTTCGCGCTGTCCACTTTGGCCATGCATCTCTCGCGGCTTGCGGAAGATTTTGTCTTGTTCGCTTCACCCGAATTCGGGTTTGTCGAGCTGCCCGATGAATTTTCCACTGGCAGCAGCCTGATGCCGCAGAAGAAGAATCCCGACGCGTGGGAGCTGATTCGCGGCAAGACTGGCCGGATCTACGGAGGCCTTATCGCGCTTTTCACAACCATGAAGGGACTGCCCTCCAGTTATCAGCGGGACTTGCAAGAAGACAAAGAGAATCTCTTCCAGGCTCACGACCAGGTACTCGCCATGCTGCAAATTGCCGCCGCCGCATTAGCCGCTACGAAGTTTTGCGAAGATCGTTTGCGCCAGGCGGCGCAAGATCCAGCTCTGGTTGCCACCGAAGTCGCGGATTATCTCGTGACATTCGGCGTTCCATTCCGCGAAGCCCACGAACTCGTCGGGAAGGTGTTGCGCGCAGCGGAGCAAGAAGGAAAATCCATCCGCGAAATGCCCCTCGAATGGCTCCAAGAATTCTCCCCGGTCTTCGACCGGAATTTAGCGGTTGCGTTGACGCTGGAATCGGCCCTGGCTCGCCGCTCTCTGCCTGGTGGAACAGCTCCTGGAGCGGTGCAATCCGCCCTGCGAGAATTCAAGGGTCGTCTCGCGCAGTTGGAAAAGGATTTATGATCGCGCGCCACGCAAGAATTTCCGATGCTCCGGCAATTAACGCGCTCATTGCACATTATGCTGAGCAGGGATTGCTGCTCGCCCGCAGTGCGGAAGAAATACGGCGCAACATCGGACACTTTCTCGTTCAGACAAATTCCCGGCGCGTGGTTGGCTGCTTGTCGCTTGAACAATATGGTGCGGAGCTTGCGGAAATCCGATCCGTTGCCGTCGATCCCCATGTCCGCGGATGCGGTATTGGTTCCAATCTGATTGCGTTCGCATTGGGCAAAGCGCACGAGCGTGCTATCGCTCGCGTTTTCGCAGTCACACACGCGCCGGAGTTCTTCGAACGCCACGGATTCGTGGCCTCCTCTCGGAAACTGCTCACGGAGAAAATCGCGCGTGATTGCTGCGCTTGTGCGAAGCGCCGATCGTGCGAACTAGTCGCCGTGATCGCGACCGTGTTGCCTGAACGCATCCTGTTGCCAATCCTGGGCGACTCCGCAAGTCCCATGTCTGCCGCATGAAATTACGCCCTTCCCGTACTGACATTCCGCGCGGCTTCCGTTTTTCCGCCACTGCCTGCGGCCTCAAAAAGAGCGGCCTCGACCTCGCTCTGCTGACCAGCGCGACACCTGCCGCGGCAGCAGCTGCTTTCACCACAAATCGGGTGCAGGCCGCGCCGGTTCGTCTTTCCCGTGAACACTTGAAGAAATCACGCCAGAAGGTCCGCGGCATAATGGTGAACTCCGGAAATGCAAATTGTTGCACGGGCCCGTCCGGACTGGCCTCTTCCCGCAAAACAGCGCTAGAACTTTCCCGCTTGCTCGACTGCAAGCAGCAGGAAGTGCTAGTGTGTTCCACCGGCGTCATCGGAGTTCCGCTTCGCGTAGAGAAAATTCTTGGCGCCATTCCACAACTCACGCAACACAGCAGTTCGAAATCGACGGCCTTCGAGGATTTCACTCGCGCAATCCTGACCACCGACACGCGTCCGAAATGGGCCGCAGCACGATTTCGACTCGGCGGAAGGCAAGTTCGCATGATCGGCTGCGCCAAAGGCTCCGGGATGATCGCGCCGAACATGGCCACCATGTTGGGATTTCTAGCCACCGACGCGGCTATTTCACCGGCACTGCTTTCTAAAGCGCTTAGGAGCGTCGTCGGGCGTACATTTAACGCGATCACCGTGGACGGCGACACATCAACGAACGACACGGTCGTGCTGCTAGCGAATGGTGAAAGCGGTGCAAGTAGAATTAAGAGCGAGAATGGCGACTACCGCAGGTTCAGCAGCGCGTTAGAAAAGGTCTGTCGATCTCTCGCGCTCGCTATCGTGGCGGACGGCGAAGGCGCTCAGCACATAATCGAAATCGAAGTCCGAAGTGCAGCCTCGGACGACGCCGCGGATAAAATCGCCCGCGCCATCGCGAATTCACCCCTGGTGAAGACAGCATTCGCGGGCGCCGATCCCAATTGGGGCCGCCTCCTCGCGGCCGCGGGGCGCGCAGGCGTTCCATTCGATCCGGACAGCGTTGATATCCAACTCGCGGGTATTCGCGTGTGCCATCGAGGACGCGAACACGCTTTCGACGAGCGTGTTGCTCATCGAAAAATGCTGGCAAAGTGTGTCCCGGTAATCGTTGATTTGCATGCCGGACACGGCAACGCGCGTGTATGGACCTGCGACTTCAGCGTTGAGTATGTGCGCATCAACGCGAGCTACCGCAGCTAAGCTGCGCCAAAGGTTCTTCAAAACCGCTGCTTCAAGGTGCTTTTTAGCCGCTAAGAATCCCAGGTCCAATTCGCGTACTGCTCGCGGAGTTTCGCCTTGAGGAACTTGCCAACGGACGTTCGCGGAATCTCAGTGGCGAAAACAAACGCGTCCGGAAGCTGCCACTTCGCAAATTTCTTGGCCAGAAATTCACGCAACTCCTCCGGCTGCACGGATATCCCTTCTTTCACGACGATCACCGCCAGAGGCCTTTCCTGCCATTTCGGATGAGGAACGGCGATCACAGTGGCTTCACGCACTCCCGGATGGCACATCAGCGCATTTTCGAGATCCACGGAGCTAATCCATTCGCCGCCCGACTTGATCAGGTCCTTGCTGCGGTCAAGAATTTGAACGTAGCCTTCTTCATCCATCGTCGCGACATCGCCGGTGCGGAACCATCCGTCAGCGCTCCAGCGATCAGTCGTTTCCGGCGACTCGAAATAGCTCGCGGCGACCCACGGACCGCGAACTTCAAGCTCCCCGGACGTGACGCCATCCCACGGTGCTTCGCCTTGTGCCCGCATCACGCGCAATTCCACCAACGGCGCGGCAATCCCCTGCTTCGTACGAATTTTATATTTTTCATCATCCGAGCGATGGACCAGCGTGGACTTGATGGTCCCGGTGGTAGCCATCGGCGTGGTTTCCGTCATGCCCCAAAGATGAGTGATGTGAAAACCAAAACCGTCGAGTCCGCGCAGAAGGGCTTCAGGCACCGCTGCGCCTCCGCAGATAATCCGCACAGGCTTTTCCATTTTCCAACGCGTGGGATCTTTTTCCAGTGCGGCCAGCACGCCGAACCAAACCGTCGGCACGGCAAAGGCCAGTGTGACCTTTTCTTTCTCGATCAGATCCAGCAAACTCTCCGCATCCACGTAGGGACCGGGCAAAACCAGCTTCGCGCCAACCATGGTTGCGGTGAACGGCACGCCCCATCCATTGGCGTGAAACATTGAGGATGCCGGCAGAACCACATCATGGTGGCCCACGCTAAAACCATCGGCAAGACCTTGTGCCAAGCTGTGCAGCAACAGCGCCCGATGAGAATAAACCACGCCTTTGGGTTTCCCCGTGGTGCCGGAAGTAAAACACATCGCGGCGGCATCATTCTCTTCCAGAGGCGGATAGGCAAAATCATCATCTGCAGCGGATAGAAAATCTTCGTAGCTTTCATGCGCACGCGGAATCTTCTGTTCGCTGAACGGCACTACAAACACGCGTTCGAAATGCATCTTGGCGCGGAAAGATTCATAGACCGGCAGCAAAACATCATCAACAATCAAATAGCGGTCGCGCGCGTGATTTACGATATAAGCAAGCTCGTCGGGATGAAGCCGCAGATTCAAAGTATGCAAAACACCGCCAGATACGGGCACCCCGAAGTAAGCCTCCAGATGCGCTGAGTGGTTCCACATTAATGTGGCCACCCGGTCACCGGACGCCATTCCTGCGAGTTCAAGCGCGCGTGCCAACCGTCGCGAACGTCTGTAGATCCCACCGTAATTGGTGCGTCTCAGAGAATGGTCCGGCAGGCGTGATACAACTTCAATGGTGGGAAACAGTTTCCCGGCGCGCTCTAGGATGGGCGCAAGCGTCAGCGGAAAATCCATCATCGTGCCGCGCACGTTGCCTCCCGTTGCATATTTTCGTCAAGAGAATTCTGCGCGAATCCTATCACTTTTCCGCATCACGAAGGGAACTGCGGCTCGCCAGTCAATCACCGGAGCCGATGGTTGACTGCCGGAGGCACTTGCCGCAAGATGCTCGTGAGTTGCTGGAGCGCTCGCTTCAGCCGGGAGTGGCTGAACCACCGCTGGCCGCCCGCGCCGAGATCCTGTCTCTTCAGCTTCGCATGACGCGTCCTGGCGATTGCCAGGAGCACAAGGAGAACGACCGTGAAGAAATTGTACGTGGGCAATCTGTCGTTCAAAGCTACCGAAGAGCAGGTGGCGGCCTTATTTTCCGAAATTGGCGTTCAACCCGATTCACTCACTCTGCTGCGCGATCGCTTTACGGGGCAGCCCCGCGGGTTCGGTTTCGCGGAAATTGGTAACGACGCAGAAGCTGAAAAAGCAATCGCAGCGCTCAACGGCAAAGATTTTCTCGGACGCGCTTTGGTAGTGAATGAAGCTCGTCCTCAGCGCGAAGGCGGCGGCTCTGGCGGAGGAGGCGGCCGCGGTGGACATGGTGGTGGCCATGGCGGCGGTGGGGGCGGCGGTCGCGGCGGCTACGGTGGGGGCGGCGGTCGCGGCGGGGGTGGCGGGGGCCGGGATCGTGGTGACCGCGGTGGATATGGGGGCGGGGGTGGCGGACGAGATCGCTAACTGAAATCTCGCCTGAAATTTCGGGCGCTCGCATCAGGGCGCTGAGAATAAGCCAGCGCCCCTTTTTTATTCTTAGCTGGTTTTGCTTAGGCCGTAGCGGCGCTGCGTGACGCGCGGTACTGCAACGGAGGAAAAATTTCGCTCTTGATCTCTGCGCCCTGGTAATGAAATTGCTCCAGCGTTGTGTTGCGCAACCCCTGCGTTACCAGCGCCGGCACGTCAAGTTTTGCCTCTGCCTCGACAAGCTCGTCTGCTGAAGCATACAAAGCAGGCACGCGCGGCATGAAAACGGGACAGCAATCGTGAAACGGCTCAGAGGAAATATCGTAGGTGCCGATTTTTCGCGCCGTCGCCATGATTTCCATTTTATCCGTCCCGATAAGCGGCCGGAACACGACCATGCGCGACGCGGCATCCACTGCAATAAGATTGCGCAGAGTCTGCGAGGCAACTTGTCCCAAGCTGTCTCCCGTGACGAGCGCGAGAGCGCGATCGCGTTTTGCCAGCACTTCGGCAATCCGCAGCATCATTCGGCGATAGAGCAACACGCGATCGTTTTCAGGAGCGTAGCGCACGATTTCACGCTGTATCGGTTCAAAAGGCACGCGGTAGAGTTTCGCGTGGAATTGATACCGTACCAGCTGCCGTGCAAGCCCGCTCGCCACGTGCAGGGAAGATTCTCCTGGCATGGCACCTGATCCGTAAAAATGCGCAAAGCTTACATGCGCTCCGCGCTTCATCATGTGATAGGCGGCGACCGCTGAATCGTATCCACCGGACAGCAGGCACATCATCCGCCCGGCAGTATTCGCCGGCAACCCGCCGGCGCCCGGAATTTTCTTCGCGTACACCAGGGCGGGCCCGGAGGTGATTTCAACGTAACAAGTCATCTGCGGATCTTTCAAACGAACGCTCGCATCGCGGCCCTGCGCGCGAAGTTTTTCCAGCAGATATCTACCCACGGCGGATTCGATCTCCATGCTTGTTTGCGCAAACGATTTGTCGCTGCGCTTTGCCCGAACCGCAAAATTCGCAAAATGCAGTGGCTCGACTTCCTCCCAGGCTGCTTGGCAAATAGCCTCCATGCTGAGTTCAACGGTCCGCGCCGGCGCGTAAAAAGCAATGCCCAAAACTCTTTCCACGCGCGCAATCGCTTCTTGCTGCGAAGCGCCATCGGCAAGCGAGATGACAAATCGGTCACCCGGCTTCTCGATGCGAGCTACCGGAACGCCCTGCAGCGCTTGCCGCAACGCGGTGGAAAGTTTAGCCAGAAAGAATCGCCGGTTGCGGCCTTTGAGCCACAATTCGTGGTAGTGCACAACTATGACTGGATTGCTCATACGAATTTCATCTGGCTTGCACGATTCCTTAACGTCCCCAAAGTATAACAGCCCGCTGGTGTCGTCGTGTAGGTGTCGGCAGTTAGCAGCTCTGCGGTGCTTCGATTTTTTGCCGGTTCCATTCGGATCGCCCCCACGAACGCAAAAATGTACAAGTCAAACTTCTTGTGATACACACAGAGCGCGAAGCCGGGAGCGTTTCCAATAGTGCGATAACTCAAAGGATACAACACGGTTTCAGACGCGACTTTCCACTACATCGGGGGTTATTATCTGCATCACCCCAGCTGGTGCAGGCTGGCCGCCGGCCGCAAACTAGTAAGCGACCGAAAGTGATTGAAAAGCATCAAACCTTTTACCCGGGGCGAAACGGGAGGAGTCATGTGGAATAGGCGAGACTGGGACGATTTCTTCAACATCGTAAGAAAGCCGGGCAGCGCGCACAAACCGCCGCGCCCTGTGGATTTGTCGCGCCGCAACCGCTTGGTCCCCACGGAAGGCTATAGCCTGGCTGAACTTGACGACGCGGGCCTTAGCATCGAGAAAGCGGAGTATCTTGGCTTACCCGTGGATGCTGGCCGCGTGGGCTCCTACGGACCAAACGTCACTGCGCTCCGCGAATTCATCCGCTCTACTCGTTCGCGCTTTTGAATAGTTGATACTTTTCGGCTCGGCCTGCTGGAACCTAGGATATGTTTCTATCCGCGCTCCGAGCCGCAGTCGCAATAGACCCCGCGATTAGCGCGAAAATCCCTCCCGCAATTGCTCCCCCCATCGAAATTGCGTCCCACGCTAGTCCCGAAGCGACCGCCAGCACCGCTGTGGCGCCGAACGGAACGAGTAAAGCCGCAAGCGCAGCTTCGCGCACTCCGATGCCCGCTTGCGTGATCGGAATCGCAGCCGAAAGTTTTGCCAACGGCCAGGCAAACATCCAAACGCGGAAACGAAGATGCAAGCCGCACGCATCGGCAAGCGCAACATTCAGAAGTATGAAAATCAGCTGAACCGTTACGCTCATGCTCAAAGCCTTGAGCATCGCCCCGGGCTGCTTCATCGTCGAGCGCACGGCGCGCCGCAAACGCACGAACCTCCGCCTCATGCGGTAAGTAAATCGCCGCACCGGAACTACCGCAATCACGCCTGCGACGATCGCGACTCCTATCGCCGCAATTCCTGTCGCAAGTTCAAATATCTTTCGGTCCCTGGGATCAAGCGAGCCCGGCACCAGGGCCGCGCCTATCGCAGCCAGCAATGCGAGCGCTGCAAAATCCGAAATGCGATCCACCAAACTTCCAAGCAGAACACCAGTTCTGCTTCTCGCCACACGCAGCGCCATGGCCACGCGCAAAATATCCCCGCCAATCAGCGAAGGCAGAAACAGCGAGCCGAATAAGCCGGCAAAATAACATCGCGCAGCCTGTAGCGCCTCGATGCCCGCGCCACCTAGGTTCAGTACCAGCCGGTATTTCGCCGCTCCGATGCAATGCGCGGCCAGGTAGCCGAGCAGAACCAACAACCACAGCCTCGCTGGCAAAAGACCGAGGGCTCGCCATACCTGGCGTCCCGGCAGGAGTCGGAACAGCAGGTATAGAACGAGCGCGCTGCCTCCGTACTGCGCAATGATCTGCAGCGTCTTGCGCGGCCAATTTCGTGGGGGAGGTTGCGTTTCGGGCGGAAGCGTCGTCACGGGAGCGTCGGCACATTATGCGGCTCTACGGTTCACGCTACAAGGCCCGCGAATCCGGATGACTTTCCGCTTCGCAAGTCCGGCATGCATCGTGAAGTCAGGTCAAGACTTGGACTTGGCGAACTTTTCCTCCCAGTTAGTCCGCCCGGTCACTTGCATAATCACAAACAATGTCACGATGGAACCAATCGTAATCGCCAGGCCGGTGAACCCCTTGAAAAAAAATGCGTACGAAAATAGCACCAGATAAATCAGCTGCGCCAGACCAGCTTCCATGGCCGCAAACCGCATTCCCACCACCAGCCGCAGATAACTGACCACCAGAAAGATCGAAACCAGCGAGCAGATTCCAAACGCAATGTGGATGGTAACGTGGTCGACCAAATACGCCAATAACAAATGGAAGGCAAAAAACGCCGCGGCCAGAAAAAAGTAATTCATTGGGTGCAAAGGAATGCCGCGCAGCGTGGTGATGATGAAAATCAGGAAGAAAAAGAAAAATAACGACACGGGCGCGAAAAAACTGATTTGTCCCGCCAACGGACCAGGTTGCAGCTTTTCCGGCATGGTAATTCCGATTGCGTAACCCGAAACCAAGTTCGTGTAGCTCCACGTCAGGTCCCAGCCCTTATCGGTTGCATGTTTCGTGGTCGGCGAAATTGTATTTTCGGGAAAGTCGATGCCTTTGAAATTTGTATGAACATTTAGCGTGAAGTTGCGAATTTGCGAGACCCCCTCTCCAAAGTCGTACCGCCAGCTGTCCAGGCCCTGCGAACGATAGCCCGCATGCAGTACGACCGTCCTGCCAGCCGGGACGCGCGCAGTCCCCGATGCGCTGGCATTTGCATTCTTCAGGGCCAACGGTTGGTTATCCACCGACATCACCAGATCATCATAAATTGCCTGCTGCGATGGAAAGCAAAGCTGGAAAGTTACCTCTTGGTCCTGCTCACTCGAATTGGTGAAGCTGTAATCCCCAGCAAATATGATCTGGTAGGTGCTGTACCAAAGAAGCCCTTTCTGGCGATAGTCCAGGTTGAGCGTCACGTCGGCTTTTGTGGCTTCTAACGGCAGCGGGATAGATTCGGAGACTTTCGTCTGTTTCGTTTCCTTTCCGTCTTCCACGGTGCGGAGAAACTCATGCCGATAGGTTGCCTTCGGCGGTAGCTGCTGCTGCGTCGTACCCCAATTTCCTGCAACGCGAGACCTTAATTCCCCGGTTAAGGGCGAATCCGAGCGGGAAAAAATTGTGCTCCCTAGAATCATCCATGCAATCGACGTGCAGACGAAGATAAACACCAGCACAACGATGCGCTTGATCATAATTCTCTCCTCTAAGGAATTGCTTCTGCACCAGGAAGCAAGCTACACACCAAACTTCTCTGCCGCGGGAGGAGGGAAGTGGTCAGCAAACAAAGCACTTATGCTGCTTGTTGGTTTTGGGATCGTGTATTCCGAGACGCGCGCCCGCGGCAGACCGGACACTCCAGGTGGAATGTGCCTATCGAGGCGGTGGCTAATGACTTGTCATCATGGAGCGCGAATCCGGTTGCAGTCCAAGGCATAAAACTTTAAGGTATTGGCTCTTCAAAACTCGCGGAGGAGCAAGTGAGGAAGAAGATTCGTGCAGTACAGTTTGGCGTAGGACCCATCGGTGCATCCATCGCCCGCTTGATGCGGCAGAAAACAACAATCGAAATCGTCGGCGCGATTGATAAGGATCTGGCCAAAGTGGGTCGCGACCTTGGGGAAGTAGTGGGCGCGCCGGATGCTCCGTGGGGGGTCGCCATTTCCGCGGAGTCGCGGCCTGCGCTGGAGAAATCAGTCGATGTCGTTGTTCACTCTACATCCTCCTATCTCACGAGCGTGATGGATCAATTGATGGAGTGTCTCGCAGCGGGCTGCTGTATCGTTTCGACCTGCGAAGAATTGGCCTATCCCTGGAAGAAACATCCAGATCTATCGAAGCAGCTGGATAGCGCAGCCAAAGAAGAAGGCGTCGCGCTGTTAGGAACCGGTGTCAACCCGGGTTTTGTGATGGACAAGCTGGTCTTAACTCTTTCCGCTGTTTCTCAGCGCGTGGACTGGGCCAGCGCCGTGCGCATCGTGGACGCCTCGAAACGCCGGCTGCCCTTGCAAAAGAAAATCGGCGCGGGTATGACGCCAGAGGAATTTCGCGCGCAAGTGGCCGCCGGCGTCATCAAGCATCATGGCTTGCCGGAATCGATTGCCATGGTTGCTGACGGCCTTGGGTTACCTCTGGATGATATTTCCGAGACCATCCATCCAGTAATTGCGGAAGAAAATGTGAAGACCGAATTTCTGGAAGTTACGCGCGGCCAAGTGGCTGGAGTACATCAAATCGCTCGCGGAACTGTTGCGGGAAAAGAAAAGATTTTCATGGAACTGAAAATGTACGTTGGAGCGAAACAGCCCTCCGACACCATCGAATTAAAAGGCGAGCCGAATCTTTCGCTCGTAATTCCCGGTGGTACGCATGGCGACGTGGCCACCGCGGCGGTGGTGGTCAACGCAATTCCAGCCGTACTCGCTGCTCCGGCCGGCCTGCGCTCAGGGTGCGATCTTCCTTTCAGCTTTTTCCCGTCCACCGCAACCAAATAAATCGTTGCTAAGATTTTCTCCAAAACCGCGCAACAGCGGCGTAGTCCGGATCGTCCTTCGAAGACTGCTTCACGGCGTCATAGGTTGAAAATGATGCCGACGCCGCTGGCAGTGCCACGCCGTGCTGTTTGGCGAGTTCGAGAGCGAGCCGCATGTCTTTGTGCATCAGCCGTAGCGGAAAGCTCGAAGGAAACTCATTTTTCAACATGAGCGGGGCCTTCACGTCCAGGACCCCCGCTCGGGCCATGCTCGATTGCAACACTTCAACGAAACGTTCTCCGCGCACGCCTTCGGTCCCAACCAGCGCGAGGGCCTCGGCCAACGCGTGAACTTCCAGCGCCAAAATTAGATTCATGGCCAGCTTCACCGTTTGACCGGCTCCATTGGGCCCCAGAAGAAAAATTCGCTTACCCATCGTGTCAAGTACAGGCCTCGCGCGCTCGAGGATTTCCTTTCCACCGCCGACCATGAAAACCAGTTCGCCTTTCTCGGCGCCCCAAGTGCCACCGGTCACCGGCGCGTCCAGAAAACTGGCTTCTCGTTCTGCGCAGGCGCTCCCAATTTTGCGGGCCAGATCAGGTGAAACCGTGCTGGAATCAATATACGTGCGGCCGCGCCGAAAACCTTCGATCGCCCCGTTTGGCCCCCACAGGACTTCTTCCAGCGCGGGTGGATCACTCACGATCGTAATCAGGATCTCGGCGTTCTCCGCCGTTTGGCGCGGATTGGCGCCCACCTTCACGCCGAGGCCCGTGCATTCGCGCACGAACTCTTCTGCTTTTTCGAGGGTGCGATTCCACACGATGAGGGGGAATCCCGCCTTGGCTACATTTTTCGCCATCGGCCTGCCCATCAATCCCAACCCTATGAACCCCACGGTGGGTTTCATTCCGTCCTCCAAAGATAAAATCCAAATATACCCGCGCTGGCCCCGGATTTCCCCGCAAAAAACTGCAGGCGGATTGCATTGCGAGTTCAGCAATTATTAGCCGCGGACAGATCGTGAGCGGATCCTCCGGCTCTGAAAGTAACGATTTTTTACGTTAACCGTCGGCCTGGATTTCAGGATGTCTTTTTCGATTGGGCCGCAGGGGCCGACTTGAGACGCGGAGGCTCCGCGTGAGTTTCGCTGACGCGGATGACGGAATGGTAGGGGATTTCCACGCGAATCGTTTTGTCCTTCCCGCCCTGGGAATAGCGGTCCTCCAGAACGATGGCTTTGCCCGAATCGGAGACGAGCGTTCCGATGGCCGACAAATAGACATCCGCCGCGCGATAGTGGACTTGCACTCGCTTGCTGACAAACGAACAGTAACGTGCCATCAGTATCCAGTCTTAGGTTTGGCCAGAAAAGCGTCAATGGTACCACCGAATATACGTTTTAGTTACCGTACGTAATCGAATAATTAATGGGAATGGGACGGAGCAGGCGGCATTGTCCCATATTGAACCTCTACGACATCGATAGGTTTGAGCTTCAGGTCGGCGGTCAAGATCAGGGTGAGCGGGGCCACAACACTGAAGGCAAGATAGCCGAATACCAAGGGGAGGGCCCAGGAGAGCGCTCCGCTTTCTTTAGAATAGTGCGCATTCGCCACCCACCAGACGATCGCACCGGCGATCAGCCCGGCATAGGCGGAGAGATTTCGGCTGAGTGCGGATAGTTCCACCGGATGCTGGCAGGAGGGGCAGACCAGGTCGTAGGAATACGCGACGATTTGTCCTGCGGGAACCAAGGCCATACAGTTTGGACATTGCCGTGCCGACATCGCTTACCTCCAAAACATCGAACGAAGTTCTCTACAACCCGCGTCGGACAATTGCCGCGCCGTCTTATACCGGGGCGAACTCGACGCGGTGGCGGAACGGGTCAATACGCTCCGCGCGCACTTTGATGCGATCACCTAGATGAAAAGACGTCTGCGTGCTTTTGCCGCGTGAGCCGCGACGATGGGATTCGCACACGATCAAATGATCGCGCTCGCGATAAACGCATCGCTGCGCGGTGAATTCTTCCAGTCGATCCACGCTAACCAGACCTTCGACGAAGATGTCCACCAGCTCGACGAAAAATCCAAATTTTTGTACAGAAATAATCAGCGCATCGTACTCTTCGCCGAGATGGCTTTCCATAAACTGGGCGGTCTTCCATTCCATCAGCTCGCGCTCGGCGGCCTCGGCGCGACGCTCGGCTTCGGAGGATTCCGACGCAATTTCCTTCAACTCGACGCGCCGATAAACACCCAACATGGCCATGGTCTCTGGTTTGCCCGGACGCGGATCCTCGACCGGAGCTCGAACCGGCGCTACGTCCGGATGTTCCAGCGCCCATTTCAGGCAGCGATGAACGATGAGGTCGGGGTAACGCCGAATCGGCGAAGTGAAGTGAGTGTATTCCTGGGTGCCCAGCGCGAAATGGCCCAAGGGGTCTGCGGCATAGCGCGCTTGTTTCAGGGAACGCAGCATTAAATAAGAAAGAATGCGCTCTTCGGGCTTGCCCGCAATTTTCTGAGTGAGGCGCTGATAATGCTGCGGACGAATATCCACTTGGTCAGCGGCCGGCAAAGCGACGGTCATCGGACGCTCGCGTCCGCGCTTTCCGCCTCCGCGTCGAGCTTCCTGACGCACGCTTCCGTGGCGGACGGCCACTCGACGCTCCGCCAAATCTTCCACACCGAGCGAGTAGCCGAATGCCTTGGCGAGTTCTTCGAACTCCAGGACCTTTTTGGGGTCCGGTTTTTCGTGGACCCGGTGGAGCGACGCGACGCCGCGCTTTTCCAGATAATCCGCGACGGCTTCGTTGGCAGCAAGCATAAATTCCTCGATCAGGCGATGGGCGATGTTGCGCTCGCTACGGACGATGCTGAGCATACGGCCTTGGGGGTCGAATTCGATGACCGGCTCGGGAAGATCGAAATCAATGGAGCCGCGAGCGACGCGGCGGCGGTTGAGCAAGAGCGCGAGTTCCTTCATGCGTCGAAAATCGTCGACAAGAGGCGCATACCGGGCGGTCATTTCCGGGTCGCCTTCAATGACTTTGTTCACGTTGGTATAAGTCATGCGCTCGGCGGAACGGATCACGCCCGGGAAAAATTCGGAATGGATCATTTTCCCCGTCGCGTCCATTTCCATCACTACGCTCATCACCAAACGATCTACCTTCGGGTTCAGCGAGCAAATACCGTTGGACAATTCTTCAGGGAGCATCGGCACGGCGCGATTGGGGAAATAGACTGATGTGCCGCGCAGGCGGGCTTCGCGATCGAGAGCGGAGTTGCGCGCGACGTAATGCGCGACGTCGGCAATGTGTACCTGAAGCTCAAAGTGCCCGTCAGGCAGCGGCGCGACGCGCACGGCGTCGTCGAAGTCGCGCGCCGTTTCGCCGTCGATTGTAACGATGGCGAGATCGCGAAAATCTCGCCGACCGGTGAGCTCGCTTTTTTCGACTTGCTGTCTCTCGTTGCGAGCTTCAACCAAGACTTCGTCGGAGAAGACGTGAGGCAAGTGGTGTTTGCGAATGATGATTTCGACGTCGACGCCGATTTCGCCGGGACGACCGAGAATTTCCAGGACGCGGCCGACCGGGGCCGCGCCGCCTTTGGGATAGCGTTTGATTTCGACATTTACGACCGCGCCATCGAGCTCGGGGAGGCGCCGGCGGCGATTCGCGAGAGATTCTTTTTCTCCACCGACGCCGAGTTTTGCGCGCAATTCAAGAGTGAACTCATCGCCTGGCGGAATCATTACTTCGTGGAGGATGCGCGTGTCGTAAGGGAGAACGACGTTGCCACGCGGGCCATAGCGAAATAGTCCGACGAGCGTAGGGTGCTGATGCTGGACAATCTTAACGACGCTGCCTTCTGCGCGCCCGTCAGGGCGGCGGCGTACGACGCGGGCCAGCACGCGATCGCCGTGCATCGCGTCAGCCAAGTTGTCGCGACCGATAAAAAGATCGCCTTCTACTCCGGGGATCGGAGTATCTGGGACGAGAAAAGCGTAGCCGTCGCGATGGGCGACAATTCTGCCAGCAATAAGATTTGGATCGTGAGCGCGTTGGGGTGCCGCAGCGCGAGCTGGCTGCTTGTTTTCTGGTCGGTTTTGCGCGGGAATTTTCTCGGAGGCCGGCTCGCGGTCCCTGCGCTTTGTCGCGGCTTTCTGGGTTGCTTTTGCTCCCGGCAATTTGTAGCGGCCGCTGCGGGTTTCCTCGATGTCGCCACTTTTCTTGAGGCGATGCAAGACACGCGGGAGGAATCGTCGGCCGTGATGTTTCAGCTCCATGCCGTGGGCGATCTCGCGGATGCTGGCGGGTTGCGAAAGCGTGGCGAGATAGGCCAGGACGAGTTCCGGGCTGAGTCCCGCAGGCGACGACTCTATTTGCGGGTCGTTGGGATGACGTTGGTTAGGAACGCCCATAGGATCTCGATTGGCTGGAGGATTGGGAGGGGCTGCGAGGCGCTCTCCGGTGGAATTCTGGGCCCTCGCTGTGAGAGTGGTAGGCCACCGCGGACGCTATCTGAAAATTGCCACCACATGCTATTTCTCCAAATGCTGTTCTGGCCTCGGCATGGCGTTCTAATTTCGGAATTTGACGATTTAATTTGAAAAGTTTGCAGCCAGATGAAAACCAAGCAATAAGAGGAAGTTCCGAGCCACAAAACTCCGGGAAGCGCGCCCCGGCTGCGTTTTGCTGAAGCGCTCGATGCTGTTCTATTTGAATCACGCAGAACGGTAGCACTTTGTTTTAGGGAATTCAAGGAGTCGTGTGTGTGTGTGGAGGGGCTAGTACTCGCGTGAAGTAATTGCGGCCCAGCGAGTTGGGGACTCGACGGAACGACGCGCGCTACGCCGGAACGCCCTCTACGATGGAGTCGGCGGCGGCGGTTTGGAGGATGCGAGTGAGCTGCCAGCCGGAGGCCGCAAACAGGGCGCGGAATTGTTCTTCTGTGCGTTCACATCCGCCGGGGAAGATCAGCATCTGAAGATCAAGGAATTTGCCGGGGGAGAAGTCGTTGCCGGGGTGAATTACGTTGTCAACGACGAGGAGTTTGCCGCCGGAATTGACACCCCTCCGGCAGGCTTTGAGGATCTGGACGCAACGGTCGTCGGGCCAGTCGTGAATGATGTGTTTCATGAGGTAAGCATCGGCGCCTGCGGGAACCGAGCGAAACATATCGCCGGACGCCAGGGTGCAGCGTTCCATCACGAGCTTGAGCGGTCCGTTCTTGGCCCCTTCTAGAACGTGGGGCATCTCGTAGAGCGTACCGCGCATTTGCGGATTCTTTTTCAGGATGGTTGCCAGGAGGAGACCGTGGCCGCCGGCGATGTCCACGATGGAATGGATGCCGTCAAAATTGTAAGTATCGGCCACGGCGGGACTATCGATCATGGATATCTGGGTCATGGCGTCGTTGAAAATTTGTCCTTCGGCCGGATTTTGCTTTAGATATTCGAAAATGTGAGCGCCGTAGATTTGTTCCAGCGTTTGTTTGCCGGTGTGGACACAATAATCCAGGTGGGACCAGCCGCGTCCGTGCCACTCTCTGCCGGTCATGATGGCAAAGGCTCGCAGACTGGGAGTGGCGTCGCTGCGCAGAATTGCGGACATTGGCGTTTGCGAAAATTTTCCGTCGGGGCCTTCCGATAGCACTCCAACGCAGGCGGTGGCGCGCATGAGACGGTAGAGCGCTCGTGGGTCGGCATCGATCTCGGTTGCAAGCTCCTCCGCCGATTTGGAAGCAGCGTCGATGAGGTCGGGGATTCCGAGTAGGGCGAGGCAGGAGACCGCGCCGGCAACGTGCGCGCCATTCATTATCATGAAGATGCTGGTATGCGCGGGGGGAGCAGGGCGCTCTGCTGTCATCTGTGGTCCACCTTGATTTTGAATTTGGGACAACCGGCGCCGAAGTATACCTTGAATTGTATCGCATGATTCAACCTACAGAAAAATGGCATTTTAAAGACGCACGGAGCCGGCAGGAAATCAGGCCGTTAGGGCTCGGGAGATTGCACGGTGGGTGATTCGAGGATGGCGATTTTGCCGTCGGGCTGGCGCTGGAGGGCGGGGGCATATTCGCCGAGGAGGTCGCGGCGCCACCAATTGCCGGTTGCGCGCTTGCTGAGCAGGTCGGTGAACCAGTATTGGTAGATTACGGAGCGAACTTCCTGCGGCGGCGAGCTGGGAAAAGGATTCTTGGCGAACAGTTCGAGGACCTCTACATCATTCTTGATCAGGCGCTCTTCGGTCCAGACGACGAAACGCGAATCCTGCCAGGGGCCGAGAGAAGCAAACCACAGGTTCCAATCGAAGCGCGGCTGATAGGGGGCGTAAATTCCAGGAGCTTGGTGGATGTTCTGCGGCTTATAGCGGAAGGGATAGGGGATCCAGGTTTTTCCGTCGGGCGAGCCCTGAAATTCAATTTCGTAGCGGCCGTGAGTCATCACGGCGAAAAGGCCGTAACGATTCGCGATGCGGAAGGGCTCGAGAGCGCGCACAGGCGACTGCGCAAGCGGGAAGCCGGGAGCAAACATCCAGATAAGTTGGGCAGTGGCGGCATAGAGAACCATGCCGAGGCAGACGGCGGCAATCGATCTGCGTAAGGGAGTGAGACGCTCGCGCCAAGTCAACGGCGAACCTTGACCTGGCTTCGTTTCGCGGACCCCACCGTGCACAGGAACTTTGCCAAAGGACCATGAGGTGATTGCTTCCACGCGGTCGCGAATACTTTGCGGGACGATCCATCCGATCACGCGGTCGTCTAGCAAGAGGAAGCCGATGAGCAGTACCAGATAGTTCAAGAACGTGTAGTTGGCGGTGAGGATGATGGACACTTCGAATGGCGTCACGATGCAAAAGCACAGAATGCGGAACCTCCGAGGAAGGAACAGCATCCAGACGAATACGAGCTCGGTGGAGAGGGTGTAAACGACCGCGGAAGCGTGGAACCAGTGCGGCAATTGCTGGACGTACCAGCCGATCCACGTGGGCAGCGGGCCGTTCTGGTAATAGTCGTCCATGGCGGTTAATTTGCGCCAGGCCACATCGCCGCTGGCGATTTTGGCTACGCCGGATTCGAAATAGATCCGAAACCATTCCCATTGCAGCAGAAAGAGGCTGATGCGCGACGGAGCATTTGCACGCCCAAGCCCGGGCAAGAACCCCGGCGGAGAGAGGAATAACGCGATGAAGCCGGCTTCGAGCAGCATGCCGTCGGATTGGTAGTTGGAAAAATCCTGGGCGGCGCAGACAAAAGACAAAAAGCATGCAAAGCAGACTACCAGCGAGGCGCGCGGCCAGAGATTCAAGGCGAGCAAGATGGAGGCGATGACTCCCAGCCAGCAGACGGCGATTAACGCGCGGTCACTCGCACTGAACCAAAACAGCGTGGGCGCAAACCAGTATTTCTGGTCGGGGAACGCCGCGCCGACGGCTTTCAGATAGTCCGCAGCGGGAAGAATCCCGTTGGGGCCAATCAAGCCCTGAATTTGAAAGAGCAAGGAATAAAAGGCGGAGAAGTAAATCAACCCCAGACAGCGGAGGACAATCCAGCGGGGCCAGAGATGGCCGGGGTGCGTGTCGTCGATGGGCTCGGGGCCCAGAAGCCATTCGGAGGCTGAGCTGAAGTCCAATTCCATCGGCAAATTATAACGGCTCCGGCGGCGTCCGTTACAAGCTTAGAGAGAGCGTCGCGCGACGAGCTTCTTCATGCGAAGTTTCCGGTCAAGCCGAGGAATGCGAAGGCTTGACGCCGGTTTTACCAGGCGCGGGAAGCCTAACGTAGCGCGGCAGCGGAGGGCAGGCTTGCGTGACGTCACCGGATTCGGTGTAACCGATCAAGAAATCCTGAGCGTTAAAGCGGAATCCGTTGCGCGAGACCGACCAAGAGCCCGCTTGATGTCCGCGAACATAATTTCCGTCCGGAAGCAAGAAGCGGCTTTTCTCGGTGTCGGCCAGGTATGGTGAGATGACCTGAGTGAAAATTTGAGCGCAAAGAGCGGGATCTTTCAAGCGAAACATAACTTCGACGCGTTCGTAGATGTTGCGCTGCATCCAGTCGGCGCTGCCGAGATAGACTTCCGCGCTGCCTCCGTTGCCAAAAGCAAAAACGCGGCTGTGCTCGAGGAAGCGGCCAACCACGCTGCGGACTCGAATGCGGCTGCTCATGCCAGGAACGCCGGGGCGCAAGGCACAAGCTCCGCGCACAATCAGTTCAATCTGCACGCCCGCCTGCGATGCGCGATAGAGAGCCTGGATGATTTTTTCGTCGAGCAGCGAATTTACTTTCGCGAGGATAAACGCGGGGCGGCTCGAGCGCGCGTGGGCCGTTTCGCGGTCGATCAAATTCAAACAGCTTTTCCCGAGATTCAGCGGCGCGACGAATAGCGGCAGATATTGCGGGCGCTCGGAATAGGCCGTCAAATAATTGAAAACGTGCTGCACGGAGGAGGTTATGCGCGGATCACTGGTGAGCAAGCTTAGGTCGGTATAGTAGCGGGCGGTGGAAGGATTGTAATTTCCGGTGCCCAGATGCGCGTACTGGCGAATCTTCCCGCCCTGTTCGCGGCGGGCGATGAGGGCTAGCTTGCAGTGTGTTTTCAGGCCCACCAAGCCGTGAAATACTTGCACGCCAGCTTCCTGCAGATTTCGCGCCCAACGAATGTTGGAAGCTTCATCAAAGCGCGCTTTCAGCTCGACGACCACGGCGACTTCTTTCTTGGAGGCGGCTTCAATCAAAGCGCGGACGATTGGAGAATTCTCGCTGGTGCGATAGAGCGTCTGCTTGATGGAGAGAACGTCTGGATCGGCGGCGGCGCTTTCGATGAAACGAACGACAGATGAATAGGAGTCGTACGGATGATGCAGCAAAACGTCGCGTTTGCGAATCAGGTCGAAAACAGAACCGGGCTCGGGCTTCAATGCGAGTTCGCGGGGAACGAAGGTACGATATTTCAAATCGGGGCGCGGGATCGCGTCGTAGAGGTAGGCGATGCGCGAAAGATTGGGCGGGCCGTCGACGCGGAAAATTTGCCAAGGCGCCAGGCGGAAATTGGTTACCAGGCGGTCGATAATTTCTTGATTGGCGCTGGCTTCGATCTCCAGACGCACAGCTTCTCCTTTTCTGCGGCGATGGAGCTGCGCGTCGACGGAATCCATGATGCTGCGCGATTCTTCCGCTTCCAGATAAAGATTGCTGTTGCGCGTAACGCGAAAAGCAGCGGCGGAGAGAACTTCGTATCCGTGGTAGAGACGCTCGGAGAAGGCGTGAATCACGTCGGAGAGAAAAACATATTCGACTGCGCCATTCGCTGATGGCAGTTGCACCAAGCGCGGCAGAGCGCGCGGCACGGTGACCACTCCAAGATATGGGACGGCTCCGCGGCGTTTGCGACGCAGGAGGAATGCGAGACAAATCGCCTTATTGATCACATGAGGGAACGGATGGGCGGGATCAACGGTGACCGGCGTGAGCAGAGGCTCCGCAGTTTTTGTGTAAAAATTCTCAATCTGTACGCGCGCGGAGGGCCGGAGAGAGCGCATCGTAACTATGCGAATCGATTCCGCGAGAAGAAACCCGACGAGATCTTCGCGCCAGCAATCGTATTGAGCTCTTACAAATTTGTGGATTCGAGCAGCAAGTTCGCTGAGCACTTCGCGCGGCGTGCGGCCATCGGGGCCGGGGTCCTGGATGCCGTGCTCCACTTGTTGCAAAAGACCAGCGACGCGGACTTCGACAAATTCGTCGAGATTGCTTGCGGTGATGGCGAGGAATTTCACGCGCTCGAGGAGCGGGTTTTTTGCGTCGCATGCTTCTTCGAGGACGCGCTCGTTGAACTGCAGCCAGGAAAAATGGCGATTCAGAAATAGCTGAGCATTTGGCAGCCTTTTGCGCGCCATATTCGCCTCGGGCTTAGATTATCAGGATATCTGCGAAATATTACTGGGCTGTTACGGAACAACGGGCGGGCATCTGTCCGAGACGCTAGGGATCTGTGCGAGAGTGTCAGCTGACTCTAGTTGTTGACGTACTCGACGATGACGCCTTTTTTTTGCGAGTAGATAAGGTATTCACCGGGCGCTACAAGGCCCAAACGACCCACGCGCATGCGCGCTTCCTCAATGCCCGGTACCGATGTGATCCAAAGCGGTCTGCCATTACGTAGCCGTTTGAAAATATCAAAAGTGGTGGATTCCATAAATCCCCCGGATCTCGCCTGGCACCTTGCAGAGCTATACAAGGCATCTGGGGTGCCACCTCCGCCGTCAAAATAAGGCTTTAGAATGAGGTAGTTGAGAGGGGCCTACAGGGAACTGCTTAGAAATTTATTCGTCGTGCGAGTGTAACAGGAGTACCGTCTCGGGCATCAATCGTTAGGGACAAACTGGAAGACGACCGCACCGGTCGAAGCGTCGCGGATGAAATACTCGCCCCGGGCCTTCGAGGCCAGCAGCTTTAAATTCGTTTTAGCTTCTTCGATAGAGGAGAACTCGGCAATCCAGAGCGGATGGCCGTCATCCAGTTTACGGAAGACATCGTACCCTAGACTCATCGTTACGTAATGTCGGTTCCTTGTCTCCAGCGCCCTACCAGAATTAAGGACGCAAAAGACCCAGGCATAGTACGGAACGGTTGGGGTCTTTGTCTGTTCAATATAAGACAGACAAAATTTGGCTGAACAGGGAAGATCATCGGAGATCTATAGCAATCCTAGCAAGGAGAGGCGCACGACGAGATGACGCCAGGCAAACATGGCAAAAATCCAAAGACTCTATTCCCTAAGGTGCTGCCCGGAAAGGTTGTGGAATATTTGCCAAGTAAGACTATTTTTTCTCAGGGAGAGCAATGCAGGAATGTGCACTTCATCCGACAGGGAGTAGTGAAGCTGGTTCTGGTTTCGAAGCGAGGCAGGAGCGGCGTGCTAGGGTTCCTCGGCAGAGGCGATTTCTTCGGAGAAGCCTGCATCGGAGGACATGCCAGTTACCAGACCTCGGCAATTACGCTGGTGCCCAGCACGATTATGGTGATCGACCGAAAGAAAATGATGCACATGATCGAGAAAGAGCCTCATGTTTGCACGCAATTCATCAATTACTTGCTCTCGCGAAATCACCGCATCGAACAGGACTTGATCGACCATCTGTTTAATTCGAGCGAAAAGCGGCTGGCGCGCACGCTCTTGCTGCTGAATGAGTATGAGAAAGGAAGCGAAAATCCTTCGATCATTCAAATTCTGAACCAGGACACGTTCGCGGAAATGATCGGCACGACCCGGCCGCGCGTGAATTTCTTCATGAATAAGTTTCGAAGATTGGGATACATCCACTACAAGCACAACGGCGGACTGGAGATCTATAAGTCGCTATCAAACGTATTGCAATAGAAGCGGCGCGGCGGGTTTATAAAAGACATAAACGCCGCCGCGATAATAGCTACTCGGTCGAGCTGGCTTTTTGATTCTTGACTTGAAGCTCATTCACTACTTGCTGAACGTTGGGAACTCCCGCGGCGATCTTTTCCACTTGGGCGCGCTTGGCTTGCGAATGGACCTCGCCGGTTAGCGTCACTACACCATTTTTGACGTCGTATTTTACGTCTTTGTTCAACCTGTTCTGGACCAGCGTGGCGTCCAGATTTTTCTCGATGCCTTTGTCGAGGTCTGAATTGACCGTCTTGGCATCGCTGGCGCCAGGTCCTGGTGGGACCACTGCAATTTCGTCCGCAACGACTTGGGAGCCGGCAACTGACTTGGCAATGGATTCGGCCCGGGCCTTGTCGGTGTCAGCTGTTACCTGCCCGCCAAGGGTGACTACGCCTTTGTCGCGATCCTGGCTCACTTTGACCTCGTGCAGGTTGGACTGATCGAGCAATCGCCGAATGGTGTCGGTGACGTCGGGCGATTTGGTGGCAGCGTTCGAACATCCGATCAGAAAGGTGACCGCGGCGAACGTGAGCAGTCTTACCAGCGATCTGGATTTCATGATTTCTCCTTAAATGTTCGAGGACCGTGGGTCATACAGACATAGCTCGAACGGCGCCATGCGCCGGGGATAGGGTGGACTTCATCAAGCGAGGGAACCATCCAGAACAAACCGTAAAGACGGGTATGTTTTAAGGTATACCGCGGCATGTTTGTATTGCAGCAGTCAGAGCCTGCAAAAAAACGGACGGCGAACGGAATCAAAGCAGAACGAGCGGGTTTGTTACTCCCGCTCGAGTGCAACGAACCTCTAACGCCTGGATTTTTTCCGAGCTTTGCGCTTGCGGCTTGAGGGTTTGGCGGCTTTGCTTGTGCGTTTAGATTTCTTAGCAGACTTCTTTTTCTTGGTGGCCTTTGCGCGCGGCCGCTTGCGCTTGGCTTCCGCGCTCGCGACCCGTGAGAATTCGTTTACCTTCGCCGCGACACTACCAAGGGCAGAGCCGATGGTGGTGGCAACGTTGGTGAGCAATTCCTCGGCGCCGGATGGCTTCTGTTCATCAGTCATTTGAGTCTCCTGTGAGTCGATTCGCGCAACTGCTTATTTCGTTTCAGGAGTTGTGCGGAACTTCCTGGCCTAGAGCGGTGGCCAGAGCGATTTGATGGTCCTGTTCGTCCATGAGGATCTCGCGGATGTGTTCGGCCATGGAGAATTCACCGAGCGCTTCGCATTGGCGAACGCGATCTCGGTAATTGCGAATGGTTTCCGTCTCGTTCTCGAGATCGAACTTGAGCATGTCCCTGGCTTTTTCGGAAGTTCGGACGGGCTTTGGCTGAGTGGTGGGCATGCCGCCGAGATAATCGATCTGGTTCGAAATGATCAGCGCGTGGCTAAGCTCTTCACCGGCGTGTTTCTCCAGCTCTCCGGCGATGTTCATATACTCGGCGCCCTTCAAAACTTGCGAATAGATCACATAAGAAATGATGGCCTGATATTCTCGAGCTAGATCCTCGTTTAAGGAAGCGATGAGTTCTTTTCGCGTCAAGTTCTTAGGAGCTGAAGATTCCGACTTTTCCTTCATCTCGTTCTCCTTATTGGGAAGTGATGTGGTGGATGATCGCCGACACGGGGGAATAGCTTCCGCGCACTAGATACTCTAACGACCTAGCCCCTAGACGTCAAATACTTGCACGACGAACAACCGATGGCAGGCGAAGGATGCGAAAAGGAGAACAGGACCATGCCCGTTCTCCCTTTGGCCGAAGCATACGACTGAATTTACGCGCTGGCGCTTTTGGCTGCGTCGCGGTAAGCGCGTTGGCCAGCGTCGGCGGCGTCTTTTACAAAGTCGGTTGCGTCGTCTACATTCTTCTTCGCACGACCGGCCCATTTCTGACCCGTGCTGACCGCTTGGTCTAGCTTGTCTTGCGCAGTGCCCACGAGGTAATCACGAGTGTCTTCTCCCGATTGAGGTGCGAACAAAATCCCGATCGCCGCACCCACACCAATGCCAACAAGAAATGCCGAAGCAGTTTCCGGCCATCCCATCCGTTTCATAAATCCTCCCTTTTTACTTTCAAATTGTTACTGCGAATCGATCTCGATCCAACTCGAATCCGCCAATGATAATGACATGATACACGGTAGTGAGGGGAGGAGATCGAAGCCATACAATGAATGACGTAGATTGACCACCGACTTGCCGTAGCCGACCGAGGCGTCAGGTGCGCCGGACGACCAGGCAGGTGATGTCGTCGTGCTGCGGAGCACCTCCCACGAACTCGTCGAGCCTCCTCATGATAGAGGAGAGCGTCAATGATGCCCGTTCTTCATGAGGTTCGCCCACCAATGAGAGCAAACGGCCTTCTCCGAATTCCTTCCCGTCTTCGTCTCGAGCTTCGGTTACGCCGTCAGTGTAGATAACCAGGATATCCCCGGTATCGAGAACCGTTCGTCCGGTCTCGTACTTTTCATTCAATTCGATACCCAGGGGAATGCTTTCGGACTTCAGCCGTTCGATCGAGCCGTCGCGGTGTTTCAGCATGGGCGGGTTGTGACCGGCGCAGAGATAGTTCAGCGTTCCAGTGAGGGGATCGAGCTCTGCGAGGAATGCAGTAGTAAAGCGGCGACCGTTCATATTGTTCGAACAGGCTTGCCGATTCAACCCTACCACCAGGTCGGAAAGCGATCCGCGCGAACCGGCCAGAGCGCGAAGACTGGCTTGGAAGGTGGCCATAAGCATGGCTGCAGGCACGCTTTTGCCCGCAACGTCCGCGACCGCTATCAGCAGCGGGCCATCGGCCGCGCGCCGGAAGGCGTCGTAATAATCACCGGCCACCATCTTGGCTGGTCTGGTGGCGAAGGCCATGTCCACTCCAGCTACTTCGGGAGGCACACGCGGAACCAGCCAACGTTGTATTTCCCGGGCGATTTCGATGTCTCTCTTCATGGAGATGTGATCACCGAGCACCATCACTAGGAGCAGCAGGAGACCAACGAAGGCCAGCAGGAGTTCGACTTCTCTGGTGAAAAATAAGAACTCAAAACCGACCAAGGACACTATGGCCAGAACGATGGTGAGGAGCAGGAAAAGGCGGCGGGGAGGCGACAACTTTTTGAGAATGCTCGCAGAGATGGCGCCAAATATTTTGAATGGTTGTTTCCAGGACTTGCCTCGGTGAGCTTCGCGATCCACATCCTGCCGGAAGGGCCGCGCGCTCGCTTCAGCCTCTGCTTTAAACTGATTCCAGAGATCGTCTAGCTCCATGCCCGCAGTAATGCGGCGCCAGCCATCCTGCGAACGCCACCAAGCGCGCCTGACGACGGATTTGGCTTTGTGTGCTGACTGCCTAAACTTGGCAAGTTTGGGGGCCAAAGCTATTCGTAAATCGCTGCGCAATTCGGTCGCTGAGGTATGCACACCTTCAGGATACGTCGCTCGGACGTCCGAGCGGATAAGGTGTTTCTCGTATTGTTCTTCCTTAAAGAATCTAGTTTCCGTTCTGAAACGATGGGTGGCCAAGCCGCATCCAATTCCGGTCGAGTAGAAGCTTCTGATACAGCGAAAAAAATCGATGGTATCATTCCTCATACTGAACGCAACTCTCTGCCAACTAAGCACTTACCCCCGGTTAACCTTGGCCAGTGAAATGCACGCATAGTGTGTGTCCCTTTAGTCAGGCAGGGCTGTAGGGTTTAAAGCGCCGAGACAAAGGTAGGATTCAACACATCCAGGTGAACTGACCTGGATGTTTTCAACTTGGGAGAGCCCAGCAATGGCAGCCGCCAGTACAGCTATAAAAGAGGCATCACTACCTAACTGGAGCGAGCGATTAAAAGCGCTAAAGAACATCCCGCCAGTACTGCGTTTTGTGTGGGACGCAGCGCCGACGATCGTTGTTTCAAACTTATTTTTTCGTGTAGCCGCTGCTCTAATTCCTCTATCCATCTTGGCAGTGACGAGATTCATTATCGATTCAGTTACAAACCATCAACTGAGGCAGGTTCCGCTGTCACATATGTTCTGGTGGATGGTGCTGCTGGAATTCGTTCTCGCCGGTGTAGCGACGTTCATGGCGCGGATCATCGAATTTTGCGACACGACTTTGGCGGATCGCTATATGCGCCATATCAGTCTCAAGTTGATGAAGCACGCGACCACGCTGGACTTAATGTCGTATGAAGATCCCGTCTTCTACGACAAATTGGAGCGCGCCAGGGCGCAAGGCGTCGACCGAGTTCAGATGCTGCAGGTGGCCGGACGATTGATTCAAGAAGTGATCACCACAATCAGCTTGGCCGCAGCGATTTTTATGTTCTCTAAACTACTTCTGCTAGGCCTGATTATTTGCGTGGTTCCCGCGTTTCTCGGTGAAACTCATTTCGGCTTCATGATTTACTCGCTTAGTTATCGGCAGACGGGCGGCAGGCGCGAACTGGACTATTTGCGGGCCCTGGGGGGCGCGAAAGAAAGCGCGAAAGAATTGAAGTTGTTTGGATTGGCTCCGTTTCTTACCGAGCGTTATGCGAAGCTGGCCGACGAGTTGTATCAGCAGACTTTGGGCCTATCCAAGCGCAGGCTGATGTTCGGATCTCTGCTCGCCCTGCTTGGATTGCTGGGCTACTACGGCAGCTATGCGTACGTTATATATGGTGCGGTAGCTGGCTTGATGACCGTCGGCGTCATGGTTTATCTATCGGGAGCCATTGCCGGAGCAAGCTCCAACATCCAAGCTGTATTCACATCGTTTTCCGGGATTACAAACCAGGCTCTATTCATGACCGACCTGTTGGATTTTTTTGCTGTGAAACCGAAGATATTGTCGAACCCCTCGGCGCTGCCGGCCCCGAAACCGATTCGGACAGGATTTGAGTTTAAGAATGTTTCATTCAAATACCCCGGCAGTTCGCGAATGGTACTGAAGAATGTGAACTTTAAACTCGGGCCGACCGAACGCATCGCGATTGTAGGAGAGAACGGACAGGGCAAGACCACGCTCGTCAAGCTGCTCACGCGTTTGTACGACCCGACGGAAGGACAGATTCTACTGGATGGGAAAGACCTCCGCGACTATGACCTGGAGAGCCTGTGGAAGGAGATGGGCGTAATATTTCAAGATTTCATGCGTTATGAGATGACCGCGGCTGAAAATATCGCCGTGGGAAGAATTGAAGATTTAGAGAATCAATTTCGCATACGCGCGGCCGCGAACAAGAGTTTGGCAGAACGTACCATACGCAGGCTGCCGAACGGTTTTGATCAAATGCTGGGCTGCCGGTTTGAAGGCGGCGTAGATCTATCCGGGGGCGAGTGGCAGAAAATCGCTCTGGCGCGGGCCTATCTGCGAGATGCGCAACTTTTGATCCTGGACGAGCCGACTGCGGCCTTGGACGCGCGTTCAGAGCATGAAGTGTTTCAACGATTCGCGGAGCTAACCAAAGGCAAAATGTCGCTGCTGATATCCCACCGATTCTCTACTGTGCGGATGGCGGACCGTGTTCTGGTGCTGGCGGACGGCGAAATTGCCGAAGAGGGTAAACACGAGCAGTTAATGAAGAGCGGGGGCCAGTATGCAGAGATGTTCGAGCTGCAAGCGGCTAACTACCGCTAGGCACACATCTCTTTAGCGGCCTGCGTGGGAATGCAGTTCCACCATTTCCTGAGGCGAGGCAGGCTTGTAGGGTTTGAACCCGGCTCGATCCATACCTCGTTGCGCTTCCGGATTTTTCATGAAGGTATCCCACACAAAAGCAGTGCGCGCGTTCTCCGCCATCACCATGCTGATTCCTGCGTCGATTCCCACAATGTCGCTGTCGTACCAATTGTTGAGCGGATTGAACGCGTCCACAAAGCCGTAGCGGCTCCAGGTGCCCGCGCCGTAGCGGTATTGAATGGTGCGGAGAACACGCATTACCGGGCCCGGCAGAAACGGCAGCGAGCCCGCGGAGGCGCAGGGCACCACCGTTCCATCAATGGGCCCCGTTGACGGAGGGCCACCCCATACTTCGTAGCCATGTTCGGAATCCGATGCGGTGATGCCCCAGAGGTTTTCGCTATAATCTGGAAACTTCTTGGATAGGCTCAAGCAGAAACGGCGGTGCGCGTCGGTGGCCAGTATTGAATTCTGGAAATAATCGGCGTACTTGTCGCGTTTGCCGCGGAAATCGAACCAAGCCTGGGAATACTGATGAACGAAAAGCGGAGCGTAAGAACCGATGTAGTGGATACCGTCGAATTCGAACATGGAGCGCTTCCAGGCGTCCCAGGCGAGCGGAGGAAGCGCGTGGGAAGAGGAACCCAGGCCGAGAAGGTACATCATCATCATTTCGCTGTAGCTGTCCCAGCGGTACTGCAGGAAGCCGCCTTCGGGAGTCCATCCGTGGGGCAGGATGCGAGTGTCTTCAGAAAGCCAATTCCAGTCGACGCGGTTAAAAATTTGGTGAGCTAGTTGGCTGATTTCGGAATGCTCGAAATATTGGCGGCAAGTGAGAATTCCACAAAGGAGAATGGAAGTATCCACCGAGGACACTTCGGATTGCCACAATCGTTCGCCGGTGCTGATGTTGGCCCAATGGTAATAAAACCCACGTTCGTGCGGCATTTTCTTCCAAAGAAAACGTAAGGCGGTGAGCGCGCGATCGCGGGCCTGAGAATAGGACACGTAGCCTCGTTTTTCACCGATGCAGAGCGCGGTGAGTCCAAACCCGGTTGCGGCGATGCTGCCGAGGACCCCGTTGTCTGAGCCGCGAACATTGCAGCGGTCCTTGACGATGCCTGTCTTTGGATTGCATTGCTCCCAGAAGAACTGAAAACTGGCGTTTTCCAGTTGTTCGAGGAACGTATCGTCGCCTGGAGATAGATAGGTGGCTGGGGGAAGCTCGCTTAATTGAAGTAGCTGTGACGGAGTTGCCTTTTGCGTGGACGGAGCGGAAGCTTGACCGGCTGAAGACTGGCCCCGCTCGGCCATAGGAATGCAAACCACCATACCCGCGAGGCGGAGCAATTCCCGACGCGAAAGGCCCCCCTTGATACTGTGCGTAGGGTCCACAGCTCGATTCTAGACAAAAGTGAAGGTCGAAGAAAACCCGGCCGACGAAGGCTATTTCCATCCGGTGGGCTGGGGACCCCGGATTGATTCAGGCGCCGGCGCTTTTGGATTTACGCTCTGAAAACAGCGCAATCATTTCGCGATTGAAGGCTGGGATGTCGGTCGGCTGCCGGCTCGAGACCCAATTGCGATCGCAGATTGCTTCTTGGTCCTTCCAGTTGCCGCCTGCATTGCGAATGTCGTCTTGAATTGTGTGGTAGCTGGTGATGGTGCGGCCCTTTAGCAGACCCGCCGACACCAGAAGCCAAGGCGCATGGCAAATTACTGCGATGGGCTTTTTCGCCTGGTCGATGCGCTTTATGAATTCCTGGGCTTTCTTTTCGGCGCGCAAGAAATCTGCATTCAGGGCGCCGCCCGGCAAGAGAACCGCATCGAATTCGTCAGGATCCGCCTTGTCGAGCGTCATATCGACGTCAACCTTGTCGCCTTTTTCATGATGGACGAAGCCTTGAATCTTTCCGAACTTTGGGGCAACTACGACCGTCTTGGCGCCGGCCTCCTCCAGGGCCCTGCGCGGCTTCTCCAATTCGACCTGTTCAAAACCGTCGCTGGCTAAAACGGCGACGCGCATATTTGCCAACTTTTTATCTGACATAAAACCTCCTTTGATCTCGTTGATAAGAAGGTTGTTCGTTGAAATGCGTGGCGACTCGAGTACTGCGGGGGCGCTATTCGAGGAGTTCCCGGACCTCTTGCGCGGGAACTTCCTCTGGCCGGCGCGGGCTGTCCGGTCCGGGGGGATCGTGACGCCGGGGATCCGGGGGATCGATCACTTCAGGAACTCGGTCACCGTGCTTTCGCCCTGGTTCGTCGATGGGGTCACGTCTCGGGTCGTTTGGTTCGTGGATGGCCATTGGTTCGTCTCCTTAAACTCTGAGCCTTTGCACTTGCATTATGAGGAGGGGGAAAAGACCTCTCTATCCCGCACATGCTGTAACGTTTGCAGGGATTCCATGTACCACTCCGAACAAGAGGAGAGGGGCCACTCTCAATATCAGGGGGAGACTCAAATGGCCCCTTCAGGGGAGAGACTCTGAAGAAAATGCCGAGTTTAGACTTTCATGAGCATCGAACTTGGCAACAATCTACATAATAGGCCTCGGCCCTACTATCGGTTAGGACTGGTAATTTCGGAGCGGAACTTACTGTAGGATGACCAGGCGTCTTAAAACGAAAACGGGGCCCTCTGTGGACCCCTGTGCATGCTGAATTCCCGCAGAAGAGTACAGAACGGCGACGCCGGAAATACCGTAAATACTTTAGTCCAATATCAGGTCAAGGGGTTTAGTACTTACAGTAAACGAAGCGTCGCTCTAAGCTAATACGTGTATGGTGACGTTTTAGCAGCGCGCGTATAAAAGAGCCTTCGCAGCGGCATTTTAAGCGCTAGTTTACGGAGCATGAGGAGGCTTATGTTACGATGGGCGTTAATATTTTTCGTGGTTGCGTTGATTGCAGCAGCCTTTGGATTCTTCCCTCTGGCGGCAGCGGCGGCCGGCATTGCAAAGATTCTGTTTTTCATTTTCCTGGTGCTCTTCTTGGTTTCTCTTGTGGGCGGGCTGCTCCGGCGAGCTTAGTATCGGGCTAAAGTTCACTGTATAGTCTTGTCCATGATTAGGACGCTAGGGTAGTGTAGGACGCCGATGAAAACTTTACCGCTTGTTGGGATTATCTTGATCATCCTTGGTATTGTCTCGTTCGCTTACCAAGGTATTACGTACACAACACATAAGAAAATTGTGGATATCGGGCCGCTTCAAGCGAGTACTACAGAGCATAAGACGATCCCCTTGCCTCCGATTCTCGGGGGGCTGGCCCTGGTAGGAGGGATTGTTCTGCTTGCGGCTGGAAGAAAAGACGCCTAGCTGCTTCTCCGCGCATCGCTCGCGCATTGCAATAAGCGCGGCAAGTCTCAACCCAAGACAATACGAATGGTGTGGACCGCCCCGTCGTCGGCGAGAGGAATGCTTGCGGAACCCGGCAGAAGCTTACCGTCTAGTTCAGTGAGAGCCACACCTCGCGCGACATTCGAAGGATTTTCCACCTTAATTTTGTATATTGCCGAGTGATACCGAAAATCGATCGAGTAGCCGGGCCAATTGCGAGGTATGCAAGGGTCGATGTTGAGGATCATGCCGCGCACGCGAAAGCCCAGTATCCATTCCATCCCTGTGCGGTAGAGCCATCCCGCTGAACCGGTATACCATGTCCATCCGCCGCGCCCGATGTGCGGAGGCTCGGCGTATATATCTCCGGCCACGACATAGGGCTCGACTTTGTAACGCTGCGCATTGGCTCGAGAATTGGACCGGTTGATGGGGTTCATGGAGCGGAAAAGTTCTGTAGCTTTATCTCCATTACCGAGCTCGGCAAAGGCAATGGCAGTCCAAGTGGCCGCGTGCGTGTATTGCCCGCCGTTTTCGCGGATGCCCGGCACATATCCCTTTATATAGCCAGGGTCGTCCGGAGTTTTGTCGAAGGGCGGCGTTAAAAGCAAGATTAGGCCGTCAGCGGGACGAATGAGTTGGCGGTCGACAGCAGCCATGGCGCGCGTGCCGCGGCCGGGCTCCGCGGCACCGCTGATGACCCCCCAGGTTTGGGCAATGGAGTCGATGCGGCATTCTTCATTCTGCGCAGAGCCAAGCGGCGTGCCGTCGTCAAAGTAAGCCCGGCGATACCATTCGCCATCCCACCCTTCGCGTTCAAGCGCGGCCTTCAACAGGCTCACATGAACGCGCCATCTTTCTGCGCGCTCGCGTTCTCCGCGAGCGTCCGCGACTTTCGCGAATTCCCAAAGAACGATGTGCAGAAACCAGCCTAGCCAGACGCTTTCTCCCTTGCCGAGATGGCCGACGCGGTTCATTCCATCATTCCAGTCGCCAGTGCCCATGAGCGGAAGACCGTGAACGCCTACAGACAAGCTGCGGTCCAGAGCGCGAGCGCAATGTTCAAATATCGTTGCGCGATTTTGTGAGACGCGGGGCTGGAAATAAGATTCAGTTTGTCCTTCCGCCAGCAGATCGCCTTCCATGAAGGGAACCTGTTCTTCTAGAACGGTCATGTCAGCGGTAGCTTCGATGAAATGGACTACTGCGTAAGGCAACCAGAGAAGATCGTCCGACATACGCGTACGGATGCCACGTCCAGAAGGTGGATGCCACCAGTGCTGAACGTCACCTTCAGGAAATTGATGAGCAGCCGCACGCAGCAACTGCTCGCGAGCGACCGCTCTTTTGGCCACGGTGAGAGCCATTACGTCCTGCAGCTGATCGCGGAAACCGTAGGCGCCGCTTAGCTGATAGAACGCCGCACGGGCCCAAACCCGGCTGGAAAGGGTTTGATAAAGCAGCCAGCGATTTAAGATGATGTCCATACTTGGGTCCGGAGTGTTCACTTGCACTGCGCCCAAAGTGTCGTCCCACTGACGGAGAACGTCGCGGAAGACCTGGTTCAAGTCTAAAGCTCGATAGCGATTGATCAGTTCTCGCGCCTTTTCTCTGGACTCCGTTTCGCCTAAAAAGAATACGATCTCGATGCGAGCGCCCGGGCGCAATTCAACGGTCGTTTGCAGCGCGGCGCAAGGATCAAGAGCGGCGCCTGTCTTGCGCGCAAGCGGACGGCTGGTCTCGATCGCGGCGGGACGCTCAGGCCCTCCATTTCGCCCGAAGAATTCCGTGCGATCCGCAGTGAACGAGGATTGCCGTCCGCCCAGATCGGCGAAAGCGATACGGCCACCGAAATCTCCGTTCCAGGCGCTGCGTGCGAAGAGAGCTCCGGTGGCTGAATCGATCTCACTGATGATGTAAGGGGCCGCGGCCGGGCGCGAACTTCCCAATACCCACTCGGCGTAGGCCGTTATTGAAAGCCGCCGCACACGACCGGAATCGTTCTGCAGCGAGAGCCGGGAAATTTTTAGGGGGTCTTCAGCAGGCACGAATTGAATCAAGTCGAGCAAAATGCCGTGGGAGCCGTGCTGAAAACGAGTGTAACCCTGACCGTGACGGCACAAATAGCTGGCGGCTTCGTCGCGAATGGGCAACGCCGTCGGACTCCAGACTTCCCCACTAGCTTCGTCGCGAATGTAGAGCGCCTCGCCGGGTGTATCGAACACATGGTCGTTGGACCAGGGAGTCAGCTGGTTTTCATGACTGTTGATCGACCAGGTAAATCCCGAGCCTGATTCCGAGACCAGAAATCCAAACGTCGGGTTTGCAATCACGTTGATCCAAGGCTCCGGGGTGCGCAGGCCTTCGTTCAGTACCGTGACATATTCGCGGCCATTCTCTGCAAAACCGCCGATGCCATTGAAAAACTGGAGGGCGGGCTGAGGCAATTGCACGTCCTGACGCTTGCTTGCTCGCGCTTGCCGAGAAATATAAGGAGGGATGGGTTCCTTATACTGCGATCTCGTTATTTGCTCCGCCAATGTGCCGCGGCGGCTAAGAAGGACAGCCCGAGCGATCATCTGGAGTTGCGTGCGGATTTGTTGGGAGACCAAGTCTCCGCGCAAAAGGAAAATTTTGCCGCGCACTCCGCTGGTATCCGGAGAGAGCCTGAGCTGACTGCCGCGCACTAAGGATTCCAAAGATGAGTGCAATTCCTGGACGTAGGAAGGGGCTTTCTCGTTAATGATCACGACATCGGCGGACAACTGCTTCATGCGCCAGTATTCATGGGCCCGCAACAGCTGGCGAATGATATCCACGTCGTCCGCATCGTCGATGCGAGCAAGGACGATGGGCAAATCGCCGGAGATGCCCTGGGCCCACAGCGTGCCCATGTCCAGAGAGGTGGTGCTCAGGACATCGGTAGAGGGTCTGAGAGAGGAATCCGAATAGAGGACCGCGTTTGCCAGCCTCTGAAAGAGATGGGCCTCTTCGGCGCTAATGCTCAGGTGATGAAGCTGTACTTGCGCCTGGGTCCAAGCAAGAGTCAAAGTGCGCTCGAATGTTCGGGTGTCGCGATACTTATCAGCGAGATCGAGCAATTCTTCTCGCGTGGGGGCGACGATGGTGGAAAAAATGAGATGGGCCGTGGTTCCCGGCGGTATACGCACGGTGCGGCGCAAGCTCACGATGGGGTCGAGCACAGATCCAACGGAATTGGACAGCGGACGGCCGTCAACGATTGACACCGCGTTGCATAGGTTGCGAGCGCGTCCCACGAATTTCGAGCGGTCGGTCTCGAACTGCAAATCACCTACCGTGGTGCCGTCCACCACAAGCACCTGCGCAGCCCAGACAGAGGTTTCTTCGGGCGAACGCTTGCGCCGTGTGGCCACGACCGCGCCCAGGTCGGCTACAAACTCAGTCTCCACGAACAGGTTGGAGAACGCAGGTTGGGCTACATCGGCTGCCTGTGAGGTAAGGCACAATTCGGCATAGGAAGTAACCTGCACGTCCCGCGCGCGTACTCCCAAGTTGGTGATCGTGACGCGACGAACTTCTGCGTCATCTTCGGACGATACAACCACTTCGAGAGTGGTCGTGAGCGCCCGGTCACGGCGAATGATTTCGGCGTGATCTTCATAAAAAACCGCTTCGTAAGAGTCCGGATCGACGCCGGTGGGCTGATATCCGGCGGACCACACATTTCCACTTTGCTCATCGCGCAGAAAAATATAGCTACCCCAACAATCGCGCGTGGCGTCTTCCCGCCAACGGGTAATGGCAATATCACGCCATCGGCTGTAGCCGGACCCCGCCGCCGTGAGCATAACGCCATAACGCCCGTTGGAAAGAAGCTGGGTTCGCGGAGTGGCATCGTGCGGGGTCATGAAGCGGCGCACGACCGGGGGCACGAGTTCACGGACTTTAGCGGATGCCGAAACTTCTTCGGCACGAGGACGCGCGACTAGCACATCGCGAGGCGTGCGCTCCTGCATCAGCAACTCGGTCGCTCGGACGATGGGTTCGGCGTGGAAACGAGTCTGCATTACGCCATCAAGCAGTACGTTGGCGGCGGACACCAGACTCATCCCCTGGTGATGCGCCATGTACGCCCGTACTACGGCAACATTTTTGCCTTCGGGCAATCGCGATCCGGTGTAATCGAGCGCTTCATAGAAGCCGTACAGTCCTCGGCCGCCAGCCTGTGACAGCCGCTCGAAATTCTGGACCGCGGCGGAAGGCTGAATCATGGCAGCCAGCGCCGTGGCGTAGGGCGCGATAACCAGATCCTCGCTCAGCCCGCGTTTGAGACCCAGGCCCGGAATACCGAAGCTCGAGTATTGATAGGTGAAATCCATGTCGCGGGCATTGTAGGCGGACTCGGAAATCCCCCAAGGGACGCCGCGCTCTTCACCATATTCGATCTGCCTCGCAATTACCTGCTCGTAGGTTTGGCTGAGCAAGCTGCCGGCTGGAGAGCGCAATACAAGCGCGGGCATGAGGTATTCGAACATGGATCCCGACCAGGAAATCAATGCCGAACCGCGGCCCACGGGCGTAAGCGCGCGTCCAAGCCGGAACCAGTGCGCGGAGGGAACGTCTCCTTTGGCAATCGCAATGAAACTCGTAAGACGGGCTTCCGAGGCAAGCAAGTCGTAGCAATTGGGATCCAGACTTCCATCCGTGCCGCGATAACCGATGGCAAAAAGCTTGCGCGAGTGATCGAACAGGAAGGTGAAATCCATGGCTTCGAATAATTTGCCTGCGGCTTGGGCCGCGGCGGTAAGACGGTGAACGAGAGAAGCTGCGTCCCTAGCCGAATCTTGCATCGCTTGTATAAGAGCAGTTACCCGTCCGAGCAATTCCCGATTGCCAAGAGGATCTTTTAGCAAGCTTGCGCCAAGAGCGGTCAGCTCGCGGACTGCGGCTTCAAAACGCTCGGGCGCGTCCGCCAGGGTGGGAAGAATGCGGAAGAACGGTTCGATGGCCAGCCATTCGGCAGCTTGTGCGGAAGGACGTTCGGCCATCGCGGTGACTTCTTGTGACTCAAGGCGTAGCCAAGGAATCAGGACTCTAGCGTCGCGAATGTTTGACTCAACGCAGGCCTTGGCAGCTTCGGCCCAATATCGCAATTCGGAACTGGGAGTATCTCTGAGCTCTTGCTCAAGCGTCTGTGCAATGTCTGCAACTGTTTGAACGCGATCTTTCAATTCAACGAACCGAATTGCCCAATCCGCAGCGTCGGTTGGCGCGGAATAACACAGGACGGCAACCGAGTCGATCGCGTTGGAAAGCTGCTTGCGGGTGACGGTATGGGTACGCCGAGTGTCGGTAATGCGGGCTAGGGCTTCGCGTAACAACAGCACCGTATCTTCGACTCCAGGCAACCGGGAAGGTTCGATGGATGATTTTTGAATCAACTCCCTGCAGCCGTTGCCCAATGCCAATAGGTGCCCTGCAATATTTCCACTATCGACGGAGGAAACGTACTTGGGATCCAAAGGATGGAGATCTCGAGTGTCATACCAGTTATAAAAATGACCCCGAAACTGTTCCAGTTTGTTCATGGTCTGGAATGTGGCTTCCAGTCGTTCGATTGTTTCGTGAGTTCCGATCCAGCCGAGATCGCGGGCGGCCAGGGTGGAAAGTAAATACAGTCCGATATTCGTCGGCGATGTTCTGTGAGCCACGATCGGTTTAGGGTCTTCCTGAAAATTATCGGGAGGAAGGAAATTGTCCTCGGCGGTAACAAATTCTTCAAAGAACCGCCAGGTGGAGCGCGAAGCCAAGCGAAGAGCTCTTGAATCGACCGCCGAAAGCTTCTCGATATCCGGAAGACTTGGAGGCAGACTGATCCATCGGGCTACCGCGGGAGCGGCGATCCACAGCGCGACGAAAGGGATAACCATCGGCAGCGATGGGCGCCGGCCGTACATCACGGCGAGCAGCGCTGCCAGCGCGAGAAAGACACTGGAAATCATGCGTTTGTACACGCCAAAAAAATTCAAATCGACGGCGGACTTTGCCTGGGCCGCGGTGACCCATTGCAGCAAATTTCTTCGGGTGATCCATATGCGAGCAAGCGTGCGCAAAATCGCGTCGGACATCAGCCATGCCTGATAGGCCAAAAAGGTGATGGTCAACGCGATCTGATCCAGACCGAGCGTGAGGTCTGAAAGCACGCCGCGGAAATGGCTGCGCTTGGAGATTCCCCCAACGCGCGGGCTCAATCCGGTGAGAAACGGAATCAACGCGGGAATCGATACTGTGGCCAAGATAAATCCGGTCCACATCCACGGAGACATTCCAGGGACCAGCCAACCAACAAGCAATGTAAGAAACATGAACGGCGCGGAGAGGCTCCGGCGCAAGTTGTCGATCATCTTCCAGCGGCTGATTGCCGGAATTTTGACCTTTTTGCGTTCTTCCTTGGTTAAACCTCCGCGGCCGAAAATCCAGGGAAGAAGCTGCCAATCTCCGCGCGCCCAGCGGTAGTGACGTAGCGCGGCGGCTTCATAGTTCGACGGGAATTCATCGAATAGTTCGATGTCCGTAGCCAGCGCGGTGCGAGCGAAGATGCCTTCAAAGAGGTCGTGGCTGAGCAAGGTATTTTCTTTGACTTTGCCCGTTAACGCCGTTTCGAATGCATCGAGATCGTAGATTCCCTTGCCGGTGTAGGAGCCTTCCCGAAATAAATCCTGGTAGACATCTGAAACAGCGGAGGCGTACGGATCAATTCCGCTGGGACCGGCAAAAATTTTCTGGAATAACGAACCTTCACGATCCGTCGTCAGTGAAGGAGTAATTCTTGGCTGCACGATGGAGTAGCCATCCACGACGCGGCCTGAATCGGGATCGAATTGGGGTCGATTCAAGGGATGGGCCATGGTCCCCACCAGGCGCGCCGCAGTTCCGCGAGGAAGCCGGGTATCGGCGTCGAGGGTAATTACGTAGCGAACGCCCGGGATCATTTCCGGCGGGTGGCCGCCGACGGGCAGGAAGGTAGTGTTCAAAGTGTTGCGAAGAAGCTGATTGAATTCGTGGAGTTTTCCGCGCTTGCGCTCCCATCCCATCCATTTTTGTTCCGACTGATTCCACATGCGCTTACGGTGGAATATGAAGAAGCGGTCACCGCCCCCGGGTGGCGGACCGTGGCGCGCGTTCAAAGTTGCGATGGCGTCGACAGCGGTCGCCAATAGCTCCTCATCGCCCGCCAAATTCTCCGTCGGTGCATCGACCCAATCGGACAGGAGCGCGAATCGCAAATCCCCATCGGAGTTCGCCAAGTAGTGGACTTCGAGGTGTTCGACCTGCTCTTTGATCGAATGCTCGGAAGTCAGCAGAGTGGGAACCGCGACGATCGTCCGCAAATCAGTGGGGACGCCTTCTTTCAACTCAAAGCGGGCCAACGTGCGCGGACCGAGCAAGTCGGTGACCACGCGATGGATGAGAGAGATAGCCAAATCCGAAGCGGGAATCGCCGCAGCAATGCCAAGCAATATGAGATAACCGGTGTGCAGTCCAAGCCTGTGGGCGTGAACGAGCGGGAAAGCCAGGATAATGGCGGTCAGTAAGGCGATCGTTCCTAGATAGCCGGGCACCGCAGCTCGCACGTAGAGGCGGAGCAGCCATCGGCGCCACGAAATGTGAAAATCCAACTCGCGTTCGAAAGCCCAACGTCCCCGCGATATCAGATAGAAACCAGGGTCCGAGCGTCGATCGTCCGGCGGCTGGCCATTGATACTCTCCGAGCGAGCGCGTTTGGCGCGATGTACGGCGCGTTCAGCGACTTCAATTTCGGCGTATTTCGACCCGCGCGAAAGATCCTCGATGGCGTGGCGATAGTAATCTCGGGTGGCAAAATCCATGTCGGCAAAATTGCTCCCGGCGCGTAAGACCTGATCCACCAGGCTGACGCTTTCAAAGAAAGCCTGCCAGTCAAACTCGGAGGTCAGCCGCATGCTGGTGATAATGTTGCGGACGGTGACGGTCATCGCCGCCTGTTGCTGGTGCTCGGCGCGGACGATTTCATCCGCCGTGGTACCCTGCGCAGCGAGCCGCTCGTCCAGCCAGACCAGAACCGGACCGACTTTCGGATCCAGGTCTCGCAGTCGCTGCACGAGCTGAACGGCAAAGGCTCTCTCGAGCGGTTTTTTTTCAAAATTTCGGAGAACGCTTGCCGGAGATACGGTGGCCTGTCCGCCCGCTCCCAGCAGGCTATCGGCGAGCAAGTCGGCTCCTTCGCGAGCGCGCCGACTCAGCACCAGACGCTCCGCGATTCTGCGCAAATTCTCTACCAGCACGATCCTGAGGGTTATGGCTACAGCCCATAGCTCGCCGATGGTCAGAGGCTGCACGCGTTGGTAGGCAGTAACGAAAGCGCGCAGCACCGTCGGATCAAAGCGGCTGTCTGTATGCGCCACATAGGCCCAGGCCACACCGAAGACGCGTGGATAGCCCTGCAAATGTCCGGTGGCAAGCTTCGGCAGTTTCTTATAAAAGCCGAGTGGAAGGTCGTCGCGAATTTCGCGAAGCTGTTCCTCTACGATGTAAAAATTGTCTACCAGCCATTCCGCCGCGGGGGTAATCGTTAGTTCCTGCTGAGCTGCTTTCGCGGTTTCGCGGTAGTACTCCAGCAGAACGCGACCGTTCTCAGCTACGCGCGGGATCAGCGGGCGTCCGCCGTCAGAATCTGTTGTAATCGTCTGGGCGGCGGCGAGACTTTCAGCGTGCTGTTCCAGGCGCTCTACGCTGAAAAGCTCCGCGCGAATGGGTTCGTCAACTTCAGCGAAGATGTTTTGAGCTTGGGGGACGCTGGCCATTATTTTTCTACAGAACTTATGAAAGCGCTGGAGCGTGTCAACCGAGTGTTGTCAACCCACTACAATACAACCTAAAGCGTGAGTCGGGGAACGAGAATGCAAGGCCAGGAGTAGGAAGTGTGACACCAGTGGCCGGCCTATCGGCAAGGACAATTCAACTAACTTGCCGCAGTCCAGAGACTTCCCGCATCGGAATTGGGGAAACAGGCGAAGGAGAGCCTAAAGGCGCGCGTATTGCGGAATGCAGGATTCGCTCAACGTCCGACTTTTGATATGGGTGGCAGATGAAATCGAACGCGCGGATATTCAACGCAGCCAGATAATCTCTATATTCATGCGGGCAAGAAGGGGCACAGACAATTATGGTTGGAATTTCCGCGCGTTGCGATCTTAGGACCCGCACAACGTCACGGTAGGTTCCATCCACGAGCCAAAAGCCGCACAAGCAGGCAGCGACATTCTCCCTGGCAAGGATCGTTCTTACTCCTTGCATGCCTTTGGCCCACGAAGTCTTGAAGGGATAAAACTGCAGGATGTCGGAAATGTTCGTATGGATTTCCGAGTCATTGGTGGCCACCAATACGGTGAGCTGAGGCCTAGGAAGCTCAGCAGATTCCGAAAGCCGGCTAACTGACATTCTGTCGTTCCACTCCGGTACCTTCATAGTCGCGATTCCTCTCCGTTCCGAAGCACGGAATTCACTATGTTCAAGCGAATCAATATTCTGCGAAGGGTGCGTTGCAATCAATACAGGCAATTCGTTAGGCACTTAGGGAACTTACTGTAGATGGACGGGAGTGAGGTGCGACCCAGTCGTCCGTTTACGCCAGTCGCCTGACCGGACACACCTACGGCCGGATGACGAAGATTGTTCGTGCCGGGAAAGGGAACCTTCGATGAGGCAGAAGGTCGATTAAGGCTCGATAATCTGGTTCCTTACGGCATAACGCACCAATTCGCTCACCGTATGCAGCTGCAGCTTGCGCATTATGTTGGCGCGATGCGTCTCCGCAGTTTTTACGCTAATGTTTAGAGAAGATGCGACTTCTTTGCTGCTCTTGCCTTCGGCCAACAATTGGACGATTTCTCGTTCGCGGGAAGTCAGGCGATCCCGCATTGTCTCGGGAAGATCCGCTTTGGTTTTTCCTTCATTAAAATTCGTGAGCATGACTTCGGTCGCGCGCGGTGTAAAAAAGGGTTTGTGATTTGCCAGCGTTTCGACAGCAATAACCAAATCGCGATCCGAATCTGACTTTACGATATATCCGCGGGCGCCGGCCTCAAGAATGTCCCGGATCAGCTGGTCGGAATAATGCACCGAAAGAATAAGGACTTCGGTGTCCGGCGACGCTTTGCGAATTCTCTTGGCGGCATCCACCCCATTGAGATCCGGCATGCTTATGTCGAGAATCACCACGTCGGGCTTAAGCTCCTCCGCTTTTGCCACCGCCTCGCGGCCAGTGTGGGCTTCGCCGCATATTTCCCAGCCGGCATGAGATTGAAGCAGCGCTTTAACCCCGCGCCGCATAAGATCGTGATCGTCGGCTATCAGAATACGAAGTGTTTTCATTTTTATCTCCAACTTTTGGTTTTGGGCCAGAATGGCCCGGTACACTCAGCATTCCGCAGTAGGTAGACACCCCAGAGGCATTAAATTCCGTAAAGCGCGCCCAGTCAAGAGCTGAAACTGGCGCCGGCTCGCTGAACCGCCATGACCTGGAAAGTTTCTGAGAGGCGCTTGCCAGTGAAAACTTAATCGCTTTTTAGAAATTTGCAGAGTTAACGTCTCCTTCAGAGGAACTACGCCTGGCAGAGGGAACAGCTATGCTTCTTACTTGATGACACCAATCGTCGGCGACCAGCCGCGTGGTAAAGGATTGAATGGGCTCAGCAAATAACGTGTCGGTTGATCTGAATCCACGTAAACACTGAAACTCGCTGCCAGAACGAGCGAAAGCTGAATATTCCGAAACGCCGTGATCTGCCGCTCTCGACTTCGTTGCTTGGCTGCACATGATTACTCCTCCGAAGCGGATTGAGCTTCTTCGATTACACACGTTCTGCGAGGCACTCACGTAATTGCTGCCGCGCGCGCGAAAACCGTGTCTTCACCGCGGATTGCGAGAGCTTCAAAATGGAAGCCGCTTCTTTTGCCTGCCATTCCTGCATGCCTAGGAGCCAGACCACAACTTTTGAGCCGCTTCCCAAACCGTCGATTGCCTCGCGAAGAGCGCGGTGATCCTCCGCTTTCGAATACAATTTTTCAGGGTGGTATGCATCGCTTGCGCTTAACATTTCCACCGGGCTCGGCTCATCCCCCACGCCGCTGTCATAGGTTAGGTAGTGGTCTTCGGATCGGCGCTTGCGAACTTTAATGAGCGCCTCGTTCATTGCGATTCGCATGAGCCAGCTTGAGAAGCGGGATTGGCCGCGAAATTGATGGATGTGGGCATAAGCGTTGAGCAGGCTTTGTTGCGAAGCGTCTTCCGCGTCTTCTCGATTGCGGGTGATTTTCAACGCGACGTGATACGCCTTGCGAATATAGGGCTGGATCAAACGCGCGAACGCATTCTTATCCCCCGATTGGGCCCGCTTCACGAGATAAAGTTCCTCTTCGGGACACTCCAGGTTTGCATCTTTAGACAAAGACTGCATTCTGCTGACTTGCTTAGGATTGCCTTCCACGAATCACCTCGTTATTTGTACGAACCGCTTACTGAAAAACGGCGATTTAATAAGTGAAAAAAAGCGTGCCGAGGAACTCATCGCTGCTACCCGCTCAAAGTAGTGGAATTCGGTGGCAGCGTCCATCGGCGGCATCATGTACCGCCCTTAGGGGTATTCCTGTATCTTTAGGCCACAAAACTATCTAGAGAAAGCGACGGTCTTGCTAATTTTCTGCGCTGGCATGGCCGAAAATGGCCCTGCCCCGAGATTCGGGAGATTCCGACCCGCTCGTCCCGGCTCGTCCGGGCTCTGGCCGGCTCCAGGAACGTAGTCTAAGGAACCGACTGAATAGATTGAACGTGGATTGTTTTCGTGGCGCCGTCATAGGTGCCGATAATGGTCACCTTCTGGCCCGCGTAATCGCTGGGCTTTTCCTGATCGTCGAGCTGGTAGGTTGTCTTATTGGAGGCGTAGAGAACGAACTGCCCCCCGGCTTTGACACATCCCAGCGTGCAATCCTTGGCAGATTTGAATCCCTCCTTCTGCGACATGGCATCGTGAGATCCTTGCGCGGCACATTCGTTGTCCATTATTTCGCCGGTGAAGGACATCGGTGTGTTGTTCTGCTGTTGCCCAACTGAAATCGTCGCAAGTAGCGACATGGTGACCAGCAAAAGGAGAAATTTTTGCATCGATCCCTCTCGAAGGATGCAGGCAGATTCTAAAGGTTCCTGTTTTGAAAGAAGGGTTGGTGTTTGCTCACCGCCTCGACGGCTGCCACCAGCCAGCGGGCTTGAGACTTCAACAAGTAGCCGCTGGCTCCGGCTTTTTGCGCTTCTCGAATCATTTGACTTGAATCGTGCTGGGTGAAAATCAGGATTTCAGTCGACGGAATAGCCTTCTTGATCTCAGGCGTGGCCTCCAGCCCATTCATTTCGGGCATGGTGACGTCCATAATTACAACGTCGGGCTTCAGTTCCTGGGCTTTTCTTATGGCCTCCAGTCCGTCGGTGGCTTGGCCTACAATTTTCCACTCTGGCTGGTGGCTAAGGAGTCTTTCGAGCGCGGAGCGGACGACTTTCTCATCATCAACGACTAAAATGGTCAGTGGCATTCGAATTCCTTGAGTATTTCACTCAGAGCCTGCCCATCAAAAACAGAATCAGCAGGATAAGGCTTATGCCACCGCTCGGATAGTAGCCCCAGCTTCGGCTGTGCAGCCAACTAGGTGCCGAACAGAGCAAGTAACAGTACGAATACCAGGATCATTGGCAGCAATGGATTACTCCTGTCGAATTTTGCAGTCCGCCGTTGTGGATCTCCATCCACCCGGAACGCCGAACGTTTAGGTTAAAGCCCCCGCGGGCCGGACACAATCAAGGTAATCCTGTAAGGAACCGGGAGAGTTCTGGTAGTTGAACTTTAAGACCCGCGAGCGAAGGACCACGGAAAACGAGATTTGAGTTGGAAGGGTGTCCGACGCATCTACTTCAGGATTTTTTCCAGACGCTTAACCGCAGACTCTAGTTTTTGTCTGGACTTCCAAAAATCGGCCCAAAGGTCCCCCTTTTCGTCAATGCGGCGCCTGATAGAGGATAGGTTCCATGTGTCCGGCCGGAGCTTTGAGGCCAGCTCGGCAACTTGAATTGGCGTGGATATGGGCGCGTGAGGAAATGCGCGGACTGAATAAACAGAAGCCAGCGATTGCGCTTGGGAGTTTTGATGCGCATCGATGTAAATGCTGCCCTTGGGCCGCCTGCTGACGGTGCGATCGAGGGTGATCATGCCTGGTTGCTGCTGCATCGTGAGGGAAGCAATCGTGGAAACAAACTGCCTGACTTGCTCATAGCTGTAGAGGGGTTCAATGGGAAGGAAGATGTGCAGTCCCGTTGCGCCGGAAGTTTTCAAAAAGACGTTCATTCCGATTTCTTCCAGCTTCGCTGTCAATATTTTTGTGAGCTTGGCCACTGTAGCGAAGGGAGTTCCTTCCGTCGGATCCAGATCAAAAAAAATGTAATCCGGATGCTCGGGATCGTCGCTGCGCGATGACCATGGGTTGTGATCGATGCAACCGAGATTCGTCAGATAAAGCAGACTGGGACGGTCGTTAGCCAAGAAATATCGAATGGCCTTCGATTTGCTTTCGGACTGAATAGCGGCTGTTTTTATCCACGCGGGCGCGTCTTTACCCGCATCCTTTTGAAAAAAAGCCTGGCCTTCGATTCCATTCGGATAGCGCCGCAATACCAGCGGTCTGTCTCTAAGAAACGGAAGCAGAAGGGGCGCGACATGGTAGTAGTACGCCAGCAAATTTCTTTTGGTGTAGCCATCGGCTGGGAAATACACCTTATTGAGATTGGTGAGATGAAGCGAAACGCCATCCACTTCCGCATGAACATCCGCGCGTGAACCACGGTCAAGCTCAGCCGCGATCTGATCTTCTGTTTTCAGGCTTGCAGTTAAAGCGGGAGGCTTGAATGAATTTTCAGCCTTAGGTACAGAGGTTTTAAGTCCGCCCGGATCTCTCCTCGTCGTCAATTTTGGTTTGGATTCGTTCTTCGCGCGGACCGAGCTCACTGCTTTTGTTTCCTTCTGAAAGGTGCAGTCCTTTGGATCGTGGTCTTCTTGGAATCCGAGGAAGGTGGGCTGGCGCAGGTGCCGTCCTTCGGTCCAGCCTCCGTATTTCACCCGCGCGACAAGCTCCGGATTCACCCAGTGGGCTTTTTCACGAGTGACCGGCTTGCTTGCAAACGGACATCTCTGGTTTTGCAGCGCTTGGAGCTCTGAGGCCACCCGCTCTTGAAGCTCTCCGGAAAAGCCGCTTCCGGCCCCGCAGATAAATTCAAGCTTCTTGCCGTCGTATAGTCCTAAAAGGAGGGCGCCGAAGTGCTCTCGGGTGCCGCGAGGTTCAGTCCATCCGCCCACCACCGCGTCCAATTCGCGAACCAATTTAAACTTGAGCCAGGATGTGGCGCGGCCTTCCGGGTAAGGACTATCCATTTTCTTTCCCAGAATCCCTTCTAATTGATTCTCGAGAGCCAATTCGTACAGTTCTTTTCCTTTCTCGATTTCGTGATCTGAATAGCGGATGGTTTCGTCTTGTTGAAGAATTTGCTTCAGGAGCTCCTTGCGTTCGAGAACAGGGATCTTGCGGAGGTCATAGCCGTCGCAATAAAGGATGTCGAAGACATAATAGACCACGGGAATTTGCCGCATGAGTTCGACGCTGGGCTTGATGACAGAGAATCGCTGTTGAAGACTCTCGAAATCGCTGCGCCCCTCGCTGTCCAGGGCCACAATCTCACCGTCCAGCCAGAGGTCACGCCCATTCGTATTTCTTCGCACCAAAGCGGCGACTTCAGGATACTCGTCGGTGACATCGCGGCGAGAGCGCGAGCACAAACGAACTTCGCCTTTTCGCACGCGAGCGAGGGTACGCGCGCCATCCCATTTGATTTCGAAGAGCCATGCGGGATCAGAAAATATCCGGTCGGACAACGACGCGAGAGCGGGCTGAATCCAATCTGGCATGGCCGCTCGCCGCGCTCCGGTTGGAAACTTCAGCTCAGCTTTCTTTAAACGAATCGTGCCTCTTGGATTGCTTGCCGGGCGATTGGATATCCACTTCTTTTTAGGCCCTTTTGTCTCGGGGAGGACCGATCCCGGATGGTCGTTTATATTCCAGGTGTCGCTTGAGGAAGAATCGCGGTGCTTGATCATCAGCCATTCTTGCTTACCGGGCTGCCGGCTGCGGATTTTGACCAACACAAAACTTCCGGTCAGTTTTTTCCCGTGCAAGATAAATTTCAGATCGCCACGATTGAGCTGCTCTTCCGCCGGTAGATCTCCTTCGACTTCAAACGTGCCGTTGTCCCAGATAATTACGTCGCCCGCGCCATAATTTCCCTGGGGAATCTCCCCCTGGAAGTTCGCGTACTCCAGGGGATGGTCTTCGGTCTGAATGGCCAGCCGTTTATCATCGGGATTCATCGACGGGCCTTTGGGCACGGCCCAGGATTTCATCACACCGTTTACCTCCAGGCGAAAATCATAATGAAGACGCCGGGCGTGATGTTCTTGAACCACAAATCGAGATCCGCCACGCCAGGGACGGCCACCGGCTGGCTCTGGAGTGGAATCAAACCGTCTCTTGCGCTTATATTCTGTAAGCGACATCGGCAGATTATATGGCCGGGCACTCGCATGAAAAACGTAAATCCGAATACAACAACTTTCCCAGAGGCCTACAGGTTTCGCCCTATAGTCTTCGAGGTGTATTCGCTATAGACAGGTAAATTGCGCTGGAGGCCTGAAAACCAATGGCATCATCTGCTTGGAAAGGATTCATTACTTTCGGGTTGATCTCCCTACCGGTGAAGCTCTACCCAGCGGCGCGCAGTGCGCGGGTCGGACTTCATCAGCTGCACAAAGTCTGCAAGACGAGGCTTCGCCAGCCGCTATTTTGCCCCACCTGCAACCGTATCGTGGAACGTTCGGAAGTGGTCAAAGGCTATGAATACGAGGATGGCCAATACGCGCTAATCGATCCGGAAGAAATCAAAAAAATAACCCCGGAATCCGCGCGGGCCATGGAAATCCTCGCGTTCGTCAAGCAGTCCGAAATCGATCCGCTGTTTTTCGATTCTTCTTACTTCGTCGTGCCGGAGGACCAGGGCAAAAAAGCGTATCACCTGCTCTTGAAGACGATGGAGGACAAGGATCGCGTGGCGATCGCAAAGATCGCCATGCATCAGCGTGAGTACACCGTCTTCCTGCGGCCCTATGACCATGGAATCGCGCTGCATACCATGTACTTCGCGAATGAAATCCGGGAAGCTCCCGGCTACGGCAACGCCGATCACGTGAAGCTCACTCCACAGGAAGTAAAACTTGCCGACCAACTGGTGGACAATCTTTCCGAACCGTTCCATGTGAATAAATATCACGATCAATTTGAGACACGGCTCCGCGCCCTGATCGAGGCGAAACAGAAAGGACGCGACATCGGCGTCACTTTGCATCCGCGGCGCGCTCCGGTGATCGACATGATGACGGCGCTGAAGAAAAGTTTGGAAACAACGGCGCAAGGCCGGAAAGGTCCTCTCCATGCGAATAGAGAAAACCCTACGCCTGAGAAAAGGACTCGGCGCAAAGCGAGCTAGTTATCGAGTTATTTATTCTGGGCGATTCATTTGCTGATATCACGTCCGGAAAATTAATCAGGGGTATACAAAGATGCTTGCCGCCACAAAAACCGCCAAGGATAGATTCAAAATGCTCGAGAGGGAATTGGTCTCCAAGCGCGACGAGATACGCGGCCGTTTCGCAAATCAGTTAGCCGACGTGGCCGTCGAACGCGAGCCCGACGACGAATGCGCGGAAGCCAATCATAACCTTAACAAGCACCTGATTCTCTCGATCCTGGATCGCGATCGCTTTCTTTTGAATGATATTGAACTTGCTCTCAAACGCATGCGAGCCGGCTCGTACGGGATGTGCGATACTTGCGGTGGGGCCATTCCCGATACTCGACTTCGCGCTCTCCCTTGGGCGCGGTCATGCCTGCAGTGCGCGGAACGCGCTAGCTAGTCGCCCCATTCTGATTGCCAGTTCGCCGATAGCGCTTTTTCTATCCAATGAATATTCTCAAAGCAACAAGGGATTTCGAGCGCTGGCTTCGAAGCAGGATTTCCGTTGTCGAAGCGGATCTCAAGCAGAAACACGAATTAATGGCGGAGGATGAGTTTCGATTTTTCCGCGGAACCTTCTATCGCTGGGCTCAGTCGTGGCCGAAGCACTGCAAGGAGCTCGTCTCGGCGCCATCCGTGTTGGCGGTCGGGGATTTGCACGTAAATAGTTTTGGAACCTGGCGAGACAAGGTCGGCCGGCTCGTTTGGGGAATTGACGATTTCGATGAGGCCTGCATCCTGCCTTACACCAACGATCTGGTGCGGCTGGCGACCAGCGCGCGTTTGGCTTATTCCCTCGGTCATCTCCAAACGAATGCCAAGAACGCGTGCGAGGCCATCCTGGAAGGTTATGCAGACTCACTCAAGGAAGGCGGAACTCCGGTAGTCTTGGAAGATCGGAACGCGTGGTTTGCTCCGGTTGCATTGAGCCGATTGGATAATCCGCCGTCCTTCTGGAAGAAGCTCGAAAGTAACCCCGCGCTGCGACATTCCGTTCCTTCCGCCCCCAAGAAGGCATGGAAAGATCTGTTCCCCGCTCCCAATCTTGTTTATCGCGTATTGAAGCGGACCGCTGGCACAGGCAGCCTGGGCCACCCGCGCATGGTGGCGATCGCCGATTGGGAGGGCGGGAAAGTTGCGCTGGAAGCGAAAATCCTGATTCCTTCCGCCTGGGTATGGGCACAGCAAGGAAAAAATAACAGTACCATTTACTACAAACGGATTTTGGAGAATTCTATTCGCTGTCGCGATCCCTTTGTGCGGGTGCAGGAGAACTGGCGCATCAGCAGACTATCACCGGACTCTTCTCCAGTGGAAATTGAAACCCTGCCTAAGAAAAGAGACGAAGATCGAATGTTGAACAACATGGGGTGGGAAGCGGCAAACGTACATTTGGGATCGAGAAAATCAGTGAGGTTCATTCAAAATGACTTGCGAAAGCGCCGCGGAAATTGGCTGAGAGTGGCGGCTAAGGAAATGGCGCGGGTCGTATCCAGAGATTGGAAGCAATGGCAGGCGCAAAAAGCGTAATTTCGATATTCGAAACTTTCGGTTCATTGTATGGCCAGCAGAACAACCCGAGACGCGTCGAGCTTTCCCCCGGCGGTGACCGCGGTCATATGCGTCGCCGCTCTTTATTTTGCCAGGTCGGTGCTGGTTCCGATTGCCCTGGCCGTTCTCTTCGCTTTTTTGCTGGCCCCACTCGTTGGCTTGTTGGAAAAGGCGCATCTCGGAAGGACCGGACCGGTGATGGTAGTCGTGCTGCTCTTAGCTGGACTTTTGACCGGTCTGGGATGGTTAGTCGTCGGTCAAGCAATTGGCCTGGCAACCCAAATTCCAAATTACAAGACCACCATCTCCAGAAAAATTCAATCGTTCCGAGGAGTCAAAGAAAACGGCTTCGGCAAGGCGGAGGCTACCGTAAAAGAATTGGGAAAAGAATTGTCCGCCACGATCGAGACACCCACGCCGGACGAAGATGCTGATCAAAATCCGCGAAGCAAACGTTCACTGTTTCCAGGTGGCAGCATCGCCCACCCTGTTCCAGTAGAAGTGGTTCAGCAAAACAGCCCGATTGCCTCGGCTCGCGCCCTGCTAGGACCGTTTCTCGGCCCCATTGCCACGCTCGGAATTGTGATGGTTTTCACCGCCTTTATTCTCCTCCGTAGCGAGGATCTGCGCGATCGGCTCTTCACGCTCGCCGGATTAAACAGATTTCATGTGACCACACAGGCCTTTGACGAAGCCACCAAGCGCGTCGGCCGATATCTTTTTCTGCAATTCCTTATGAACCTTGGGTATGGCGCGCTGTTCGGCACGGCTCTCTATTTCATCGGCGTCCCAAATGCATTCCTTTGGGGAGTCCTTGCGGCACTTCTAAGATTCATTCCATACCTGGGGACACTGGTGGGCGCCGCCATGCCGATTTTACTCTCGCTCGCCGTATTCGATGGATGGCTGAAGCCTCTCCTGGCTTTCGGAGCGTTCGTCGTAATCGAGGTGATAACGTCTTATGTCATCGAACCACTATTGTATGCAGCGCAGACTGGAGTTTCATCGCTTGCGATTCTAGTGGCGGCAATCTTTTGGGCTGCTCTGTGGGGTCCAGTGGGTTTGCTGCTCTCGACACCCTTGACCGTCTGTATCGTTGTGATTGGCCGCTACATTCCGCAATGGGAATTTCTCAGCGTTCTGTTGGGTGACCAACGCTCACTTGGAACGGAGGTTCAGCTTTATCAAAAGCTCCGCCGCATGGACGCCGATGGAGCTCGCCAAGTTGTTGACGGCTTTCTTAAAGAAGGTTCGATTGAAAAGCTATATGAATCGGTCATTACACCCGTATTGATTTTTATTGAGAAGGATCGAGCAGAGGTGGGACTGGGTGACATGCGCGAGCAGTTCGTATTTCTAACCTTGAAGGAAATTATCGAGGAGCTCACGCTCAGGCCGGTCGCCGAAAGGGAATCCCAAGAAGTGGAAGAAGAGGTGAAGGATTCCAGAATGGCCGTTGGTGTTGCGAAAAAGGCCGATGGAAATGGCTGTGCCATCACCTGTATACCCGCTCGCGATGAAGGAGACGAAATCCTGGGGATGATGCTCGGTCACTTGTCGAATCGGACGGGATACAAAGCGCACGTGATTGTTCCGGCTTCAGTGGAAGATATGATGGAAGAAGCCTCTGAACAGCACTGCGAAGTGATTTACATTTCGGCTCTGCCGCCTTACAGCGTTTACAATACGCGCCGGCTCTACAAGAAACTCCGCGTCCGGTTTCCGAAATCGAGAATCGGAGTTGGTTTGTGGGAATTTGCCGGAAATCTAGAAGTAATGCGAGCGCGCCTGGGAATCGTTGAAGCGGACATGATCGTTACGAGTCTTTCAGAAGCTATCAGCCATGTGCCCTCCTTGGTCGAAGCAATCCCTCAATAAGTCTGCTTGGGATTTCCCCTACGCACGATGGTTTCGATAACTACAGCCTTTGCCGGATGGACCGCAGGTTGAACTTCGTAAATAGTGGGCGTTGGAGGACCACCATGAGCAGACGGCGTCCAGAAGATTCAAGCAACGGACCGGGTCTTACCCCGATCGATAGCGCAAGTCCATCTTCACCGACCGATAGCAGAACCGAGCCCGACCGCACGACCGGGCGCATTCCGGCCCACGGTGACGAAGGCGACGCGGCGTTAAGGGACAAAAACAAGAAGGCCGGCGAACATAACCGCTGACCTGGGGTTGCAGAGGTCGTAAGCGTAGCGGAGGTTAATATGAGTGATCTGGCATCGTATAATTCGGCGATTCAAGTGGCGGCCGCCTTTTTGATCTTCGTGGTTGGGTACCTGGCGCTTCTTATCCTGCTTGTCGCTTGTATTCTCGCAGTAGAGGGTCTTCGCCAAGGTTTTATCTTTGCCCGCAAGTCTTTTTCCAAGCCGGTTTTGGAACCTGCGGAACTTCAAGCGGCGGTGGTACCAGCGATTCACAGAAGTTCCGCCTTCTTCGGGTGGACTCATAGGCTGACTGAAGGCCTGGGGCGTGGCTTAAAGCACAATTGATAGAAACAATCAAACGGTTCTGGGTAAGGATGACCGCGGGTGAACTAGGCTTTCCACTAGGTTTCCGAGCTAGTGAAAATTGTGTGAAGTTGTTTCGGCTCGTGTGATCTGCAGCGGTTCAATGCTTTCTGCCTTCACCGCAATTACTCCATCCTGATTTTGCAGTTGGCCCTCGATGAGCAGAAATTGCTGATGAACGATCACTACATGATTTCTTTCGAATAGCTGGGGTGTAACAATCGCATTCGAGATTCCTGTTTCATCTTCCAGGCTGATGAACACAAAACCTTTCGCCGTACCGGGGCGCTGGCGAGTGATCACTCCTCCGGCAATTCGAACGTGCATGCCGTTTGGAAGATCCAGAAGCTCCCTGGCTGACCGCACACCTCGTTTATTCATTTCCGCGCGATGGTGGCCCATGGGATGAAGTCCCACGGTCAAGCCTGTGCCGCGAAAATCGGCGATTAATCTTTCTTCCCCGGTCATCGCGGCCAGAGGGGACGATATTGCGGAAGAAACCGGAGCGGCTTCCGGTTCTACGGTTTTGCCTTTTATTTCCATTTCCTTTTCTTCCACATTTTCCAGCAAAGGACCGGGGCGTCTTGAGACGCGCTCGATTTGCCACAAGGCATCACGCCGATGGACTTTCTTTGCGCCAATGAAATTCAGGGCGCCGATTTCCGCCAGGGTTGCAAGCTCTGTTTTCTGAATCATGGGGACGCGAAGCTTTAAATCGTCCATGGAAGAAAATGGGCGAATGGCGCGCTCGCTTACAATTTTCAAAGCCACATCGTCCCGCAGGCCTTTCACAAAACGCATCCCGAGCCGCACACAGAAATCCTGCCCATTTTTTTCAAGCTGGCAAAGCCAATACGAGCAGGTCACATCGATAGGTTTTACTTTAAGGCCGTGACGCTGCGCGTCGCGTACCAGCGTGTCGGGCTGATAGAAGCCCATAGGCTGATTATTCAAAATGGCCGCAGTGAAAGCAGCGAGGTAACGGCATTTCAAAAAAGCACTGGCATAAGCAAGCAGCGCAAAACTTGCCGCGTGAGATTCGGGAAACCCATATAAAGCAAAAGAAGTAATAGCCAAAATAATCTTTTCTTGCGCCTCCGATGAGATTTCATTTCTGTCCATTCCAGAGCGAAGTTTTTTCTCGATTTCCTTCATTCGCTTTTCGGAGCGTTTGAAGCCGAAGGCGCGGCGTAATTCTTCCGCTTCACCTCCGCTGAATCCGGCAGCAATCATGGCCATCCGCAATAGTTGTTCTTGAAATAACGGAACTCCTAAAGTGCGTTCAAGAACCGGTTTGAGCGAGGGGTGAAGATAATCCACGGCTTCGCGGCCCTGGCGACGCTTCAAAAAAGGATTCACCATTTTCCCGACGATCGGTCCCGGCCGGATAATGGCCACCTGCACGACGATATCGTAAAAACATTCGGGCCGCAGGCGTGGCAAACAAGCCATTTGCGCATGACTTTCCACCTGAAACATCCCGATGGTGTCCGCTTTTTGCAGGGTGTCATAAACTACTGGATCGTTTGCGGGTAATTTCCCCAAATCTATTTCTTCGCCGTAATCTTCCCGGATGATTTGAAGGCAATCTTCCAGCACGGCCATCATCCCCAGGCCCAGAAGGTCCACTTTCACAATTTTCAGGTCCGCACAATCATCTTTGTCCCACTGCACGACGACGCGACCGGGCATGGTGGCTGGTTCCAGTGGAACAATTGAGTCCAACTGATCCTGGCACACCACTAAGCCGCCGGAATGCTGGCCCAGATGACGCGGCAAATCTTGAAACTGCAGGCAAAGCTCAAAAAATTTACGAATCTGCGGATGCTGCATGTCGAATCCAGCGTCGCGAAACTGCCGCGCGAGAGTGTCATTCGCATCCTTGTATTCCCACGCACTTACCAGGCTGGTCAGACGGCTCAATGTTTCAGGATTAAAAGACAGCGCCTTGCCAATTTCGCGAGCGGCGGAGCGGCCACGATAGGTGATTACGTTGGCGGTCATGGCCGCGCCCAATTTTCCGTAGCGTTCATATACGTATTGAATCGCTCGTTCGCGCTGGTCACCGCTGGGTAGATCGAGATCGATGTCCGGCCACTCGCCGCGCTCTTCTGAAAGAAAGCGTTCGAAGAGAAGGTCCATTCTTACCGGATCGACGGCAGTGATTCCCAGCGCGTAGCAGACCGCGCTATTCGCAGCGGAACCGCGTCCCTGCACCAGAATATTTTGTTCGCGGCAAAAGCGAATGATGTCCCACACGATCAGGAAGTAGCCTGCCAGATTCAGTTTTTCGATCAGGTCGAGTTCGCGCCCGATTTGCGCTTGCGCACATTCATTATTCAATCCATAGCGCCAGATCATGCCTTCGTGCACTCGTTGACGCAAAAAATGGATTTCCGGTTTGCCGTCGGGTACCGGATATTTTGGGAATCGATAACCTAAATCTTTTAAGCTGAAGTTTAAGCGCGAAGAAAGGACCTGTGTATTCGCGATCGCTTCGGGAACATCCGAGAAAAGTTGCGCCATTTCGGCGGGCGTTTTCATATGCAGTTCGGAATTGCGCGCTAGAAGACGGCCAGCAGTTGCGAGTGTGCGGTGATGCCGAATGCAGGTGAAGACATCTGACACTTCGCGCCGTTCCGGTGAAGCATGTCGCACGCCATTGGTGGCCAGCAGCGGAAGGCCTAACTTCTCCGCAATCTCGATGGCGGCATGATTTCTGACTTCTTCTTCACGCAGAAAATGCCGCTGTAGCTCAACATAAACATTCTGTTTGCCAAATAGTTCACATAGCTGCTGAACGCACTTTTTCCCGTTTTCGATTCCGCCATTTGCCAAAGCATGGGCGAGGGGACCTTCCTGGCCTCCCGTGAGGCATACAAGTCCACGAGCGTATGTGGCTACTTCCGCGCCTGAAACATCTCCTTTGCCTTTCGACGTGCGCAATTTCATTTTCGTGATCAAGCGGCAAAGATTTTGATAGCCTCCGCGTGATTCCACGAGCAAGGGGTAACGCCAGCCTTCGGCGGAAGTAACTTCGGCTCCAATATGAGCACGAATTTGACTTTTATCCGCGGCAAGATAAAAACGAGGAGCGCCGTACACTCCGTCTCGATCGAGCAAAGCCATCGACTGCATTCCATATTCGGCGCACACCGCCGCCAGTTCTTCAGGCAAAGATGCGCCTTCGAGAAAGCTGAAAGCGGAGCGAGCGTGAAGTTCTGCGTACATCAGTCGTAGCGGCCGCGGGCGAACCAGCCTTGGCGAAGCGAGTCATAATAAATGCGATAAAGTCCGTCTTGGGTGCGCGGACTGGAAATTTTCTGGCTTTGCCCGCTCACGGAATCAAAGCGGATTTCCACGTCCCATTCATCCTGCTGCCAAAGGTCTTCCCGCCACCAATCTCCGGAAGTGCGCCACGGCCCTGAAGCTGCAATGATATTTCCGCGCAGGCCGCGAAAATAAATACGCGTGGGATAGTTTTGCTGCAGTTCAATATTTGCCTGTATTTCCGGCCTGAAAACGCGGAATGCAGTTAAGGGGGTTTCTCTAGACCCTTGGGCGACAGCCGTTGCATGTTTTTGCGGGATTTTCGATTCATCGCTTACCGGCGCGAAACGGGCCATTCGAAAATCGCCGGGACGGTGCGTGTCGATCAATTCGGGCGAACCAACGTTCGTATGGCCCACCAGTTTCGCCAATCGTCCGATGGTTAGCTCTAGTTTTTCCGGATCCGGGCAGCTGGGAAGAAACAGTCCTCCTTGCGCCGCGCGCGGACGAGCCGGTTCAGCAGCGAGAATAACTTTTAGAATGGCTGCGTGGGGAGGGTCCGCCTGCAATTGCAGGCGCAGCAGTTTCAAAAGCATTTTCGAATTTCTGGTAGGTACGGGCAAACTCAGAATCTTTTCATAAGCTTTTGAAGCGAGCTGGGGAGGAGAATTCTCGCTGAAAACCTGGAAATCTTTTTCGAAGGAATCCTCTAAATCAAAATGTGTACGAATCGCGCAAGCTGCCAGCGCACGCGCTTCCAGCCGCACACACAATTGATCAAGCAATCGGCCTAGCAGGAATGAAAGCGGCTCAAGCTCGTCAACGGCGAAGTCGAGCGCCATTTCTTCTTGGAAGCACACTCCCGGCCGTGCCAGCACAAGCGAACGTAAACGCGCCCCGCGTGCCAATTCGTGAAGGCGAACTCCTTCCTGCCCCAGTCGCTCCGACAATGGCAGCACAGGAAGCGCCGCCAAAGCGGCACAGTCGCGCACACCCCAGCGCTCCAGAGTTCCCAGAATTTCAGCAGAGGGTAAAAGAGCGCGCACAGGCAGTGGGGCCAGGCATTTCGCTTCTTCACCCGGAAGGATCACAGTAATGCCGGGAAAACCGTGCGCAGCGTGCAAAGCAACTTCCAGATTGGAAGAAACTGCAACGTGCACGTGCAAACCCATGCTGGATGCAAGCTGCATCAACTGCCTAGCGATGGTTTCTTCGTTTCCAAATAAGGAAGCGAGGCCGGAAATATCCAGAATAATCGTGTCCGGCGCGGTGTCTTCCATGCGCGGCGAAACAGAAGCTCCCAGATCGAGCAAAGCTGCGTGAGCGGATTTTTCCTGCACGCGAGAGCGGTTGCGAATTTCCACCGCGTGAAATTGCGCCGCTTGCGATTTTGCCATTCCTAATTCGATGCCAGCCCGCAGAGCTGCTTCATTGGCCGCGACTACGTTCCAGATTGGAGGAGTTCCGTCCACAAGCGCGAGGGCCTGATTGCGTAAGCCGGGTTCTGCACGCACCACAGCTTGCAGGGGGAAATGGGGGACGTGAATGGAAGCGAATGCCATAAAAGTTCGGTTTTAGCCAGCAACAAATTCCTCTGCAATTCTTGCTTTCACTTCGGCGCTGATTCCATTCGCGCAACACGGAGATAACTTCGCAGTACGTTTGTTTCGAAAAGCTCTGAGCGGCCCGCTGAAGCGAAAGGGTTTTGAAAACTGTTCGTCGCAATCGGCTGCAAGCGGGAACGAAGCAATTCCGCGCGAATGCCGAAGCCTTCCAACAACCAGGAAGACGGATACCTGAAAAAATCCGTTGCCTGAGCTTCCGACGTGGTTGACCATCGCGCCGGCTCCCCTTCCATGCGCAGGACCAGCGAGGCGCAGGTTTTGGCATTGGACTCCGGCTCCAAAACCATCAGGATGGTCGGCGTATCCTCTACCGCACGCCGAAAACGAAACCAGGATTCCAGCGGAACGTGACGTAGTACATCCGCGCGCATATCACCCAGATCGAGCGCAATGAAACCGAATCCACCGCCTTGCAAAAGCAGATCCGTGGCGCGCAAAGTTTGCTCAATGTTCCGGCAGCGTACCCACAGCAATTGCTTCAGTTCCACGCCGGCGACTTCCGCAGAATGTGGATCGAAAGCATCGCATCCATCAATCAGCGCGCAGGCTTCTGCCTGAGCGGTTCTTGCGGCTAAAGCGGAAAGCAACAAAGTTGTCCGCCCGGAACAGGCGGGGCCAAAAATTTCGGTCAACGCTCCACGCGGCAAACCTCCCGCCAATGAATCGATTTCCGCGATGCCGGTGGAAACTATTTCAACCGCATGGCGGTCGCGATACGAAAATGGAGCGGCGACACGCCCGGCCAGGGCAAGTTCGACGTTGGAGCGCAAACTAGCGAGATTTACAGCCATAACAGGCTCGAAGAGGAAAAGGGAAGGCTATACTCTATCTTCGCTTTTTCTTCGCCTAGTCGGGATTCTCTACGAACTCCCTGCCCTTGTCAACCACTAGCGTTTAGTAAAGTTCCGCACCACTATGTGCCGGCGAGAATCCATCTTGCATCTAAGAAACATGGCCAAACGTATTCCCGGTGATTCAGAAAAAACTTTGTTCCCCTTGCATGCATCTTTGGAGGAATTGCACGAAGCTTCCCAAACCTGCAAGGCCTGCGATCTATGGAAGCTCGGCACGCAGACCGTATTTGGCGAAGGAATGCCCCGTGCGAAAATCATGCTGGTTGGCGAGCAGCCAGGTAATCAAGAAGACCTCGAAGGCAAACCATTTGTCGGGCCGGCGGGAAAGTTATTGGACGGAGGAAGCCGGGATCGATCGAAAAAAAGTTTACGTAACCAACGCGGTGAAACATTTTAAATGGGAGCCGCGCGCGGGAAGCGGCGTATTCACAAAAAACCCAATGCCGCGGAAATTGCGGCGTGCCGGCCCTGGCTTGATGCTGAAATCGCAGCGTTGCGTCCAAAAATGATTGTTTGTCTGGGAGCTACTGTGGCACAGGCTCTGCTCGACCGCGATTTTCGCGTCACGCAGCATCGTGGCGAGTTTGTGGAGTCCAATCTCGCTCCGCATGTGATGGCGACTGTCCACCCTTCTTCCATATTGCGCGCTCCAGACGAAGCCACGCAAGAAGAGGAAATGAAAAGATTCATCGCGGATTTGAAGAAGATCACGCAGGTTCACTGATTTTGCATACCGTTAGGTTTTCGGGCACAATATAGATGTACTCAGTTTGACGACCCTTCTCTTTTCCCAGGAATTTCGTGAGTCAGACCGCTTACACTGTTTCACCTCCGACTGGCCTCGCCTGGGCGCACCCATTGGTTCAGGAGTGGTTTGTCAACAAGTTCGGCACTCCCACGGAACCGCAGGAGCAGGGCTGGCCTCACATTCTCGGCGATAAAACCACGCTTATTTGCGCTCCTACCGGTTCGGGAAAGACGCTGGCGGCGTTTCTGGCCTGCATTGACCGGCTCGTGCGCAAGGCGCTCGCCGCCGAATTGGAAGACAAGACTGAAGTTTTGTACGTCTCGCCGCTGAAGGCGCTAGGCAACGACATCCAAAAAAATCTGGACGCCCCGCTGGGCGAAATCCTGCAACTTGCCCAGCAACGCGGGTTTCTGATGCCGGAAATTCGCACCGCCGTGCGAACCGGCGATACCCTGATGCACGAACGCCGCGCCATGCAAAAACGCCCGCCGCACATTCTGGTCACTACCCCCGAGTCTCTTTACATTCTGCTTACGGCCGCGAAGAGCCGCGAAATCCTGCGAACCGTAAAAACCATTATCGTGGACGAGATCCACGCCATTGCCGACGACAAACGCGGGTCGCATCTTTCGCTTTCCCTCGAACGCCTCGATGCACTTACGGGACGGCGTTCAACCCGCATCGGCCTGTCCGCGACCCAAAAGCCCATCGAGTTGATTGCGAATTTTCTTGCCGGAAACGCACGGCCCGGCCCGGAAATCGTTCAGGTCTCGCAACGCCGGCATTTGGATTTGGCCGTTGAAGTTCCTGCCAGCGAGCTTGGCCCAGTGGCCTCGAACGAAATGTGGGACGAGATTTACAAGCGCATCTCCGATCTCGTGCTTGCAAATCGCTCTACGCTGATCTTCGTCAACACCCGGCGGCTGGCGGAGCGAGTCGGCCATCATCTCGCCTCTATTCTCGGCCCGGACGCGGTGGCCTCGCATCACGGCAGTCTTTCTCGTCAGCGGCGGCTGGCGGTGGAAGGAAAGTTGAAGTCTGGGGGAATACGCGCGCTGGTCGCCACCGCTTCTCTTGAATTGGGTATCGATATCGGCACGGTTGATCTGGTCTGTCAGATTGGCTCACCTCGCTCGATTGCAGTTGCATTGCAGCGGATTGGACGAGCCGGCCACTGGCGCGGCGCGGTGCCGAAAGGCCGCTTGTTTGCCACCACTCGCGACGAACTGATCGAATGCGCCGCGCTGGTCCGCGCCATCAACCGTCTCGAACTGGATCGCATCATGATTCCGGAATGTCCACTCGATATTCTGGCGCAACAGATCGTGGCGGCTTGCGCGGCCGAGGATTGGCTGGAAGACGATCTGTTCGCGTTGGTTCGCCGGGCTCACCCATACCGCAATCTCGCGCGAAAAGATTTCGATGAAATCATCGAGATGCTTTCGAACGGCATCGCCGCGCGCCGCGGACGCTACGGAGCTTATCTCCATCGCGATCAAGTGAACCATCGCTTACATGGGCGCCGGGGCGCAAGGCTCGCCGCAATCACCAGCGGTGGCGCAATTCCGGATAACTCGCTCTACACCGTTATTGCGGAACCGGAACACATCGTTGTGGGCACGGTCGATGAAGACTTTGCGGTGGAAAGCCTGCGCGGAGACATAATCCTTCTTGGAAACACGTCGTGGCGCATTCGCCGCGTGCAGTCCGGCTCCGTTTCCGTGGAAGACGCCAAGGGAGCGGCTCCCAATATTCCATTCTGGCTCGGCGAAGCGCCCTCGCGCACGATGGAACTCTCCCTAGAGATCGCCGCACTAAGAGAGAAGATCAGTTCACTCACCGAAGGTCTTTCGCCCGGCTACGTTCGCGGGACTCTTCCTCCAGCGACGGCGGCGGTGGATTGGCTGAAACAGGAGTGTGGGCTCGACCCGTCAGGCGCCGAACAGGCCGTTGAATACATTGTTACGGGGCGCGCCGTTTTGCGCGCAGTTCCTACCCAAGACACGGTAATCGCAGAGCGCTTTTTCGATGAAGGCGGCGGAATGCAGCTTGTGATTCACGCGCCTTTTGGCGGCCGCATCAATAAGGCGTGGGGTTTGGCGCTCCGAAAACGATTCTGCCGCTCTTTCAATTTCGAGTTGCAGGCTGCTGCCACCGATAACGGCCTGAACATTTCCCTAAGCGACCAGCACGGCTTTCCTTTGGCCGATGTATTTCATTTTTTGCAGTCTGCGAGCGTCGAGCATTTGCTCGAACAAGCGGTGTTGGCATCGCCAATTTTTAACACCCGCTGGCGCTGGGTGGCCGGTCGCGCGCTGGCCCTGCTGCGTTTCATGGGCGGAAAGAAAGTTCCGCCGCAAATCCAGCGCATGCGCTCTGAAGATCTTCTAGCCGCGGTTTTTCCTGAAGCGCTGGCTTGCCAGGAAAATATCGAAGGCGAAATTAAGATTCCGGAGCATCCCATGGTTCGCGAGGCGATGAAAGACGCGCTAACAGAGGCCATGGACCTCGAAGGTCTGAAGAATGTTTTAGATCGAATTGCTTCTGGCAGCATTCGGTGTCTAGGCGTAGAGACCCCGGTTCCGTCGCAGTTCTCTCATGAAATTCTAAATGCAAATCCGTACGCATATCTTGACGACGCGCCACTCGAAGAACGCCGTGCACGTGCCGTGGAAATGCGTCGTATGCTGCCCGAAGCCGTGCTTTCTGAAATTGGGCGCCTGGATCCAGCCGCCATTTCTCAGGTTCGTGAAGAAACCTGGCCGGACGTGCGGGATGCCGACGAACTTCACGATGTGCTGCAGACGCTGATCGCGTTTCCGCTGCCTCAATCTTCGAGTCCCAACGCGTGGGAACCAAATGTGACGAGCGTCTCGTCGCAACTGAAGCAACGTGCGGCTAATTCGGTTGAGCAGTGGAAGGAATACTTCGCCCAGTTGGAACAAGCTCGCAGAGCGGCCCGGGCATCTGTCGGCCACCGGGTTTATTGGGTCGCGGCTGAGAAAGCCCTAACTTTCGCGGCCGCATTTCCTGAAGCTCATTTTGATTGTGCGGTTCCTGAAATCGAAACTCCAGCTAGGTTGCGAGAAGATGCTTTGTTTGCATGCATCACCGGGTGGATGGCGCATGTTGGACCCACTACCGCAGCGGCCTTAAGCGAGTTCCTGGATGTAAATCTCACCGACGTCGACAAGATTTTCTTGCGCCTGGAAGCAAGCGGAGCCATATTGCGCGGCCGCTTCACCGACGGCGCAAGCCAAGAAACGGAATGGTGCGAACGCCGTTTGCTCTCGCGCATTCATCGCATGACGCTCGGCACCTTGCGTAGTCAGATTCAGCCTGCCACGGCAGCTCAATTCATGCGCTGGTTATTGCGCTGGCAACGCGTTGCGCCTAGCAGCCAGGTTCTCGGCGAGCCCGGTACTTTGGAAATTCTGCAGCAGTTGCAAGGTTACGAGGCGCCGGCGAATGCGTGGGAGCGGCAAATTCTCAGCAGGCGTATCGCAAATTACGATCCGCAAGCTCTCGATCGCCTTTGCCTCACCGGAGCGGTCGGCTGGGGCCGCCTTTCGCCGCATCCTTCGACTTACGAAGATCAAAGCGGCCTGGGGCGTCGAGTAATTCCCACAAGTATTGCTCCCATTGCCTTTTTTGTTCGTGAAGATTCAGCCTGGATGATTCCACGGCATGCGAATGGCGACACACAGGATCCGCGCGGACTGAGCCAGAATGCGCGCGATGCGCTCAACTACCTTCGCCAACGAGGCGCTTCTTTCTTTGCAGACCTCGTGCGCGGCACCGGGAAGCTGAAGTCGGAAATGGAGACGGCTCTGTGGGAGCTTGTTACCGCCGGGATGATAACGGCAGACGGCTTCGATAATATTCGCGCGCTGATCGATCCGAAGCGACGCTCCGGCCGGGGACGCGGCCACAGCTCGCGTCCGCGCCACAGCGTTGGACGGTGGTCGCTGCTGTACGGACACGAAATTCCCGACCGCGACCGCATCGCGAATGCCACATGCTGGATGCTGCTCAAGCGCTACGGCATCGTCTTCCGCGAAGTGATCGCGCGCGAAGCGATCGTTCCGCGCTGGCGAGAACTGCTCATGGCGTTTCGTCGTCTCGAAGACCGAGGCGAAGCGCGCGGCGGCCGTTTCGTCAGCGGATTCATTGGCGAACAATTTGCGTTACCCATGGCTGTCGAATCATTGCGCGCCATGCGCAAGATTGAGCCTAGTGGCGAAACCGTCACGATTTCCGCGGCCGATCCTCTAAACCTCCTGGGCATTCTACTGCCAGGCGACCGCATTTCTGCTGTCTCGGGAAAGACCGTGACGTTCCGGGACGGAGTGCCGCTTGAAACGGACGATTCCGCCACACGCTTCACAGATTCGATTGCAGTGTAAGAACCGACTAGCGACGTTCAACGCAAGACTTAAATGAAAAAGAAATCAGACGCGATTCCCGCAGGCCAGGTTCGCATCGGCATTTCAGGCTGGAGATACGTTCCCTGGCGCGGCGTTTTCTATCCTGAGAAGTTGTCGCAGAAAAAGGAACTTGCCTACGCCTCCAGTATTTTCCGATCGATTGAAATCAACGGCACATTCTATTCGTTGCAGCGCCCGCAGTATTTCGAGGCCTGGGCTGGCGAAACACCGGATGATTTTGTTTTTTCCGTAAAGGGGCCACGCTTCATAACTCATATACGGCGATTGCAAGACGCCGAGACTCCGCTGGCGAATTTTTTGGCTTCCGGCGTTTTTCGCCTCGGGCCAAAGCTAGGCCCGATCCTGTGGCAGCTGCCGCCAAATTTTAAGTACGATGCGACAAGACTGCAGGATTTTCTCAAACTCCTGCCTCACGATACCGAATCCGGCGCTGCGCTTGCGAAGAAGCATGACAAATGGTTGAAAGGGCGAGCGGCAATGAAGCCGGACGAGAAGCGTCCCTTACGGCACGCCATCGAGATTCGTCATGCCACGTTTGCTATCCCGGAATTTATCGAAATGTTGCGCAGCTATAATGTTGCGCTCGTTTGCGCTGATACGGTGGAATGGCCCAGGATGATGGATGTGACTTCCGATTTCATTTATTGCCGCCTGCATGGCTCGCAGGTTCTTTACGCCAGCGGCTACACCACTGACGCGTTGGATCAATGGACCACTCGTGTCACTGCCTGGGCGCGCGGCACGGAACCTGCCGATGCCGAACGTGTTGTTAAGAGTCCTGGTGCCAAACTTCCAGCTCGCGATGTGTTCGTTTATTTCGACAACGATGTAAAAGTCCGCGCGCCCTTCGACGCAAAGAGTTTGACCGAGCGCGTGGACAAAAGGCTAGGCGAATAGTGTCGCGGGCCCGCCGTTGCGGCTTTCCGATGGTGCCTGCTCAGCGATTTTTCAGGCGCTACCACTGCCCGGTGGTAAATTCCCTTCCTGACGCCGAGTTTTGATGCCTAACGGCCTTAATCCCCTAAACAGGAGCCAAAAACTCAGTGCTAGTTCGAAGATAACCATGGGCGAGTCAAACCACGACAGGTTCACTACTTTGGGGAAGTCCGGGAAGATGTAAAAAACGAAAGTGCACGCGGCGCACCAGGCACTGGAGATCACACCAAAGGCAGCCAGTGCTCTGGGGATGTAGTTCGACCTGAACCACAAATAGCTGCCAACGGTGGATCCCAATCCCCAAAACAGCAAGCCAACGTAGTACGTGTCGTAGCCGCTGAGGTACAGCCGTGCCAAGGTCGGCAATTGGTCTGGTCCAAACGCACGCGAGTAATCAGCGTCACTCAAGAGTCGCAAAGCGGTAAAGAGATTGAGAGTAACCACGATCCATGTGAGGCCATAGACCAGTCTGCCGAATGCCGCGAGCAAGGCAAGAATCTGGCTGACCGGCTTGAGGATCACGTAAAGCGCGGTCAGCAGTACGACAACGCCAACGCAGTAAACCATGTCGCCCGCGACGCCGATACGGAATAGTGTTTCGTGCGCCAGGATATTCCGAGCTGTTTCCGCCGGATTCCCGCGGACGATGAGGCGGGCGAAGATGCCGAAGGTGACCGCGACCACGATGGCGAAGGAGATCGGGAAAACAAGTCCTGCGACCCTTGCAGCGGTGCGTTGTGACTCCTCGATCGTGCTGATTGTCATTTCGTGTCCTCCTAAGACCAGCGGAAGGTGCGCCTTGTCCGGCGCAAGAGCCACTGCTGGCCTTCCCGTCCGGTTGTGGGGACGAGACGGCTGACGCAGGTGACGGAGAGAAGGCTATTTCTACCGTGAGCAGCCACCGGCGGAACAAAGGAAATTGCTCAGGATTGTACTGTAAAGTAGATGCCGCAAGTGTTCATCCCACTTATAAAGCCGTTCGACGTGATCTTTCAACACGCCAAAAACGAAGAATGGTGCCCAAGAGAGGACTCGAACCTCCACTCCCTTGCGGGAACTAGCTCCTGAAGCTAGCGCGTCTGCCAATTCCGCCACTTGGGCAATTCTTGCGGCAAGACAACGAGGCCCGACCATATTGCCGCGTGCTCCATGGTTTGTCAACGAAGCACACCTAGGTCCAGGGAGCCTTGACCCCCGAGCGTAGCACGCCTAGAGTAAATGGTCTGGCCTGCGACCCGAGGAGCAAATTATGGCATCCGCCCGCGCGATGCTTGAGCGTCGCCGCTCAAGCCGTGTCTCGATTCACATTCCCGTGCAGGTTTTCGTTGATGGAAGCCGGGGCCAGTCTCTGGATACGCCAGCCGAGGCTATCGCGGTAAGCCGCTTTGGCGCTTTGCTACGCGCCTCTTTTTCTCCTGAACTTGGCTCCCGCATTGAAGTCCTAAACAGAATTTCCCAGGAAACTCAGGAATTTCGCGTCGTTCGCGTGCAGGGCGCAAGCGATGGCGGCTTTGAACTGGGCATCGAGATACTCTATCCCGCCCGAAATTTCTGGCACGTGCGTTTCCCTGACGACCGCTCCGCCTGACTCCTACCCTTGCTTGTAGTGCTATAATCGCGTCAATATCTCTTCAGATATGGGCCCGCGCGGCCGGCTCATTCTTCGTGTAGTTTCGGCCTCAGCGGGGACGGAGGCAACCATGCAGGAGCTCGGAACCACGCTTTTCGCCTTGCTGGTCGGTTGGGCGGTGATTACCACGGTGCTCATTTGTATGCTGATCTACCGCGCCATGCTTGGAGCCCATGAGGAGGATCAAATCTTCCTCGATAAGGCGGGGGATTCCATGGCTCAGGAGCAGCGCCTCATCGTCGCGCGGATCGAAAGGTTGAGCGCTCCCATTAAGCTCTTAATCACGGTTTCGGCAGCGCTTCTTCTGGTAATCGCAGGGATGTGGCTCTGGCAGGGATATAAGAACTTCTAGTGTCCACGCCCTCATGCGGCGTTCTGCTTGATCGCGCTCACAATTCGCGAGCTGTTGACCATTTACGGGCTGTGCGGCTGTGGCTGAGAAGCTGGCGCTGCTGGCGCTTGATTAGCCGGCTGCTGCTGCCCTCCTGGCCCTCCGACTACTGAATCGCAGAGGTAGGACGTATGGTTATGAACAATCAACCAATTGTCCCCAACCTTATTGAGCACCAGCGTCGTCTGCCCGCGCATTCCGTAGGGCTTCCCGTTTAACGTTGTGCTCAACTCCCACTGGTAGGTCGCCCAGGACACGTCTGCGTGCACGAAAATGAACGTATTGCGCCGTACCAATTGCATTCCCTGGAACGCTGCGCGCTGCTGCTCGTAGCCCGCCACGTAGTTCTTCCAACCTACAACTGGCGGGTTAAAAGTTCCACTCACAAAAGTTACATCGTCCGAATAATATTTGTGCATGGCTTCCAAGTTGCCCACTTGGAAGGCGCCCAGCATTTCGCCAATGTCGTGATCGATTTGTTCGGAAACAGGAAGCGGCAGCGGAGGCATCGGCGAAGTGTCCGCCGGCTTCTTATTCTTGTTTTTCTGCGCCCATGTTCCGGGAGAGACTGTCAAAAAAATGGCGATGGCCGCAACAAATTGCACGCGGCCCCAGGAAGTCTTGCGCCCACGCGGTCTGAAGTTCTTTCGAAAAATCATCGCTGATCCCCAAGCGAGGAATGCCCTGACGCGGCCATTGGCTTTCCTCCAATTACGGGTGCGAGAATATCACGAAGGAAAATCGTGCGGCGGTTGGACCTTCGACCGTGTGCTCAATCCAAAGCAGGCTGGATTCATTTAATGGCGTCGCAGGCGACGCGAAACCCGTAGTCCGCGTACTGAAATTCAGGAGGAATGCTTGACCGCGACGCACAGCGTGACACCTTGGTGAAATGGCGCCAAGATCCGCCTCGCGACGCACGGCGGCCTGTGGCAGCTTGTCCCGTTTTGCCCGATACATCCTCGGGACCCTGAGGATTTCGCTCCGGCGACACCTGGTAATAATCCGCGTCGAACCAGTCCGCGCACCATTCGTGAACATTCGCACCAATATCGAAAAGCCCGTAAGGGTTCGATTCCGCTTGTCCCACCGGTTCCGGCCCTGTCTTCCAGCGCGCCGCATAATTTGCCAAAGACTCGGGAGGATCATCACCCCACGGAAATAGCTTTTGTTCCACTCCGCCGCGCGCCGCAAATTCCCATTCCGCTTCGGTGGGCAGTCGAAAATGACGCTGCGTCATGCGGCTAAGCCACTCGCAATATTTCATGGCGTCAAACCACGAAGGTGTCACGACTGGCTGCAAGGGATTCGAGAAATTTGGATCTTCCCAATGTAGAGGCTTGCGATGATGCGTGGCGGAAAGAAATTGCGCGTATTCGGCATTGCTCACTTGGCAAGCGCCCAGTTCAAAGGCATCCACCCAAACACGATGCACCGGCCGCTCGTTATCCTGGCCCACATCGCTGCCCATCAGGAACCAGCCCTCTGCAATCGGAATCATTCGCGGAGCTGCAAAATGCTGGCGAGCATTTTGGCGGATCTGATCAGTTTCGTGCGGCGGCATGTTGTGTCTGGCTAAGCAGATTGACGAATAGCCGGTAAGTACCCGGCACACCTGCAGGAAGCTCGCGGAAAAACGACAAGCCGGTGTAAATGTACAATCCCTTTCCAAACCGCACGGACACCAACGCTCCGGTGACTTCCGGCTCGTTGAAATCCTTTAACCCCACGAGCGCTTGGTAGCGCGGATCGAAAGTGCCCCAGAAATACAGGCCGCGTTCCTGCTCCCATCCCTGAAAATCCGCGAGAGTAATTTTGTTTGGCGTATTGAGCAAAGGGCTATCCGGCGCTAAGAATCTGACCGGGGAATTCGGATCGGTCACGCGCGCGACTTTGTCGCCCATTTTCGCGGGGTATGGCGAAGGCAATTCTTTGTCCCACGCGAAATCACGCTGGTATTGCACTAAAAGGGTCCCGCCTCTTTCCACATAATCCAATAGTCGCTGATTCGCACGCAATAAATCGGGCCGCAATTCGTAAGCCCGGATACCCGCCGTGATTGCGTCGTACTGGCTCAAATCCCCGAAAGCCAGCGCTACTTCATCGAGCAGATCCACTTGAATGCCAAGTTGCCGCAGAATTTCAGGAAGCGGATCATTTTCCGCTGAAATGTAACCCACCCGCAAGTTCGCGGGCACATTCAGATCGAGGACGTGCACTGTTGCATCGGATGGCTCGCTCCAATTGCGCGTCGAAAGCGTTGGAATGGGCTCAAGCGATGTCCTAAATGTCTCCTCGCCGAGTCTTGCGAAAGGATGGAGAGCGTAAGCACCCGGAGCGGTCTGCGCCGACGGCGACACAACAAAACGAATCAATTGGTCGCCGGAGGTCGGGAAGTCCAATGGCGCAATGGATTGTGCATTCCATCCCGGGGGCGCCTGGACTCCCACTTCTACTTTTGCAGGCTTTGTACCGTGATAGCGGACGCGTGCGAGCAGCTTCACCGGCTCTGACGCTCGCTGCTCCGGCACCATCACTTGCTGCGGCTCGACCGTCAATGTCACTGCCGGAACAAGTTCCAGCGGATACGTCGCAATTCCTGTCGTGGTTGCCTGCACGGATTCCACCGGCTTTTCGATCGTAAATTGATACGAGCTCCACACCACGGTCAAAGCCACGCGCACGAGCGCGGGAGGAAACGGCAAGATCGCATCTTGAGGAGAGCGCGGCGGTTTGGCATCCCCGGGGATTACGGCGTTGAAGTGTTCGCTCTCGCTGCCTTGTTTCGCTTCTTCTTTCGTTGCACTCCAGCCCGGCGGCATTTGCAGGTCGCGAGCAGCGAGCGTCCATTTCACTGGCACGATCGGTTTTCCCCCGATGGTCACATCCACGGAAAAGCTTTCTCCGGCAACAAGCTCGTGACGGTCCGCCTGTACTTCGAACGGAATGGCTACGTCTTGTTCCAGTGCGGAATTGATTCGTTCGCTCACACGTTGCAGCTCCCACAATGCAGGAGCAGTTTCATTATTGGCCCGATCTGCCATCGCATTTTTTGAAATTTCGTTTCTCAGAGCTCCGATTTGCAGTCCGGCTTGCGCCAACGAAGTGGCTGCATCCGTTCTCTGCATGGAACGCAATGCGACGATCGCCGCTTTCAAGTCTGCATCCGCGGCAGTCAGCCGTGCAGCCATGGATACTTGCAGGGAGGGAAATCGCGAAGCGAGTGATGAAAGAGGTTCCGCTAAAATCTTCGAGTCGAACTTTCCCGCCGCGCCTTTCTGGTTTTCTGCAACCAGATAGATGGGCCGCCGGAAAAATACGTTGCCGAAAAATGCCGGTGTGCCCTGCGAGCGGTGCTGCGCGTGCCCTTCCATACCCATCTCGGTATAGCTTTTGCCCCACAGCGGCGAAACATCGTTCACTGGCAACTCTACTGCATCATCTGACTTTTCTCGCGCAAGCCGAACCTCGAGGGTCACCTTCCAGGGGGCCAGTCCTTCGGAGATTTGCTCAGGAAACGCTTTTGGATCGGCGGCCGCGGCCAGTGCTTGGGGCGTGAGTAGGCCGCTTGCCTGGTGCTGCCCGTGTCCGGAATGTACGCCACCCCAGCCATTGATCACCACTTGTGGCCGATACGTCCGAATTACTCGCACCATGTCTTCTAGCGCGATCTGGTCCCAGATTTTGATGGTCTGGTCCGCGCTTTTTGAGAAACCGAAATCCGGTGCGCGCGTGAAAAATTGATGCACGCCATAATGCTTGTCGGCCGCGAGCAATTCCTCCGTGCGAATCACTCCTAACGCGCCGCCCTGCTCCGGGCCGATCGCGTTCTGTCCACCTTGGCCGCGAGTAAGCGTCAGTAGCCCCACGTCCGCGTAGAGACCGCGCGAAAGATAAGTCAACAGGCTTGACCATTCGTCATCAGGATGCGCGGTTACGAAAAGGACTCGCGTCGCAACCCGCGATTTGTTGATGGCCTCGATGGTGTCGGCGAGCGATTGTGCGGCCCCCGGAGGTGCAGCGAATATTCCCGCGCAGGCTGTCAGAACGATGGCCAGCCAAATAGCTTGCAACCGCTTCATCCGACAACCTCCTGGAATGGCCATTGGCGCAATAACCGCGCTCGTCCGAGATAAACCAGGACACCGGCCGTCATCGCCACAAGCGAAGCGAGCATCGGCGTTGGACCCGTCGAAATAAAAATCGCAATCCAGCCCGCTATTGCTAGCACAACTGGAACAGGATACAGCCACATCCGAAAAGGCCAGCGCTCCGCCTTCCATCGCCGATGAAGCAACAGGAGTCCAACAGCTTGGCCAACAAATTGGATGAGACATCGCATGGCCAGGATGGCGCGGATTACCGAGAAAAGGTTGAAAAACAAGCAGATGATGATCGAGGCCGCGCCCAGCGCGAGCAGCGAAATATGAGGAAAGTGCTTCGTCGGGTGCACCCGTGCGAAACCCGAGAAGAAATTTCCATCCAGCGCCGCTGCATACGGCACGCGCGAGTATCCCAGCGTGGCCGAAAAGATCGAGCCGAACGCCAGTACCAGGATCAAAGCGGTTGCGAACCAAGCCCAATGCATCCCGAACGTCCGCTCCACGAACAAGCTAACCACGTAACCGGAATTCTGCGCCTCTTGCCAGGGAATGACGCTCAGAATGCTGCTCTGCATCAGAAAATAGAGAAGCGCAATCCCGAAGATGGAAAAGAAAATCGCCCGCGGAATATTTTTCCCGGGATCCTTCATTTCACCGCCCAAATTGCAGACGTTGTAATACCCCAGATAACTGTACACGGTTTGTACCGACGCATGACCGAGCCCGGCGAAGAAAATCCAGGAAAAACTCCACGCTCCCGAAGGGTAGGAAAATAATCTGTTGGAGTTAAAATGCGTCGCGCCTCCGTAGATCAGCCACAGGATGGTTCCTAGAACGATCACCCAAAGCACCGTTGAAATTTTACCGATGGTCGTGATACGCCGGTAAAGCAGCACCACGGCAATCACAATCAGCGACAGCGCCACAGTCCGGTTGTAACTCGCAATCGCTGCGCCAGTTTGGCCTGCATGGGCGTTCAACCATGATGTAACGAGGGGAACTTTTGCCGTTAGATATTTCGAATAATCCGCGAAACCCAACGCACCCGACGAAATGCTAAGCGGCGCCTGGAAAAGCGTCTGCCAGATGAAAAGAAAGGACAAGAGGCGGCCCCAACTATTTGCGCCGTAAGCTTCCCTTAGAAAAACGTAACTCCCGCCGGCCTGCGGCATTGCTGCGCCCAGCTCCGCCCATACGCATCCATCTACCGCCGCAAGCGCTGCGCCCACGACCCAGGCCAGGATGCATTGCGGCCCACCCATCGCGCGGATGATGAACGGGATCACGATGAACGGCCCGATTCCCACCATAAAGGTCATGTTGAGGGAGGTGGCTTCGATTAACCCGAGCCCGCGGTCTAGATTTTCCGGCTCATTCATGGTGTCCCGTCTATTCTTGACTGGCCCCTGCGAAAAACGGAAGACCGCAAAGCATAGCAAGTTTCCGCCATTTGCGTCCGTATCCTTCCTGATGTAGGTTGTTTCAGAGAGCGCAAAGTGAAAAATGCCTGCGTCACAGCATCACCAAGCTTGCTTACGGCCATGTTTTTTGTCGTTTCGCTCCTGCCCCAGCCTGTTCGCGCGGGGGACCTTACACTGCCTCCGGAAGCCATTCAAGCTTTCAACCAAATCTATAACGGCGATCCTGACGCAGCTATCCCCATCGCGCAAAAGCTTCAGCTATCGCAACCAGATCACCCGCTAGGATTTGTGCTCGAAGCCGAAGCACAATGGTGGAAGACCTACTGCTCCGCGTCAGAAATAAAATACGGGATGGTGGAAGCCTGGAAGCGCGGAAAGAAGCCGGAAGACCAAGCTTATCTCGCGTTAGCCGAGAAGGTGATCGAACTCGCCCAAACTCAAATCGCCAAGACCGAAACCGCCGAAATGCATCTGTATGTTGGAGTCGGCTATGCGCTCAAAGCGCGGCTTCTTGCTTTGCGTGGCGAAAATCGCCCAGTAGCTCACGCAGGCGTTTCGGCGCGAGCTGAATTTCTGCGCGCACTGGATCTCGATTCAGATATGGCGGATGCTACCGCGGGGCTCGGCCTTTACAACTACTACGTCGATTCTCTTTCGTCCATGGTAAAAATGCTCAGATTTTTCATGGGCATTCCCGGTGGAAACAAGCAAGAAGGCATACGGCAGATGACCATCGGCATGGAACACGGTGTGCTCCTATCAGTTGATACGCGATTTTATCTGGCTGCCAATCTTCGCAGGTACGATCAGAAGTACGAACAAGCCATAACTGTCGCCGAGCCGCTCCTTGCCAAGTATCCAGACAATCCAATTTTCCTTCTGCTGCTGGGCAACCTCAGCGCAGAACTATCTCGCAATGACAAAGCCGCCGAGTATTTTCATACTGTGCTGAATCTATCCAAATCCGAATCGAACTGCATCGATTGTGCGGCTTGTTCCAACTGTGCGACCTGCGCCGCCCGCGCGCGTGAAATCGCGAATGCCTTTCTGGCTTCAGCGCACTAGCGCGGAGGGTCCTGCGCGAGACGCGCCTTCCCGCCAACCTGGCTCATCAGCAGCGTCGAGAGACACCCCGATACGAACGCCGCGCCCCAAAGCATCTGCGGACCGTGTCTTTCCAGAAGCATCGCGCCCAGCCAGGGGCCCACCGAAAATGCGAAGCTAAACGACATGGTGTACAGGCCCATGTATTCGCCGCGTCTTCCCGCGGACGCAATTTCTGACGCATAGGCCGCGCTGCCGGGCATCAGAATCATTTCTCCGAACGTCCACACCGCCACCGCAGCGAAAATTCCGGCCGCCCCTCTGGCCAATGCGAATGAGCCGAAACCGATGGCATAGAGAAGTGCGCCGAGCGTGAGCGTCCGCCGATGCGTCCAATGAGACGTCGCATTGTTCAGGGGAACTTCCAGCGCAACGATCATCAGTGTGTTGAGGGTGAACACCGTACCGAAAAACGATTCCGGGAGCCGCAGATAACGCACCAGAAAAACCGGCACGGTGGAAGTCAATTGAAAGAAAACGAGCTGGGTGGGAATTAGCGCGGCGAGAAAATAAAGCATCCGCCAGTTTCGGAACGCGCGCAAGTCCACAGCAGGATGTGGCGCGGCCAGCAACCCTGGGCCTTCCGCCTCGATTTCGCGTCCAAGCTCTTCGGCGTCATCCCACTGCAGCTCGCTCGTCCTGGTGCGCCGCGGTCCGGGCCACCCAAAGATAAGCACCAATCCGGCCAGAACTGACGTCGCGCCATCCACGAGAAACAAAAATCGGAATGAGTACACCGCCAGGATTCCGCCGATGGCCGGACCCACGCTCATTCCAAGATTCACCGCCAGACGGCTAAGCGCGAATGCTTGTTTGCGCTGACTGGGCTTCACCAGATCGGAAACCAACGCGAGGCTCGGTGGCCTGACGGACTCGTTCAGGATGGCGAATACAAAAGTGATCGCGAGAATCGCGCCAAAATGGTGCGCCAGCGGAAACAAGAACAGCGCGAAGCCGGAAAGAAGAAGCGAACAACGCATCACGAACAGCGAACCCAGACGGTCGCTCAACCGGCCCGCGATGGGCATGGTCAGCAGCGCGGCCATTCCGTACACTGTCAGCGCCAGCGCCGCGCGCGACACGGAAATCCCAAGCTCCCGCGTCAAGTACAACACCAGAAACGGCAGGACCATGGTCCCGCAACGGTTCACCAACGTGGTCGCAAACAGAATCCAGATTTCGCGGGGAAGGCTTCGCAGGCCGCGCCAGGGGTTCATGAGGCTATCGTCGAAGCCGCAGCCGGGGGACCTTATTCATTTAGACGCGTGCCGATTCTTCTTGTTCGAAGGCGTGATAGGAGGAGCGGACCAGCGGTCCTGCTTCGACGTGCTTAAAACCCATCGCTTCGCCGAGCCGCTTGTATTCCGCAAATTCATCCGGGTGGACGTACCGTTCGATTGGCAAATGCTCTGCGGTTGGTTGCAAATATTGCCCCAGCGTCAGGATGTGCGTTCCCTGCGCGGCAATCTCTCTCATTGCCTGCAACACTTCTTCCCGCGCTTCGCCGAGACCTAACATCATCCCGGTTTTAGTCGCGATGCCGGGCAGAATCTGACCCGTAAGCGCGGGTGCAAATTGACCGGCGCGGCGCAATAACTCGAGCGAGCGCTCGTAAACCGCGCCTTTGCGCACTCGTCGATACAGCCGTGACACCGTTTCCATGTTGTGGTTCAAAACATCCGGCCGCGCTGCCAGAACGGTTTCCAGCGCCTGCCAATCGCCTCGAAAATCCGGAATCAGCACTTCTACCCTGCATCCCGGGACGCGTTCCCGAATTTTCATTATGGTGCGCGCGAAGATTGCCGCTCCGCCGTCCGGCTGGTCGTCGCGGTTTACGGAAGTCACCACCGCGTACCTTAATCCCATGCGCGCAACAGCTTCAGCTACGCGATCCGGCTCGTCTTGCTCGGGAGGACCCAGCGGCTTCCCGCTGGGCACCGCGCAGAATCCGCAAGCCCGCGTGCAAATGTCGCCCAAAATCATGAAGGTCGCAGTTCGGTGTTCCCAGCATTCGCCCATATTGGGGCAGCGCGCACTTTCGCATACCGTATGCAGGTCGAGCATGCGCATCGTCCGCTTCAGTTCCTGGTAATTCGTTCCTCCAAAATACTTCACTCGCAGCCAGGACGGGCGCGGATGTGCCGCTGGCCCCGGAGTGACATTGTTGGACAATATGGTGAACGGAGTAGCCATTTGCCTGAATTCGAGAGCTGTATTCTACGCGGCCCCATGGCTCGATACAACCTCAGCTGCAATTGACAGATCTACGATGATCGTATGTGTTGTCCCGAGAATGGTTTCCAGTTTGCGGCGTGTGCTGTTCCAATCTGGCACACCGGGACGATGTCGTTTGTTGTATATCTACAACACGGGAAAACAATCTCCATCCAATAGCTTCGTAACGTGTTGATTACAAAAGTGTAAAATGACATTCGAGAGGCTACCGAAATGCTAGTATAATTAACGCCCAGCGCATGCCTTTCCAACTCACTATTCAGCGGCCGGTCGAAATTGACGGCCTGGGTCTCCACACAGCTGTTCGCAGCCGCGTCCGACTACTCCCCGCTCCGGCTGACACCGGAATCGTATTCCGCCGTGTAGATCTCGATGGTTTCGAGATCGAAGCTCACGTTCGCAACGTAGCGCGGGTGAGTTACGCCACCAGCTTGATGAAACAAGGTGTGCTGCTTTCCACTGTGGAACATGTCCTGGCGGCCCTGTATTCCTGCGGTATCGACAATGTCTACGTGGAACTCGACGCGCTGGAACTACCGATTTTGGATGGCTCCTCGCAACCTTACATCGATCTTCTGGCTCGCGCCGGGACACGCACCCTTCGCCGGCGACGGCGCTACATACGGGTCACCAAACCTCTGGAGTTTTCTGACGGAGACCGGCGCATCGGAATTTATCCGGCCGAAGAATTCCAGGTTCATTGCTTTGTGGATTATCACCACCCGGCGGTGGGGCCGCAGGAAGTGAAAATGATCGTGGATCGCGAATCGTTCAGCCGCGAACTGGCTCCGGCTCGAACGTTCGGGTTCATGAAGGATTTTCCGGGCATGCAGGCGATGGGTTTGATTCGCGGCGGCTCGGTGGAAAATGCCATCGTGCTCGATAACGAAAGCGTACTGAATGGGCCGTTGCGTTTTCCCGATGAATTTGGCCGCCACAAAGCCCTGGATCTTATCGGGGACTTGGCCCTAGTCGGTCGTCCGCTGAAAGCGCGAGTGGTGGCGCATAAAGCCGGTCACGCATCGCACACGCAATTGGTCACCCGCCTTCTTGCCGACCGCAGTTTATGGACCGAGACTACGGAAGCTCAGGCCTTGGTTTCTGAGGCTGAAATGGCTGCTCTTTCAAGTTCAGTCTTCACGGTGAGATGACCGCAAAAGACACCTCAATCGTACTGTTAGCGGCTGGTAAGGGAACGCGCATGCGTTCGGAGCTGGCCAAAGTTCTGCATCGGGCAGGTGGGCTTCCGCTCGTTGAGCACGGCGTACGCGCTTGCCAACCCCTCAAACCAGCGCAGCTGCTTGTCGTCGTGGGGCATCAAGCGGACGAGGTTAGCGCGGTTGTAACGCCCCTTGGGGCGCAAACCGTCTTGCAGCAGCCGCAGCGTGGCACTGGCCATGCGATGCAAGTCGCGCGGCGCGCGATACGTAGAAGCGCGAAGCTTGTGCTAGTGGTGCCGGGGGATGCTCCGCTTCTGCGCACCGAAACGCTTGCAGCGCTGCTTGACACGCACCGCCGCGGCCAGGCCGCCGCGACAATCCTCACCGCTGAGCTTGATGATCCCACCGATTACGGCCGAGTTCTGCGCGATTCCGAAGGCCGGGTGCAAGCGATTGTGGAGGAAAACAGCTGCACGCCGGAGCAGCGCGCTATTCGCGAAGTCAATTCCAGCATTTACTGCTTCACGCTCGCAAAATTATGGCCCTGTTTGAACTCCCTGCGCCCGGACAATGCCCATCGGGAACTCTACCTCACTGACGTGATCGGACTACTTCGCCAAAACAACGAACGTGTCCTGGCTTACATTGCCCCCCATCCCCAGGAAATTCTCGGCTGCAACACCCGCGCTGCCTTGGCTGACGTGGACCGCATTTTCCGTGCTCGAAAGACCGCGGAATTGATGGAATCTGGCGTGACGATTTACCTGCCGGAAACGGTTGTGATCGATCCTGAAGTTACCGCCGGCCCCGACACGCTCGTCGAACCGGGAGTTCAACTTCTAGGCAAGACGCGTATTGGCGTGCGCTGCGTAATCCAAACGGGCAGCATTCTGGTCGATTCTCGTGTAGATGACGATGTTGTGATCGCGGCGCACTCTGTTCTCGATTCTTGCCGCGTATGGCCGGAAGCTAAGATCGGGCCGTTTTCTCGTTTGCGCCCTGGCTCGGACATCCGCAAAGGCGCGCACGTCGGAGGATTCGTCGAGATTAAGAAGTCGGTCGTGCAGGAAGGCGCCAAAGTGCCGCATCTAAGCTACATCGGCGATGCGACCATCGGCCGCGATTCGAACATTGGAGCGGGCACAATCACCTGTAACTACGATGGCTTCGCGAAACACCCCACGACGATCGGTGAAGGAGTCTTCATCGGCAGCGATACCGCCCTGGTGGCTCCTGTCCGCATAGGGCGCGGTGCGTATGTGGCTGCCGGGTCGACCATCACTGAAAATGTACCCGCAGACGCCCTCGCCATCGCTCGCGGGCGCCAGGCTAACAAGCCCGGATGGGCCGCTGCGCGCCGCAAAGAATTGGCGCAAGCCAAAAAGCCCAAGTCTTCGAAGCGTCGTGCTTCTCGCTCGCGGCCAAAACGTCGGACCAAGACAAAACGCCGCCGATAGTTGCCCCCTCGCAGGAAAACCTGGATGAGCGCAGGATTTTCCCCCGCTACTTACAATCGTCGGCGCTTTCAGCATTCGCAGCGCGGATGGCGAACGCTGACTCCACGCTGTGAGTGATGGTCGGCGGCACTATCACCAGGCTGCTCATCAGGGCCGAGGGATTGTTGGGCGTGTAGCCGGAAGGCTTTTTGAGCGTGGCCAGAACTTTGGTGTGAGTCAAAGGAGAACTGGCCTCGACCGGTTGACCACCTTTTTTGGTGCTAAACCTAACTAGCATCCCGTCCTTGAAATTCACTCCCCGTAGCGTCAAAGTCTGAGGAGGATTTTGCGTCTCGTCGCCGCTGGTCTCTTTTATTATGCTGTCGCTGGAAGTGATTCCGACATCATCGCGACCAAATTGCAGTATGGACTCCGCTTCCTGCCTATCGACGCCAGGCTCAATTCTCTCGATCGGTTGGTCCGACTCCTCCATTTCATCCGAGGCGGTTCCCGAAGACGAGTTTGCCACGGCCGGGCTTGTCTTAGGCGGCGGAACGTAGTTCGGGCTGTTCAACGTCATGCCACTGATGTACGCATTGGTCAGCTTGGATCCGACAATTTCCAGATCGAATAGCTCGGAGGACGAATTCATTCGGAACCCGGAAGGAAGTGTCACGGTTTGAACTCCGGCGTGCAGGTCTCCGACCGGAATAGACCTCTTTTCCATCAAATCTTCCAGGTAGATGATCTGGCCATCTCGGAGATCTTCGGGCCGGCCGACAGCCTTGATCGTAATAAGAATAGGCTCGGTAGTAATTCCGGAATCATCCGACTTCACGATCGATGGCTTGGTCTGTTGAATCAGAATGCAAGGCTTGGAAGTACGCGCACGCGATTGCGCTTTGGCGTAGCCCATCGGCCCAAGTCCGAACGCGCATAACATTAGAATCACGCGCAACGAGCTGGTCAGCATCTTATGTCTCCGTTCATTTGCAATTCCCCTAAGGTGTTCGGATTTCGAGGATTCAATGGCCTCTACCAATAGTCTCAAACCCAAGGAGTTCGACCGATGACTGGAGTGAGAGCCTGTCGCCAACTCGTTATGCCGATCGCCACGGATGACTCTGGGTACGGAAGCGAGTGCGGTTCATGAGCGGCACATCCTAAATGTGAATGTGCTAAAATCGTTCTATGAAGTTCGGCGTAGTCCAATTCCCGGGTTCGAATTGCGACCACGACGCTTATCATGCCATTGGCTCCGTCATCGGCCGGCCGGTTGAATTTGTCTGGCACCAATCCGAAAATATTTCCGGCCTGGACGCCATCATCGTTCCGGGCGGGTTTGCCTTTGGCGATTATCTGCGCACCGGCGCTATTGCGCGTTTCTCTCCGGTGATGAAAGCGGTGGATCGGTTCGCGCGTTCCGGCGGCCTGGTCCTGGGAATCTGCAACGGCTTTCAAATTCTGTTGGAGGCTGGTCTTTTGCCGGGAGCGATGACGCGCAACAAACACCTGCGGTTCCTTTGCCGCCAGGTCCACATTCGAGTGGAAAACACCGACACACCTTTTACCTGCGCCGCCCAGCCGGGACAAGTTCTGGAAATTCCCATCGCTCATATGGACGGAAATTATTTTTGCGATGCCGCGACGCTTGCCGAAATCGAACGCAACCAGCAGGTGGTTTTCCGCTATGTGACGCCGAACGGCGAAACCGCGGCGCCCGATGATCTCATGGCGAATCCCAACGGTTCGCTTCACGCCATTGCCGGAATCTGCAACCGCGAGCGCAATGTGATCGGTCTGATGCCACATCCTGAACGAGCGGTCGAATCACCGCTTGGTTCGGCGGATGGTTTGGCCATTTTCCGCTCGATGGTCGCGAGTCTAACCAGACGCGAATCGGTTTCCGCATAATTGCGCGCCTTCGCCCGCGGTCTTCCATTTCAATCTCTTGCTCGAATTTTAATTTACTGGGACACTTTCATAGTCAAAAATAGCCTTTTCCGCAGCCTTATCAAGCCGACGGACAAAGAATGATCGATACGGAAACCAAAGTTACGCCACAAGTCGCCGCCGAGCACGGCCTCACGCCTGAAGAATACGCGCGCATTCAGAAAATTTTGGGCCGCGATCCGAATTTCACCGAACTGGGGATCTTCAGCGTGATGTGGAGCGAACATTGCTCTTACAAATCCAGCCGCGTGCATCTGAAACGGCTTCCAACGCAAGGCACCCACGTGGTGCAAGGTCCGGGAGAGAACGCCGGTGTCGTAGACATCGGCGACGGTCTCTGCGTCGTCTTTAAGATCGAATCGCACAATCACCCCAGTTTCGTGGAACCCTTTCAGGGCGCTGCCACCGGTGTGGGCGGGATCCTGCGCGATATTTTCACCATGGGCGCACGGCCGATTGCAGTGCTGGATTCATTGCGCTTCGGACCCATCACGGCTGGCCCCGCGGCGGGCAACGCAACACCTGAAGAAATCGCGCGCAATCGGCGCATCCTGGACGGCGTGATTCGCGGCATCGGATTTTATGGAAATTGCTTCGGCGTTCCCACCGTCGGCGGAGAAGTGGCCTTTGAGCCGTGCTACTCGAATAACCCCTTGGTAAACGCGTTGGCGCTCGGCATCGCTAGGCGTGAAGACCTGTTTTTTGCGCGGGCGCGCGGCGAAGGAAACCCCGTGATTTACGTTGGCGCGAAAACAGGGCGCGACGGCATTCACGGCGCATCGCTGCTGGCTTCCGCGGAGTTCAGCGAAGAATCGCAGCAAAAGCGGCCCAATGTACAGGTCGGCGATCCTTTCCTGGAAAAGCTGCTGCTTGAAGCTTGCCTGGAAGCCATGCGCACCGGAGCAGTAGTGGCGATCCAAGATATGGGCGCTGCGGGGCTTACCAGTTCCAGTTCGGAGATGGCTTCGCGCGGCGGCACTGGAATCGAAATTGATCTGGCGCGCGTGCCACAGCGCGAAACCGGAATGACTCCGTACGAAATCATGCTGAGTGAATCGCAGGAGCGCATGCTGTTGGTGGCTGAGCGTGGACGCGAACGCCAAGTTTTCGAAGTTTTTCACAAATGGGGATTGGACGCGGTCGAAGTCGGCCAAGTAACCGCGGATGGCAAACTTCGCATCCTCGATCATGGACGCTTAGCGGCGGAAGTTCCTGCGCACGCGATTGCCAAAGAAGGGCCCCAGTACAACAGACCGGTCGCGGCGCCGCAAAGCGCTGCTCCGAGCGCGCCGCCCCGCCTCTTCGAATTTGCACCGGAAGGCACTGATCTCACAGAAAATTTCCGGAGGTTGCTCGCTTCGCCGACAATCGCGTCGAAATACTGGATTACCGAGCAGTACGACTCCATGGTGCGAACCAACACTCGCTTCGGCCCCGGCTCGGGAGACGCCGCCGTCCTGCGGCTGAAGGAAACCAAACGGGGGCTCGCGCTTTCTACCGACGGCAACGGCCGCTGGAGCTTTCTCTCACCGCGACTCGGAGCCATGCATGCGGTGGCGGAAGCCGCGCGCAACGTGGCCTGCACCGGCGCGCGTCCGATTGCCGCGACCAATTGCCTGAATTTCGGCAATCCCGAGAAACCCGAAGTGATGTGGCAATTCTCTGAAACGATTGACGGAATTTCCGAAGCCTGTCGCACGCTCGACGTTCCCATGACTGGCGGGAATGTGAGTTTCTATAACGAAACGCTCGGGAAGCCGATTTATCCCACACCGATTCTGGGTGTCCTTGGCGTGCTGGAAGATGCGGAATGCGCGATTGGCTCGACTTTTCGCAACCAGGGAGACTTGATCCTGTTGCTGGAGGGGAGAGCAGATGGGACAAATGCTGTCGGCGCGCCGGACGTGGAGTTTTCGTCGAGCGAATATGCAAAGACGGTCCGAGGAGTTGTCGCCGGGTCGCCCCCTGAGATCGACCTAGACGCTGAGAAGCAGCTCATGGACGCCTTGGTCAAGCTCGCCAGTGGGAAAGTGCTCCTCTCTGCCCATGATGTGAGCGATGGGGGACTCGCTGTTACGCTGGCGGAATCCTGCTTCCATGCTGAAGGGTTATCGGCCGAGATCGCCATCAACGCGGAGATAGGGAATGAACCTGGCGAACATCTGCTATTTGGCGAGAGCGGCGCCCGCGTTGTGGTATCAGTTGCGGCCAGTTCGCTTGCTAGCGTCCGTGCGGTTGCGGCACAATATAACGTCAATGTTCAGCCAATCGGTACGGTCTCACGCGGGGAATTTCGCATCCAATATAACGGCACGCCGGTAGTCCACGGGGACATCCATTCGTTCCGGAAAATCTGGGCGGGCTGTATCGAGAGCGCGATTGAGGCGCGCGCAACACGGGCATGAATCGCTTGATACAAATCGACGACGATCATTTTCACGATCATTGCGGCGTCTTCGGGATTTTTGGGCATCCTGAGGCCGCGAAATTGACCTACTTGGGGCTCTACGCACTGCAACACCGCGGACAGGAATCTGCCGGCATTGCTTCTACGGATGGCGTGAACGTCCATGTGCACAAGAGTCTCGGCCACGTGCAGGATATTTTCACACCGAGTGTGATTGCGAAGCTCCCTGGCGACGCAGCCATCGGCCACACGCGTTATTCTACGGCCGGCGATACATCGCTGATGAACGCGCAACCCGTGGTGATCGATTGCAATAAGGGAAAGCTGGCGCTTGGACACAACGGGAATTTGACGAATGCTCTGGAAGTGCGGCGCAGGCTCGAGCATCGCGGTTCCATCTTTCAGAGCACGAGCGACACTGAAGTCATCGTTCATTTGATTGCGCGCAGCTCCGCCAGAAATCTTTCTGGAGCGATTGCCGACGCACTCAGCCAGGTGGAAGGCGCTTATTCGCTGCTGCTGCTCACCCGCGATGAAATCTACGCGATTCGCGATCCGCGGGGCTTCCGTCCCCTGTGCCTCGGCCGGCTGAATGGAGCCTGGGTGGCTGCGTCGGAAACTTGTGCGCTGGATTTGATTGACGCTGAATACGTGCGCGAAGTGGAACCGGGAGAGATGGCGCGTATTTCGCGCAGCGGACTTGAATCGATCCGCTTCGCTCCCGAAAAGCCGCGTCAATATTGCATTTTCGAGCACGTTTATTTTTCGCGGCCGGATAGCGTAGTTTTCGGCAGACCGGTAAACGAAAGCCGCGAACGCCTGGGCCGTCTGCTGGCGCAGGAGCATCCAGTGGAAGCGGATCTGGTGACGCCGGTGCCGGATTCCGGAGTGCCGGCTGCGATCGGGTACGCCGCGGAATCGGGCATTCCGTTTCGTATGGGATTGATTCGCAACCACTATATCGGCCGCACGTTCATCGAGCCCCAGCAGGCGATTCGTGATTTCGGGGTGAAGCTAAAACTGAATCCCATCCGTCGAATGCTAGAGGGAAAGCGCGTGATTCTGGTGGACGACTCCATTGTGCGCGGTACAACCAGCAGGAAGATTGTGCGGCTGGTGCGCGAAGCCGGCGCAACCGAAGTGCATGTGCGCATCAGCTGTCCGCCGACAGTTTCGCCCTGTTATTACGGCGTAGACACGCCGCGTCGCGAAGAGCTGATCGGCGCGAATAATTCCGTGGAGGAAATTCGGCAATTTCTTGGCGCGGATTCGCTCGGTTATCTTTCGCTCAAATCTCTGCGCGCAGCTGTGGGGGATACCGAGGGCAAATTTTGCACGTCGTGCTACACCGGTAGCTATCCGACCGAGCTGGTGCAACTCGAAGTGGAAGCTCATCGCGAAAGCTGAGGCAGAAGAAGCCATGCAGTTTGCTGCAACGGGAAGTGGAGGCTCATTGTGAAAGCTGACGTAGATACGGAAGCTGTTTTCCCGGAGAAAGTCCGGGAAGAAAAAATCGAACGGGTTACGACGGGCGACCGCATCTGGCATGAAGTGATGTCATGGTTCTGGGTTATTCTGGCTTTTCTCTTCATCGAAGGAACCCTGGTTCAAGCGCGCGTGATTCCCAGCGGTTCAATGGAAAACACCGTCTTGATTGGCGATCATCTGATCGTATCGCGCATCGGTTACGACGCGGGAATCCCGTTTACAAATATTCATGAGCCTTTGTGGCGCAATCCCAAACGGCAGCAGATTATCGTTTTCCGCGCGCCGCTGCCCGAGCAGGGCTTTCCCGATTTCATCAAGCGCACGATTGGATTGCCCGGGGACACCATCGAAATCAAGAAAGGCGTTGTTTATATCAACGGAAACGCTCTAGCCGAGCCGTATCGCCCGGACCCGCCCAACCCTACGGAAAACCGCGGGCCGTACAAGGTTCCTGCCGGTGATTACTTCATGATGGGCGACAACCGCGAAAACTCCTACGACAGCCGCTACTGGGGCTTCGTTCCGCGCGAAAATATTATCGGCACGCCGCTGATGATTTACATGTCCATTGACGCCCCGGAGGAGGTCTGGGAGCCGGGGCACGTCGGCGAGCGGTTTGAAACATACCTCAACGCCATCATCCATCCGAGCGAAGTGCGCTGGAGACGTTTGTTTCACGTTTTTTAGATCGACTTACCGCCTTCAGGAAGCAAACCTTTCTCATGCGCTATTCCGATGCAGGGGTAAACATTGCGGCCGCCGAGGCAGTGAAGCGGCGCATTGCCGCCATGGCGGGAAAAACGTTTCGCCGCGGCGTTCTAGCTCCGGTGGGAGGATTCGGAGCGCTTTTTCAGCTTGATCGCCAACGCTGGCGCGATCCGATTCTGGTGGCCAGCGCCGACGGAGTGGGCACTAAGCTGAAAATTGCATTCGCCACGGGAATTCATTCCACCGTCGGCGCGGACATTTTGAATCATTGCGTTAACGATATTCTGACGCAGGGCGCCGAACCGCTATTCTTCCTCGACTATCTCGCGATGGGAAAGATGGATCCACGGGTGATTGAGCAGGTGATCGACGGCATGAGCCGCGCAGCCAGGAAAGCAGGCTGCGCTTTGATTGGCGGGGAAACCGCTGAAATGCCAGGCTTTTACGCAGCAGGCGAATACGATCTGGCCGGCTTTATCGTGGGCGCTGTGGAACGCGGAAAGCGGCTCGAAGCGCGCCGAGTGCGACCTGGCGATGTGCTGCTGGCGCTGCCTTCCAGCGGACTGCATACGAACGGATATTCTCTGGCTCGCAAACTTGTCTTCGGTTCGGCGAAGCTGGGACCGAACACCTACGTCCCGGAAGTGGGAAACAAAATCGGCGCAGAGCTTCTGAAGCCTCATCGCGCGTACTGGCCGCTGCTGAAGAACGTCCTCGCAAAAGGATGGGTTTCCTCCATGGCCCACATTACTGGAGGAGGCATCACTGGAAATTTGCCGCGCGCTCTTCCGTCCGGGGTTCAAGCAGTCGTCGAGCTCGACCAATGGCCCGTGCTTCCTATTTTTCGCTACCTCGCGCGCCTGGGCAAAATCGACCGCGACGAGCTGCTGCAGACTTTTAATCTGGGGATTGGGATGATCCTGGTAGTTCCAACCAAGCATATTTCGCGCGTGGAAACAGAATTGAGGCGACGCCGCGAGAAGTTCTATTTGATCGGCCGCATCGAACGCGCGAATCGCAGCAAGCCTAAAGTGAACTATTCCGGAACTCTCGCCCTCTAGCGCAAGAACGGCTCGCCAGATCATCTGCACCTTGACGAATTCCCGCCGGTTTTGTTCGCTGCGCTAACTATGCTAATTTCGGGCCTACATGAAGACACGTATCGGTGTGCTGCTTTCAGGGCGCGGATCCAATTTTGAGGCGCTGGCGGAGGGCGCGGCAAATGGACGTATTCCTAACGCCGAAATTGTCATCGCTCTGAGCAACCGCGAAGACGCGCGAGGAATTGAAAGAGCACGCGCGATGGGAATTGAAGCACAGGTGATTTCGTCGAAAGGGCTCGATCGCGAGGCATACGATAAACTGGTGATTGCGACGCTGCAGGAAAAGCGCGTGGAGCTGGTTTGCCTGGCGGGTTACATGCGGCTGCTTTCTCCGCAATTCGTGGCTGCGTTTCGCAATCGCATTCTCAACATCCACCCGTCGCTACTGCCGGCGTTTCCAGGGCTGGAGGCGCAGCGGCAGGCGCTGGAACATGGTGCGAAGTTTTCCGGATGCACCGTGCACTTTGTGGATGAGAATCTGGATGCGGGACCAATCGTATTGCAAGCGTGCGTGCCGATTGAAGACAGCGACACACCGGAAACGCTCGCTCAGCGTATCCTACGCGAAGAGCACCGCATTTACGCCGAGGCAGTGCGCGTTGTACTGGAGGGAAACTTTCGCATCGAGGGCCGCCGCGTGTTAATTACGACTGACAAAATGCCGGAGAAGAAATAGTGGCTTCTCAATTCAGGCCGGTCCAAGAACAAATCTCCTACCTTGAAAAAGGTGTGGCCGAGATTATTCGCGCCGATGAGCTAAAGGCCAAGCTGGAGAAGTCCGCGAAAGAGCAAAAGCCGCTGCGCGTGTATCTCGGAGTGGACCCGACGGCGCCGGACATACACCTGGGCCACACCGTGGTGCTCCGCAAACTCAAGCAATTTCAGGATATGGGCCATACGGCGGTTTTCCTTATCGGCGATTTTTCAGCGATGATCGGCGATCCCACAGGCCAGTCAGAAACGCGGCCTCCGCTGGCTCGCGAGCATGTGGACGCAAACGCCAAGACTTATCTCGAACAGGTGTTCAAGATCCTCGACCGGAAGAAGACGGAGGTGCGCTACAACAGCGAGTGGCTCGACAAGCTTTCAAGCGCCGAAGTCGTTCAACTGTGCGGGAAGTACCGTCTCGCTCGGATGCTCGAGAGGGAAGACTTTCGCTCACGCCTCGACAAAAACCTGCCAATTTCGGTTCACGAACTGCTCTACCCGCTGCTGACTGCCTACGATGCAGTCGCTCTTCAGGCTGACGTGGAACTTGGCGCCACCGAACAGAAATTCAATCTGCTGGTGCACCGGGACATCCAGCGCGAATACGGCCTGCCGGGAGAAGTCGTGCTAACCATGCCGATCCTGGTGGGCCTGGACGGCGAGCGCAAGATGTCGAAGAGTCTGGGAAACTATATCGGCATCACAGAAGACCCCGACCAGATGTTCGGGAAGGTGATGTCAATTTCAGACAAGCTCATGTGGTCCTACTACCAGCTTCTCACGGATTTCCCTTCACCAGTGATTGTACGGCTTGGCGAGGAAGTCAGCATGGGCGTTCTGCATCCGATGGATGCAAAGATGCAGCTCGCTCACACGATTGTGGCGGGGTTTCACGGCGAAGAAGCCGCCCAGGAAGCCGGCGATGAATTTCGCTTAGTCTATCGGGACCGAAAAGCGCCGACGGACTTGCCGGAAATGAAACTGGCATGGGGTACGCGGCCGTTGTTCAGCGTTCTGGTTGAGACGCAACTGGCCAGTTCAAGAACCGACGCGGAGCGGCTGATCAAACAGGGTGCCGTGGAAGTGAACGGTCAGATCCAGAAAGACGTGAAATGGACGGTGGTATTGAATCCCGGTGACCTGCTGGCTCTGCGAGTGGGCAAGAAGAGGTTTTTGCGCGTGGTGGGAGTTTGAATTATCAGCGACGCTCGGTAAGGCGTTGAAGGCGGTCAAGCCAGGAGCGGTCGCGCGCCGCAACTCCGTGACGCGTGAAAAGCTGATCGACCATTCTGCCGACACGGCCGGGCATTTCGTACCGATCGCGCATGGTTAGCCTCGTCGTAATTCCAGACGGCTGAAGTTCCCAGCGCTGCTTTCCTCGTACGCCGTAAGAATCCTGAAACTGCCATTCGAGCAGGCTTTCCCACTGATACGCAGTGATGACGACGGTCAAAGTTACTTCGCGTTTGCCCAGCCGGCCGCGGATGCGCACTTTTTGCCCGACGGCAAAATCCGGCGCTCCACCCTGTACTTCAAAACAGCTCTTCATTTCGACGCCGTACCAAAGGCCCATACGCTGTGGAACAAAAAATACGAAGATTTCCTTGGGCGGAGCGGTGAAATCGCGGAAGAATTCAAGATTGGCCATCTAGAATTGGATGAATCTAGACCTCCACGAGCACGAGCGAAACATCGTCGGTCGCCGGCCCATCTCTCCACTCAGCGACGCGCTCGAGGATGCCGCCCTTCATTTCCTTGAACGGAAGATTTGACGTTTCGCGCACGATTTTCTGCACGCCCTCCACTCCCAGCATTTCGCCGTGCGAGTCGAAGACGTCCGTAATTCCGTCGGTATAAAGCACGATGCGGTCGCCGGCTTGGAGGTCTACATCGAGGGTGGCTTCCTCCCCGACCGCATCGGGCAGCGCACCCAGGACCATGCTGCGCGACTCGAGCAGGCGGGGTTCCGCTCCCGGATGAGCGATCATGGCCGGAGGGTGACCGGCTCCGGCAAATAGCAACCTGCGGCCACCGCGGTCCAGTTGCGCGGCAGCGACGGTAAAAAAGAAAATGGAGGTCCCAATATTGTGCATGACGAAATAATTAAGCTGGCGAAGCATGGTCGCCAGTGGCGCTCCGTTGCGCAGTTGAGTCATCGTCTCAGCATAGATGCGGTTGGCCACCAGAGCCGAGCCGATGCCGTGGCCGGAGACATCGCAAACGAGCAAATTCAAGCGCTCGTTGTCGAGCGCGTTCACCAAACCAAAATCGCCGCCAATCGTTCGCACGGGATGGTAATACGTTTCCACATGCACGTTTCCCCAGACGATTGATTTCGGAGCAAGGCTTTGTTGCACGCGCGCTGCGAGCGCGAGGTCTTCTTCAATTTCTTTTTGGCGCTCCTCCAGCAACTTATTCGCGGTGCGGAGCTTTTCTTCGGCGAACTTCTGATCGGAGATATCGGTGAACGTGATGATTGCAAAACGGCGGCCGTCCGGATCTTCAATGGACCGCGCGCTAACGATTACGGGAAGGCGGCTACCGTCGTGGCGCGGCAATACGAATTCGAACCGATTATGGCCGGCTCGCAAACCTCGATCTCGATGTTGCATGAGCTCTTCGGCTTCTTCCGAAGTGAAAAATTTATCGAAGTTCGACCCCATAAAATTGCTGCGCGGAATGCCGGTCATTTCTTCGAAATTTGCATTGGCGAAGATAATTTGAGGACAATCGTCCGCAATAATCACGCCTTCATTCAGCGTCTCGAGGATGCCTTCAATTTGTTCCAGCCATTCCGGCTGCTCGATTTCCACGGAACTCCTCTCGGTAGGCGTAATGTTACCTAAACACGGCGAAACCACCAACGCGCACTTCGTTGGAGCATCGTATCTCACGCCTCACTCATCTGATTCCCAGACCAGCGCCAACGCTGCAAGATTCGTAGAGCACCAAAAGGAGGGCGGGCAGATGCTAGGAGATCGCTGTGCCAGAAAAAATGTCTACTAACGGAAACCGAGTACCGCCAGGGCCGCAAGGACTGCCGCTCGTGGGGATGGCGCTGCAGCTGTTGCACGACCCGCTTGGGACACTGCAACGACTCGCCCGCGAGTACGGCGACATCGTCAGAATCCCTATCGTATCCGACAGCCGCATTCTGCTAAATCACCCGGACTACATCGCGCAAGTGACGATCATCCAACAAAATAAGTTCCACAAAAGCAAGCTCACCAAAGATGTGACCGGCCGTTTGCTGGGTGAAGGATTGCTGATCAGCGAAGGAGATTTCTGGCGGCGCCAGCGCCGGTTGGCCCAGCCTGCGTTTCAGCGCAACCGAATCAATGAATACGCCGCGACGATGGTGGAAAGCGCCGAGGCGCATACCCTCAGGTGGCGTGACAGCGAGGAGCGCGACCTGGCGCAAGAAATGATGGCGCTTACTCTGGAGATCGCCGTGCGGACGCTGTTCGGCACCACGCTGCCCGGAGAAGCCCGGCAAGTGGCGCGCTCGCTGGAATTTCTGATGCGGTATTCACTGCGACGAGCGCGTTCGCCTTTCAAGCTGCCAGAAAAATGGCCCACGCCTTCCAGTCGCAGGGCCGGGCGCGAAATTCAATTTCTGGATTCGCTGGTGTACCGGATTATCGCCGAACGCAAAAAACTCGGAAATGCAAACGAGCCCAAGGATTTGCTTTCGTTGCTAATGGCGGCCATGGACGAAGACGGAAGCCAAATGACGCCGAAGCAACTTCGCGATGAAATCATGACCTTGTTCATGGCCGGTCACGAAACTACGGCACTGACACTTTCCTGGGCTTGGCATCAGCTCAGTAAAAACCCGGCGGCCGAAACGCGGCTGCATGAAGAACTTCGGGACGTTCTCGCAGGCCGTTCGCCTACCATCGCGGACCTCGCGCGATTGCCATATTTGCGCGGTGTGGTGAACGAAGTTCTGCGGCTATATCCGCCCGCCTACGTTATGGCGCGCACTTCGATTGCACCATGCACGATCGGCGGGTACGATTTCCCTGTCGGATCGACGATCATACTTTCGCAATGGGTGACACACCACGATGCGCGTTTCTTCAGCGACCCGGATGCCTTTCTGCCCGAGCGGTGGCTGGACGGCCTGGAAGACCGGTTGCCTGCCGGCGCATATTTTCCGTTTGGCGACGGGCCGCGACGGTGCATTGGCCAGAATTTTGCGCTGATGGAAGTGGTGCTGGTGATGGCGACGATCGCGCAGAAATTCCAGTTTCGTTTGGCGCCTAGCCAGAAGATTGTGCCCGACCCGCTCGTGACGCTCCGCCCGCGGAACGGAATCCGTATGAGAATCGACGCGCGAAGATAGCGTTGTTCACGACTCGACCAAGCATCATTTTACGAATTCGCCCGATCCGCCATCCGCCCACGGATTGTAAGTAAGTGCGAACTGGATTCGGTCGGGAATGGGTGGATGAGAATAAAACAGGAATACGTTGATCGGATTTGGTTCCGGATCGGAAAGATCGACCTCGCCCAGAACCTGAAACGACTGCGCTGCGGTTTGTCCCGAGTCCGGCGTCAGGCGGTGAGTAACCTCCAAGCCGTACTGGTCTGCCTGATGTTCGATATAACGGCTGAACGCGCTAGTGATTGGGTTGGCGATGAAGGCGAAAATCGATAGTAGAAGCAAAAGCACGGGCAGCGAAGCCCAATCGTCCAAGCCTTGGATTCCCCAGCTGCCGCCCCAGCGGGCGAGAACCCACTCGACTGTTCGGTAGCCCAGATAGAAAAGAGCGAAAAGTATGACGGCGGCAAACGCCAACCCTTTCCAGATGTGTTCCAGAACGTAGTGACCCATTTCATGCCCGGCTACGAAGACGATTTGCGGCGCGGTCATCTTAGCGATGGTGGTGTCCCAAACTACGATGCGTTTAGAAGCGCCGAGGCCGGTGACGTAAGCATTGAGCCCTGTCGTTTTTTCGCCGGCTCCCATCCAGAACATACGCTCCGGCGGAATGTTTTGTCCGGTCCGCTGAACCATCTGTTCCAGGCTCGCGACGAGGGCTGGGTCTTTCTGAGAAAGCGGCTCGAATTCGTGGAACATGGGATCCACGACTAGCGGCTGGAGAAAAACAAGGATGACGGCAATGGGCAGGGAAACCAGCCAGAAATTAAACCACCACCGGCGCGGACTGTTCCGAATTACCGCGTAAAGAATCGCGACCAGCACAACACCCAAAACGATTCCAAGGAATTCACCCTTGGTCCAATCCCAGGCCCAGGAGCCCCAGCTTTGAACGGAAATCCCGAATTTTCGCTCGACCCAGTTTTCATAAATTTCCGTAGGCAGGCTTAAGATGCCGAGCGTCACAAAGAATAGCGGGACAAATAGGAGATGTCCGAAACGCCTGGAGGAGAGTCCCTGGGCCCAGTCGCGATATTTTGGCGCCAGCTTAAGTTGCAGAATGAGCCACAGAACGAAAAGCCCGTACGCGAAGTCGATCAGGGCCATCCGAAAATGAATTTGGCTTAACTCGCGCGCTTTCCTGTAGGTTTCAGGAGGGAGCGTGTACGCCGATACCTTTTTTTCCGTGGACTGTTGTGTGGCGGCTAGCGAAGAGGATTGCGGGCTGCTGGAAGATAGCGACTGCTCTTGTAAGCGGGTGAGATTAGGAGGCGGCGGGAGCTGGTGAGCGGCCAGAGCCGGATTTGGAGAGCATCGCAAGACCCACCATCAAAAGAAAAACTGAACTCGCCTTAAGCCCGCAGTTCGCCAATTTTCTGCTCCCTGTTCGATGACATTGATCGCACGATATAACCGCGAGTATGGCTAGTAGGATGCTCACACGCAAGTTTCCTTTCACCGGGCTAGGGTTGGATCATTGGGAGGCGGAATCTGCGCCAGTATTGCTGTCTGAAAGGCCAGGGTGCCTCTTTGGGTGCGCTGCTGAAGGCCAACGAGCAGGATGCTCCGAGAGCGGCTAGGATAAACCCTTGGCGACCTGCCGTCGGGGAGAAGGACTATGAAAATCGCACGATGGGGAATTGGGCTAACGCTGATTTTGGCTTCAGGGCTTGCCGCAGGTCAGCAGACGAATCAGCAAGCAACACAGCAACCCGTCGACACCTCGCTAGCCGACGCAGCGCGGCGCGCGCGCGATCAGAAAAAAGATCAAGCGAAATCCACACATGTGTGGAACGACGACAATCTACCGAAGACCGACGGAGTAAGCGTCGTGGGGGAAACTTCCGGCGCGTTGGGACCGGCCTCGACACCCAGCGGTGAAACCCCTGCTGGTGGGGCCGCGCAACGGGCTGTCCCGGAGAATCCTGCCGCCATCAATGCCGAGCTGGCCGATGCCAAAGAGCATCTGCAAAGCCTAAAGACCGATCTCGACATCGCACAGCGGAAATATGGCCTGGACGAACAAATGTATTTGAGCAAACCGGAATATCGAAACGATAAGGCGGGGGCCGCGCAGCTCAAGGCCGAACAAAGTCAAATCGCCGCGTTGCAAAGCGAAATAGCCGAGGCGCAAAAAAAAGTGGACGAACTGCAGGCCAAACTGACAAAGAGCGCACCGGCCGCCACTCCCAACTAGTTGGTGAAAGTGGTTTCTTTAAGTGCAATTCTGCAAGAGCAAAAGGTTTTCACCTCGCAATTGCTTCAACTCCTTGGGAAGTGGGCCACTAGTAATTGTGTACAATTTTCTTGACACACTAGGGACAACGGCGCACAATCCCGCCAGTTTTACGGGGACGTGTATTTTTTTCAGGGCGCAACGGTTATGTGCCTCCTTTTCAGCCGCAAGCCCGTTTCATGCGCCAAGAGGAAAAATGCAACTTCCAGGCTCGACCGTGCAATGTTTGAATCCGGAATGTGCCGCGCGAGGCCGCTGGCTGCGCAGTTGAAGACGCGCCTCGCGATTCCTGCAGCAGTTGTGGGGCGCCGCTACACAAAGTCTCACCGCCGCTGACACCGCGTTTCAGGACGCGTTCTGGCCCGCTGGCGAGCTATCGTCCCATGGGCTGGCGCCGCTGATCTCTCCGCGCTGTTCTCCCGACTGACAGAAGCGGCACTATCTTCGCAGCAACCTCCGATCCGTTTTCCCAAAATTGCGGGCCGGCGCTTTAAAAGTAGAATTTCAGCCCGAACTGAATAATTCTGGCGGCCTCGCGCGTCGAAACTACCTGCCCAAATGTACTCGTGAAACCGAAGTTATAGGGGTTGGCAAATTGCGTGTGATTGAAAGCATTGAAAAACTCCGCCCGGAACTGAAGGGATTTCGATTCACCAAAGGGAGTGTTTTTGAAGAAGGAAATATCCCAGTTATTGATTCCTGGTCCACGCAGAGAGTTCCGGGGCAGGGTGCCGAATGTAAAGAGTGGCACGCCGACGTCCCCCGGCAGCAAGCAGTTGGGATCTGAATCAGGGCAGGGACTGCAAACCAGATTCGTCGGATTGATCCAGAAATTTCCACTGGAAGTCCCGTTCAGGCAATCGCTCGTAAAGGTATTATTTACGTTCTTAGGATTCACGCGTGGGACTGGGCCGATTTTGTTCGGCCGATCCAAAAGATTGTTCTGCTGGCTGGAATTTCCATCGGAATAAAGGGTGTAGGGAAAACCCTTTTGCAGGCTGAAGATTCCATTCGCCTGCCAGCCTTTCGCGATTTTCTTCAGCAATCCATCGGAGTGGATAGGCCGGTCAAACGGAAGCTCCCAAATTCCGCTCAGGACGAAACGCTGCGGCGTGTCAAAATCTGCAACAGACCGGTCGAGCCGGTAGTCCAAAGGGTCGGTGTACTCCGCCGACCGCGAGCGGAAACCGGAGGTCAAGTCGATGGTCTTCGCTAGCGTGTAGGCAGCCCGGAAGGCAAAGCTTTTGCTAAGCCTTTTGTCGACCGTGACCTGAAGTTGGTGGCTATCCGAGAGGCCGTTCCCTAAGTTGGTCAGCAGTTGCGTTGCACCGGTCGGAAAAGCATTGGGATCGGCGTTGGGTCCGGTCACAGGTGTACCTCCCGGCTCTTGACAGGCAGCTAACGGCCGCGCGCAGTCAGGGTTGGTCGCGCCGAAGTTGGCCAGTTGCTGCTGCATTACCGACGGAAGCGGGAAATTTGTTTCGGCGGTGCTGATCAGTCTCCTTCCCAAACTCGCGACGTAAACGGCTTCCACCATGGTGTCTTTGGTCGCCTGCCACTCAAAGCCGTAATTAAAATTTTCCGAGTACGGTGTCCGGAAATGAGGATAGGTCGTGTAGCCATAGCCGATCTTGGGAACCAGGAACGTTCCCACCAAACCCTGGGCTGCAAACGGAAACGGGTTCGGTGTAGGAATGCCGGTGGAATAGGTGATAAAGCTCCAGGGGTCCGACACGGCGTTGCCTGCGAACCCCGTGTAGCTCGTGGGATACGGGTTCGGTTGAGCGCCAAAGGGCGGCTCACCACCGAACTGCAAATTTAGGGCGCCATCTTCTAAATCGTAAAAGATGCCTCCGCCTCCGCGCATCACGAGTTTGGCATTTCCGAACATATCCCAGGCGAAGCCGAAGCGCGGTGCAAAGTTCTTATAGTCGGGGTAGACCAGAGCTCTGTTGGGGGTCCCAGGGTCACCGGGATATAAAATATTCGGGGGTGCATCTGGAAATACCACGGATTGTTTTCCAGGAAAATATCCCAGGATGTTGTTGTGTGTATCGGTTTGCGGCGTGTAGTACTCCCAACGAAGGCCGTAATTCAAAGTCAGACGGGGCCGGACCTTCCAGGTATCCTGGGCGAAGACGGAGAAAGCCTTCGTGCGGATGTTATATTGGGCGTTTGAAGCCTGGTAATAGTTGTCCCAAAAACCGCCTACAAAATCGGCGAGCGGATCCCCGGTAAAGGCCGCATAATCGCCGAAATCGAAACCGCCATTATTGTAATAGTCGTAGTCGAAGTTGTTCTGCACTATGGCAATATCGCCGCCGAATTTCCATTCATGCTTTCCGTGGGTCCAAGTAATGTTGTCGTTAAACCGGAAACTGTTGAGTCCGAATGTGGTCGGCCCTTGAACCGAAGGGCCCAGGTTGAAGTCCGGAGTAAAAATTGCCGGGGGCGCTGCGCCTCTCGGGTCATCGGGAGTGACGTTCGTAAAACCGAGTTGGGCAGGAGTTGTTTTGTCGGTAGGAATGGAGTCGTGCTCGGAGTCACGGTTTGCGCTTACGCGGAACTCGTTCAAGAGCGTGGGATTAAATGTGTGTGTCCACGATAGGCTGCCAACTTGAGTTCGCACAAATGACATTTCGAAGGTAGGCACAAGCCCGGGTCCGTTGAAGCTTTGCGGCAAGTCCTGGCGCAGGTCGTCGATGATATAGACGAATGATAGAGTATCGTGAGGACTGAAGTTGTGGTCAATGTGCAAAACGCCCTGATCGTCATCCGTTATTCCCAGTCCGGCAGGAGCGTACACGCCGGTCGGAGATTCAGGCAGGTAGTTTTTTATATAGTTCGCGATAATCGGATTCACCGGAACTTGATTGTTGAAGTAGGGAAGACCGGTGACCGGATTAAAAAGTTGGAAATTGTCTGCGCTGAAGTTCCCGGTTCTTTCCGCGTCGGTCAACACCGACGTGTTGGAACCGATAACCGTTTCATTTCGCCGGGCTCCCTGGTACGCAAGGAAGAAGAACGTCTTGTCCTTCTTAATGGGCCCGCCGAATGTTCCACCAAACACGTTGCGTTTGAATGGCGGGGCATTGTTCGAGTTGGTGTAGAAGTAGTTCCGCGAGTTAAAGATGTTATTTCGCAAGAACTCAAATGCGTCGCCGTGAAAATCGTTCGTTCCCGATTTCGTAATCTGGTTGACGATTCCGCCGGAAGACCGTCCGTATTGCGCGTCGTAATTATTCGTCAGGATCTTGAATTCCTGGACGGCGTCCGGATTGGGGCTAACCACGATGTTGTTGCCGAGAAAACTCGTATTGTCTCCGCCGTCCAGGAGAAACGTGAGCGATTCGGATCGCTGCCCGCTTACCGGAAAACGGATTGCCCGAGGAGTCGTCATCGTCCGGCCGGAAAAACGCCCGCCTGGAGCAAGCCAGAGTTGCAAGGTGTCGCGATCGACTAGCGGCAGATCGTTAATCATCCGTGCGTTCTCGACCTTTCCGAGTACGGCGCTTGTGGTATCCACTTGTGCGACGTTGGCGGTCACTTCCACCGTCTGGGCTGCTTGGCCGACCTTCAACGAGCACGTCCGCGCGACCGTTCTGATTTAGTTCAAGAACGATGCCTTCCTGCACGAAGATGGCGAATCCGGACTTCTCCGACAGTCAGCTTGTATTTTCCCACTTGAACGAGATCGAACAGATACGATCCGTCATTGCCGGTAGTGGTATTGCGGGAGATTCCCGTGCCGGTATTGGTCAGCGTGATTTTTGCGCCGACCACGACGCCCCCGGATTGGTCGGTGACCGTGCCGCGGAGCGAAGCGTTCGTTTGGCCCCACACAGGATTAGCCAGAACCGCACAAGCAACGAGGCAAATCGCGATTAGAAAGAATGCTCGAAGTAATCTCACACCCCACCCCCGTTCATGACCACTTGCCCTCAGGATGTGCAGGCCGTGGGTGCTGGCGCCACGTTGGAGGAACAAACCGAGAGTCATGTTTCAATGCACTGCAGTCCTGGTTTGCCTCGAGCCTAGAGAGCCCCGATATGCGGCATTCTATAGAACTGCGTGCGCTGGAAGTCAAGAACGAATCCAACCAATCAAAGTTTTCGCGGATGGAATGGGTGCATACGGATGACTTGGGGTCAGTGCCAATAAAAAAGGGGAGCGGCCGGTGGGGGTGCCGGCCGCTCGTGGGCATGGGGTGATGGAGGTGCAGACATCCAAGGGTGTTAAGCCTCGAATGCATAGTCATTGTGGCTGCAAGCGTCGCAGGGGTCGATAGTCCGAAGGGTTCAATTAGTTCCGGTACCTTCGTACCTTCCATGCGCTTCGCGGTGGTTTCGCTTCGCCGTTGGGGATTGCCCACGCGCCGCGTGGGTGATACGCTCCGCCACAGCAACTGATTTGTTCATCGCGTATTTCGTCCGAGCGGTCTTTAGGTAGGACCTGAGACCGCCCAGCCTTTAACTTTGATTCGTTAACAAACCTTTAGTGCTTTCGGTCAGCCGTTCTATGGGCGCCACAGGAACGAAAATCGATCGCAAGGCCACCGTCGGTGCGCAGACGCTCGAGATAGTACGTCAACTCCTGGTGGAGTTAGGCGGCGAACGAGGGCTGGAGGAGTTGACGGCGCGCGGCACCGCGGCGCATCTCGAACGCGAACTTGGTCTCGGTAGCCTCGAACGAGTGGAGCTCATGCTGCGCTTAGGCGACGCTTGCGGCGTCCGTTTGCCGGATCGCGTGGTTGCGGAAGCCGACACGGTTGAAAATTTGGTGGAAGCCGTACTGCGAGAGGAATCCGGGGCCGCCCATGGCACCGGCTTGTCCCGTTCAAGGTCGATGATGCATCCGGGAACGTCGGCTGTGGCAGCGCCGGTCTGTTCGCCTGCCGTTCGCGCCGATCTCGAGCAACAAATTCGCGCTGCAGAAACCTTGACCGAGATTTTGCGCCTGCGCGGGCGCGGTGAACCTGCTCGCGCGCACATTCATCTCTACGAAGAAAACGATGAGCCGCGCACGATCACATTCGGCGAGCTTTACGAACGCGCCTCCACGGTCGCCGCCGCATTGTTGCGGCGCGGACTTGAGCCGGGTCACACCGTTTCGATCATGCTTCCCACTTGCGCTGAGTTTTTCTGGACATTTGCGGGCATCTTGCTTGCCGGCGGGATTCCGGTGCCAATCTATCCACCCTTCCGCGCGGACCGCATCGCGGAATATGCCACCCGGCAGTCGGCTATCCTGCGCAACGCGGAAGCTCGATTTCTGATTACGTGGCGCCAAGCAGAAGGACTAGCGCGCCTCCTGAAGCCCAGCGTTCCCACATTGTGCGAGGTGCTGAACGCCCAGAGCCTGTCAAGCGGGCTGGCCAAGCACGCGCCGCAAGTGGCCCCTGCTTCGACACAATGGCGGCCGATAGAGAACCTCGTGCATCACGCCCGCGCTAGTGACATTGCGTTTTTGCAATACACCTCTGGATCGACAGGTGATCCGAAAGGCGTGATCCTGACGCATGCTAATCTGCTCTCCAATATTCGCTCGATTGTGTCTGGAATTGAAATAAAACCGGAAGACGTCGCGGTGAGCTGGCTGCCGCTTTACCACGATATGGGATTGATCGGCGCTTGGTTCGTACCGCTCTTCACCGCGATACCCTTGGTGGTTATGTCGCCGCTCGCTTTTTTGAGCCGGCCGGATCGCTGGCTCTGGACCATTCATAAGCATCGAGGAACGATCAGTCCTGCGCCGAACTTCGCCTATGAGCTTTGTGTTCGGAAGATTCCGGAAAAAGATTTGCAGGGGTTGGACCTGAGCTCGTGGCGCGCGGCCACCAACGGTGCCGAGCCGGTACGCGCCGAAACGCTCGAGAGGTTCGCTACTCGTTTTGCGCCGTACGGCTTCCGCCGCGAAGCGCTTCTGCCAGTGTATGGGCTTGCCGAAGCCACTCTCGCGGTATCGGTGCCACCGCTCGGCTCCGGGTACAAAGCGGATCGCATCGAACGCGCACCCTTCGAATCCGTTGGCCGGGCGACTCCTGCCAAAGCCGACGATGCGATGGCTCTCGAATTTGTGAACGCCGGCAAGCCTGTGCCCGGCGTGCAAGTCCGCATTGTGGATGATAAAGGTGTCGATCTCGGAGAGCGCGCGGAAGGACGTTTGTGGTTTCGCGGCACTGGGGCGACCAGCGGTTACTACCGCAACCCCACGGCGACCCAGGAGCTGATGCGCGACGGTGACTGGCTCGATTCCGGCGACCTAGCTTACTGGGCGGACGGCGAGATTTATATAACCGGGCGCGCGAAAGACATCATCATCAAGGCGGGACGCAATCTGTATCCACACGAAGCGGAGGAAATTGCCGGACGCATCCAAGGAGTGCGAACCGGCTGCATTGTCGCGTTTGGCGCGCCCGATGAACACACCGGAAGTGAGCGCCTAATCGTTACGGCAGAAGTTCGCGATATGGGAGCCGCGAAGCGCATCGAAGCGGAGATCACGCGCGCAGTGAACGACGCGCTGGGGATGCCTCCGGATTTGGTGAAGCTGCTTCCGCCGCAATCGATCCCGAAAACTTCTAGCGGTAAGTTGCGCCGCAGCGAGACGCGGCGGCTTTTCCTCGAGGGAAAGTTAGGGAAACGCCAGCGGCCGACATGGATGCAGATTGCCGGACTGGCAGCAAGCGGCTCCGGACCACGTGCTTGGAGCTGGGCGAAACAAGGATCCCGGTACGTACTCGAACTTCTTTATGGCATGTACGCGATGGCGGTCTTCGCCGTTCTTTTGTTTCCCTTATGGGCGGTGGTCGCGATGACTCGGAAACGGAAGCGCGCGGCTTGGTTCACGCACAAAGGCACGCGGCTAATGTTGAAGCTCGCGGGAGTGCCGGTGCGCGTCGCAGGTCAGGAGATCCTGGATCAACGCAAAACATCCGGCGCCTGGATTTTTGCGCCAAATCATTCGAGCTATCTGGATATTTTGGTCACTCTTGCGTTTCTTCCGCCGGATGTTCGATTCGTGGTTAAAGGCGAGGTTCGCGATATGCCACTCTTTCGCACCATCGCTCGGCGTAGTGGCCAATTCTGTTTTGACCGCAGCGATCCGCAAGCGCGCATCCGACAGGCAGAACAGGTGAATGCTGCGCTGGAGAGCGGCCAGTCCGTAGTGATTTATCCCGAAGGAACCTTTACGGCAACCACGGGCATTCGCCCGTTCCAGCTCGGCGCTTTCAAATCCGCTGTTGATACTCAGCGGCCGATCTGCCCGGTATCGGTGCGCGGCGCGAGGAAAATTCTGCGGGATAAAACGAAATTGCCGCGACCGGGACGGATCACTTTAACCTTTGGCCCGCTTGTAATCCCGAACCGCGCCGCTGGAAATGATTGGCAAGAAATTGTGCGATTGCGCGACACCACGCGGGATTTAATCGCGAGAAATTCCGGTGAGCCTCTCTTGTAAGCAATCCCGCGCGGCCTCTACAGTAAATACCGGAACCAAAGCGCTTGATCGTAAATCTCAAGAGGTAACCCCTGTCAGGTACGTGGCATCTGTATTGTCTCCAGTCCAGCACTGCAGTTGAGCCCTGGCCCAGCGGCAAGTTGGAGGAACCGGGAGATGGCAGGGCATATGATGGCAAGATTTACCGCCCGCGATGATCCTAAATTCAAAAACTCTGAGGAGGAATTTCTATGTTCCGAAGGCTAGCAATTTTATGCGGCATGATTTTTCTGACTTCTCTGACTGCGCATGCTCAGGATTCAGACAAAGTGGAGCTGTTTGGCGGCTACGCTTTTTTGCATGTCGACAATTCTCCATCATTCAATCAGAACGGTTGGGAAGCTTCCGGCCAATACAAGTTTGCCTCCTGGCTAGGCGCCGTCGCCGATTTTTCGGGTGACTACGGATCCCACTCGGCCACGACTTACTATTTGTTCGGGCCGCAGGTGTCGTGGCCGGCGCGTGTTTCGCCGTTTGGACATATCCTGTTTGGAGGGGTACACGCGAGTTCTTCGATTCCCGGGGTCGCCAGCATTTCTGATGACTCCTTTGCGGTCGCGGTCGGAGGCGGCATAGACGCGAAAATCTTCGGGCCGGTAAACTGGCGCGTTTTCCAAGGAGATTGGATCCACTCCACCATCTTCGGTGGCACTCAAAATAACGCGCGAGTATCCACCGGTATTGTCATCAAGTTCTAGCTACGGTCTTGGCATTTGAATCCGAGGGCGCCTTAAGGAATCAAGGCGCCCTGGGGTTCTCTCGCACAGCTGTTACTTCTGATTCAGCACGAAATTCACAGTGATCTCCGTCTCCACTTCGACTATTTCGTGATTTAGCTCGGTGGGCCGGTAACGCCATTGGCGCACCGCAGCCAAAGCCGCCTGCACCAGAATTGGATTACCGCTGAGGACCTCGACATCGCCTACTCGGCCGTCCTTTGCAATGATGGCTTGCAGGCGAACCGTTCCGGCGATGTGCATCAGCCGAGCAGCCGCTGGATATTGCGGCTGAACTTTGTTAAGCAGGGCCGCTTCCATCACTCCTTCGCTCATCGGTCGCGGCTTTTCTGGCTTGGGATTCAATTGCGGGAGAACCGGGCGCATATTCAATTCGCCCCCTCCCGCAATGGTTTCTTCGCCGTCTCCGAAGCCGGAGCCCGGCAGGTTGCCTGAACCAAAACCAGAACCGATCGCAGGAGCTTCCTCGGAGGTTGCTATCTGCGCGTGTTCTGGAAAATGCGCCGGTTGGAACGTCACTTGGTGTGTCGTGGTTGAACTTTGAGCGGGACGAGCAGGAGCGCCGGGTGACGCTTTAGGTGGCGAGCTTGATCCACCATGATAAGGCGGCGCCGGTGTGATTAAGAATTGCTGTGGCGGCAGGCCTTGGGTGATGAGCGGCCAGATGAGCAGCGCGGCTACCAGCGCAGCTTCGAGAATGATAGAAACCAGCAGCGCTTTTTGGCGAAGCAATTTCGCTGAACCCAACTCTTGCTCGTCACCGTCGACTAAGCATTGTGAAAAACCATCGCGCTGTCTCATGGCACACTCCTCCGCCAAGCTCGGACAAGAAGAATTAAGTCTTCAGCACAAAGTGCCCGGGACGCCGAAGGTCTTTCCTACAGGGCGGCGCGTCGCGCTTCTCTGATAAAGATAGACACCGCTACGGGACTTTGGTGCCTGATCCAGGCCAAATGGAAGGAGAGAGCAAGACTTATTGGCGGTAAGAACAATAGATTTCAGTGACTTACAAAAATTGGAACAGAGATGAATCGCTTTTGGCTCCAGACGCGTCTAACCATTCGTAATATTTATTTTAGGGAGAGCCTTTATGGACAAAGACTTGAAGGAAACTATAGGAGTTCGATATACGGGATGGGCGGCGTTGAACCGCGACCCCTTGGAGGATCGTGTGGAGTTTACTTGCCCGCAGTGCGGTGCGCAGGGCACCAAAGCAGCGCGGCGGCCGCGTGCAGCCTATCACTTCACCGATGGATTCATCCAGGATTTGCAGGGAGAGGCGACCACGTGTCGGAGTTGCAAGCATTCACTGCGCGTTGTTCCGGTCGTAATGCTGCACGATCAGGATGAAAAGCGGCGCTTCCAGGCCGTCTTCGCCACCGAGCCGTACTCGAACAACTAAGATTTGAAATCGGCGGATTCTTGCGCCGGAAAAGAAAGGGGAAGGAGTCCTGGGCTCCTTCCCTTTTTTGTTTTGCTGAGTTTTCTCCCGATAACCTTGAGCGTTCGGGCGCTTAGGCGCAGCTCACATCCGGCGCCTAGGTTCGGTGTAAGAATCGGATTCCAGTTCGAGATGATGAGCTTCCAAATCCTTGCGAATGTGATCGAATGCTTCGTCCACGTCATCGGCAAATTGCAGAAGCTTGAATTCGCGTTCGTTAATAGTACCGGTGCGTACCATATGCCGCCAGTCAATGACTTTGTCCCAGTATTTCCTACCGTAGATCAGAATCAGATGATGCGAAGAAAGCTTATCGGTTTGCAGAAGAGTCAGCATTTCCCAGAGTTCGTCCATGGTGCCGAATCCGCCCGGAAAAATAATCAGCGCTTTAGCCATTTGCGCGAACCAAAGCTTGCGCATGAAAAAATAGTGAAACAGGAAATTCAGTTCCGGCGTGATATAGCGGTTCGATTCTTGTTCGTGGGGAAGCTGAATGCTAAGTCCGATCGAGGGGCCGCCTGCTTCGAATGCACCTCGGTTGGCCGCTTCCATGATTCCAGGGCCGCCTCCGGAGCAAACCACGAACCGTCGCGGCCTGTCGCCCAGCGTCATGGACCACATCGTTAGTCGACGAGCGAGCTCGCGCGCTTCTTCGTAATAGCGCGACATGGAAACCAATGATCGCGCGGCGCTGACTTTTTGGCGCCATTCAGGCGTGCGCCTGCCCCGGGCATTGCGCTTCACTTCTTTCAGGTGCACCAGAGCGCGATCCCGGGCCTGGATTCGAGCCGAACCGAACATCACAATCGTGTCGCTTACGTTTGCGCGGCGCAGGCGGTTCAGCGGATCGATGTACTCCGTCAGAATGCGAAGGGGCCGGGCCACCAGGCTTTCCATGAACTTCGGGTCCTCGTAGGCTAGCTTGGGCTGGGGCCGAGGACTGCGGCGACTCATGTTCTCTCCTTCATATAAGCGTGACCATTCATTCTAGGAGAACGTCTTAGCGAAAAGCCAGTCATCGCGCTGAGCGCTATTACACTGCAAGCAACGCCGCTCGGTTCCTGCGAATCAGATAGACTGAACTCAATGCGACAGTTGAAAACATTCGTGACAGGGAGTTTGGTTCGTTGGTTAGCGGGTTTTCTTGGATCGCTCATGCTGTTGGCAGCCTGCGGCCCGGCTTGGAGCCAGGCTCCTGCTGGTCCGCTACAGCAAAAGCCCGGAGCGATCCCGGAGAAAATGCCCACGGCGGAGCAGCAGAAACACGCTATCCGTGTGCGCGTGAACGAAGTGATTGCGCCGGTGACGGTGACGAACCACTCGGGTGAAATGATCCTCGATCTTTCCAAGGATAATTTCCGCGTCTACGACAATGGCGTGCGGCAAAAGATCGAGCACTTCGACCTGGGCGGCGATCCCTTGTCCATCGTGCTGGCGATCGAAACGAGCTCGCATATCGAGCCCATGCTTCCAGCGGTGCGCCAGACTGGAATCATCTTCACTGAAACGGTGATGGGACAAACGGCCGAAGCGGCGGTGATCAGTTTCGACAGCACCGTAGAATACCTTCAAAAATTCACCACAGACACGGACGGCGTTCAAAATACGATCAACCACTTGCGAATCGGAGTGGATCAATCGCGCCTGTACGACGCGATGTCGAGCGGAATTTCTTTGCTCGAGAAGCGGCCAGTGCTGCGTCGGCGGATTCTAGTGGTGGTCGGCGAAGCGCAAGATTCCGGTAGCGAGAGCAAACTCGGGGAAGTGTTGCGGCAGGCGCAGCTCGCCAACGTGACCATTTACACCATCAGTTTGAGCACCGCGATGGCTGACCTGCGTGCAAAGCCAAATCCGTATCAAGGACCGCAGATGGGTCCGCCCGGAACATATCCCGTTCCGCTGCCGCCGGGGGTGGCGCAAACACCCGACAACGAAGCAGCCATGCAAGGAAATATCGATCTCTTGGCGCTCGCTGTTTGGCTCGTCAAAACTGGGAAGAATGCGATCGGCGCAAATTCACTTGATATTGCCAGCAAAGCGACCGGCGGGCTGCACGTGAATACCATGAAGGATCGCTCGATTCAAAAAGCGATGGATGAAATCGGCGGAGAACTTCACGCGCAATACACACTCGGCTACCGTCCCGCGGGCGATAACCCTACGGGCTATCACGAGATTAAAGTGGAAATCGATCGTCCTGGAATTACCGTCCGCACACGGCCGGGCTACTACATCGCACCGCCGTCATAATTTATCCAACGTTGCAGTAGCCACGAACTTCGCGCGAGGTCGTAGTCGACCTTGCGGGCCAGACCGTGCGTAACTCTACTTCTTTTCGGGCTCGGCGGATGCACTAGCGGCGGCTTCCTCTTCTTCGAGGATCGAAGCGGCGGCGGCAATGCGGTCGCCTTCTTCGAGGCGCAACAAGCGCACGCCTTGCGTCGAGCGGCCTGCTTCGCGGATCTCGCCTGAATGAACGCGGATCACTTTGCCTTGCCCGGTGATGATCATCACGTCGGAATCTTCGCGCACTTGAAGTGCAGCGACGACCGGGCCGTTGCGATCGGTGGACTTCAGGTTGATCACGCCCTTGCCGCCGCGCGATGTGACCCGGTACTCGGCGAGCGGAGTGCGCTTGCCATAACCTTTTTCCGATACGGTAAGCATCAGCGAAGTAAGCGATTCGCGAATCTGGTCGCTTTCGAGCTCGTCAAGATTCTGCGTGTCCTTTTTGTATTCCTTTTGAATGATGACGAAGTCCGGCTGCGCCGCGTCCATGCTAACCACAAAATCACCTTTAGCCAGATCCATGCCGTTCACGCCGCCCGCGGCGCGTCCCATCGAACGAACTTCGGTTTCGCGGAAAAGGATTGCCTGGCCGTCGTGACTGGCAAGGAAAATCATCTGCTTGCCGTCGGTGAGCTTCGCGCCGATTAGTTCATCACCGGCGTCGAGGTTGATGGCGATAATCCCAGATGGACGCGGGTTCGAAAATTCAGCGATCGCAGTTTTCTTCACTGTGCCATTGCGCGTGGCCAGGAAGACGTAGCGGTCCGCCTCTTCCAGGTTTCGCGCGGGAACCACGGCCGTAAGCTTTTCGTTCTCCTGCAGCCGTACGAGGGTGCCGATCGCTTTTCCGCGCGTGGCGGCCGCAGCTTCCGGAATTTCGTAGACTTTCAGCCAATAAATACGGCCTTTCGAGGTGAATAGCAAAATGTAACTGTGCGCCGAAGCGACGAAGAAGTGCTCGACGAAGTCATCTTCGCGGGTTTTCGCGCCGATGCGTCCCTTCCCGCCGCGCGACTGGTGGCGATAAACATCCACCGAGGTACGTTTGATGTAGCCCGCGTGGCTAACGGTAATGGCCATCTCTTCGTCTTTGATCAGGTCTTCGAGCTTGATTTCTTCCACGCGGTCAACGATCTGCGTGCGCCGTTCGTCGCCGTAGGATTTCGCGATCTCGCGCAGCTCGGCAACGATTACCGCTTTCAGTTTCTTCTCGCTGGCTAGAATCTCGCGCAACTCCGCGATTTGTTCGCGAATCTGTTTCAGCTCATTCAGAATGTCGTCAATCGAAAGCTTGGTAAGGCGATGCAACTGCAATTCGAGGATGGCGTCGATTTGCGGATAGCTGAGACCTACCACCTCGGTGGCCAGGCCATATTTCTTATTGCTGAGCTTTACTCCGGCAATACTCTTGGCTTTCCCGCCTTCCGAGATTGAAATGGATTTATTCGCAAAGAAATTAAAGAGATTTTCGCGGGCATTGGCGCGGCTAGAAGAACCTCGGATGACCCGGATCACTTCGTCCAGATAATCGAGCGCGATTTGATAACCAAGTAAAATGTGCTCGCGCTCTTCGGCTTTTCGCAATTCATACTGCGTGCGGCGGCGAACTACATCGACGCGATGTGCAATGAATAGTTGGAGCAGCTCGACCAAGCCAAGCTCGCGCGGCTGCCCGCCTACGATCGCCAGTAGAATCATGCCAAACGATTCCTGCATCTGCGTGTGTTTGAAGAGATGGGCCAGAATAATTTGCGGCTCTTCGTCTCGCTTAATTTCGATGACGATGCGCATGCCGTCGCGGTCGCTCTCGTCGCGAATGTCGGCGATGCCTTCGAGCTTCTTGTTCTGAATTAACTCGGCAATGTGCCCGATGAGGCGCGCTTTGTTCACCTGGTAAGGAAGCTCGGTGATGACGATGTCCTGACGATCCTTGCCACGCTGCTCAATGGCAACCTTCGCGCGTACCTGGAATGAGCCGCGGCCGGTCTTGTAAGCCTGCTCGATTCCTTCACGGCCGTAGATGTAGCCGCCGGTCGGAAAATCCGGGCCAGGGATCAGCTTCATCACTTTTTTCAGATTGGTTTCGGGCTCTTCGATCAGCAGGATGGCGGCTTCGATCGTTTCCTTCAGGTTGTGCGGCGGAATATTCGTCGCCATGCCGACGGCGATGCCGCTTGATCCATTGACCAGCAAGTTAGGGATTCTGGTCGGAAGAACGACGGGCTCGTGTTCGCTTTCATCGAAGTTCGGAACGAAATCGACCGTTTCCTTTTCGATGTCCGCTAACATTTCTTCCGCGACTTTCGAAAGACGCGCTTCGGTATACCGCATCGCCGCCGGCGGATCACCATCGACGGAGCCGAAGTTCCCCTGGCCGTCCACCAGCGGGTAACGCATGTTGAAATCCTGCGCCAGACGCACCAGCGCGTCGTAAACAGGCGTGTCACCATGCGGATGGAATTTACCGAGCACTTCGCCGACGATTTTTGCGCACTTGCGATAGGCCTTTGTGGACGTAAGCCCCAGCTCGTACATGCCGAACAGAATTCTTCGGTGAACCGGCTTCAATCCGTCGCGCACATCCGGCAGCGCACGGCCGATGATCACGCTCATGGCGTAATCGAGATACGACTTCTTCATCTCCGATTCAATGTCTACCGGTGTAATGATTGACTTGTCTATTTCGTCGGCCACTTGTCTCTCCGTATCTGTGATCGCTCAGTCTAAGATTGCGTTCTTCTCGCCGCTCGTTCGATTACGTAAGTCTTCACCGTCTCGAATGCCGAGGCGTTGTTCGAAAAGCGCTGCGGCGCAAAGTGTGCCTCTAATTCTCGCAGAAGGGAGTCGCATTCAGTTTCGTTCGAACATTCAAATGCCACGCCTTGCTCGTTGTTTGGCGAGGTTGTCTCCGTCGCGCTGAATCCGGAGCAGCTCATTCCCCGCAGCCCCGGCAAAATCTTCCATGTCAGTTGATACATCATCGCTAGCGGCTTAATTCAGCTTTCTTAAATGTCGAGATTGACGACGTCCAAGGCGTTGTCCTCGATAAATTTGCGGCGCTGCTCGACGTTCTCACCCATCAGCGTGGAGAAAATGTCCTCGGCGGCGACCGCGTCTTCCAGACGCACTTTCAGAAGCGTACGCGTCTCGGCGTTCATGGTGGTTTCCCAAAGCTGCTCGGGGTTCATTTCGCCCAGGCCTTTAAAGCGTGTGATGGTGAATTGTTTTTTGGCGTCCTCGAGAACGTAATGCAGCAGGCCGGTTGCATCGTCCTTAACGACTTTGTCCCCATTGTGCCCGACGGTAAACGGCGGACGATCGTGCACCGCAATTTGCTGATGCAGCGAGCGCATGCGTTTGTATTCAGGCGTGGCCGCCAGAGCCCAATTCACGCGGCGCTCTCCGCCATTTTTCAGAACTAGCTCGTGCAAGCTGTGCTCTTCGTCAAAAACAAACTTGGCCTCCAGCTCCAGCTTGGCTTTCTCGATAGCTTTCACCAGTTCCTGAAGCTTTTTCTTGTCGGCAAAATCAGTCTTCTTTTCCAGTTCGCTGCCGGCCAGCAATTCAACGAGTTTAGGCTCACGCAAGCGGCGGCCCAACTTCGCGGCCATCTGGTCGTATTCTTGAATATTCAGAAGGAATTGTGTGAGGTCGTTGCCTTCGAGCGATTTCCCGCCTTTCGATTTCACTTCGTGCTCTTCTGTCGCGCGCTTCATCAGCTCGCGAGCGAATTCGCTCTCGTCGCGAATGTAGCGGTCCATCTTGCCGCGCTTGACGCGATAGAGCGGCGGTTGCGCGATGTAAATGTGGCCGCGGTCGATCAGCTCACGCATGTGGCGGAAGAAAAAGGTGAGCAACAGCGTGCGAATATGGCTGCCATCCACGTCCGCGTCGGTCATCAGGATCACTTTGTGATAGCGCAGCTTGTTGGCGTCGAAATCATCCTTGCCGATTCCGGTGCCAAGAGCCGTGATGATGCAACGAATTTCTTCGTGGCCCAACATTTTGTCGTAGCGCGCTTTCTCCACATTCAGAATCTTGCCTTTGAGCGGCAAGATGGCCTGATAACGGCGGTCGCGCCCGCCCTTTGCGGAACCGCCCGCCGATTCACCCTCGACTAGGAAGAGTTCGCAGCGAGCGGGATCGCGTTCCTGGCAATCGGAAAGCTTTCCGGGAAGGCCGCTGGAATCGAGGGCGGACTTGCGCCGGGTAAGCTCGCGGGCTTTGCGCGCAGCTTCGCGGGCCCGCGCTGCGTCGATACACTTGCCGATAATTTTTCGGGCGATGGAGGAATGCTTATCGAAATACTCGCCTAGCCTTTCGTTGACCAGCGATTCGACCAGGCCCTTGATGTCACTGTTGAGTTTGCCTTTAGTCTGCCCTTCGAATTGCGGCTGCGGAAGCTTTACGGAAACAACGGCGACAAGACCTTCGCGAACGTCGTCGCCATTGATCGAAACTTCGTCCTTCTGCTCTTTCAGCATTCCCGCCGAATTCGCGTAATAGTTGATCGTGCGCGTGAGCGCTGAGCGAAAGCCGGAAAGATGAGATCCGCCGTCAACCGTGTTGATGGTGTTCGCGAAGGAAAAAATGTTCTCTGCGTAGCTGTCGTTATATTGCAGCGCGATCTCGATATCGACTTGCTCGCGCTTGCCTTCCATATAAATCGGCGAATCGTGCAGAGTCTGTTTTCCGCGGTTCAGGTGCTTCACAAACTCGGCGATTCCGCCGGTGAAGCGGAATTCCGCTTTCTTGTTGGTGCGCTCATCTTCCAGCGTGATTTTCAGCCCTTTGTTGAGAAAGGCAAGTTCGCGAAGACGTTGTGAAAGCGTGTCGTAGCTGTACACCGTGTTCGCGAAAATTTCAGGGTCAGCGTGAAACGTGATTTTGGTTCCGGTTTTTCGCGTCTTGCCGGAAGCTTTCAACTTGGATGTGGGCACGCCTTTTTCATAGGACTGCTCCCACACCTCCCCGTCGCGCCAGATCTCCAGATCGAGCCAGTCCGAGAGCGCATTGACCACCGAGACGCCCACGCCGTGCAATCCGCCCGAAACCTTATACGTGTCGCTATCGAATTTTCCACCAGCGTGAAGGACGGTCATAACGACTTCCGCAGCCGGTTTCTTTTCGGTTGCATGCATGTCCACGGGAATGCCGCGGCCGTTGTCAATTACAGTGACGCTGTTGTCGTCATGCACGGAAACATTTATTTCGTCACAGAAGCCGGCCATTGCTTCGTCCACGGAGTTGTCCGCAACTTCCCAGACAAGATGATGCAGGCCGAGCTCACCGGTAGATCCGATGTACATGGCCGGGCGTTTGCGAACCGCTTCGATTCCGCCCAGCACTTTGATGGATGTAGCGTCGTACTTATGACCTTTGGCGCCTGAACTTTCTTTTTCAGCCATGGATCGTGCGTCTCCTCAGACCTTCCTTGAATGAACGCAATTTTCTTAAGTTCTTGGTAAAACACGGGAAGGCGGTCGCACGGACGGCTCGACACTTGCCTTGCCCATTGGCCTCAGCACCCGGTAAATTGCCGGCTTGGATATTTCCAAGGCGCGTTTGCGCTTGCGAGACTCGAAGGGTTGCAACTTCATCCCGTCCCGTTCGGAGAATTCCCGGGAGACGCGGCGAAGCTTTTGATTTCGCCCAACACCGAACTGCCCACTTGCCCTGGCGCGAGCAAGAAAACTTGAGCTATTTCGGGTCAGACACAGTGCCGTTCAGGAGGAATCCAGAACATCAAAATTGTACTGGAAAACAGCGATTTCCACAAGGTGATTGTGAGGCCACAGCGAACAATAAGCCCAATTGGATCAATCACATATGGGAAAGGTTAGGCGGGTTTTGAGCGCTGAACAGATGCGGAAATAAAAGGCAGAAATCGTGTAAATATCTTAGGTATTTGGAGCTTTTGCAGCGCAGGATCGAACCTCCAGAAAGCTCCGGTTGATCTGCGAGCGAACGTCAAATGCGCATGGGCATCACGACATAACGGTAGCGGGTGGCCTCGTCGGCGAGCGGGCGCAACTGGCCGGCGGACTGTTCGTCTTTTAACTCAAAGCTGATCGGTCCATCTGCCGCAGCGGCCAGGAAATCGAGAAGATATTGCGCGTTGAAACCGATGGCGATGGTGTCTCCTTTGAATTCCTTTTCGATTACTTCCTTGGCTTCGCCGTATTCTGGGCTCGAGGCTGAAATTTCCAGGCCTTCTTTCGAGAGCATAAATTTCACGGCATGCGAGCGCTGGTCCGCTAATTGCGAGACCCGCCGAAGCGCATCCTGCAACTCGCTACGATCGATCGCCACGGTCTTGTTTGCGTCCCGTGGAAGCACCGCTTCGTAATTCGGGAATTGCCCGGTTAGCTTGCGCGAAGTAAGCAGGCGTCCTCCGAATTGGAAGAATAGGTGGCTTTCGTCCTGCGCGAATTCCACTGCGGCATTGTCGCCAGAGTCAGCGGCAAGGCGCTGGAGTTCGGTCATGGCTTTCTTGGGAACCAGAACGCGCGTCTCGCTGGAGAAGTTTTCAAACTTATGATCTTTTTCCACCATGGCCAGCCGGTGCCCGTCGGTGGCAACCATCGTAATCGAATTCGGCTTCAGGACTAACAAGGCGCCGTTCAGCGTGTACCGCGATTCTTCCATCGAAATCGCGAAGGTTGTCTTGGCTATGACTTCCGCAAGAAGCGCGGCTGGAATTTTCACCAACGGATGCGGAAAAGGCGGGAGGGCCGGAAAATTGTCTTTCGACATGCCAACGAGTTTGTAGTTTTTTCGATCGGCGGTAACTTGCACCCAATGATTTTCCAGGAGTTTGAACTTTACTTCGCCTTCCGGCAGCAGACGCATCAGCTCGAATAGTTTTTTAGCCGGAATGGTGCCCGCGCCTTCCCGCTTAACCTTCGCTTCGCAGGACGTTCGAATACTAAGCTCGAGATCCGTCGCGGTGATGGTGAGGCGGCTGCCTTTCGCTTCGACCAAGAGATTGGACAAAATAGGAATGGTCGATTTGCGTTCGACGACTCCTTGCGTCAGATTGAGCTCGTCGAGTAAGTCTGATCTTTTTACGCTGAATTCCATCTCGGGCGGTCCTCGCGTTGACTTGCGTTCTTTTGCACTGCTGCGGCTACTACTCTACTGCCTTTATTTATAAATGAAAGTATATAAGAAAACAGCCGACGTCGCCGCATGTGTGGATTTTGCGGAAAACGTTTTAACTCGTGTTGCCTGCATGGCTTGACCCGTTGTGCATCTTGTGGAAAGCCGCGCGGCGTGAATGAAAACGTTAACGCAAACCTTGCGCCGGATTGTTTCCACAGCGCGTGCACAGGCCTGTTCCGTGTTCGGCCTGTGCGTTGCGGTTAAGTCTAGCCGAAAGCGTCGAGTAGCCTGTTGATCGTCTTGTTCAAATCTTTGTCGGACTGTCGCAGAGTCTCAATCTTATTAATCGAGTGCAAAACCGTGGTGTGATGCTTCCCACCGAACTGGCGGCCGATTTCCGGAAGCGAAGCCGAGGTAAGTTGTTTCACCAGGAACATGGCGACCTGGCGCGGAAATGCGATTTGTTTCGAATTGCTGCGCACCTTCAAATCCTGCGCGCGCAATCCGAAGTGCTCGCCAACACGTTTCTGGATCTGTTCGATGGTGACTTTCTTGTCTTGGGTCTCGATGATGTTCTTGAGAACTTGCTGCGCCGTCGGCAAATTAATTACCGCGCCGGTGAGCGAAGCATAAGCCATCAAGCGAATCAGTGCGCCTTCCAACTCCCGGATGTTGGACTTGATGGCGCGAGCAATGTATTCGGCCACGTCGTCGGGAACCTGCACGCGTTCGCTCTCCGCTTTCTTCTGCAAGATGGCGATCTTGGTTTCCAAGTCGGGCGGCTGAATGTCGGCGATCAGGCCCCATTCAAACCGCGAGCGCAAGCGTTCCTCAATGGATGAAATTTCCTTGGGCGGACAATCGGAAGAAATGACGATTTGTTTCTGCTGGTCGTACAGGGCGTTGAACGTGTGGAAGAATTCTTCCTGAGTCCGCTCGCGAGTGGCGATGAACTGAATGTCGTCCACCATTAAAACGTCCATATTGCGGAATCGGTCGCGGAAGGCGGCCATGCGCTCTAGGCGGATGGAGGCGATCACCTCATTCGTGAATTTCTCTGCGCTGATGTAAGTAAGGCGGAGCAAGGGGTTACGGCGCTTGAGCGTGTGGCCGATGGCCTGCATCAAATGAGTTTTGCCCAACCCCACTCCACCGTAGAGAAAGAGCGGATTGTAGGATTTCGACGGCTGATCCGCCACCGCCATGGCCGCGGCATGGGCAAATTGGTTGGAAGCGCCCACGATGAACGATTCGAAGGTATAGCGGGGATTGAGTTGATGAGCTACCGAGTCGAAATCGAGCTTAGCTTGAGGCGACGGAGCAACGCTTGCGGCGACCGGCTGCGATTCCGGGCAAACATACTCGAGCTGCAGCTGAGGTCGTCCCAGTTCGGTGAGTACGGCTTGCACCAGCTGCCCATAAGTTTCCGTCAAACGTTTCTTAAATAGGCGTGTGGGAACGCGGATGACCAGACGATCCTCTTCGGCGCGCTCGAGACGGGTGGGACGGAACCAGGTAGCGAAACTATGAGGATTCACGCGCCGTTCGGCGTGCAGAAGGATCTTATCCCAGAGGTTCATCGAGCGAATTTACCCTTTGCCACAATTTCCACCGACGTGGAAATGTTGTGGAAATCCCCGCGGACCTTGGCGGGATGTTTCTTCATGTCGGCTAGGTCTGATGTCACGCGATGCACCCCGCATCGCGGCAGCTCATGAGTGCATGTTATGTATTGCACGGGAGAAGCGAGCGGGGATTTTGCCTAATCGCGGCGCAGGTAGCAAGAGAAAATTGAGTGAACCATTTGCACAGATTTCACAAATCATTCACAGGTTTTCCACAGGTGATTTTTTAGTTGATTCTTACGAATAATTTCAGAGAGCTTTCTTTTTCTCTTAACTTTTCCGAAATGTTCACTAGTGCGTTCCGGTCGAAAGGGGCCGCTGCCTGTCGGGCCGCGCGAATTCGTACACGCCGAGCGGATCTACAGCGAGAAGAATGCGGCCGGGCTCGATCAGAATTGCGCCAGGCACCAGACGAGTGCCGTCGGCAGTAGCGGTGCGATACGAAGCCAGAAGCGCACCATCTTTGCCGAAGTGCGACAACTGATCTCCAATCGCCGCCCACACCTCCTGCGAGACCGGATCCACGCCGAAGGCATTTAGTACGGTTTTTATTTCGGCGGGGCGGTTGCGCCGGGCAAGAGCCAAAATATCGACGCCCGAACTTGGAGAGGCGGATAAAGATTGATTGTCCACACCAGGAAGCGAAATCTCGTAAGCTGAGTAACCGAAGCGATCGTACTTTCGGATGATGGCGTCCGGAAGATAGGTAAACGCGAAATAGACGAAGCTCGACCGGTCGGCGGTAAGACGGCCGTGGTTGAGATAGCGATTCACGTCCGCACTGGAAGCAACATCGCGAGGATCGCCAAAACTTCGGACCACTTTTCCTTGTTCGTTGTAGATCGCGACCAAACGGCCCGCTCGAAGTGAAGCGACCGCAAACTCGCCGCCCGACAGTGCTGCAACCGAGGTGGGAGCAGGCACCGGGATCGAGGCATCCAACGCGCCGTCAGCCTTGAAGATTTCCACTGCATTCGCGCCGCGATCGGCGACGAAAATGCGGTCGGTGGCATCGACATCAACGTCTTCCGCGAAAACGATCTTGGCGCCCGGAGAATTTGCGGCTGGAATTTGGCCTACCCGCTTGGCGTCGGGACCGTAAACGATAACGGCTGTGGCCGGCGCCGCGAGAATGTAGTACCGACCGCTGGAATCCTCCTTTACGGCACGGACTCCCGGCCCGATCTCAGGAAACAGCCGGGCGCGGGCGACAATTTCCGGAACTACTCCCTGATTTTGCGCCGCACCGAGCAAAGGTAAAAGAACCCATCCGGTGGCAAGGGCCGCGAGGATGGCAAGAGACACTCCGGGTTGGGGGCGTCGCAGCATCGATCTATACTTGGTATGGGTACCTAGCGAACAGACGCCGCGTGGCACAAATAGGTTTCCTGGAAATCTACGGGAGCTGCCGACTTCGACATTAGTCAAGTCGGAACGCAGCGCGCTCAATCGAAAGTGCGCGGCCGGTGGATTCGTCCACTTCGATTTGAACCGCGTTCATCTGTATATCGCCTTCGGCGACGGCGAATTTCGCGGGCATCTGGTCCAGGAATCGCTGTAGCACGCCTTGCTTATCCATACCGATCACAGAGTCGTGAGGGCCAGTCATGCCCACGTCGGTGATATATGCGGTACCGCCCGGGAGCACGCGCTGATCGGCTGTGGGCACGTGTGTATGCGTCCCCAGCACGGCGGAAACCCTTCCGGCCAGAAACCAGCCCATGGCCTGTTTTTCCGAAGTCGCTTCGGCGTGCATGTCCACAATAATCACTTTGACGTCGGAAGGAAGTTTCGCGAGCTCGCGTTCGGCGGCGCGAAATGGGTCGTCCAGCGCGATCATGAATGTGCGACCTTGAAGGTTTAACACCGCGTAGCCCTTACCATCCTTGCTGTATCCGACGAAAGTTCCTTTCCCCGGTGAACCCTCCGGGAAATTCGCGGGTCGCAACAGACGCGGTTCGTGCGGAAAGAAATCCAGAATTTCCTTGCGGTCCCAAACGTGATTTCCGCCGGTGATGACTTCAACTCCCGAAGCGAATAATTCTTCGGCCAGGCGCGGCGTGATGCCGAAACCGGATGCGGAATTTTCTCCGTTGGCGATGCAAAGGTCGATTTTCCTCTGCACGAGAATGTCCGCGAGGCGGTCGTGAACGATCTTGCGGCCGGGCGAGCCTACGATGTCACCTATAAAAAGTATTTTCAAATTTCAGCCGCGATCCTGAGGCGGAAAGATTCTGAATCTGGATCGAAAAAAAATCGCCGCTTCGAAAGAACGAAATTAGAAGGAGCGGTCCGCTTCGCCGTGCGAGCTAGGCCCTGAACCCCACGAATAGGTGGGTGCCCTGCGCCTGCTTTCAGGCTATCCAGCTGGCCGGAGCCAACGGACGGCGCAAGGGCAGGACGACGCGGGCTCCCTGGGATCCAGTGTTGGTTCAAATAGGCTTTCGCGCGACACGTGCGTCGCAGGCCTACTCCAAACATGATTGTATCAGGAAATTCGAATGCGATTCCGAGCGTAATGCGGCCTTACGCCACAAAGCGTGCTTCAAAAAAAGAACTTCATGCCCAACTGAACCAGTCTAGGCGAAGCTGCGCCAACCACTTGGCCAAAAGTCGAGCTGGCAATATTTCCATCGACTGCCTGAGGTCCGAAAAACTGCGCGTGGTTAAAAGCATTGAACGCTTCGAGCCGGAACTGCAGGGCTTTTGATTCGGTCAGCCGCAGATTCTTGAGCAGCGCCATATCGTAGTTATCCATGCCGGGTCCGTAGAAAAATCGCCGTTTGGCGGTGCCCGGTGTGCCCAATGCGTTCTCGCTGAATTGGGCGGTGTTGAAATACGGCTGTCCGTTGCGTGGATTGTGATTCAGATTCAGAGCACCGCCGGCGTAGTCCGGCTCGTCGACGCCGAAATTATTGACGCCGTTCGGCTCCGACCCCAGCAGCGAATTGTCGCCGAAATTCACCAGCGTGACGGGAAGGCCGCTGCTGAAATGCGTGATGCCGGAAACCTCCCAGCCTTCGGTGAACCTGTTGGTAGTTCGGAAAAGATGCTCTAAGGGAAGCTTGTAGCTATAACTCACGACGAAATTGTGCTTCACATCAAAAGCGGAGATCGCTTTGCTAAGCGCTGGATCAATCGGATTGACCTCCTCGCCCAAGTTAGACGACTGATCTTGAGATTTGCTGTAGGTATATCCGGCCAGCACATTCAAGCGTCCGCTCGTGTGGTTCAAGATGACCTGTAAAGCGTTGTAGTTCGAATTGCCGATCATGGCTTGGTTGGCGTTGCTGCCGAAATTCGGTCCCAACGGGCCGCGCGTGCCGTTGTAAACCCGACCGGCGGGCGTTCGGTAGGTGGTGTCTTCGCCGAATGGCCCGCACGGAATCTGGCCCTGCGCGAGGTTCGCCGGATTGCTCAGAAACAAGCACAACGCCGGGTCCCCTGGATTGGCTTCCTCCAGTACCAAAAGATGATGTGCTTGTGTGCCCACGTAATTCACACTGAGCACGGTATGGGGGCCTAACCCGCGCTGCAGCGAAAGCATGTGCTCCTCGGTGTATGGGATTCGATTGCTGGTTGCATAGTTGGGAAGCCCTGTAATCGGTTCGAACTGCGCCCAATCTACATGGGGATCAGGATGCTTGGCGGAGGTGTTCAAGGGAGCCAGTGTGACGGGAAAAACCTGACCGAGATTCTCGCCGCTGGAGGCGGTAATAAATGGGGTGGCAAACAGCGGCGGCGCTGGACTTGTATAGGTTGTCCCGTACGGAGCGTTAGCACTCATCACGCTAATCGTGAGCGCCTCAATGGCGGTATAGAACATGCCAAAACTCCCGCGAACACTGGTCTTGCCCGGACCACCCAGGATTTTATCGAACAGACTGTCTCCAGACGCGTTCGGCGAATAGGCAAGGCCGAAGCGAGGAGCAAAATCGAGATTCCCTGGGAGCCCCAAAGTGCGCGGAACTCCCGGATCGGTTGGATAAAGAATTCCAGCAGGAGCGCCGGGAAAAACGACGGACTGCTTGCCCGGCTCAAATGTCGCGATCTGGTTGTATTTCTCATACCAGGGCTCAATCCGGTCCCAGCGCAGGCCGTAATTGAGCGTTAGATTCGGTTTGACCCGCCAACCATCCTGCGCATAAAGACCCACATACTTGTTGCGGCCATAGAAGGATTGAAGCTGGCTCTGATTGTACTGGGTTGGCAATCCCAACAGAAAATCCGCGAAGTCCAGCCCCGTTTCAGTTCCAAAGAAAAGGAAACTTCCGTTGAACTGTGCGGTCGCATTGACGTTTATTTGGTCGTAATGGAACTCGCCGCCGGATTTGATGGTGTGGGCCCCTATCACCTTGGAGAAATTGTCCAGCCACTGATAGGTATTGTTAAATTGCCTTAGCTCGTTTGTATTGGTTCCCAATGTAAAACTGTTTAAGCCAACGCTCTCCACTCCCTCGGTTTTGGGCGACAGCGGAACGATTCCCGGAGTCCCTTGACCAACCACGAAACCTTGCGAGGCCAAGGTGACGCCAACCCCGCCCACGGGCTTGCCCAAGTCATTGGCGTCCCGGAGGTAGCTGAATTGGAACTCATTTACCGAAGTTGTGCTCACCGTTTTCGTGTCACCAAGGTGAAGCAACTGCGCACGGCCTGAATACAACGCGTTAAAGCCGGGAACGTTCGCGCCGCCTTGGGCGATCGGATACGGGTTGTTCTGGGACCAATCATCCAAGAAGTAATAAGCGGACAGGAGGCCCCCAGCGGTGTTCGCATCGAGCCGGTAAGCGCCTTTGTCGTCGCGCAAGCTCTGATTGAAGGCCGAAGTCGAGAAGGTTCCGTTTGAATTGTTCGGTTTGGGGATGTATTGCAGCAAATTTGTGCCGGGTGCGACCCAAGCCCTGGTGGGAACGTTGGCATTCGGAAAGACACATCCGCCCACGGGTTTGTTGCTGACGCAAGGACCACCGGCGGGATTCTGCTGTGTCGGACCGCTGAAGTAATACGGCTCACCGCTTTGAACGGCGTATCCCAATCTGCTAGAGAGCGTCGATGCTAGGTTCGGTCCGCTTACGGTGCAGGGGACTTCCAGCGACTGCGATGCACCGCAGAAACCCAGTGGATTAAAACCGCTCGAATTATCCGGCAAGTCCGAGAAATTTCCAGTCGTGCGGTCCGGTATCGACGGCACGGGAATCTGAGTCGTATCCACTCCCTGGGTTGAGAGAGTACCCTGGTAGTCCGCAAAGAAAAATACTCTATTCTTTCGAATGGGAGCGCCGAACGTTCCACCGAATTGGTTCTGGTCAAATTTTCCGCGCGTCGGCGAAAAATAGTTGCGGGCGTCCAGGGTCGTATTGCGCAGGAACTCGAAGGCGTCACCATGAGAGGCGTTGGTCCCGGACTTGGTAACCACGTTAATCTGGCCCCCGCTGAATTCTCCATATTCAGCGTCGAAATTACTGGTGAGAATCCGAAACTCCGCAATGGAGTCCAGATTGGGGACAATCGCGGCGCCCATGTTGACGTCTTCTTCCACGTCGCTTCCGTTCACGATGAAAGCGTTGGCGAATTCGCGCTGGCCGTTGATCGAGACGGTCCCGGGGTTCAAATCGCCAGAAGGGGCGAGCGCGCTGGCACCAACGTCCTGGACGGTCTGGGAGGTGAGGGTGGTAACCGGAACGATTCCAGGCTGAAGAGCGAGCAAATCGGTATAGCTTCGCCCGTTTAGCGGAACCGCGGTCATCTGGCTGCCGGTGAGAAGCTCCCCCAATTGGCTGCTGGACGTCTCTACTTGGACCGAGCTGTCGTTGACCTCGACATTTTCGGTTTTCGCTCCGACTTCCAGTACCGGATCAATCAAGAGAGCGTTATTTACGTCCATTACCACATTCGCCCGGGTGTAGGGCTTGAAACCCGGCACCACGACGGTGAGGTTGTAATGGCCGATTGGAACGTTTAGAAACGAATACACGCCCCGATCATCGCTGGTAACCGTCTGTCGAACACCCGTGTCCCTATTTGCGATGGTGATCGAAGCCTTTGCGATCACGGCTCCCGTCGAGTCTTTGACTGTTCCCGAAATACTCCCTCCCACGCCGGCCCAGGTAACGAAAGTAAGGCACGCAGGGAACGCCAGAAGCCAAAGAAATGCAAAAACTCTAAATTGCTTTCTTTGAGCAGGGGGGCTTGTCCGAGCGAAGGATGGAGTTGGCCTTCTAGTCACGAAAAAATCGCCACTGTCCTATCGGCGAGAAGCAATTGACCCAATGCAGTCGCTATCGATTGGAAGAGTCGTTGTTGGGCCACATTCCAGTTGAAACTCGTTCTCAACTGGATGGCATGCTATTTTAGTTGCAACTCGGTGTCAAGTAGAGAATTGCTGCGATCGGGCTTTCATACTTTTGTTGGACTTATATCCGCACAAGTTTTTCGGAGCCCCTTGATTGCCGGGCCTAATTCAGATAGCTTTGCAAAGCGTAGCGAGGCACACGTGAATATCAGCATCCGTAAGGCGGGCCCAGCCACCATTCTCGATCTCGACGGGCCTTTGAAGCTTGGCGAAGCCGAAGAGTCGTTTCGCAATCAGATTCAGCAGCTCATCGAAGCGGGCTCGACTCACGTGGCAGTCAATCTGGCAGGCGTTACGGAGCTCGATAGTTCGGGTATCGGAGCTCTGGTCCGCGCTTTCACCACACTGAAGCGAGCCGGCGGAAAAGCTACTTATTTTGCTCCCAACAAGCGGGTAGTGATGCTGCTGAAGATGGTTAGGCTGGACACGGTTCTCGATCTCGCCCCGGACGAAGCTACAGCCTTGGCTCGGATTTAGGTTCTCCTCTGCTTCAAATTCAACAGCTCTTATGTAGTGTGCGCGCGGGCCGAAATTACGTTTAGCGACGGTCGAGGGCGGGGTGCCGAACGTCGCGCCCGGCCACAAAGTAAATGACGTCTTCAGCGATGTTGGTGGCGTGATCCCCGATACGTTCTATGTTTTTTGCCACCAGAACCAACTCGAAAGCGGTAAAGACCACGGCTGAGTTTTCCATCATGTATGTAAGCAGCTCGCGGAAAAGCTGATCGCGCAGGCGATCCACCTGATCGTCGCGCTGCAACACGCTGTGAGCCAGCTCGAGGTCTCCGCGCACCAAGGCGTTCAAACTATCGCGGACCATTCCCTCGGCCAGCTCGCTCATGCGCGGTAAGTCGACGTAAGGTTTCACCTGCGGATGGCGCAGGATACGCATGGCCGATTGCGCGATGTTTACCGCCTGGTCTCCAATGCGCTCCAGATCTCCGTTGATTCGCGAGACAGCCAGCAGGAATCGAAGATCAGCCGCCATGGGCTGTTGAAGAGCTAGCAACCGCTGCACGCGTTCGTCAATCTCGATCTGAATCTCGTTGATGGCGTCTTCCTCGGTTAGCACCGTTTCGGCTAAGTGTTCTTCGGCGTCCAGTACTGCATGGATTGCCTGATGGACCGCTCGTTCGGCGAGGCTTCCCATCCATAGGAGTCGCTGTTTCAGTTCTTCGAGGTCCCGCTCAAAATGTCGTTCCATGTTTCCTCAAATCGTTCTGTCAAAGCCGACCGATATTCACAAACTCACTCATCCGAAGCGGCCGGTAATGTAAGCCTCGGTGCGCGGATCCTTGGGCGTCGTGAATAGTTTCGGTGTCTCGCTGTGTTCAATTAGCTTTCCGTCCAGCATGAACGCTGTAAAATCACTGGCTCGAGCAGCCTGCTGCATGTTGTGAGTTACGATCGCCATGGTGCAGCTATCTTTCAGATGAAACATCAATTCTTCGATCTTTGCTGTGGTTACTGGATCGAGCGCCGAGCAGGGTTCGTCGAGCAAGAGTACCTCAGGATTCACAGCAAGAGCGCGCGCAATGCACAACCGCTGCTGCTGCCCGCCCGATAGTGCGAACGCCGACTTGTGAAGGTAATCCTTCACCTCGTCCCATAGGGCCGCGCGGTGCAAACTGCTCTCCACCAGCTCGTCGAGGCGTCCCTTATAGCCGTTGATGCGAAGCCCGTATGCCACATTTTCATAGATGGACTTCGGAAACGGATTTGGCCGTTGAAACACCATTCCAACCCGCCGTCGCAAGTTCACGACATCCATCGAGTGTACATCCTGGCCGTCGAGTAATATTTGACCTTCCACGCGCGTGTTCCTAATAATCTCGTTCATGCGGTTCAAAGTGCGGAGGAAGGTCGACTTTCCGCATCCGGAAGGCCCGATTAAGGCGGTTACCTTGTTGACCGGTATATTGAGGTTCAGATTGAAGACGGCTTGTTTGGGACCGTAAAAGAAATTCAGGTCGGAGATCTGAAAGCGCACCGGCGTCTCCTTTTCCGAAGCCATCGAGAGCGAATCCTTTATATGCATTTTCGGCGCAAGTTTTGCAGCGGTGGCGCTGCCCCCTTCGAAAATGGACGGCATATCAAGTACTCCTGACCGTGCCACCGCGGCTCAACAGAAGACGGGCGCCCAGATTTGCAACCAGCACCAGGCCCAATAGCACCAGGCCCGCCGCCCACGCTTGGCGGTGCCAATCATCGTACGGCGCGATCGCGTACGTATATATCATTACTGGCAGCGAAGCCGTGGGCTGTGCGAATCCCGGGCTCCAGAAACGGTTACCGAATGCGGTAAACAGCAGCGGCGCCGTTTCTCCCGCCACACGCGCGAGCGCCAGCAACATTCCGGTTAGTATGCCCGCGCTTGCGGCCGGGAGCACTACCGTAACAATTGTCTTCCACTTGCTGGCTCCCAGGGCCATGGCGCCTTCGCGTAGGTTTCCAGGCACCGCTCTCAGGAACTCCTCGGTGCTCCGCACCGTAATCGGGATCACCATCATCCCCAACGCCACGCCGCCAGCCAGCGCCGAAAAATGCTTCACCGGCAGCACTACCAGCGAGTACGCGAAAATGCCGATGACGATGGACGGAACGCCGTTCAGCAAGTCCGTAGTGTAGCGGATGACAAACGAGAATGTCTTACCACCAAACTCCGCCAGATAAACTCCAGCCAGGAGTCCCACCGGCAGGCCCATTAGCGCCGCCAACGTCAGCAGCTTCAAGCTGCCCACAATCGCGTTGGCCATCCCGCCGCCCGGTTCACCCACAGGTTTCGGAAGCCGCGTAAAGAAACTCCAGCTCAGCGACCTCCCGCCATTCCAGATCAGATATCCGAGAATGAAGAATAGGACCGAAACGACAGCAAGGGCAGCCACGCCCGTCAGGCTGAGCATCACGTAATTCAATGCCTTTCGCCACAGGATACGGAGATCGCTCATGCCGGGCGTGCTCCTCCGCGCTCGGTGGCGACGATCAAGATTCGCGCAAGGCCGTTCAGAATGAATGTAATCAGGAAGAGCACGAGCCCCAGCTCGATCAGCGAGCTAAGGTACAGGTCTCCGGTCGCTTCCGTAAATTGGCTCGCAATGGTGGATGCGATCGTATCGCCGGGAGAAAGCAGTGAAGCGGCTATTGTGGGCGCATTGCCGATAACCATCGTCACCGCCATGGTTTCGCCCAACGCGCGTGCCAGCGCCAGAAACACCGAGCCCATGATGCCAGCGCGAGCCCAGGGGACCACCACCTTCCAGGTGGACTCCCATCGCGTCGCGCCCAATGCCATAGCCGCTTCGCGCTGTTCCCGCGGCACGGTCAGCAGAACTTCCCGGGAAACCGAAATGATGAAAGGCACCACCATGATCGCAAGAACGATTCCCGCGGTTAGGAAGCCGACCCCGTAATTGGGTCCATGGAATAGCGCCCCAAGATAGGGAATATTGCCGACCGTGTGAATCAGCGACGGACCGATGGTCGTGCGCATCACCGGCACTACAATAAAGATTCCCAGCAGTCCATAAATTACGCTGGGCACGGCGGCGAGCAGATCGATCAAAAACGAAATGACGTCACTTACTTTTCGAGGTGCGAGCTCGGAAAGAAAAATCGCGCTCGCCAGGCCCAGTGGCACCGCGAGGCAGAGCGCCACGGCCGACGTAATTATCGTGCCGTATATGAATGGCGCGGCTCCGAAATTGTCGAAGTTCGGATCCCACACCTTGGTCCAGAAAAACATCCATCCGAACTTCGTACGGGAAAGGTGCGAATTCACCCACAACTCGTACACCAGCAGGGAGGTGATTAGCAGTATGCTGGCGGCAAAGGCGAGCGTAATTAGATGAGCAATTTCGTCGCCGCTTCGTAACCGCCGAAGAAAAGCACGAGGACCCGCTTGCGGCGGAACTTCGTGCGCGATGGTAGTGGCGGCCACGGACATTTTACTGAATCAGCGAAATCGCCTTGGTCTCGTTGGCGATTACTTCCTTGGGAAGCTGCGCGTAGCTCAAGCCCTCATTGTACTTTTGACCTTCCGTCAACATCCATTTGAGGAAGTCCTTAATCGCCTCTCGCTTGGTTGCATCCTGAATTTGTGCGGGAATCAGAAGCCAAGTAAAACTCGAAATGGGGTAAACCTTCGGTCCTGGAGGATTGGTAATCGAAACGCGAAAGTCAGCCGGGATATTTTTGGCATCGGCGGCCGCCGCCGCGGTTACTCCAGCCAAATCCGCCTTTACGAAATTTCCCGCCGCGTTCTGAACCTTTCCGTATGGAATATTATTCTGCACCGCGTAAATCAATTCGATGTATCCGATTGCGTTCGGAGTCTGCTTCACCAGCCCGGTCACGCCTTCATTGCCCTTGCCGCCCAAGCCTGTAGGCCAATTCACGGAAGTGGCAGCGTTACCTACTTTCTTCTTCCAGTCCTCGCTCACTTTCGCTAGAAAATCTGTCCAGATGTAAGTGGTCCCGCTTCCGTCCGACCGATGGATCACGACGATCTCTGCGCTGGGCAGTTTTACGTCCGAATTGGCCTTGACAATCTCTGGATCATCCCATTTTGAAATGGTGCCCAAATAAATCCCCGCGAGCGCCTTTTGTGTGAAATTCAATTCACCGGTCACTCCCGCGACGTTGTAGGTCGGCACCACGGCTCCGAGTACTGTCGGGAAATGCAGTATTTTGAATTTCGATTGCGCAAGCTGCTCATCCGACATGGGACCATCGGAGGCGCCGAAATCAACGGTGCCGGCTTGGAGTTGGCGTATCCCGCCGCCTGAACCAATCGATTGGTAATTGATTTGAACGCTGGGATGGGCTGTATGGTAGACGTCAAACCACTTGGAATAAATAGGATAGGGGAAGGTAGCGCCTGCGGCGTTCAGCAGAACAGTTCCACTTTGTGCGGCAACGATAACGGCCAGGCAGAGCAGGAGCGACACGATTAGCAGGCTCTTTCTCATCATCAAAAATTCTCCTCATACCTATTTTTTGTCAGAATTGTTACAACCATGTTACATCGGCAAGAACGAGGCGTGAAATACCCCAGCCTGAACCAATCGGGCGCCTGCAAGATGTAAGCTAGGACCCTTGCGCGTTCGATAAGCCATCGGCCAAACTTTCTATCTGTTTGGCTCGCCCGTGGCGAACTTCCAGCCCGCGAACCCAAAACAAAATATCTTCCGCGATGTTGGTCGCGTGGTCCGCGATCCGTTCCAGGTGGCGCGAGGCCAGCACATAATGCAAGTTTGGCGCAGCGAGCGAGGGGTCCTGAGTCATCCCGGCCAATAGGGATTCAAAGAGGTGGTCGCGGTATTGGTCCACCACATCGTCGCTTTCCAGGACCTGAGTCGCTAAATCCGCGTTTTGGTAAATAAGGCCTCCGAGGCATTTCGACACCATTGCGCGCACTGCCGTGGCCATGGGTTCCAGTTCCACCGGCATTTGCACTTTGCCCATCGCCGACAACGAAATCGCTCGCTCGCTGAGGTTCACCGCAAGATCACCCATGCGCTCGAGATCGTTGTTGATTTTCAGACTCGCGACAATCAGACGCACATCCGTGTCGAGCAGGTTTCCCTGGCGCAACATGCGAATTGCGTGTTCGTCAATCGTGATTTCCATTTCATTGATACGGGGTTCGTTGAGAAACACTTCGCTTGCCATCCGCTCGTTGCGCTCCAGTAGCGCCCATAGGGCACGGTTCACCGATGCTTCGACGGTGCGCGCCTGCGAGACCAGGTAGTTCACCAGGACGCTTTGAAATATGCCTTCTGTGCTAGTTTTTGTAGCCGCCATCGCCACCTCCTGCCTAAAATACCAGGGTTTGATTAAATGTCTGCTGATACACTATGGCGCTGAAAGGCTGTAATAGAATTAATGGCAGGTAAATGGAATAAGACAATCTGAGCTTAGCTGGCCAGCGGAACGGAAAAAGAAAACTTCGATCCCCGGCCGACCGCGCTCTCAACCCACAGGCGTCCGCCGTGCGCTTCGACGATATGCTTCGCGATGGAGAGCCCCAGTCCCGTCCCCCCTGCTTCCCGCGATCGCGCGGCATCCACTCGGTAGAATCGCTCGAAAATCCTCTCCTGTTCGGCAAGCGGGATTCCAATTCCGGAATCTGAGATCGTGACAGTCACCTCCTGCGGCCCTGCTGCCGCTCCCACCGCAACGCGGCCACCGGGAGGAGTGTACTGAATGGCATTGTCGAGCAAATTTTGCAGCACCTCATGCAGCAAACTGGCGTCCCCGCGCACGGCAGGAAGACCCGCTGGGACTTCAATGCCGAATGAGATTTTCTTTCGGCTGGCCTTCAACAAAGTTGTTTCCGCGCACCCTTCGATGAGGTCCAGGATTCCCACCGCAGAAAATTCCAACTCCAGCTTCCCAGCCTCGATGCGAGCCAGTTTCAGCAAATCGTCGGTCACGCGGGCTAAGCGGACGGCATGGTCGCGAATAATTTCCAGGAACCGCCGGTTGTTGTTCGCATCGTCCACTGCGCCGGCTAGCAAAGTCTCGGCAAAACCTTGAATTGCCGTCAGCGGAGTTTTGAACTCGTGCGAGACGTTTGCGACGAAATCCTGGCGCACCCGTTCGAGCCGCCGCAATTCCGTCACATCATGTAAAACGACAACCGCTCCGGAGGGCTTGTCGGCGGGAACGGATCGATCCGCTTCCAACGCTTTCACCGGCGCGGCGGTTACCGAAAAACTTAATGGTTGTACGATGCCCATCGCAATGTCGCTTTGTAATCCCTCCTCACCTTGCAGGGCCTTGCGAATGAGCCCGAGCAATTCCGAGCTCCGGATGACCTCGATTAGCGGACTACCTTCGCTGGTTACCGATTGCACGTTCAAGATCTCCGAAAACGCCCGATTGCAGAAAACAAGACGTTCCTGTGCATCGACCACCGCGACGCCTTCAACCATGCTCCGGAGGATTGCGCTCGCTCGGTTACGCTCGCTGCTCAGCAATCGAATCTCGTGGTCCAGATGTGCTGCCGTTTGATTTAGCGAGTCGGTTAGATCAGAAAGTTCGTCGCGCGGTCCCTCCGCCGGAGCTGTCCGGAAGTCACCGTGGGCGATTCTCTCGGAGAAGTCTTTCAAACGCTCGACACGCGCGGCAAAAATGCGGGCAACGATCAGAGACAGTGCAGTTCCAAGGAGTACGGTAAACAAGGAAGCGCTCAGTAACCTCTCCCGCAGCTCTTTCACCGAAAGATCTATTTGGGCCAGTGGCAGCGCCAGACGAATCGCAACAGGTGGCCCGGAACCAGGCTGGAAACGCTGGGCCCGGGCCACAGATTCGCGCGCGCCATCGACCGAATGCCCGGTGCCGTTGGCGAAGGCTTCCTGCACTTCCGGCCAACTGGCAGGATTTTCCGTTGCATCCGCGGCGCTCGATGAGTCCGTAAGCACCCGGCCAGCGGCGTCAACTAAAGTGACCCGCGCTCCGGTTTTCGCCATCCAATCAGTCCACGCACGCAGGTCCGTCTCGGAAGATAGATCGGGCGGGTGCGCCACGGCTAGATTCAATAACGAAACGAGTTGATCGTTAGCGGAGCGTATCGCGTGGCTGCGAACGACGCGGGCGGAATATAAGTCCACCGCGAATAAAACAACTACCAGGAGCACTAAATACGCAAGTCCCAGTCGCCAAAAAAACCTAGCTCGCACGGGTCTCGAAGAGGTAGCCTGCTCCGCGAATTGTTTTCATGAAGCCTGGATGCTGGGGGTCGGTCTCGATTTTTTCCCGCAACCTGCGGACGTATACATCCACGCTGCGTGGCGTAACAAATCTTTCCGTTCCCCAAACCGCGTCGAGCAACTGATCGCGAGTGAAAACCCGGTTGGGGCGCGCTGCCAAAAAGTAAAGCAGACGAAACTCAAGCGTGCTCATCTGCACTGGTTTTCCCGCGCGCGTTACCCGGTAAGCCGCCGGATCGATTTTCAACGCGCCAATCTCCAGTGGCTTCTCGGAGGGTGCACCAGGCTCGGCGCGCCGCAACAGCGCCTTCACGCGCGCCGCCAGCTCTCGCGGACTGAACGGCTTGGTCACGTAATCATCCGCACCGAGCTCGAGTCCGACCACGCGGTCCGCTTCTTCTCCCTTGGCCGTGAGGATCAAAATCGGGAGACGATTCAGAGTAACGTCTTTGCGAACTTCTTTGCAGATCTCCAAGCCCGAAAGCTTCGGCAGCATCAGGTCCAGGATGAGCAGATCAGGCGCCGCTTTCCGGATCTGGGCGAGACCGGTCGAACCGTCTGAGCTCGCTGCTACTTGATAGCCGTCCTTCTCCAGGTTGTAGCGCACCAACTCGACAATGTCTTTGTCGTCTTCAATCACCAGTACGCGTTTCATCGGCTCTCTTTCACAGGAATGTGCACACAATAGGGGAATCGTACCCCGGAAGCAAGCCGCAGCAGATTGTCTGCCATTTTTTAACACAAGGTTAACATCGTGTCACATCGCTACCGAGCGTCCTGCCTGAAACGTTTTCTTCGTTGCATCTTCGCGAGAGGAAACTCATATCTTGGCGTAGCTCGCTGATTCTACGCGCCTTGCGCAGCACATCGATTGGCACTTTGGCCTACTGTCTGCTACCTTCCTAGCCGATACGACTCATAGATGAGACCGATGTGCGATTGCGCCGCTCGGGCTAAGGTATTTCCGAAATCGTACCGGCCAAGCCCGCTCCCCAATCACTTGCCATTTCTCTGCTATCCATTCAGCATATAACTGGAGACTGCATTCAAAGCAATGCCGCACGAGATTCAGTTCATCGCGAAGTCTCGGATGGAAGCATCCGCCGAGGAGGTTTTTCGCTGGCATGCGGAACCAACCGCGCTTGAGCGATTGACGCCTCCGTGGGAGCCCGTAGAAATCATCGAACCAGCGCCTGGAATCCACAACGGCGATAGCGGCGTCTTGCGCGTTCGCCTCGGTCCGTTCAGAATTCGCTGGGTTTTTCAACACTGCGATTACGTTGAAGGCCGCCAGTTCCGCGACGTTCAGATTTCGGGCCCGTTTCGCCGCTGGGAGCACACGCATAGGATGGAGCCCGATGGCGTCGCGGCCTGCATCCTGACGGACACGATCTGCTATGAAGTACCGCTTGGCTTGGTGGGCAAACTCCTTGCTGGCTGGTTCGTTCGCCGAAAACTTGTTCGGCTGTTCAGCTATCGCCATCGAATTACAGCCGATGCAATGCGCTCTTCAAACACGTCCTAGCGGACCCGCTTATCGGCTAAGTCGCGCTCGGATAATAGGCTTCCGATCTCCATACGGTAGTGTACGGAGCATCGCTGCCGTTCTGACCAACCTCGCTGAAACCCATTCCTTGCGCAACCGCCTTTGGTGTACATTGTTAATTGGATTCAGTGTGTCGCCTTGCTTGCTGAGTCCTGAAGAGGTCAGGTTATGAGCTCGACCAAACCTGAATCCGTTCTCAACCCGGAAGGTCCCACCGCGACCCGGCGCGAGACGTTAAGCGTCACCGACAATCGCACCGGACGTCAATTCGAACTCCCCATCAAAAATGATACGATTCGCGCTCTCGACCTGCGGCCCATCAAAGTAAACAGCGAAGACTTCGGCATGATGGGTTACGACCCGGCTTTCACCAACACCGCTTCGTGTTCGAGCAAGATTACCTACATCGATGGTGACCAGGGCATTCTGCGCTACCGGGGCTATTCCATCGAGGAGCTTGCGGAAAAAAGCACATACATCGAAACGGCCTACTTGATTCTCTATGGCGAGCTTCCTGACAAATCGCAATTGGCAGATTGGGTTTACAACGTCACGCATCACACGTTCATTCATGAGAGCATCAAGAAATTTCTCGACGGTTTTCATTACGACGCGCACCCCATGGGCATGCTGATTTCCACCGTGGCCGCCCTTTCCACTTTTTATCCGGACGCCAAGGACATTTTCAATCCGGAATCACGCCGCAAGCAGACCTACCGTTTGATTGGAAAGATGCCCACTCTCGCGGCTTTCGCCTACCGCCACAGCCTGGGCATGCCGTATGTCTATCCGGACAATGATTTGAGTTATTGCGGAAATTTTTTGAATATGTTGTTTCGCACCACGGAGCTCAAGTACCGCCCGAACCCCACCCTCGAGCGCGCACTGGATATTCTTTTCATATTGCATGCGGATCATGAGCAGAACTGCTCCTCGACTGCGATGCGCGTGGTTGGAAGTTCGCATGTGGATCCCTATTGCGCTACGGCTGCGGCCACCGCCGCGCTTTACGGCCCGCTTCACGGCGGCGCCAACGAAGCTGTCCTTCGCATGCTGGTCGAAATTGGTTCGGTGCAGAATGTACCGGCATATATCAAGCGGGTGAAAGCAGGCGAGAAGCTCCTGATGGGTTTTGGCCATCGCGTCTATAAGAACTACGATCCCCGCGCACGCATCGTGAAGCACATTGCCTACGAAGTTTTCGATGTAATGGGAAAAAATCCGTTGATCGAAATCGCGCTGGAGTGCGAACGTATCGCACTCGAAGACGATTACTTCGTATCACGCAAGCTATATCCAAACGTCGATTTCTACACCGGACTCATCTACCAATCGATGGGCTTTCCAGTCACCATGTTCCCTGTTCTATTCGCCATCCCTCGTACGTCAGGCTGGATCTCACAGTGGGAAGAGATGCTGCTCGACCCGGAACAGAAGATTTCCCGGCCCCGCCAGGTTTACCTGGGCTATCCGTTGCGCAGTTATATTCCCTTAGACCGTCGAGGGTAGCTCCGAACCCGACCGAGCCATACCCTCAACATCACGTGACTTTCGCCTCCCGGCGTCCTGGTACCATCCGAAAGGTATTGCATCTGGACCCAATCTCTGGCAAAACACTCTGACGTCCCGCGGGGGCCACTCTTAATATGGACATCTCAACGCGCCAATCTGGAACTGCCACCATTGTTGATGTGGTCGGCGATATTACGCTCTATAACTCGCCGGATGTCCGCAAGGTCTTGCTCCATCTGTTGAAAGAGAAAAAAGCTCCGCGTGTAATCGTGAACATGGAAAAGGTCCGCTACATTGACAGCGCCGGTGTGGCTTCCCTGGTCGAGGGCTTGAAGGTTTCGCGCGATCTGAAGAGCACATTTGCGCTTTTTGGACTGAGCAAGACGGCCCAGGAAGTATTCGAGCTTACGCGGCTCGTGAAAGTTTTTGAAATCTACATCACTGAAGAGGATGCCTTGCGGGGTGGCAGCGCTAACACCAACGTTGCTCCTGTTAGGTAAGTTCCGGTCGGGCTGCGCGATTTCCTGGGGATTTTAGCCCGTTCCGGATTTGACAATGGCACTCACAGAAACGATCGGCTCAGCCACGATCAATGGACTGGCGTATCTTGGCGGCTTGGCGCGTTTGGCCGCCGGCTCCATACGAACGGTATTCGTTGAGCCATTTCGCGGCAAGAAATTCCACTTCAGCCGCGCTGCCCACCAAGCGATGGCTGTTGGCGTCGAAGCTCTCCCCATTGTTTCCCTGATCTCCTTTTTCATCGGCACAATTCTCGCCTTGAACGCTGCTTACGAACTCCGCAAGTTCGGCGCTTTGCAAGTGGTCGCCAGTGCAGTGGCGATTTCCATGACTCGTGAGCTTGGTCCCCTGATGACCGCGGTGGTCGTGATTGGCCGCTCCGGTTCCGCATTCGCCGCCGAGATCGGCACCATGAAGGTAAATGAAGAAATTGACGCGCTTGAAACCATGGCGCTTGAGCCCGTTGATTTCCTGGTCGCTCCCAAGTTCCTGGCCATGTTGCTGATGGTTCCTTGTCTCACGGTATGGGCCGACTTTATGGGTGTGCTGGGAGGCGGTGTTTTCGGCGTTTCGGCGGCGAGTTTCACTTGGGGAAGTTACATCCGTGCCACGCTCGAAGCGTTGCAGTCCCGCGATATCGTCAACGGCTTGATCAAAGCCGCCATGTTCGGTCTGGTGATCACCGCGGTGGGCTGTCAGGAAGGCTTTTCGACTGGATTGGGATCCGAGCAGGTGGGGCGTTCGACAACCTCCGCGGTAGTTAAATCTATTTTTATGGTGGTGTGCGTGGATCTGATCTTCACTGCGATCTTCTACCTCACGGCCCCGAGATAGACCGAACATGGCCACCACTCCGCTATCGAAAGGCGACAAATCGCAAAACCCCTCCGGCGCGGCAATCGCCGTGCGCAATCTCCGCGTGAACTACGGCGAAAGAGAAATACTCCACGGAATCAATTTTGAAGTGCCCGCCGGCGACACCATGGTCATCCTGGGCGGTTCGGGCTCGGGCAAGAGTACCTTGCTGCGCACGCTGGTGGGTTTGGAAAAACCAAGTGGCGGGGAGATTTGGATGCGCGGCAAAAACTTTGCCGCCATGTCCGAAGCCGAGCGCGATGAGCTACGCAAGAAAATGGGGATGTCCTTCCAAGGCGGAGCGCTTTTCGGCTCCATGACCGTTGGTGAAAATGTTTCGCTGCCCCTTCGTGAGCATACCCAGTTGGACGAGTCGACCATCGAGATCATGGTGCGTCTGAAGCTCGATCAGGTCGGGCTCTCCGGTTTTGAGGACTACATGCCCGCGCAATTGAGCGGCGGGATGAAAAAACGCGCCGCGATTGCCCGCGCGCTGGCCATGGACCCGGAAATTTTGTTTTTTGACGAGCCTTCGGCCGGCTTGGATCCGATCATCGCCGCCGGTATTGACGAGCTCATCCTGAAATTGAAAAAAGCGTTCCGGATTTCTATCGTGGTCGTTACGCACGAGTTGGCGAGCGCATTCTTGATCGCCGATCGCATGATCCTCCTCGACAAAGGCGTCATCGTGGCTGACGGCACGACCAAGGAGCTGCAGGCCAGCAAGCAACCTCGCGTGCGCCAGTTTCTGGACCGCATTCCGGAACCGGAATTGACCGGAGAAATTGATTATTTGCAGATGTTGACAGGGGATGTTCCGCCGATTCGGCAATGAAACAGGGTTTAACGCGCCTGTCGTGATATACTCCCGGCGCTTGTAGGGGTCGCGCGGGCTCGCCGGGCGGGAATCAATCGAGGAAACTGATGGAAGCGAAGCGTGAACAGGCTCTGGTCGGACTATTTGTGCTGGTAGCGGGCACTTTGCTAGCGGTCACGCTGATTTACCTTTCCGGCGCATTAACAACTGGGGACACCACCTTTCACACCTATTTCAAGAACGCGGGAGGACTGCAACCCGGTTCGGAAGTTCGTTATGCCAACGGCCCCCCCGTGGGCCGGGTAAAGAAAGTTCAAATCGACCCTCATGATGCTACTCGCATGAGAATCGATTTTTCGGTGCATCCGGAGATACCGGTGAAAACCGACAGCTCGGTTGAAGTCACAAGCAATAGCCCCTTGGGCGAAAACTTCCTGGGAATTATCGCTGGAACGAATGCGGCTTCGCGCGCCCCTGCGGGCTACACGCTCAAATCAAAAGAACCTGTCAGCTTCGCCGACATCGCTGAAAAAATTAACGCTCTGGCTCCCACCGCCAACGAACTGATCGTTAATATGAATGAGCGGGTAGTTGAATTGAAGGAAACCATCCGTCGCGTAAATGATCTCTTGAACGACAGAAATCGCCAGAACATCGCCGACAGTCTCGCCAACGTGCGCGGTATGCTTCAAGAGGATCGGCCGCTAGTTCATTCCAGCCTAGAACACGTGAACACCGCCACCGCCAAACTCACTCCGCTGATTGACGATTTCCACAAAACTGTGGCAAAGACCAACGAAACTTTGGACCACGTTGATTCCATGATTAAGGACAATCGCCCGGATATCCGCGAAGCGGTGAAAAAGTTGCGCGCTTCGCTGGCCTCTGCTGATTCGATTTTGTCCCAGCTCGATAATACGGTCACCAATAATTCGGAAAATCTGGACGAGATTATCGAAAATCTCCGGCGCATCACCGAGAACATGAATGCCTTTACTGAGACGATCAGAGCTCGGCCTTATACCTTGATTCGTTCCTCGGAGCCGAAGGAACACGAGCCGGGCCAGGCACCGCCGAAGTAGGCGAAAAGGAGCAACGAGTGTTTAGGCGTCGAACCCAATTCGCTGGAACATTATTATTGATGATTTGCTGTACCGGATGCGGAGCTACGCGTCCGATGAAATACTATGTCTTGGATCCCGGTCCGGTCGCTGCCCCATCCGGAGCCGCGCAATACCCGGTCACTCTGCTAGTCACTCGCGTTAACGCTTCTCGACTGTTCCAAGATGATCGGATCGTCTATGGCTCTGGCCCCGTACAACTCGGCGTTTTTTCCTACGACCGCTGGGCCGAACCTCCCACCGGCATGATTCAAGATTTGCTCATTGCCGCCCTGCGCTCGACTGGCCAGTACCGCGCGGTTTCGCCCGTAGGCAGCAATGTTCGCGGCGACTACGTCGTTCGCGGCCGTCTCTGGGACATGTCCGAAGTGGACCAGCCGGAATTAGTGGCGCGCTTCTCTTTTCAAGTCGAATTATTCGACCCCAAAAGTCACGCGACCGTTTGGTCCACCAGGTACGAGCACGATGAGCCGGCGCAGGGCAAGACCGTAAAGGACGTGGTCGAAGCGATGGACAAAAATGTCCATGCTGGATTGCAACAAGTTACCAAAGGCCTCAGCGAATATTTCGCCAGCCGCCCGGTACAGTCGGAACAGCCCTCCACCAATTAGGTTTCGCATGCCCTTCGCCCGCAGGTTAGGAGAAGCGCCTCACCCAGCGGCCGCGGGCCCCCCAGCCGCGAATTCTCGATTGAACCTTGCTTCAGGCACTCGTGCTGGGGTTATAATGCGCCAGATTATTGCCTCAGTCATATGGATGCCGAGCAGTCATTGATGCGCGCATTCTTGCGCGCCAAGGAGGCCGTTCATGGGCCTGCAAATTACGTCGCGGAAGGCCGGTAACATCACCATTCTTGATTTACACGGCCGCATTGTAATCGGTTCCAGCAATGATGCGTTGGGCACTGAATTGCGCAAGCTCGCTGAGACCGGCCCTTCCGATGTCATCGTTAATCTTGCCGGCGTTACGCAAATGGACAGCTCCGGAATCAGCACGCTGGTGCGCTCCTTCGTCAGCTTGGAGCGCCAGGGGGGCGGCTTGAAAATTCTGAACCCCACCGGCCACGTCAAAGAAGTTCTCGAACTGACGCGCCTGATCCAGTCCATCCCCGCCTTTACGGACGAAGCAAAAGCCATCGCCGCCTTCCGCGGCGGCGTCGCTCACGCCTAGCGGCTCTGTCGCAAGGGCTGGTCTTGCATGACCATTCTGTGGCCTTACACCTTAGGGATTCTGGGCCATCGATCCTCGCGAATCGCGACGGTGGCGCTTTTTCTGCTCGCCGTTAGCCCGATCATCCGGGCCCAACAACAGTTGGACCTCGACACGCTAGCGTCCGAAATGGCCAGCGTGATTTCTAATTCGTCTCCGGGACCATTCAAGGGAACAAAAGTTCTGGTGATCGATTTCGAAGATGACTCGCAGAACGCAACCGAGTTAGGAGCGAAACTCGCCGATGCATTTTCTGATTTCTTGGGCAAGAACGCACGCGGCTTTGTGGTAATGGATCGCGCGGAGTATCTAAGATCGTTTGCCGCGGACAAACTTGATCCGCAATCGTATGAAAGCCCTGAGACAATAAAATGCTATGCCGACCACCTCCGGGCAACCGTGGTCGTCGATGGCAAGATGGAGGTTCTCTCCGATAAAGTTCTTCTCTGGGTTAAGGCGTTACGGATTCAAGACAAGCAAACTATCTTCGATAAGAGAATCTCATTGCTCCTCACGCCTGAGATGCAGTCCGTGATTTCAGCCGACAATGTAAATGCCGGCATTCAGCCGGTTGGCCAACATGGTTATAGTTATCCAAAGTGCGTGTATTGTCCGATGCCAGAGTTCTCTCCGGCGGCCAGCAAGGCAAAGATTCAGGGAACCGTAACGCTTGCTGTCGTGATCGACCCGGCGGGTGTTCCCATCAGCGTGAAGGTCCTTCGAGGTCTTCCCTGCGGCCTAAACAATCAGGCTATTGAGGCTGCTAAGAAATGGAGGTTCAAACCAGCGGCAGATCCGAAAGGCGATCCGGTAGCCATGCGCCAGGTGATTGAGATGACTTTTCATCTCTACTGAAGAAATACTTCAGGCGTTCTTCTTTAGTTCGGCAAGGACCAGTTTGGCGACTTCCTTCAGCGTATCGAACACACCTTGCCCGGTGACCGCGACAGCTTCCAGCGTCGGCTCGCCCTTCACCGCCAGTTGCTTCTTCAATTCTTCCACCGGCAAAATATTCGGCAGGTCGCGCTTGTTCAGTTGTAACACGTAAGGAATCGTGTCGAAATTGAGGTTGTGATCTTTCAGATGTTCGCGCAGGTTGTCCAGCGTTTCCAGATTTGCGTCTAGCCGCTCTTCCTGCGAATCCGCCACGAACACCACGCCGTCGGCGCCCTTCAAAATTAGCCGCCGGCTGGCCTCGTAAAATACCTGTCCGGGAACCGTATAAAGATGAAACCGCGTACGAAATCCGCGTACCGTTCCCAGATCCAGGGGAAGAAAATCGAAGAAAAGCGTGCGATCCGTTTCGGTCGCCAGCGAAACCATCTTTCCCTTTTGATTCGTACCGGTGTGGTCGTAAATCCACTGCAAATTGGCGGTCTTTCCGCCAAGGCCGGGGCCGTAATACACAAGCTTGCAATTGATTTCCCGAGCGGGAAAATTAATAAATGGCACTATTTCCTCGAATTACCAGCCGCTACTTATAGCACAGCCTCCGCAACACTCCAACGCGCCCCGTTCGCCTCTGCTTCGCAACTGACAACTCTGGGCCGCGAGCCCCAGATGGTCCGGATACCGCATGCGGTGTTTGAAACCAGCTCGTGAGAGGTACTGGACGAACCCTTCCACTTGGCCCATATTGAACTATTCCTCAGAGCACCCCAAGAGGACCCAGGCCATGAAGCTAATCTCGGTAAATACCGGACTTCCTCGCGAAGCAGTCTGGCACAGCATGACGGTTACCACCGGCATCTACAAAGAGCCGGTAAAGGGCCGTGTCGCCTTGCGCAAACTGAATTTAGACGGTGACCGCCAAGCCGACCTCACCGTCCACGGCGGCGAATTCAAAGCCGTTTACTGCTATCCGCTGCTTCATTACGACTATTGGAGAGCTCAGCTCCCTGGTAAAGATTTGCCCTTGGCTGTCTTTGGAGAAAACTTCACGATCGACAATTTTGTGGAAGACTCAATCCATCTTGGCGACCAGTTCGCGGTCGGCTCCGCCCAAGTCATAGTCACTCAGCCTCGCCTCCCGTGCTACAAACTCGGCATCCGGTTTCAGGCTGACGACATGGTCAAACGCTTTCTCGCCAGCGCCCGCACCGGTTTCTACCTCGCCGTCACGGGCGAAGGAGAAGTAGGCGCCGGCGATGAAATGAAACCGCTCGCTAGCGATCCGCACGCTGTCCCCGTCTCGGAAATTACTCGCTTGTACGTCGCCAAAAGGTTCAGCAGCGCCGATGTCGTGTCGCTGAAAAAGGCCTTGCACGTCCAAGCCTTACCGGAAAGTTGGAAGCAATATTTCCGCGAGCGCTTGGGCCGGATGTTCGGAGCCGAGGGGCGATAGAGACCTAACAAATCCTGATAATTGTTTTACGGAGAGCTGATTAGAGACCGTTGCCGACTTTCAAGAGCGAGCAACGCTTTTTTATTCTCCAGCCCGCCTCCGTACCCTACCAAACTCCCATTACTCCCGATCACTCGATGACAAGGAATGACGATAGGAATCGGGTTCGACCCGTTCGCTAGACCCACCGCCCGCGACGCCTTCGGATTTCCGAGCCGAGCCGCCAATTGGCCATAAGAAATTGTGTCTCCGTAAGCGATGCCGCGCAGGCTTTGCCACACGCGCAACTGAAATTCAGTCCCTCGCAGAGCCAGCGGCAGATCAAAGTCTGTCAACTCGCCCACGAAGTAAGCCCGCAACTGTCGAGTTGCTTCCGTGAAGCCCCTGCGATCCTCGCGCCACTCAAGTTGCGGCCGCTCAGCTCTCTTACTGCTAGGAAAATTGATCGACCGCAGCCCGTGTTCATCCGCCACGAGCAGCATCCTCCCCAATAACCCGTCGCAGTATGTGTAACGAATCTGGTTCATCGAACTCTCGTGAATCCCCGGGCAGGAGGTTGCCGCCGCATCGCGCCACAGGTCGGTCTGGAATCCCAGCGACATGCTCGGTGAGCGTTTCGCAGCCACTCCTTCCCTATTCGATGGGAATCTTTGTCCCTGGCTGGCCTGCTTTCGACAAGTGCTCGATTTTCTCGTCAATCACTTCCCGTATGGCCTTCAGGAACTCCACGCGCGAGTTCGATAAGTGTTGGCGTACGGCCGGTGAAACACCCAGGCGCGTCCGAATGAAGTCCATCACTTCGTAGCAAGGGCATCGTTCGTGCGTTGCGCCTGTGCTGCCCTGGTTCGCATGTTGCTGGTTGCTCTGTTGCGCTTCCATCATTGTGCCTCCTGCATTTCTACGGTAAGAAGCCCTTTCTCCAATTTCGCGCGGGAAGGCGATAGCGACGCCATCGACCTCGGCAACCCGATGTGGCGGCGCAGCGTTCCAATCTCAACTACTAGTTCATCGCCCTTCTTAAATAACCCAATTTCGCCTTTCGTGGCAAACGGCAGAAGCACTCGAATTTCATAGGTCCCGTTCCGCTTTTCAAAGCTATAAGGCTTTTCCGTTCGCGTAACCGCCGAAGGGTCTTCGCCTCCAGGATACAGCAAGGCGGCAAGTTCTTGTAGCCGCTGCTTCCCTAATACTTCGTGTGAAAACAACGGAACCCGCTTCACCGGCACCGGCGCAAAATATTCTTCGATTTCGCGAAGGACGTTCTCCTGCGACATATGCCAGTCGTTGAACCATACATCCCGCACTTCTGCGGGCAGCACGCGATTCACAATGATGGAGTCCACCGTAAGACCGTGCAGCGAGAAGTACACGAACGCGCGTTGTGTCTCGCGCAGCACCATCTTCTCCGGGTTGGTCACCAGGCGCACGCTGGTGATTTGCGGATCTCCCATAATCTCGTCGATGCCCTCCAATTTCTCAAACAGCTCGCGGATATTTACAAAGTAGCTGTCGGTGGGAAGTTCGAAAGGCGCCACACGGTTTGCGATGGGTCGCACGGCTTTCAGTAAATTCCGCTGAAAAGGAAAGATGTGCTTCATGTACCAGTCCAACGTTGTGGGCATGCTGATGAACCGCAGCGATTCCGCCGTAGGTGCCGCGTCCAGCACGATTACGTCGTAGCGGTTTTCACGCCGGTACTGGTTGATGTACATCATCGCGCTCAGTTCTTCCATGCCTGGAAGAATGGCCAGTTCCTCGGCCTCCACTCCGCTGATTCCAGTGGTACGCAGCACGGCGCTCACATAGGAGGAAATCTCTTGCCAGTGCCGCTTGATCTCTTTCTGAATATTCAATTCGAAAATCGAAAGCTGCCCGCTCACCGCCAGCGGGTCGGAGGTCTGCGCCCGAAACAGGTCGTTATCCAGGTCAAAGCAATCCGCCAAGCTGTGCGCCGGATCGATGCTCATAATTAACGTGCGATGCCCAAGCTCGGCCAGCTTCATGCCGGTGGCCGCCGCCAAACTGGTTTTCCCCACGCCACCCTTGCCGGTAAACATAAGAATCCGCATACCCCATTATACGGCGGTATGCCTTCTCAGCGACTCCTGCCGCTGCTTCCTTCAAAGGACAGCAAACCCGTGCGCACCGATCGGTTCGACACACCTGCACATCGACCGAGGTTTAATTGTTTGTTTTCTATAACTTCTGTTTTTAGACCAGAACCGGATAGAACGGGCGCGAGCCGTCGCGAAAACGCCTCATTTCTTGGTAGGGACGCGCACTCGGGAAAACCGGCTCGAATTCCCACGACGCGTGTTAAAATAAACGTGCATTCGTTGCTTCTGTCTCCCCGCAATTTTATCGGGTTGCAAGATCGCGATTGCCGTTCTGTCCGTCTAACCGTACCGGCACAAAAATGACCAAGACTATTCGTAACATCGCCATCATCGCGCACGTCGACCACGGCAAGACCACCCTGGTCGACGCCATGCTTCGCCAGAGTGGAATCTTCAGTCAGCACGCCCATTTGGTCGAACGCGTGATGGACTCCAACGACCTTGAGCGTGAACGCGGCATCACCATCCTGGCGAAAAATACCGCGGTCACCTATCACGACACAAAAATTAATATCGTGGACACGCCCGGCCACAGCGATTTCGGCGGCGAAGTCGAGCGCGCCCTGCGCATGGTGGATGGCGTGCTGCTCCTGGTGGACGCCAGCGAAGGCCCGCTTCCGCAAACGCGCTACGTATTGCAAAAAGCGCTGGCCGCGAAGCTCCCTCCCATTATCGTCCTGAATAAAATTGATCGCGCTGACGCGCGCCCAGCAGCCGTCCTCGATGAAATTTACGACCTCTTCATCGATCTCGACGCCACCGAAGACCAGCTCGATTTTTCTATTCTGTACACCAACGCGCGCACCGGAGTGGCGCATCGCACAGTCGGCGACGCATCCACAAATCTTCAGCCGCTGTTTGAAACCATCGTCGCCGCGATTCCGCCACCTTCGGGAGATCCCGAAGCCGTGCTGCAAATTCAAGTCACCAATCTCGATTACAGCGAGTATCTCGGCCGCCTCGCCATTGCCCGCGTCTTCCAGGGAACGCTGAAGCGCGGCACCGAAGTGGGCATCGCAAAACTTTCCGGAGTTATTCAGCCGACAAAAATCACAAAATTATTCACCTTCCGCGGCCTCGAACGTGACGAAGCCGAAGTAGTGACTGCGGGCGACATTGTGGCCATTGCCGGCGTGGAAGGCATTCAAATCGGAGAAAGCATCACCGACTTGGCCAATCCGGCGCCGCTCGAGCCGCTATTGATCGACGAACCCACACTGACCATGGTCTTCACCGTAAACACATCGCCATTCGCCGGCCGCGAAGGGCAATACGTCACCTCGCGCGACCTTCGAGCGCGCCTCGATCGCGAATTGCTCACCAATGTTTCCCTCCGTATCGAAGACATGGGCGCCACCGATTCTTTTCGCGTGCTGGCCCGCGGCGAACTTCAGCTCGCCATTCTGATCGAAACCATGCGCCGCGAAGGTTACGAGCTGATGGTTGGCAAGCCTGAAATTGTGGTGAAAACCGAGAATGGAAAGCGCCTCGAACCTCTGGAAGTTCTGATTGTGGATTGCCCCGAAACTTTCATCGGCATCGTGATGGAGACGTTGGGAACGCGCCGCGGCGAAATGGTAAAAATGGTGAACCATCATTCCGGCCGGGTGCGCATGGAGTTCCGCATTCCTTCTCGCGGGCTCATCGGGTTGCGCGGACAACTGCTCACCGATACTCGCGGCACGTCCCTGATTCACTCCATGCTGGAAGGTTGGACGGAATATGCCGGAGACATGGCTTCGCGCTTGACCGGCGCTCTAGTGAGCGATCGCGCTGGAGTTTCCACCGCGTATGCCGTCTGGGGCATTCAGGAACGCGGCGAAATGTTTGTGGGTCCCAGCCTGGAAGTGTATGAGGGAATGATCGTCGGCGAGAACGCGCGCGAAGACGACATGAACGTCAACATCACAAAAGAAAAGAAACAGACAAACATGCGCTCGTCCAGCGCCGACGAAGCCATTCGTCTGATCCCGCCCCGCGAATTGACACTCGAAAAAGCCATCGAATTTATCTCCGATGACGAGTTCGTCGAAGTCACGCCAAAATCGATTCGCCTGCGCAAGAAGGTTCTGGACGCCAAGAAGCGCCCCAAGCGCTGGCAGGAAATCCGCGCCAGCGTCGAATCCGCTTCCTGAACTGGGTCGGGCTAGGGCCGAGGCTGGCTGCGTTCGCCATAAGGCCTTCTGAGAGTGTTCGATAGCGGGATGGGGGATTCCCATCAACGGGCAAACGGACACGTTTTAAGGTTGCAAAATCCTTCTAATATAAACATTATAATACACTTATAATTGTCATAGACCGGAATTCAATTTGCGATGTATATAGTCGAGGATGGCAGCTATGGATATTGCTCGCCCTGAAGCGAAACGACAAAAACGGATACGCCGGACGATCTATATTGTCGCGGCGGTGGTCTTGATTCCGCTAGTAACTTACGCGCTTTCGCGCCTGAAACCCGCGGCGCCTACTGTTGACAGCGCTACAGTTTGGACCGACACAGTCAAGCGTGGGCCGATGCTGCGCGAGGTTCGCGGCCTAGGTACCCTGGTCCCTGAAACGATTCGACTGATCCCCGCCGCTACCGACGGCCAAGTGGTGCAGCGTAATTTGCTGCCGGGCACGCCGCTGAAAGCCGACACCGTTATTTTGGAAATGAACAATCCTGAATTGCAGCAGGCGGCGCTTGATGCCGAATACCAAATGAAGGGCGCCGAAGCGAATCTGGAGCAGACCAAGGCGTTGCTTCAGAATCAGCTAATGGACAAGCGCACGCAAGCTGCAGCCCTGAGTTCCGCCTACCATACCGCGCTGCTGGATCGAGATACGAATAAGCAGCTCGCTGACAACGGCCTGGTATCGGATTTGATTTACAAGAAATCGCAAGTAGTGGCCGAGGAGCTTGCCAAGCAGGACGAACTGGCTCAAAAGGAAGTCGAGACTTTTTCGAACTCGATCGCGTCGCAGGTCGCCGTGCAACAAGCGAGCTTGGATGAAAAGCGCGCAATGTATAATTTGAAAAAATCGCAATTGGATCAACTGAAAATCCGACCGGGGATTGATGGGGTGTTGCAAGAGCTGGACGTGGAAGTGGGACAGAAGGTCACGCAGGGAACAGTACTCGCGCGAGTTGCCCAACCGACGCATTTGAAAGCGGCGCTTAAAATCGCCGAGACCCAGGCAAAGGACATCACCATCGGGCAAAAGGCTTCGGTGGATACGCACAACGGCGTAATCGCCGGACACGTGATGCGCATCGATCCGGCGGTGGTAAACGGAACAGTCACCGTGGACGTCGCCCTGGATAGCGAGTTGCCGCAAGGCGCGCGGCCAGATCTGAGCGTCGAGGGCACCATCGAACTCGAGCGATTGGCCGACGTGTTGTATGTAGGCCGTCCAGTGCACGGCGAAGCGAACAGCACGGTAGGACTGTTCAAAGTGGTCGACGACGGCGGAGCCGCGGTCCGCGTACAGGTGCAACTGGGCCGCACGTCGGTGAACACGGTGGAAATCGTGAAAGGCCTGCAAATCGGGGACAAAGTGATCCTGTCCGACATGTCGGCCTGGGACAATTACGACCGCGTGCAATTGAAATAAGTAAGGGAACATTTCCGGGCCCTGGGAACGTAACTAACTTGGGTGAGAGATTCGTTTGCAAAAGCCGAAGGAGCCAACATGGATACAGCGCCGAAATCAATGATTCGTCTGGAAGGCGTGACGAAAGTTTTCTATACCGATGAAGTGGAGACGCACGCGCTCGGCGGGGTGCATCTGGATATCAAGAACGGCGAATTCCTGTCGATCGCGGGGCCTTCGGGATGCGGCAAGTCCACACTTCTCTCCATTCTGGGCCTGCTCGATTCGCCGACGGACGGCAACTACTGGATCAATACCCAGCCGGTAGCGAACCTTTCTTTATCTGATCGCACCCGCATTCGCAATCGCGAGATCGGATTCATCTTCCAGGCGTTTAATTTGATCGGCGACCTGACGGTCTTCGAAAACGTCGAGTTGCCGCTCACCTATCGCAGCATGGCTTCGGCGGAACGCAAGAAGCGCGTCCAGGAAGTTCTGGAACGCGTCGGAATGGCCCACCGCATGAAGCACTATCCCTCACAACTTTCCGGCGGCCAACAGCAGCGCGTGGCGGTGGCCCGAGCGCTGGTCGGTTCGCCTTCCATCCTTCTGGCGGACGAGCCGACTGGAAACTTGGACTCCAAGAACAGCGAAGCGGTGGTGGATTTGCTGCGACAACTGCACCGCGAGGGCGCGACGATCTGCATGGTTACGCACGACCCGCGCTACGCTAGCGTGGCGGACCGCACGATCCATCTTTTCGACGGTCGCATTGTCGAGGAAACTGTGGGGACGCACACCGCGTCGGTTTAACTAATTTGGTCAAAACCGAAAACCCTTTTTGAATGCCGCAGGCGAGAAAAGCATTCGGCTGCCGTTGCACGGGTGTGCCTGTTAAACCTTGCGCTTGAATGGATTTCTGCTGGCGCGACGGGCGATGCGCGTGGATCCGATGATTGCGCTACGGTACGAATAGCGAGGAGAAAAAATGGGAACACTTCTGCAAGACATGCGCTTCGGAATTCGGATGCTATCGAAGAATCCGGGATTCACGATGATTGCGGTGCTAACGCTGGCGCTCGGAATTGGCGCGAACACGGCCATCTTTTCGGTGGTAAACGCGGAGTTGCTCCGGCCGCTGCCATTTCGCGATTCGGGGCGGCTGGTAAGTGTAGCGACCGCCAATTCACGCATGCATTCCTCAAATGGTTCCGTATCGTACCCGGACTTTGCGGATTGGCGCTCTCAGAATCAGGTGTTCGAACAAATGGCCGCTTACACCGAAGCGACTTTCACGCTAACCGGCCAGGAGAATCCGGCGCATTTGGAAGGAGCGAGCGTTTCTGCAGACACGTTCGATTTACTGGGAGTTTCGCCCGAGCTGGGGCGAAGTTTTCAGCCGGGGGAGGACGAAGCAAATCGTCGCGTCGTGATCATTAGCGACCATCTCTGGAAGCAGCAGTTCAAACGTGATCCTGGAATTATCGGCCGGACGATTACCCTTGAGAACGAAGGATTCACAGTAGTCGGCGTGATGCCGGCGAATTTCCGATTTCCACTACAGCGCGAGCCTGAAGCAATCTGGTCAACGCTATCGCCGCTGAATGAGACTTCTGATAATTCGCCGCCGATGGTGCAGCACCGAGGCGCGCATTTTCTCACCTGTATCGCGAGGTTAAAACCGGGAGTGACGCTGGCGCAAGCGCAGGCGGGCATGGATGTGATTGCAAGTTCGCTGAGCAAACAGTATCCCGACTCAAACAAATATATGAGCGTTCATCTGAGTTTGGAACAGGAGCGTTTGACTGGTTCGATTCGTCCAGCATTGCTCGTGATGATGATCGCAGTGGGATTCGTGCTGCTGATAGCCTGTGTGAACGTAGCGAATCTTCTGTTGGCGCGCGCCACAACGCGCGGACGGGAAATTGCCATTCGCACGGCTATGGGGGCGGGACGGAGCCGGGTGGTGCGGCAGCTTCTGACAGAAAGCTTGTTACTCGCGATCGTTGCGGGCGTTTTGGGGGCAGCTCTCGCACTTTGGGGCAGCGACGTTCTGGTGCGCCTGAGCCCCGAGAATCTTCCACGTGTCGTGGAGATTCATATCGATGGCTGGGTGTTGGCGTTTACCGCAGGCCTGTCGCTGCTAACAGGTATTTTGTTTGGTCTGGCGCCAGCGCTTCAATCAACGCATTCGAACATCGTGGAAGCGCTGAAGGAAGGCTCGTTGAGCATGACAGCGGGACGCAGCCGACATGCGTTGCGCAGCTCGCTCGTTATTGTGGAAATGGCGCTGGCGTTGATTTTGCTGGTCAGCGCGGGATTGCTGATCCGCAGTCTTATTCGGCTGCAGGATGTGAATCCAGGATTCGATCCGCACAACGTGATGACCGCCAGCTTGGATCTTCCGGACGCAAAATATTCCGATCTGAGGAAGGCCGAATTTTTCCGTGCGCTGATTCCCGGGTTAGAAGCGTTGCCGGGAGTTCAGTCGGCCGCCGCGGTGTTCCCCCTGCCGATGAGCGGAGATGAAATTCGCACGAGTTTTCAGATCGAAGGCCGGCCTGTAGCCAAGAGTGACGAACCGCACACTTCAGTCCGCGTGGTCACACCCAATTACTTCCGCACCATGCGAATCCCTTTGTTGCAAGGAAGAGAATTCGTCGAACGCGATGAGGCCAGCACGACTCAGGTTCTGATTGTGAACCAAGCCTTCGCGCAGGAATTCTTTCCGGGCGAAGACCCAGTTGGCAAGCACATCCGAGCCGGGATCTCCAACTCGGGACCAGGCACGGCGCCCATGCGTGAAATCGTAGGAGTGGTGGGAAATGTAAAGTTTGAAGATCTGACCACCGAATTCAGTCCGGAATCTTACATCCCCTATGGACAACTTCAATTTGGCTCAATCACCATCGTGGCGCGCTCATCGAAAGATCCCGAGGGTCTGGCGAAACCGATTGCCTCTGCGGTGCAATCGCTCGATAAAGACTTGCCGACCTACGCGGCCAAAACCGTGGAGCAGTACCTGGACGGAACGATCGCGGTACCCCGCTTCAACACATTTCTACTCGCAATTTTTGCGGCGCTGGCAATGATTCTGACGGCAGTCGGGCTGTACGGCGTGATTTCCTATACCGTGGCGCAGCGCACACGTGAGATCGGAATCCGCCTGGCGTTGGGAGCTCAACCCGGCGACATGCTGCGGCTGGTGGTAGGCCAGGGAGTGCGGCTTGCGTTATCGGGTGTAGGAGTTGGATTGGTCGCGGCACTGGGATTGACGCGCTTTCTTTCGAGCCTTCTGTTCGGCGTGAGTTCGACGGACCCGGTGTCGTTCGCTGCTGTAGTGAGCATGCTTTTCTCCGTGGTGTTGCTGGCCTGTTACATTCCGGCGCGAAGGGCCATGCGCGTGGATCCAATGGTGGCGCTGCGTTACGAGTAGGAGGGGAAACGTGGGGGCCTTACTGCAAGACTTGCGCTACGCTCTGCGGATGTTGGCCAAGAGTCCCGGGTTCACGGTGATCGCGATCCTGACGCTGGCGCTGGGCATTGGCGCGAACGCAGCGATATTTTCCCTCACGGATC
>CAVPFK010000008.1:0-220105 GCA_963703705.1 uncultured Acidobacteriota bacterium | reverse complement strand
CCCTCAAAGACATGAAAACCCCCATTTTTACTTGAAACCGTCTTGCTGCTGATTAAGATTGCGCGCCATTATGGCACTGCTCGGCACAGGCGGCAACACGCCTGGCAGAATACTGTCTCAGGTCGATACAGAATGTTCAGACGCCGCCCCATATACCTCTAATATTACTGACGCGGGCAACAAGCTCTGGCACTGCGCTAGCATCGGGTAGCGAACCAGCTGGAGGGGCGATTTCGCGCTCCGAGCGCTTGTAAAATCATTTGAAAAACTAATCGAACATAACAATATCCTTGACATGCCACATTTCTCCATGCTAAGAGCGTCCCTGCTTTTGTTAAAACTGGTTCGATAAGTGAACCAGTAAGCCGAGTTCGACACGAACCAAGACATTTTTAGGCAAGCAACGCAGGTGAGCGGACACGATCCTGCGGGAAAAAACAGGTGTTTGTGGTAGTCGTGTGGTTTTGTTGTGCACTTAGCGGGGGGGATAGAGATGGCCGGATCTACTGCTTCTGTTGCTCAGCCCCCGCATATTCACAATTACGGGATTCAATTAACTGCTGGTATCGTGCCGATGATTACAACCCTGCAGTATGCTTTGAAAAACTTCCGCAGAGAGGATAAATATGCGCTCGCCTAAGTGGTGGTGTGTGCTGGTAGCCTTGTTTTTCGTCGCGCCGGGTCCGCTCGTTTTTGCTCAGAGCGCGAAGCCTTCCGACGACTCAACGCAGTCGAAACCCGCACCCAAGGCTGCAACCGAGGACGAGGTTCAGCAATTGCGCCGTGAGGTCGCGGATTTGAAGGCGCAAATTCAAAAGCTCGTCGCGGTGAGTGCGGCGGCGCAAGGCGGACCTGCACATCTAGTGCAAACCACCGCGGTCGATGGCACCGATGTGAGCGCTTCGTCGGCGACTCCTGGAGCGGCGGATTCCAGCAGCGGCTTCAGTGCTGACGCTTCGTCGCCCGCACCGGCTACCGCGGCCGACATCGACGCGCTCCAGAAAGAGATCGACGTTCTCCAAAAGAAGGCTAGTGACGCTCCCGGTCCTACCGCCGGCTTCAACGGAGAACACTTCTTCCTGAAGAGCCCGGATGGCCAGTTCACTATCATGCCGGTGGGCTATTTGAATGCGCAGTACCAGTTTTACAAGGGTGACGGCGCACCTCCGGACACGTTCGCCATCAAGCGCGCTCGTTTTGGCGTGCAGGGCAACTATGGCAGCCAACTCGACTACGCATTCCTGTTTGAAACGGCCTCCTCCCTCACCATCCGGGACGCTTACGTCGATTTCAAGCCTTGGAAATGGCTCAAGTTTATGGGCGGCCAGTACAAACTGCCGTTCTCGATGGAAGTGGGAACCGCTGATACCAACGTTCAGTTTGCCGATCGCTCGATAAACTCCGTGTTGTACCCGGATGCGAGCGGAGGGTTTCGAGCTCCCGGCGTTGACGTTCACGGTGATTTGGCCGGCGGCAAGGCGCAATACTGGGTCGGCGCATTCAACGGCCAGGGACTCCTGACCGCATCCACCACGAACGAAGTCGAAGTCACCGGCAGACTGCGGTTCTCTCCGTTTAGAGATTCCGGCAATCCGTGGCTCAAGGGGCTGTCTTTTGGAGGCGCTGCGGAGCACAGTCGATCCAGAGGTCTTTCGAACGAATTGAGCTTTAGCGGCCTGATGACTGATGGAACCTACACATTCTTCCCACAATTCCGAATCAATGGCGCAGTCGAACGCTATAACGGACAGTTCAGTTTGCTAAAAGGGTCACTCGGTGTACGCGGCGAGTACACTCAACTCCTGCAAAAGCGCAGCAACATCGGGTCGTTTCAACTGGGCGGCGCTGGATACAACACCCTTCCCGGCATCGTGGGCAAGGGCACCTACATAGCAGCAAATTATTTGCTAACGGGCGAAAAAGAGCCGGAGAATGCCATTCCGCGGGTGAAACACCCGGTGATTGGCCCCAATTCTCCCGGTGAGACGGGAGGCCCGGGTTGGGGAGCGTGGGAGTTGAAGGCTCGCTACTCCTGGTTGCAAGGGCGAGCTGCCGGCTCGACTTGCGACGCCACCACGATACCGGCCTGCCCCATTACGCCGGTAATATTCCCGCTACAAAGCGACCACACCGCGCAATGGACACTCGGCGTGAACTGGTACCTGAATTATTGGGTACTGGTGAAGTCGGATCTCAACATCAACCAGCTGCATGACCCCAGCGTGCAGGGCATTCTGCCGCGGAATTACTTTGTGTTCATTGAAGGGCTACAGTTCCGGTTTTAGCGAGAGTGAGTTTTGCGCGCGGCTTGGGTGAGCCCATTTGCTGCTGGTTTTCACGGGGGCCAGCGTGAGCAACCCGAGAACGGTGTTGAAACGGTAGTCCGGCCCCCGGCAAAAATCGTTGGAGGAGATTCGATGAAACCGAAAATGTCCCACCTTCTAGCCCTGGTCGCACTGTTCGCATCAATCTTGATCACGAACAGTTGCGGAAGTACTCCCAACTGTCCGGTCTGCGGAACCACTAAGAACGGGACGATAGGGCTGATTGACGTCATGCTCGTGCCGGAGCACAACCCCAACGGCGAGCCTGGCGGGCCGTTCAATATTTTCGATATTAGCTGGATGGACCCCACCAATCGGCTGTACTCCGTGTCGGACCGCACTGGTCTCGACGTGCCGGTGTTCAGCACTACTTCCAATATCGCGCTGTGGGCCATCGGCGGAGACAATTCCGTGGCCGAGGCAGGGTACAACGCCAGCGTATGCTGGTTCGATCCCGAGCTCGATACACCGGGTGCGGTGGCGACAATCCCTCCCCTCACGAGCGCGCAGGGGAACTACACGCGGTTCGGATGCAAGACGGATACTTTCCGCATCCCAGGCTTCTTCGGTCCCAACGGCCACTTCGGTGGGTGGATGGGCGGCCAGTGTTGCGCGTCGCGCTCGAATAACCTGAACCCTTTGTCCGGTCCCAATGGCCTTGAAGTCTCCGCGGATGGAAATTTCATGTTCGTCGGAAATGGCAGCTCGTCATTCCTAATATTCGACTTGACCCCCATGCTTGCTAGCGGAACGGTTGCAACCGGCTATACTGTGCCGCCCCTATTAACTGCCGTGATACCAACGGGCACGACGCCGGACTACGACGGGCTTCCTAACGGAACCACCGGCTGCATGCAGTCTGCAGATGGAAGAGCGTTCTCCGACCCGACCTGCGGCGACCTACGCGGCGACGAGCTTGCGACAACCGGTAGCGTCGTAACTTTCCCGCAAGACGGCTCCAGCCGTTACCTTGTTTCGATTATCAACGGTGACCCGGGATTTCCTTTCGTATCCATTGTTGACGTAACCGGTGTTGTGACGAGAACGGGAACCGACGCGCAACAGCACTGTCTCGCTTATTCTCAGGTCACCGACCCTACCGTTCAGGCGCCCTTTAGTCCCGGTATAAGTACCTATGTGACGACACCCGGTGGGCCTTCAACCACAACGCTGTTTCCGGCGAATTACGACTCATGCATACTCGGGCAGATTTACTACGATGGCGCAGCTCAAAATGATGACACCGTGTTCATTGATGATCAAGGCGCAAACTTGACGTCGCCAGCGGGCCCATTTACCTGCCCCGATCCTTCGCTCCAATTCTCAGGCACGACTGTGGGCACGGGTGGCCCACCTGTGCCTTCAGGCGCATCCGGCCATGCGGCTGGCTTCAACCCGGATGTTCCTTGCCATCATGGGCCAATGCTTACCGCAACGGTTGGCGGTGTTCCCGGCGGTGTGTTCTGCGCGCCAGGGCCCGGTACGCCGGCCGGTTGCGTTGGAGCGACCGCCCCGGCTGGGCTGGGTGGGATGATATTTTATCCCCCCACGAGCACTTTCCTTTTGACCAACGGAAACGCTACTAGTGACATAACGGTTGGCAGCGTGGATGTAATTGATCCCCTCCACCCAATTACACTCCCCAGTGGTGCCCCTGCATTTGTTCCGGCGATCATCAACAGTTTCCCCATTTATATGTGCATGCCAACTGGTTTGAGTCTTGGGCCGGGCACGGACGTCCTGGTCGGTTGCGCCGATCATGATGGCCGCGCGTTCGCGCCCGCCACCGTCATCATCAACGGCACGACCGGCGAAGTCCTCACGACTATCAACAACGTCGGGTTCGTGGACGAGACCTGGTACAACCCCGGCGACAACAACTACTACCTGGCAGCAAGAGACATGCCCACGGGCCCAGTGCTTGGCGTCATTAGCGCAGGAAAGAGACAGTGGCTGCAAAACGTGCCCACCAACGGCAACGCACACAGCGTCGCCGCCGACCCGATCAACAACCACATATTCGTGCCGCTGCCTTCTGGCAGTAGCGCCAATTGCCAGTCGGCAGCCGCAGATGGTTGCGTCGGTGTGTACGCGGCACAGTAGAAGTTGACGAGGGTTCAACTCGGAATGAGAAGCCCGGATTCACTTCGGTGGATCCGGGCTTTTGTTTTTGGTGGGTTGTAAACCTAGCGGACTATGGTCTCTTGATAGCGCATCATTTTCCATTCCCCGTCCCGGTTCGTCCAAAGCTCGCCGATGAAGACTCTCCTAAAACGCAAAGCCGAGCTTTTGGGGAACTGCATGCTGCTCTCGTAGGTAACGAAAGCATAGTGCTGCCCGAGCGGCTGCACTTGGAAAAACTGGAGCAGGTATTCCGAGTAATTGACGTGCTCCACTTCGCGCAGAGTCTTACGCTTGTCGCGTTCGCCGCCGCCGTCGGATTCCACCGCTTCGAAGTCATCCGTTAAAAAGAGGGCATAAGCATCCTTGTCTTTTTTCTTGAACGCTTCCCAGGCCGCACGTACCTTCCCTTCAAGCAATTCGGCCAGCTTGGACTGAGCGGCGTCCACGGTCTTTGATGGCGCGCTCGCAGGGGGTTTGTCCGGCACGCCAGGTTGTTGGGCGAGCGAAACGCAAGGCAGCGCCACAGCGATACATGAACACAGAATCCAATTCCGCATTTTTCTCTCCTCGATGAAGGTGTCGCGCATCTTACAAGTCTGTTGCTCGCTAGTCAAAGCAGAGTTCAGCAGTGTAGCTGCAAAGTGAGAATGTCCGGATTGTGCAAAGTAGAAATGTCCGCTTTCCTAGGGGCCGGGGGGCCCGATGGAAGAGGAGCGGATCGAGTTGAGCACGAAAGAGCGGGAGCGTCTGAAGGTTTTGCATGAAGTGGAGCAAGGGCATCTGCTGCAGATCGATGCGGCCCGCCGTATGCGGTTGAGCGATCGGCAGGTGCGGCGATTGCTGCAGCGTCTTAGTGAGGTGGGGGATCGTGGGCTGGTGCATGGGCTGCGCGGACGTCCCTCGAATCGCAAGATTCCCGCGGAGATCGAGCAGCGCAGTCTGCGACGGCTGCGGCTGCCAGCGTATGGCGGTTTCGGTCCGACGCTGGCCGCCGAACATCTGGCGCGGCACGGGCTGCAGGTGAGCCGGGAGACGCTGCGCAAGTGGATGAATGCCGCCGGGCTGCGGCGGCCACGCCGGCAACGCTTGCAGCAGGTGCATGTGTGGCGGCCGCGCCGTGCTGCCTTCGGCGAACTGGTGATGCTGGATAGCTCGCCCTTCGGCTGGCTGGAAGAGCGCGGCCCCGCCTGCCACTTGATTGCCCTGATCGATGACGCTAGCAGCCGGGTCTGGGGCCGCTTCGCGCTGCACGATTCCAGCGAAGAAAATCTGCGCACTCTAGGCGGTTGGCTGCAGCGTTACGGGCGGCCGCTGGCGCTCTACACCGATAAAAACGGCCTGTTTGTGACTTCCCGGCCCGCGCAGTGGCGAGAACAGTTGCAGGACACTGTGCCGCGCACGCAGTTCGGCCGCGCTCTGGCGGAACTGGACATCGAGTGGATCGCGGCGCACTCCCCGCAAGCCAAAGGACGCATCGAGCGGCTGTTCAAAACGCTGCAAGACCGGCTGGTGAAAGAAATGCGCGTCCTGGAAATCGCTACTATCGAGCAGGCCAATCGTTTTTTGGAAATCACTTTCTGGCCGGCCTGGAGCCAGCGCTTTGCGGTGCAACCGGCACAGAGCAGCGACGCGCATCGCAAATTGCAGCGCGAGCAGCGGCTGGAACAGATTCTCAGCGTGCGCGTGGCGCGCAGGGTGGCTTCCGACCACACGCTGAAATGGGAGGGCCAACGGTGGGGCCTGCAGCGTGAACAAGTCTGTGCCGGATTGCGCGGCGCGCACGCCGAGATCGAGCGGCGCCTGGACGGCACGCACTGGCTGCGTTTTCGCGGCCGCTACTTGGCGCTGCGTCCCTGCCCAGACGCGCCGCGCTCGGCAAGTCCTTCCGGCCTACGGCCTGCAGGACTTGCCGAGCAAAAACCGAAACCTCCCAAGCAAATCAAACCCAAATACCACGTGCCTCCCGAGCACCCTTGGAGAAGATCATGGAAGCGGACATTTCTATCTTGCGAAAAACCGGACATTTCTACTTTGCGTTGACAAGCAGAGTTCAAGCAGAGTTCAGCAGAGTTCGGCAGAGTTCACGAGAGGTCACGAGATCTGCGACGGTTTTTTTCAAGACTCCACTTAGTGCGGTTGCCTTTCCGAGGCGTCTTGGCTACTATGTGCCGGCGCTACGAGAAACTTGTGCAGAACGCTCGGGCGCGGCCTGAACTCCGGATTCCATGAGTGACCCACTGGGAGATGAAACGATGAGACCAGCTCCACTTCTTGTACTCCTGTTGCTAGCGTTGGCATCATTCGGATTCTCCGGAATGGCGCAGCAGCCGCCACCGGCTTTGGCGCACGTGTGGCGGCAATCGCAAAAGACGGATTCCGCTCGCGGGGTTACCTACAACCGGTTTACGTTGACGGGCAAATTCACCGGCGAGGCCCCGCGTGACGTCCCCAATCGCCCAGCGTTTGTGGTGGACTGCGCCCCGGATAGAAGAAGTCCGAAGGGCAGGTTTGCGGCTGGCGAGCTTCTGGTTGGCGTGCCTCTGAAGATTGACTACGTGGAGCCTGCGGAGATCCATGGAACGTCTTATTTCCCGAAGGTCAAAGTCAAATATCGGCTAAACGACGCCAAAGAGGAGCAAGTAAATTGGGGGCCCGGTTCGGACAAGCCTGTTACTTCCGCTTTGCTTACCAAAGAAATGCTGAAAAAAATCATCCGGGCCCGCACCGTTCAAATCACCGCGAACGACGAGCACGGATCGCCCGTGGTCATGCAGTTTGACATGCCGGACGCAAAGCCTGTTGTAGAGGCCTGCAACATGGATAACTCGAAGAAGTGACGCTTTCGGGAAAAGCTGCCGGATAACTCCGAAGAGCCCCGAATGTGGCAGAAGCAGGCGGGAGTGGAACTCTCAGGACATTTCACAGGTCCCGTGGGTTGACGGCGTTGCATCCCGCACAAGGACTAAAACCACCGTTAACATGAAAATATTCTTCATCACTGACTTCCTCCTCGGCCATTTGTCCGTCTCGACCTCTGTGCTTGTTCAAGGACAAAGATACAACTCGGCCGTCTTTGCCGGGTCTGCCCACTGCTCCTTCTGCGTTCCATCTTTGAACTCTAGAAAATGCCCGTAAGCCCAATCCAATTAAGCTTACTCCTGTGCCTTAGTTATCTTCAGCCAATTCGTCCCCCTGTTTCATGGGGGCGGTCTGCGTTGAATATGATTCAGCGTATGCTCGGGGTGCGAGATTTATCATAAGAGAGTAAGAACAATGGCTTATGGCAAGAAAAAGCGGCTAACTGTTTCACCGTCGCATGACACTGTCGAGTATCTCGAAAGCGCCCGAGCGCAGGCGCAGGCTTCGTCGATGAGCGCTTATTTCGAGAGCATTGTCAGGGATCTGCAAGCGAAAACAGAGATGGCTCTGATCGAAGCAATACGGTGGCGTATTACGACAACCTTAGCGCCGCTAAGATGGATGAAGAGGCGGATTGGGCCGGATAGGCGCCGCGTCTCTACCGCGACTTGACGACTGATGGCGGAATTACCACAGCCTCTTCGCGGCGAGATCTGGGACGTGGATTTCCCAAGTGATCCCCCGGCAAGGGTCGTCGTCCCGTTTTCATTGTTTCCCCAAACGGGCGGAACAAGCACCCCAAAGCGACTACCGTATTGGTGGTTCCTTTTTCGATGACGCTTTCAGACTATGCCTCTCACATCCGACTCACGGCTGGTCAGACGGGTCTACCAGAAACGAGTGAACTTGAACCCGAACAGATCACCGCAGTCAGGAAAGAGTATCTGAAGGCGAGGCCCGGAACGCGAACGCAGGCTGAAAGCCTAATCATAAATATCGCAAGGAATGTTACGTTGGCTTTGGGCATTCAACCTAAAGATATTCAATGATTCTGTAGCGATTCGGACCCTCACTAAGAGCTGACAACCGCCCGTCTCACCCTGAAGTAGCGCCCTCGGGTGATAGTTTGTTCCGGAGCTCCGCCAGCTTCGGAATTAACTGGCGACAGGATACCGCAAAGCCAACGTCATGCGATGGAGAACGTAACACTTCAATCGTACGAAACAGCGAATCAGTACCGAATTCGCTGCTCAGTAATTGAAGAAATAAAGGTTGGCGGAAGCGAGTGGGAGTCGAACCCACCTTCGAGGCCCGCGAAGGGCTCGAACGGCAGCTTTGAAGGCTGCGAGGACCACCGGGCCCCATGCGCCTCCGACGGTAAATGATAGACGTGGAATTATAAGGGCGCAGAGGCGAGGGTTCAACTTTTCGTGGAGCCGGCCGCAAATTTCTTGCGAGCAAGATCGAGCAATTTCGGATCTGTGCAAACTTCGTAGTATGCGCGGGTTCCCTGCGCACCGATCTTCGCGCCCGGCAACAACTGGCGAACAAATCCTTTTCGGACCACGATGGGCTCGAGCGAATCGCCTAGCGGAACTTCTCCGAAATATAGCTGAACGCGCTCCTTGCCCCAAGGCATGGGGAAATTGCCGCCCATGGGCGCAAGGGAAATTTCAGCGCTGAGCTTGTTGTATCCCTCTTCGTTTATCTCGATGCCGTTCAGGTTGTAACGCACCAGCAATTCTTCCTCTTCGCCCGCTTCGGCATCTTCCATCAGGGTTTGCAGCAGGTACACGTTGAATGGCGACGGGTTCTTGTGAAAGAGGCGTTTGGCGATTTTCGAAGAGCTGGAAAGGCGGTCGGAGAGATTTAGCGCGCGAGAGATCATGATTTTTGAGTCGCCGTCGGTCCAGAGAGAAGGCGCGGAATCTTGAAAAGCTACCCCCACACCCAGTTCAAGCGCGGGGAGGCCGCTGGTTTTCGCTCGCTGGTTGTAGGCCAGCGTCACTGCCAGGATTTCGCGAGCCAGGACGCAAGCGCGCGCCACGCCGCGCGTAGTCGCTTGCGTGGACTCCGTTTCGTAAATCGCCAGGATGATGGCGTCGCCTTCGATGAATACAGTGGCCGCGCCATAACGTTCCAGCATGCGCTTCACCGGTTCGTGCAGATTCATGCTGATGTGCGAGGCTGGATTCATTCCGCGCGCGAGGAGATCCTTTGTGATGCCAGTCGAGCCGCGAACGTCAGCCTTGATCACCGTGTGATTGATGACGGGATCGTCGGCGGGTCGGCCTTCACCGGGGTGGAGAAATTCATAAAGACTTTTATTGGCGCGGGAGAGTTCGCGGGCGTGTTCGGAACGGACCAGGTTGATGCGGTCCATCCAGGCGGCGACGTGCTGATAATTGCGGCGGTCACGGCGGAGACGCATCAAATCTTCGGAAAATTGAAGCGTTGTGGCCGATTGCTCTTCCGGAGTGCTGCGGCGGATGGCGCGCGTGGCGTCTTCCAAGCGCTTCATGGAAATTTTGCGCGCGGGAAATTGTTCGAGGATGGCTTCGACGCGTTTGGCCTCGTCGCGATTGACCAGGGCCTTTTTTAATGCTTGCAAATGGATTGGCGGGCAATACTCGGAATGGATTTTGCGCATCTCGTAACTGGCCATCACGTGGAACAGGAGATCGCGTTCCTCAAGCCGGTGCACCCATTCCTGCAAGAGTTGCGCGCGCGTTGCGGGCGCGGATTCTCCCTTGCTCGCCGGCGCGTGCGCGTCGAAAAGCCTGCGGGCGTTTTCGGGCTGGTTCAGATATTCGCCCAGGCGATTGCGATGCTCTTCGGTCAGGAAGTTCATGCGCTGCTTGGCGGCGTCAATCTGCGAACCTAGATCCGCGAGCTTGGTTTCCAAGCCGGACGATTTCTCGCGCAATTGTGTGAGCTCGCCGTGCGATTCGATGGGGCCGCTCTTTCGCTTGAAAGGCCAGGGGAAACCATCGTTACTGTCGCCGGAGCGGCCGGCGGCTTCGTTTTGCTCTTCTTCCAGCTGGGCCATCTCGGAACGTAGCAAGCGAGCCTGCTCCAACAAACGCTCGTGACTCTTGCGCGCTTTGTTAAAGTCTTCCGGGCTGTCGCCGGTAAGAATCAGGTCGCGGACGAAATCAAGCAGCAAGGTGTCGAATATTTCAAAGCGGTCAGGGTCGTTTACGAAATTTCCGAGCAGCACGTAATGCTCGAGAAAGAGGTGATCGTCGTTGCCGCCGTCGACGAAGAGAAAGCGGTTTTGCAGCAGCTCGTAGGTTTCGCGGTAGTCTTCGCCAAAAAGCGCGCGGCGCGATTTCGAGAGTGTTCCTTCTTCCACGTCACGCCAGATACGGCAGAGCGTTTCGCCAACCAGCCGGTAGATGTTTTTCTTGTCCGCCTGGATTTCCGCGATTTTTGAGCGCATCACGTGCGCCTGTTCGCTGTGCTCGAACAGCTCGCCGCGGCTGCGGATCCATTCCTTGCACTCGACCAGGATGCTGGAAAACTGGTTGGCCAGTTCGGCGGTGATATGTTTCAGCAAAGCCAACTGGTGCAACAGATCGGTTTCGATCGATTGCTGAAATTTTGCGCGGGTGACCGATTCCTGCAGAATTTCGATCAGTATCTTTCGAAATGCGGCGTGTTCGGGCGTGCCGGTCTGCTTGCGGTCGCCGCCGTACACCAGGCTGATATTTACGGTTTGGCGCACCAGGTCGAGCAGGTACTTGCGGATGAATTCGACGAAGCGCGGGCTCAGAAAAACGTCATAATGTATGTTGTCAACGCCGACGGTAAGGTTATCGAGCCGGATCTCGGCAATATAGGGCTCGAGCTTCATCCGGGCCGGATGGGCAGAAGACGGCGCAGTATGGGTTTCGGGCATACGTGTGCGGCGTACCCTGGGCCGTAAGCGGGCGCAGGAAATCGATTCAACATTCACTGTATCTGAGGAAAAATGCCCGACGCAATGGAACGAGGCGTAACCGTTAATGCTAGGTCGGACAGCAGCGGCCCAAACCGCGAATTCGGCATCGATTCGATCGGTCAGCCTGACGATTACGGCAGAGATTTCGGCATCGCGATTGTCCCGGGCGCCGGTGGCTCGCAACGTGCCGACCAAGGCCCTTGTCTTTATCTCGGTCCCCGCGGCCAACGCTGCGACCGGCGTGCTACGAACGCCGGATTCTGCGCCATCCATCAGCCCGGTGGCGCAGCCGCTGGAATTTCAAAACCTTCGAAGAAATTCGTCGCTTCCCTGCTGGCGATTGTAGCGGTAGCCTGGCCGTATTTAGCCGATATTGTCAGAGAAATAATTCGATGGATTCACGCGCACTAGGCCGCCTGGCGGCCGTTATACCGCCGCGGTGTAGGAAGATAGTTCTCAAACCCATATTTCCGGGTAGAATGGCGAGCCATGCCGAAACTTCTGGAAGGAAAAACAGCCCTGGTCCTGGGCGTCTGGAATAAATGGAGCATCGCTTATGCGATTTCTCAGGCTTTCGTCCGCGAAGGGGCCAAGCTTCTTCTCACGCACCAGAATGAGCGCGCCAAGCCTACCGTCGAAGAACTCGGAAATGAGCTCGGAGTCGGCGGTTACTATCCCTGCGACGTGCAGTTGCAGTCAGACATCGACGGGCTGGCGGCGTCGCTGAAAGCCGAAGGCCGCAAGATCGATATCGTTGTGCATTGCCTGGCTTTTGCGAATCATGAGGACTTGAACCAGCCTTTCGTGAATACTTCGCGCGATGGATTCAAGCTAGCCTTGGACGTGAGCGCCTATTCGCTCGTGGCGGTCGCCAAAGCCCTAGCACCGTTGATGACCGATGGCGGCGCCATCATGACTCTCACTTATCTAGGCTCGACGCGGGTGGTCACGAACTACAACGTGATGGGCGTGGCGAAAGCGGCGCTGGAGGCTTCCATGAAGTATTTGGCAAGCGAGCTCGGTGCGAATAAAATCCGCGTGAACGCAATTTCTGCGGGCCCGATCAAAACGATCTCTGCTCGGGGAATCAAAGATTTTTCGAAGGTTCTGGATTTCGTTCAGCAACATGCACCGCTGCGTCGGAACACCGATCCCGCGGAGGTCGCCGACACGGCCGTATTCCTCGCTAGCGATCTAGGCCGCGGGGTGACCGGCAATGTGATTTATGTCGATGCCGGATTCCAAATCATGGGGTTGTAAGCAAACTTCCCTCAGCGGCTAAATCCGCCTTCCTTTCCATTGGTGCGGCAGACCCATCCCCTGGCGAAAACCCAAGATGCCGGGCTGAAGGCCCGGCGCTAGATTTGCTCCTGGCGAAGCTTCGCACCGGGATGCCGTGCACAAGCCGCTACAGCAAGACGTTCTGTTCGTCCGCAATCGAAATTCTTCGCCTATCTTCTGCAACATGCTCGAGTTGAATGCGAACGATCGGCCAATCCACGCGCAGCGTGAGCCTGTCCGGCCACTCCACGATTACGACGGCATCTTCCGAAAACAGATCCTCGAGCCCCAGTGTTTCTAAATCATGAAGGCCGCCGATGCGGTAGAGATCCACGTGATACACACGCGCCGAGCGATCGTAGCGGTGCACCAGCGTAAATGTAGGGCTGCTGACTTCGTCCTCCGTAGCGGCCCCGATACCGCCGACGATGCCCTTGGTGAGTGTGGTCTTCCCCGCGCCTAACTCTCCGGACAACAGGACCAGCACGCGCGGCTTTAGTTTCGCGCCAATCTCGCGGCCGCGCGCGATGGTTTCTTCTGAAGAACGTGTGATCAGTTCACTACTAGGCACGGCCGCACGCCGCATAAAACCGCTGGTAAGCCCGCGGAATGGCACGAATCAAATCGCTGGCCAAAAGCGGAGCTTCACCGTAATCCGCATAGGCGATGTCGCCGGCCAAACCGTGCAGATAGACTCCGAATGCCAGAACGCGCTCCCAATGGTCGGTTCCAAATTGCGCGGTGAGCGCCGCCACCATCCCGGTCAGAACGTCGCCTGTTCCACCAGTGCCCATTCCCGGGTTGCCGGTCGAATTGACAAAAGCCGTTCCACTCGGCGAGGCAGTGATCGTGTTGTGGCCTTTCAAAACCACGTGTGCGTTCCACGCCGCCGCGGATTCCAATGCCAATTGCATGCGGCGCGCTTGCACTTCCGCAGTCTTCAAGCCCGTGAGCCGCGCCATTTCTCCCGGATGCGGGGTGAGGGCGATCAATCCCTCCGGCCCTGTTAGCTCCTGCGCGCGACCGGCGAACGCATTCAATCCGTCCGCGTCCAGAAGAATCGGAAGGGAGGTTCGCTTCGCAACGACTGCGCGGATAAATTGTTGTGTCTCGTCCTGGGTGGTAAGTCCGGGGCCGATCGCAAACGCACGCTTGCCTTTTAATATGGCGTCGAACTTCCCATACTCCAGGCAACGCAGCGAAACGGTTCCCGACTCGGTAGCCGCGAGCGGCTCGGTCATAATTTCCGGCGTATGCGCGGCCACAATTGGCAGCACCGGCTCGGGCGTCGCAACCGTCACTAACCCAGCACCGGTTCGCAATGCCGCCCAGGACGCCAGCACGGCCGCTCCGCTTTTGCCCACCGAACCTGCGACGATCAGCGCATGGCCATAGTCACCTTTGTTGCCGTCTGCCTTGCGACGTTTTGCAAACGGAGCAAATTCGCTGGGTTCGGACCAGTGAAGATCGCTGCGGCCAACCTCTGAGACCAAATCCAGCGGCGAACCGATATCGCAAACGACCAGTTCGCCCAGATGGCGCGGACCCTCGCCCCGAAACATCCCAAGCTTAGGCGCTGTGAAGGTGGCCGTGTACTCCGCCACAATAGCGGTGCCCTGGACTTCACCGGTGTCGGCATGCAGTCCGGACGGAATATCGACGGCCACAATGGCGGGTTGCGAAAGCTCGTTCGCGCTTTCGATTGCATCGCGAAGTAGTCCCTCCACCGGGCCGCTCACGCCGGTTCCCAGCAATGCATCGACTAAAATGTCGCACGCTTTAATCTTTTGCTTCCATCTGGCCCATTCGTCGGAGGTTCGCACTACATGCAATTCGCCCGACGCATTCTCCCAGCGGCGAAGATTATCGGCGGCGTCCCCTTTTAACGCGCTGGGGTCGGCGAACAGAATTACTTCTGGCGCCGCGCCCATTTCGAGCAAGTGCCGCGCGACAACAAAGCCGTCGCCGCCGTTATTCCCTTTGCCACACAAAATAAAAATTAACCGGCGTTCAAAATCTGAAAAGCACTGCTGAATAAACTTCGCCACACTTCTCCCAGCATTCTCCATCAGGACTGCGCTGCGGATGCCGGCGCGCTCGGTGGTCAACCGGTCCACTTCCCTCATTTCGGCGGCTGTCAGGATTTTCATCTCTGGGGGCTCATCGAAGAAACTCCGTCAAACAACAGAAGGTCCAATATCCAGGTCGCCTACAGCATGCCGCCGCCGCTAACATTCAGCGTCTGTCCGGTGATGAAATCGGCCGCATCGGACGCAAAGAATTTCACGGCGGTGGAAACGTCTTCAGCAGAAGGCGGGCGGCCCATGGGCGAGCGGGAATCGTGCATGCGGCGCGCTTCGTCCGCGGTCAGTTCCCTCTCGTCAATATTCGAGGGGTTGATCACGTTGACTGTAATTCCGTGCTTGGCTTCCTCGATGGCGAGCGATCTCGAAAACGAAACCACGGCAGCTTTCGCGGCTGCGTAGGCTGAAATCGTTCCCTGGCCAAAACTGCGCTCGGCGCCCAAAGCCCCGAGGTTGATGATGCGCCCCCAGTGATGGCGCCGCATCACGGGAAGAACCGCCTTGCTGGCGTAAAAAACGCTGAAAAGATTTGAAGTAATGATGTCTTTCCATTCTTCCACGGAACTTTCCGCTACCGGCTTCCAGTTGAACTCTCCAACATTGTTCACCAGGATGTCGAGCCGCCCAAATCGCTCCCCAACCTTATCAATGAGAAATTGGACTTTCGTCGGATCCGCGGAATCGGCTTCGACTGCGAAACATTCCGCGCCGCGTTCCTGCAATTGGCGCAAGGCGCCTTGCGCCGCGGACTTATTCGAACGATAGGAAATGGCGATGCGCGCGCCTTCCCGCGCGAGCCCTAGCGCAATTCCCTTTCCAATTCCGCGGCTGCCGCCGGTAATTAAAGCCACTCGCTCGCTGAGAGGCAAGCTGCGCCCTCCTTATGAACCCGCAAGTATAATCAAAATCGCGTGCATGCAAGCTTTTGTTATTTATGGTTGTAGCTATCCCATGCGCGCTACGACGACGGTGATGTCGTCGGCCTGCTCCGGGCTTCCGGCCCACTGTTCGGCGGAGGCGATTAAATTTTCCGCCAGACGTTGCGGCGGAAGGTTCACCTGCCGCAGAATCTCGGCTCGCACGCGCTGGCGGCCAAATTCTTCTCCGTAAACGTTCTCCGGCTCGGTCAAGCCATCGCTAAAGAGCACGAACAAGCTGCCCGGCTCCACCTTGATGACGCCCTGGGTGAAAGGAAATTCCTCGAAAAGCCCAACGACCGTGCCGCCTTCCTCCAATTCCTGAACATTGCCGTCGTGAATGAAAAACGGCGCCAGATGTCCCGCATTCGTGTAGGTCAGCATCCGCGCTTTCTCGTCATACACTGCATAAAAGAACGTTGCATAGCGATCGTCCGATGTGTTTCTGAAAACGTGCCGGTTCAGCTTTGAAACCAGGTCCGCGGTCCCGCACTGGCCGTCGAGCATGGCCGTGCTGCGCAGCGCCGCCTGCAGGCTGGCCATCAACAATGCCGCAAAAATTCCTTTTCCGCTGATATCGGCCAGCGCGATGCCGAGCCGGTCCGGACCTACTTTGATGAAATCGTAATAATCGCCGCTCACCACGCGGGCGGGCCGACAAATTGCACCCAATTGAAGCCCCGGAAGCGAAGGCAGCGATTGCGGGAAAAGCTGCGACTGCACTTCGCGCGCGATGGATATTTCGTTTTCCAACCGCTGGCGCTGGCGCTGCTCTTCGATCAGCTCGGAGATCGAGCTGGTCATTTCGTTGAACGATTCGCCGAGCGCGCCGAGCTGGTCCCGCTGCCGCACGCGGACGCGCTTGCTGAAATCGCCGCGCCGCACGTTGAGCGTCGCATCGTAAAGTTCGCCGACCGAGGTTGTAATCGTGCGAGTGAGCACTACTCCAGTAATCAGCGCAGTGATTTCCAGCACCAGGAAGATGACCGCGGCACCCACCAGCACGGCCGCCAGCAAAGGTCCTACGTCTCCCACCGACGTCAATAGTTCCCGGTTCACGGCCGATGGCCGCAGCGAAAACGAAGCGAGCACTGCCGCGGGCTCCTGATCTTTGTCCGCCTCCATGTGCTCCATTTCGATTGTTGACGCGCCCGCCACTCGAATATCCATGAAATTTGACGGTGGAGGAAGAACGCGGCGGCGGCTGGACACTTGCTCGCCTGGAACGTATTCGTGCCCGTTGAAACTAAAGTTAAAGTTTGCCTTCCCCGTGGCTGGCCGCAGAAAAATCAACTGGATTGGCCCCAGCTTCGAAGCCAGCTTGTCGAGAAAATTGGAGTTCACCGGCTCCGCTACCAAAATCGTGGCCGGGCCTGCGGGGCCTTCTTGCTTCACGGCGCAAGCAATCAACGGTTTCTCGTTCCACTCCACCAGACCGGCGAAGCGGTGGCCGTCGCCTTTCTCAATTAAATGCGTGCCGCGATTCAAATACACGCGGAGGTCGGGATTTTCCGCTCGTTCCGCTGCGACTAGGCGCGCAACCTCCGGCTTCGAAAGTATGGATTCGTCCTGCGCCGAAGCGCCTTTGGCGGTTTCCTGCTGGATGGCCGCGGCGAAGGCGTCCGCGTCGGCGGCAATCGTGTTGATGCGATCTTGCAAATCGTCGTGCAGGAGATGCGCGCCGAGTTGCAGATACAGGCCGTACATCGCTACGCCCGCCATCGAAATCAACAAGATTACGGGCACGACCGCGATGAAGACGTAAGCCACGATCAAGCGGTTGCGCAGCGGCCACATCACTTGCGTGCGGAACCACGGAATCAGGCGAATCACGAGATAGATAATGGATAGAAAGCTTAGAAATCCGAGCAAGGCGGAGTACGGGACAGGCTTTCCGAGCGCTGCAATCAAACGGCCGATCAGGGTCAGCGCAAGGATTCCGAGCGCGATGCGATCGAGCGGCGAAGTCCGACGCAACAAAACGACTAAGCGGCGTGGAGAAATCTGAGGCAAGTTTATAGATCCCAAATTTAGTATAACTTGGCGGGCGAAAGTTGGAGACCGGAAACTACAAATGAAATCCGGCGGCCGGTCCGGCCGGCTTTGTCAAAAGCAACGCTATAGCGCAGCCCGGTCGTTCTTTTGCACCCGGCTGTGGTGCCGACTATAGCCGAAGTAAACACCCAGGCCAATGACGAGCCAAATGATCAGCCGCGCCCAGTTGACCCAGCCGAGCTTGTACATCATGTAACCGTTGAAAAGGATCCCCAGCACTGGAACAAGGGGAACCCACGGAGTTCGGAATGGGCGCGATTGGCCGGGATTCGTTCTGCGCAGCACCATAATCGAAATGCACACGATGATGAAAGCGAAGATCGTGCCGATGTTGACCATCTCTCCGATGATGGAAATCGGAGTGATGCTACCGACCACCGCCGCAATGATGCCCACCAGAATCGTATTCTTGTAGGGAGTACGAAACTTAGGATGAATTGCGGCGAAGAATTTGCGGGGCAGGAGCCCGTCGTTGGCCATGGAGTACAGCACGCGGGTCTGTCCCAGCAACATGACTAGCATCACGCTGGTGAGTCCGGCTAGCGCGCCGGCCGTGATCAAGTAGGACGCTTTGACCAAACCGCGATCAAGGAAGGCGACCGACAGCGGCGCTTCGATGTTAATTTCCTTCCACGGCACCATGCCAGTGAGTACAGCGGCGACCAAAATGTAAAGGATGGTGCACAATACCAGCGAGGCGATGATGCCGATAGGCAAATCGCGCTGCGGGTTCTTGGCCTCCTGCGCGGTGGTGGAGACGGCGTCGAAACCGATATAGGCAAAGAATATGTACGCCGCGCCTCTTCCGATTCCGCCGAATCCCATGGGGGCGAAAGAGGACCAATCGTGCCCCCAGTTGGCGGCATTTACGTAATGCATACCGAGGAGGATTACGAACAGGACGACGCCGACCTTGATGATGACGATGGTGGCATTGAAGGTGGCGCTCTCCTTGATGCCGATTACCAGCACGGCGGTGATCATCAGGGCGATCAGAAACGCCGGAAGATTGAATCCGATTTCGACTCCAAATAGTGTAGGGGCTGCCACCAGATCGTGCGCGCGCTGGAGCAACTCGGGAGACTGCGCCGAGATGATGTCGCCCACACGGTTCAGAAAAGCCTGGCTGCCCACTGCGATAGAAGGATCCGTCAGGTGGGCCATTTGCCGGGCGATGATGTTCTCGGCAGTGACCAAGGCGGTCCAGTGATCGTAGGCGAGCCACAGCGGCATCTTCAGATGAAAAATCTGGAGGAACTCGATGAAGTGATTCGACCAGCCGGAGGAAACCGTGCTGGCGCCCATGGCATATTCCAGCGTGAGGTCCCATCCGATGATCCACGCAATTAATTCGCCGAGCGCCGCGTAAGCATACGTGTAGGCGCTGCCTGCCAGAGGAATCAGCGCGGCAAATTCCGCATAGCAGAGTCCGGCAAATGCACAGCCCAGTCCGGAAATTACGAAGGAGAACATCAGGCCAGGACCGGCGTAGTGCGCTCCCAACCCTGAGAGTACGAAAATTCCCGCGCCGATCACCGCGCCTACTCCCAAGGCGGTCAGCGAAACCGGGCCTAAGGTCCGCTTCAGCGTGTGCTCGCCGGTGGCTTTGGCTTCGTTCAGCAGCCAATCCATCGGCTTCTTCTTGAACAGCGGATTGCTCATTCGCAATCTCCTCTCAGAGAATCCGACTCGCCAGTTCAACGCAAAAAGCTCAATCTATGCTTCGGGGACTGCTGTTCCGGCGCGCTTCCATAACCAGTACACCGGCACTCCCAATAAAACGATGATTAGTCCCGGCCAAGTGTACTGCGGCTTGTACCGCAATAATTGAATTTCGATAAATATCGCCATCACCAAATAAAGCGCGGGCAAGACCGGATAGCCGAAAGCCTTATAAGGACGCTCCATGTCCGGACGCGTCCAACGCAGAACGAACAGCCCGCCTAGCGTAAGAATATAAAAAATCAAGACCGCAAAAATCAGAAAATCCAATAGCTGACCATACGTCCCGGACAGGCAGAGAAATGACGCCCATATGCATTGAACGATCAGCGCAGCCGCCGGCGCGTGATGACTGTTTACCCTCCCCGCCGATTTGAAAAAAAGCCCGTCCTTCGACATTGCGTAGTAAATCCTCGCGCCGGAAAGAATCAACCCGTTGTTGCAGCCAAATCCCGAAATTAGAATCGCGACAGCCATGACGATCGCTCCGGCAGGTCCGAATATCACCTCCGCTACCGCCGTGCCTACGCGCCCGTCGGCCGCAAATTCGATTCCGCGCGCGATGGCAGTCGCGCCGTTTGGGTCGCCTGAAATCGGCAACACGCGCAAATAAGCCACGTTCGCCAGCGTGTAAAGCGTGATGACCATGCCCGCGCCCAGCGCCAGCGAAAGCGGCAAATTTCGGCTGGGATTTTTCACTTCCGCCGCAGTGAAGGTAATGTTGTTCCATGCGTCGGCGGAAAAAAGCGAACCCACCATGGCTACGCCAATCAGCGTGAGCGTACTGATGGTCCAGACCGGATGGTCCGGTGGATACGGATGCATCACCCAAAGCCCGGCGTTGCGCCAAAAATTCGTGAAATTGGCCGTCCGCGCAACATCGGTAGAGAACCAGAAGCCGAGTAGAACGAGCGCGGCCAGCGACCCAACCTTCGCCACGGTAAACACGTTTTGAACGATCTTCCCTAACCGCAGCCCGCGTGTATTAATCCAGGTGAGAAGAACGATGGACGCTATCGCCAGCAGATTCTGGCGGTTGATGCCCATGTTGTAGGGCCCCAGCGACCCAAACCACATTTGCCACGGCCCAAACGTCCCAATCTTCCATATCCAGTCGGACGCCGAAAACCAAGGCAACATCACCGCCGTAAATTTCGCAAACGCAATCGCCACTGCCGCAATCGTCGCCGTCTGAATCACTAGCAGCATGGTCCAGCCGTAGAGAAACCCCCACAGCGGCCCCAGCGACTCGCGCAAATAAACGTACTGCCCCCCGGCGTGCGGCATCGCCGCCGCAAGTTCCCCGTAGCTAAGCGCGCCGATCAGCGTCATCACGCCCGTGACGATCCACACGGTAATCAGCAGTCCAGGACTTTTCACCTGGTGCGCGATATCGGCTGAAACAATAAAAATTCCAGACCCGATCATCGACCCCGCCACGATCATCGTCGAGTCAAACAGTGCCAGACCCTTCACAAGCTCCGGCTGCTTGTTCGCCGCCACCGCTCCGATGGTCTGAACTTGTTCAGTCATTGGACTAGGTTCTCAGATACGTTCAGCCCTTGCGGATCGCACCCGCTTTGCGATCGCAAGGTATTCGCGCGCTCGCGCCGCCGAATCCTTCGCCGCCATCAAATCCCGTATCACCGCGACCGAATCCGCCCCCGCCTGATAAACGGCACTGGCGGACTCTACTGTGATGCCACCTATGGCTACAAGTGGTTTTCGCGTGACCTGCCGCGCTGCGCGCAGAAACTCAAGCCCAACTACAGGATCGGGATTCGCCTTTGTGCCGGTGGGGAAGATGGGTCCCACGGCAATATAATCCGCCGAAGTGGCGTCCGCCGCGCGCAGTTGCTCCAGGCTGTGTGTCGAAACCCCTACCCATAGCGCTCTGCCGCATATTTTTCGCGCCGCCTCCACCGGGAGATCCTCTTGTCCCAGGTGCACGCCTCCGCTCCCAACGATGGCCGCGAGGTCCGCGCGGTCGTTCACAATCAAGCGCGCGCTCTTAGCCGCAAGCCGCCCAACCAGCGCGGTCGAAGTCTCCTGAATTCTCTGCGCTGACCCGCGTTTGTCGCGGTATTGAAACAGTTCCACGCCCGCTTCCGCCAATCGTCCAGCAATTTCAAGAATTGAAAATTCGGAATGGCCTGCAAAATCGGGGCTGGAATCCAAGATGGCGTAAAGGACCGGGAACAAACCGCCTCCGCGTTAAAACGAAAACTTACTTCGCTCCCACCGCCGGCATGTGTTCCAAAAAGTGCGTATCGAATTTCCCGGCCAGGAAATTCGCGTCGGCCAGGATCCGCTTATGCAACGGGATGCTCGTCTTCACGCCTTCGACCACAAATCCATCAAGCGCCCGCTGCATTCTCACGATTGCTTCGGCGCGGTCGTGTCCATACGAAATAAGTTTGGCGATCAGCGAATCGTAATAGGGAGGAATCACCGCATCCGCATAACACGCCGTATCCACGCGAATCCCCGGCCCTCCCGGAACGCGAAACGCCGTCACGCGCCCGGCTGAGGGAGTAAAAGTATCAGGGTCTTCCGCATTGATGCGGCATTCAATGGCATGTCCGCGAAATTCCACAGGAGGCAGCACCGCCGAAAGTTTTTCCCCCGCCGCCACACGTATCTGCGATTTTACCAAATCGATCCCGGTAACCATCTCCGTCACCGGATGCTCCACCTGAATCCGCGCATTCATTTCGATGAAATAAAGATTACCGGAGTCCTCGCGCAGGAATTCCATGGTACCCGCGCTGGAATACCCGATCTTCTTAAGTGCATCCACCACCTGCTTGCCAATTTTCTGCCGCGTGTTCGCATCCACGGCTACCGAAGGTGATTCCTCCAGCACTTTCTGGTGACGCCTTTGCAGCGAGCACTCGCGTTCCCCCAGATGAACCAAATTCCCATGCCGGTCGCCCAATACTTGAAACTCTATGTGCCGCGGCCGCTCGATCAATTTCTCCATGTAGACGTTCGGGCTGCCAAACGCTTGCTCCGCCTCGGTGCGAGCCGTGCGAAACGCCGGTATCAGCTCCTTCGCTGAGCGCACGATCCTCATCCCGCGCCCGCCGCCCCCTTCTGCCGCCTTGATCATCACCGGATAACCGATCTCGCGGGCTATCGTCTTCGCGGAGTCCTCATCGGGAACCACGCCCGCGCTTCCGGGAATCACCGGGATGCCGGCCGCAGCCATCGCTTCTTTTGCTTTGTCCTTTTCGCCCATCAGCCGGATCGCATCCGGTGCAGGCCCGATAAAGGTAATGTGCGACGCTTCGCACACTTCAGCGAAGTTGGCGTTCTCCGAGAGAAAGCCGTAGCCTGGATGGATGGCGTCCACATTGGCAATTTCTGCGGCGCTGATTACTTGCGGAATGTTGAGGTAGCTTTCGGCGCTGCGCGGCGGCCCGATGCAAATGGCTTCGTCCGCAAAACGGACGTGCAATGCATTGCGGTCCGCCTCGGAATACACCGCCACCGTTCGAACCCCAAGTTCCCTGCAAGCGGACAGGATGCGCAGCGCAATCTCGCCGCGGTTTGCGATCAGAATTTTTCGGAACATTTCGCCTGGAGTGAGTTATTTCTTCCGGTGCGCGCGGATGCCAAAAAGCGCTTCGCCATATTCCACCGGATGGCCATTTTCGACAAAGATCCGCACCACTTCTCCTGCCACGTCGGACTCAATCTCGTTCATTAGCTTCATGGCTTCGACGATGCAAAGCGCCTGTCCAACTTCGACCCGGGAGCCAACCTTTACGAATGGCTCGCCTCCCACGGTCGGGGCAGCATAAAAAGTCCCTACAATTGGCGATTTCACCACGTGAACGTCTTCCGATACCGCGCGCCCGACGTCAGCCGATTCGTCGCGACTGGCCGGCGAGCCGGCGCTCGGCGACGGAGCATGGCTGGAAGCTGCCGCGCCGTGGGCTGCTGCCACCACAATTTCCGGCGCCGAAACCGCGCGGCTGAACCCGGTAGGCTGTGAGAACGGTTTTCGTAGCCGGATACGGAAACCCGCGCGTTCGTATTCAAACTCCTCTAGCCCATGCTTGGCCATGAACTCGAGCAGCCTCTCTATTTCGTGAAGGTCCACGCCGTCCGTACGCGAACTGGACTTGGAAGCCGGTGTCGATTTTTTCGCCATTTAGAGTTCTAAGAGCTCTCTGGATGCGCTTGTCAGTTCTACCGCGCCGTTCGAAGTAACCACCACGTCGTCTTCTATCCGAATGCCGCCCAACCCTTCGATGTAAACGCCCGGCTCGATGGTAATCACCATTCCCTCTTCAAGGACGGTTTCTTGGCCGCGGGCCAGCCGGGGCATCTCGTGAACTTCGATCCCCAGCCCATGTCCGGTGCTATGGGTGAAGTAGCCAGCTAGCCGGTGCCGTTTGAGAGCTTGCCGCGCAGCAGCGTCCACGTCCCCGGCCTGGGCCCCCGGCCGGACGGCGTGCTTTGCGGCTTGTTGGGCCTCCAGCACGGCATAATACAGCCGCTTAGTCTTCGCCGGAGGCTTTCCCACGAACACCGTGCGGGTCAGGTCGCTGCAATAGCCGCCGAGTATAGCACCGTGGTCCAAGACGACCAATTCGTTTTTCCTTAGCGGCTTACAAGTGGGCCGCGCATGGGCCCAGGCTGAGCGAGCTCCGGAAGCAACAATGGTTTCAAACGACGGGCCGCTGCCACCCCCTAGCTTGATGGCGAATTCGATCTCGGCGGCCAGCTCCAGCTCGGTTAGGCCTGGCTTGATCTGGAGGACGACGCCGGCGAACACTTCGCTTATGAGGGTGGCGGCCTGCCTTATCAACTCGAGTTCGCCTGCATCCTTCACCGCGCGTAGTTTTTCGACGGCGCTCCCGTCGTTCACCCAGCGCACCCGCCCCCCCGTCAACCCTTGCAGGGTGGCCTTCTGAGCCACTGTGACGTGCGCGGGCGAGTAAGCCACACGCAGACCCCCCCGGCGCCTGCTTAGAGCAGCAGCAGCGGCGCGGAGCAGCCCTCGCTTTGTAATGTCCACTTTGGCGCCGCGAACTTCCTCGCCGGCCTGGAACGCATATCGGCTGTCGGTTACGAGCGTACAGGTGGACGGTTCAACCACCAGGATGCCGGCGCTGCCGGTGAATCCACACAGGTATCGAACGTTGGGCAGGTGGGTGACCAGGTAAGCGTCTGCTCGCAAGCTGGAAAAAGAAAGCCGGAGCCGATCGATTCGGCTCCGGCTTGAATTCATTTGCAGCGGTTTGGAGGTCACTTTTACCGCAGATTCTCCGTGTATCGGGTTGCTTAGCTCGGCAAAATTCGCGGTGTCAGGAAGAACAAGAGCTCCTGAGACGTTGAACTGACGGTGGTGTGTTTGAACAGATTTCCGACCACCGGGATGCTGCCGAACAGAGGTACTTGGTCAACCGTGGTCCTCTGCGTCGAGACGATGATGCCTCCAATCACGACCGTGCCGCCATCAGAGACCAGCACCTTGGTGGTGGCCATCTGCGTGTCGATTGCTGGGATGCCCTGAACGCGGGGGATGGATTGGTCGATTTGGTCGTTGGTGACGGTGACATCCATGTAGACCGTGCCTTCCGCTGTGATTTGCGGTGTGACATCCAGTTCGAGCACGGCGTCCACGAATTGCACCGAGACCGTATTGTTCACGATCGTCTGGACCGGGATCTTGGTACCTTGCTTCACGATCGCCTTCTGATTGTTCTGGGTGATGACCTTAGGCTTTGAGATCAGCTTGCCGACGCCTCGTTCCTCGGCCGCGGTGATAATGAAGTCCAGAGCGAAGTTGGAGGAAGTGAACAGGTAGCTCAAGCCGCTGGTTGGCGTGGAAGCCCCTAGGTTCGTGAGGAAAGGCATGGAGCCGCTGGTCGTATTCGGTCCAGCGCCGCCGACGATTAGCGGGGGCAGTGGGCCCGGCGAATTTCGGATGATGGGGCTAGTGCCGACAGAACTGGCGCCGCCGAGGATGCTTTGCCCGTTACCAAGGGAGACGGCAGCGGCAAGTTGCGTGCCGATGTCGCGCGTAAACGACCTGGTTGCTTCCACCACGCGAGCTTCGATTTCCACTTGCTGCGATTTACGGTCGAGCTGGCGCAGCAGGTTATCCATCACCGGCAGAACGCTCGGGATGTCCCGGATAATGAGTGTATTCGAGCGCACGTCGGCGAGAACGTCTCCGCGTGAGGAAAGGAATTTCTTTAGAGTAGGAACCATGTCCTCGGCCTTTGCGTAGCTGAGAACGCGGGTAGTGGTTACCACGTCGGCGGCTTCGGCCTGCGCTTTGGCCAATTCACGGTTCTGATCCGCTTCCTTCTTGATGGTGTCTTTGGTGGCGATGCGCAGCACGTTGCCTTCGAGCTGCTTGTCGAGGTCGTTGTTTTTCAAAACGATGTCGAGGGCCTGATCCCACGGTACGTCATCGAGAACGATTGTGAGGCTGCCCTTCACACTGGGATCCACAACGATATTCAAGCCGCTGATTTCGTGAATCAGGCGGAAGAAGTCGCGGAGATCAACGTCCTTCAAGTTCACGGAAATGGGCTCGCCTGAATATTTTCCAGCAGGAGCAGCTTGGACCGGTTCGGCCGCTGCGCTTGGCGCTACTGCACCCGGCCGCGTTGACGCAGTGATAACAGACGGGGATGGCGCAGGCGCGACAGCTGTAGGAGTCGAATTCGACACGCCGGCAGCTGCCTCTGACACAACTTGCTTGGCCGCTAGCGCCATTTGCTGGTCCTGCGGCGGTTGCGGGTTTGACGGTGTAGGCGTCGCTAGCGCGGCGGTGGACTGCGTGAGACCCGCGGGCAAAACCATCACGGGAGCGGGAACCGGGGCCGGTTGCGACTTGGCCGTAATTAGCGGCGAAGGCTGCGGGACGACCACTTTCGTGGTGGTCACTTCAGCGGCTGGCGGTTGCGGCGAGGATTTCACTGCGCCACCGGAGGCACCCTTCGAGCTCTTGTTCGTGAATTCCACAGTGATGCCGGAATCAGACGTGGTGATGTTGTAGGGCGCGGATTGCCGCAGGTCGATCACGATGCGCGAAACAGCGGGTGAAAATTGCGCCAGACGAATCTCGCGGACCGGCTCGAGGTTGCTGGGAATCTGCTTCTCGGACGTCTTCAGGTGCGCGCCTGCGAAATCCAAAACCAGGCGGTCTGGATTCTGCAATCGCATTGCGTGATAATTCAATTTGCCGGTTCCTACGACATTCACATCGGTGAGATCGCCATTCTGCGCGAGGTTGACCTGACGGATCGATTCGATGGTGTTGCCCGGAGTCTTCGATTCCGAAGTCTTGGTTGGCGAAGTCTTGGCGGATATTGGCGTCAGCACAGGAGCAGAGCCGGTGAGAGCGGCTTTGGCTTCGCCCTGGTCTGTGCGAGCGACTAGCAGCGTGAGTTCTTGAGAATCCTTGCGCTCGAGCCGCGGTTCAACGCCCTGGCTCAACAAGATCTCCAGACGCACGACCGGCTTCGATCCCGCGGTATAGGTCAGCATGCGGTAGCTCTTCACCAGGTCGGACGCCACCACGCGCGCTCCGGCAGGATCCGCGGACGAAACCCCGCTTAGGTCGAGCACAAACAGGCTTTCGCTCGGGCGATAGGTGGTGTATTCGAACGGGCCGTTCGCCTGGGCTTCCAGCGTCACGTCGCCGTTCTTCACGACCGCCTTCACATGCACCACTGGGCCGTCACCGGCCAGCAGCGCTCCGCTCATCAGTATCCAGGCTGCTGCAACCAGCGCAGTCGCCCCTAAAGCCCTCCGCATAATCCTCATTGCTGCTCTCCTGCGCTCGGGTAGATTCGCTTGGTAACTAATCTCTCGACCGGCTTCCCGAAAGCATCTTTGGAATTTTCCTTGAAGGTCACTCCATCCAATCCGATCTTCTCAACATCACCGTCGTACAGACGGTCCCCTTCTCGCAGGAAGTACGTCCGTTGATCCGGGTTCGTTACTACCGCGAGCATTCCAGTAGCTGCCTTAACGGTTCCATCCACGCGCACGGTCGCAATCACCAGTCCCGCTTTTCCGGGAGGCAACGGAGGGCCGCTGGGTTTGTTTTGGTTGACCAGCGGAGCGAACGGATCGCGTTTGCCCGCTACGGGCGCTTCGGGCTTGAGCGCCTGCGATGGTGCAGGCGTGCCACCTTGCGCCGCCGCAGCCGGTTTCTTCTTGTGCACGTTCTTGGTCTTTTGTGCCGGCGCTGCACTCTGCTCTGGGTTCGGCTTCGAAGTCTGCCCCCAGGCGGCCGGCAGGAGGCAAAACGACATCGCCAGAACTGCTATCAGGTTCGCGGTTGTCTTCGCTTGTGTCATCGTCTTAGCCTACCGCCTTGCCGGTCCGGCAGCCGGCGTGGACGTGGTAGTTGGCGCCGGAGCATCTGCCGACTTCGTAAAGAACGTGGTGATGGTAAACGTCCCCGTAACCGAAGCTCCCGGGTTCAGCCGGAAGTTGGGGGCGGAGTTTTTGCCGACTCCTTCTAATTTCAAATCGCCGACGTTGATAATTCGCGAAAGCCGCCCGAGCCTGGAGAAGAAATCCAGCACCGAGAAGTACGGGCCGTCGGCTTGCACTTCGAACGGCAGCTCAAAATAATAAGGTTTCGTGCCCACCGGGTTAGCCTTCAACCTGCGCAGTGAAACGCCCGAACTCGTCGCCGCGCTTTGAATCATCAGGATGAACTGGTCAACCTGTTTCTCTTCCGGCACGATGGTCTGAAGTGTGGCGAGCTGTTTCTGCAGCGCGTCCATCTGCGATTGCAGTTCAGCCCTTCGTTGTTTGTAAACCCGCAGGTTGGCCACTTCCTGCTCCAGCGGCTTTTCCTGTTTTTGCGCGTCCTGCAGTTGCGCTCGCACGGATGCCAGAGGCAAACCCGGTATGTAAAAGCCCGCCGCGATGATCACTACTGTCAGCCCCAGATAAAATAGAGCTTGCAGCGGCCAGGGCCAGTCTTTGAAAGCGGTCGCCATTTCTAGCTCCTCCCCTTGGCCGCAGGTTGCGGAGGAGGCGTGCCTGCCGCGGGCTTGGCTTCCGGCTGCCCGTCAGGGACCGAAGATTGCGCTACGGTGGCGGTCATCGTGAAGTTGAAGGTCTGCACCGATTTCACGACGTCGTCCTCTTTCGCCTCTTGAATCTCAATCTTGTCGAAGTAACCCGAGCGTCTCAGCTGCGTGATAAAGTTCGCCACCGCGTTGATCGAACCTGCTTCGCCGGTCAATTTCAGACTGTCACCTGTGCGCTCCAAAGAGGTGAGCCACAGCGCATCCACACGCACCACGGTATTGGCTACCATTTGCAGCAACTCTTGGCCGCCCGTGCGGTTCTTCTGCAAAGTTTCAATTACGCTGATGCGTTGTTCCAGCACCGACTTCTGGTTCTCGAAACGGTCCACATCCTGCTTCACTTGCTGCAAACTCTGTTTTTCCGCGCGTAACGCGGCAATCCGCTCGTTGACGCTATCCAATTCCTTCTTCTGCTGGAAATAGGTGACCGAGAGCACGATGGCGGCAAGACCCAGCGCCACCAGCAGGAAGATGATCTGCATGGTCGCTTCCAGCGGTACGGCCTGTTTGGTCGCCTTCGGACGGGCCTGGCCAAGTAAATTGATCCGGATCATGGCGTGTCAAAGCTCCTCAGCGCCAACCCCACAGCGATCGCCAGGCGCGGCGCCAACTCGCGAATCTGGCTTTCATCATGACGCCCTGAATTGATTGCAATCTTGCGGAACGGATCAAGCTCCTCGACCGGCATGGCAAACTCTTCCTTCAGCAAGTCGAGCAAACCCGGGACGCGTGAAGTGCCCCCGGCAACGTAAATACGACGAATATTTTCTCCGCTCGCCGTGGCGCGGAAGAAATCAAATGTCTTCTGAATTTCCAGGATTAAGATGTCGGACACCGAGCGCAAAATGGCGCTGCGCTGTTCTTCGCTCACGCCCGCCAGCGTTCCGCCCATTTTCAACTTCTCGGCATCTTCAAAGCTCAAATCCAGTTCCTTCTGCAACGCATCGGTGTACTGGTTGCCGCCCACCGAAACGTCGCGCGTAAACAGCGGCGTCCACCCCCGCACGATATTGATGTTCATCACGCTTGCGCCGATATTCAGCAGCGCCACCACCTGCGAAGGATCCGGCTCGTAGTTCACTTCGAAGCAGTTCTGCAGCGCGAAGGCGTCGATGTCCACCACTACCGGAGTCTTCCCGGCTTGCGCCAAGACGTTCGTGTGGTTGAGAATCTTGTCTTTCTTGACCGCTACCAGCAGAACGTCCATCTGGTTCTCGGTAGCTTCCAGCAACTGATGGCTCAGGTTTACGTCCGCAATATCAAACGGGATGTGCTGGCTCGCTTCGGCTTGAACCCGGTCAAACAACTCTTCTTCGGTCATCAGCGGCATGCTTACGCGCTTGACGATCACCGAATGCCCGGAAACCGAGGTGGCCACATCTTTCGCTTTGATCTTTTGATTGTCGAATATGGAGATGATTTTCTCGGCGACCGAGGGGGCATCCATGATGGCGCCGTCTACAACTGTGTCCTGCGCTAACGTCTCTATTCCGTAACTCACCAGCTCGTAGCCTGCCTTCGACTTCTTCAGCTCGACCGCCTTCACGGAACTCGAGCCGATATCCAGGCCGATTAACGATTTTGTTTTCCCCAGATTGAACATCGCGCGGCCCCTCGCTCCTCGCTCCGCCCCGCTTCGCAGGCCGGACCCGCCTTCTGCTTTCGAATTTCTTTCGGAATTTCTTTGCTCGATGCTTTGTGGCCTCGCACCCCGCGAGGCGTTGAAACTTCGCGTAGGCCGGTAGTACTGCTACGCCCGGTACCTCCCGCTTTTATCGTTTATTACATCCACGGCAGTGAGTGTCAAGCTACGTTCTGGTTGCGTGTGCTATTGGTAAAAACCTGTTCCAGAGAACAGGTAGCGAAGACGAACAGGTGAAAAGGGCAGGTAAGTCGAGGAAATCCTTATGTAGATAGGCGAAACACGGGGCGAAAGCGAAAGGCACTTGCGGTGAACGCTCCCTGCGTTCATTAGTTCTTCTTAGGACCCAACATTGGTTTTAGTTGCTGCCAAATTTTGTCAACTCGGTGTTTTGTGGCGTCGTCCATCTTTATCTCCTCCGGCCAACGCCCAGTGTATCCTTCTTCCGGCCACTTGCGCGTAGCATCGACGCCCATCTTCGAGCCGTAATCCTGACGACGCGCCGCGTGGTCCAGCGTGTCCACCGGCCCCATCACAAACTGAATGTCGCGTTCCGGATCGATGGCGCACAGCGCCTTCCAAACCACTTCGCGCGAATCTTGAACGTTTACGTCGTGGTCCACCACTACTACCACCTTCGTAAACATGGCCTGCCCCAGCGACCATATCGCGTTCATGATCTTGCGCGCCTGCCCCGGATAGCTCTTGCGTATCGCCACAATCATCAAGTTCTGAAAAATTCCTTCCGCCGGCATCGCCACATCTACAATCTCCGGATACTGCATTTTCATCACCGGCATAAAAATCCGTTCGATCGCGTGCCCCATGAAATAGTCTTCCTGCGGAGGCGGCCCCACAATCGTCGCGAGATACAAAGGCTCCTTGCGATGCGTAATGCAATCAATGTGGAAAACGGGATACTCTCCTTCCAGCGAATAAAATCCCGTATGGTCGCCAAACGGCCCTTCGGTCCGAATCTCGCCCAAATTTACGTGCCCTTCCAGCACAATCTCCGCATTGGCCGGAACTTCCAGGTCCACCGTCTTGCACTGCACCAGCTCCACCGGATCTCGGCGCATAAATCCTGAAAACAAAAATTCGTCCATGTCCGGTGGCACCGGCAAAATTCCAGCCAACGCGGTGGCCGGATCGGCGCCAATCGCCACCGCTACTTCAATCTTTCCTTGCGGATTCTTCGCCCGCGCGTTGCGGAAATGTTCCGCGCCATGCTTCTGCGTCTGCCAATGCATCCCGGTCGTGCGCCCGTCGTACACCTGCATGCGATAACAGCCCACGTTGCGCTTGCCCGTCTCAGGATTTCTTGTGATCACCATCGGCCAGGTGATGTAACGCCCGCCATCCTGCGGCCAGCATTTCAAAATCGGGAAATAATCGAGCGAAAAGTTTTCCGTGCGCACCACTTCCTGGCACGCGCCGTTGCGCACCGCCTTCGGAAAAAAAGACCCAACCTCGGCCAGCTTCGGCAGCATCTTCACTTTTTCCAAAATTCCCTGCGGCGATTTCACATCCAGAAAGGAATGCACCCGCTCAGCCACCTGGTCTAGCGTATCCACTTCCAGCGCCAGACACATACGCCGCTCGCTCCCCAAAAGATTCGTCACCGCCGGAAGCTTCGATCCTTTCGCCCGCTCAAACAGCAGCGCCGGCCCCCTTGCCTTCACCACCCGGTCGGTAATCTCGGTAATCTCCAGGACGGGATCCACCTCTGCTGAAATCTTCCCGAGCTCGTCGTTCTTCTCGAGCGTCCTGACGAAGTCTCTTAAATCTCTATAGGCCACTTCCCCTCCTGCGTTTTGTCGTGCTCTTGCCCTGGCCCGCCGTCGCGAGCCGCTAACTCTAGCATGGAGGCTCGCGTCCGATGAACTACTAGAATGCCTTGGCCGCCTGGCGACCCGCGGGAGCGCAGTACGATGCGTACTGCCACCGCGTCCGCCGATGGTGGCCCAGCGCGCGAGGGGAGCTATAACGACAGATTCGAAATGGTCATTGTGTCGGCGTCAACGTGAGGCGCTGGCGGAAGACGATGCGGTCCTGGCCGTTGTTGTCCAGGCGGACGTAGTAGAGGTAGGGATGTTCGCCGATAATGGAGAAACTTGGGTCGGGTGCGTCCGGATCGATCAAGGAAAAATAGGCGTAGAGGTAGCTGCCCTTGGGATCGTGGGCGCTGATCTCGGCCAGGGTGATGACGAGCTTGGGCGTGGTCCAGTTGATCAGATCGGTGGAAGTGGCGAAATACAGACCTGGCGGACCAAGTTCGTTGTCCCAGTAATCCCAAAGGACAGCGACGAGTACATTCGATGGCTGATAAACATTCAGGCCGTTCACGAATTGCATGTACGGGACGGGGGTGTAGATGTGCTGCCCCAGGTGAGACACCGGGCCGAGATACGGGTCAACGAAGGACACGGAGAAATCTTTGCCGTTCCAGGCGCGCCACGAGCTGGGATCGAAAACGTCGGTGGTGCGCATGGGAGCGCCGCCCAGCGGCACGACGCGATGATTCGGTCCGGTTTGTCCGGAACAGTTGCGAGGCCAAGGCCAGTCGGTGACCATCGCGTAAAACCAGCCGCCGTAGGAAACAATGTTGGAATCCACGCTGTAGCCCATGGGGCCGGCGTCGAGCACATATTTCTGAGGAACTCCGGCCACGAGATTAGCGGGCGCTTTCGAACCGTTGAAATGGTAGCCGCCATCGCTGGACTGGTGATAGGTGTCGGAGTCGTACTCGCAATAAAAATAATTATTGGGATTCTGTTCGTTGCACTCGCCGGGATGCGACCAGCCGTGATATTCCGTGTGCGAGAGAGCAGCAATTTTTTTGCCGTCCAAAGTATAGAAAGAATCGAGCCAGACTTGATCATTGTAGGCCGCCGGATCCGGGTCGTTCTCGGAGACGAAAGCCGCTTCGCAACTGTGCACCAGGCTAGTAAGAGTCGGGCCGAGGCTCTGATACATGTCGGAACTGGCGGTGATGAAATGGATGGTGCCGGTGTCATCACGAAACGCGCGGGCCATGGCGTCGGGAATGTCGTCCGGTGAGCAGGAGTCGTGGGGCGTGGTGAACACTTGTGTGCGGCCGCCGTCGAGGACGGCTTTGAGGGTACCTGCGCTGGCGGCTTGTTGGGCTGGCGCTGGCGGGGCGCTCTGCGCCGCAGCCGAGAGTGTGAGCAGGGCCAAGCCAGTTACGATCGGAAGCATGCGTCTCATTGGAATCTCCGTCGCTGTTAGCTTCCTCAGTTAACACTGGGCGCGGCAAATCCACTCGGTCTGCGGAGCTTGATTATCTCACGGGAAGGACTGGCAACAAAGATTGAGGGAGGTCGGCCAATAGACAAATGAAAATCATTGTTCGCGGAGAAGCCTTGCCGGGTCGACCTGTAAGGCGCGCCTCACCGGGCCCGCGACCGAGAAGACACCGGTGAGCATCATGGTGGCCACGACAGCGGCGAGCACGAATGGGTCGTGCGCGCAGGCTTGGTACACGATGTAGGAGAGCAGGCGGCTGGCGGCCACGCCCAACCCGATGCCCAGCAGGCCGCCGCTGCCGAGAAGGACCAGCATGCGTCCAAGAGCAGTTGCGAGAATCTGCTTGGCTTGGGCGCCGAGTAGGAAGCTAGCCCGAACGTGCCGGTGATCGAAAGAAGCAATCCGAATGCACCGAAGATTCCGAGGGCCACGGTTGCGGCCTGCGCCGGGAGGAGCTGCAAGGCAAGCTGGCTGCTCCATGGGCCGGATTCCTCGAAAGGTATAGCGGGGTTGAGGTCGCCTACGAGTTTGCGGATTTCGGAAAATAATCGCCGCGCCAAGTTTTACAAGCTGACAGCCAAAGGCCGTCGCCAACTCGCCGTGGAGACCATCAAGTCGCTTCCGCTGGAGCCCGTCTTTCTGATTTTCAGACTCGCCGGGCTCCTGCGGCCCAGGAAGCGTTGCTGGCCTTTTTTAATCTTCGCAAACTCAGAAAGCTCGCGCGTCATCTCTCAAAGCAATGATTCCAAGCGGTGCCAGGCTTTAGACGCTCCGCAAGTATCGCGGAAATAATCCCAGAGAAAGCGGATCCGTTTCGGGTAGTACGACAGGCGGGCTCCGTGCTGGAGGTCGTGAAACCGATCAGCGCGGGGAAAGGCCCGCCGTGCGGGCTGCGCCGGAGGGCGATGGGGACCGGTGTGCCTCGTTGGTGTCCAGATTTGCGGGCTGGTTTATGACCGTAACTCCCGTGGGCGCCCATTGGAGCTCGCCGTTGCTGTTCGCGACTTCGCGCACGATTTTCGTGAACAACTCATCTTGCTTGGCGGTGCGTTTGGTGTAGTCGACGACGTAGCTCAGGCCGAATTCCAGCGAGCCGTTGCTGACGTTCAGGGTGACGATGGGTTCCAGCGGCGGATTTAGGATTTTAAAATTGTCGCTGACAAGTCTCCAGGAGAGTTGCGCTTCGATCAGGTATTCGCCGATGGACTCTTTGGCCACGCGCAAAAGCATTTCGCGAGCGAGCTGGCAATCGCTGGTGACGGTGAACAGGACTTTAATTTCGTCCCAGATGAACTGGAAGCCCTGCGAGTAGTTGAAAACAGTTCCTTTTAGAACGGTGCTGTTGGGGATGCGAACCAGGCGCCCGTTGTATAAATCCTTGCTCACCCAGTTGCCTGTTTCCATCAAAGTTGTGCGCAACAGGCCGATGTCGATTACGTCGCCGCGCGTATCGCCGATTTGAACTCTGTCTCCTACCGCGTACAGCTTTGAAAAGCCAATGGAGAAAGCGCCGGCAATGCTGGCGAGCACGTCTTGCAGAGCTACCGCCACACCTGCGCCGACAACGCCGATGGCAAAGGTGAGACGACCCAAGCGATCTTCAAACAAGAGGCCGAGGAACAGGATGATGGAAATGTATCCAGCAAAGGCTACGAACTTTCGAACCTTGTAGCGTGCGTCGGCGCGGCCGAAGCGGCGGGGCAGAGTTTGTTCGAGGACGCGAAACGCGGCGTAAATAAGAACGATCCCGACAACCGCAGCGACACACTTTCCCCGAAGCGAAAGCGACATTACCTGCTTTAAGAGGTCATCCATGCAGCCACCACCGCTACCAGGTTGAAGAAGTAGGGAAGTGAAACTCTATCAGACTTCGCTTGCAGCCGGAACTGCATGGTGCCCAACAACCGCGTCATTCTATGGCGAGTTTTCCGCTTTCGGTCACGCTGCCGCAGCGGTAGATGCTTAGCGGGTCCACTTGCTTGGCCCAAGGATCGGTGTTCCAGGCGAAGTAGATGAGGCCGACCAAACGGCCCTGTTTTTCGAGCGCGCGAAAATCACCCATGATTTCCTTTACGAGAGCTGCGCGTGCGGTGTCGTTCAGCGGGCAGGAGGTATCCTTGTTCGGGATACCCCACTCCGTGATCCAGCACGGTTTGCCGGCTGCGGAATTTGCCGGGCGGCATTCCGTCACTGCATATTTTTCCAAATGCATTTCGCGGCGCGCGGGCGTCGATTCCCACGGATAGGTGTGGATCGCGTAGGCGTCGACGAGTTTGTCGAGGCCATTGGCTCGAAGGAACTGGATGGTGGCGTTGATGCTAACGCTGTCTGTTTTGGATTTGGGGCGAGCGCCCTCGGCGCCGTCGTCTGCAAGGCCGGCCAACAGGATGGGCGTGTGCTGATTCAATTTGGAACGATCTCGGACATCTTTTAACTGCGCCAGAATTTTCAGATATTGGAGGTAGCCCTTGGCAACCTGCTTCGCTTCCGGGTCGTGATACAGGTCGTCGAGGCCGAAGTTCATGCCTTTGCCGGGCAAGGGAAATTCTGGATTAAACGCGGTCCAATTGATTTCGTTGCCGAGTTCCAATCCAGCCAGGACGATATCGTTTGCGTCGAGCTTGTCCATTACAGATTGAAAATAGACTTTGGAAAGTTGAGGGGCAGCGGAAGATAACGGGTGGCCGCCCCACATGTTGGGGAATTCTCTCGGCTGATACGGGCGCGAGGGTGCGGTCGGAGGAAACTGGGGACTCAGTTGGAATTCGATCTTGATTCCTTGCGCATAAACACGTCTGACAAAATCAATAGCTTTATCGTCGGGCGTTAGAGGCGAGCGGATAACGCGGACGTGCGCTGCTTTCAGCTGGGCGATGATGGCGTCTTGATCGGCTACGCTGGCGCGCAGGGGGTTGACCACATTCACGCCGACCACAGAATTCCCCGCCGGCGCCGCGGTGAATACAAAGGCTGCGGCGAGTGCAGAGGCTAGAAATATTCGGAAGATCTGGTGTCGAGGCAACATGATCACTCCTGTAGGAACGCAAGCATCGTTCCCCATTTAGCTGCGGAGGGTAAAAACCCTGGACCGCGGATAAGTTTCGTGTCGGACGAACCAAACCACGCGGTTTGCAAACACTAGAAGGCAAAAGGCTCGGCGGTGACCAGTTCGGGGATTTCGATGTGGATTTGGGTGCCCTGGCCTTCCTGGCTGCGGATGTCCATCTTGAATTGGTCGCCGTAGAGCAGGCGCAGGCGTTCGTGCACGTTACTGATGCCGATGCCGCCGCCGTACACTTCGGCCAGACGCTGGGTGGAGATGCCCATGCCGTTGTCGGAGATTTCGATGAGCAGGCGGCCGTCGACGCGGCGAGTGCGAAGGTGGATTTCTCCTCCTTCCAAGCGCGGAGAGAGCCCATGCTTGATGGAATTTTCCACCATCGGTTGAAGCAGCATGCTGGGGACGAAAGTGTCCAGGCTTTCCTCTTCAATGTCTTTGAAGATTTGCAGCTTGTCGCGACCGAAACGGATGACTTCGATGTCGAGATAATCGTCGATGAATTCGAGCTCCTCGCGAAGAGGGACGAAGGTTTCATGCTTGCGCAGGAGGCGGCGAAGGATGTTAGAGAGCTTCAGGACCACGCCGCGGGCCATGTCGGGATCGAAACGGATGAGCGAAGAGACGGTGTTGAGCGTGTTGAAAAGGAAGTGCGGATTGATTTGGCTGGTGAGCGCGTCCATGCGCGCTTTCAGCAAGAGCTGCTGGTTGGCTTCGAGGTTCATCTCGATGCGCGTGTTGTTCCAAATTTTGATGGCCATGGCCACGCACATTACCGAGGAAAGCACGACCAACAGTTCGTAGCCCCAATTTTGAGGGCGGAAATCGAACAGCCAGCGTGGTGGAACGGCTTCGGCCAGTTCCATTTTTCCTACGGCCAGTGCGGCACAGGTGAAAAGAGGAAGCATGGCCCAGTTTGCTTTGCCGTGACGCACCAGCCGCCAGATCCATTCCGGAATGCTAAGGAAAAGAAACGGGCCGAAATGCCAGATGTCCTCTTTTTCGGGCATCAGATCGCGGACCATCCCGGCGACGAGTCCTACGAGCGCGGCGGTGGGGCTGGCGAGCCATTCGTGATTGCCGAAGGCCGGAAGACTGATGAGCGAGCCGCCGAGCAAGCCGACGATGCGTCCGCCGATCAGGCCCATGAGGAAGGAACCTTCGAAGGTGAGGTCGAAGAAGCGGTAGCCGGCGAGGAGGCGCAGCACGACTCCGATGGCGAGCGGCGGGGTGAGGAAAAGCAGCAGCATTACTTTTTGGTCGGAATCGCGGATTTCTGTGAATAACATGCTGCGGAACGAGCGGAAGCGGACGAGCAATGCAGCTAGCGATGCTGCGAAGCCGACCTTCAGCACCAGCACGAATAACAAATCTTGTCCGCCAAAAAGGGCGCCCATTTCGCTCGCAGAGAACCGTGATTGCTCCGAGTTACGTTAGCCAAAGCGGCCGGGGATGTAAAGAGATGCAAGCTGGGTTGTACCGAACAGCGAGAGACTCCCGGAGCGGGGCAGCGATGTTGTGCGGGCTGGTATAATGTTTGATTCCTATGAAGCGGCGAAAACAATCTGGTGCAAGACGGAGGGCTCAGGTGGTGGCGCGGGCAAAACTGCCTACGAGCTTTGGACCGTTCACCGTACTGGGCATTTCCGGGCGCAACGCGACCGAAGAGGCCGTCGCCATTCAACACGGGAGATTGAACGGCGGTTCGCAGCGCGGGAAAGCGCCCTTGGTGCGCGTGCATTCGCAATGCCTGACAGGGGATGTGTTCGCTTCAGAGCGCTGCGATTGCCGGGCGCAGCTTGAGTTTTCGCTGCGGCAGATCGCCAAAGAGCCGGCCGGAGTTGTCCTTTATTTGCCGCAGGAAGGGCGCGGCATTGGGTTGATCAATAAACTGAAGGCGTACGAGTTGCAAGATGCGGGGCTCGATACGGTGCAAGCCAACAGCAAACTCGGATTCGCGGCGGATTCGCGGGATTATGAATTTGCGGCCGAGGCGCTGAAGGCGTTGGGCGTTCGCAAGCTGCGATTGCTTTCGAATAATCCGGACAAAGTTGAGCAACTTGAAAGCGCTGGGCTTCGCGTGGTGGAGCGCGTTCCCTGCCGGCCGCCGACCAGTCATCACTCCAAGTTTTATTTGCGCACGAAGAAAGACAAGCTCGGGCATATTCTCGCCGGACTGTAGTGATTTTGTTGCCCCCGAAGTTTCGCTTGACAAGGAACCGGCTTGCGCGGATACTAAACCATATGGTTAACTATTCAGAAGGAGCGCTGGACAGCACCTTTGCCGCGCTTTCCGACGGCACGCGTCGCGGGATTCTCGCGCGACTGGCGCACGGGGAGAATTCGGTCAGCGAGCTTGCCGCGCCGTATGAAATGTCATTGCCAGCCGTGTCAAAGCATTTGCGTGTGCTGGAAAGCGCAGGCCTGGTCAAGCGGCACAAGGACGGGCGCGTGCATCGGTGCCGGCTGGTCGCTGAGCCGATGAAAGATGCGGCGGCATGGATCGAGCATTACCGTCAATTCTGGGAAAGTCAGTTTGATTCCCTGGCGCGATACCTTGAAGAATCACAAAAAGAGGAGACTTCAAAATGGCAAGCTCCATCACCGGCCCCGAAACCAAGGTCGAAATCCGACGGATGTTCGCGGCCCCGCGCGAAAAAGTTTTCGAAGCCTGGACGCAACGGGAAAAGCTAGAGAAATGGATGTGCCGCTTTCCCCGGAACGAAACGCGCTATACCGCCTTCGATGCGCGTCCGGGCGGGACAAACTTGATGGAGGTTACCAGCCAGGACGGCACTACTTACAAACAGCGAGTCACCTTTCGGGAGATCCGGCCTCCGGAGAAGCTGGTGTTCACCTGGGCCTGGGAGAAATTTTCGCCGACCGGGCAAAAGATCAACGAGCAGGTTGACACGCTGGTGACCGTGGTATTTCAGCCGCGCGGGACCTTTACCGAAGTGTTTCTAACGCATGAAGGCTTCACCAGCGCCGAAGCGCGAGCGGACCACAACAAGGGTTGGAACGGCTGCTTCGACGCGCTCGAAAAAACACTGGAAGCGTAGCGCGGCACATTTGCCAGAGAGGCGACCAGATGGCGACGCAAGCGACGAGCTCGGGAACGGCGATTCAGGTGCGGCGGACTTTCTCGGCGTCGCGAGTAAAAGTATTCCGCGCGTGGACGGAGCTCGCAGCGCTGAATCATTGGATGTGCCACGACGTGGCGTCGCACCAGGTGCGTTACCTGCAACTGGATGTGCGGCCGAATGGGCGCTATGAGATTGAAGTGAAGGCGCCGGAAGGCGTTACATATATCGGCGGCGGGATCTATCGCGAGGTAAAAGCTCCTGAGAAGCTGTCCTTTACCTGGCGTTGGAAAAGGATGCCGGAAAAGCCGGACGCGAGTCTTCAGGCCGGGGATTCGCTGGTCACCGTGGAATTTTTCGAGCGTGGAGACGAGACCGAAGTGGTGTTGAAGCACGAAATGCTGCAGACCGAGGAATCCCGAAAGAGCCACAAGAAGGGTTGGGAAGGCTGCTTCGAGAAGCTGGCGGAATATTTAAAGAAATAAGAGCGGACGGTTAATGAGAGAGCGTGAGAGCCTGCGGACTGTAAGGATGGGAGCGTTTTCATGACCGGAGTGATTGCACCGCCGGATCTTTCCTCCAGGCCGCTTCGACTGGCCGCGGAGCGCGGGATGAATGCGCAGCCGGGCGCGCTGTTCCGAGCATGGACCGAGCAGTTCGACCGGTGGTTTACAGTGTCGGGAACTGTGCTGATGAAGAACGAGGTGAATGCGGCGTTTTATTTCGATACCCAATTTGAGGGAGAGCGGCATCCGCACTACGGGCGGTTTCTGAGGCTGGAACGGGATCGGCTTGTGGAGATGACCTGGGTTACTGGCGCAACCAATGGGGCCGAGACTGTGGTCGCTGTCGAGCTATCACCCAGCGGCGACGGAACGAAGCTTCGTTTGACGCATGCGGGTTTTCCAAATGAAGAGTCAAGAAAACGTCATGAAGATGCGTGGCCGAAGGTGTTAGCTCATCTCGATCGGCAAATCGCCTAACCGGATTGATCAAGAAATCGTTTTCGACTTCATCGATTAGGAAATTGAAGGAGGAAGCTGATGGCTAGTCCAGTCGCCAGTCCGGCAACGACACTGTATATCCGGCGTGTGTTTAATGCGCCGCGCGAAAGACTTTTTCAAGCGTGGACTGATCCCAAGAAGATGACGGAATGGTTTTGCCACGCCAAGCCGGAACTGGTCGGGCAGTTGGTGGCTATGGATGTGCGGCCGGGCGGACGCTATGGATTTGATATCTCCGGGGCCGATGGGAAGGTTTTCAGGGTGCGCGGAGAGTATGTGGAAATCAAGGTGCCGGAGAAATTGGTGTTTACCTGGTATTGGGAAACGGAGCCGGAGTACGGCAATACACTCGTGCAGCTGGAATTTGTGGACCTCGACGAGAAAAGCGAATTGATCATGACGCACGAGCGCTTCACGAACTCCGTGGCGCGCGATAAGCACGATATGGGCTGGGCTTTCTGTTTGGATTCACTGCAACGAGTTGTGGAGAAAGATAGCAATACAAATTAAAACGTTCTCAAGGAGGGAGTACAAATGAAGAAGACCGTCAGCATGTTTGCGGTGGCAGCTTTAGCATGGGGAATCTTTGCGGTCAAAGCTGGGTCGGAGGCGAAGTCTGCGGGAGGATTCGATCGTTTGAAGACACTGGTGGGAGAGTGGGATGTGACGGCTCCGGACGCCAGGCCATTTGTGTCAAGTTTCCGGCTGGTCTCCAATGACACAGCGCTGGAGGAGACGTTCCAGAATGAGAAGGATCGTCAAATGGTCACGCTTTATACGGCCGACGGCGACCGCCTTGCGTTGACGCATTACTGCTCCATTGGAAATCAGCCCCATATGGAAACCCAGGCGGTGAACTCGAGTGCAAACGAGTTTGCATTTGCCTTTGTGAGCGCAACCAATCTGGCCAACGCGGACGCCATGCACATGCATCAGATGACGCTAAAGATTGAAGACGCAGATCACTTCACGGAAACCTGGACCATGCACATGAACGGAAAAGAGCAGAACGAGACGTTTCATTTCACTCGGAAGAAGGCTTAGTGCCACCAGGGGCCTAAGCCGTATTGCTTCCCAGACTCTTGGCCTCGATATTTTCGAAGGATTCGATACTATACCTGGCGCGGGGCCCCGCCAGGTGAGGCCAAGGAGTTGAAGCGATGAATCTGGGGAGTGCAGTGGATGTGGCGATGGCGTTCGTAGCCAGGATCAACGAACACGATGTGGACGGATTGGTGGCGCTAATGACACCGGATCACGTTTTCACCGATGCGTTGAACAATACATTTCAAGGCGCGGAAAAAATGCGTCAGGGATGGAATGGCTACTTCGCAATGTTTCCAGACTATGCCATCGAAGTAAGGGATGAGCTAGAGCGGGACAAGGTTATCGCCATGTTTGGAACCGCGCGGGGAACGTTTGCCGTGAACGGCGTGTTGCCGAGAGAGAATTTCTGGGAAATTCCGTCGGCCTGGAAGGCTGTGGTAGAGGATAGCCGCGTGGCGGAATGGCGCGTCTACTGCGATAACGAGCCGGCCCGCAGGATCATGGCGGCCAATCCGATGAAGCTGAAAAGTTAACCGCCGCCGACAAAGTGCACGATTTCGAAAGCGTCGTTGGGCTGAACTGATGTTTCGTTCCATTGAGCGCGGGGAAGAATATTCCGGTTGTACTCGATCGCCACGCGGTCATTGCGCATTTCGAGAAAATCCAGCAGGGTGCTTACCGTTAAGCCGTCCGGGACCTCACGCGGATCTCCGTTAATTTTGACCATCATGGACTGGTGCTCGCCGGGGATTCCTTTGGCCGCGACCTCATGGTGAAGCGAATCTCGTCATTCCAGGTGTCGGCCTTGGCTTGGATCACCAGCGCTAAGTCGCCTTTGCCCAGCGGCGGCAGCGGAAATTGAATACGGACGCGCCCTTGGTCGTCGGTGGTGGCCGAGTGGCGAGTGCCGTCGAGCGATCCTTCGATTAGCGCTTCGACGTTCGCACCAACTTGCGGCTGGCGGTCGGCACGACGGGAGACCTCGACTTCCAGCGAGACTTTCCCTGCCGACAGCCACGAACCTGGATTCAGAAGCTGCAATTGAATTCCGCCCGGGCGAGTAGACTGCGTGGCGGCGGAGGCCGACGCAATTTCCGTATCGAGAACGCCGGAACGAATGTCTTCGATCACGGCGCGATGCTGTTCTTCCACTCGGAAGCGAAGATCCTCAACGGTAAAAGAATCCGCACGGGACAGCTCGCTGTAGTTGAAGGCGCGGCGATGCAGAATTCGCCCATTCTGATACACAGCGGTGTCGATGATGGGATGGGCAGGGCCTCGGTCTTCGGTCTGCACGTGAAAAACCTGCTCGCCGACCTTGATGTCGGTGTTAAAGCCGGAGCTCATCGAACGGAACGCTCCTCGGCGACGCGCGCGCGCGAAGGTTGCGAGAATCCGATTAATAGAGAGTTCATTTGACCGGGTGCACTCGGGTCGTTATTATAACAGCGCACTGAAAATGAACAGCAATTACCTAGACTCGTATGGCTCATTGTTACTGATGTTTATATTGGCCATGGGCCTGGCCGGGGCGCTCGTGGTGATGTCGGCACTAGTGGGACGCCACAAAAGATCGCGCGAAAAAGATGAGCCGTATGAATGCGGGATGCACCCGACCGGCGACGCGCGCGATCCGATTTCTGTTCAATACTATATGGTGGCCTTGCTCTTTATTTTGTTCGATATCGAGGCGATATTTTTGTATCCGTGGGCGCTGGTCTATCGCCATGGCTTGGGAGTGTTCGGCTTTGTGGAGATGTTGCTGTACATTATAATTTTGATGGCCGGGTACATATTCCTCTGGAAGAAGGGCGCGCTCGACTGGAATCGTTGAGCGACGTCTCCCGGGAACGAACTCATAATGGAATCGCAGGAAGCTGATAAAAATCCGGTAGTGCAAAGACTGCGAGCGTGGGACGCCGGAGCAGTCTTGGAAACGATTGAGTTTCGCGGCGAGACGACGGTGGTCCTGCCGCGCGAGCAGTTGCTTCGTGTTTCGGGAGTACTCGCCACCGAGCCATTTTTGTACTTTGCTTTCCTGTCTGACATCACTACGGTTGACCGCTTCCCCCTGGAGCCGCGCTTTGAAGTGAATTACCAGCTGCTTTCTATTGCGCGCAGCGACCGTTTGCGGCTGAAGGTGAAGCTGGCGGGAAACGATCCGGTGCTGCCGTCGGTCACTTCCGTGTGGCCTACGGCGAACTGGCACGAGCGCGAAAACTACGACCTTTTTGGAATTCGCTTTGAGGGGCATCCGGACCTGCGCCGAATTTTGATGCCGGACGATTGGGAGGGCTATCCGCTGCGGAAGGATTATCCGACCGAGGGGTACCGTTAGATTTTGAGAGACTTGAAGCAATGACGCCCACAACGATCGAAACGCCGACCGGCGCCGCCCAAACGATGGTTCTGAACATGGGGCCGCAGCACCCCTCCACGCACGGAGTGCTGCGCGTGATTCTGGAGCTGAATGGAGAAATCGTAGTGAAGGCGGAGCCCGTTATAGGGTATCTGCATACCGGGATCGAGAAGTCCTGCGAGGCGAAAACTTATTCGCAAACGATTACGCTTACTGATCGGATCGATTATCTCGCGCCGTTGTCGAATAATTTGGGGTACTGCCTCGCGGTTGAAAAATTGCTTGGAATCGAGGCTCCCAAGCGCGCGCAATACATTCGCGTGCTGCTGACGGAGCTCACCCGCATCACTTCGCATCTGGTCTGGCTGGGAACCCACGCGATTGATCTGGGCGCGATGTCGGTTTTCCTCTACACCTTCCGCGAGCGCGAAGAAATCATGAAGATTTTTGAGTACGTTTCCGGACAGCGGATGATGACCAGTTATTTTCGCGTGGGCGGCCTGGCGCTCGAACCGCCTCCTGGTTTTTTGGAGAAAGTGCGCCGCGTAATCGACGCGCTGCCCGGTCACGTTGACGAGTATGAAGATTTGCTGACGAACAACCGCATCTGGTTGGGACGCACGCAGGGCGTCGGAATTATCAGCGCGGACGACGCAATCGCCATGGGATGTTCCGGACCGATGCTGCGCGGGAGCGGCGTCGCTTACGACGTTCGCAAAGCGTTTCCGTATTCGAGCTATCAAGACTTTTACTTTGACGTACAAACGCAAACCGCGGGCGATTGCTTTGCGCGTTATCAAGTGCGCGTAGCGGAGATTCGCGAAAGCATAAAAATCGTGCAGCAAGCGATGGAAAGAGTGGCTAAGACAGACGGCCCGATCCGGACCGAGGCGCCTGGCATCATTCCTCCCTCGCGCGAGGAAATGAAGACTTCGATTGAAGGGCTTATCTATCACTTCAAAATTTACACGGAAGGGTTTGCGCCGCCGCCGGGCGAAGTGTATCAAGCGATTGAATCGCCGCGCGGCGAGTTGGGATTTTTTGTGGCTAGCGATGGTTCGGCAAAGCCGTATCGTGTAAAAGTGCGCGCGCCTTCTTTCGTAAACTTGCAATCGCTGCCGAAACTGGCCGTGGGGCGCTTGATCGCCGATGTGGTGGCATGCATCGGGACGACCGACATCGTGCTGGGAGAAGTGGACCGCTAATGCAACTGCCCGCCGCGCTGGAAGAAACATTCGCGCAACTGCTGGGGCGCTATCCGGTGAAACGGTCGGCGCTGATTCCCATGATGATGTACGCGCAGGATCAGTTTGGATTTCTGAGCGATGAAGTGCTGGAAGAAATTGCCAAGCGAGTTGACCTGAACGTCCTGCAGGTTACCGAGACCATGGCGTACTACTCGATGCTGCGGCGCAAGCCGGGCGGGCGCTATCACATTCAAGTTTGCACGAACATTTCCTGCATGCTGCGCGGCGGCAATGAACTTTTCAAGCACGTGCAGAAACGGCTGGGCATCGGGAATAAGGAAGTTTCGCCGTCCGGAACATTTTCGCTAGAAGAAGTGGAGTGCATCGGGGCGTGCACCGGCGCTCCGGCGATGCAGGTGAATTACGACTACTACGAAAACCTCGATCCGGACAAAGTGGACGCGATTTTCGAGCAGCTTCAGGATGGTAAGAAACCGACGCCGGTCCCGGTGATTTCCGGAGCGCTGCATCCGCGCAACCCTGCTGAAATTCCGGTGGTCAGCAAGCGATTTGGAATTCCCCATTCAACCAAGATCGATGTCTATCTGAAGAACGAAGGGTATCAGGCGCTCGAAAAGGCCTTGAAGCAGATGACTCCCGACCAGATTATCGACGAAATGAAGAAGTCGAATCTGCGCGGGCGCGGCGGCGCGGGCTTCCCTGCCGGGATGAAATGGAGCTTTGTTCCTAAGGACATCAACAAACCGAAATACATTCTGGCCAACGGTGATGAGAGCGAGCCGGGGACTTCGAAAGACCGCCCGCTGATGGAGCTGGATCCGCATCAATTGATCGAGGGCATGATTATCGCGGGGCGCGCGATCGGGTCGCAGCAGGGATACGTTTACATACGCGGGGAATATCGCTACGTGCTCGATATTGTCGAGGGCGCGATCAAGGAAGCCTACGAACGCGGCTACCTGGGCAAGAATATTTTAGGCAGTGGATTTAATTTTGAGCTTGCCGCGCATACGGGCGCGGGCGCCTACGAATGCGGCGAAGAATCGGCATTGATGGAATCGCTGGAAGGCAAGCGCGGTTATCCGCGAATCAAGCCTCCCTTCCCTGCCGTCGTGGGACTCTACGGTTGCCCGACCGTTATCAACAACGTTGAAACGTTGAGCACGGTGCCGGCGGTGATTCGGCAAGGCGGCGATTGGTACGCTGCGCTGGGCACGCCGAAGAACGGCGGAACTCGTTTGTATTCCATTTCCGGGCACATCAATAAGCCTGGGATTTATGAATTGCCGCTGGGATTTAATCTGAGGCGGCTGATTGAAGATGTGGCAGGGGGGATGAAGGACGGCAAGAAACTGAAGGCAGTGATACCGGGCGGAAGTTCCTGTCCGCTGCTTTCAGCGGATGAAATCGATGTGGCGCTCGATTATGACTCGGTGGCAAAGATCGGATCAATGCTGGGCTCGGGCGGCACGGTGATCATCGACGAAGAGACCTGCATGGTCGATCTCGCGCGGCGGATCATGCATTTCTACGCGCACGAATCTTGCGGCTGGTGCATACCGTGTCGCGAAGGAACAACCTGGCTGCGGAAATTGCTCGACCGTTTTCACGATGGCGGAGGCCGCGCTGACGATATTTCCCTGATTGACGAGTTGTCGAAAAACATGTTGGGGCGGACATTTTGCCCGCTGGGCGATGCCGCGGCATTGCCGACGATCAGTATCGTTAAGAAGTGGCGGCACGAATTTGAGGACCACCTTCGCGGCAAGTGCTCTTTCAAGCCGGCCGAGATGGTTGTGGGATCTTCGTAGGACTCCATGCCTGAAGTAAAACAAATTACGTTCACCATTAACGACGAGAAATTGACTGCGCCTGCGGGCACGCTTGTGATCGAGGCGGCCAAACGCAAAGGCATTGAAGTTCCGTCGTTCTGCTACTACCCGGGGCTTTCCCTGCAAGCGGCTTGCCGCATGTGCCTGGTGGAAGTGGAGAAGACTCCGAAGCTGCAAACGGCCTGCACGCTGGTGGCGGTGGAAGGCATGGTGGTAAAGACCGACACGCCGCAAGTACACAAAGCACGCAAGGACATGATCGAGTTTCTGCTTTCGAATCACCCGCTGGATTGTCCGGTATGCGACAAGGGCGGCGAGTGTGAATTGCAGGACATGACTTTTCGCTATGGGCTCGACCATAGCCGTTTCAACGAAGAAAAATTGCATTACCCGGAAGAAAAGTGGTCTCCGCTAGTTTATTACGACGCGCCACGATGCATTCTGTGTTTCCGCTGCGTGCGCGTTTGCGATGAAGGCATGGACGTGAAGGCGCTCGGCGTGGGCGCGCGCGGCGTGGACTCGGTGATCCTGCCGAATCAGCCGGGTGAACTGGCCTGCGAAGAGTGCGGCATGTGTATCGATATATGCCCGGTGGGCGCGCTGACGAGCGGCACGTATCGTTATCAAACGCGACCGTGGGAGATGAAATATGTTCCGGACCCCTGCGCGCATTGCTCGAATGGGTGCAAGACGACGCTGGGGGTTCGCAACAACGAAATTCTTCGCGCGAATAATCGAGACCAATCCGGTATGAACGGCGAGTTTTTGTGCGCGAAGGGGCGATTCGGATTTGATTTCACGCACAACCCCGAGCGTGTGCGGCAGCCACTTGTCCGGCGCAATGGCAAACTCGAGCCTGCCAGCTGGGAAGAGGCGCTGGAAGCGATCGCGCGGCGGCTAAAGCAAGCGCACGATAAGCATGGCGCGAATGCGCTGGGCGTGATCGGTTCGAATCACACGACCGACGAAGAAAATTATTTGCTGAACCGGTTTGCGCGCGGAACTTTGGGAACCAACAATATCGATCATCACCGGACTGCTGATTACGCGGGCCTGGCTGCCGCCTTGGGGCCCAAAGCTAAAAACGCGCAGGCTACCATGGCGGATATTTACAAAGCGAACGCAGTTTTGCTGATTGGCAACGATGTAACGAATCAGAATCCGCTGGTGGCTTGGCAGATTCGGACTGGCGTGCGGCATCATCAGGCGCGGTTGTATGCGATCAACGGCCGGCCGAGCAAAATTCATCGGCAAGCGGCGCACCGCGTAGAAACCTCCCCGGGCGGAGAAGCCGCCGCGGTAGGGTGGCTGGCGACGGGTGAAGGGCAGCTTGAGCAGAGCGTTTTGGACTCGCTCGGGCAAGTGAAGGCAGCGCTGGAAAAGGAATCGGACGTTGTGATTCTTTTTGGGGCGGATATTCAAGGGCGCGCGATAGCCGATTTGGTTTCGTTCGGCTCGCGGCTCGGCGGGCAGACGCGCTACATGGCCTTGGGCGATTATTCGAATTCGCGTGGCGCTGCGGACATGGGAATTCTGCCGGACCGGCTGCCGGGTTACGCGCCTCTCTCGGACGCATCCGAGCGAGCGCGATTTGGGAGTATTTGGGGATGCGAGATTACCGGGGCGCCGGGGCTTTCCGCTCGCGCGATGATGGAAGCCGCGGTTTCCGGAAAGCTGAAGGCGATGTATGTGGTCGGTGCGAACCCGGTGAAGACTTTTGAAGTCGCGCAGCACGACCGTCTGGGCGGCCTGGAACTTCTTGTGGTGCACGACCTGTTTTTGACCGAGACTGCGCAGCGCGCCGATGTGATGCTGCCTGCCGCATCGTCATATGAGAAGGATGGCACGTTGACCAGTACGTCCGGCGAAGTGCAGAGGACACATCGCTCGATCGACTCGCAAGGGCCGCGCAGCGATTTCGATTTGCTGCGAATTTTGTCGCATCAACTCGGGATGCTCGGACTGGGAGCGCCCATTGGGTTGCGAACGCCGGAGGCAGCGTTCGATGAAATCCGGCAAAATGTGCCCGGTTACGACGTTTCGGTTGCCAGCCTGCTCGCGGGCGGCGCGGAACAGACGAGCGCTGCTTGCAAGTCGGTTGAACCGAACTACGATGTGCCGGCGGGCGCGGTTTTCTCTGCACACGATTATTTATTTTCGAGCGGAACCCTGGGGCGTTACTGTTCCAGACTCGCATCCACAAAGGAGGCCAAAGATACGCCGTGGAGTTCGTCACCCAGCATGCAGTCCTGGTGGTATCGCTAGTCAAGATCGTCATTTTGCTATTTTTGACCTTGACGACGCTGGCCTACCTCACCTGGTTTGAACGCAAAGTCGTGGCGCACATCCAATCGCGCTGGGGCCCGTATTACGTCGGCGCGCACGGATTGCTGCAGCCGCTGGCCGACGGTTTGAAATTCCTGTTCAAAGAGGATGTCACGCCGGCGGGCGCGGATAAATTGTTATATATCCTCGCGCCGTTTTTGGCTTTGTCGCTGGCGCTTACGACGATCGCGTTAATTCCCTTTGGCCCGGCGACGATTACGATTCTTGGGCAGCCCACCCAGCTCATCGTTGCTGACGTAAATATTGGCTTGATGTTTCTTTTCGCCATCACTTCGATCGGAGTGTATGGCGTGGCGTTGGCCGGATGGTCGTCCAACAGCAAATACCCGCTGCTGGGCGGCTTGCGCAGTTCCGCGCAGATGATCAGTTACGAAGTTGCGCTGACGCTTTCGGTGGTCGGCGTCGTGCTGCTCGCTGGGACGTTGAATTTTAATGAGATGGTTTCCGACCAGACCGGATATTATCGCTATCTGCCGTTCATTCCCCGCTGGCACGTAGTTCCCCAGATGATCGGCTTCCTGTGCTATTTCACTTCTGCGATTGCGGAGACCAACCGCATTCCGTTTGATTTGCCGGAAGCCGAAACGGAGCTCGTGGCGGGTTTTCACACCGAATATTCCAGCTTCAAGTTCGCGATGTTCTTCATGGCGGAATACGCGAACATGCTCACGGTTTCTTTCCTCGCAACAATTTTGTTTCTGGGCGGATGGCTTTCTCCCTTTCCGGAGAGCTGGACTTTTCTGCAGTATTTGCCCGCGGTGATGCTGCTGGGGCTCGGGCTGTATCTGGGCTATGACGCGGCCCTTAACGCGCGAGGAATCGCCCGCCTTCAACTCATCGTAATCACTTTTGGCGCGCTTCTTCTAGGCGCACTTTGCTTGCTCCCCGCGGTTATTCCTGTGGTGCAAGGGCCGTTCTGGTTCCTGCTGAAAGTCGGTGGCTTGCTTTTTTTCTACGTCTGGACCCGCGGCACGCTGCCACGTTTTCGCTATGACCAGTTGATGTCGTTCGGTTGGAAGCTGCTGCTGCCGGTTTCGCTCGTGAATCTGATTGGCACCGCGCTCTGGATTATTTTCCCGCAGCTGGTGAATCACTGATGACCCTGCCTTTTATTTTGTTCTTTGTCTTCGCGCTGATCTCGATCGCCGGGGCCGTGCTGTTGATCGTGGCTCGCGAGCCGATCCACAGCGCGCTATCGCTGATTCTGGTGATGATGGCGCTGGCGATGCTGTACTTGATGCTGGGCGCGGAATTCATCGCCGCGGTGCAGATTATCGTTTACGCCGGGGCGATTATGGTGCTGTTTGTTTTCGTGATCATGCTGCTGAACGCCGGCGTCGAAGAGCGCACGGACTGGAGCAAGATGGCGAAGTACGCGGGGCTGCCGGTCGCCGTCCTGCTGCTTCTCGAGCTGGCTCATTGGATGTCGCATTCGCTGATTGGCGAATCGCCGGCCAATGGAGCGGGGTCCGCAAACGTAATGGTTTCGACGCGGGATTTGTCGATGCAACTATTCCAGAAATATTTGTTCCCGTTTGAAGCGACTTCCATTTTGATTTTAATCGCAATCCTGGGCGCGCTGGTTCTGGCGAAGAAGGACGAATGAGCGTCGTTCCGATTTCCTACTACTTGGTGCTGAGCGCGATTTTGTTCGGGCTTGGCGTGGTTGCGTTCGTATTCAAACGAAACATCATCACGATTTTCATGGCTATCGAGCTGATGCTGAACGCCGTGAATCTGGCTTTTGTGGCCTTCGCGCGCGCCTGGGGACAACTGGACGGACTGGTTTTCGTCTTTTTCGTGATTGTGGTGGCCGCAGCGGAAGCGGCCGTCGGGCTGGCGATCGTGATCACAATTTATCATAGCCGCCAAACACTGAACATCGAGCGCGTGAACCTGCTGAAATTCTGATGCCGATACTCGATCATCTCTGGATTATTCTTGCGCTGCCTCTGGCTGGCGCCGCCGTCAACGGCTTGCTGGGCAAGAACTGGTCGAAGAATATCGTAAATTCCGTTGGAATCGGTTCGGTGTCGCTGTCGTTTCTTTCTGTGCTGGAAGCAATTCGAGAATTTTCGCAATTGCCCGAAGGCCAGCTCACGTTTTTCAAAAATTATTTCAACTGGATTTCAGCCGGCTCGTTCAAGGTGGATTTCGCGCTGCAGCTGGACCACCTCACGATCGTGATGCTGCTGGTGGTCACTTTCGTCAGCCTGCTCGTGCACATTTATTCCACCGGCTACATGGCGCACGAGCAAGGTTATTACCGATTCTTTGCGTACTTGAATCTGTTCGTTTTCTTCATGCTCACGCTGGTCCTGGCCGCGAACATCGTATTGATGTTTGTAGGCTGGGAGGGTGTGGGGCTTTGCAGTTACTTGCTGATCGGATTCTGGTTCCTGAAACAATCCGCGATCAGCGCCGGAAAGAAGGCGTTTATCACCACCAGGATCGGCGACTTTGGATTTACGGTCGGCATTTTGCTTCTCTTCTGGACTTTCAGCTCCGTGGATTTCGGCACGATTTTTGCGAAGGCGGCTAACATGCCGGCCGAGAGCCCGCAGCAGGCGGGCGTCCTCACCTGGATCTGCTTGCTGCTCTTTGCCGGGGCGATTGGAAAATCTGCGCAATTGCCGCTCTACGTCTGGCTGCCGGACGCCATGGAAGGCCCCACGCCGGTGAGCGCGCTCATTCATGCGGCGACGATGGTAACTGCGGGCGTTTACATGGTTGCGCGAATGCACCCTTTTTTTTCGCGCTCGCCCGTTGCGATGTTCATCGTGGCAGCCGTAGGAGCGCTCACTGCGTTCTATGCCGCCACCATTGGCTTGGTGCAAACCGATATCAAGAAGGTTCTGGCGTATTCAACGGTGTCGCAACTCGGCTACATGTTTCTCGGTTGCGGCGTGGGCGCTTATGCCGCTGGAATTTTCCATCTGATGACGCATGCGTTTTTCAAAGGGCTGCTCTTCCTGGCCGCAGGCAGCGTGATCCACGCGATGGGAGGAGAGCAGGACATGCGAAACATGGGCGGACTCCGGAAACAAATTCCGGTTACCTATTGGACCATGTTGATCGCCACCCTCGCGATTGCGGGCATTCCCGGCTTCGCCGGCTTTTTCAGCAAGGATGAAATTTTGGATGCAGCGGGCTCCGGAACGAACGGTCATATCACGCTTTGGCTGCTGGGCCTGGTTGGCGCGGGGCTGACTTCGTTTTACATGTTCCGGCTGATATTTCTAACGTTTTTTGGCCAGCCGCGATTCGACGGGCATAAAGTGCACGTTCACGAATCGCCGCGCACGATGACTGTGCCGCTCGTGATTCTTGCGCTGCTTTCGATCGGCGGCGGTTGGTTTGCGGCGCCGCACCTCATTGGCCGGCCAGATCGCTTCGAACAATTTCTGCATCCGGTGTTCGCGGCCTACGGAGCGCAGGCCGGAATTGAACAGGGAGCTTCGCTAGCGGGCTCGGCGGGCGAAGCAGGCGGAATCTCGCCAAGCCCTGCGATGGAATTGTTTCACGCGCTGACCGGGCCGCCGGTGGTGCTGGCAATTATCGGGTTGCTGATGGCTTGGTGGTTCTATATTCGCAAGCCGGAGGCGCCGAAAAAACTAGCCGAGAACCTGCGTGGGCTCTACAAGCTTTTGCTCGATAAGTATTACGTGGATGAAATATATGCGGCACTCGTTATCCATCCGTTCCTTTGGATTTCCACCAACGTGCTTTGGCATGCAGTGGACGAGGGCGCAATCGATGGCACGGTGAATGGCGTAGCGCATGTGGCGCGCGAGGCGGGCAGTCAGGCTCGCAAACTGCAATCCGGGAATGCGCGAAGCTACGCCACCTGGGTCGTAATCGGCGCAGTGGGATTTACGGCAGTGATGCTGGGAGTCTGGGGAATGGTGCGCTAGCGTGGACACGCCCTCTCATCTGCTGACGGTTATCACGTTCCTGCCGCTGCTGGGCGTTCCGGCGCTTTTACTGCTGCGCGCGGACGATCACGCGTGGATTCGACGAATCGCGCTGGCCATTTCGCTCGCGGAGCTTGCGATTTCGCTTTTTCTGCTGCGCGGATTCGATCCGGTTAACGCAGGATATCAGTTCGAGGAATATTACGACTGGATCGCGCGGGCGAATATTCATTATCACCTGGGCGTGGATGGCATCAGCTTGTTTCTCGTTTTACTCACGACGTTTTTGACCCCGCTCGCAATTCTGTGCTCGTGGCAAGCCATTCATGAAAACGTGAAAGGATTCTTCATCGCGCTGCTGGTGATTGAAACGGCAATGATCGGGGTTTTTGTCTCGCTTGACCTGCTGCTCTTTTTCTTTTTCTGGGAACTGACGCTGATTCCGATGTATTTCCTGATTGGAATCTGGGGCCATGGCCGGCGAATTTACGCCGCGGTGAAATTCATTTTGTATACCATGTTCGGGTCCATCTTGATGCTGGTTGCAATCCTGTGGCTCTACAACCTGGCTGGGACGTTCGATCTCCCTGACATTCAAGCGAAGCTGCAAACGGGTCTTGTTTTGCTGCCGTCGCGCACCGAGCTTGTGCTTTTCGGGGCTTTCTTTCTGGCATTTGCGATCAAGGTGCCCCTGTTTCCTCTGCACACCTGGCTGCCCGACGCGCATACGGAAGCGCCCACGGCTGGGTCGGTAATTCTGGCGGGCGTGATGTTGAAGCTCGGCACCTACGGCATGTTGCGCTTCTGTCTGCCGTTGTTCCCCGACGCGGCGCATCGCATGGCTCCGTTGATCGGGGTGCTGGCGATCATTGGAATTGTGTACGGCGCGATGGTCGCTACGGTACAACAGGATTTGAAGCGGTTGGTAGCCTACACGTCGGTGAGCCATCTTGGGTTTGTGGTACTGGGAATTTTTGCCTTCAGCACAATTTCGATCGAAGGCGCGATTTTCCAGATGCTGAGCCACGGCATCTCGACCGGCGCGCTGTTTTTGGCCGTAGGAATGCTGTACGACCGGCGGCACACCTTTGAAATCAAGGAATACGGCGGACTGATAAATCCGATGCCGGTGCTGATGTCATTTTTTCTTTTTATTGCGCTGTCGTCGCTGGCATTGCCGCCGCTCAATGGATTCATTGGCGAGTTTCTGATCCTGATTGGGACGTTTGAAAGCCATCATGTGTGGGCGGCTTGGGCCGCGAGCGGCGCCGTTCTTTCGGCGATTTATTTGTTGTGGGCTTACCAGCGCGTCGGATTCGGAGAAATAACGGTCCAGGGCAATCGCAGCTTGCCCGACGCTTCGGGGCGCGAACGGCTGATCCTGGCGACCATGGCCGTTGCGATCCTCTTCATGGGCGTGGCTTCCCCGCTCTTTACGCGGCGCATGGAAGTTTCGACGAATAATTTGCTGCATCAGATGGAGCGCGTTCAAACCGCGCAGCGCCCGGTGACGCCCGGGCCTGCTGCAAAGCGAGCTGCCATTCCGCTCCGTTCACGCAAGAACGAGTCTCTTGCGACAATTTCATTAAGGCACGTTCAACCGTGATTCCCTTCCCGCACGAACAGATCGCAAACTTTCACCGACTCGCGCCGGAAATAATTCTTTGCGCGTTCGGCATCGTGATTATGGTCGCCGACCCGTTTGTTCAGGCGGCCCACAAACGGGCGCTCGGCTGGCTTGCTTTCATCGGAACGCTCGGTGGACTGATCGGCGTGCATCTGATGACGAACGATCCCGGCAACGCCTACAGCGAATTGATTCGCGCGGACGCTTTCAGCACTTTCGTGCACCTGATCGTCATTGCAGCCGCAGCGCTGACGATTCTTGGCTCGTTCCAATATCTCGAGGAAGAGAACATCCAGCGTGGCGAATATTACGCGCTGATTTTGTTCGCGACCGCCGGAATGGGGATCCTTGCGGGCGCGAACGAACTGGTCACCGCCTTTATCGGGCTGGAGATAAGCTCGATTTCCACCTACATTCTTGCCGGCTTCCGGCGACGCGTCCTCAAATCGAGCGAGGCTTCGTTGAAATATTTTACTCTGGGCTCGTTCGCCACTGCGTTCTTCCTCTACGGCGTCGCCATGGTGTACGGTGCCACGGGAACGACGCGGATGGATTTAATTTCGGCTGCGCTGCAACAAATGATTACCGAGCACGGTCAAGTTGCGCCGCTTGCAATTCTGGGACTTGCGCTCATGTTCGTGGGGCTCGGATTCAAGGTGGTTGCAGCTCCTTTTCAGATCTATGCGCCGGATGTGTATGAGGGCGCGCCCACGCCGGTGACCGCTCTGCTCGCATCCGGACCCAAGGCAGCAACTTTTGCCGTGATGCTGCGAATTTTCTACGTCTCATTCGGCTCGGCGGGCAATTTCTGGTTCTGGGCCGTGTGGATCTCCGCGGTGCTGACCATGCTGGTCGGGAATTTCGCGGCGCTGATGCAAACGAATGTAAAACGGATGCTGGCCTATTCCTCCATAGCGCACGCGGGCTACATACTGGTCGCCTTTGCGGCGGGGACCGATATTGGCATTGCTGCCGTGCTCTTTTATCTTGCCGCCTATGCGCTGATGAAGATTGGCGCATTCCTGGTGATCGCGCACCTGGGCCAGCAAGGTGAGAAGCGGCTGGAAATTACCGACTATGCGGGACTGGGCAGCAGACAGCCCGTGCTGGCCATCTGCTTTTCGCTCTTCCTGCTTTCGCTGCTAGGATTGCCGGCGACCGGCGGATTCCTGGGCAAACTTTTCGCATTTCAGGCCGCGCTTGATTCGAAGATTGTATGGCTGGTAGTGATCGCCGCCGTTAACAGCGTGATCGGCGCGTATTATTATCTGCGCGTGATCGTAGCGATGTATTTCTGGGAGCCGTCCAGGGAATACCTGCCATCCAAGGTGGCCCCCACGCTCGCCTTCGCTCTCACCATCGCGGTCATTGGAACACTGTACCTGGGCGTACTTCCCGCGCGCGTTTTGAACCTCGCAAAAGCAGCGGCGGATTCGATCTATCTTCGTTAGTTCGTCCTCGGTTCCGTTTTTCGTAACGCCGACATTTTGCAAGCGAGCCGGGACAGCGCAAAGAGCCGGCAGGATGCCGCCGCTACAAGTACAAAAGGCCCGGGACGCTCGCGTCGGCAAGTTCCCGGGCCTCGAACTTTCGGATGCTTACTTAACTTTCAGGAAGACGATGGCGAACGTGTACAACGCCATCGACTCAATCAGCACGAGAGCCAAAATCAGCGCAAATCGAATTGCCGCTGCCGCACCCGGATTGCGCGCGAGACCCTCGCAAGCCGCCGCGGTAGCTTTGGCCTGCGCGTAGCCACCGGCCGCTGAAGCAATGGCCATAGCGAAGCCCGAGGTAATTGCCACCCAGTTGGTGGCAGCCATGGCACCACCGGCCGTTTCTTGCGCAAATGCCACGGGCGCGAACAAGCATACCGCGACCGCAGACATCAAAAACCACGCGTACCTTTTCATTTGTTTCTCCCGTTATGAATTTGCCGCCAAGCGGTGGCTCCCGTCATCCTCAAGCAGCCGGGATCACATTGGACAGCGATAATGCCAGTAGAAATTAGTGCTCTTCAGCGACAGCCCCCGCGACGTAAATCACGGGCAGAATTGTAAACACGAAAGCCTGCAAAACGGCCACGAACACATGCAGCAAGATGAATGCGATGGGCCCGAGCAGCGGAACCACCACCAAAATGTAGAGCGCTTTATTGACGCTCGCACCATACAGGTAGAGCGACATCATCAGGCCGAGGAAAAGAACGTATAGAGTTTCGCTGACCAGCATGTTGACCCAAAGCCGGACGGTCAAGGAAAGCAAGCGGGCAAGGTTGCTGACGATTTCAATCGGCAGCATGATCGGAGACATCGCCAGAACCGGACCAAGGAAATGCTTGGCGTGGCCGACCGGACCATGCTTCACAACTCCTACCCAGTTGTAATAGAGGAAAACGACGATGGCGCATCCCAGGGGAACGGAGACAACCGCGGTGGGCGAGCCGAGGGTGGGGAACAGCCCCAATAGATTGCAGCAGAGCACGAAAATTCCGATGCTCCCGAGCATGGCGACATACTTCTGGCCGTCGTGGCCTACGTTGTCGTCGAGAAGATCGCCGATGCCCACTCCCATCGAGTTGGTGAGGATGGCTTCCATGCACTGTTGCGTGGCCCCCGGATGGTCAACCGAAATTCTGCTCTTCAACCACAGGAAGAAAATCGCGGCGAGGACAAAAACTACAATCTCGAGCGTTACTTGATTGGGGATGGGAACTTCAGGATTTCCAGGTTTAATATGCAAAGCAGCGAGCAATGCCAAAGCTGCCTTGCCGAAGATTCGATTTAACAGAACTGTAATCCACAGAATCCGTTCTTCCATGATTCCCTTTCAAGATTGCACGCGTGGGAGCGGGCCACCCCGAAAAAGCTGCCCAACGAGCTCCACGATTACCGCGGCTACCACCGCGAAAAAACCCGACAGCACGCTGGCCGCAGGTAAACTAAAGCCCCGAAGAATAACATAGGCGGAGACGATCAGCAACGCATAGCGGCCGATGAATTTGAAGTAAACGCTTGGCGGAACGCGCGCTTTTGCCGCGCCGGCCTGAACCGTGGAGAGCCTGGCTAGCGCGTTCACCCCCTGCTTCATCCAGCGATAGTTGATCCAGGACAGCACGGCGCCGGCAGCGACGCCGAGGCCGGGCTTGAAGCCCCAATGAATCGCGACCGCGATAGCGGCAACCAGACCGATTCCAGCGGTGAAATACTCGATGCGCCGTTCTGCAGCCGCATAGAATGCGTCGCCTTCTTTCATTAGATGTCCTAATTTGGATTCGCGCGGGAAAGGCGTCTGATTATGTCCCAAATGCCCGCGCCGAAACCGAGAAATCCCAAAATCAGAGTGAAGGCCGGAGAAGTGTGCAGCCAACGATCCATTAGGTACCCGGCGCCGCCGGCGATTACGATGCACGCGATCATGATGAACGGCAGCTCGAGCGCCATTGCCAATTGATTGATCGAGCCGCTAGGGTTTTTGCGCGGCGGAGGAGATGGCGAGGCCATGGCGAAACGCTCTCAGCGTCCGAACGGTATCAGCAACGAATACGTTGCAAATCGAAGGAACTGATCTGGGAACAGCCCGGCGGCCAGGGTCACGAGCAGCATAGCCGCAAGGGCGAATTTCTGGGCGGGCGATATCACCGGGAGAACGGGATCGGTTGATTCGCGCGCCCACATCGCTGCGACCAAGCGAAAGTAGTAATACACCGCCGGCAGAATATACAGGACCGACAGAACAGCCAGATAGGTATGCCCGGTCTCGATCAGCGCCCAGAAAACCAGAAGCTTGGCGAAGAAGCCCGCGGTCGGCGGAATTCCAGCAAGCGAGAGCAAGAAGATCAGCATGAATACCGCGGCACCGGGATTGCGCTGGATCAGGCCGTTCAAATCGTCGATGTCGTCGCCGATCACGCCTTTGTGGCGCAGGAGAATCACGATGGCGAAAGCGCCGGTGTTGAAAAATGCGTAAACGAAAAGATAAAAAGCCATGGCTTGCAAGCCGCGCTCGTGCAGCGTGCCGTCCGGATTCACGGCCGCAACCAGACCGAGCAAAATGTAGCCGACTTGGGTAATGGAGGAATACGCCAGCAGGCGCTTTAGGTTCGACTGTGTGATTGCGGCCAGCGCGCCGACGGTGAGCGAGAGAACCGCGACCGCTTCCATGACCACTACCCAGTCCAGGTTCACCGGCCAGAAAACGGTGAGAAAGAGGCGCAACAGCAGCGCGAAGCTTGCAGCTTTTGAAGCAACGCTGACGTAGGCGCTGATCGGAGTGGGCGCGCCTTCGTAAACGTCCGGCGCCCATTGATGGAATGGCACGGCCGCAATTTTGAAGAACACTCCGGCGGCGACAGTACCTAGAGCCAAAATTGTAAGCATGTCGCCATGGCCGTAACGCGCGCTGCGTTCGGTGACCGCGCTGGCGATCACTTGCAGATTCGTCGAACCCGATATGCCATACAGAATCGAGAAGCCGTAAGCCAGGATACCGGAGCTGAAGGCGCCCACGAGGACGTACTTCATCGCGGCTTCGTTGGACTTACGGTCGCGCCGCAAAAAGCCGGTGAGCACGTAAAAACTGAGCGCCATGGTTTCCAGCGCGATGAACAGGACGATCAGATCGTTACCGCAGGCCAGAAACATCATTCCCACGGTGGCGAAAAGCATCAAGGCGTAATACTCCCCGTGCTGCTCCTGCTCGATTTCCATGTATTTAACAGAAATCAGAATTACCAGCGCGGTGGAAGCCAGGAAAATAAATCCAAAGAAAATGAAGAACGGATCGATGACAATGGAATTACCGAAGGCTGAGAAGGATTGCCCCTTCATTTCTCTCAGCATCACCAGGAGCGCTCCGGCGCTAAATCCTACGCCCAACATGGAGGTCAGCGAATTCCAGGATTTTTCCTGTTTCGTAAGGAAGAAATCGAGAAGGAGCGTCGCCAGGCCGAAGCATGCGAGCATCGCCTCCGGTAATATGAATACGAAATCCCGGCGCGTCTGATCGAAGACTTCTTGCCAAGGGACTTGAACCATTTATCTGGCCTCAACCTGGGACGAAACCGCGAAAGGCAATGCCGCTATTTTCGCAAGAGGCGTCTCGGACGGAAGCGCCCTAGAAGAAGGTGGTTCTGCTCCCGGCGCGGGAGGGGGAGTCAACTCGGGGGCCGCGTAGTAGCCGGGATGAACGCGTTCAACCAATTCGTGCACCGGCTTTTCCAGAACGTCGAAAAGCGGCTTGGGATAGATTCCGATCCAGAAAGCTAGAACGACAAGCGGGAGCAGCGTCGCGTACTCGCGCGCGTTCAAGTCTGGCAGATGCTCATTCGCCGGGTTGGTTATATTGCCGAACATCACGCGTTGATACAGCCACAACAAATACGCGGCGCCCAGTATTACGCCCAACACGCCCCAGGCAGCCCATTGCCAGCTGACTTCAAATACTCCCCGCAGAATCGTGAATTCGCCGATGAAGCCGTTCAATAAAGGCATGCCCAGCGAGCTCAGGGTGACGATCAAATACACCGCGGCAAAATTTGGCATGGGCGTTGAGAGGCCCCCAAATTCAGAAATCAAGCGCGTGTGGCGCCGCTCGTAAAGCACGCCGACGATCAGGAACAGGGCGCCGGTGGAAATTCCGTGGTTGATCTGCTGAATGATGCTGCCGGAAAGTCCCAGCGGCGTGAGCGCGAAAATTCCCAATGTGCAAAATCCCATGTGGCTCACCGAAGAGTAGGCGATGAGCTTTTTCATGTCCTTCTGCATCATGCACACCAACGCGCCGTAAATAATTCCGATCAGTGACAGGATGATGATGATCCAGCGGTATTTCACCGTGGCGTCTGGAAACATGGGGACGGAGAAGCGCAGGAATCCGTACGTGCCCATTTTCAGCAGAACGCCGGCGAGGATAACCGAACCTGCCGTGGGGGCTTCGGTATGCGCATCCGGCAACCAAGTGTGAAACGGGAACATGGGCACCTTGATGGCGAAAGCGAAAAAGAATCCCCAGAACAGCCATTTCTGGAGCCAGCCGTATTGCGCGGTGAATGGATGGATCAGGATTTCACGGATATCAAATGTGCCGCGATAGTAGTAAATCGCCAGAATGGCAAGCAGCATCAGTACCGAACCGGCGAGCGTGTAGAGGAAAAACTTTATGGCCGCGTATAGCCGGCGTTCGCTGCCCCACACGGCGATCAGGAAATACATCGGGACGAGCATCACTTCCCAGAAAACATAGAAAAGCACGAAATCGAGCGACATGAAAACGCCAAGCATACCGGTCTGAAGAAGCAGAAGCAGAATGTAATATTCCTTTTCGCGCTTTTGGATCGCAGACCATGACGACAAAATTGCGAGCGGGCCGAGCACGGTGGTGAGCATCACCAAAAGGAAACTCAGCCCGTCGATTCCCAGCGTAAAGTGCGCGCCAATCGAACCGATCCACATGCTGTCGGCGACGAATTGGAAACGCGGCGCGCCCAGCGAGGAATTGAAACGCCATAGAAGCGGCAGAGAGACGGCCAGCCCCAGGAATCCGAAGATGTTTCCCATCCAGCGATGCAGGTCGGAGCGCTCGCGCGGGATGAAGAGCATCACAATCGCGCCCACCAACGGCGTGAATAAGATCGTAGTTAAGATGTGGCTGTCGGAGAAAAGCATCCATTCCCTCGCGTTGTTGCCTTAACGTATCGCGTGTTGCGCGACGTAAAAGTAGTAACCGAAAAACCCAATCAACCCGATGACGATCAGAAGCATATAGCTCTGGACCAATCCGTCCTGAATCAGGCGAACCGGAAGGCTGAAAATCCAAACGATGAGTGCGCCGAGACGCACGGAGCCGTCGACGATCCAGGTGTCCCACCACATAGAAAGTTTTGAGACGAACCGTGTGAGCCAGCCTGCGCCGTCCACCCCCCAACCGTCGATGACGTTTCTGTCAAACGCGCCCAAAGCCAGGCCCAGATCCTTTGCGCGATTCACGAACAACGCATCGTAGAGTTGGTCCACGTAATACTTGTTGTAAACCAGGCGATAGAACCCCCCGAACCCACGCGCGATTTTCTCCGGCAGATCGGTGCGTTTCACATATAAAAACCATGCAAACAAAATCCCGAGAACCACCAGACCCTCTGAGAGCGCCATCAGGAAGAGCTCGCCGTGCTGGGAGCCGGGGCCTTTACTCGGCTCCATACGCGCTTCGTGCGGAACCGCGACGACCGTCGAGAGGAAATGGATAAAATGGCTATTGCCGCCAAAAATTTCCGGCCAGCTCAACCATCCGCCGACGATTGATAACACGGCCAAAATCACCAGCGGGACTAACATCGATTTCGGCGACTCGTGAATGTGATGCTCGGCTTCAGGATCCACCCGCGAGCTGCCGTGAAAGGTCATGAAGATAAGACGGAACATGTAAAACGCGGTCATCCCCGCGGTGAAATATCCGATGGCCCAGAGCAGCGCATCTTTTTCGTAGGCTTTGCCGAGGATCAAATCCTTGCTGATGAATCCGGCGAAGGGGAAAATTCCAGCAATGGCCAGAGCAGCGATCAGCATGGTCCAGTATGTGACCGGAATTTTCTTCGATAGCGCGCCCATTTTGCGCATGTCCTGCTCGCCGGAAACTGCGTGGATTACGCTGCCGGCTGCCAAGAAGAGCAAGCCTTTGAAGAAGGCGTGCGTCATCAAGTGGAAAATTCCAGCGGTGAACGCGCCCACGCCGCAGGCCAGGAACATGTAGCCGAGCTGCGAAACGGTGGAATAGGCCAGAACTTTTTTGATGTCGTTTTGCACCACACCCATCGACGCGGCAAACAGCGCGGTTATCGCACCGACCAGCGCGACCGCGCCCATGGCCTTCGGCGAAAGCTGATAGATTGCGTTCGTGCGCGTCACCATGTAAACGCCTGCCGTGACCATGGTCGCCGCATGGATTAATGCGCTCACCGGCGTGGGGCCTTCCATCGCGTCAGGCAACCAGACGTACAGCGGAATCTGCGCCGATTTTCCCGTCGCGCCCACAAAAAACAGCAGAGCAATCGCGGTGATTCGGGGATCTCCGACGGCGAAACCGCCCGCAGCGAGGGCCGGGCCGATCTCTAGGAAGCGAATGGTGCCGAGAAGCGCGGAAGTGAGAAAAATTCCCAGAAGAAATCCCGCGTCGCCAACGCGGTTGACGATGAATGCCTTCTTTCCAGCGTCCGACGCCGACTTTTTGTGGAAATAAAATCCGATCAGGAGGTAGCTGCAAGTGCCCACGCCCTCCCATCCAACGAAAAGCAGCAATAGGTTATTGGCAAGCACCAACATCAACATCGAAAACATGAACAGGTTCAGGTAGCCGAAGAAACGGTAATAGCCGCCTTCATGCGCCATGTAACCGGTGGCGTAAACGTGAATCAGAAATCCCACGCCGGTGACGATCAGGATCATCACGCACGACAGCGGATCGAGTTGGAATCCCCAATCGGCGATAAATTTCGCGATTCTTCCGTCCAGCATGTGGTAGGTGCCGGCGGGAATCCACTCGAATACAACTTTCGTGGCGATGCGCCCGGACGAAGGCTTGGCGATGAGCTGGAAGAACGCGCCAAGGGAAAAAAGGAAGGAAAGGAAAACGCTGCCGGAACAGAGCCAGCTCACCATTTGCTTACTTAGCCGACGGCCGTAGAAAAGCATCATTGCCGCCGTGATCAGCGGAAAAATCGGGATCAGCCAAATGTGGTCGAGAAAAAATGGCTGAGCGTTCATGCCGGTTTTTTCACCATTTCAGCATGTCCATTTCGTCGGCAAGCAGCGTCTCGCGATTGCGGAAGAACGCCAGGATGATGCCGAGCCCGACGGCCGCTTCGGCGGCCGCGTCGGTAATGATGAATATGGCGAACACTTGACCATCGACTGAGCCGAACATGTGCGAAAAAGCAACCAGGTTGATGTTCACCGCGTTCAGAATCAGCTCGATGGACATGAGAATGATGATCACGTTTCGGCGCGTCAGCACCCCGATCACGCCGATGGTGAACAGCGCGAGGCTGAGCCAAAGATAATGATCTACCGGAACCATTACACCCTCCGCTTCGCCATCACTACGGCTCCGATCATGGCGACGAGAAGTAAAATTGACGCAATTTCGAACGGCAGCATGAAGCGGCCAAACAGCGCGTCGGCAACCGCTTCGGTGTTTTTCGGCAAGACTTCCGGAATTCGCGCCTGGGGAAAGAGCGATTTTTGGCCCATCTTAATCGCGACAAATAATTGCGCACCGAGCGCCAGAGCCAGCGCTCCGGCAACAAATCGCTGGCGGTTGAACTGATACTGCAACAGCGAGACGTCCAGATTTACCAGCATAATCACGAATACGAAAAGAACCATGATCCCGCCAACGTAGAGGATCACTTGTGCTACGAAAAGAAATTCAGCTTGAAGCAATAGAAAGACGCCGGCGGTTGCGAGCAGCGTGGTGATCAGAAACACCGCGCCATGCACGATATTTCGACGGGTGACCATCAGAATCGCGGAAGCGACTGCGAGGGCGGCAAAGAAATAAAACAAAATTGAGTTTAGGCCCATTTATTCACCATGCACTACGGGTACGGCAGCGACCTCGTCGTCCTTCGCCAGCCACATGGCAACCGCCAGGGTCACCACGTCTGCCGCCACCGTGTTTATCAGTAAACTCCCACCCCATTCGCGAGTCACGAGCAAGGCGGTCGCGGTAGCGATCAAATTCACAAGCGCCAGCGGGATCAGGAATCTCCATCCCAGCCGCATCAACTGATCGAAGCGATAGCGCGGAAAGGTAAACCGGAACCACAAAAAGAAATAAATGTAGGCGAAAACTTTAGCCATGAACCAGAAGGCGCCGTGAACGCCTTGCAAAACGGTCGGGGATGCAAAAAGAGCGCCGGCCAAAACTCCGGCGATCATCAAGCACAATCCGCCCACCAGCAGCATGACGACTTTTTGGATTTTTACCGGCTGCTTGGGCGCGAGAAAAAAACAGTACAACGCGACGCCAAGGACGAGAAGCGATGGCAGCGCGTCCAGCAATTCGATAGAGGTCCCTGGCATGGCGGCGTGGGAACTCGCGAACGGCCGCAGCCAGCCGCCGAGAAACAGCGTGGTGGCGATTCCCGCCACGATAATCATGTTGGCGTATTCGGCCAGGAAATAAAGCGACCAACGAAAGCCGCTGTATTCGGTCATGTAACCGGCCACGAGTTCAGATTCAGCCTCGGGCAAATCGAAGGGGGCGCGATTGGTTTCCGCGATCGAGCCGACCATATAAATAAAAAATCCGATGGGCACATAAAAAATGAACCAGATGCCCTGGTCGTACTGCGCCATGACGATTTCCTTCATCGACAGCGAGCCGGCCATCAGAAGTGCGGAAATCAATCCAAGCCCAGCGGCGGTTTCGTAGCTGACAAGCTGGGCGGCGCTGCGCAGAGCGCCGAGCAGCGAATAATGGCTGTTAGACGCCCATCCACCTAGAACGATGCCGTAAATTCCGAGCGAGCTGATGGCGAGAATAAAAAGCAAGCCGATGTTTAAATCTGCGATCTGAAATGCGGGACCGATCGGCAGCGCCGCGTAAGCCAGCAGCGCCATGGTAACGCTCACGAGCGGCGCGAGCCAAAACAGCAGGCGGTCGGCCTTGTCCGGGATGATGTCTTCCTTGAGCAGCAGTTTTACGGCGTCTGCGATGGGCTGCAGCAATCCATGAGGACCGACGCGCATCGGGCCCAGACGCGCCTGCATGTCCGCCATCACTTTGCGTTCCATCAGCACGATGTATCCGGCGAGCAGCGGAAGCACGGCGACGATTACGACGGCATAGAGTACGGGCAAAAGAATGCGCAAGATGGAAGGAGTGAGCAAATGGCTCATTATCGGTCCACCTCGCCGAGAACGATATCGATGGTGCCGATGATCGCTACCACATCGGCGACCAGGGAGCCGCGGGCCATTTTGTTGAAGGCCTGCAAATTGATAAATGACGGAGGGCGGACTCGCACGCGGTACGGCTGGGTAGTTCCGTCGCTTACGATGTAGTAACCGAGTTCGCCTTTGGGAGCTTCTATCGAGTGATACACTTCGCCCGGAGGCGGTTTCAAAACTTTTCCGATGCGCGCCATGATCGGGCCGGTGGGAATATTTTCGGCCGCTTGCAGGCAGATGAGGCGCGATTGGCGCATCTCTTCCATGCGCACCACGTAACGGTCATAGGTGTCGCCGGCCTCGCGCGTAGGAATTTCGAACCTGTATTGGTCGTAGGCGGCGTAGGGCATGGCCTTGCGCAAGTCCCATTTCACGCCGCTCGCGCGCAGGACTGGGCCGGTGACTCCCAGCGCGATAGCATCCGCGGCCGAAAGAATTCCGACGCCTTTTGTGCGGCCCACCCAGATGCGGTTTTCGGTGAGCAGCGTTTCGTACTCGTCAATTTTATGGGCGAAGTCATCGCAGAAGCGCTTCACCTCCTGCTCAAAGCCGTCATAAGTCTCATATTGCAATCCGCCGATGCGAAAGGCGTGCGTGGTCAGGCGCGCACCGCAATATTTCTCGAAAATTTTTAGAATTTCTTCGCGCTCGCGGAAGCAATAGAAGACCGGCGTGAGCGCGCCGATATCCAGAGCGTGCGTTCCCAGCCAAAGCAAGTGGCTGGCAATTCTTTGCAGCTCGGTCAAAATCGTGCGGACTACGCGTGCGCGCAAGGGAGCTTCTGTTCCCAACAATTTTTCTACAGTCTCGCAATATCCCAAACCATTGGAGACAGCCGCAACGTAATCCATGCGGTCCACATACGGCGCAAACTGCTGATAGCTGCGATGCTCGGCAATTTTTTCGACCCCGCGGTGGAGGTAACCGATGATGCATTCGGAATCAACCACGCGTTCGCCGTCGAGTTTGAGCTTCACGCGCAGGACCCCGTGAGTGGAAGGGTGCTGCGGCCCCATGTTCAAAATAATTTCGTCGGCGCCCAGCACGGTAGTGCTGACCTGGGAAAGTTCCGTGGTGCGCGGATCGCTCATCTACTGTCCGCTCTCGATGCCCAAGTTTTCGCGAACCCAGTCGGTATCCTGTTTCAAAATGTCGTAGTCCTTGCGCAGCGGATGGCCCTGCCATTCATCGGGCATCAGAATGCGCTTCAGGTCCGGGTGGCCTTCGAAGGCGATTCCAAACATGTCGTAGCATTCGCGCTCGAGCCAGTTGGCCGCGGGCCAGATTTCGCAAACGCTGGGCACGCGCTGGCTCTCACCGGCATGAGCTTTCAGGCGCACGCGCTCGTTCTTGGCGAAAGAATACAAAATCAGGATTACCTCGAATCTTTTTTCGCGCTTAGGCCAATCCACCGCAGTCAAATCCACGAGCATGTCGAACTTTTCTTCGTCGCGGCAATAGCGGGAGACTTCGCGAAGCTGTTCCGCAGCAATGGTGACGATCGCTTGCTTGCGGTCGAGGCTGGCCTCGCCGATAGCATCGCCGAAACGCGCTTTGAGCTTTTGAACAAATTCATTGTCGAGTGGTTGAGGCTTTGGTGGCCCTTCTTTCGCCGGGGGCGCGGCAGCCTTCGGCGCAGCGGGCGCGGTCGGCTTTGCGGCAGGGGTTCCCGGCGCCGCTGGAGTCGTTGCCGGTGCAGCGGGCGCTTTGGAAGGCTCGACTGGAGAAGCTGGCTGCGAAGCGTCTGCCTGTTTCTGCGCAACGGGTTTTTCGTCCGCCCCGGATGCAGGCGGTTTTGAGACTGGATCTTTTTCCGAAGAGTCGTTGGCCATCGATCCGATTTCTACGCTTCGCCGCTCGAGTTGAACCAAGCGAGCAGCCCGCCTTTTTAACACACCCCAAAAAACAGCGTCAAATCCAGTTGAGACTTAAATGCGTTGCGGTCGCGCGTTCCGGGGCACGCGAAGTTTGACGGCTAGACCCAATCAAGCGCGCCCTTGCGATACAGCCAAACGTAGCCGACCAGCAGGATGCCCAAGAAGACAAGCATGGTTACCAGGCCGTAGGCGCCTAACTGGCTGTACTTGATCGCCCAAGGAAATAAAAATATTGTTTCCACATCAAATATAACGAACAAGATCGCCACGATATAGAATCGCACCGAATAACGCCCACGCGAACCACCCTCCGGCGGCACGCCACACTCATACGGTTCGAGTTTCGCTCCCGTAGCGCGCATCTCCGGCCGAATGTATTTGAAAATAACTAGTGTGACGGCGGGAAAGGCCGCGGCGAGCAGTGCATAAATCAGAATCGGGATGTATTGGTTCGGCATCTCCGAATTAAGACGGCATCCTAGCACACCAGTCGTGCGCCAGCCAGTCCCATCGAGCATCTCAACGAGGGGCCGTCGTTATTTGTTGAGCGCAGCCGGCCAGTTGATTACGAGCGAGGCAGGCGTGACTGTTTGAGTTCCGACCGGCGTGAGGATCAGCAACTTTCCGTCCGGCGCTGCGGATATTTCGCTGACTCCAGCGCTGGCCGAATAGAGCCTTCTTCGGCGGACCTACCTTGAACGGATTCAAGCTTTCTATCGGCACAGCCATCACCGCCCCGCTTGCGTCGATGTAATACAGGGTCTTGCCATCGCGATTCCAAGCCGAGAATCGAATGGGTTCTCCCCCGCTCAGGCCCTGGCTGGAGACCTGCCATTTCAACTTACCCTCGGGAAACTGCGTGACGTAAAGTTCCAGGCGGCCGGATTCGTTCGACGCGTAAGTCAGGAAATGCCCATCTGGGGAGAGCTTCCCGGCGTATTCGGCGTAGGTCGTTTGGACGAGCGGCACGAGTTTGTGCTCACCAGTCACCGAGAGTGTCTCGACGTCCTGATTTGTCTTGGGATTTTGGACCGTTAGGATGAGCGTTTGGCCGTCGGCGGTCCAGTCGGTCGGATATTGCGAGACTTGCTCGGGAGGCAACAACTGTTCGGTCGCGCTTCCTTGCAAGCCAGTTCTGCGGATTTCAAAACCGTTACCCACGGAAACGGCAAAGTCCTTTCCGTCGGGAGACCACACGCCCAACAGTAATCCGGCTGGATCAAAGGTGGCCCGAGAGAGAGTTCCTCGTTGCGAGTCCATGATCCACAAATCGCGTTTTGCCGATGACGGGCCTCGCGTCAGCAAGATTTGACGACCATCGGGCGAAAGCGCCGCCGCGAAGAAGTAGTCCGGTTCTCCCGCCTTGGACTCGATACCGTTGCGATCGAGCCAAATGATTTGTTTCTTGGGCGTAAAATCGCGCTGATAGACCAGCGTGCCGCTCTGCGACACCGAAAAATTGCCCAGCGACTTCCCCGTAGCAAATTCCACGTGCGCCGCTACAGGAACCGGCACGCCACGAACGGCTTGACGGCCGAGATCAAACGGTTGGGCCACCAGGTTCCCATCTGTCATATAAAGGACGTTCCCGCTGGAATATGCTGCGTTAGACTTCGTCTGCAGAATTACATGACTTTCCGTCGAGCCCAAGGATCCGGCGGCGATACCGTCGTCGGTCGTAAACAAGAAGTGCTTACCGTCGGGCAGAAAAGACGGCCAGCGATGGCTTTGCAATGAGGCGGTTGGCTTGGTCGTGGTCGCCGGCACGGGAGTCCCACCGCTTTCCGGAACCTTGTACAGCGCCTCTTTAAGCCCCGGAGTGAACAGGATTACCCCGTCCTGATTCCAGGTGCCGCCGCGACCTGCGCTGGCATCGCAAAGAATTTGCGCCACTCCGCCAGCCGCCGGAACCCGCTTTAGTTTTGCATCGGCGAAGAAGCCGAGATTTCGGCCGTCCGCTGACCAAAAAGGGTAGGAGGCGCCATCGGTACCTTGCAGCGCTTGAGCAGTCGCGGAATTCAGCATGCGCACGAAAATAATCTGTTTGCCCTGGCCGTCTGCGACGAATGCGATGGCAGTACCGTCCGGCGAAATAGCAAACTGATTGTCCTTGCCTACGGTTCCGAATGCATATCCCTCGGGCGGCGTCATGTCGGCATAAATCACAGGCTGGGGTTGGAACGCTTTGCGTCCATAGAAGACGGCGGCGGCAATCGCGCACGCAGCGAGAATTCCCAAGGCAATTAGCGAAATCCGCGAGCGGAGGGCGCTGGTCTTGCGCTGTGCAACTACCGGCGCGGGAATTCCAGCCGCCGAACCTGCATCTGAAATCCATTGCAACTCGCGCTTTAAGTCGCCGGCACTCTGCCAGCGATCGTCCGGATCCTTGGAGAGGCACGTGGTCGCGATGCGCTGTAGCGCGGGCTGCGACAATGGCTGCAGGTCGCTAATCGGTCGCGGCTCTTCTCTTAGGATTGCAGCTATCAGGCTCGCTTGGGTCTTGGCTTCAAACGCCTTCTTGCCCGTAGCCATTTCGTAAAGCGTTGCGCCGAAGGAAAAAATATCGCTGCGTGCATCCGCTTCGCCGCCATCGAGTTGCTCAGGTGACATGTATTGCAGCGTGCCAACGATAGTGCCTTGCGTTGTGAGCGCGGTGTTCTGGCCGCTCCCGAGCAACGGCTGGCTCATGGTGGGAGACAATGCGGGATCGACCGCGACCGGTGCAGTCGCTTTGGCCAAACCAAAATCGAGCAGCTTCGCGCCTGACTTCGTCAGCATCACGTTGCCAGGTTTCAAATCGCGATGAATCACTCCCTGGCGATGAGCTTTTTCCAGTGCTTCACAAATTTGTATTGCGATGCGTGAAAGCTCTGCGGGCGCAAGTGGGCCCCGCTCCAAGCGCTTGGCCAGTGTCTCGCCTTCGATGTACTCCATGACCAGATAATCGGTGCCGTCCTGGCGGCCGATGTCATAGAGCGCGCAAATGTTTGGATGGTTCAAGCTGGAAACCGCGCGGGCTTCACGCTCGAAACGCTGGCGGACTTCCGGGGCGTCGGCCAAGTGTGCTGGCAGAATCTTCAGCGCTACGGTGCGATCCAGGCGCGTATCTCGCGCGCTATATACTTCGCCCATACCGCCAGCGCCGATAGGGGCAATGATTTCGTAGGGGCCTAAGCGGGTTCCGACAGCTAGAGGCATTACGCGCGGGATTATACGCGAGGCGGGCAGGAACGGCCAACGTCGTTCTCAAACGCGTGTTGCTCAGTTCTTAATCGTGGCGCGCGCCGTGGAGAATTGAAATGGAGTGCGCTAGAAACTCAGCGATCGCATCGAGCGATTCGACGGCGCCGCGAGGGCTGCCGGGAACATTAATGATGATCGTGGTGCCGCGAATCCCGGCAACGGCGCGCGACAAAATCGCGCGAGGGGTCTTCTTAGCTCCCTCCCTTCGCATATGTTCGCCGAAACCGGGGATGAGTCTTTCGGTAGCGGCGGTGGTCGCTTCCGGCGTCACATCTCGCGGCCCGATTCCGGTTCCACCGGTTGTCAGGATTACGTCGGCGTCTTTTGCGTCGGCTGTTTTCTTGAGGAAGGATTCGATCGCGGCGCGGTCGTCGGCTAAAACAACTGAGGATACCACCTGCCAGCCAAGCTCCTTGCAGCGGCTTATGACCGCGGGGCCCGAGCGGTCTTCCGATTTTCCGGCGCTTACCGAGTCGCTGATTGTAACGACGGCAACGCGCATGGCGGGGTTTGTGGCCAACTATCCTTCGGCTACCTCTTGGTCTTCCGTTGCTGACTGATTCTGCTCTTCATCAACTAGCCGGAGCGCTTCCATCAAAAGGCCGGTTGTGGTGCGAGAAATCGTCGAGCGCGTTGGCCCTACGTTAAAGTCAATTTCAAATTCGCCCTCGGTCCAACGCACGGCCTGAAACAACGCCGCTTCGCCTTCACTCGAGCCAAATCGGGCGTCCTTGCATTGGCCAGAAGCAAAAAATAGTTCGCAAGTTTCCGTGCCTCGATGGATGCGTAGCTGGCAGGTTTTTTGCCCCATTTCGAGCGACTGCATCAAATCCATGATGCTCATTTCTTCCAGCCGTCCCTGAATCACACCCGGGCGCACCTGGCGCTTCTGCAACTTTTCAAGCTGCAGGCGATCCACGACCTTTTTCGTCCGCCGCACTAGGTCCTTGATAAAGAACGGTTTGGAAATGAACTCCTCGACGCCTTCTACAATCGGCCGGAGTTTTTCTTCAATGTCGCCGCGGCTGGCGAGAAAAATAAACGGAATCAGCTTCGTCTGTTGACGGGTGCGAAGTTTTTCGTAAAGCTGGCGGCCATCGAGTCCGGGCATGCGGTAATCGCATACGACCAGATCCGGCGGATCGTCCACGATCTTTAGTAGGGCGTCGGCGCCATCCGCGGCGGCCCTGGCGTCACAGTGCGGCAGTAATCCCTTCATCAACAGGTCGAGGATCAGCGCGTTATCATCGACCACCAGGACTTTTACATCTTTCCCGAGCGTCATCGCTTCACACTTTTTCCTGCGCGGGTGTATCGACCGCTGCGTCCGCCCGACTTCTCGATAAGATAAAGTTCTGTGATTTCCATGCCGCGTTCCAAAGCTTTGCACATATCGTAGATCGTAAGAGCGGCGACCGCCGCAGCCACGAGCGCTTCCATCTCTACCCCGGTGGGCCCGGTGGCCGATGCCGCCGAGGTCACCTCGATTCCATTCTGGCATAGCTTGGCGGTCACATCCACGTGCGTTAACGCCAGGGGATGACAAAGTGGAATCAGCTCGGAAGTCCGCTTGGCCGCCGTGATTCCGGCGATTCGCGCAATTTCAAGTGGATTTCCCTTTGGCGATTTTAGCCGCCGGATACTCGCAATCGTCGCGCGCCGCATGCGAATAAACGCATGGGCAACCGCGGCGCGCGAAGTCGTAGGCTTAGCGCTGACGTCCACCATATTCACTCGGCCAGCTTTGTCATAGTGCGAAAGTTTTTCCATGGCAAAGTTCTAAAAAAGACCGCGGCGCGGCAGGATATCCACCATTTCACCGGCTTCGAGCTTCAGCTTCGATTCGTGCACTACTAAAAAGCAGTTACCGCGAACCACCGAACCGATATCTCCCGAACCTTCCCAGTGCAATACTTCCACCGTGGGTTCCCCGCCCGGCCATTTCACGCGCGCGGGAAGAAAATGTGCGAGGGGTGGTTTTTCATCGACTGGGTGGGCGAGCTTGGCCTTGAGCAGATGGAGTGGACCAGGCTGGTGGCCACTGAGCAATTCTATCGCCGGCACGACAAGCAGCTCGAAGGTAACCATGGTTGAGACTGGATTCCCCGGTAACCCGAACACCGGCGTTTCATCGCACGCGCCGAACATTGCGGGGCGGCCTGGCCGAATCGCCAACGCGTCAAAGAAAAATTCAACGCCAATCTTTTTCAGTACCTGCTCGACGAGATCGTATTTTCCTACCGATACGCCACCGGTCAAAACCACGATGTCGGCTTTCAACGCCTTCTTAATTCTGGCACGAAGTTGAACTGCGTTATCGGGCGCGTTACCCAGCACCAGCGGCTGGCCGCCTGCGAGCGCCACTTGCGCCGCTAGCGACACGCTGTTGCTATTGCGAATCTGAAATCGCTGCGGCGCGGCGCCTGCGGAAATCACTTCGTCTCCGGTAGAGAGAATCGCTACGCGTGGCTTCTTCGCTACGACAACCTTCGAGCGGCCCACTTGGGTTGCCATTGCAAGTTCGGCGTAACCGACGCGCTTTCCGCGCTTAACCACGGTTTCGCCCGCCCGCGTTTCCTGCCCTTCCAAAACGTAATGCTGTCCGACGCGAACGCCACGCTCAATGACAACCGAATCGCCTTCCATGCGCGCATCTTCCTGCATGACTACCGCATTTGTGCCCCGCGGAAGTGGCGCGCCGGTCATGATTTGAACGCAAGCACCCGTTTCCATTTGTCCAGCAAACGCGTGGCCGGCGCGGCTTTCACCGATCAAGCGCAATCGCGTACCTGGATTCACGGCCTCAGCGGCACGCAGAGCGAAACCATCCCGCGTGGAACGGTCAAAGGGAGGATAATTTCGGTCGGCGAGTACGTTTTCGGCCAGAATGCGTCCGAGCGCTCTCGATGGATCTTTTACAAACTCGATGGTTTCAGTGGCGGGAGGATGCGCGCTCGAACGCGCATGAACGACTTCAATCACTTTTGCGCGGGCCGCTTGGTGGGAAACCATGGGAGTCGGTTACAACCAGGATGCAAGCTTGGTTCCTCGCGGGACAATTGTAGCATCGCGCTCCGGGCCGGTGGATATCATCCCAACCTCAACTTGCAGTTGGTCGGAAATGAAATTCAGATAATCGCGGGCTGCGAGCGGCAAATCCTTCACATCGCGAATTCCAGGCGTGGGCGTCTGCCAGCCCGGCAAAGTGTGATATTCAGGTTCGACCTCTGCCAGCGTTTCCGCGTCGGGCGGCATTTCCGTCAGGCGCTTTCCCTGATAGCGATAGCCCGTACAGATTTTTATATCTTTCTGCGCGTCGAATACATCCAGTTTTGTGACCACCAGAGAATCGACGCCGTTCAGCATTTTGGCGAAGCGCAAAACTTCCAGGTCCAGCCAGCCGCAGCGCCGGGGACGTCCGGTGACAGCGCCAAATTCCTTGCCGCGCTCGCGGACCGCTTGCGCATCGAGGTCGGGCATTTCGGTGGGAAACGGGCCGCTACCGACTCGCGTTGTGTAGGCCTTGGTTACGCCGACTACCCCGGTTAGCCGAGTTGGCGCTACTCCCAGACCGGTGGCCACGCCGCCGGAAGTGGCATTCGACGAAGTGACGAACGGGTAGGTCCCGTGATCGATGTCCAGCATGGTTCCTTGCGCACCTTCAAATAGCACGGACTCGCCATTGTCGAGCGCTCGATTGAGGAGCACTCCAGTGTCGGCAACCAGCCCGCGAATGTGCGCGGCTAGCTCCAGGTATTGCTCCAACAGTCCTGCTGTTTCCAGGGGATGCCCATAGGTGGCTTGGCTGATTGCGTTTTTCTCGCCGATCACGCGCTCGAGTTTTTCCGCGAAACGCTCCGGCTCGAGCAGGTCACAGACGCGAATTCCGCGCCTCGCCATTTTGTCCTCGTAAGCCGGACCAATGCCGCGCGAAGTGGTGCCGATCTTCGCTTCGCCGCGCGCTGATTCCGCAGCCTTATCCATCTCGCGGTGGTACGGAAAAATCACATGCGCGCGATTGCTGAGAAAAAGCCGCCCGCGTACTTCAATGCCGGATTTTTTTAGGTTTTCCAGCTCGGTGACAAGCGCGGCGGGATCGACAACGGTTCCCGCGCCGATCACTGCTCTCTTATCCGGCCGGAGGATTCCGCTGGGAATTAACTGAAGGATGTATTTATGTCCGTCGAAGATGACGGTGTGGCCCGCATTGTGTCCGCCAGCATAGCGCGCGGTGTATTCAAACGAGGAAGCCAGGTAATCTACGACTTTACCTTTTCCCTCATCACCCCACTGGGCTCCCACCACCACAATCGCTTTCGTTCGGGCTTTCTCCGCCACTCTCGCTACCATCCCTTCGCCAGACCGCAGTTTGCCCGCTTAGTTTCAAAAACTTAAGCGCTACAGGAGGGCCTAGGTGACAAACAACGAAATACAATCCTACGCCCCGCTGAAGTCTAAACGCAAGGCCCGGCGCTTGAGGCCGCAATGTTTTTTGACACTGCTATCATCGGCCTCCGTAGCGAAAGCAATGGCGAGCGTGGTCGTTCACCATGCCGGTCGCTTGCATGAAGGCATAGCAGATGGTTGTTCCCACGAATCGAAAGCCACGGCGTTTGAGGTCTTTGCTCATCGCATCCGATTCGCGTGTGCGCGCGGGCACGCGCCGGGACGTGACCCGATTGTTTTTCTTCGCCTTCCCGCCAACAAATTGCCAAATATAGCGGTCGAAGGTGCCGAACTCTTTCCGTACCGCGAGGAATGCTTGCGCGTTCGAAATTGTTGAGGCAATTTTCAGACGATTGCGCACGATGCCGGGGTCCGCAAGGAGCGTGCGGACCTTTCGATTGTCATACTTTGCAATTCTCGCGGCATCGAATCGGTCGAAGGCGCGGCGGTAATTCTCACGCTTGTTGAGAATGGTGTCCCAGCTCAAACCTGCTTGCGCGCCTTCCAGGATCAGAAATTCAAAAAGAACGCGGTCCTGGTGTACTGGTCTGCCCCACTCCTTGTCGTGATACTGGATCATGAGGGGTTTGGCAGCCCAATGGCACCGCTGAATTTCCTTTTTCTTTTTTTTCCTCACGGTGATCTTTCCGCGGAAGGAGCGGCAGCGTTCACGATGACTTGTCGAAGGGACTGCCGGTTTGTGCGGCGGAAAGACAGCGGGGGCAAAGACAATCGTTGTAGCGCGCGCGAAGCTCGCTCAGCGTCTTCCCTTCCAGCTTCGCGCTCTCGCACCAGCAATTTCCGCCAGATGAGTTGCAAGAAAAAGCTTCTCCGCAGGCTTCGCAGGTCTTCTGCGTCGGCAAGTTCCCCACAGCTTGCGGGCCAGTAAAACTCGCGTTCATGCCCCACCCTCTCTTTTTGTTGCGGAGTCTGCGCTAGGAAATATGGCGCTGGACAACTTTCTCGATCTGTTCTTTCGGCACTGCTCCGACGAGCTGGTCGGCGACTTGTCCGCCCTTAAAGATGAGCAACGTGGGGATGCCGCGAATGTTGAATTTTCCGGCCGCGTTCACGTTTTCATCCACATTCAACTTCACTACCTTAAGCTTGCCCGCATGGTCCTTGGCGATTTCTTCCACCGTGGGAGAAAGCATATGGCACGGGCGGCACCAGTCGGCCCAGAAGTCCACGAGCACGGGCTGCGTCTTGCTCGCCTCAATCACGTCCTTGTCGAAGCTTGCATCACTAACTGCTTGAATGTTTTCTGACATTTTCTCGTTTTCCCTTGTTGCGCAGTTCCGGTCAGCCCAGGAGCCGTACCGCGTCTGTGCTTAGTTTTTAGATGTTCCAACTGCCCGCGGGATTCTAGACCTCTTAGCCGCTTCATATAGCGTGACATAGGACGCCGCCGAAGTCTTCCACGAAAAATCCTTAGCCATGCCGTTTTTCTGTAGGTTCAGCCAGGATTTTTTGTCGCGATATATTGCTAAGGCTGCGCGTAAGGCTCCGAGCAACGCGCTCCCATCGTAGGGGTCGAATTTGAATCCGGTGCCCTGGTGCGTTTTGGGGTCGAAGTTCTCTACGGTATCTTCCAACCCGCCGGTTGCGCGCACCACCGGCACCGTACCGTATCGCAAACTGTATATCTGGTTCAACCCACAAGGTTCATAACGCGAAGGCATCAGAAAGAGGTCCGCCCCAGCTTCGATCTTGTGCGCCAGAGCGTTGTCGTAGCCAATTTTGACCCCCGCCGACGCCGGAAATCTCTCGGCCAACAGCTTGAAGAAATTTTCATACACCGCCTGACCCGTGCCAAGCACCACGAGCGAGACACGCTCGTTCATCATCTCGCCGGCTACTTGAGCGATGAGATCGAATCCCTTCTGGTCGGCGAACCGCGAAACAATTCCCACCATGGGGCGTTCCAAATCTTCCGGCTTATCGGCAGGCAGCCGGAAAATCTTCAACAAATCCTTCTTGCAGGCTTTCTTGCCTTCGAGGTTGTGCGCAGAATAATTCTGGGCAATGAAGGTATCCAACTCGGGACTCCAGATCGAATAGTCCACGCCATTCAGAATACCCGCCAGACGGTCGGCACGCTGAACCACCACGCCCTCCAGGCCAACGCCATATTCCGGGGTCTGAATTTCCTTGGCATAGCGGCGGCTCACGGTCGAAAGGTAATCGGCAAAAAGCAATCCGCCCTTCAGAACGTTTATGCTTCCGTAGAATTCAAGCGCATCGAATGAGAACAGGCTGGCAGGCAGACCGGCTCTGCGAAGAGCGGCCTGCGGGAAAATTCCCTGGTAGGCCAAATTGTGAATCGTAAGAACCACCGGCAGCGAACGTACCGCCGGATCGTTGGCATGCTGCGTGCGCAACAGAACTGGCACGAGCGCTGTTTGCCAGTCGTGACAATGAATCACATCGGGCAGCAACACGCGTTTCGCGAACTCGATTGCCACCCGCGAGAATTCCGTGAACCGTTCCGCATTGTCGCGATAATCGCCGGACGCATCACCATAAGGCTGATCGCGCTCGAAGTAGCCGGGGTCCTCGACAAAGTAATAGCGCACTCCGGCGACTGACACGCCCTCGGCAATCGACGGAAACCTTAGTTGGTCGCCAAGCGAAACCGTTACGCTGGAGACCAACGTGGAGGTAATTTTGTTCCCTCGGTAGCGCGGAAGAAGGACGGCCACTTGATGGCCCAACTCCACCAGCGCTTTCGGCAAAGCCTCTACTACATCGGCCAGCCCCCCGGTCTTCGAGTAAGGCAAGCCTTCCGACGCGACAAATAGAATTTTCATCATTCCTCGAGCGAAATAAAAACGGTAGCGGAACGTTCCGCCTTCGTCAAGCCAGTCTCTGATTCACGGTTCGATCCCGCCACGAATAATTTTGCCGATGATTTCTTCGCGTCCACCTGTACTGCGTTGCTACACTCTCGCCAACATGGCTCGACAGCGCATGGGACAACATTTCCTTGCCGACGCGGCGTGGCGCCAGCGCATTGTGAAAGTTCTTTCGCCCGCCGCAAACGAATCGTGGATTGAAATTGGCGCAGGCCATGGAGAGATGACGCAATTGCTAGCCGGGGCGGGCCGCCAGGTGGTGGCCATCGAAGCTGACGAGCGCTTATACGAAGGCTTGCAGCAAAAAATCAGCACGCATTCGCCCAGATGGCCCGACGTACGGATTGTCCTGGGCGATGTACTTACCATTGATTTTCACGAATTGCTCAGCGGGGACTTCCGCGTATATGGGAACCTGCCCTATTACATCACCTCGCCGATCCTACATCATTTGTTCCACTATGCTCGGCAGATTCGCTCGATTCACATCGTGATCCAGTTGGAAGTCGCCGAACGGATCGTCGCGCGACCTGGGCGTCGAGAGTATGGATATCTTTCCGCGATTTGCCAGTTCTACACAAATCCTGAAATCGTGTTGAGAATTCCTCCCGGCGCATTTCGTCCACCGCCCCGCGTGCATTCGGCGCTGGTGCGCATGACCTTGCCCGGCGATCGGGCGTCGTTGAACATCACGGAGGAAAAACAGTTTCTTGAATTTATCCAGGGCTGCTTCGAACAGAAGCGTAAAACTCTGCGAAACAATTTGCGGGGGCTTGCCGGCGATAAGCAGATCCACCAGGTGATCGCGGATTGCGGACTGCCGCCCGACGCGCGAGCCGAGCAATTAACGTTGGCCCAATTCGCCTGTCTTTTCGGCAGAATTGGCTAGCTGCTGGCTTCCGCGGCCTGCATATCCTCGATCACAGCCTGCAGCCGCTCGGGAAAGTTGGTCATAATTCCGTCGACACCTGCGGCAATTATCCTTCTCATCTCTTTGGGATCGTCGACGGTCCAGGTGGCCACCTGCAAGTCGGCCCCATGCGCCTGTTGAACCAGTTCCGGCGTAACTATGGAAGCTTTCGGACACAACTGTCGCGCACCCAGTTCGAGTGCTTCTTTCACCGAATCTGCACCTGCCTGGTCCACCAAAAAACCCATCATGGCAGTGGCATCTACTCGCCTGAGCGCCGCCAGGGTGGCTTGATCGAATGAGATCACTATCGTCCGGCCTGCGTACTCCGGTTTTTGCAGCGCGGCGATTAGCGAATGATGCATGCCCCAGGACGCATCGTATTTCACTTCCAGGTAAAAAATCACGTCGTGCTTTCGGGCGAATTCCAGGATTTCCTCAAGCGTGGGCATACGCTGGCCCATGTGCTCGCGGTCGTACCACATGCCGACATCCAGGCGTCGCAGTTCCGCAAGCGTGAAGTCGCGAACCTCCCCGCGGCCGTTGCTGGTGCGCTCGAGCGTGGCATCATGAATCGCGACGAAACGCGCGTCGCGCGTCAGATGCAGGTCGGTTTCGATGAAGCTCGCGCCCAATTGGACCGCGCGTTCAAATGACGCCAACGTATTCTCCGGCGTGTGGCCCGAAGCGCCCCGGTGCGCGATGACCCATGGCTTTCGCATGAACTCGGGTATCGTAGCAGATAACGCAATCTCGGCTATTCGCTCATAGCGTTACCGTTGTGGAACTTGCAACAGACGTCAGACCCCTTCGAAGTGCCGCAATTCCCGCTCGGGCCGGTTGACCTCACATGCAAATCGTTTCCCATATAGGACAATGTCCTTGCTCAGCGTGGAAATAGCGTCCATTGCTCGACACCGGTTGTCGGTCTTGATTCCCTCTTCCCTCAACCGAAACGCGTATCCTACGTATCTGCAATAAGATAGAATCGCGTCCGTTTAACGTACTCATAGGAACATTTGGTAAGCGGATTGCCCACACTATTTCGCCAGATGCCTATTTGCTGCGGGCGCTATGGGTTTTGCGCTCGAATGAAGCAAGAGAAGCAGACGTAAAGCATTTGGGTCTGTCGAAGCAATAAAAGCCGCGTGGAGAGCGCGCGACTTTGTACTGAGGAATTCGACGGCAGCGGCCCTCGACCGTTCCGGTATTCGTTAGGACTTTTCGCGTCCGCCCAGCAGGGTGAAGCAGCGCGGTGAGTTTGATTGCCGAGCGGTTCGCGCTAGGGAGGGTAACGTGGCGCTGTTCGTTTTGCTGATTGTCGGCGTTGTTGTCGTGCAAACATGGCTCGACTGGCGCGAGGCGCGAAAAAATTGGGTTCTGCCGGATTGGGCTAAAGGCGTGGCGTTAGCGGGAGCCCTCGGCGCTCTTCTTACAGCCGCAACTTCCTCCGCTTCGTTCTTGATACAGGACGCATCGGGAGAATGGAGTGGCGGAGGAGCTGGTTCTGGGTTGTTCTGGCCTGAGCTGGGCTTTCTGCTCTGCGCCATGGCTATTGTTATCTTCGCCGTACGCAAGAAGCGCATGCGCGTCCTCCTGGGGCTGTCCGCCCTGCTGATCGCGGCATTCTGGCTCGGCATGCTGTTCTCGTCATAAGCGGTAAACCTACCTCGTCTCAGACCTCCTCGCTCGTCCATCCTGGGCGGCATGTGCCCGCCTTGGCCCCCCGCCATTCGCCGGTAGCAAGCCGCCATTGGCCGAAAATGTGCAGACGCGCTCCAGGTTTGCCTCTAATCTCGCACCATGAACGACGACAAAGTTTCGGGCGGGAGATGAGAGCATGGCAAACGCGAATCAGCAGGTGACGTCTTCGGTATCCGGATCGGCCGCAATTACGGTCGCAGCAGCTGTGCTGATTCTGGTGGGCCTCGTATTTCAAGGAGGCGAGCTCGGCTACACTCATATCCGAACGGACAATGTGTGGTTGTTTTCCGTGCTCGCGTCGAACATTTGGAATATTCTTTCGCTGCGAATGAATGTATCCGCCATACAGGATTTCCTTCGATTCTGGCCGCTGCTGCTGGTAAGCCTCGGCTTGGCGATTATGCTGGCGGCTCGACAAAACAGGTCTCGTGGTCTTGCGGGAAGCCGGCAAGGAGGAAACCGTGGCGTGTGACTCCAAGCGCTTCAGCTGGAGCCTGACTTTCGGCTTACTCGTCGCCGCTGCCGGCGTGATTTTGCTGCTCGACCAGCAAGGCATTATTGACGCCAACAAGGTCTTTCAATACTTCTGGCCGATCCTTTGCATTTCATTCGGACTAGTGAATCTGTTCCAACCCGGCCGGCGCCGGATCTGGGGCGTCATCCTTCTCGTGATCGGCGTGCTTCTTGTGTTCGATAATTTGGGATTTGCTCACATCGGATTCCAAAGTATCTGGCCGGTGCTCATTATCGTCATCGGCGGCTTGATGATCTGGCAAGCAATCGCCCCCCATACCAACCCACTTACGGGACAGGCCGCTTCCTGGCGCGAGCAGCTCGGCCGATGGGGCCGCAATGATTCGCCGGAATCTGATTTCAATCAAATTGCCATCTTTGGCGGATTCAAGCGCCGGGTCACGTCTAAAAATTTCCGCGGCGGTAACGTCATGGCCGTCTGCGGCGGTTACGAAATTGATTTGCGGAAAGCTGATATGGAAGGCGAGTCTGCCACAATCGACGCTACCTCCATCATGGGCGGCGGCGAAATAAAAGTCCCCGAGACCTGGCGTATTTCGCTAGACGGCATGGGAGTTCTGGGGGCATACGTTGACGAGACACATCAAATTCCGCCAACCGACGGCACCCCGCAAAAACATTTGATTGTTAAAGGAATCGCGTTCATGGGTGGCGTGGTGGTGAAGAACTGAAACAGTCACATGCACCCTATATTCTCCCAAATCCGCCGCCTGGGCCTTTACCTGCTTGCCTGGATTCCGATCGCGGGCATGCTGGCCTATCTTCTCACCATTCCCGGCCAGATCAGCATGCGCGAGGCTGTGATTCTTTCCATTCCGCTTTCGCTTCTCGAAGCATTCGTGTGCCTTTCTTCATGGTATTCCTGCCGGGGAAACTCGCTTGAAAAGTATGGATTTGGCCGGCTGGTAACAACTCACGTCACCGCAGCACTAATCACCAGCATCGTCTGGGCGTTCGCCGCCGCCGGGCTGGCCAGTAGTCTCTCGACCATGCCCGCGTTCACTGGACTGAGCCGCCGCTTTCGCCCTGAAATTCCTATCATTTTCGGCTCCGGCCTCTTGCTTTACCTCCTTTCTGTCGCGTTCTACTACATCATCATTGCATTTGATCTCTCGCGCGACGCGGAAGCTCGTGTGATGCAAGCCAGCGTCCTGGCTCGTGACGCGGAGTTAAAAGCGTTGAAGGCGCAAGTGAATCCTCATTTCCTTTTTAACAGTCTCAATTCCATCAGCGCCCTCACTACTTCGGACTCCGCTAAAGCGCGCGAGATGTGCATTCTTCTGGGCGACTTCCTCCGGCGTACGCTCGGTCTGGGGGAAAAAACTGCAATTCCGCTAGAAGAAGAGCTTTCGCTGATCCACGCTTTCCTGGCGGTGGAAAAAGTTCGTTTCGGCGCTCGCATCCAGATGGAGGAAAGCATCGACCGGAACGCGCTGGATGTTCCGGTGCCACCGCTGCTTCTGCAGCCCCTAGTGGAAAACGCTGTGGTGCATGGGATTGCGAATCTGATCGAGGGCGGATGGATTCGGCTCAGCGTGCAGTGCGGGAACAGCGCGGACGTGTCTATCGTTGTCGAAAACAGCTTCGATCCCGAAGCGCCGGCGCGACGCAGAAATGGCGTGGGACTCGCCAATGTGCGCCAGCGCTTGCAAGCGCGTTACGGAAACCGCGCCAGCTTTGCGGTAAACACGGAAGCTGACTCCTACCGCGTGGCTCTCACCTTCCCGGCGGAAAGGACCTCACAAAAAGCATGAATCGCGAAGCGGGAGACAAGATTCGCGCGATCATTGTTGACGACGAAGAGCTGGCGCGCCAGGTTCTCCGCGAATTTCTCGTCGCGCACCCAGAAATCGAACTGGTTGCTGAATGCGCGAACGGTTTTGAAGCCGTTAAATCCGTTACAGAACTGAAGCCCGACATGCTTTTTCTCGACATTCAGATGCCCAAGCTCGACGGCTTCGAAGTACTCGAATTGATTGGCCGCGATCTACGCGTAATCTTTGTCACCGCTTTCGACAGCTACGCCATTAAAGCTTTCGAAGTCCACGCTGTGGACTATCTTTTAAAACCGTTCGGAGCGGACCGCTTCGAAGCGGCGCTGAACCGCGCCAAGGAGCGCCTCAGCGGACGATCGCCGCGCACTGAAACGCCCCCGGCGGACCTGGCCGCAGCAGCGCGCCCCCCCTCGCAATATCTCGATCGAATCGCTGTACGCGATGGCACCCGCGTTTTCATCATTCCGATTGCAAAACTAGATTACGTGGAAGCGCAGGATGATTATGTGGCGCTTACGACGGAGGGCAAAAAGCATCTGAAGCAGCAGACCATCTCAAGCCTGGAGACTGCGCTCGATCCGTCGCGTTTTCTTCGCATTCACCGCTCCTACATTGTGAACCTGGAACGCGTGGTCAAAGTCGAACCTTACGGGAAAGACACTCACGTTGCGGTTCTTGGGAACGGCACCCAGCTCCCCGTCAGCCGCGCCGGCTACGCTCGTCTCCGCGCCTTCCTCGATCGCTAGCAGCCCTTCAATGAGTCGCTGACGGATCGAGAATAATTTCAAAGTATTGCGCTGGGTGTGTGCCCACGTTTTCGATCTGGTGCTGGTCTCCGGGAGCGACGAATGCAGCCGAGCCGGGGCTGAGCTTGGTCGTTTTGCCCGCGATGGTCACCTGCACTTCACCTTCGCTGATCAGAAACATTTCTTCCTGTTGGTGATGATGTGCGTGGTGGGGTGAGCTTCCCGGCAGCAGAAAAACCTCGTGCACGTGCAGATGCACGCCGCTATGGGTTAGACCATCTAGGATTGGGCGAAATGTCGCATTTGCCTCTTTCTGGGTGGCTAGCTCCTCGAAGCGGTAGGTTCGCGACTGCAGCGTGCTTTGTCCGGAACCCGACTTCGGAAGCAGCAATACCGCTATGCATAGCAGGAGTAGCTTTTGTTTCATCCTCAGTTCCTCCCCCTAAAGTTTAACCGCAGCCGACCGGGAGTCATAAAAATGCGACGAGGGCTGTGCAGCCTCGGTCACCCCTTTCGCAAGGGAAAAATCGACTAGAAGCTGTCTGGTTCTCGCTTGCGGTCTTCCCTTCCGAAGGGAAAGCTAAGTGGCGACCAAACGCCCTATTTTCTTGACGAAACGCGCGAATCCTGCTACAAAAGTCGATTCTGTCTTGTTGTTTCTCGCACTATGTAGGCTCCCGCCAAGGAGTCTTTATCCGGAGGAAGATCGAATGCGCTTCTGCCTTGCCAAACGTGTGACCGCCTGCCTACGGGGGGCCTTTTAATGCGTACTTTGCGCTCGTTGGGCCGGTGGAATTTCTGCCGCGCCGCGTTGAAATCGGCTGCTGGATTTTTCGTAATGCTTTTGGGCGCGGCCGCAGCATACGCGCAAGCGCCTGGTGAGGCGCCGGGCGGGGAAGCGAATCTGAAGCTGCCGGATTTATCGTCGGTAAATTTCCTGGGCATCGACGGGCACAAACTCCTGCTCTTCGGAATCCTGTTCTGCATCTTTGGGCTGGTATTCGGCCTGGTGATTTATACGCGGCTGAAGAACTTGCCGGTCCATCGCGCCATGCGCGAGATTTCCGAGCTGATCTATGAAACCTGCAAAACCTACCTGGTCACCCAGGGCAAATTTCTGCTCCTTCTCGAACTGTTTATCGCCGTGGTTATCGTGCTCTATTTCGGAGTGCTGCTGCACTACGAAGCCCTCCGAGTGATCATTATTTTCTTGTTTAGCGTGCTTGGAATCGCAGGGAGCTACGGTGTGGCTTGGTTTGGCATCCGCGTGAATACGTTTGCCAACTCTCGTACCGCTTTTGCTGGACTTCGCGGCAAACCGTTTCCGCTTTACCACATTCCGCTCGAAGCGGGAATGAGCATCGGCATGATGCTGATCAGCGTTGAATTGCTGATGATGCTTTTAATTTTGCTCTTCGTTCCCGGCGACTACGCTGGCCCTTGCTTCATCGGTTTCGCCATTGGTGAATCGCTGGGCGCAGCGGCGTTGCGGATTGCCGGCGGCATTTTCACCAAGATTGCGGACATCGGCTCGGACCTGATGAAGATCGTCTTCAAGATTAAAGAAGACGATGCACGCAACCCGGGCGTAATTGCTGACTGCACCGGCGACAACGCTGGGGATTCGGTGGGGCCCACCGCTGACGGATTTGAAACCTACGGCGTCACCGGAGTAGCGCTGATTACCTTCATCCTGCTGGGAGTAAAGAGCCCAAATGTGCAGGTTCAATTGCTCGTGTGGATCTTCGTAATGCGCATCGCCATGCTGGTTGCCAGCGCGCTGGCGTATTTTATTAACGACCTAATCGCCAAAGCGCGTTTCGGAAAAGCCGACGAAATGAATTTCGAGTCTCCGCTCACCTCGCTCGTCTGGATTACCTCGGTCGTTTCCATCGTCATCACCTACTGGATCTCGTCTGTGATCATTCCAGAACTTGGCGGTGACACGACGCAATGGTGGAAGCTGGCAACGATCATCTCCTGCGGAACGCTGGCCGGAGCGGTGATTCCAGAACTGGTAAAAGTCTTCACCTCCACCGAATCGCGGCACGTTCGCGAAGTAGTCACTTCCGCGCGCGAAGGCGGCGCTTCTCTGGGTATTTTGTCCGGCTTCGTGGCGGGGAATTTTTCCGGCTACTACCTGGGACTCGCCATGGTCGGCCTGATGTCTTTGGGCTACCTGGTCAGCCTGCAAGGACTCGCGGCCGCGGCACAAATGATTGCCGCTCCGGTTTTCGCGTTTGGCCTTGTGGCTTTTGGCTTCTTGGGCATGGGCCCGGTGACGATCGCCGTTGACTCCTACGGCCCGGTCACCGACAACGCGCAGTCGGTCTACGAGCTCTCGCAGATTGAGATCATTCCCAACATCAAGCAGGAATTGAAGAAAGACTACAACATGGACGTGAACTTCGAACGCGCCAAAGATCTGCTGGAAGCCAACGACGGCGCGGGCAACACCTTCAAAGCCACCGCAAAACCCGTGCTGATCGGGACGGCTGTGGTCGGCGCCACCACCATGATTTTCTCGATCATCATGGCGTTGACGAACGGCATTACCGAAAATGTGGACAAGCTTTCGCTTCTCCACGCTCCGTTTTTCTTGGGCCTGGTTACCGGTGGCGCGATGATTTATTGGTTTACGGGGGCCTCCACGCAAGCAGTGACCACTGGAGCTTATCGCGCTGTCGAGTTCATTAAAGCCAACATCAATCTCGCCAGCGCGGAGAAGGCCTCGGTGGCCGACAGCAAAAAGGTCGTCGAAATCTGTACCAAGTACGCGCAGAAAGGCATGCTGAACATTTTCATCGCTGTGTTCTTCGCCACGCTGGCATTTGCGTTCGTCGAGCCGTTTTTCTTTATCGGCTACCTGATTTCGATTGCCATCTTCGGCCTCTACCAGGCGATCTTCATGGCCGACGCGGGCGCCGCTTGGGACAACGCCAAAAAAATCGTCGAAGTGGAACTCAAGCAAAAAGGCACGCCGCTGCATGACGCAACAGTCGTGGGCGACACGGTCGGCGACCCTTTCAAAGATACTTCGTCCGTGGCGCTGAATCCGGTCATCAAATTCACCACGCTCTTCGGCTTGCTAGCCGTCGAATTGGCGGTGAAGCTGACGCTGGAAACCGGCGGCACTTTAACGCACGTTCTGGCTGCTGCGTTCTTTCTGGTGTCCTTCTGTTTCGTCTACCGGTCATTCTATGGAATGCGGATTAAGTCTGCGGAATAACCCCGAGGTGTAAGGAAATTATGCCTAGGCTGAGCGCGAGCTACGTGATCGCTTTCGCACTCCTCGCGGCGCTGTCGCTTGCCGCTGCTGCGCAAGGCGTCGCGCAGAGCCGAAAGGACGACAAATCCTCAGCCCAGTTGGAAGCGGAAAAGACCGAAGTCAAGAATTTCGTCCTGACCGCGGACAAACTTGACAAGTATGACGCCGCAGTAAAAGCCATACGCAAAACGCAAAAAGATAACCCCGATCTCAAGAAGCAGATGGACGACGAGGACTCCCGCAACCCCAGCAGCACAGTCGCCGGAAGCGTTTCAACCATCGAGAAATATCCGCCGATAGCGAATGCGATTAAAGGTGCTGGACTTACTCCGCGCGATTTCGTGGTGATGACCTACACGCTGATCAACTCAGCAGCGGCCGTACAGATGAAGAAGGCGGGAACCATCAAGGAATATCCAGACTCGGTGTTGCCTGAAAATATTTCGTTCGTGGACAAAAACTACGAGCGCATCAAGAAGATTTTCAACGAGCCCGACACTTCCGACAAATCACCGCAGAAGTAGATCGCTTTAGAATTAAGTCTTCACCAAGCCAAGGAATTGCTTCGGATCGTTAGCGAATCCGGGGAACACCGCTTTGAGGTCGCGATCTCCCAAGTGCTTCGAGATAATTTCGCCAAGCACGCTGCGATAGTCGGTGGTGACCTTGAGGTCGCGGCCCTGATTTAGCTGATCTTCATTCAGTCCCGGCCAGCGCGAATAGACCTTTCCACCCTTGATTCCGCCGCCCATCACAAACATGCAATTCGCGTGGCCATGGTCGGTGCCGCGATTGCCATTTTCGTGCGCGGTGCGCCCGAATTCCGACATGCTGACAAATATCACATCGCCCATGCGGTCTCCCATGTCCTGGTGGAAGGCCGCAATTCCCTGCCCCAGATCGCGCAGCAAGTTCGAAAGCTGACCTTGCACGCCGCCTTCGTTCACATGGTGATCCCAGCCGCCGCTATCGAGAAAGGCTACTTCCAGCCCCAGGTTCGCCTTGAACAGTTCGGCGATTTCTTCCAAGCTTTGTCCGAAGCGGCTCTTTGGATATTGCGCGCCGTTTTCCGGCTGATAAGCATCGGGATTAATTTTCTTCAGCTGATGTATGGCTTCAAACGTCTCATTCCCGACTCCGCGCATCGCGTGGTCTACGGTCTGCGCGTACATCGCTTCGAACCCGCCTTCAACGGTTTGTTGCGGACCGTACATTTTGAATTGTTTCAAATCCGGAATCGCGACGGCGGGCGAAATGCCTTGCAAGGTTCGCGGCAAATAGGGTCCGAAAGCGACCGCGCGAAACGGCGAAGGTTTTTCTTCCGGGATGGTTTGCATCGCGCGATTGAGCCAGCCATCTTCAGTGGCCTTCCTTCCTGGCGTGCCGGACTCCATGAAATCCTGCGCGTCAAAGTGCGAACGTGAAGGATCGGGAGAGCCCACGGCCTGCACGATCGCGAGCTGGCCGTTCCTAAAGAGCGGCATCAACGGCTGAAGGCTGGGATGCAAACCGAAGAAACCATCGAGGTCCAGCGCGGCATCCAACCCGCCGTGCTGCGGCTTCGGAATCGCGATCGTAGGGCGCATCTGGTAATAGTTCGGCTCGCCGAACGGCACGACGACGTTTAGGCCATCCATGGCGCCGCGCTGAAACAGCACAACCATTTTCTTCTTGTTCGCTCCGGTCGTGGCCGCCACCGCGCGTTGCAAAAACGAAGGTAAAGAGGCCAAGCCGATCATCGCAACGCCGCCGCTCTTCAGGAAATATCGCCTGGAAATATTCATCGTGATTCTCCTACCCGCAAAAGACGAGCAGCTTCGCGGGTTCCTCGGAATCGCTAGCGGCGCTGAAATTCGGGCGCGCCGAGAACCAGGCCCGCAATCAGCCCTTCGTTCACCTGTTTCACCGGATCATCCAAACTTGCCTGCAAAATCTGTGGATCATTCAGACGCGACACAAGCGTTTCCCGCGTTTGCTGCGCGATCTGGTCGCCAAGAAAATCATTGATCGCTTCTGCCAGCGTCGCGTTCGGATCTTGCGCGGCTTTGGCTCCGAGCGTGGACTTTAGATCCACCGTCGCACCGGCCACTTTGTCGGTGGCAAAGGAAAGCGCAAAATTAAGGCGATTCAGCAGCGCCCCCGTGTTTACCCAGGTCTCGGCTTTGTCGGAATATCCATTCGGCGTCTGGCACAGAAACAGCGGCTCTCCCATTCTCGCCACCCACTGCGCCGTCGGCAAAGTAATCGTCACTTCCGCGTTCAACGCTCGCGCTGTGCTAGCCACCAGCTCATACGGCGTTTTCACCTTCGCACGATACGCTTCCTTGGACCAAAACTCCGGCGAGTAAATCATGGTTTTTAGCACGCTGCGAATATCGCCCTGCGTCGTGGAGTATTCCGCGGCCATGCGCTCGACCAGCGCCGGCGGTGGATTGTCGGAAACAAAATGCCGCGCCAGCTCCGTGGAAATAAATCTCGCGGTGTTCGGATGGTTGGCCAGCATCTTCAGCGCTTCTTCTCCGTCTTTTTGTCCGCCATAGCCGAACGTTCGCCCCATCACGACTTTCCTGCCTTGCGCGTGGATGCGGTCATCAAAGAAGAATTCCGGATCCCTGCGAGGTGTGCGGACGGTCCAGCCGGTCAGGCATTTCGCCATTTGAACCACATCTTGTTGCGTGTATCCGCCGTCCACGCCGACGGTGTGCAGCTCCATCACTTCGCGGCCATAATTTTCATTCAGCCCGCGCTGCTGCTTCTTCGCGGCCGCGCCTGGGGTAGCGCCTGGCGCAGAGGTGGAGCTAACCGGTCCAGGAAACGTTCCTGGCGTCGGCATATCTCCGCCCGCGAAGGCCCCGCCATAGCGCGCCCGCCGCATCGCTTTTTCGGCTTCCATGCGGCGAACGGCATCGGGATCGGCGCTCTCAAAATTGTCCAAATAAATGAGCATCGCGGGACTTTTCGCCGTCGCGAGCAGCAGGTCCTCGAATTTTCCCATGGTGCGCGGACGTATCGTGTCGCGCACGTACCCCGGAAGCAGCCACTTGTCTTCTGCCTTCTGCGCGAACACGTTGAAGTGGTTGAACCAGAAATCTTCCATCACCGCCTGGAGTTGCCGATTGCTGTACACCGCGCGGTCCACCTTCGCCATGGAAAGTTCCGCCACGATCCGGCCCGGCCCTTGCAACTTCGCAAGCTGCTGCTGCGCTTTATCCAAATTCTCGTTTCCGGTGACGATTACCTGCGACTCCGCATCACGCTGTTTTTCCTTCATCCGTTGCTGGTACTCCTCTTTCGTGATGTCTTCCTTTTTGATAGCCTGCCCCGGCTGCGGATATTCTTCGATCAATTTTTTCGCGGACAAATTCAATGTCGGATATCGCTGCAGCCTCTGTTCAAACGCGGAGTCGTTAATCGATTCAGGATGAAGTTGCTGATCGAGCCATTTTTCCAAGCCCGTCTTGCGAATGTATTCCACATCTCCCGGGCGCGGCCCATATCCGAGGCGGTTCATGGCATGCAGGATGGCCTGGTCCTCAGTCAATTCACTGATGGGCAGCTTGCCTTTGAATTTCTTGTCCAGAAGGGTGGATTTGGAGAGTTCGCCGGCCGCCGCGGCAGACCGCTCGCCGGAATTCTTCTTCGAGCGCGTCTCTTGGGCGCCCGCGCTGGCATACGGAACGCCGACTGCACAGAATGCGGCCCCGGCCAGCGCAACCGTCAACGTGGAAGCAAGAAACCCCGCTCCCCACGCATCAAGTCGCTTTCGCATTCGAAATTTCTTATTCATAAAGGAGCTTCCGGAAACTCTCAGCCCGCAACCTGCCAGCGCAATGGCTCTCACTTCTTTCCCTTCATCTTAACCCTCGGTCTTGGTAAAAGTTGCAACGCAGGTAGAGCGTCAGCCTAGTAGTCAATACAAGAAAGGAACAACCGGAAGGAGCAGCAAAAGAAACCGGCGAGATCAGCGGCAGCTTCAAAACTAGCGCTCGAAGGCTCAGCGGCCAGCACGCGCCGCCCGAAAGCCATCCAAGGTCCAAAGGTCTTGCACTTCATCATGCCGTAAAACGTAATAATTTCCGTCTTCGGCACGAACCCGGAAATAACTTGCTTCCGGCGAATACCAACGCCCGTCGAGTTCGCTGATCTCGAACGGCCGGCCTCCAAGCACAAAGCGGGTCGGCCGCTCATCCGCGCGGTGTCCCGCATAGCATTCGACGCGAATTTCTCTCATCGAATCACGCTCGCGCCCTGGGTCTACCTGAGTAGCATGCTGCTCTCGGCGGAGAAATTGTCGGCACCCGCTGACTCCCGCCACTCTGCATTATACGCCGCGCCCCACAGCACGACAATTGCCGTCAGGTACATCCAAAGAAGCAAACCGATCGCTGCCGCAAGACCACCGTAGACGACGTTGTATGGCATTTTGCGAACGTATAAACCGAACACGATGTCGACCACCCACCACAGCACCGTCGCAATTACCGCTCCTGGCAGCACGTCCATAAATCCTTTATGCCCGGGACGACCGATCCTGTACAGCAGCACGAGAACGATCATCGAAAGGCCGAATACCACGCCCACCTGAAAGATCAATGCCAGGGTGCGAATGAGCACGGCCAGTCCGAACTGAAGAATCAGCCACGCTCTGGCTTGTTTACCGAAAACCGTTAAAATAATCACCACTAGCGACGGCGCGACGGTTAAAACCAGCAGAAGCAGCGAACGCAGTTGGATCCGCCAGTAGCTCAACTTGATTTCATCACCCTCGATGACCCGGAATCCTTCAATCAAGCCCGCCATCACCTGTGAACCAGCCAGCAGCGTTCCCCCCAGCCCCAGCAAGAACCACTTCCAGGGATGCTGCCCTTTGCGCGTGAAATATTGCACCACTACGTCTTCGCTTCCCGGCGGAAGAATCAAACGAAGACGCTCCGGCAATTCCCTCAACGCGCCGTGAAAGGACGGCTTGCTGCTGAGAATTCCCAACACCAGAAGTAGCATCGGAAAAAACGCCAGGAACATATTGAACGCGACCGCCTGGCTCAGCGTCATGCAGGTCGGGAACATGCGGCCCAATCCCCGAAATAAGCTTTTTATTACGCGATCCATCGTGGTGTCCGCCGGATTATACGGGGAGTATCGTCAAAATGGCGTGCCTATTTCAGCAAGCCGCAATCGAGTTAGACGTAGTTTTTATGTGGCAAGTTTCCAGCCCGCCCGCGTGCGCTTGCTTGCCGGCTTGCGCGTCGCGGGGTAAACTGCTTGCCAACTGAAACAGGAATGCGGGACAGGTTGAAAGGATTGTAATGACTACCACGCCGAAACTTACTACTTCGCGCAGCGAAGAAGCCGTCCGCAAGCACAAGGAGTTCATCTGGCCTTCGGTAGCGAATTATTACGAGCACCCGCTCGTCGCCGACCACGCTTCGATGCAATATCTTTGGGACGTCGAGGGCAACCGGTACCTCGACTTCTTCGGCGGCATCGTCACCATCGGAGTGGGTCACTGCAATCCCAAGGTCACTTCGAAAATCAAGGCTCAAGTGGACCAGCTTCAGCACACCTCCACGCTTTTTCCCAACGAAGCGGTCGTAGCGCTGGCCGAAAAACTCGCCGAGATCACTCCGGGCAAGTTGCAGAAGAGTTTTTTTACCAGCTCTGGTACGGAAGCGAACGAAGCAGCCATCCTTCTGGCTCGCAGCGCCAGCCCTAGTTACGATATCGTCGCTTTGCGCCACGCCTATTCAGGAGGCTCCGCGCTGGCGAAATCCGTCACCGCGCAATCCGCCTGGCGCAAAGCGGGAGTCATCAGTGTGGGCGTCTCGCACGCAGTGAACCCGTATTGCTACCGTTGCCCGCTCCATTTGAAATATCCCGAATGCGGCGTGGCCTGTGCCAACGACGTCGAAGGCGTAATTCAGACTACCACCAGCGGCTCAATTGCTGCGTTTATCGCCGAGCCCATTCAGGGTGTCGGCGGATTCATTACTCCTCCGCCGGAATACTTTAAAATCGTACATCGCATCGTGAAAAATTACGGCGGCCTGTTTATCTCTGACGAAGTACAGACCGGATGGGGCCGCACCGGAAAAAAATGGTGGGGCATCGAGCAGTGGGAAGTCACGCCAGACATCATCACTTCGGCGAAAAGTATGGCGAATGGCGTCCCCGCTGGCGTCACCATTACGACCTCTGAGCTAGCCGGGAAATTCCAGGGGCTGAATATCGCCACGTTCGGTGGCAACCCGGTCACTTCTGTCGCCGCGCGCGCGGTGATCGAAGTGATCGAAGAAGAAAATCTTTTAGAGAATACGCATGTGGTCGGCGGCTACTTCAGAAAAAAACTCGAAGAGTTGCAGCAGAAATATCCGCTGATCGGCGACGTTCGCGGCATGGGCATGATGCAGGCGCTCGAACTGGTAAAAGATCATCAGACCAAAGAGCCCGCTGCGCAGGAAGCCAATCAAATCATGGAGCGCACACGCGCCAACGGCCTGCTCGTCGGCAAAGGCGGCCTCCACAGCAACACCATCCGCATGGCCCCGCCGATGAATATTTCCAAAGCCGACGTGGACGAAGGTATTCGCCTACTTGACAAATCTTTCAGCGAGGTTCGTGTGCAGTAGCTTGAAATAAATTCACTCAGGGAACTGAGCTAAAAATATGGCGACGGCGACTAGTGCTGCAGTGCTTTGCAGAAACTACATCAATGGCAAGTGGGTGGAATCGCGTTCAACGAAGATTGTCGAGCGCCGCAACCCTGCGAACACCGATGAAGTCGTTGCACGTATCCCGCTTTCCACGCGCGAGGAAATGAAAGAAGCTATCGTCGCCGCGAAGGCTGCCTTCCCTGCCTGGCGCGAAACGCCCGCCCCCAACCGCGGAAAAATCCTTTTCAGCGCCACGCGCCTGATGCAGGAACAGAAAGAAGATTTGGCGCGCCTGTTGACCCGCGAAGAAGGTAAAGCGCTGAAAGATTCTCTGGGGGAAGTGCAGCGCGCCATAAACATTGCTGAATTCATGGCCGGCGAAGCGCGACGCCTGAACGGCGAAACTCTTACCAGCGAGCTGCCCAAGAATTTCTCCTACACCATTCGCCAGCCTCTTGGCGTGGTGGGCGCGATCACCCCGTGGAATTTCCCGGTAGCGATTCCCGTATGGAAGATCGCTCCCGCTCTTGTCTGCGGCAATACAGTGGTTTTCAAACCCGCTACCCTGACGCCGCTCTCAGCCATGAGAATTGTTGAAATTTTCGAGCAGGCCGGCCTTCCGCCCGGCGTCTTGAATCTCGTTATGGGTTCCGGGCGCGATACCGGCGATGAGTTGGTGCAAAATCCGCTGGTCCACGGCCTGTCCTTCACGGGCTCGAACGAAGTGGGCTGCGCGCTTTACGCCTCGGGCGCGCAGCGCCTAAAAAAAATTCAATGTGAGATGGGCGGCAAGAATCCCGTGGTGGTTCTCGCCGACGCCGATTTGCAGCTGGCCATGGAATCCACGCTTGCGGGAGCCTTCGCCTCCACCGGCCAGCGCTGCACCGCCACCAGCCGCGTGGTGATCGAAGAAAAAGTTGCCGACCAGTTTTTGTCATCTCTCGTCGAGCGCGCGAAAAAATACGTCGTTGGCGATGGCCTCGAAGCCGGCGTCGATATGGGCCCGTCGGTCGACGAGAATCAGTTGAACACGGTGCTCAAGTACATCGAGATTGGCAAAAAAGAAGGAAAGCTGCTTTGCGGCGGTGAACGTCTGACCGGCCCGAAATATGACCAGGGCTGGTTCGTTTCGCCCACCGTGTTCGACCACGTGCGCTCGGACAGCTCCATGGCCCAGGAGGAGATTTTCGGCCCGGTGCTAAGCGTGATCCGCGTAAAGAATTTCGAAGAAGCTCTGGAGGCCGCAAATTCGGTGCGCTACGGCTTGTCTAGTTCCATTTACTCCACTGACTCGAACAAGATTTTCGAGTTTGTGGACAAAATCGAAACCGGCATGACCCACGTGAACTCGCCCACCGTGGGCGGTGAGGCGCACGTTCCGTTTGGCGGAGCAAAAGATTCCAGCGTAGGTCCACGCGAAGTGGGGCACGCCGCTATCGACTTCTACACGGACACCAAGATCGTTTACGTTGACTACACCGGCCGCAAGCGCGAATCCAGCATCTATTAGTTTTCAAAAATCGCCGACATGACGTCTTTCCCGTCTTCTTTGACCATCACCATCAGGATAACGGTCTTCTTGGTCTTGCTCGTTAGCGCGGCCCCTGCCACCGCCCAGGGCGAGCGCTTCCATTGGAAGCCGGTCAATCTCGCTCTGGTCAAACTGGACGATAAAACTCCGCTCGCCTTCAATGTTTACCGGCCGGACAAAAAGAAGGACTCGCATTTCGTGCTCGTGCAGCTTGGCCGCCGCTACATCGAGCTCGACATCAGAGCAAAGCTCGCTTACAGCGTGTCTCTGGCCGATGTTCATAAAATGGGGAGCGATACAGAAAGCGACAATTTCGCTATCCCGGCGCGCTTGCTGGCGAGCTTCGATTGGAGTGTGCGCGATGTCGGCCCAGCGGAGTTAATTAAGCTGACATTGGGAGATTACGGCCGCGTCCTCGAAGTTGAGCTTCCTCATCCGCCCGACATGCGCGCATTTTACTGAAGCCAAGCGCTCCCCTCGCCCGAGATTTTACTCGGCTGCGACACGAGGTTTTGATTCGGGAACGTCGTTCAACCCGCGCCAAATCAGCCAGATCAAGACCCCGATCATCCCGAGCCATCCCAGCGCCCTTACCGCGCCGGCGATCTGCGTGTCGTGTTCAAGCAGACCTGTCTTGCCGAATAGATAAGCCCAATCGTGAATCACGTACTCCGCATCCCCCACCGTGAGCAGCGGCAACTCCTGCGCCCGGGCGTCCGCCATGTACGTCGCGACGGGAAGAAATTGCTCGAACATAAAAAACAGACAGAACGCCACGCCTTGCGGCTGACGTCGAAAGAAAAAATAAAGCGCCAGCCAGAAGGGCACCAGCAGCTGCATCGTGGTTCCGCCGGCCACCATGATAAACTCGCCAAATAGGCGGAAAAGCAAGTGTCCGCCTTCGTGAATCGGAACGAACACTCCGTCGATCAGCAACAAAATTCCCTGCCCGCGCACCGCTTGGTACAAAAACAGCAAATAGAAAATCACCCAGGCCATGAGCGCCGCTCGCGGAACGGGCTCCCAAACCTCCTCAAGCTGTTCGAGAAAAGGAAAATGGTCGGACCAAGATTCAGGCAGGCGCACGATGCGAGTGTCCCAACGAAACCCGGTACTGTCGAGCGGATTCCCTGCAAGCGATTACTTGGCAGTAATCTAGCGGCTTATTCAGAACTACTGCCGCGATACTCCGGCAACCCAGGGGATGCCGACCAACCCTTCCCGCACCTGCACATTTACGAGATCGCCTCGGCTGACGCGATCGAAATCCCCACGGTCCACGGGAATACGCTCGAAACGCCGCCCCTCGCGCCAGGACGTGACGATGAGCCTACGATTGGCCATCGGTCCAGGCATGGAAAATTTTCCAATCACGCGGGCCTGCTCCACGTGAGACGGGTAACGATCCAGGGAGCCGTTTGCCAGCAGTAGAATCGCCAGCAGCCACGGCAGCGGAATCAAGCCATAGTAGATGCGCTTCATCGCTTCTACTTCGGCGTGACGCAGCGCGCGACGTTCCAGCCACATCGCCAACCCCAATGTCAGGAAAAAAAGAACGCCAATGAAAATCAGGATCCCGTCAAGTTCAAGCGCCGGATAACGTTCACTGGCAGCCACGAACGCGATTGCGCCAACAAGAAAAATCGCAGTGCGGTTCAATAGCCTTTGCCGCAGCGACATTTCCGCCGCAGTGGAGCCCAGCCCACAAGCCTCGCACTGGTCAACGTCGCGCTCTGCCCCGCAATTCAAACAACGAGTCATCTATCGGTCGTTTGCTCCGCATTCGATGCTAAGCAGCGAAAACCTGCATGTCAATTCAACACACCACGCCGTCCTCGATGGTTAGACACCGGAACATGCGGCGGCAGCTATCTATTTTACTTGGTGGGCGCTCGCGGGCGGAGTGTCAAGGCAAACCATGTTTTCGTCCCGTCCATTCGCAAGCATGGCACAATCGATTCCCTGGGCGCTGCGCATGGCTTCGGTCGCAGTCGCGGCCGCAGCGGTCGAACAGTGCGTTGCGCCTTTGAACGTCACGCATACTTCGTACTCACTTTGGTTTTGCTGCCGCGAAAGATAGACCAGCAAAATGATGAAGGCGATCGCTGCGACTATCGCAACCAAGCGCGTTTGATACTTGCGATTTGCCATTTTCCCCTTGTAAACCCGTTTCTTCCGCGCGCTCTATTCCGGATTATTGAGCGCGCCGCGCAAATTCTTGCTGAATATATTTTCGGGAATGTGGTGCGAGCTCTTCGAGCGCCGCAATGTCCTGCAAATCGCCTAGCGCAAGATTCGGCAGATATTCCAGCAGCACCGGGACGGGCGTGTGCGGGTGCCGGACCAGAGCCAGGCGAACATGATATTGAGTGGACCACTTCGGGTGTTGCGAGATAGCCACAACCACGCGAGCGTGCACGTCTGCTTTAGCCAGTACCTTGAGCACTTGGCTCTCCGTCAAAAAAGCATTCGCCAGCGCAAGTTTAAGAGCCTGCGAGTGGCCTTCCGCCAATATGGCGCCGGCAACACGCGACGGCCCGCGCTTTGCGAGCGACAACTTCTCGCCGATAGGAAGATGGGGCAGGCGCGTCAGTATCAATTCCTCCGCCGCACGGCGAATATCCGCCGGAGCCGACGGAAGCAAACTGAGCCGCACGAGATCGAACAAATACAGCTCGCGCAGAAGGGAAATTGCAATGCGTCGCGGCGTATGCGGGTGGCGAGCTAGGCCAAACCTGACGCTCTCGCTCGAAGTCCATTTCGCTTCCTTGGCGACAGCTTCCAGAAGCTCGGTAGAAAGATCGAGGCGTTCGAGCAAGCGGCTGATCTGCGTCTCTAACAGGTTGGGATTTTCAATCAGTGCGAGCAGTGTTTGCGGATCCGCTTGCTGAATCAGCAAATCCAAATCTTCGCCGCAAGCCGAGCGCGCGCGCTGAGAATTGGATGCGGCCTCAGGAGCCGGCATGTGCTTTGCGTTGTCCTAGGCGAATCGCCATTCGAGCCGCAGCCTCGGCAGGCTTGACGTGCAGTGACACCAAGGATGCGCGTGGCGCGACTCTAGCCAGAGCGGATTCGATCGCGGCATCGAAAAACTTGCTGCGGCCGATCGTGCCGCCGGATCTCGCAACCGGCGCGTCGCGATCTTGCATTTCGAGCTTTTGAAGCACGCTCAACGTTAGTTCGGCGAGCGATTCCGCTGCGCCCGAAAGTATCTCGCAAGCAACCATGTCGCCACGGTCGCCTAAGTCAGCCACCAGCGGAAACACGCGCGGAAAAACGTCGTCGGGATCTTTCACCACCCAGTCGAGGACGCGGCTCCAGTCTTTACATCCCAGCCACTGCAACACTTTTTGCGACAGCGCTGTCGACGGTCCGCGTCTTTCGTCCGCGCGAACCACCGCGGCCATGGCGCGGCGGCCAATGTCAAAGCCGCTTCCTTCATCGCTAAACCACGGGCCGCGTCCGCCGGCGCGCGCGACACGGCCTTGCGCGTCTCGTCCATACGCAGCAGACCCGGTGCCGACAACGAGAATGACGCCTTCGCCATCGCCAACCGCGGCTTGCAGAGTGATCTCGAGATCGGTCGTGACCATCACCGCGGCTTGAGGAAAACCGCGCTCGAGAAATGTCGCGATACGCCGCGCTACCGCATCGCGCCCCGCGCCTCCGATGCCGGCACAAATCCCGCGAATATCGCTCGATTTCAAGTGGCAGCGTTCGAGCACCAGATCCGCTGCGTCGCTTAGCGTAAACCAGGCCTTCGCATACCCGGCACGAATTGGATTCGAAGGGCCGGCAGTGGCGTGGGCCATCACTTTATTTTCAGCGTCAACGAGAAAGCAGTCTGTCTTCGTGCCACCGCCATCGAAACCAAGATAAAAAGCCGCGGGACGAGGCGGATTCCTCTCTGGCATATTTTTCACCTTGCTTGACACTGCTCGAAGCACGCGGTTAGCATCGCGCGACTCGTTTTGCACACCATGCAAATCAGCTCACTCGACCTGGCCATCATCGTTCTCTATCTTGCAGGCGTTACGCTGCTCGGAGCCCATTTCCGCCGGGGCCAGCAAAGCTTGCGCGATTATTTTCTGGGCGGACGCACCGCGCCGTGGTGGGCCATCGCCTGCTCAATCGTCGCGACAGAAACTTCGACGCTTACAATCATCGGCACACCTGGAATCGCGTACGGCGGAAACCTCGGATTTCTTCAACTCGCGCTTGGCTATCTGGTCGCCCGCGTAATTCTATGCGTGGTCCTCGTCCCCCAGTATTTTCAGGGGGAATTCTACACGGCTTACCAGCTTTTGGAAAAGCGTTTTGGGGCGCGCATGAAGTCGGGGGCTGCGGTCGTCTTTTTATGCACCCGCGCGCTGGCTGAGGGCGTGCGGATATCGGCGATCGGGAAGGTTGTGAGCGTTGCGTTCGGCACCGGCGAGCGCAGTTCCATACTGATCATCGCCGCGCTTACGCTTTTCTACACTTTTGAAGGCGGCATGCGCGCGGTGATATGGACCGACGTGATGCAGTTCCTGCTGTACATCACAGGTTCGTTCGCTGCGTTTCTCCTGCTCCTGCACAAAATTCCTGGCGGCTGGCCCGCCGTAACTCAGGCAGCCGCGGCGGCCGGAGGCAAGCTCACCATTTTTGATTTCGCGTTCAGCTTGACGAAAAGCTACACGTTCTGGTCCGGCCTTCTGGGCGGAACATTCCTGACCATGGCGAGCCACGGCACCGATCAGACCATGGTGCAAAGGCTTCTCGCCTCGCGCAACGAACGCGACAGTAAGAAGGCGCTGCTCGCTAGCGGCGTGATTGTTTTCGCGCAATTCGCGCTATTTCTCGTGCTCGGTGTAATGCTTTTTGTATACGCACAAGAGTTTGCCTTCACTACCCCAAGCAGCGATCCCGACAAAATTTATCCCGAGTTCATCGTTCACGGCATGCCCATCGGACTGGCCGGCATGGTGCTGGCTTCGGTCTTTGCGATTGCGATGTCGAACGCGAGTGGCTCGTTGAACTCGCTGGCATCCTCCAGCATTATAGATCTGGGCGCGCGACGCGGCGAGACAGGGGCGCAATCTCTCCTCCGTTCGCGCAAGCTCACCTTGATTTGGGGCGTCGTGCTCGGAATTCTCGGCTTAGTTCGTTGGGGAGCAGTGCTGGTGGCAGGGCTAACGATTGCGTCGATCACCTACGGCGCGACGCTGGGTGTGTTTTTGCTGGGCAGCTGGAATCGCCGAGCGACGGAAGCCGGCGCGCTCGTCGGATTCATAACCGGGCTTGCGGCCATGATCGCGATTCGATTTCTGACGCCGCTCGCGTGGACTTGGTACGTCCTGGTCGGCACCTTGATCACGTTCGCGGTGGGTTCGTTCGCAAGCATGTTCACCCCCGGTGCGAGCCGAGAGGCCGTTCGGGCGCAGTCGTTATAGAATCTGAATTCTTTGTATGGGGAGAAATTTATCGCAACCGGGACGCGTTCGAAAGAACGACTCGAGCTGATACGCGGCCTGGGTCCCTGGGCTGCCTCGGCCATCGTCGTCGGCACCATGGTCGGCACCGGAATTTTTCTGAAGCCGAGCGAGATGGCAGCGGTCGGCGGCTCAGTCAGCCTGGTTTATGCCGCTTGGATCGCCGGCGGACTTCTTTCTCTATTTGGCGCGCTGTCGTTTGCCGAACTTGGGGCGGCGATGCCTGAGGCCGGCGGACAGTATGCATACCTTCGCAGAGGTCTCGGGCCCGTGTGGGGCTTTCTCTTTGGATGGATGCATTCCACGGTCGGGGAATCGAGCTCGGCGGCATCCATTGCCGCAGGCTTGGCAAGGTTTTCAAGTTTTCTGATTCCCGCTCTCGCCGTTCCTATCTCTTCGCGGCATTTCACGCTCCCATTTGGCGGCGGAGCTTACGATTTCGTGTTCACCTGGTCGCAACCAATGGCGGCCGGCGCGATCCTTCTTTTCACCTTTATTAATTATCTCGGCGTGCGTCTCGGCGGGCGCGTGCAGGTTGCACTCACGCTCCTAAAAGTCGGCGCTGTTCTCGCGATTGTGGGGGCAGGGTTTTGGTTCGGCCACGGAAGCATCTCGCACTTTCATCCATTCTGGCCGGTGCAAGCAAGCCGTAACACACTCGTAGCCTTTCTTGCCGCGCTTGCCGCAGCGCTCTGGGCTTATGACGGGTGGGAAGATCTCAATCGCGTCGGTTCCGAGATACAAAATCCAGAGCGGAATTTTCCGCGCGCGCTCGCGGGCGGAACGATTCTCGTCGCCGGAATATATCTTCTGTTTAACGCGGTTTGCTTTTACGCGCTTCCGTTCGACGCCGTCGCGAGTTCCTCGCACGTCGCTTCGGACGTGGTGGAAAGCTTCGCGGGCCGGGGGGCTGCATTCTGGATCACGCTTGCCATGATCGTGGCGGCGCTCGGCACGCTCAATTCGTCGATTATGAGCGGCGCGCGCGTCCCATATGCCATGGCCCGCGACGGCTTGTTCTTCCGCGTCACGGGGACCGTGCACCCGCGCTTTCGAACACCCGGCGGCGCATTGATTTTTCAGGGAGTTCTGGCGGCCCTTATGGCGCTGACCGGTACGTTTGAAGAATTGACTTCGTTATTCGTGTTCGCCGCATGGATTTTTTATGCGCTTTCTGTAGTTGCAATGTTCCGGTTACGCACAACGGCTCCGGAAATGAACCGCCCTTACCGCACTTGGGGATATCCCATTGTGCCTGGATTGTTCGTCGCGGGAGCTTTGGCGTTGACGATTAACATCTGGATCGAACGACCCGTTCGTTCTTCGATTGGTTTGGCGATGATTCTTTCGGGACTGTTTTTTTATCGTCTATGGCGGCGACAAACCGAGTAGCGCGAGGTTGCTAACTATTTCGCAACTACGACAATCTGCGAAACGAACCCGTTGAAGGAGGCGTTGGGAACAAATCCGGATGCAGGACATGCGCGAGAAGCGCGACTCCTTCGGCAAGCCGCGGCCCTGAGCGTGAGAAATAACTGTTTGCATTCACCGCGAACACGCGCTGCTCTCGCACTGCTGGCAGGCGCAGGTATCCATCGGGGAAATCTGCGGCATTGTATTCTGAAACGATCCGTTCGACAGCAAACCCGCAGGGCATCACGACGATAATTTCCGCGCCACTAGCTGCAATTTCTTCCGCGGTGACCCGGAGGGATGGCTGGCCGGCGCGGCCTAAACAATCTTGCCCGCCGGCCTTGGCAACCATTTCCGGGACCCAGTGCCCGCCAACGTAGTAGGGATCGAGCCATTCAAGGCACAGCACTCGCGGACGCCTCTTCGCTTGCGCCGCCTTAGCCTCTATCGCACCAACCCTCTGTTCGAGCGCGATGGCGAGCCCCTGCGCTTCTCGGCGACGTTTCGTGGCATCGCCAACTTTGCGAATGTCGTCCCAAACGGCGCGCAGTGAATGAGGTGTGAGCGCGAGAACGCGCGGCTTCCTCGGCAGGCGCGTGAGGGCGGTGGCTAGATCGTCAGGCGAAGCCGCACAAACATGGCAAAGGTCCTGCGTCACGATCAAATCCGGCTGCAGCGTCCGCAACAATTCCGCATCCACCGCGTAAATGCCTTCACCGCGGGCAACTAGCTCGCTCACTTGGCGATCGATCTCGCCCGCCGGCGCGTGCGGGTCAACGCGAGGTCGAATCAGCGCAGGCTTCTTGGCCGCCTCCGGCGGGAAGTCGCATTCGTGCGTCACGCCTACAACACAATCGCCGAGGTTCAGCGCGTACAGAATCTCCGTAGCCGAAGGCAGCAAAGAACAGATCCGCATCAATCATCTTTCCTATGCAAAGCGCGCCTAAGATTGTGAACGAATCGCGGTCGAACCGAAAATTGATTCTATCTTTTGGACGTCGCCGAAGCTTGCGGAAGAAAATCGGCAAACACGTATCCCTCTCGTTCGACGACCTCTCCAGCCGCGACGGGAATGGTTCGATGGAACATGGGTCCGCCATTCACAAAACTGTGAAACTCCCCGTTCTCCCCGCAGGGATCCACTTCGGGCGGTAGCGCGTTCAAAAGTTCTGAATCGAATCGGCGTCCGGCAAATGAACGGTCCAGCTTGCGGGGATCCACACAGGTCAGGTAAGCCGACACACCGTTCTGAATCATTTCTTCAGCGAGCCGACGCGTGTCGCGTCCCCACAGCGGAAAGACCGGTATCATGCCGCACCCGGTAAGCTGCTTTTCGCGATACGCGCGCACATCTTCGAGAAATAGATCGCCGAAAACAACGTGAAACACGCCTTCGGCCTTGGCGCGGGTCATCGCTCCGCCCATAACCTGCTCATAAATCTCATTCGTGCACGGCGACGGAATCGGCACCTTGATCAAGGGCAGCTCCGCCGCGGCCGCCTGCATTTCCAACAAACTTTCTCGCACCGCGTGCATGGCTACGCGGGAGTACGTTTGATTCACCGTCGTCAGCAGCGCCAAAACGTCAAACTCTCCGCTTTGGCGAACCACCTGGAGCGCCCAAGCGCTGTCTTTCCCGCTGCTCCACGCTAACCAAGCTTTCGGCCTCACTTTCACTCCCGCAGAGAATTCTTTACTTGATTTTCTCGCATCCCCTAACGATAGATGAGATATTTCGCGCGCATCGCGCCAAATTTTGCAAGGTCCGCTCCCCAGCCGGATTCAATCTGCTTGGGATGGTCGCCGCGCTCAAGGCGTTCGACGGTGGATTGCGATCCGAGCAGCCGGATCATTTTCGCAATCTGAAATTGTCGCGGGTAGAGCTTATGTAACGCTTCGGCAATTTCTAGCCCCATTCCTATCGAACGAAATTTATCGCGGTCTGTGACCGTCAGCCCAACTCCTTCGCATTGTTCCTCCGCATACGGCCCCGCCTTCGGGGTAAAAGATCGCACCTCGAAACTCGCTCCAGAAATCGAGCGGCGCTTCAATTCCGCCAGCAGAGCTTCCGGATGAATCCACGGCGCGCCAAACTCCAGAAACGCATTATCGGTCCCACGCCCCACCGATACGCCGCCCGCTTGCAGTATCTCAATTCCAGGATAGGGAACCAGATTTGCGACCGCCGGCAGATTCGGTGATGGCGGAATCCATGGCAGGCCAGTCATCCAATACATACTGCCTCGCTGCCAGTTTTTCATTTCAACCACGTGTAGGTCCGCCCCAATCTTATTTTCAGCGTTGAACATCTTCGCGAGTTCGCCGATCGTCATGGCATAGCGCACAGGCATTGCAAAATATCCGACGAAGGAAATCTGGTCAGGATCGAGCAGGGGCCCTTCGATGATTTCGCCGCCCAGCGGATTGGGCCGGTCGAGCACGAAGAACGCAATTTTTCGTTTTGCCGCCTCTTCCATGCAATAACCCATCGTCGTTACATAGGTGTAAAAGCGCACTCCCGCGTCTTGAATGTCAAAAACCAGCGCGTCAATCCCCTTCAGCATTGCGTCTGTCGGGCGTCGCGTCGAGCCATAAAGACTATAAATCGGCAACCCTGAAGCAGAATCAGTCGCATTCGCTACATCAGCATCAACGCTGGCCGCGATGCCGTGCTCCGGGCTGAAAATTGCAACCAACTTGACTCCGTCGGCGTGCTTCAGCAGATCGATGGTCCGCCGGCCGTGCGCATTGACGCCGGTTTCGTTCGTGATCAGGCCGACACGCTTGCCGCTCAAGGCCACAAAATTCTGCGCCTCGAGCACGTCAATTCCGGTTTCCGTGCGGGCAGCTGCCGCTTGTGCAGATTTTTCTTGCGCGGAGGCGCTCAAACCGCAGCAACACCCCGCCAACAATGCGCGCTGCAGCCAAACCCGGAGAGAACGGATACGAAACACGCGCGGGGACGTCTCGTTGTGCCTCATGGAGCCGTGTGCTATATACAGCCGCGGGATGCAGGCGTCAACATGGAAGGCCTTCGGCGAATGCGATGCGTAAACTCGGCCTTTCCGCACTGTCTGTGGTTCTTCTCATGACACTTTCCCTTCGAGCGCAAAAAACTTCCTCCAAGAATCCACGGCAACCCATCACCAAACCGGGGTGGGCGGAAGCAACGCTTAAGGGAATGACGCTGCGCGAAAAGCTTGGCCAAATGTTGATGCCTTATTATTTTGGCATTTTCACCTCGACGGAAAGCGCGGACTACAAAGAGCTGCTCCACCAGGTCGAGGACAATCACGTTGGCGGATTTATCCTCGGTACCCAACGTGGCCCCCTCGGCATCGAGCGAAGCCAGGTTTATCCGACTGCCGCGCTAACCAACGAATTGCAAAAACACGCGAAGACTCCACTGCTGATTGGCGCGGATTTTGAAACCGGAACAAGCATGCGCATCGACGAGGGTACTTCGTTTCCTTCCCCCATGGCAGTTGCCGCGGCTGACGATCCGCGAGCCGCTTACACGATCGGAAAGATAACGACGCTCGAGGCGCGAGCCGCGGGAGTCCGCTGGATTTTCGCGCCAGACGCGGACGTGAATAACAATCCGAACAATCCGATCATCAATAATCGTTCCTTCGGCGAAGACCCGAAGCGGGTCGCCGAGTACGTCACCCAATTTGTACGCGGCGTGGAAGAAAATGGCGGCTTGGCCGCTGCCAAACATTTCCCCGGGCACGGCAACGTCAGCGTGGATTCGCATCTCTCGCTCGCCACGGTTCCCGGCGACCGCGCCGAACTCGAAAACACAGAGCTGGTTCCCTTCCGGGCCGCGATTGCCGCAGGCCTCGGCTCGGTGATGCCGGGACACTTGAACGTGCCGGCCTACGAATCCGACCCGACCGTCCCCGCAACTATTTCGCGAAGTATTTTGACCGGCCTCCTGCGCGACGAATTGAAATTCAAGGGCCTCATCGTCACCGATGCGATGGACATGGGTGGCGTCACGTCGCAGTTCGCGCCGGGCAATGCCGCGATTCGAGCGGTGGAGGCAGGCGCGGACGTGATTCTGCAGCCTCCGGTTCCAGACGCGGCCATGGCTTCCCTGGAAGAAGCCGTGAAGTCCGGCCGCGTCTCGGTAGCTCGCATTGACGAATCCGTTCGGCGCATTCTGCAGGCCAAATCTCGCCTGGGACTCGACAAAGATCGTCTCGCCGATATCGAACGCCTGAACGAAAGGTTCGCCAAGCCGGAATATGCTTCCGAAGCGCAAGCCATCGCGGACCGCGGCGTGACGCTTCTTCGCGACACCGCAAAGCTTCTGCCATTAGACGCGACGCATCCCCTTCGCGTGCTGCTGGTATCGCTATCCGCCGACTCCGACCCTTACCCTGGCGAAAACATCGAACCCGAAATTCGCTGGCGTGTGGATTCGCTAATCGCTCTGCGCGCCGACACACAATTCGCCAGCGCGAACTTCTTGAAACTTCCTCCGCCCGAAAGCTACGACGTGGCGATCGCCGCGCTGTTCGTGCGCGTCGCCGATCGCAAGGGAAACGTGGGACTCCCGGAAAATCAGCGCGCAGTGGTGAACCAAATGATCGCCTCCGAGAAGCCGGTCGTGGTGATGTCGTTCGGCAGCCCCTACCTAATCGAGAATTTTCCAGAGGCGAAAACCTGGCTCGCTGAATTCTCCACCAACGACGTTTCGCAACGGGCAGCCGTTCGTTCGCTTTTTGGTCAAGCGGCCACCCAAGGCCAAATTCCGGTCACTGTTCCGGGTACGGTGAAACGCGGAGACGGCATTCGCCTGGCGGCGAATCTTATGACGTTGCAACCGGCGCCGGCCGATATGGCCGCCCGTCTTAGACCCGCCTTCGATGTGATGGATCGCGCGATTACCGATGGCGCAATCCCCGGCGGCGTTCTTGCCGTCGGGCTACACGACCAGTTGATCGTTCGCCCATTTGGCAAGCTAGCGCGCGACGCAAAATCCCCAGCGGCCAGCGCGAGCACGCTCTACGACATGGCTTCCCTCACCAAGGTCGTCGCCACGACCACCTCTGTGATGATTCTGAAGCAGCAAAAGCGGCTCGATCTCGACGCGCCTGTTGCCCGCTACTTGCCCGAATGGGCGGCAGCCGCAAAATCAGATCCAGACCCCACATGGCGGGCGCGCGTGACGATTCGCAACCTTCTTCTTCACGACTCCGGCCTCCCTGCGCATCGCGATTTTTATAAGCAAGCAGAAGGGCACGACCCCGTGCTCGGGCGCGTATTCGCGGAGCCGCTGGTTCACCAACCGGGAACGAAAGTGGAATATTCCGACCTAGGCTTTATCTTGCTGGGCGAAATCGTCCAACGCCTCACCGGAGTTCCGCTCGATGAGTTTGTCAAACGGCATATTTTCGCGCCGCTCGGCATGGACTCGTCGATGTTCAACCCGCCCCGCAAGCTGTCGCCGACCATTGCGCCCACTGAAAACGATGCCGATTTCCGCAAGCGTCTGATGCAAGGCGAAGTCCATGACGAAAACGCCTGGGCCATGGGCGGCGTCTCCGGGCACGCAGGACTTTTCTCAACCGCTGGCGATACCGCCATATTCGCGCAGATGATTTTGAACGGGGGCATCTACGCGCACCATCGCATCCTCACGCGCGCCACCATTCAGGAATTCACCGCTCGCCAAGCCATCGCAGATTCCGCACGCACTTTGGGATGGGACGCTGTGACGCAGCCTTCTTCATCGGGCCATTTCTTTTCCCCGGCCAGTTTTGGCCACACCGGTTTTACCGGGACGTCCCTTTGGATCGACCCCGACCGCGATCTTTTCGTCATTCTGCTGACCAATCGTGTGAACCCCACGCGGGCCAACGAGCAAATCCGCCAGTTGCGTCCGGCCGTACATGACGCCATCATGCAGGCCTTGGGACTGGCAAATCAGCCTGCCGCGGTTCGATAACTCCAATAACTCCAACGTCACAATCCTCCGTTAGATTTCGCCGCGGTTCGTGAACGCGACGCCGACCCCGGTATAATCAATGCAGGCAGATAGGGGCGCGCGCTTGAAGCCGTCAAAAACCGAGCAGCGAAATCCGCGAACTCGCGGACTCGATAAGAAGCCCACGCTGGAAATTTTGCGCGCTCTGAATCGCGAAGACAGGCGAGTGGCAATCGCGGTCGGTCGGGAGCTTCCGAAAATTGCGCGCGCAGTGGATACGATCGTGAAAAGTTTCCGCAACGGCGGGCGACTTTTTTATGTGGGTGCGGGAACTAGCGGTCGCCTTGCGGTTCTCGACGCCGCAGAATGCCCACCGACGTTTGGCACCGCACCGAAAATCGTGCAGGCCATCATCGCCGGCGGTTCGCAAGCGGTGCGAGGCGCGGTCGAAGGCGCCGAGGACTCGGCGAAGAATGGCGCACGCGACTTGGCGAAAGCCGGGATGAAACGTGGCGATGTGGTTGTTGGCTTGGCGGCCAGCGGAACTACGCCGTATGTCATCGGCGCGATGCAGTTTGCCAAGAAACGCCGCGCGGTAACAGTCGGCGTCACATCTCAACCGATGTCGCCTCTCGCACGCACCACGAATATCGCGATCGCGCTGGACACCGGCCCCGAAGCGATCACTGGCTCGACGCGCTTGAAAGCTGGCACGGCGCAAAAAATGGTTCTCAACTTGCTCTCTACCGCTTCGATGGTGCGGCTTGGCAGGGTTTACGAAAACTGGATGGTATACGTGGCGCTAACAAATCAGAAGTTACGGCAGCGGGGAGCACGGATCCTTCAAGAAGCTACCGGTGCAAGCGTGTCAGCAGTACAACACGCGCTGCGTCAGTCGCAACACAATCTGCCGGTTGCTCTAGTAATGCTGAGAACGGGCGCCGATATCCATGACGCGCAACGACGGCTGCAGCATTCCGGAGGCAACGTGCGGCAGGCATTGGAATCCCGCACCGCAAGGCAGCCAAGCGCACCAAGGAAGAGGAAATAGCATGGACCGATTCAAAATCCAGGGCGGACGCAGGTTGCAAGGCACGGTCCGAATCAGCGGCGCGAAAAATGCCGCGTTGCCCGCGATGGCCGCCGCGCTGCTCACGAACGAGCCCGTGACGTTGCAAAATATTCCGCACGTGCGCGACATCATCACCATGGCCAAGCTGCTCGCGCATATGCGTTGCCGCGTCGAAAGCCCTGATTTGCCGCCCAGCGAGTTCACCATCCAAGCCGAAACTGTGTCCCTGCAGGAAGCCCCTTATGAACTGGTGAAAACGATGCGTGCCTCGGTTTTGACGCTCGGCCCGCTCGTCGCCCGCTTCGGTTACGCGCGCGTTTCGCTCCCGGGCGGGTGCGCGATCGGAGCTCGCCCCATTGACATTCATATTCAAGCTCTCGAAAAACTCGGCGCGCAAATTAAGATGGAACACGGATACGTGGAGGCGCGCGCCAAGCGCCTGCGCGGCGCCATCTTCCGCTTTCCGAAAATTACGGTTACTGGAACAGAAAATGTTTTGACCGCTGCGGTGCTCGCCGAAGGCGAGACGGTCCTGGAAAATTCCGCTCTCGAGCCGGAAGTCACCGATCTCGCCGAGCTCCTCATCAAGATGGGCGCCAAGATCGAAGGTGTGGGCACTTCCACGCTGCGGGTCCAGGGTGTCCAGCGATTGCATGGCGCGTCGCACACCATTATTCCCGACCGCATCGAGTGCGGTACCTTTCTCGTCGCCGGAGCTATCACCGGCGGGGATTTACTGCTCACCAACTGCGAGCCCCACCATCTGGTTGCGGTTATAAACAAGCTGAAAGAATGCGGCGTCGAAATCAGGTGCGAAGGCAACGGCTCGCTGCGAGTGCGCGGCGCGAAAAAGCTGGTGGCCGCCGACATCACCACCGAGGAATATCCTGGTTTCGCCACCGACATGCAAGCTCAGTTCATGGCGCTAGCCACACAAGCAACCGGCGTTTCGCACGTCCGCGAAACCATCTTCGAAAATCGCTACCTGCACGCCAGCGAGATTATGCGCATGGGAGCAAACATCGCAGTGGAAGGTAATCTCGCCGTCATTACCGGTCCCACGCCGCTCAGTGGTGCGCCGGTCACCGCCTCCGACCTGCGCGCAAGCGCTTCGCTCGTTTTAGCCGGGCTGGTAGCCGACAACACCACCTGGATCGACCGCGTCTATCATATCGACCGCGGCTACGAACGCATCGAAGACAAACTCCGCGACATCGGCGCCAGCATCGAACGAGTTTCTTCGCCGGAAAACAAATAAAAAAAGGGGGCGATTGCTCGCCCCATTTTCTCTTTCGATTTTCCCTTAGATGTGATCTAGGAGTGGCCTTCCGCCGCGGCTGCTTCTGTCTTCGGCAGCTTGTCGCGCTGGTCGCGCAATACTGCCTTGCGGCTCAACCGGATTTTGTTCCCCTCGATCGCCAGAACCTTGACCAGGATCTGATCGCCTTCCTTCAACTCATCGCGAACCGCACGAATCCGCGCTTCTGCAATTTCGCTGATGTGCAGCAATCCGTCCGTCCCGGGGAAAATTTCGACGAATGCGCCAAACTCCGCGATGCGTACGACGGTGCCGAGATAGGTCTTGCCGATTTCGGCCGTCGCCGTGACATCGCGAATCATTTTCAGCGCTTCTTCCGCGCCTTTTCCGCTCGACGCGAAAACGTGAACCTTGCCGTCGTCCATCACATCAATTTTCACGCCCGTGGCCTCGATGATGCCCCGGATTTTCTTTCCGCCCGGACCGATCAGATCGCGGATCTTGTCGGTGGGAATGCTGAGCATAAAAAGATGCGGAGCATAGGTGGAAATTTCCGCGCGTCCGGTGGAAATCGTGCCGTCCATGTTGTCGAGGATCTGCAGTCGCGCCCTCTTGGCCTGCGCCAGAGCCTCGCGCATCATGGCGATGCTGACGCCGCTGACTTTGATGTCCATCTGCAGCGCGGTAATTCCTTGCCGCGTGCCGGCCACCTTGAAGTCCATATCGCCGTAGTGATCTTCCGCGCCGGCGATGTCGGTTAAGATCGCGTATTTGTCGCCCTCCACCACCAAGCCCATCGCAATTCCTGCGCATGCAGATTTGAGCGGAACGCCCGCGTCCATAAGCGCCAAAGAAGCTCCGCACACAGTAGCCATCGAGGACGAGCCGTTCGACTCCAAAATATCGGACACTACGCGCACGGCGTACGGAAAGTCCTCTTCCGCCGGAAGAAGGTTGGCGATTGCTCGTTCGGCCAACGCTCCATGACCGATTTCACGGCGTCCCGGTCCGCGAAGGAATTTCACTTCACCCACCGAGAACGGAGGGAAATTGTAGTGCAGCATGAACCGCTTGAATGTTTCCTCTTCGAAAAGCAGGTCAAGCCGCTGTCTGTCTTCTTTCGTGCCAAGGGTAGCCGTGGCCAGAGCCTGCGTCTCACCACGGGTGAATAGCGCTGATCCGTGCGCGCGCGGTAGAACACCGACTTCGCAGGTAATCTGTCGAATTTCATCGAACGCCCGCGCATCCGGACGCCGGCGACGAACCAGCATATCGTCGCGGAAAATTCGTTCACGGAGTCGTTCGAAGGCGCGGGCTGCCAACTTGCGTTTTTCCGTGTCGTCTTCTGGAATTGCCTTCATGATTTCCGCTTTGATGGCATCTAGCAAGCTATAGCTTTCCGACTTCGGGTGTTTCTGCGTGTCCGCAGCGTCGCGCAGCTTCTCGCCATAATCGATCTGCATCTGCTTGAACATCGCGTCGTCAAACGCCGGGGGTGTGACCGTAACTTTCTGAGGCTTCACACGGCTTTGCAGTTCGCGGATTGCGGCAACGATTTTGCGAATTTCCGTGTGCGCGAATTCCAACGCATCTGCCACAACGTCTTCGGAAACTTCCAGTGCGCCGGATTCCACCATCACAATCGCTTCATGGGAGCCGGCCACAATCAAATTCATCAGGCTGGTTTTCTGCTCCGCTACCGTCGGATTCACCACCAGCTTGCCGTCGATCAATCCCACGCGAACGGCGGCAATGGGCTTCTCAAACGGAATCTTCGAAATAAACAGCGCAGCAGAAGCCGCCGTGACCGCAATAACGTCCGGATCATTTTCGCTATCGGCGGAAAGCACCATCGCCACAATCTGCGTTTCGGTGGACCAGCCTTCGGGAAACAGCGGCCGCAGTGGCCGGTCGGTCAGCCGCGAAGTCAAAATCTCGCGCTCCGAAGGGCGCCCTTCACGCTTAAAAAAACCTCCGGGAATTTTCCCCGCCGAGTAGGTGTACTCGCGATAATCCACAGTGAGAGGCAGAAAATCCTTATCGGTAGCTTTGTTGTCCATGCAGGCCGTAGCCAACACCACTGTATCGCCATAACGCGCCACCACCGATCCATGCGCTTGGCGGGCAATCTTGCCGGTCTCAAACGTCAATGTGCGTCCGCCTACTTCCAAACTTACTTTTTCAAACATCAAACACGTCCTTTTTTCTCCGATTCGTCGGAGTCTGATTCAGATACGAGAGACAACTCTCGGGAACTCACATCGAGGAAGGACAATTGCGAAGAAAGGAGCGGTATACTATCGATCCAGCATTCTCGCGCCGCACAGCCCGCATGTCGCCTGAAAACTCGTTTGTGCGGATGAGACAACGCAGCCCGAAAGGCCGGCCAGGAACCTGCTACTTACGCAAGCTGAGTCGTTCGACAATCTCGCGATACCGATTTGGGTCGCGGCGGTTCAGGTAGTCCAGCAGCCGGCGGCGTTTGTTGACCATCATGATCAACCCGCGCCGTGAGGCGTGATCTTTTGCGTGGGACTTTAGGTGAGTGGTGAGGTAGCTAATACGCTCGCTCAACAACGCGATTTGCACTTCCGGTGACCCGGTATCCTTCGGGTGCGTCCGGAACTGCTCGATCAACTCCGCTTTAGCTTCCATCAACTTGCCCCTCCCCCCCTGAATCGTCGTGCGCCGTACTCTATGCTCTTGTCTCTTCTTCGATCGTTGAAAATGCTAGCACAGAGGCCCTCTAGCGCAAAGCGAATTCCCTCCGCTTAAGGTCTCTTCGCTGAACGAACTCAAGGCTTCTGGGAATTGACAAGTGACAAAAATTCATCGCGCGTTTGCTTGTTTTCGCGGAATGCGCCCAGCATCGCGCTGGTTGTCGCCATCGAATTTTGTTTTTCCACGCCGCGCATCACCATGCACAAATGCCGCGCCTCGATGATCACTCCCACTCCCTGCGGACTCAAATGCTCCTCGATTGAGTTCGCGATTTGGCTGGTTAGCCGCTCCTGGATTTGTAACCGCCGCGCGAACATATTTACTAGCCGCGCGATTTTACTCAGTCCCACGACCTTCTTCGAAGGAATGTAGGCCACATGGCAGCGTCCGAAAAACGGAAGCAAGTGATGTTCGCACAAACTGTAAACTTCTATGTCTTTCACCACCACCATTTCGTCGTAGCAAACGCTGAACATCGCTCCGTTCAGCAACTTGTTGGCATCCTGGCGATATCCGCTGGTCAAAAAACGCAGAGCCTTCTCGAACCGCTCCGGCGTGCGCCGCAAGCCTTCGCGGTCGGGATTTTCTCCCAGCAGCACGATCATCTTGCGCACCAGATCGGCGACGCTCTCCGTCCCGGTCGCCGGTGGGATTATAATTTCACTGGTTTCACTCATGGTGTCGTGGCTCCTCTTTACGCCCTAGCATTCAACTCGACGTCCCGTCTTCAATCTCAAAACTATTCTTGCTGGTTTCCTCGATGCGAACCCGCTCCAGCCGAGCCAGTCGAAAACCCTTCAGCCTGTCAAAAATGGCGCGAGAAACGTTCTCGGTCGTCGCCACCTGCTCGCGAAACTCGCCCACTTCCTCGTTTAAAAACTTTTGATCGAACGGCTCGATGACTTCTCGCTGCACGAACGGATCCAGCTCCCCAAGGTTCGCGATCATGCCGGTCTCCGGCTCCACCGGCCCCGTCACAGTTACTTCGACCACGTAGTTGTGCCCATGTCCATAAGGATTACTGCATTTCCCGTACACCCGCTTGTTTTCCGCTTCGCTCAGCTTGGTAGTGTGTAACCGGTGCGAAGCCGCAAAACGATAGCGCCTGGTCAAGGAAATCTTCATGGCTGGGTCCCGTTTCCGGCGCTCACATCCACAAAAAGTTCAGGAGATTCATACAATCTCACGCGGTCCAGCTTGCCGGTCTTGATTTTCGGCTCCAGTAGCTTCCAGATCACCGCCGCGATGTTTTCGCAGGTCGGAATCTGACCGCTGAGCTCCGGCACTTCATAATTCAAGTGCCGATGGTCCATGCGATCCATGACTTCGGTTTGCAATATATCCTTCAGCTCTTTTAAATCCAGAACCATCCCGGTCGTCGGATCCGGCTCACCCGCTATCGTCACTTCCAAAACGTAGTTGTGTCCATGCCCGTGTGGATTATTGCATTTCCCGAAAACGTGCCGGTTCTGTTCCGCTGAAAAATTCGAATTGTGATAGAAATGCGCCGCCGAAAATTCGATTTTGCGCGTGATGCGAATCATGCAGTCCTTGCGGGGTAGACCCGCCCTTTCCAAAGTACCTGGCCGTGAGTGTTCTTCCACCAGGAAGCAACCAGCGCGACGCAGTAGAGGTATACACCCGGCACGTAATATTTGATGTACGAGACCGGATACAGATTCCGATACAGCTCAACTCCGTAGCGGAACGCGCGCCCAACGAGCAGCGCTGCAGCCAATGCGGGCAAGAACCAAAGCGGAGCCACATGCTTCCGCGCCGATGCAATCCACAGCGATATTAGAATTAAAAACTCAAGCCAGGGAAACACATCGCCGATCTCAAGCCATACCCCCGCGGGTTTCCCGCCCATCAAGGGGTACAAGTTCTTCGTCCAGCCCTGCCACATGGCGCCAAAACTTCTGTACATCCGCGTGCGCACAGTTCCAATCGGCGCGGTAAAGTAGATCCCATACCCCGCGCCTTTCACGCGACGCGCGAGCGCTACATCCTCCAAAATCTGTCCCGCAATTGCCGCATGCCCGCCCAGCTTTTCGTAAACCTCGCGGAGGAACAAAAGAAATTGCCCGTTCGCCGCCGCATCCGGCTGCCGGCGATCGTTTACCCTCGCAAACGAAAATTTGTTTGCCAGCCTACAATAAACGAACGGAATCAGCGCGCGCTCCCAGAACCCGCCCATTTCCTGTTCCGGCGAATACGAAACGAGCACCGCATCGCGCTCGACGGCATCGCAGAGCGCCCGTCGAGTGGACCCATGAAGGTGATAGGTATCCGCGTCGGTGAAAAGCAGCCAATCTCCGGTCGCCGCCGCTGCACCAATTGAGACCGCATAATTCTTGCCGGCCCAGCCCGGAGGCAGCGCATCGCCCGTATTCCGAATTTTCAGCTTCGGTATGCGCGCAGCAAGCTCAGCCAGAATCGCACCGGTCCGGTCGGTCGACTGGTCATCCACCACGATGACCTCGCCAATCTCCGGCTGCGCCGCCACAGACTCCACGGCTCTGGCGATGGACGCTTCCTCATTTCGAGCCGGAATAATGGCGGAGACCATTTGATATGCAAACCGCCAGCAGACGTTGCGCCGCCGCTGTCAAAGCAGTCCGTCGCAAAATGCTCGCTTTCGATTCGCCGATACTCGTATTATAGGTCGCTTGGACAAAGGACTGAAACGGAAACTAAATACTGGCCTGGTTCTCGCCTTCATCGCGGGACTTCTCTTCCTTTTTGCACGCCCCGACTATCGCCAGGGCGAAGCTAGCCTACGCGGACAGCGCGCCAAAGACTTCGCTCTCACACTCGATGGCAAGCCCGTGCACCTCTCCGACCTTCGGGGCAAAGTAGTGCTGCTGAATTTCTGGGCCACTTGGTGCCCCCCGTGCGTCGAAGAAACGCAGTCACTCAATCAGTTGCAGCGACGTATCGCCCCGCTAGGCGGCACCGTGCTCGGGGTCAGCGTGGACGACGATCCGCAAGCCTACGAAATTTTCCTGAAGACCTACAACATCACTTTCCCCACCTTCCGCGACACCACAAAACAGATCCCCCTCTCCTATGGCACCAGTATGTATCCCGACACCTACGTCATCACCCGCAGCGGCCGTCTAGACCGCAAAATCGTCGGCGCGCAGGATTGGAACAGCTCCGACATGACCGCCTATATCAACTCCCTTTTGAGCCAGAAGTAGCCGCCTAGAGGCGCAGCATGCTGTCATGAACGAAATGTACGTGTTGCGTTTAATTCGAAAGGGCGCGTCTAAGAGGTAGGTACGTGGTAGGAAACAGAATACCGATGGTACGGGCACGCGGTTGCATCTTCAGAAAATCCACCGCTCCCCTTGTATTTGCACTGCTAACTTCCTATCATCGCAGCAATGAAATTTTGATTTAGTATCGGCGTTGGACAGAAGGGACCGTGGCTTCCCGACAACCGCTTCTCTGCAACCTCGAAAACCGGACCGTCGCCCACGCAATTGGCAAGTTCGCAGGGAGCTTGGGGCGGAAAAAGGGGTCGTGGAATCAAGCCGTTTTTTCTAAGCGGGGTCATATTACTTCTGACCGGTTTTGTCCTAAAAACAGAAGTCATAGAAAACAAAAGACTAAATCATGTCTAGCCAGGGCCAGAACAGCGATTGGAGATTTCCGAATTTCCACTATTCTGCCCGTTACCGCTTGCATCAAAATTGCCAGAGCTAACCCCTTTCGAGCGTCCTATACCGATGGGCCGAATCTAATCCCTCAGCAAGCCTGAGGAAATGCAAGAACACATAAATACTATCGAAAAAGATCCCGTCTGCGGAATGGCAGTTGACCCGGACCGCGCCGCCGCGCAATCCGTCCACCACGGAAAGACTTTCTATTTCTGCTGCCAAAGCTGCGCCGCAAAATTCGCCACCTCACCAGAAAAATACCTCGGCGCGCCAAACGCAACGGCAACAAATAGCACGCCCGTCCAATTATTAGGAACTAAATCGACGCAACCCAGTCCGCCGCCACCCGAGCAACGCGCCACGCCAAGGCAAGGCGCGCCTGCGGACTACCTCTGCCCGATGGATCCGGACATCCACGAGGACCGTCCGGGCGCATGTCCAAAATGCGGCATGGCATTGGAACCAGCCGTTCCCATTCAACCGACCACTCGCGTCGAATATGTCTGCCCGATGCATCCGCAGATCGTTCGATCCAAACGCGGCTCCTGTCCGATCTGCGGCATGGCTCTAGAGCCCCGCGACACGGTAGATCAGGAAGAAAATCCCGAGCTCGCCGATATGGCGCGGCGCTTCTGGATCAGCGTTGCGCTCACTATTCCGATCCTCGCGCTGGCGATGTCCGACCTGATCCCTGGGCAACCCTTGCAAAATATTCTTTCCCGAAGCGCGATTTCCTGGATCGAATTGCTCCTTGCCGCACCCGTGGTCCTTTGGGCGGGCTGGTTGTTCTTCGAACGCGGCTGGGCCTCCATTGTCAACCGCAGCCTCAATATGTTCACGCTGATCGCGCTAGGCACTGGCACAGCTTACGTGTACAGCGTGATCGCGGTCCTATTCCCGCAAATATTTCCAGATTCGTTTCGTGTGATGGGAGGTGACGTCCCAGTTTATTTCGAAGCAGCAGCCGCGATCACAACGCTCGTACTGCTCGGCCAAGTTTTGGATTTGCGCGCTCGCAGCCGGACCTCCACTGCCATACGCTCACTCTTGAAACTTTCTCCGAAATCCGCTCGCCTCGTTCGCGCCGACGGAACCGAAATCGACGTTCCGGTCGAGCATATCGCGGTAGGCGACTTGTTGCGTGTGCGCCCGGGCGAAAAAGTTCCGGCAGATGGAGTAATCAGCGAGGGTGAAAGCTCCGTGGACGAATCGCTGATGACCGGTGAATCCATCCCGGTCGAAAAATCAGCTGGCGCGCGCTTGATTGGGGGCACCGTCAACGGCACCGGGACTGTCATCATGCGCGTCGACCGCGTGGGAAGCGAAACGCTGCTCTCGCAAATCGTTCGCATGGTTAGCGAAGCGCAACGCAGCCGCGCGCCGGTGCAAAAGCTTGTCGACCGCGTCTCGGGCTATTTCGTTCCTGCCGTAATTCTCGTCGCCGTCATCACCTTGATCGCCTGGGCCATCTACGGCCCCGAACCTCGGATGGCGCATGCGCTGCTCAACGCTGTCGCCGTCCTGATCATCGCTTGCCCCTGCGCTCTGGGACTCGCCACGCCCATGGCCATCATGGTGGGCACCGGCCGCGGCGCGCTCGCCGGTATCCTGGTAAAAAACGCGGAGGCACTGGAAATTCTTGAAAAAGTGGACACCCTCGTGTTGGACAAGACTGGCACGCTAACCGAAGGACGCCCGCGAGTTGTATCGGTGATCCCAGCAGCTGGGTGGAATGAAAAACAAGTTCTGCGGTGCGCCGCCACCCTCGAACGCGGAAGCGAACATCCGCTCGCGGGAGCGATCCTGACAGGAGCCAAAGAGCGGGGCATCGACCTCGGCAACCTCACCGATTTTCAGTCGCGAACCGGAAAGGGAGTCACAGGAAAAGTTGACGGACGCAGCGCCGCACTCGGAAATTGCGCGCTCTTCGCTGAAAGCAATCTCTCAATCGGAAAATTGGAAGAACTCGCTAAATCGCTCGAAGCCGACGGACAAACCGTAATGTTCGTCGCTGCGGACGGCACAATTGTCGGAATCATCGGTGTCACCGATCCCGTTAAGCCAACAACGCCCCAGGCCCTTGCGAAACTCCACCACGATGGAATCCGCATCATCATGCTCACCGGTGATAGCCGCGCAACCGCCGAATCGGTAGCCCGAAAATTGGGCATCGATCAGGTCCACGCGGAGATTTTGCCCGGCCAAAAAAGCGAGATTGTGAAGCAGTTCCAAGCCAATGGACACATCGTCGCCATGGCCGGCGACGGAGTGAACGACGCGCCCGCGCTTTCCCAAGCCAACGTCGGAATCGCCATGGGCACCGGGACGGACGTCGCGATGGAAAGCGCTGGAATAACACTCCTGCGCGGCGACCTGCTAGGCCTCGCGCGCGCCCGAACCCTCAGTTCGGCGACTATGCGCAACATCCGCCAAAATCTCTTCTTCGCCTTCATATATAACTTAGTGGGCGTACCGATTGCTGCCGGAGTGCTTTATCCACATTTCGGTTTGCTGCTCAGCCCGGTCTTCGCGAGCGCAGCTATGACCTTCAGCTCCGTTTCGGTCATCACAAACGCCCTCCGGCTGCACAAGGTCCAGCTATGACCGAACCGGCGCAGCCATGAGAGGATTACGCTGCTATAATTCGCATATGACATTGATGACAGCCACCTACGAATTGCAAGAACGCCTAAAGCCGGAGCATTTCCGCGCGCTGGGCGAGTTCTCCAACACCTACGGCCTACAGAAATTTCGCTATGACGAAAAGCTAAATCTCCTTCACTTTGACTACGACGCCTCGCGTCTCACCGACAACGTGGTCGAAAGTGTTCTGCGCCAAGCAAGAATCCCGGTCTTGCGACGATTAGAGCCGACTCGGCAGTAAAAAATGCTCAATTTTAAGCGAAGCAAGATCTCTCAAAGCATGTGGTCTCAACCGGTCGATGCAACACCCGCAAGATGATGACTTTGAGTGTAATCTCTGGAGTGTAGTCTGGGAACATTTCAGTGCCTTTGATTCACGTTCGCAATTTGACTCAAACCTGCGAGAGAAGCCCTTCGCAGTGGGAGGGGACGACAGCCGACGGCCTTTTTATCTATGTCCGCTATTGCTGGGGGCGTCTTACAATCGGAACTGGCGTGACAGAATCAGAAGCGATTGGAAACCATAATAAAGTTTTTGAGAAGCAACTGGGCCACAATCTAGACGGCACTCTGGAATACGAAAAGCTTCGGCACGTTACTAGGGCGATCATTGAGTGGCCGGAAGAGTTCAATCTGTTGCCTGCACCTCCGGTGACTATTTAGCGGCCCTAACTTTCGAAGTCTTGGTAGAAAGAATAGGGATGGTAGACCCTTCGCAGTGACCGAAACGCTCACGGCTAACAGCGTTTTTACTATTTCGTCGGCGTCAATATTAATGTCAGTTGGTTTGCGACGACGTGCGTTTCCTTAGGCTTCGTGCGTATTCCCGAACTCTCATCGCGTGGTGTTTGCTACATTTTGTATATTCCTGCTGTGGCCTGCCGCACGGTGCGCGGGGCTTAAACGCATCATTCATCTTAGCTTCCCTCTCAGAGGCAGGTGGGAACGAACCGGAGCAAGTCAAATCCCCAAGCTTCGGTGCCAGCGCCGCGCCGGGGGCGCCTATTTTCAATGACTTAAAGACGAAGAGGCGAGGCGTGATGTTGGCTCAAGACCAGATCGGAACTAATTCGCGATGACTATACCATACTGGTGTTCACTGTTACGGACTGGTGCGAGCTACTCATTGTCCCGGGGTGCACGCATGCTGCATAATGGAATGGGCAGTCGAGGGTGCATGAAGAAATCTTTTATTTTTGTCTTGGCGGCTGTAGCGGGTCTGGCCGGAATTGCGATCGGACTTGCGGCGGGACGATCGAATCTGATCCGCGTGCCGAGAGTAACTAGCGCGAGCGTCCACGTTCTGCCTGCCCGCGGGACTGCAAGCGTCAAAAACGTCGCCGCACAACAGTCTGGCCAGTTGAGGGTAGTTCGATTTGCAAGTAATCCGCAGCCCATTCCTCCTTTTCTTGCGCGAGACATTGATGGAAATGTGGTTTCTACGGCGGAGTGGCAAGGGAAAGTTGTGCTGCTGAATTTCTGGGCCACCTGGTGCCCGCCTTGTCGCGAGGAGATTCCCGAACTAATCGATCTGCAGACCCGGTACAAAGACCGGTTGCAGGTAGTCGGAATTTCGATTGATGATCCGGAGGATTTGGCCGCGGTGAAGAAGTTCACTCAGCGAGAAGGCGTAAACTATCCGATTCTTATGATCACTCGAGAAATGCTCGAGGAATATGGCGGGGTTCCGGCACTTCCGACTTCTTTTGTGGTGAACACGGAAAGCAAAGTCGTTCAGAAGCACGTGGGATTGTATCCCACCTACGTGTATGAAACTGAAGTGCGAGCCTTGCTTGGGCTGCCGGTGGAAGCCAGCGTCGAAACGTTCGAAGACCAGGGACAAATCTTCCTGAAAAATGCTGCGCTGGCTACCGAGCTTCCCGATGTGGACTTTTCAGGATTATCGCCTGTGCTGAAAAAAGTCGCACTCAGACGGCTGAATTCTCAAAGCTGCGATTGCGGGTGCCGTCTAACGCTCGCGCAATGTCGCATAAATGATTCAGCGTGTCCGATCAGCAAGAAGCTTGCCGCAAAAGTCGTGACGGAAGTTGCTTCAACCTCTCCTCCGCCGTCGACCGCGCCCCCTTCATCCGCTCCTGTTTCCAATCAGCCATAGTCGACTTCGCTCCCTAAGATCAGGATGCTAAGCTTTTGCACGCGAATTTTTGGGCGAAGTTATTCAAGTCTGTCGTGGCGCGGAGAAGACACTTTCGACCCGCTTGCGACGCGGGACTTGTGCCACCGGAAGCGGTGAAGGCATTCGAACAAACGCCCACGAAGGTGGATTATCCCGCTCGAATGAATCTGTGATACGCGATTCTCCGATCCCCCTTTGCTGCCGCTACTTCTTTCATCGTGAGGTCTGGGTTCCTCCACGCATCACCGCGCGTAGGTGCGCCGCTATGGATGCGTCATATTTTCGGGGCGAACAAGATCGTCAAATTCCTGCGCCGTAAGGTAACCCAATTTCAACGCGGCTTCGCGCAAACTCAGATGCTCGTGATGGGCTTTATGCGCGATCTCAGCAGCTTTGTCGTAGCCCACTTTTGGACTGAGAGCGGTAACCAGCATCAGCGAATTCTGAAGATTTTGGTCGATGCGCTGGCGATCGATCTCCATGCCGGCGATGCAGTGGCGGGTAAAAGAGCGGCTGGCGTCGGCTAGCAGACGCACGGAATTCAAGAAATTGTGAATAATTACCGGCTTGAAGACATTCAACTGAAAATTTCCCTGCGAGCCCGCGAAGCCGATCGCGGCGTCGTTCCCGAAAACCTGCACGGCGACCATGGTGACAGCCTCGGACTGCGTGGGATTCACTTTGCCTGGCATGATGGAGGATCCGGGCTCATTTTCAGGAAGCAATAATTCGCCAAAACCTGCACGCGGTCCGGAGCCAAGCCAGCGAATATCATTCGCAATTTTCATCAGCGATGCAGCTAGAGTTTTCAGAGCGCCACTGGCAAAAACGATTTCGTCGTGGGCGGAGAGGGCCGCAAATTTGTTGGGATGGGAACGGAACGGCAAACCCGTAAGCTCGGCGATTTTCCCTGCGGCGCGCTCTGCAAATTCTGGATGAGCATTCAGTCCCGTGCCCACGGCAGTGCCGCCAATCGCCAGATCGTAGAGTCCGGGCAACACTTCTTTCAAGCGCTTGATATCACGATCGAGCAGGCTAACCCAGCCCGACATCTCCTGGCCAACGGTTAGAGGAGTCGCGTCCATGAGGTGCGTTCGGCCGATTTTCACGACGTTTTCGAAGGAGCGCGCCTTTACAGCAATCGCGTCGCGCAACTCGGAGACGGCCGGAATCAAGACTTCAGAGACACGCGAAGCAGCGGCAATATGCATCGCGGTAGGAAAGGTGTCATTCGATGATTGCGACATATTTACGTCATCGTTGGGGTGAATGGGCTTCTTGCTGCCCATTACGCCGCCCGCGATTTCGATCGCGCGATTCGAGATCACCTCATTGGCGTTCATATTCGTTTGCGTGCCGCTGCCGGTCTGCCAGACGTGAAGTGGAAAATGTTCGTCAAGTTTGCCGGCAATCACTTCATCAGCCGCCTGGACAATTAAACGAGCCTTCTCCGGTGAAAGCTTTCCGAGGTCCTGATTTACCAGGGCGGCGGCCTTCTTTAGGACTCCGAATGCACGGATTAGCTCGGGCGGCATGGTGTCGCGCCCGATGTCGAAATGAATCAATGAGCGAGCGGTTTGAGCGCCATAGTATCGGTCGTTGGGGACTTCGATTTTCCCCATGCTGTCAGATTCGATTCGCAGCTGCGGCTTGGCCGCAGGCGATACTTTGGCATCCAAGGCGGTTCCCTCCTGACGGCAAGCGGTGCCCGGCAATGGCGCGGGCACAACTAAAGAATACTGCGGAAAGTGCCATCCGCGCAGCCCAGTTTCTTACGGCTAGTCACAATCTGAGTCAAAGTGATCGTAGCTAAGAGTGTAGCCCATACCGGTCTTGAAATCGCGAGACAGGACCCCCGAGCAGCTGTCCGGGGGTTGCACTAACGTACAGGATGGATTTGGGAAACGCTCGCGATAGGATTCTCGGGGCTTTGTGCTGATTCAGACTAAGATTGATTGAGCACAAGACCGCACAGGAAACCGTGCGCTAGAAATCTTCTCGGGGGCAACGGACTGAGCAATGGCTTCTCTATTCAAGCGTCTCTTCTCGTCTGGCGGAACACAAACGGCGACCGTGCAGGTCGAAGAACAATCTGCTGAATCATCCGCTGAGGAAAAAACCGTCAGTCAGGACGGCGTCGAAAGTCGCGCGGGCGAACAGTCGCCTTCGCAAGAAGAGCTGAACAAATTCCTCTACGAGAACTTCTTGGACGGCGCAAAGCCGGTTGAGATTCCTCAGACGCAAGAATGGGCTGCTGCAAGCGGGCCCGTGGTGTTTGAGGATCCTGCAGCGGTAAACCTGCGGGAAGCTCTCGAACTGCCCGCAGAAGATGCGATATCCGAAAATGACGAGGCCAGCGACGAAGGAGTGGCCAAAGTAACTGCAGATGCTTCTCCGGAGGGCGGAGCGTCCGCGCACGAGAATCTAGCTTCCGCGGCGGGCGATCGAGAGTCAGCGCCGCAAGTCGAAGCCGCGCTCCCGGCCATGCAGGAATCCGAAAATGATGACCTAGCACTTCAATCGTCTGCACATGAAATGCTGGCCGAAATCGAAGTGGACTGCATGGCACTCGATTCGCCCGAAGACGGCGTGGCAATGCTCGACAAGCATATCGCGAGGACGCTGCCACCAACTCTGACGGAACTTCCAGAAGCCTTGCGGCCGACTCTTACCGGCGTCCTCATAGAATCCGGCACGGAAGCAACGGACACCGATTATGTGGTTATCCCGTCGCTGGTTTCGGCCGAAAGCGCTGCCGGTCACGCAAGAATAGATTCGACTGAGTGGGCAATTGAAGATGCGCTGGGCAATCATAAGGAGTGGCTCGATTCGAAAGGCGCCCTGGGAAAGAAAGCCAACTTTCGTGGGGGCAAACTGGAAGGCACGGAATTAATCAGCGCGAATCTGCGATACGCGGATTTGCAAGACGCAAACCTGAAGGCGGCGGACTTGTTGTTGGCGGATTTACGCGACACGTGCCTGGTCCGCGCAAATCTGCAGGATTCCTGCCTGGTGGGAGCAAATCTCGAAGGCGCAAATCTGGAAGGTGCTTCGCTTGAGAGCGCTATGGGTCTGGTGCCACGGCAATTGGCGGGCACGAATTTGCGTGAAGCGTCATTGCCGGAGCAGATTGCGAAATTTGATGCGCTGGCCGAATTCTCGCGGGCAGCGCAGACGTCAGCACATATTTTCATGGCCTTAATGTCGGCATGCTTTCTTTCGTGTCTGATGATCTGGAAAACTAAGGACGTGCAGCTGGTCTCTGACTCTGCTGTTCTTCCGTTCCTACATTCCTCCGCTGCGGCTGCCGCCCTTCCTACCGCGGAGATCTACTTGATAGCGCCGGTGCTGCTACTTTGTGTTTATTTGCTTTTTCAATATCACTTGCAGCGTTTGTGGGATGCAGTACTCGAGCTGCCGGCGATATTTCCCGACGGGCGCGTTCTCGGTGAAAAGCAATCGCGAATAGTAACCGGGCTCTTACGTCTGCACTTCCACTGGATGAATCCGGACCCTCCGTCCACACGGCTGGTCGAGAAAGGCATTTCGGCCATACTCGCATATTGGATCGTTCCGGTTGTGCTGGTTCTATTCTGGGGACGCTATCTGACGTTGCAAGAGATTCATGGAACGATCCTGCACCAGCTTCTGGTTGGGGCCGCGGTGGGAGTATCGATCTACGCGACAACCAAGATCGGACGCCCGCAAGAGCGCTGGATCGTGTCGGAAATCCCCAAGAAAAATGTCGTCGAGAAGCTTAGAAGGCTAAATTCCGCGACGCCCGTTATTGTCGTTTTCGTGGTGATGTCTTTACTCTCGATCGGGACCATTCTGGGCGTTCCGCACGGTAAAGACCGCGCGCCGCAATTTTCGGACATGAGTATTCGACGCTGGGCGCCCGCTGTCTTATCGACAGTCGGATATGACCCCTATCCGGATTTGACCGAGTCTGCCCTTTCCACGAGACCTGCTAATTGGCGGGGCGACGGAACCGATAGCAACGATGAACTCTCAGCGGTCAGAGGCGCCCGGCTGAACGAATCTCATTTTCGATATGCGCAGGCCTACGGAATATTTCTGGCGAATTCTCATCTGTGGCGCTCGGACTTTTATGGCGCATTCTTGACCGGAGCAGATCTGCGCAATGCTGATCTCAGCCAGGCGGACTTGCGATTGGCCGTCCTTGATCGGGCGCAAATGAATCGTACAAATTTCGATCGAGCGAAGCTTGAGGGCGCAAATCTTTCACGCGCTGATCTGCGAGGAGCCAACCTTTCGTATTCTTCACTGGGGGGTGCGAACCTGGTTGATGTACGGCTGGACGGCGCGAGTCTTTATGGTGCACATCTTTCGTTGGCCAACCTGGTTCGCGCCAACATGCAGAAGGCCGACCTCCGCAACGCGCAATTGGATGGCGCTGACCTGGAACACGCGGACATGCAGCAAGCTTATCTGTGGTCCGCGAGGTTATCCAACGCCCGGATGGTGAACGCGCAGCTTGCCACCGCCATTTTTATCGATGCAGACTTGAGCGGTGCGGATCTTCGGGGCGCCCAATTTAATGGAACTGTTCTGAACGGCGCCAACTTGCACGATGCGAATTTGGACGGCGCCGATCTGCGCGGTGCGCTGCAGTTGGAAGCAGCGCAGGTTTGCGCGGCGAAATCGCGCCAAGGCACGCTTCTGGATGACCCGTTGCAGAAGTTGGTAGATGCGCAGTGCGGCGGACATCCCGCGGCGCAAAACAGCACTAGTGTTTCCGGGCCGGCTCTTCCTTAGGCTTTTCCGCAGGCTTGTCGAAACGGCTCTCCTCCACCGGGACATTGGCCTGAATCTGCTCCCACTTGAAAATCGTTTCCGAATCCGGCCGGATGACTCGAATCAAGAACGGGACCTTGACTCCGCTTACTTCTCGATAATCTTCATAATCCGTGTTCTGTGGAATCGCGCCGAGCGCGCTTTCGATTTGAGTTGCAATGCGCAGAAGCAGACCGGTGCGAGCGTCGAAGTAATAACGATCCGGTGAGCCGGTGGCTCGCGCGGCGGAGACGACATAGGCGTCATGTCCCGGAAGCTTTTCGATCCCCTTCTCTTCGAGGCTCTGGTAATTCTTTTTGAGGTTCATGCCGGGATTAAATGCGGCTGCCTCTTGCGCGCGCATCAGATCGTCACCGGATAATTCCTCGACTTCTCCACCACGCTCTTGCCACCCGATCTGACCGTTATAGCCCTGCGAAGAATCGCCACGCGGCCCGTGAACGATAGTCACAATTTTGTTTGGAGCCTCGCGTACGATTTCAACCATCGAATGCATGCGGCGCGCGGGGACGTCGAGCGTGCCCTTGTCCACGTGTGTCTTTATTTTGCTGATGGCGGATTCGCCCCCCAGCGCCCGCGTATATTGTTCGATTATTTCTTCGGCGGACGGCAGAGGGTTCGCGGTTGCTGACATCACGTTCGCAGAAGATGCTGAACTCGGAGCGCTGGCGGCGGGAGGCTCCGCAGTGTTTCCATCGGACTGGCCGGCTGCAGGAACAATATCCGAAAGCGTAGGCATATTGGCGGCCAGCGCAGCGCCACGGTGGCACGTATAGCAGGTAACCGCGCGATGTCCGCCGAAATATTGATTGTCGATCGCGAACATCATTTTCATCATGCCTCGCGCTCGCTTTTTGGTTGTCTTCTCGTCACTTTCGAAATGATCCGAGTTGTGGCAGTAATCGCAGCGAACGCCGAGAGCGAAGGTGATGTAACGCATCGAAACAATGAGCTGATCCGCAGGGATGTCGCTCAGCACTTGCACATTCGAATATGCCTCGCTGGCGGCTTTGACTCCGGGCGGCGCAGCTTGGGGCAGCGAAGAAGACTGCTCGGTTCCCTCTTGCGGAGGCTTAGCGGCGTTCTGTTGCGATGGTCCTGCGCGCGCGATCAAGTTCGCTGGAATCCAGATTAGCGCGGCGAGACCCAACAGAAGGCAAATGAGCGTTCCGGAAACCTTGTGCGGCGAGCGTTGCGCATTCATCAGTCGCGATCCATCCTTTCAGATTTGAAAGGTGGAATCATACAAGCGAATCGGCGCGCCTGAGCCGGAAAGTTTTGGGTACATCAGTTAGAATGATGGCCTGATTCATACGATGGAAAATGTTCCCGTGAATTCAACGTTGCGCTCGCCTGTCCCTTCCACCTTTTTATCGAAGGCTTCCGCACTCGGGATCATCTTTGTTGCTTGGGCGCTGGTCTATTTGCCGGCGCTCTCACAACCCGGGCTCCTCGACGATGCTGATTCGATCCACGCAGAAGCCGCGCGCGAAATGCTTCTGAACCGCAACTGGGTGACGCTGTACGTAAACGGGATTCGGTATCTTGAAAAATCTCCGCTGATGTATTGGTGCGTCGCTGTCAGTTATAAGTTATTTGGAGTCGGCGATTGGCAGACGCGTCTGCCGCTGGCGTTGAGCGTTTTGGGACTGGCGCTATGCGCATTTATGTTTGGCCGCCGGTTCCAGAGCGCGGAGGCTGGATTCTACGCCGCGTTGATTCTGACTACTTCCCCGGGGATTTTTGTCTACACGCGATTCCTGATTCCCGACGCGATCGTGGCGATGTGGTTGACGCTGTGTCTTTATTTTTTCCTCATCGCGCACCAACAGGAGAAGCCGTCGCGGTGGGTTTGTTGGGGATTCGCAGTCACCGTGGCGCTGAATGTCCTGACTAAAAGTCTGATTGGCCTAGCCTTCCCGGGGATGATCATTTTTGTCTTTTTCCTGCTGGTTGGAAACTTCAAGAAGCTTCGTGCCATGCGACCATGGTCCAGCGCTCTTGTCTTTCTAATTGTCGCAGCGCCGTGGCACATCCTGGCGGCCATCCGAAGTCCCGCGCAATCGAGCGGACCGGAACGAGGATTCCTTTGGTTTTATTTCGTGAACGAACAAGTGCTCCGCTATCTGAATAAAAGGATTCCCCGAGATTACGACAAAGTCCCGCTACTGATCTTCTGGGCCTTGGTCCTGGCTTGGCTGATTCCGTGGTTTGTGTTCTTGTTCCCCGCGCTGAAAGAGATCCCTAGACGCGTCCTAGACTGGCGACAGACTTTGAATCAGCGAGCGCAGGCGAACTTACTTTTTGGAGTGTGGGCTGGCGTAATCATGTTGTTTTTCAGTTTTTCAACGCGCCAGGAATATTATTCGCTTCCAGTGCTGCCGCCATTGGCGCTGCTCATAGGCGGATGGCTGCAGAAGGAACGCGACTCCCTGGCAGGAAGTCCGGAACGAAGGACGGGGAAAACCGCCTCGCTCATGCTTTTGATTGTTGGCCTCATCGGTTTCGCTGCTGCGATGAGCGTTCTGGCCATGACTCACCCGTTCCCTGCCGGCACCGATATTGGTGACGTTCTGGTCCCCCACCCCGGCCAATATGCCTTGTCTCTTGGGCATATGGAGGATTTAACCATCGAAGCGTTCGGACTGTTTCGCACACCGCTTTGGTTGGTGGGGTTTGGGCTTTTGATCGGCACCGGGTTGAATTGGATTTTCCGCCGGCATGGAGCGCCGCTCAAAGGAAATCTCGTGTTAACGGGAATGATGATCGTGGTGCTTTTCTGCGTGCATCAAGGCTTCGTCATATTCTCGCCGGAAGTTACCTCGAAAAACATCGCGCTGAAGATACAGAAGGAATACAAACCGGGCGATACCATCGTGGTCAACGGGAAGTATGAATTCGGCTCGACGTTGAATTACTACACAGGAATCGAAATTCACGTGCTCAATGGCCGTGACGGCAATTTATGGTACGGCTCGTTTTTTCCGGGCGCTCCAAACATTTTCGAAGACAATCAGTCGTTCGCTCGCCTCTGGCGCGGCAACGGGCGCGTATTTCTCTTCACTGAGGATTATTTGAAGGATCGAGCGCTTCAGCAGATCGACCCTAATTCCGTTTTTGTGTTTGCGCGTCAAGGTGGCAAGGTCGTGCTGACGAATCACCCGGTGTGACCTACAATTAGTCGCAAGCGGAGGAATCCCATGCATCCTTGGCACGACCTGAGCCCTGGCGAAAACATCCCGCGAGAATTCCATGCGGTCATCGAGATTCCGTTAGGATCGAGCGTAAAATATGAACTCGACAAAGGCAGTGGCATCATCAAAATGGACCGAGTGCTTTATTCAGCGGTTTATTACCCGGCGAACTATGGGTTCATTCCACAGTCGCTGGCGGAGGACCACGACCCTCTCGACGTTCTGGTTCTGTGTCAGGTGCCCGTGGTTCCGCTAACGATTATGGATGCGCGAACGATTGGGTTAATGTCCATGATCGATTCCGGAACGAAGGACCACAAGGTTATCGCTGTAGCTACCGCCGATCCGGAATACAACGAATACCACCAGGCAAGTGAGTTGCCGCCACACAAGCTGGCAATGATTCGAAGGTTCTTTCAGGATTATAAGAATCTCGAAGGAAAGGTCGTCGAAGTCGACGAAATCTTGCCGGCGAAAATGGCCTATCCGGTAATCGAGGACGCGTTGACTAGATACGATAGGAAGAGACGAGCCGGCCACCACAAAAAATAACCGGCTTGATGCCGTGCTCTTCTCGCGCGGTTTATTCGCGACAGAGATATAATTCAGTCCAGGATCGTTGCGAGGTAACTTGATGAGGCATAGGTTGGTACTCGCAGGAGCTTTTTCTCTGTGGTCCCTGTTTAGTCTCGGACAGATTGGACCGTTGCGCCCGGCCACTGTCCACGCTGCGGGATTTCCCGCGGCGCAACTGGGCAAGGTAAACTTCCCCACTTCCTGCTCACCGCAAGCGCAACCCACGATGGAAAGGGCCGTAGCCCTACTGCATTCGTTTCAATACCAGGAATCCGAGCAGACCTTTATAGAGGCGGCACAACAAGATTCACATTGTGCGATGGCTTATTGGGGAAAGGCTATGGCGCTTTATCATCAGCTCTGGGATTTTCCGGATGCACATGTTTTGCGCGAGGGCCGCGAAGATTTGGAGCAAGCCAAGAAGATTGGCGGCACAACCCAGAGAGAGGACGGATACACTTCCGCAGCCGTCTCTTTCTTTCAGGATGATTCGAAGCTTAGCCATACGGCCCGTGCGCAAGCCTATTCATCAGCCATGGAAAAGGTGTATCGGGACAATCCGAAAGACATTGATGCAGCGGCGCTTTACGCCTTGTCGCTCGTTGCTCTGGCCGAGTACGGGGAAAGTGATTTGGCCAACCGCAAGAAAGCTCTGGCGATTCTCAATCCACTTCTTCTCACCGAGCCCGACCATCCCGGTGTCGCCCATTACATCATCCATGCGAGCGACACACCGGAGCTGGCCGCAGAAGGTCTGGATGCCGCTCGCATGTATGCGAAGATTGCTCCTGATTCGTCGCACGCGCTGCACATGCCGTCGCATATTTTCACGCGCCTAGGCCTGTGGCAGGAATCAATCGATTCGAACCTTGCCGCGATATCTTCAGCAGCCAAAGCGACCGAGATGCACATGGCCGACGCGCATTACCAAACTCACGCGATGGACTTCCTGGATTATGCATATCTTCAAAGCGGGCAGGAGACCAAGGCGCGCGACTTGGTAAATGCCCTGAAGGTAGTTCCTGGAGCTCACGCGGGCACGATTGAGAATATGCAGGCCATTTTTGAGGCGCGAAATGCGGTCGAGTTGCATCGTTGGAGAGAGGCTGCTTCTCTCCCTGTGCGTAACATTCAGCAGCGCGACCTAGGCCTGACTTACTGGGCCAAGGCTATCGGTGCCGCTCGCAGCGGTGATGTGGATGGTGCTAGACAGGACATTCAGAAGCTGGTCGAAGCGAATGATGCATTTGATAAACATGAAAAGGATATGGGGAACATAGTTTATCCGGGTGAAGGTGTTGAACAACGCGAAGCGGAAGCCTGGCTTGCTAATGCAGAGGCCAAACCCAAGGAGGCTGTAAAAACTATGCGCCAGGCCGCCGAACGTCAGGAGTCCGAACACCTGGACTCTCTTACGATGCCGGCGCGCGAAATGCTAGGGGATTTGCTTTTGGAACTTAAGCAACCTGCGGAAGCGCTCACCGAATACCAAGCTGCCCTGAAGGAATCTCCGAAGAGATTCGATTCGTTATACGGAGCTGCCCGGGCCGCCGAATCCTCAGGAAAAGCGCAAGAGGCGCGCGACTACTATGCACAGCTCGCAAGGGTTGCTGCGCCCAGCGCCGATCGCCCGGAGCTTCAAGAAGTTAAAGTCAATCTCACAAGAAGGTAGAACGCGGAATTCTAGAACACAAAGCGAAGCGTTCGCCCTGCCCTTGTTCTGTCCCTTCGTCCAGTTGTTGGGACGTTTTCTATCCGCGCATAATTGTTGGTGTAGCTCATCTTGAGCGGCAAATAGTATGTATTCCCAATCCATACGCAAATCCTTCGCGCAGGAAATAAATCAAGAGTGCCTGAGACGCGAGACGCCACCACGTGTCGGATGCAAGGGGAGAATAATGCGAAGTAAAATCGCGCTGATTCTGATCCTTCTTACTACGTGGTACGCATTTCCTACGGGGGCGGCGGAGACCACTCCTGTAAAGTGCGGGGTGAACGAAGAGCGCGTGTGGGTATATGACTCATTGAATAGCTTTGACGTCGCGGTCAAACTAAAGTGCGGCGAGCCGGTGGAAATCATTAGCCGCGAAAAGGGTTATGTAAAGATTCGCACATCGAACGGCAGAGAAGGCTACGTGCCAGAGAAGGCACTACCCAAATCTCCTGAGCCAGAAGCAAAAAATCAGAATTCGAATGATGCGCAAGACCCTAAGCCCCAGGCGCGTCAGTCGCTTGCTGCAGCATCGCCGTCAAAGATAGCGTCCAGCAGCGTTCCGAGCGCTGATGCCAAGCCGCCTGAAAACACCTCATTAAAAGTGAACCCGTCGATTTCGGCCGCCGCGGCTGGGTCTGCTGCGTCCGTACCAGATTCCAAAGATAACGCCAGCCTCGCCGCGAAACCGAGCCCCGGTTCAACCAAAGCGGGCAGCCCGGCCACGGCACCCGCGGTTGTAAGGAATCCAGAAAAGGCCGGTGCACAACCGATTCCATCGAACTCGCAACCCAAGCCGAAGACCTATGTCGCAGCCCGTTCGACCGCGAAGACAGCCGACTCACCGAGCTCCACCTCGAAACCTGCGCCAGCAGCTCAGAGCAAATCGAAAACTGGCAACTCGACTGCCGTGGTTCCGACGAGCACCAAACACACGACCGCGAAAACAGGTTCGAGCAAAACTGCGACGGTTTCCAATATATCGACGGGTCCGGAGGCGGCACATACGCCAGCGAGCATGGAACTGGCGGACAACATGTCCGCCGAGAGTCCAGCGGTCGTCGGCGCCGTTCGTGTCGCGGCGAGCCCGCGCGATCCGGATGAGGAAGAAGATCCTTCCGTGCCGCCTCTGGGAAGTAACGAAGCTTGCGGAATTTACTTTTCGGCATACGGCCTCTCGCCGAATCAATACAAATGGATGACCCGGAGCCGCGGCAAAAGCTTTTCAGGTATTTGTCCGGCCCCGTCGCCGGCGATGGTAGATTTCGTCGTCATCTTTACTCACGATGTGGATTTCTATAACGGCACTATGCCCACGCCCGTTCACACGGACAAGAACGGATTTTCAGACTTCACTCCCCTGTCCACGATAGATACGGCGGTGGTTTCTGCATCCGACGCCGATAAGAGCCGCCGCGAGTATGTATGGATTTTTCATACGAAAAGGGGCACTTTCGATCCAACCAAATTTTCCCCCAAACGCCGACCCTTGTTTTCGACCACAGAAGCAAATAAACTCGGCTCGGCGGCAGCAAGCCGCTCCGCTGAAGACGCGTTACGCTTTATTGAGCAGCACGGCGCGGATCACTGATACCAAAACGTTACGCAAGTTCCACGATTTCACTCGCCGCTAAAGGTAAAACACACTATCATTCCAACCGTTGAGATACGTGCACCCCTTAAGTTCGAACGAGCATCTACCGGAATATGGCTTCTACAACTGTTAATCCGAGCATTACCGCGCGCGAGATTCTGACGTCGTGGGGACGCATCCTGACTGGAAGGGTCCCGCTCCTCTCGATTGAGATTACGCGTGAATGCCCTTTGAGCTGTCCGGGGTGCTACGCCTACGGCGACACGCACCTGGCGGGCGGCGTCACGCTTCGCGAGCTCAACGATAAGCGCGGAGATGAACTGGTAGAGGGCGTAATCGGCCTGGTGCGCAAGCACAAGCCGATGCATGTCTCCCTGGTGGGTGGCGAACCGTTGGTTCGTCACCGCGAACTGAGCCGGATCCTCCCGGCGCTGAGCAAGATGTCTGTGTTTACTCTGGTGGTGACCAGCGCTGTAATTCCGATTCCCGAAGAGTGGATAAAGATTCCGCGGCTTCGCGTCGCCGTATCGGTTGACGGGCTGCCGGAAGACCATGACATTCGGCGTAAGCCCGCCACGTACGAGCGCATCCTCAAGAATATCGAGGGGCGAGAAGTAAACATTCACTGGGTAATCACTCGGCCCATGCTCGCGCGCCCAGGTTACCTGGAGGAATATGTCGCGTTCTGGAACGAACGGGCAGAGGTAAATCGAATCTGGGTCAGTCTCTACACGCCGCAAATTGGGGAACAGAGTGTCGAAAGACTTACGCGCGAAGACCGCGAGACTTTGGCGCGAGAGCTACCCGCGCTAACAACGAAGTATCCGAAGTTTTTAATTAACGAAGGCATCGCCAAAGCATTCGTAGACCCACCGAAAAATCCAGACGACTGCCTCTTTTCGAAAATGTCTGCAAATTATTCCGCGGATTTCGAAACGCGCGTCGAGCCTTGCGTCTTTGGAGGCAATCCGGACTGCTCGCAATGCGGATGTGCCATTAGTAGCGGTCTTCACTGGATTCGCGAGGTAAAAGTGGCGGGTCCGCTGAAGGTAAAGCACTTCGTGGGCAGCTCTGTCGGGGTCGGCTTGGCGGTGAACCGTATGATGTCCGGCGGATTGCGTCCGGCGCGCTGGAGGTCTAGCAAGCCCGAGGCGACACAAAACACAGACTTAGTACAACTTCAGCCCTAGTTGAATTCTCCGCAAGTTATTGCAAAATATCCACTTCTAGAAGAATACGGCCTGTCCCTGCTCGTTTTTACAGCCCTCAGGGTATGGCAAGCGTCTTGATCGGCCAAGTAAGCTGCGCTCGTCGGGATGGTCTCCGCAAGGTCAACGTCTATTCGGCCGCGACCGACATTCGCTACGAAGTACGGAATTCTGGTAGCCGCAGCAAAATTTAAGGAGTGACAAGAATGAAAAAATATCTTTTAGGTTGTCTAGCGTTAGCAGCATTCCTGGTTCTTCCGTTGGTCTCGTCTGCTTCCGACAAGGACGATGACATTAACCGCCTACAGAGAGCGGCTCAAGTTTTCCAAGAGATTATGAACGCCCCGGACGCCATATCGCCGGGAGTTCTCAACAAAGCCCGGTGCATTGCTATTATTCCGGGTGATAAAAAGTTTGCGTTCATTTTCGGTGCTGAGTACGGGCGGGGAGTTGCGGTTTGCCGTACCACGAATGGATGGAGCGCGCCGATCTTTGTGGCCGCTGAAGGCGGAAGCTTCGGCTACCAGGCCGGTGGCTCGTCGACCGACCTGATTCTTCTGTTCATGAACGACCATGCGTTGAGCCGTTTGCTGGCAGACAAATTTAAGCTCGGCGGCGATGCTACCGTGGCGGCCGGTCCAGTGGGACGACATGCTGCTGCAGACACCGATGTTTCGCTAACCGCAGAAATTCTGTCATATTCGCGTAGCAAGGGAATCTTTGCGGGAGTGAGTTTGGATGGAACCGCTATTCATGCGGATAAGAGTGGAGACGAGTCTATGTACGGACCGGGCGTCTCACGCCACGACGTACTGGGAGGCAATGTGCCAGTACCAGAGGCGGCGCGACCTTTGGCACAGGAACTCGATCGGTACTCCAGGTAAGCTGCACAACAACGCGAACGAGGAGGCCTCGCACAGTGGCTTCCTCGTTCCGCTTTAGAAATGCGGTACTAGCGCGAATGAATGGAAGGCTCTTCTCCACGCTGCCGATCTTGTGGCAATCACCTCCCAGCCCAACTATCTGCAAAATTGCAAAGAAATGCCGCTCAAGCAGCAGTCCGAAAACTTCTTTAATTCACCGCTGCGATTAAGAGACGAAGTCACACGTTTCCCAGATGATTTGACCTATTTATGGAGTCCTTACAGAAGATAAAGCTGATAGATTCATGGAAGGTTTTGAAGCGGGGATGAAGTCGCGGATTTGAAGTGGACCCAGACCTTTTCTGGACCCGACGGCATCGATTTGCGATAACGAGTGAGCAAATCATATAATCCCGTCATGCAGGACCCTAAACTCGTTATCGTCAAATCGTACGGGAACCGCGCTGAAGCGGAACTGGCGAAAGGCGCGCTCGAAAATGCCGGAATACAAGCAATGATACAGTCTGACACGGTGGGACACATGCGCGAGCACATTGCATGGTCTGGTGCGGGGTTTCGAATCGTGGTGCGCGAGGAAGACGTGGCAACGGCACGTGATGTCCTCGCCCCAGCAACCAATCAGAGCAAATTGGGTTGATGCCGGCTCTGAAGATGACCGCGACGCTCTCACCTCGCGTCGGTTTACCTGAACCTTCTAGCCTTAGCTAACTATTGATAAAATCGCGATAGTACTCAATACCCCGGAATCGGCTCGTCACTGGGCGGTAGTCGGCTTACTCGGAACTTCCGTGCTGCGTGAATTGAGGTCATTTTCTCGAAGAAATAATTCAAATGGACCCAAGCTATTTTCTGGTAGTCTGTATGTCGTTGCAAACAAAGATGCGCCCGTAGCTCAGCTGGATAGAGCGTTTGGCTACGAAGTCACACATTCAACGGATGATTTGGCCCATTTCTGGGCTTCTTGCGGAAGATAAAGCTAATGGATTCAATAGAGGGTTTTGTTGCGGGGATAAATTACAGATTTGAAATGTGCCCAAATCATGCCTTTTCTGTGCCCACAGTTTTGCATTAAGGTCCTGCCTAAGCTGGCAATCGTATTGTTGCTGGTCTTTTGTCTATGCCATGCAGTGGTGCCGAGCCCACGTCTAACGAACCCAGGTCTAATGGCTTCTGGAACACTCGTGGTATTGATTCCGTCGAAAGACGGATTGGTTTTTGCGGCCGACAGCACGATTAGTATACGAGGAGTAGGATTTTGTGACAAGCTATTCAAGATTGTTGAGTTAAGACACCGCAAACGAACAGCGATAGCTGTTACAAATGTCGATGTAATAACGCCGAGACCATCAAATGGCTCAACACCACCAGACCTTTGCGCCTACTATAAGACCACGCCGCGCCAGCTGGATATTCCGCATGTAGTACAGGAAGAACTGGACCTCGATAACGAAATATTGGATTCACCTAGAATTGAAAAGCTCGGTGCGCGATGCGTTCGGGCAGTTACGCAGTACAGTGTCAAATTCAGTCGATGGAAACCCTTAGACCAATTTCGAGGCAAAGTGATGTCCAAAGTAGTTATAGGGACTTACAATCCGAAGGAGAAGATTTCATTGATAATTTCATTCCCAATCCAAATTCGAGCGGAGGATGGGAAGCCTGAGATGGGCGAAATATACAGGAGGGAACTGACGCTCGATGACGAAACGTCCTTCGTTGCCTACGGAGTAACAGACTACGTCCAACAAACCGTATTCAGTATTGGCCAACAATATCTTGGAGCCTTTCCCAAGCTTGTATTCAGCGGAAGGAAGGTGAGGGATGTAACAGTTAGTGAAGCACAGGCAGCCGCCACTAATCTGATTGAAGCTACCGAACAGACCGCCAAGATTGTACCTCCGCCAGAGGACGTTGGGGGACCTGTGGACGTTATTCTAATCGACGCTAAAGAAAGACCAACCCACTTGGCCTGGAAGCATGAGAAGCCACTCGCATCAACGCCTAAAAAGAATCCTAAGGCTGCGTGATGCATTCAATTGATTCTTTGCATCTTTCGCAAAGGTAATTCCCTTCCACCCTTCCTCTGGAAGACATTCGGCAGATAAGTTTGTTAAGCTGAATGCATTCCGTAGTTCTCCAGGGGACGGGTCGTGTTCGCTGTCAGTATTATTATTTGGACTGGTGTTCATCTGATTTAATGGTTCGATTCCCTAGAAGATACAGTTTCTCAGCATATTCGTGAACTCTTATAAAACACCACCTACTGTAAGGGGCTTTGCCCCTCGCTGCGTTCACCCAGAGGTTTGTCTCCCACTGATATTTAGTTCTTATTATGCAGGTCGGCGTTTCTCCGATTATATCAGTTGGTCGGAAGTCGTCTCTCCAGGCGTTGCTTCCACAATAGGCGGGCGAAGGACCCGCCGACTGAATAGGGAATGAGTTTTTACTAATAATAATCCTCATCCTATTCGCCATGCTTGTGCGGTTGTGTGGTAGACCCGAAACTCCATCACTAAACCCGATACCTACGTTTTCGCAGGAACACAAGACTGACTGGCTGCTTGTCGTGTAGACGTGCGTGTAGCTCCACCAGACACGCGGCTGGCCTTTGCATGGGAGATTGTTATGCCTTGGAATTCGAGGTAGAGCGACACGCCATGCAAAGATTGTTGCTATATAAAGCCTAACATAATTAAATTGAGAGCCAAAGCTGGTCCGACCTACTTAGGTCTTCGTATTTATGCTAGCAGCCACCTTTCTGATAAGTATAGATAATGTGACTGACTATCGGTCTATCTACATAACCATCATGGTTGATTCTAATAGATATAGTAAGAATTATGGTACTTTATGTGTTGTCCACATCTTTACCTCATTGGTACTTAGGCCCTGTTTGATGAAAGAGAGCAAGCGCCCAACTTCAGAACAGTTTTAATAACAGACCATACCAGCAAAATCCTCAAGAGTTAAACACCATCCCATCGGTTGACCACTCGACCTAGGGTCTGTTAGAGCTAATCCCTGCCATATTCGGGCTTACCTCACCAGAACTATACTAATCAATAGAGAGAAGGAGTGAGATTCTCCAGCTGATGATGCGTTCGTCTTCAGTATTGCCAAACATAAGCAGCATCAACTACCAACAGAAGGTGAAGCTTCCGCCATGAATGAAGAACTTCAAAGGATAAAAACACGTGAAAGGACCAATTGGAATCGTTAGCGAGGTACATCAAGCAGCAACGGAACATCCAGAGCTTTATAAAGCAATCAGCGTCAACGACAGCATCTTCGTCGCTGCCATTGTAGAGCTGTCTAATCAACTAGAGCAATTTAAGCAGTCCAAGCAAGACAAGGTATCGCCAGCTCAAGTCCAGGCGATGTCTAACGAGCTCACTCGCGGAGCGCTTGCTACCAAGCTGTCCCGAGTCTTGGTGAATGCCAGCGGCAGCGGGAATGAAAAAGAGCTATCTCTTCAAATTTATCAGTTCCTCGAATCTCTGGGAAAGCTAGTGTGAGGCGTGCCTGCAAGCACGTGTCCTTGGGAGTGCCCTTAGGTGGTTCGACCATCGCACTCCTTACCTCACTCAAGCGGCAATGGACGTACAGAAGGCTACTAGCACAAACGCATTCATGGACACTTAGGTGCTATACCATGACAAAAGCGGCGATTACAGCAGCTATAGTTGCCAGGACTGGTTTAACCGCAAGGAAGAGCAAAAAGGCTCTAGAGGCGACATTGAATACCATTAAACAGGGCCTTAAAGACGACCTTATTATTGACATGGGGCGGCTAGGGAAGCTCAAGAGCACGAAACTGACTAGAGGTCGACGCATATCCAGGGGACTTAGGAATGTAACTCCTTCTATCTTCCCGTATAGTAGACATGCCGAAACAGTGACGTTGAAATCTAAGCTTGATTTATCTAAGACCCCGCTAGCTACTATCGTTCATCCTGTGCCCGCCGAACCAGCGCCTGTAGTGTTCATCAAGAGGGCTTGTGCTGTGGCTTATCCAAAATGGAGGAAACGCAACACGCGAGGCTGAAACTTCTAAATCCGATAGACACCTAGTTAGACCCACCAACTCGATTTGGTTCTGTCATTTCGAGCCCGCGTGGGTCTTTCTGCATTTAGACCTGACGAAAGGAGCGCAGTACAAATCCAAATAAAAAGGAGAAGTCTATGTTGTTGACACCGACGTTCGTCGGTTTGCTGCTTGCGGGTGCAGCTTTCTGGACCCTGATTTGGGCAGCAATCCACAAGCTGGATGAAATTCCTTATCTTAAGGGCATCTCATCCACCCAAGAAGTCCTCGATTGGATTGAAGACCATAAGGGTCTGACACTCGTGATTACGGAAGGAGTGAACTTTCTTCTGCACGGGCTGACGCCTCATGGAGTGATGTTCACGTTGGGAGGAACGGTTATCAATTTCCTGATGGTGTTTGGTTACATATCAGGAAGGCAGGTCCTGACAGTTATCTCTGAAAAGCTCCAGAGAAACAGCTCAGTCCAACCTCAGTAGCAAATCCCAACACAATCTAAAAGGAGAATTACGATGCGCCTGTCTATTGGTGTCCCTGGAGTCGCTTTGTATTTTGAGCATCACGAGGTAAAGCCGTTCGTCAAGAAGCAAGTCCAGAAACTGCGGCCAGCCATAGTCAAAGCTACCTGCAAAGTGTTGGAGGTTGTAGCCAACAACACTGCTGATGCTCATGACTACCTGATTCGGAAAGTTTCATGAGGGTCCGCATCGACAAACTAACAATCAGCTGCTACGCACTTCACGGAGATACCTGCTGCATCGCACCACACTGCAAATCTCTTGGTTGTGCTAGCGGATTCTGTGCTGACGACTACGTGCTTGTGGCGCGGTTTGCATACCTCCAGGAGGCTATCGACTACTGCCTGGAAGGGTGTGAACGCGGAGTCAGGATGAAACTTATCTCCAGATTGGTTCCAACCAAACCGTACATCTCGGACTATCCCAAGAAGGTCACGGTATGAAGACACCAATCTTCACGTGGCGCTTCTTTTTGGAAAACACAGGCTATGCGACTCCACCAGGCAGGGCTGTCTGTGCGTTGGAGCTTGCCAGAGCCGAGCAGTGGGCAGAACAAGAGGGCATCGAATTCAAGGTCGAAGACGACCCTGACGCAGATGACTCTTTTGTTGAAATGTGGCCACTGAGGTATCGGAAGGAATGGGACAAGGAGAATCACAGCTGCTATTCGGTGATTTGTTATCGGCCGTGTATTCACCATGGATGGGATTGCAAACACAAGGAGGTTTTGGCATCACTCGGCGGAATCTTCGATTCGACTGATGACTATTTGCGGGTAGTTCGTGCGGAGCTGGCGTCCGAAGCCATGCCGAAGGAGGTCAAGGCATGACCAGGAAAGATTACATAGTCATCGCCTCAGCTTTGCGCGACGCGTATCAAAAAGAAGAGATGAACAACAAATACACCGTACAAGGAGAACCGACTCGCACCAACATGCAAGCTCTGGAGACAGCTTCATGTTCTATAGCAGCTGCTCTTCAGATTGATAACGACAGATTCAATCGTGAACACTTCCTTGCCGTCGTGCGCGGTGGGAAAGCCTTGATGTCTAGGCCAAGTAGAAGTTAATTGACGGGCGCGGGGGAAGGTCCCAGGCCTTCCTCTTTGCTCTCCTTGCATCTAGGAAAGTTCCGCCACGTAGGCCGTCTTATCACAGCTACGCTGGGGGAGCTCTCCACCCCAGTCTAAATCTAATAGAATGAAAGTTCCAATGACGGTCTAGCTGAAGAGGAAAGTTCGATGCCTACTAGCTTGACTCATGTTACTCATGGATGGCTTTAATGGATATCCGTAAGCTATGTGCGGGGGATTTCACCACATGCTGCCCAGAACACTGACGTTATGTCTCTTAAGTACTCTTATATCTGTACCTTACCAACTCTGAACTCTTAGCTGTTACCTAAACAGTCGGGAGATGGATGATGAGAATCCCGCCAACAAGACCTTTAGGATACCTCTAGATGATGATAGGAAGCTATTACAGCGTACTTGATGACGGTTTAATACTCAACATCATCGTTAACTATGGCTCTGAGTACAGACCCTGGTAGTTACTGGTAGTTGGTTGTGAATGGTATTACACTCATAGCTGATATCATGGTCTATCTTCAGTTACTTAGCTATTGTTACCTTACAACTATGAGACTGTTGCTGGCTACCAAAGTAATAGTTATGAATATACCATCGTTCTTGATACCACCTACATATACATCCTATCATACTTACCTGATGTAATTGCTTCACGCTATTCATCTTACGTGCCTGGGAATCTGATAATGTCGCTGGTTGTTACTAATTGCTGCGGTCATATCCTGGGCAGTCACCTAATACTCCGTTCTGCTGTCTCGTAATACAGTACTGACTGAAATACCAAGTTCCAAAGCTATCGTCGTAGTCAAATCTTCCATAAACGACAACGCCAGCTGGTAGCGCATACCATCCCTTAACCTCATCATCGGTGACTGGGGTTACACTAAATGCCGTTACAAATCTACCTTTCCCTGGAGGAATTAGTCCTCCTACTCCACCACCAACTAGTCCACTTAGGGGTTGGCAGGTATTGTGTTCTATATAGGGAACGTCTTTCATAGCATCTGCCCCAGTTCTGAGACGCTCTTCAGAGCAGAAAGTCGCCGCAACAGATTTCCCATAATTTCTAAGGACAACATTCCAACTAAAGATTCCAGTTACAGGGTCTCTACCCATAGCAAAAGGGAATTTCTCGGGATAGTCATCGGTCCATATGTATGGCCTTTCGGAAGCTCGAAATTCGTTGATGGTTTCCGTATTCGCTTTTCTAACCTCGCGCAATTGAAGTGCAGTTATACCAGCGTATATGGTTGCAGCAATAAAAGCGTACCAAGCGGCATATCTTATAGAATTCTGTACACGATAATTGCGATTCTGCTCAGCCTTAGAGTCTATTATTGCCTGCTTATCAAAGCTGATTTCAGCCTTAATTTGTTGCTTAGCTTTTTGCTGCTCGTTTCTTCGTTCTTCCTGCTCATGTGCGGTTTTGGTCTGCTTCTGAATAGCTTGCTTGATGTCCTTGACGAGCTCCAAAAGACGCCTCATGAACATGGCGGTTTTGGTTTTGTCCTGCGGCATGCGAATACTTTACCACAAAACTATGTAAACGAAGGTCTAGCTGCCTTTGTGAGGACGCTAGACCAATTGGCTTGTTGTGCTCTCTATTCTGAATAGAATAGGGTCTCATCAGGGGAGGTTAAAGGTTAAAGCAGCCTAAGAGTAGAAGAACATGGACAATATCGAAGGAAATGTTACGGGAACCACAACCACAGAAGCCAACTTAACACCAGAGGCAGCCACTAATATCCTGTACAAGGTGAATATCTCGTTCACTCGGGAAGAGGCTAATGCTATCTGTGTGAACTTGCTGAGTCTACTTCTGAACCAGACCCCAATAGAGGCTGGCAAGGCGTTTGCTATAGTTTCAACCACTTCTGACCGTGTACAGCCTGTAAGTGATGCGAAGTAGGCATCGCTTCGCATAAGTGCCCCAGGACCAGACCAAACAGGCTCTTAAAGACCCTCTGGAGAGCCACAGGAGCCACGTACAGGACCTGTAGTAACTACCAAGGCACTTACCACGTAAGGGAAGGCAAGGAGGGCTTAAATAGCCTCATTTACCTTCCCTTCTTAGGTTTCTTGGGCTTGATTGACTCTAACCTTCGATACATGTCCTGAAGGATTTGTTCATCCACAACTTGCTTGCGCGTGGGTGGAGTTATGTGAAGCTTCTTCATGTTACTCTTCCTTCTTGCCAGCCTTTGCCTTGCGAGCCTTCCAGCTCGCTTTCAACTTGGCTGATAGCAGCTTTCGTGTGGCAGCCGACTTCTTGTAAGAACGTCTACCCCTCTTCCCACCACCAAATATCCCACCACCCAATGCACTAATAGCCTTAACCACGGCTTCAAGTCGTTCTTCTAGTTTGGCCTTTTCCTCCTTCAGGACATCTACTACATCTTTTGACTTGGGCATCTTGGCCATCCTTTGAAATATGCCAGCATCCTACCATAAGTTGTTTACTACCTCCCTCCCTTCTTTATGCGGTTTTTGATTCTTGTAACTTCCTTGGAGTCGTCCACAAGTTCGTCTCCTTTGAAAACCTTCCTGAGTGTGTCTTTCAAAAAACCTCTCACGCTGACAACTTCGCTTGGACAGTTTTTGACTTCATGGAAGCCTTGTTCGTCTTGCCATTTGTCAATTTCTCGTGCAATTCGTCTCGCCTGCATTTTAGTGGCGAACCACGTGGCTTCTGAAACATTCTCCGTCCATCCGACGGTGAAATAATCCGCGACTTTATGAACGGGACCAGCGTAGACATGCCCCTCATCAGAGTCTAGAATGACGTAGCTCAAGCTGCTTTCACCTTTCCCTTACTGATGATGTAGGTTTGTGGAGGCAGTCCTCCGATTTTGATTTCCAGCTTAGCATTGGACGGCAGAATTACTTTGCCTTTCAGTGGAGCTGAGACGTTATCCTCCTCGTACTGAGGAGTCCAACGAGAGAGCTTTCCATCCACGATTCCCCACACCTTAATCTGTACTAGACTCACGCTGCTACCCCCTGTTTGGATTTTAACTCAACAACTTTCACTGCTGGTAATTTGAAGCCCAACCCCGCTGTCTCTGCAAATGTCCTACGTTCAGTGACCTTCTGTTTGCATCGTTGATACTCTTCCGTGATGGTCTTCTTACCATGACCGAACCAGAAGGTTTGATACATCATTGGAACTGGCTGTTCTCCCAGGTAAGTCACTCGGTATCGGCGGAAGGAATGGAAGCCGTAGCCGTCAGCTTCTAATCCATCGGCTAGGACACCAGGATGCTGAATCTTGCCCACGCACTTCCACTTCGTGCCATCACGCTCCATCTTCTTTTGCTCCCAACCATACAGAATGCGATTGAAGATGTTTTTACAAATGTTCGACTGGAGCAACGGCTTACCTGGCTCCCCTGGCTTGCCAGATTTCGAACAGAACAGGAATCCACTCGTACGTGTATCAATGAAGTCCATGAGCATGTGAGCTATCTCAGGATGAAGGTCAATCTCTCGGACACCAGCTGAAGTCTTTGGGTCATCTTGTTTGGTGCCGTCCTGCAAGATAATCGTCTTGACGTACACCACGCGGCAGTCTGCTGATAAGGTTGTAGTCTGTTTCTTGTCTGCGCCAATTTCTATCGCCAGAGCTTCGCCAATGCGTAAACCGCTGGCAGCCAGCAGAGCGAATAGAACTTGATACTGGCCAGGAGCTACCCTGAGGATTGCCTCAATCTCGGCGGCAGTGAAGGCTTGCATCTCTTTGCCCTTATGCTTGGGGAGGACTTTCTTAATCTTCCATTTCACAGGGAACAACGCTTCGCAATCTTCGTTCTCGATAGACCCGACTACTTGACGCAGCACTGTGATGACTTTCTCGATTACAGATGGAGCGGCTTTCTTCTCCATCATATATGCCACAACTAGCTTGGCTTGGTTGATTTTCACCTGACCAACGAGCACATTACCAATCACGGGATAGAGCCAGTTCTTCAAATAATGTGCATAGAGTTTCGAAGTGTTCCCGCGAATACCATCAGCTCGTGTTTCACAATCATGCAGCCAGGAATCCCCTGCCACTTTGAAGGTGACACTAGCTGCTGTGTCAGCCGTAATAGTCGGAGTGATAGCCAAAGCCGCGTCAACGATAGCTTGGGCTTTAGCAAGTCGTTCCTTCTTCTTCAGCATTCCTGGACCAGAAATAGGGCAGACCCTCTCGCGTCGCTGTCCATCTTTACCCCAAAACCTGACAGTCCAAAATGCGCCATGCTTGTAGAGCGTTCGGATGATTTGGCCACTGTTCATTGTGTGGTTCCCCCAGGTACAGCAATGTACCACACTATGTGCTACAGTTCAAGCCCAAACAGTCAGGTCTTGGCACTAGCGGGATTGTGATAATATTCCCGCGTGAGGACCATGGAATGGGTCGAACGACAAGTGTTTCACTAGACCAAGGCGTCAAGACGATTGCAAAGCAGCTGATACGTAAGCATCAAGCTGGCTCGATGACGGAGCTTCTTCGCGGTTATATTTTGTTGGATTTGTTGCTGATGAGCCGTGGGCAGACCATCGAATGGAAAGGCGATATCTCAACGATACCTCATTGGACGATGAAAGACTTTGACCTGTTGGTGGAGCACGACCCGAAAGGGACGCTGATGATTCGATTGAAGGGAAAGCTACCTAAAGCAATTTACTCAGAGAAATAGGAGAGAACCCGATAACGAGAATCGGGCAAGGTTCTGCCAAATGTCAAATATAGCTTGGATTTCTATCGCGGCAATAATCGTGAGTACCGTGGTGTCACTAACGATTGCTGCTCTTCATCGGAAACAGATGCGGCAGATAGAACTACGTCGGTTAGACCCGTCTGTTCCCGTAATTCCACCTCCATATCCCGCGACACGGTTCATCCAGAGAAATTGGGTTAATGGGGTTTTCATAGTAAGTGTCATCGTAGAGGTTTCCATACTGACACACCTAATGCTACAGACAGGGCCAATCACACGCGGGTACATACTTAACATCGCGCTTGGAACCGCTTCATTGGCCTACGTTATTCTTATGCGAAGCATCGTTCAGACAACCGACGAAATAACAAATATCTACGTCCTAATAAACAAACTTATTGATGTGGTTGCTGCCCATAACAAAACGATTGAGGCCCAAACTAAAGCGATTGATGCCCAAGCTAAATGGATTGGTGCCCAAACCGAAACGATTGATGTCCACACCAAACTTATTGAAGGCGAGAAGCCGACGTAATGGATGATAGCCCCAACAAAGAAACAAACGACACCGATAGCCACATCCCTGAACTTTCCACACAGAATAGCGACATAGAAGACCCCAAGATATTTCTTAAACAACTTGGGGAAAGAATGCAGTTCTGGTGGAACCACATTGCGCAACACATCTCCAGCAATCAAATTATCGCAGGATTCACGGTTGTAATCGCTCTGACAGGGATTGCATACACCGTTTTCGCAGCGTTGCAATGGAGCGTCATGAACGGGCAATTGACGGAATTGCAACAACAGACTTTTATAAATCGGCAGCAATTGGTTGGCACTCAAAAGGCGATTCTAGATTGGAACATTAACTTTAATAACATTGGAAACGTCACGGTAAGCCTTGCAAACAGGGGGCATGTCGCAGCCCCCGACAATCATTTTAAACTGGATGCAACAGAGGCTACGCTCCCTGACGGTACTCCTGTTGGTACATCCTTGCATTTTGAAGTCCAGATACCTCCTCTCAAGGGCGATGGAGGAGACTTCTCGCATTTTTGGATTACGCCGTGGAAACCAAAACAATTGGGTGTGCGCTACCAATGGCCGAAGGATTGGCCTGGTAAGACAACCTACATTCTTCGTGGCGAGCTGACGTATCAAGATGGATTTGGAAACACTGAAAGTCAGCCGTTTTGCAAAGAATGGCTTCCCGACTACTACATTACATGGGGCAAACAAGGTTCTGGAGGAAATGGATTTGGAGAACTTAGAGACTGCGCAGACATCAAAAGCACCATAAGTAGTATCTTGAGACAGGAAAAAGAGGCAGAGCATGGTGCAGAGCGACCAAACTAGACTTCCGTACTGCGTGGATTTGAGGTAATTTTCTCAGAGAAATAGGGGAGAGTGATGACCAAACGAGGCGGGCTTGTTACGGGATATGCACGCATGTGGCCTAGGGAGATTTTTGACATGAGAAAGGGAAAAACTCCGCTGGCTTCGCAAATTCCCTTTCTAAGGGAGAAGGGCGTGTATATCCTTTACCGAGATGAGCATCCCTACTACGTCGGAAAAACTCAGGTTTCATTGTTCAAAAGGCTCCGTCGTCATGCAATCAGACCACAAGGCCGCTACTATAACTTTTGGAATTTATTCTCGGCCTTTGCGGTGCCAGACGAAAAAGGCCGAAACGAGCTAGAGGCAATACTCATTGCAGCCATCCCGACCGTCAATAGCGCCGAGCCGAAGCTAACTAAAATGAACTTCCCCAAGGAAGTCTCCAAACTTGTAAAGGCCATCAGGTTTGACAAGGTTAAGGCTCTACGTGGATTTGAGGTGATTTCTTCAGAGAAATAGAGAAAACCAATTAATGAAAATTAGTCTAGTCTGTTGGAATGGCAACCTTATACTCCTTGAATAATCCCTCTATTGCCTTCACAGCGTCAATGTAGCACCTGTTCATAGTATGACTAAGGTCGTACGCTTCCATTGAGGTAGGTTGAATGACACCTGGAGGTTGGTCAAAAATTCGCTGTGCTGCAAGCCCTCCTGTTGGAGCTTGCTTACCAAATTCTTCATATTCCGCGACACGGTGCCACATCATCTCCCAATTCGGCCCACTTATCTCTTCGAAGAGCTCATTCAAGGTGGCTAGGATTACCGTCCGCAAATCATAGCCGCACTGAGTTTTGACCCCATCGATGATTGAATACAAGCCAAAAGCCTGCAACTCGTAGAACGCTTGAATATACGAAGGCTCGTCCCTGAAGCGCAAATCAAACTGGTTGCAGATGTGGTCGAGCCTATCCCGACCAAAAATAGCCACGTGTTCCCTTACAAGACAATTCGCAAAGTCTCCGACCTTAATTGTCGGCTTAAATAGCACGCTTAAGTTTACGAGCTTTCCTCGATTGTTCCAAGCCACGGGTCACAGCCGAGACTAATCCCAAGTTGCTTACAGCCACTGTGATTTCTTCAGAGAAATAATTCAAATGTGCCCAAGCTATTTTCTGGTAGTCTGTATGTCGTTGCAAACAAAGATGCGCCCGTAGCTCAGCTGGATAGAGCGTTTGGCTACGAACCAAAAGGTCGGGAGTTCGAATCCCCCCGGGCGCACCATTCCTTTCCGGGTCCGGCCCGGAGACATAGGTTACACGTCGTACCCTCGGGATATTTGGCCGCAACGCTCTCCCACGAGACAGCATTCAGTGATTCGCGGTCAATCACTTGAATCATTGCTGTCCGAAAGGAAAATTCTCTATCCTTATTCGAAGTTGAGAAGTAAACGACGACCGTAGGAAGCTGCGGATTTTCGGGAAAAAGATATGCCACACCTCCATAGTTCGACTCATTCTCATCGATGTTGAGGTGGATTGCCCCGTTGTCGGTGCCAGCGTATGTACCGATCCACTGCCCGTTCAGCTTGTCAGGCATGTCTTAGTTCGATCTCTCTAGCGCGATTGTGATATGCCCTTCTGAGTCGGCAGCAATTGTGATGAGCTGAGACCAATTCTTGTAATCGGTCAGAAACGCTCGAACGTAGTGCTGTCCTGGCTTCAGGTTCAATGTCACCGGGGCTTTTGCGACGAAGGTGTCGTCAACGTATATACCGGCGCCGTCCGGATTGGATGCAACGAACACCACGCCATAAGGGCTGAATGAATGAGCGCCTGCGTCTACCTGGTATGCCCCCGTTGGATGCGTTTGTTTCCGGCTTCGATTGCGTTGGGTCAAGCTCGAGCGCTCTTTCACGGCAGTTTCTGCCCCGCATGTGGCGTCGCGCGCTTCGGCGTTTCGCGCTGGAGAAGGCACACAGACAAGGCATCGTCTATCGCGCGATTTGAAGCCCAGTAAAACCTTCCCCATTCCGCCAGCGCGCAGCGGAGCGAGGATTTCATAAGGGCCCAGATGTGTGCCTGGAGCAAGGCCATAATTGGCCTTGATTATTAACTCCGGGAATCCTCCGCGGGGTATCTCCCACCCTCAAGTGCCTGTTTAAGTATTTGATGCAAATTGGTTCAATCTGTGCCCGTGCCCGAAAGCGAGAGGGTTGCCGGGGCTCCTGTCCCGCTGTCCGTCACGGTTAGTGTCGCGCTAAACGGCCCCGAATCCGGTGGCGTGAAGGTGATCTGAAATACGCAAGTCTGTTGTGGGTTGAGCGTGCTGGGGCAGTTGTTGCTCGAGGAGAATGTAGTGCCGCTGGGAGTGATGCTGACGCCGGTGATGTTTACGGATACCGAGTCATCATTGATGAGAGTTGCACTTTGCGTGATGCCGAAACCGGGAACGACGCTCCCCAGGTTCAGGCTGGTCGTTGTAAAGACCAGTGCGCCCGCCCCGCCGGTCCCGCTAAGAGCGATCGTCTGCTGCGGACTGCCAGGGGAGTTGTCTTTAAGCGTGACAGCTCCATTCCGGAGCCCTGCGGCAGTCGGCGAAAAACTCACGGTGATCGTGCAGCTTTCGCTCTCGTTGAGAGTGCCTGGGTCGGGACAAGTGTTGCTCTGGAAGAAGTCTCCGCTGTGCGTGATGGTGGTGAACTTCACCGAGTGATTGCTGCCGTTGGTTACCGTCACCGTCTCGGAAGCGCTGGTGAGCCCCATTTGCAAGAAGCCGAAGTTCAGGCTGGAAGCGGAAAACGACAGGGTCAGCGGGGTATAAAACGAGGCGGTGCTCTCGACCACGCAACAGACAGCGGTAGTCCCGATACCACCGTTCTCCAGAGCCCTTCCTGTGGTTAGCAGAGTCATCGAATGATACGCTAACGCTTGACTCAGAGGTGCTGTGGCACTGAACGTGTCCGTGGCCTCGTTGTAAATCTCTACCTTTGAAAAAGGGATGTAACCCGTGCAATCCTTTCCGCAGCTGATCGACTGCCCTATCCCTCCCGCCACCACAACGGTGCTGTCCGGGAGAAGTGCTGCCGTGTGAGCATAGCGCCCGCTCGCCATGTTCCCGGTGAGCGTCCAGGCATTCGCAGTCGGCTCGTAGATTTCCGCAGAATTCACGGGGAACCTACCGTTGGCACCGCCAGCCACCAGCACCTTGCCGTCCGCAAGAACAGTGGTGGTATTGAGGTAGCGACCCGCATTGGTGCTGGCAGCGTTGCTCCATGTGCCTGCGGTGGGGTTGTACAGTTCGCAGGAAGTAAGGCCCGGAGAACCTCCGACGGCCAGCACCTTCCCGGTTTTCAGAAGCACGGCGGTGTGAGAATATCGACCTGTGTTGAGGCTGCCTGTTGTTGACCAGCTGTTGGACGTTGGATCGTAGAGTTCGCTCACCGCCGTGGCAGGGCTGCAGGTGAGTTCTGTACAGCCGCCGGTCACTAAGACCTTCCCACCCGGCAACAAGGTAGCGGTATGCCCAGTGCGAGCCACAGACAGGGAGCCAGCCGAACTCCACGCCCCCGTCGTCGGGTCGTACAACTCAGCGGCCGACAGAACAACGTTGCCGGTGCTCACTCCGCCTGAGACCAGTACCTTTCCATCCGTCAATACGACGGCGGGAAACGATTCCCGCGGCTCAGCCATGCTGCCGGTGAGGGCCCACTTTCCAGACGTGTGGTTATAGACCTCCGCTGAACTGAGAATGTTACCGCTGTTATCGACTCCTCCTATCGAGAGAACCTTTCCCCCGGCCACCCGCACCTGGGCATTTAGCTCACGGCCGGTCTGCATGCCCCCGCTACTTGTCCATTGACCTTGAACCTGAGCAGAAACCGGATGGATGTTGACAAGCACGAACGTGAGCACCAGCGCTGCGCATGAGAATTTCTTCATGGCCAGTTCTCTCCTCATTGTCTTCGCAACTTAACTGGAATTTCCGATTTGACCCCTGTCTCGCGCATTGTATGCTCCACCTGCCCTAGACACAACATCCAGCGTGGTTCGACCGCTAGGTCCTGATTGACACGCAAACCGGAGAAGTTAAGTACTACTTCAATCAACCGGGAAGTCTCGGCGGAAGAATGAGGTATTGCCGGTTGTGCAACCAAGGATGTGGATATATCACGGCGAGCTTGCGCCCGCAATTGCAAAACGCTCTATCCGCGGAAGGCCAGACCGCGGGCGCAGGACTGCGATTCAAGCGAGCTGAACCGACGGCAGCGACCGCGCTTGCAAACTAATCTTTGGTGCCGGACGTCCGGCAGTCTTTACACATCTGTAACACGACATTAACAAACACCCAGTAGGTTTCAGACCTCCTAGCTCGATCCCGTACATACACGGCGAATTGGGTTTGGCGAGTTGCAGACTCAAATTCCAAGGATCATGAGGTGATGATGGCGACAGGAACAACCGCTCTGGACGCAAAGATTGGGGCCGGACCTGGCAAGATCGGCATGCTGGTCTTCGGAGTTGCATTGATCGTTGGCCTGATCTACGCCGGAGCGCACCTGCTGTCAGACCTCTCGCAAATGCATGCCACCTCGGTTGGCCCTTATATTTTGCTGGGCGTCGCGCTTCTAATTGCACTGGGATTTGAGTTTGTGAATGGCTTCCACGACACCGCCAACGCGGTGGCCACCGTGATCTATACGCATTCATTAGAACCGCACGTGGCTGTGGTTTGGTCCGGAATGTGGAACTTCATCGGGGTTGTTCTCTCGAGCGGAGCCGTCGCGTTCGGCATCGTTTCACTGCTGCCTGTGGAGTTAATTTTGCAAGTCGGAAGCAAAGCCGGATTCGCGATGGTGTTTGCTCTATTGGTCGCCGCGATCATATGGAACCTGGGCACCTGGTATTTCGGCCTGCCATCCTCAAGCTCCCATACTTTAATCGGCTCGATTATCGGCGTGGGTATCGCAAATCAATTAATGTCGGTGAAGTCCGGCACCAGCGGCGTGGATTGGGGACAGGCGGCGAACATCGGAAAATCCTTGGTGCTCTCACCGATCGTTGGCTTCGTTGTGGCAGGCGGACTGCTGATACTCATGCGAAAGTTGATTCCCAATAAGGCGCTCTATGCTGCTCCGGTTGGAGATGCGCCGCCTCCTTTCTGGATTCGCGCCCTGCTCGTGACCACCTGCACAGGCGTAAGCTTTTTTCACGGTTCCAACGACGGGCAGAAGGGCATGGGGCTCATCATGCTCATCCTCATTGGCACGGTGCCGACGGCCTATGCCGTGAATCACGCCGTGACGTATTCCCAGTCCCAGGATTTCGTTGCGGTCTCCACTCAAACCGCGGATGTTCTAGGGCACTACGTTTCTCCCAGCGCCGTGATCGGCGATGCCAGGGACGAGGTTACCGATTACATTCGCTCGAAACAATTCACGCCCAACACGATGCTTGCGCTGCGGGAACTCGTGGGCGGAATCGGTGCGGAAACCGCCCAGTACAAGGAACTCAAAGCCGTCCCGCAGGACAGGGTTCGCAACTTTCGAAATGATATGTACGTAGTGAGTGAGGCGCTGCGCCTTATGAAGAAAACAGCGCAGCCGCAGTTTTCGACCGCCGATGCGGCCGTGATCGATAACTACAAGAAGCACATTGATACCGCGACCAAATTTATCCCGGCTTGGGTAAAGGTCGCGGTGGCCATTGCGTTGGGGCTTGGCACCATGATCGGCTGGAAGCGGATTGTTGTAACGGTAGGCGAGAAAATCGGGAAAGCACATTTAACCTACGCGCAGGGAGCGGCGGCGGAAATCACGGCGATGGCAACCATTGGAGCTGCCGATGGGTTTGGATTGCCCGTCAGCACCACGCACGTGCTTTCTTCCGGGGTGGCAGGCACCATGGCTGCCAATCATTCAGGGCTCCAATGGGGTACAGTTAAAAATCTCTTGATGGCCTGGGTGCTCACACTTCCTGCGTCCATATGCTTGGCGGCGGTTCTTTTCTGGGCCTTTACGAGGCTAAGTAACAGCTGACCGCGCCGGCTCAAGATTCGTAAAAAACGGAGACTCCGCACTTATTCGACCGAGCTATCCCCACGATGATCTTCAGAATTCCGCAAATCTGTGCGCTCGGTTTGGCCAGCCTGTCCTTCGGTTCCGTCCACGCGGAGGTTTACGCCCAACAAACGCCGAATAGCGTTTGCGCCCGTCCGCCGGTAGGAAGCGTTGTAGCTGAAGCTCGAGATCTGCGAAGTCAAGGCGGCGTTCTGAGGGTTAATTTGGCGGTTCACAATGCGAGCGAGACGGGGGAACCGGCTCGATTCTGTTACGTCGCCGATGACGGGAGCCAGTCGCCCACTTTGCGGCTGCGTCCGGGCGATCTGCTCATCCTGAATTTGAAGAATGCCTTGACGGGCTCGGAATATGCGACGGGCGTTTCCAAACCGCATCACAGCCAGCCGAGTGCTAAGACCAACGATGATCCGTGTTTGAGCGGTGCGATGACGTTGACGTCAACCAATGTCCACTTCCATGGATTGACCGTTCCTCCCAAGTGCCACGAAGACGAGGTTCTCAAAACATCGATCCAACCAGACGATCCCCCCTTCGAATATAGGTTCCGTATTCCAGAGGACGAGCCGCCGGGATTGTATTGGTATCACCCGCACATACATGGCTTTAGCAAAGCCCAGGTCCTAGCGGGCCTGTCAGGAGCGATGATCATAGAAGGAATCGAGAGGGCGAATCCGGAAGTAGCAGGTTTGCCAGAGCGCGTGCTGGTCATACGCGATCAGGATTTATTAAACCCAAACGCTCCGCCCAATAAATCGGAACCGGTCGTGCCGAAGATGCTGATCGATCATGACGGTGACGCCGCAAACACCGGCACGGGTTTCGGGAAACCCGCAAAGGATCTTTCCATCAATTTCGTGCCCGTCCCATATCCCGATTATCCGACTGCTGTGCTCAAGATGAAACCAAACGAGCGTCAATTCTGGCGTGTGTTGAATGCGTCGGCTATTACGTATTTAAATTTGGAAATATTGTATGGCCGCAGGCCGCAACAAATTGGAATTGTCGCTCTTGACGGAGTGCCTGTGAACACAAACGGCGTCGCGGCCAATAGTGTGCTGTGGCGTGACCGCATTGGAATCCCTCCAGGCGGCCGAGTGGAATTCATCATAAAAGGTCCGCCGGCCGGAGTCACAGGATTGTTCGTGACACGGACTGTGGATACCGGTGTAGGCGGCGAGAACGATCCAAATCGCGCGATTGCCTCAATCGTGCCCGCGGAGGATGCACCTGAGCCGCGTTCCAGGCTAGAGACATCACCCAAGCCACTGGCCCCTGCTGGCCTTCCGTGGTTAGGCGACGTAGCGCCTGTGCGTACGCGTAGATTGTACTTCTCTGAGAAATTGCTCGATCCGAACGATCCCAACAGTGCAACTACCTTTTATCTCACTGTCGATAGACAAGTGCCGACACCATTCAATCCAAGCTCGGATGTTCCTAATATCATTGTGAAGCAAGGAGATGTGGAGGATTGGATAATCGAGAACCGCTCCACCGAATTGCACGCGTTTCACATCCACCAAGTGCACTTCATGCTGCTCGATTGGTTCGGGATTCCCGCGAATGAGCCTTTTCTGCGCGACACGATCAATGTGCCGTTCTATGACCGCAGGACACTTCAATATCCCAGTGTAAAGATACGATTGGATTTTCGCGATCCCAATGCAGTCGGGACCTTCGTATATCATTGCCATCTGTTGGAGCACGAAGACGGGGGGATGATGGGATTGATCCGGGTAGAACCGGCCGGCGACACCAAAACCGCCGCCCGCACACTTCCAACGAAGAATTCCCCCCCCCGAACCAGCGCAGTTAACCAAAGGTAAGCTTGCCAAGTTCGAGTGGGACTCCCCGCGGACAGAATTCTTCTGAATTCCATTTTGCGAATATTTCCGATGGATGACATCTGCAAAAATTCTTGGCGGCTTTAATCCCGCGTTTATTACTGTTCATTTACCCAAGTTACTTCGTCCATTCACGCAAGAAACATTTGACAGCAACACTGAGGGACTATCAACGAAGTCCTGCGGTAGAAACCGCATAAAGAAAGAGGAGGATGCATGTCCTACAGGTATTTCGCTTCGAAGTCGATAGATTTTCTACGCATCGCTTTGACATCGCTTGCGCTTTTTCAGTTCACGGTGGGTGGTCCTTTGGCCAATTCGGCTCAAGCGCAAAGCAACGACGGTAATACGACTTCTCCAATCAAGCACGTAATCGTGATCATCGGAGAAAATCGGAGTTTCGATCACGTCTATGCGACTTACAAGCCGGCAACCGGAGAGAAAGTTCACAATCTTCTCTCGGAAGGAATTGTCAACGCAGACGGCACACCAGGGCCGAATTTCTCGATCGCTATCACCTATTCGGCCATCGACAAGAAGCCAGATCCTTTCTTGCTGAGTCCCGGAGATAAGTCAATCTACCCCGTCCTGCCAACGCCTCTCACGGCTGGCGCCCCTACCGACCCGCCGGTGGCTACTGTAGCCGAAGCAGCGAAAGATGAAACAGCCTTGCCCGGGAATTATTTGAAGTTCCTGACCACTGGCGGCACCGGGCTTCCGAAGTTCACTCCCGACACTCGCATTGACAATGTCTTTAATCTTCCGCCGGGACCTTTCCAACTCACCGATGGCATGGCTTACGATACGTACTCCGCGAGCCCTGTGCACCGCTTCTATCAGATGTGGCAGCAACTCGATTGCAATATCGATTACGCGACGGAAGCGAATCCGAGCGGATGTAAGGCCGACCTGTTCCCCTACGTCGAAATCACCGTCGGAGCGGGAACGAACGGGTTGCCGGTGCCAAAGCCCTTTACCGAGCTGACCACAGGCGAAGGCTCGGCGGCCATGGGCTTTTACAACGTACAGAAGGGTGACGCGCCTTACATGTTACAACTGGCGCAGCAATACACCCTGGATGACAATTTCCACCAGTCGATCATGGGCGGTACGGGCGCAAACCACGTCGCGCTTGGCACCGGCGACGCAATCTGGTTCAGCGATGGCAACGGCAATCCCGCAGTTCCTCCGGAAAAAACCGTGGTATATCCAAATACACTCGATCAGGGGACTGTGAATGAAATCGAGAATCCCAACCCGGCGCCCGGCTCAAATAACTGGTACACCGAAGATGGGTACGGCGGCGGCGGCTTTGGATCGGCCGTCTACGGCGGGGGAACCTACACCAACTGTTCAGACATTAATCAGCCCGGTGTAGCCACCATACTTGACTACCTCAGCCAATTGCCGACCAAGATCGATCCCAACTGCGATCCGCAACACTACTATTTGCTCAATAATTACAATCCCGGTTACTTTGGAGACGGCTCCAACGCTTACACCGACAACACGGTCTTCAACACTCCGTTCACGATTCCTCCGTCGTCAGTACGAAACATCGGCGACGAACTTTTGGAAGCCGATATTTCCTGGAAGTACTACGGCGACCAGTGGAATCGCTATCTCAAGGACAAGTACCAACTGAACTACGGGGACTTTGGCACGCTGAGCGATGAATACTGCAATATCTGCAACCCATTCCAGTATTCAACTTCCATCATGACCAACGCAGCCGTTCGCACCGCTCATTTGCAGGACACCGAGAACCTGTATGAGGACATTGCGAAAGGAAATCTGCCAGCCGTTTCCTTCGTCAAGCCGAGCGGATTCGTCGACGGCCATCCAGCATCCTCGAAACTCGATCTGTTCGAAGGTTTCGTCAAGAAGATCGTGGAGGCAGTGCAGGCCAATCCGGCACTGTGGCAAAACACTGCGATCTTCGTCACCTTCGACGAAGGCGGCGGTTACTACGACTCGGGCTACGTTCAACCACTTGACTTCTTCGGAGATGGCACGCGTATACCCCTGCTGGTCATTTCGCAGTACACGCAGGGTGGACACGTCTCGCATCTCTACGGTGACCATGTTTCGCTCCTGAAGTTCATCGAACGAAACTGGAAGCTGGGACCGATCACAAAGCGCAGCCGCGACAACCTCCCCAATCCGAAGGTAAGCGGGGCAAATCCGTACGTTCCACAGAACAGCCCTGCGCTGAGCGATCTGTTCGGGATGTTTAACTTCAACCCGCCACCGGCAGCACCAACTGCCGGCGGTGGAAAATAGGCAGGCTTTTCACTTCTGCTCGCAGTTTTGCGTAGTTCAGTTGCGCATGCAACATACATCTGGCGCCGGTCTCTCAGGGGGTCGGCGCCAGAGGGTCTTCCGACGTTGTCGCTCCCACTGGGAATACCTCGATTGGCTCGAAGCGCCACAACATCCCTTCTGCTCTAGTGTTTAGGGAAAGTGCATCTAGTTCGGTGAAAAACGGAACCGCGAAATAGGGTATTTAGTGGATAGCATTGTGGACCGTCTTGCTTAAGATGATACTGGGGACCGGAGTAGCTGCCGCAGCATGACTGTGCGGTAGCACAATTAGGACGCTTCTGGACCGTACCCCTTCCCGGCCTCTGAGTCCCAATTGGTGGGCCAGTTTGCAGAGAAAAAAACGCACAATAAGGAGAGCCCTTGAACAAGCATCGTTCCAGCACACTTTCTCAATTCGCGCTCATGCTCTTAGCAGCTGCGCTTCTGCTTTTACTGCCAGGCGTCGCCCGAGCTCAAGACGCAGATCAACAAGACGCCGATCCTCCCAGCAGGGTCGCACGACTCAACTTTATCCAAGGCTCTATCTCCTTCCAGCCGGCCGGCACCTCAGATTGGCTGGATGCTAACCCCAACCGCCCGCTCACTACCGGGGATCAACTCTGGGCCGACCAAGACTCTCGAGGGGAGCTGCACCTGGGCGGCAGCGTGCTGCGTATCTCAGCTCAGACGGCGGTTTCCTTCCTGAACTTGACTGACCAAGCGGTTCAGATCCAAGTAGCGCAAGGCTCGGCGGATCTCCGAGTGCTGCATCTCGAAGATAACGAGAACTACGAGATCGACACTCCGAATATGGCCTTCTCGATTCTGCGTCCAGGCGAATATCGCGTGGATGTGAATGCGGATGGAAGCTCAAGCATTGTCAGCGTAGAAAATGGCGATGGCGAAGTAACCGCGGGCGGACAAGCGTACAACGTCGCTCGCGGGCAGCAATACATCTTCTCCGGTACCGACGAAGTCAGTTATGACGCCGAGGCCCTCCCGGAGCCGGACGACTTTCAGCAATGGAATCTTAAGCGCGATCAGCGTGAAGACCATTTTGCGTCAGCGCAGTATGTCTCCCGAGATGTCATCGGTTACGAAGATTTGGACGATCATGGCACGTGGCGTGACGACCCGACGTATGGGCACGTTTGGTTTCCGAATGGCGTCGCCGTGGGCTGGGCACCCTATCATTACGGACACTGGGCTTTCGTGGCGCCATGGGGCTGGACTTGGGTAGAAGATGAACCTTGGGGCTTCGCGCCATTCCACTACGGACGTTGGGCTATGGTAGGAGGCGGTTGGGGATGGGTGCCTGGCCCAGTCGCAGTCGTCGGAGCCGTATATGTGCGGCCCATATATGCACCAGCGCTGGTAGCATTCGTGGGAGGGGGAGGCTTCGCTGCATCTATCGAAATCGGGGGCGCAGCCGGAGTGGGGGTAGCTTGGTTTCCGCTAGGTCCGCGCGACGTTTGGATTCCGTCTTATCATGTGAGCGCGGTTTACATGACAAACGTCAATATCACCAACACGCGAATCGTCAACCGAACGGAAATTACAAATGTTTACAACACAACGGTCATCAATCGAACGACGAACGTGACCGTGAATCGAACTTACATGTACCAAAGCTCGCCAGGGGCAGTAACGGCTGTTTCAAAGACTGCATTCCAGAACGGCGAACCGGTAGGTAGGGCGGCCGTGCAAGTGAACGCTCAAGAAATTCAACACGCACGCGTGGTGCAGACCGCGGCGATCGCTCCCACTCCGAGAGCTATCGCGGGACCGAATGCTGCGGCAAAACCATCGTCGCGGCCTCCCGCGACCCTTGCCAGCCGGCCAGTCGTGACGAAGATGGCTCCTTCGGCACGTGCAATTCCAGTCGGCCAAACCAAGCCAGCGCCGCGAACGGCTTATCGCTCGATGGCGAATGCGAAGCCAGCTACGTCGCAGCCGCCAGCTCGAACGGGAGCACAGCCAGCTAATCGACCAGCCGAGCCTTCCGCAGGGCGTGCGCCCGCAGCTCAGCCCCGCAGCCCGAATGCGGCTCCTGCTGAAAGACCGGCTCCGGCGAATAGGACAACAAGTGAGGCGCCTCCGGCTAATCGAGCCGAACCACCGGCCCGCACGGATGAGCCACGGGAAAATCAGCCGCCGGCAAGGCCAAATGAAGCGCAGCCCAACCGGCCAACAGCGCCGCCAGCCCGCACTCAGCCGCCGACGCGCGAAAATCAACCGCCTGCGCGGACAAATGAAGCAAATAAGCCGGCACCGCCGCCTAATCGGACTCCGCCACCGACACACGAGAATCCACCGCCGGCACATACGAATGCGGCGCCTGCAGAAAAGCCGACGCCTAACAAGCCGCCGGCGCGCGAAAATCCGCCGAAACAAACCTCGCCATCCGAAGCGAAGCCCGCTCCTCACCCGCCGGCGGCAGAGACGAAGAAGCCGAACCCGCCGGCAAAGGAAAAGGAGTCGAAACCGCCTAAGGAACCGAAAGACAAAGAAAAACCACCACAAAGCTAGCTAAGTCTCATTCCGCTTCTTTGCACGCCCGGCTTCGAGAAATCGAAGCCGGGTTTTTTTGGGGCAGCATTCAGGCACGAATCGAAAATCTGAGGAAACTAGAAGCGGAGAAAGGACACAAGTGAAACGGCGCCTTCGGCGGCGAGAATTAGCTTACAGAACAGTTATCCAAGGCTGCGCGTGGCTACCGAGAGATCAAGCCCGCAAGACTTGCCAGCCAAGTCCGATCATATCCTTCGCCTTCAAACCATCCTGGGCGGTTTCGGCCATGTGGGCGGACATCATTCTCGAAAACAGCGCGGGCTTAAGGGCGAACAGGCGGAGCACTTTCCGTCTTAGCCAAACGCTCTGGTCCATCAGCAATAGCAGACGCGTCATGCGCCATGGCGCTTTAGAGATCTCGCGATGCGCGGTTTGGTAGCACGCCAAATCTTTGCGGGCTAGAGCGTCCGCTAAATGTATCGCCTGTTCAAACGCGAGGCTCAATCCGAATCCCGCAATTCCATCCACCGTGAATGACGCATCGCCCACCAGCGCCACGTGCCCGCGGGCCGCGCTGTGCGCGCGTCCCAAGGCGCTTACGGCCCCTAGTTCGGCGCTGAGCGGACGGGCGCGCTCCAACCTCTTCGCTATCCCTGGAAAGTGAACTAAAGCGCGGTCGATTCTCAATCGCGGGTCGTGCGATAGAAGGGCAACGCAAAGTTCCTGAGCGCCCGTGGGCGTGACAAAAATCTGGCAGCCCGGACCCCAGTGAACTTCAACCAGATCGGTCCAGGGACACGAAGAGTAATGACGGGAGAATCCGAAACGCGAGAGATGCGGCCGCCGCGAACTCAGATTCGCCCATTTGCCCACGCTGGAATTTTGTCCATCGGCGCCGACTAGCCACTTGCATGGGAAATGCGCGCCGTTTACTAGAGCGCCTCGTTCATCAAATCCTGAAACGCGCACGCCCCAGTGGAATGACACTCCGAGCTGAGTCGCTCGTTCGACCAGCATCGAGTGCAGCGTGGAGCGGCGTATGCCGTATCCCGTGCCGTTGGCAATTATCGCGCTTGTGGAATATTTGCCATCAGAAAAACAAATGCCACGGAATGGAAATCCGTGGCACGAATTCAAATCAATTCCGAGAATACGCAGGTTTGCGACGGCTCCGGGAAGCAACCCTTCACCGCAGGCTTTTTCAATCGGAGGTTTTCTGCAATCGAGAACCGTAGCGCGGAGTCCCTTTAGGTTCGCCGCAATCGCAGTAGCGATGCCGGCAGGTCCTGCTCCGATAACCAGGACGTCCGCGCACTTCGACAAACGGGGCCCCTTTCACCATCTCAGAAGGACCAGTTCGGAACAAAACCCGGGTCCCATCGCCGCGAGAATACTCAGCGATCCAGGCTCTGGCCGCCGGTTCATGTAAACATCTTCGAGCACCAGAAGTACGGAAGTAGACGAAATGTTGCCAACCTTGCGCAAGCATTCCCACGATGCTGCCAAATCCTTTTCTGACAAGTCCAGAGCCGTAGCCGTCGCTTCCAGCACCTTTGGACCGCCGGTGTGCATGACCCAGGTCTTGATGTCGCTTCGTTTGTGGCCTTGCTCGGCCAGAAACGCGTCCACATCTTTGCCCAGATGCTTTACCACCGTATCCGGCACTTCCGGTGATAGTACGATGCGGAAGCCTTTTTCCGAGATGTCCCAGCCCATCACCCTTTCGGTGTGCGGGTAGAAGATGGATTTCGTTGCAAGAATCTCCGGTCCCTCGGACTTTCTATTCGACCCGACTACGATCGTCGCCGCCGCACCGTCGCCGAACAGAAGCGCCGAAATCAAGTGCGCCATGGAAAGATCGTCGCGCTGCAGGGTCAGCGAGCACAGCTCGACAGACAGTAAAGCAGCCGCTTGGTCCGGATAGCCGTGCACGTAGTCGGCCGCACGGGCAATGCCGGCCGCGCCTGCGACGCAACCCAGACCAAATATCGGTATGCGTTTGATATTGGTCGAAAGCCCAATTCGATTCACCAGCCGCGCGTCGATTGAAGGAGCGGCGATTCCAGTGACGGATGTTACGAAAATCGCGCTGAGATCCTTCGGCTTCAGGCCGGCGCCATGCAGGGCCTTGCACAGCGCTCTCTCTCCCAACTCGAGCGCGTGTTCGATCCAGGCGTTATTGGCTTGTCCCCACGTCGTCAAGCTCTCGTAAAAATCGATCGGGCGAACGAGATAACGGCCCTCCACTTTCATGCTCTCATCCAGGCGATCCAGGATGTCAGGATTGGGCAGCCGATGGCGCCAATCGTTCTTGAGAGCTTCGGTCAATACCTGCTGGTCGTAGTAATATTCTGGAAACGCACTCGCAACGCTGGCAATCCTCATCTAGTCTCCCCTCAGTTTTTTGGCGTGACTGCGCATAATACCCCGACTCCGAGCAATCTCTCACGTCGATTTGCACTTTGTTGCTTTTTATCAAGGCTATGAATACATGCCGGGCCGGTTCGTTCTATTTGCCCCAATAAAAAGACCGGCTATCAGTAGGCTCGATTCAGACTCCGATAGATGAATGCGGCGCAAGAAATAGAAACTGCCATGAACAGAAACCCCTGCCAGAATTCCAGTATGCAAAACTTGCCCACGCCGAAAAGTGCGGCATAAACCATGGCACAGCCGATTACCCAGTCTACCAGATTACGGCCCAAGTCTTTAGTCGGTGACACATCTTTTACAACTGCCGCGATCGGCTTCCAGCCGGATGCGTCCGGCCTGACTCGGCGGTAGAACCTCATGAGGGTATCATCAGGCTCGGCCGGCGTCAGAACAGTTACCAGCAGCCACACCGCCGTAGTTATCAGCGTGGTTGCCAGAGTCTGTTTGGCGAAAACAGCCGGCTCGGAGCCGCTGAATGGCAAAATGGCGCGAAACGAGACCGATACAATTAGCGCAGTCGTCATCGCAGCGATTTCGCTCCAAGCATTAATCCGCCACCAATACCAACGAAGCAGATATACGCTGCCGGTTCCCGCTCCTACCTCCAATAAAATCTGCCAACCTGCGCGTATCGAAACGAGTTCCCAAGAGACGCATGCTCCCACAATAACGAGCAGCGCTGTCGTCCAGCGCGAAATCGAGACGTAATGGCTTTCTGTGGCGTCTCGCCGCACGAACCGCCGATAAAAATCCGAAACGAGATAAGAACTGCCCCAGTTCAGGTGCGTAGCGATTGTGGACATAAATGCCGCCAGGAACCCGGCCACCAGCAGCCCGCGCGCCGCACGTGGCAGATGATCGACGGCCAGCCGTATGTAGCCAGATTCTGGCTGCGCAAGGTTCGGATATAACACTACTACAGCGAGCGCGCCTATTACCCATGGCCAGGAGCGCAGCGCATAGTTGGCGAAATTGAACCATAAGACCGAAAGCAGACCTTCGCGTTCGTTGCGCGCGCTCAAAATTCTTTGCGCGACGTAACCTCCGCCCCCCGGCTCCGCCCCGGGATACCAGAACGCCCACCATTGCACACCTAGATATACGCAAAAAGTGATGACTGGGATGGTCCACAAAGCCTCGCTGGCGAGGCCGCGCGAAAAATCAGGAAAGAAGGACGTAATAGTCCCGGCTCCCGCCCCCGCAGACCTCTGCATCGCAGCGAGCTTCGAAAGCAACTCCGTCATTCCACCGGCGTCGCGCACTCCGTACCACGCGACGGCGATCACCACGCACATCTTTAGGACAAATTGAAATAAATCGGTCCACAGCACTCCCCAAAGACCGCCCAGCGAGACGTACAAGCCCGTGAACGGAATCAAAAAGAAAACGCAAAGAGCAAGCGAAACGCGGTCGTCGAGCCCCATGACGACGCTTACAATCGTCGTCATGGCTTTCGTGACCCAGCCTAGTATCACGCAGTTGATCAGTAATCCCAGATACAGGGCACGGAATCCGCGGAGGAATGCGGCTGGCTTGCCCGCATAGCGCATCTCGGCAAACTCAACATCCGTCAGAAGTCCTGCGCGAACCCAAAGTCTGGCAAAAAGAAAAACGGTCATCATGCCGGCCGGAAGCATGCTCCACCAGATCCAGTTCCCGGCGATTCCGAATCTGTAAACCAGTCCGGTAACAACTAAAGGCGTGTCGGCGGCAAACGTGGTTGCCACCATCGAAGTGCCAATCAGCCACCAAGCCGCGCTGCGCCCAGAAACAAAATAGTCAGCGGTGCTTCCGCTAGAGCGCTTGCGAAAATACAATCCCTGCAGCAGGGTAAATAGCAGATAGGCTGCAACTGCGGCCCAGTCAGCAAGGGTTAGTCTCATGATGGATTTGCGGAGGCCGGGCTAGTTGTATCGCGGACGCAGGAAGAGTCAAAGAAAATTCTCGACGTTGATCATCGGGCCTGCAACCGAGCTGTTGACTGGGACGAAAGAAGAACCCCAGGCCTGGGGGCACAGGCCTGGGGCGGGGGGTTGAGGGGGGACCGGGGGCCGTGTCGAGCAGCCGGGCGCTTTTAGTAATTCCAGCGCCGCAAAGCCAAGGTTGCTCGGAAAATTATCTGAACTGCCACTACCAAGAGCGTATCGCGCAGGGTCACCAACCGGGCGCGCATGTTATTGTCCTCCCAGGACTCCGGGATTGGCAGCGCGTCTGCGTTTCGATCGCTGTTATGCGTCAAACACTCGTTCGCCAACGCGCTCATGCCGCCCCCTTAATTAACCACGTAAACCGGATTGTCGTGCTCGACCGCGACGACCATCGATTTGAAGATGTCTACGTCCCAGCTGTCCGCTATTCGCAGACGCACTATTTCGTTTGTTTCAGACATCAGCCTGCCGCGCAAAGGCACTCGCAGGCTGCCTGCTACCACTCGAAGAATCACTGGCTGGCCCATCCAGACTGCGTATACGCCTTCCATGATGTCCCCCTCCAGGTGCTTCCCTCGCACACCTGCATCTTCGGACAGGGGAACGGCGTGGCCAATGGTACAGGGGGCTATGGGATGTAGGAGGAAAGTACTAGGCGACTCGGCTCGCCGCCGCGAGCTTTTCTGTTATTGTATTCAGAGGACTTGCGGCTGCTTGTGCTTGCAATAGCATCCAGAAATGGGCTGAATGATTGAGTTCCTAAAGCACATTTTGTCTCGCCTTTACGACGTCGGCGGCCTGCTTACTTGGGGCGGGACTCTGATGGTGTGCATTATCGTGTTCGTCGAAACCGGAATGTTCGTCGGTTTCTTCCTGCCGGGCGACTCCCTGCTGGTAACCGCCGGAGTCTTTGCCGGCGCGGGCAAAATGCATCTCGCGTGGTTGCTGTCCCTGGTGACGCTATGCGCAATTGCCGGAGATCAATTGGGTTACTTTATTGGCCGTAAAGCAGGGCCCGCCTTGTTCCGCCGCGAAGATTCCAGGTTTTTCAAGAGACGCCACCTGACGCGCGCCCACGAATTCTACGAGCGCTACGGCGGAAAGACCATTATTCTCGCGCGATTCGTCCCCATCGTTCGAACGTTTTGCCCCCCTGTGGCCGGCGCCGCAGGAATGAAGTATTCGCGCTATCTCCTATACGACATCGCCGGAGGATTCTGCTGGGTGTGGGGCATGATCCTTCTGGGATACACGATCGGCAAGTCCGATCCCCATATCGACAAGCACATCCACTACGTAATCGCCGCTGTAATTGTCGTCTCGCTTCTACCCGCCGCTTTTCAGGCATGGAAGTCGCGCAGGCCGACCACTACACCTCCGCTTAAAGCCGCAGAATCCGAAAAAGATTAGCGCTGGAAAAGCCGAGAATGACTACTTGAGGAAGAGGCCTTCGCGGACTTGATCGCGGCCCACGAAGGTTTTTGACGAGCGGAACTTCCCAAAAATATCGAGTATTTCGCGATTTTGAAAAACACGCGCGTGAACTGACAGCGTGGAAGCGGGCAAAAGCTCAATCGTCTGCGGATCTGCTATGCGATAACGATTGAATCGTTCGGGAGTCTTGCTATGAAAAAGCGACAGGACAGCACCGCCAGGCCGCAGCATGGTATAGAGCCTGTCCATCACCTTAGGCAAGAGCTGGGCATCCAGGTAGTCGAAAATATCCCAAGCCAGCACTCCGTGGAAGTGCTCGGCGGGATACTGCAGGTCTGATTCGAGAAACTTATCGGCAAACATCGTGGGCGAGACATTCTCAACCTGATTCCCTACTGGAGCCTTCCGGAAATTTTCCTCCTCCGCGACCAGGAACTCCTTCCAGGCACGCAGCAAATCTTCGGTTGAAACGCGGAATCCCTTCTCGATAAAGAAGGTCAGAGTGGCCTGCGATACCTGACCAAGATCCAGAATTCGACCTTGTTTCGAATCACTGAGGAGCCACAGAAATTCCTTTAGTCCATTCGAGACGCGAGCATTGGCCGAAGGCGCTGGCGCGGCAGCCGGACCAGGTTTAGTGCGTCCGCCCGACAGCGGCACCGCAGTCATACGCGTTTTTGCTACCCAGCTCATGATTCTTCTATTCGTCCTTGCCGCTTGCGGACATGGCCTTGGCTTTGGCTAAGTCTGTCGCCGTCTCGGCGTTCGAACCAGCTTGCGAGCCGCCGGTTCGCAGCATTTCCACCTTGCCGCGCAAGCGCGCGCCATCTTCAATCGCGAACCGTGGGGTCAGCACGCTGCCTTGCACTTTGCTCGAGGCGCCAAGATGCAAGCGCTCTCCCGCCTTAAGATTCCCTTGCACCGATCCCTCGATGATGATTTCGCGAGCTTCCATGTCTGCGTGAACACGGCCATTGGGCCCAACCGTTACGCGAGCATTGGGGAGCCGGATCTTTCCTTGTGTTTCGCCATCAATATACAAGTCAGAAGTTCCGGAAATTTCGCCGCTGATCTTCAGTCCCGCAGCGATAGTCGTCGTGCCGTTCGAATTCGAGGCGTTTAGCGGAGCGGAGTAAGCGGTCGCGAGATTCGGCGTAGCGGGAGCCGCGCTAACCGGCTGTGTTTCCTGCTCGTTCTTGGACGGTGCCGGTATTACTGGAACTGCCGTGTCGGGCGCCTGCGAAGACGGCTTGGCCTCGGCGGATTTATTCCACATTAGATTTCTCCCCCAATTATGGCTAGGTTCTGCGCCGGGTGGCCTGGGTCCCAAGCGATGCCCAAACTATAGTACAGAGCCGTCCAGGAGTAAATCCTAGCTTGCAGCTAAGTGCCGAGTCGGTACGCCTCGGCTCCTAAACCCTCAGGCGGCCAGTCGCAGAGTTCCAGTGGTGTCCGGCCGATCGCCGGTGAGCCAGGATATCTGCACTTCGCTATGACGCATTTCCCACAAACACACGATGTACCCCGCCGTTTCGTACAAAAATCTCTTCAGACCAGTGCGGTGTTGCCACCAGCTGTCGGGATCGTATTCAGAGTCAGGAGCGGAGACTACGCGAAGCTCGGTCCCCTTGGGCAGCGTACGCGCGAAAATATAATGCGCGCGGCGGGTATGATAATTCGAGGTAACCAGTAAGACCTTTTTCCAGCCATGCGAAGCGATCGCCTGCGCGTCGCCAACTGCTTCTTCCCGCGTGTTCCCGGCACGGTGTGGAAAAGAAATAATCGCATTTGCCGGTACTCCCTGAGCTTTCAAGTCATGCTCCATCAGCTCGGCGATGCCGGCGTAGGGCCGCAGAAGGCGCCCGCTGGCTAGGATGCGGGGCGCCATGCCGGATTTGAAAAGCTGCGCAGCCCGCGCGGCTCGCGCCGCCTCGTAATTATCGTCGCTTAGAATCACGATAACGTCGGAAACCTGCGGCGTTTCATCAACTACCCAGAAATCTCCGGCAAGACGCAAAATAGGGTAGCGAGCCAGGTAAACGATGCCGATCAATACGATTAGAAAAATCAGGAACAGAAGCTTTGAGAAAATTCCGCCTCGTTGCTTGTTCTGGTTTTCTATAATGCGTCGCCTGGAGTTGGTCATTTGCCGGGGTCGATCTTCCGCAGGTTCTCCGCCGCATCTTCGGGAAGTGTCCCGTTGAAATAAATTTCCTTGATGCTGTAGGACTTGCTCTTCTGCTGCACGATGGGAAGGATTTCAATGTGCCAATGGTAATCACCGGCTATGCTGCGCCAGTATTCGCTCAATTCACCCTTTGTTTGCAGGGTGTTGGGCGAAGTGTGTAGCACCATATGATAGTTATCGGTAAGTTGCAGCAGCCGTCGTAGGGTGCGGCCCAGCAGGTTGGCGAGATTTCGACGGTTTTCGCCGGCCAGCGGAGATTCGAATTGATGATTGTGCGGCTTCGGCATCAGCCATACTTCATACGGGACGCGGGAAGCATATGGGCAGAATGCGTAATAATCGCCGGCATTATCCACGATGCGTTTGGCCTGCCGGATTTCCTGCCGCAAGATATCGCAGAAAACGCAGCGCTCGCGGTCGCGATACCATTCTCGCGCGGCACGCAGTTCGTAGAGAATTCGCCTCGGCACGAACGTTGTCGCCGTAATTTGCGAATGCGCGTGCGGCCACTCTTCTCCCGCCTGTCCGCCCTGATTCTTGAACACGGTGACGTATTTGAATCTCGCGTCCCGTTTGAGGTCGGCGATTCGCAACGCGTATGCTTCCAATACCCGCTCGATTTGCTCGTCACTCATCTGTGCAAGCGAACCCGTGTGCTCTGGCGTTTCAACGATAATTTCGTGCGCTCCCGTCGCGGCCATGCGGTCGTAAATTCCCTCGGCCTCGCGCCCAGGCTCTCCTTCGATTCGATAAAGCGGGCGAAAATGCGGGTACACTCGCACTTGCCACCGGCCGTGCGCCGGTAAATCCAGAATAGCGCGCGTCTCCGTACGATCCGGTAGACACAGCGGGCACGGGTCCGGTCTGACTTTTTCCCGCTCGGGATGACCGGCCACAACCCAGCTTCGAGTAATCGGATCTTTGCGGAGTTCCATTTTTCAGTGTGACCGTTGCTCGGCAGAAAAATTCAACGCGCCATCTTATTACAATGTTGCCTATCGCGCGCAAAACAAACGTCGTTGTCGCTACGCATACATCATCTCTTGCGATGGAGGGGAAGGAACTAGGAATGGCTGGGCAATCAGGAGAACGGACTACTCTTTGGAAAGTTTCTCGATTTTCTTCTGAACTTTCTTGGCGTCCGGCGCATCCGGAAAGACCTGCAGATATTCTTTGTAATAATGCAGCGCTTCGGTCTTGTCGCCTTTTTTCTCGTAAACTTCGGCAAGCAGAATCCGAGGCTTCGCAAAATTTGGCCTCAGTCGGATGGCGTCTTCAAATCGCCCGATCGCTGCGTCCAGGTCGCCTTTGTGCATATAAAAAGTGCCTACGTCGATGTCCTGCGCTGCGTGAAAAGGGTCCCATGCGGGATTATCTTCCGGCGGCAGAACGCCAGGTTTTGCAGTATTTGGGAGCGCGGGCTTTAGAGTCTCAGGTGAGGTGCCCTTTTGTGGCTCGGATGCGGACGGATCAGCGGTCTGCTCGGGCTTGGCCGAAGAGGACTCGCCCGGTCCCAATGGCGGTGGCTGCGGAGGCTTTGATGGATCCGGCTGAGGCTGTGGCTTCTGTTGTTGCTGCGGATCCTGTCCCTGCTGAACAGACCATGCCGGCGGTCCGCATAAAGCAAACAACAGCGCGAGTTTTAGCATCGAACCCAGCATCGTCCTGTTTGAATTTGTTGCGTTTGCTATCATTAGAGTTGCACAGCGGCCGGTGCCCCCTATCCGCTGTGCGCCGTGATCCCGGTAATATTGTAGCGCATCGATGGAACTCCGCGAAAAAGTTGCGAACCTGCCCGCCCAGCCCGGAGTGTACCTGTTTCGTGACGCGGCCGGTAACGTCTTGTATGCGGGAAAAGCCCAGTCGCTACGAAGCCGGGTCCGTTCCTACTTCCTGGATAAAACAATCGAGGACGCTAAGACTGGCTCGTTAATGCGCGAAGTTGCCGACCTCGATTACATCCTGGTCGACAACGAGAAAGAAGCGCTGGCCCTTGAAAATAATCTCATCAAGCAGTACAAGCCAAAATTCAATATTCTTCTGCGCGATGACAAAACGTATCCGTATATTCGTTATACCGCTTTCGAAAAGTACCCGAGGGTATATGTTACACGTCGGCTGAAAAAGGACGGTTCGACATATTTCGGCCCGTACTTTCCCGCCGGTCTGGCCTACCGTTTAGTCCATTTAATCCACAAACACTTCCTGGTCCCTTCGTGCACCGTGGACCTCGCACGCAATCATCCGCGTCCATGTTTGCAGTATTACATTCATCGCTGCCTGGGTCCCTGCGTGAAGGAACTGGTCACCGATGAGCGATACGGTGAAGCCGCGCGCGACGTTCGGCTGTTCCTGGAAGGCCGGCGCAGCGATCTCGCTAGCAGCGTCGAGCAACGCATGCAGAATGCTTCAGAAGAACTGCGTTATGAAGAGGCGGCCGGCTACCGCGATCTGCTTCGCACGCTCACCGAAATGGAAGAGCGCCAGAAAATTGCGGCGGCTTCCGGGAACGACACCGACGTTCTGGCATGGTACGGCGAGCCGCCCCAGGTCGCCGTAAATCTTTTTCACTTACGAGGCGGCCGCGTTGTCGATCGCCGCGATTTTTACTGGGAAGATCTGGAGGAATTCGATCCCGCTGAATTTCTTCCCTCCCTTTTGAAACAACTCTACCTCGATGCCGCGTATTTGCCGCGTTATATCAACACGCCCATGGGTTTTGAAGATTGCAAACTGCTGGAAGAAGTTCTCACCGAGCGCGCCGGGCACCGCGTCGAAATCATGAATCCGCAACGCGGGCCAAAACACGATTTCCTCGAACTGGTCGAGAGAAACGCCAAGCAGTCGTTCATACAGCGATTCCGCGTTCTCAGGCCCAGCTCCAAAGCAATTGTAGAAGCGCTGGAATCTGCGCTCGGACTTCCTGCCGCTCCTCAGAGAATCGAGTGTTTCGACATTTCTCACATTCAAGGATCCGACACCGTGGCTTCCATGGTGGTGTGGGAATCCGGCCGCATGAAAAAATCCGATTACAGAAAATTCATTATTCGCGGCGAAGTCATGCCGGACTGTTCGGACAAATCGAAAGGCATTTTGCGCGACGATTTCGCCAGCATGCAAGAAGCCGTCGAGCGCCGCTATCACCGTTTGCAGAATGAAGGCAAGCCGCTGCCCAGCTTGATTCTGGTGGATGGCGGGCTCGGTCAGCTTCACGCTGCGGCAAAAGCGCTCGACAAGCTGGCCATCATCAATCAACCGCTAGCCAGCATCGCCAAAAAAGAAGAGATTCTTTACGTCTTGGGAAGAGAGGATGAGCCCATCGTCCTCGAGCGTCATTCACCCGTTTTGCATTTAATCCAGCAGATCCGCGACGAGACGCATCGCTTCGCCGTCACATTCCATCGGCAGCGGCGCTCCCGCCGGCAGCTGCGCACTTCGCTCACGGAAATCCCCGGCGTGGGCGAGAAAACGGCACGGAAGCTCCTGCGCCGCTTTGGCAGCGTCGCTCGCCTGAAGCAGCTCACCGTGGGCGAGCTGGCCTCCGAGCTGCCGCGCGCTCGCGCCGAACATATTTTTGCGGCCCTGCAAGGGGTTGATTCGGCTCTGCCGGATCCCTCTGCCGCAGACTTGTGAGACTACTGGGCGCCATCGACTAGGGACTTTCTCATTCCGCGCGTCTACACGGCTTCCGCAGCCCTCTGCTGGTTTCGCGCCATTGCGTGTCCCGGGGGGCTATGCTAAGGTCAAATTTGAAAGTTAACTTCGGAGGTGCTCTGTGGGCGAGAACAACGCGGGCTCCAAGGTGAGTTTTTTTCTGGCGGGCTTGGGAATTGGTGCGCTGGTGGGGATACTTTTCGCGCCTAAATCGGGCGAGGAAACGCGCGAATACTTGTCGTCAAAGGCTGATGAAGGCCGCGATTACGCCCAGCGCAAAGCGCGGGAACTTCGCGAACGCGCCGAAGACCTGCTCGAGCGCAGCAAAGAGATCATGGATCGCCAGAAGGAAGGCGTCTCGGCGGCAGTGGAAGCGGGAAAGGACGCCTACCGCCGCGAAGCGAAAGCTTAGCAAGCTGCTGCGAGGAATTTCATGAACGTTTGGATTGAAATATTCATTGTGATTGCCGCAGTCGCCATTGTGATTCAGATGGCCATCCTGACGGCGATGTTCTTCCAGATGAAAGCCGCGATCGAAAAATTCACGGTCATCACCACGGATGTGAAGATGCGCGTGGACCCGATCCTGCTTCGCATCAATCGCATCCTGGAAGATTCCGAGGATCGAATCGCAAGCATTATGGGTGACAGCGCGGAAATCACGCGTTTGGCCCGCGGACAGGCGCAGAAAATAGACCGCGTGTTTACCGATAGCCTCGAACGGTTGCGCGTCCAGGTCATTCGCGCCGATCAGATTCTTACCGGTGCGCTCGAAGTGATTGAAGACACCGGAACGAAAGTGCGCAAGACTTTGTGGGCTCCCGTGCAGCAGGTTTCCGCAGTGCTAAAAGGCGTCAAGGTTGGAATTGACGTGTTGCGCGGCGTGCAAGGCCGCCGGCCGGAACCCGACGTCGCTCCTCAAGACGAAGAACTCTTCATTTGAAGCGCGGTAGGGGAGGCGGGCCTTCTGCGACCAACCGTCAAGAAAACTACCCCGCGGAGTGCCTCTGCGCCCAGCCAGGTCTTAGCGAATCCAGCCGCCGCCCAGCACTTGTTCATCGGAATAAAATACTGCGGCTTGGCCTGGCGTGACGGCGCGCTGGGGCTCGCTAAATGAAATGCGCGCGGTAGTGGCATCGAGCGGCAAGATTTCCGCGTCCGCCGGTTCATGGCGATTCCGGATGCGGACCTTCGCGCGCACCGCGCCGTCAGGAATCTCGTAAGGAATCCAGTTCACATCGCGCACCCCGCAGGTCGCGCTGCGAAGCTCGCAGTCGTCACCCACCACCAGCCGATTCTTCGCGCGATCTAAGGCGACCACATACATCGGGCGTCCCTCCGCAATTCCCAACCCCTTGCGCTGCCCGACCGTGTAACGATGCAGCCCACTGTGCTGTCCGAGAATGTCGCCTTCCGTAGTTACGATGTCCCCCGCCTGGTTCGGAAGCTCCTTCCCCTGCTCGTGCAGATATCCTTCGATGAAACGGACATAATTTCCTGTCGGAACGAAGCAAATTTCCTGACTCTCAGGCTTTCCGGCCACAGGAATTTGAAGCCGGCGCGCAATTTGGCGCACTTCGGTTTTGGAGAGCTCGCCAAGCGGAAATTCCGTTCGCGCAAGCTGTTCTTGAGTTAGCCCGAAAAGAAAATAGCTCTGGTCTTTCGATTGATCTACGGCGCGCAGCAGTTCGTAGCGTCCTGTTTCGGGATTCTGGCGAACCCGCGCGTAATGTCCCGTAGCGATGCGCTCGGCGCCAATCTGGCGGGCAGTCACCAGCAGTTGATCGAACTTCACGTGATTGTTGCAGAGTGTGCACGGAATCGGCGTGCGGCCTTCCAGATAATCATCCACGAAAGGACGGATAACATTCTTCTCGAATTCCCTCTCGAAATTGACCACGTAGAACGGGATGCCAAGATGTTCGGCAACACGGCGCGCATCATAAACATCGTCAATAGAGCAGCAGCGATGTTGCGCAGGCTCCGCGGTCTGAAGCTGCGGTAGGCGCCGCTGGTTCCACAACTGCATAGTGAGGCCGATGATGGGCCGCCCGTTCGCGCTCATCATCGCCGCAACGGTCGAACTGTCCACGCCGCCGCTCATGGCGACCGCGACGGGCGCGACCGCACCAGGGAGAACGGGCTGGTGAGCCGCAATCTCAGGAGCAGTCATAACCGCATCGCACGTTGACGGAGCGAGCGCGCGAGCGGCCTCGAGTTGTACCAATGGGTTCGGCATCAGAATTTACTTGGCGGGCACCGCGCTCAATGCACGCGGTGACAGCGCGCGCAATCGTTCGACCGTTGCCGGAATGATGGCAAGCGCGCGATCGATTTCGGCATCCGTCGTTGCGCGACCCAAGCTGAAACGCAGACTCGACCGCGCCTCATCTGGGGACAAACCGATGGCGAGCAGCACGTGCGAGGGTTCGACAGCTCCCGATGAACAGGCCGCACCCGTGGAGCACGCGATGCCTTGAAGATCCAGTGCGATGACGAGCGCTTCCCCGTTAGCCCCTGCAAAAGCTAAATTCGTTGTGTTCGCCACCCGGCTGCTGCGGTCTCCATTCACGCGAACCGACGGGCATGTACCGGCCAGCATTTCATCCAGGCGGTCGCGAAGGATTTCTATTCTTGCAGCGTCAGCTTCGAGATTTGCTTTCGCCAGCTCTGCCGCTTTGCCGAAGCCAACGATGCCCGGGACATTTTCGGTGCCCGCGCGGCGGTCGCGCTCGTGATGACCGCCATAAAATTGCGGCGCAAGCGGCGTTCCCGCGCGAACGTACAGCGCGCCCACGCCCTTTGGTCCGTAAATTTTGTGTGCGGAGACGGAAAGCAAATCCACTCCCAAACGATCGACGTCCAGCGCTAGCTTCCCCGCCGACTGCACCGCATCACAATGGAAGGGAACCTCAGCTTCGGCGGCGATTCGGCCAATTTCTTCAATCGGCTGAATGGTGCCGAGTTCGTTGTTCGCATGCATCACGCTGATCAAAATCGTCTCGGGACGCAACGCGCTGCGAATGTCCTGAGGATCGACGACCCCCGAGCTGCCAATCGGAATGTAGGTGACTTCGATTCCCTGCCGCTCAAGCTCCTGAGCGGCATTGAGCACCGCGTGATGCTCGATAGTCGTGGCGATGATGTGCTTGCGCGATTGAGGCGATGCGTTCGCGGAACCGAACAGCGCGAGGTTGTCAGCCTCTGTGCCGCCGCTGGCGAAGACAATTTCCGAGGGATTCGCGCCGATGAGATTGGCGACCGAATCGCGAGCAGCGTCCAACGCGGAGCGCCCGCGCTGTCCGCAGGAATGAATCGAGCTGGCGTTGCCAAAACTGTCGGCAAAGAATGGCAGCATGGCTTCGAGGACCGCGCGGTCCACGGGAGTCGTCGCGTTGTAATCGAAATAGATATTCATGGCCGCAGTGCCGAAGCATCCAGAATAGCGGCTGCGCGGCCTGGTAGCAAGCAAGACGATCCCAGTCTGGGCCTCGCATAGTAGAATCGCCGCGTAATGAATCAGTACGAAACACTCCTGTTGATCGGCTTCATCGCGTTCTATCTCCCGGCCCTTGGCCTTTATCACTTGATGGTCTTTAGAGTGAATCGGCAGCTACCGCCAGACCGCAGGATTCCGCATTCGCTCTATTTAGGGTGATGGAGCAGACTCGCCAGAGAATACAAAGGTTTCTATCCCAGAAGTCTACTCTACCAATTCACACTGACCTGCGCTTTCACCGGCTTGATTATCGCGGTAGGTTTTGTTGGCTTTCGCATCTGGGAATACACGACGGGGAGATAAAAACTAGTCGAATTGTCTTTATTGACTTACAGGAGTTTCGTCGACCACTTTATAGCTCGCGGGAATCTGAAACATGCTTTCCTCGGGCTCCGTGCGGCTTACGTTTGTGATGGTGACGGTTTGCTCGCCGGTGCGCGGATCGTTGTGTTTCACCAACATGTTCAAATGCAAATCGTCCGAATACCAGTATTCATCGGTGACTACGATTGGCTTGCCGGTGCCGCTGAATTGTCCGGGGATAGTCCTACTGTTGCGCGTACCATGGACCGTAACGTTTTCCATGATCTCGCCGCCGAGATCTTCCTCTTGGACCAACGGATTCGTTGGGTGAGCAGCCGTGCCCAACGTTGGCGCTGCGGCAGGCTTGCTGAAGACGCTTTGGCGCGCAATATGTGTCGCCGGGTCAAGGAACGTGTTGAGCCTACTCTGCGGATCGTAGAGGTGCACCGAAAGAATCCGCGGGGTTCCGGTGAATGACGGAGGCACCAGCGACCGCCGTTCGTTATAGATGCGGCCCGTGGAATCGCGGGCGATATTGTTGAAAGTTTTCTTCTGCTCCGTAGATCCATCAGACAAAACTTGGGTGCTTTCAAGTTCGGCAGTGGCCGAGAAAGGAATGTTGGGCACCGGTGTGACAAAAACGCCCTCGATGTGCTCGTTCACACCGTGATAAGGCGGCGGAGTTGAAACTGTTGCTTCCTGGCAGAAGGCGACTGGAACAGAAAGAGTGCAGAAGGCCACCAAGGAAACAATCTTCAGCGCACGGTTCCTTCGCATAGAGCACCTCCGCCGAAACATAATGTTAACGCAATCTTCGGCCAAACGGAAGAAGATGGCCGTGCGTTTCCCGCCAACCTCGGCCAAGGGTTGAGATCCGAAAAATGGCGCCCCGGTTGCCTTCCATGACAGATTTCGGCCTTAGAACGATTCCGTAAATACAGTGTCTACCTGATGTCTGGGCGCGGTCGCCACACGCTAACCTTAAGAAAGTAATCATAGGCGCAGGGGCAATCCGACAAGAGCTTACCCGAATTTTGATAGCAGACGACCATGAAGTTGCCCGCGCCTCGCTGAAACTCATGATTGCAAGCAAGAGCGATTGGGACCCTGTCGCGCAGGCTACTGACGGGGTGGAAGCGAGATGGCCAGAATGGGGTGCGCAGATATTGCTGTACTAGATAGACAAATGCCGCGACTGGATGGCATCAAGGCTGCAAAGCAAATTTTTACTTTATGTCCTCGCACGGCAGTATCAGCGGTCAGCCTGCACGAGCCCGAGCAGCTGCTTCAAAGCTTCAAGAAACCGGAGTGCGCGGATTCGTCCCCAAAGGACGACTCGGCAGCGAGCTCGTGCCGGCGGTTGAAACGATTCTGAAGGGAGGGACTTAGTTCAAAGTTGCGCTGGAGAAAAAAGCGCGACAACATGGGGCGCCTTAGCAAAAATAGAAGAGTCCAGCAAGCCTGGTTATTGTTGCTGTCTAGTCCGCTCCCTCCGGAGAACTCTGCTAGCTTATACTTTGTGGATGAATCAAGTGTGCCGCACAGGGATCGCGACCTTGATCGTAGTTAGCGCGGTTGTGTGTGCCTGCTGTGTCGTCTCTTCTCGAACCGGTCAAGCTCAAGGACTTCGTTTCAATACTGCCTTCCGGACGTCGGCGGTTCCCATCATCGCAGTGCAGGAGAAAATCGACATCGGAGCATTTTATGTGGTCAGGCAGGCTTTCTCTGATAAGGGGCCCGGCTGGTCGGATACCATCCTGGACGTGCGGCAAGAGGTAGCCGGCGTGCGGGTCCGCGAGATAAGAATCGCGCCCCTGAACAGAAATTGTTCGCACGACGTCACCGTAAAAGCGGTCGAGCGCGTGCTGCTGAACACGACCGTCGCAAACGTAGCTGGGAAATTCAAGCTCTGCTCTTACCCCGAAGATGATTTTTCGGGCGTGATCCAAGTGGCGAGACGAAGCGACATCGAGGCGGACAGCCTCGCAACGGAGGTGACCCAAACAATCGTTGCAAAATGCGGCACGCAGGAGCGCCTGTATGAATTGCCTGATCCGGAGGTGCTGAAGTTCGACGCGCTGAAACTAGCGGACAGCCGAATTACCGCGCTGTGGGATTTGCGGGGCGATCTTGTAGAGAGAGCGTTTGGCAAAGCTTTTTCGTTCTCAGAGGCGACCGCCGAGCAGAACAAAGGGCGTCAGGAGCTGGGAGCTAAAATTGTGCCGGAGATCATGGCCGGCAAGTTCGACTCGGGATTTCCAGACAGAACCTGCCCCTATGCCGAATGCCGCGACCATGACGCGAAATCAGCACTGCAGGGCTACACTGGGCCGATGGAGGAAAAAGACCCTGCTTTTGTGGAGTTGGCAAATGCAGCTTCACTTCATTTAGCTAAATTCGACCTTCCGCCTTATCCAGGTGAAGCTCAACGCATCCACACGCAAGGCGAGGTTCGCTTGAGAATATTCTTCGATCCTGAAACCGGCTCGGTGACCAACGTCGAACCCGAGTCTGGAGACGACAAATTGCAAGAGGTAGCCGCGAATGCAGCGCGGACCTGGCAATTTCAAACTGGCGTCGCGTTGAAGACACCGGTAGAAGTAACGCTACGCTTCGGATTCCACTGCCCCGCGAAGTAATCTCCGTTACCGTTTCTGAGTTTGCATGGGCAAGTCGACGCGAATCAGGGACTCCACGCGTCCCCACACCTGCGGATCGCATTCAATTTCAGTGTGTGGCTTTGAAAGATAGCGGTCCCACCATGGATATTTGCTGTCACAGTTCACCGGCTGAGTTTTGTAATCGAAGCGAAAATTACCGATGATGTGCGTGCGCGAGGGATCTGCGGCGCGGATTTCCGCACGGCCGTGCGGGTGTCCATCAGGCTGATAGAAATTGGCAGCCTGGGCGACGTTGGAAGGAATGACGGCGTCATCTTCGTGAAACTTGGCGACGCTGTCGACCTGAACGGTGAGGAGCACGGGAATATGGTTTACGCCGAGTCGGCGGGCCAGTTGGATGGCCGCCGAAGCACCCCAGCTATGGCCATATAGGATGATGCGGGCATTCTTCTTCTGCTCGTCCGTTAGTTCCGCGGTGTGGCCCGCGCTCAAGAGTTCTAGAATTTTCTGGTAGGCATTCTCGGTATGGCGATTATCAAAGACCTGCACATACAGGCCCACAGGATATTCCTTGCGCAAACGTGCGGCGAGCTCGACTTCGCCATGAACGGGATCGTCCGGACTAACAAATCCGCCAACAAATCCGATTACGATCGCTGGCGCTGAGCTGGAATCCCCAGCCGCACGCACAGTCTGCGCTCCCATGGCGAGAACGGTCCACAACAGGAACGACGAGCCGAGGATCAGATTGAGAGTCCGAAGCATTACCTATCGTAAATCATAACAAACCGAGTGGACGCCAACCGGAATGAAACCCACGGAAATTGCCGGAGCGTGCGTCCTCATCCATGGCCCGGCCAGAATCCTAGCGCCACCTGACATCTCTTTGAATTTGGTGAACGGAAGTTAGCGGAAGGAGTCGCTGGGACGCGGCGGACGTTCAGGCCATAGGGCAGTCATCGCCAATCCCACCGCGATGCCCAACGAAACTTCTATGAAACGATGAACGGCCATGACCCAGGCGGGCTTCGCATGTGCGACCAACATGGTGATCGCAAGTGTGATCCCGGCAAAGCGATATGCGGCTCTATCGAGACCCGACGCGGCGCAGATGATACCCAGAATAAATATTCCAAAAGCGAAAAGCGCCGTGTTCGGTCCGAAGTAGGTAGCAAACAACGCTGCCATTGCGGCGCCCATCGCGGTGCCGACAAACCGCTGCCACGAGACAGTAAAAGCTCCACCAAGCGTCGATTGCATAACGACCAAGGTCGTGATGGCAGCCCAGTAATCTTCCGGCAATTTAAACAGCCGCGCAAAAACTAGAGATGCAACCGCGGCGGCAGTAGTGCGCGCGGTGTGAATCACGTCTTGCCGACTGAGTCCGAGAAAGGTGGAATTACGAGAGCGTGCCATGCAGCCTCCTGAACCGCATGTAGTTTAGCTTGTGGCCGGGCGCAGGCAAGGTCTCAAGCCTCTTCTAGCAAGGGAAAGGAGGCGATCCACCCACACACTTGAAACATTTCACGCGCGGTAGCGTAATAATAGGGGAGAGGTGGGCGATGGACCAAACCGACAGACCGAGGCATCGAGGCTCAATCACTGGAGCGCTCTTCCTGATTTGCCTCGGTATTTTCTTCCTGTTGTTAAATCTGATGCCGAGTTTCGACCCCTGGTCCACGCTTTTTCGGTATTGGCCGGTTGTTCTGATATTGCTTGGCCTCGGAAAGATATGGGACGCCTATCGCGTCCGGCAGGACCCAAATGCAAGGGACCGGGATTCTTCTGGAACTGTGGCAGCACTGCTTGTTTTTCTCGCCATCATCGGATTCGCCATGATGGTGGGAAGAGGCGGATCAGCAGCCACCGTCCACGACGCTCAAGCCGTCGAATTGCAAGGCGCCACATCGGTGAACGCCGACATCGAGATGCCGGCCGGAAAACTTGTCCTGAACGGAGGGTCCAGCCGTTTGCTCGACGCCGATTTCAATTATCGAACCGCGGAGGGAAAACCCCGCGTGGAATATGTAGTAACCGACGGAAAGGGGCAGCTTGGCATAATTCAGAACGAGAAGCACATTCATTTGGGCGGCAGGCGCAACGATTGGACGCTGCGCTTCGGCAATAACATTCCGCTGGATCTGAAACTCGAACTGGGAGCGGGCCAAAGTAATTTGAATTTGAACGGCGTGAATGTGACCCGTGTTGAAATCAATATAGGCGTAGGTCAAATGAACCTGGATCTTACCGGCGACAGAAAAGAAGATTTGAACGTGGACGTCCAGGGCGGTGTGGGTTCGGCGCGAATCAAGCTGCCCAAAAATGTGGGAGTGCGGGTGAACGCGTCCGGCGGCATCGGCACCGTAAGTCGAAATGGATTACGTCGCGATGGCGACGCGTATGTGAACGAAGCTTACGGCAAGACTCACGCAACCATTCAACTAAACGTCCAAGGAGGCGTGGGCGAGATCAGCCTGGTCCAAGAATAAAGCTTATTATCAGACATTCTGGCCCTTATGGCCCCGCGGATTTCTCCATGAAGCTGGCTTGATCGTTTTTCATTTTCTTCAGCCCTTCCATCGGCAAATAAACCATGTGCCCCGACTCGTAAGTGGCGTAGGAAATATTGCTATGGTATTTCTGCGGCAGGTCGAGGTGGTCGATGGTGTAATTGGCGGCGAAATAGGGCGTAGCCAAATCGTAGTAGCCCTCCATCACCAAAATCTTCAAGTAAGGATTCTTCACGATTGCCTGCCGCAACGCGGACGCGGTATCGGGAAAACCGCGAATAGCCGATCCCCAGTCCCATTTCTCAAATCCCGCGCTGGGCGCGAAGGTGTAATACGGCATATCGGTCTTATAACCCAGCTCGGTGCGCAAATAATTGTTGAACACTGAAGTAAACGGAGGTTGCGTCGCCGAACCGGTAGGATCGTAGAACGGTGTGTCGAGCAGGCCATCCGGATCGGGGCCGGTGAAGCGGCCATCGAGACGACCGACGCGGAGCTTCTGATCGATCAGCAGATAGTGCGTGAATTTGGGGACATCGATGCGCAGGTTGGCCTGGTCGATGATCTCTTTGCTCAAACCCGTGAAGCGTGCCATCTGATCGATCACTCTCTGGCGCTCTTCTCCCGTCAGCGTATCGCCTTTTGCCAGAGCTTGCGCGTATTCACCATTGGCCCACTTCTCTGATTGTTCGCGCGCCTTGTCCATCTCCCGAGCAAGATCCGGCGGCAGTTTGTGATGGTACCCGGCGATTACAGTGAAAGAAGGGACCAGGAAGATATACGGTTGATCGTTGGTTTTGTTGTCTTCCAGCGTCTCGAAATTCAAAACCATGGAAAGCAGGGTGATACCGTTGAAAGAGATCCCTCGGTCTGCCAAATACGCCGCGACACCCCCTGCGCGCGTGGTTCCGTAGCTTTCGCCCAGCAGATACAGAGGCGAACTCCAGCGTTCGTTGCGCGTGATGTAGAGTCGAATGAATTCGCTGAATGCCTCGATGTCGCCCTTGACGCCCCAAAACTTCTTGAACATTTCGGCGTCTGCCGCTCGGCTGAATCCCGTTCCGATGGCGTCAATCAGCACCAGATCGGTCTTGTCCAGCAAAGTGTACGGATTATCTTCGATACGGTACGGCGCCGGCGGCAAGAAACCTTCCGGCTGCAGCACGACTTTGCGCGGACCAAGCGCACCCATGTGCAGCCAAATGGAAGCCGATCCCGGGCCGCCATTGAAAGCGAACGTCAGAGGGCGCTTCGCCGCGTCCTGTCCATCCAGCGTGTAAGCGACAAAAAACATCTCGGCTTGGATCTTGCCGTCTCCGCGCTTGATCGGAAGCCGCCCGGCGGTTGCCGCGTATCTGAGCAGCTTGCCATCCACCGTGATCTGATGGTGCGTCAGCACCGGCGGCACTTCGGTCATGTCGAAGTGCTCATCGCCATCCTTATCTTTTTCGGCGGCACTTTCTTTCTGTTCCGGAGTTGCAGCTGCCTCGGGATTCTTAGCGGCCGTCTCAGGGGGCTTGTTCTCTGGAGTTTTTGTGGTGGACTGCTGCTCGGTTTTTTTGGTGGTCGCGGCCGGATTTTGAGTGGTGTCCGACTGCGCCAAAACAGCGCTGGTAAGTAGAAACGAAAACAGAATCACCGCACCTAGAGAGCGCACTTCCGCCTCCAATCAGATCGATGGGGAACCGCGACAGTCTATATCAATTCGCTGGGCCGACCAAAGCGCGCGGCGTGCCGTGAAGACGTTACTGAATGGCGCACTGCGCCTTGACACCGGTGCAGGTGGGCGTTAGCGTCGAGAGGATCGCGCTTGCGGCATTCACAGCGCTGAAATCACGGGAGCAAAATTTGGCGCGGCCTATCATTACCTTGACCACCGATTACGGCACTAACGATCACTTAGTTGGGGTGCTCAAAGGCGTCATCCTTACTATCAATCCGGAAGTGAATATCGTGGACATCACCCACAGCGTTCTGGCCCATGACATTCTCGATGGCGCGCTGACCATCAGCCAGGCCTACAAATATTTTCCTGCGAAGACGATTCATGTGGTCGTGGTGGATCCCGGAGTTGGCACCGCTCGGCGGCCGATTCTAGTGGCCGGAGACACGCACTACTTCGTAGCGCCCGACAATGGCGTGCTCTCCGCAATTTACGATCAGTCGGAATCGCTCTACGTTTGGAACGTCCTGGCCGAACATTATTTCAGGCAGCCGGTGAGCAATACTTTTCATGGCCGCGATATTTTTGCTCCGGTGGCTGCGTGGCTTTCGAAATCATGGGCCACCGCCAGCTTTGGCGAAGAAATCACGGACTTCGTTCGGTTTGCCATCCCCAAACCAAAGACGGCCGGAAACACGGTTAAAGGAATCGTCCTGCGAACAGACAATTTTGGGAACTTGATTACAAATTTGAGAGCAGAAGATGTCCCCGCGCTGGTCGCTCCGGATGCAAAGTTTACGATTCGCGTAGGAAATGCTACGGTGAAAAAGATCATTCCGACGTTCGCTCAGGGAACCGCGGCTGAGCCGTTCGCAATAATTGGCTCGAGCGGCTACATCGAGATTTGCGTTAACAAAGGCAACGCGGCCAAGACAATTGGCGCAGGCCGCGGTGCGGAAGTTACCGTCGAGCTGGGCTAGCTAGACGGAAAGAGCGCGGACCTCAGACCTCAATCTTGAAATAAATCCTCAGCGGGCCAGCGAGGTAACAATTAAATACGCGCGCATGCGTGGGTCCATCCAGTCGCGAAGCGCGTCACCCAGAAGATTGAACGCCAGGACTGCCGTCATCACTGCCAGCGCCGGAAAAATTACAAGATGCGGTGCGTCGAACAAATGCCCGCGCGCGTCGTTGAGCATTGCTCCCCAGCTTGGCATCGGCGCCAAAACTCCTACACCGAGAAAACTTAGCGTGGACTCGGCGAGAATCGCCCCAGCCATGGCGATCGTCCCCTGCACAAGAATGGGCTGCAAAATATTCGGCAACAAGTGTCGCGCGAGGATGCGAGCGTCGGACGCCCCTATCGAGCGCGCAGCGAGCACGTATTCCATCTCTCTTGCTTGCAAAATCTGTGCGCGAGCCAGGCGCGCGTAGCCCGCCCATCCGGTAATGACCAGCGCGAGAATCACTTTGCCCAAGCCTGGCCCCAGAAACGCAGCGAACGCGATCGCCAGCAGAATCCCTGGAAATGATAGGAACGCGTTAATCAAAACGATGTTTACGAAACGGTCGAACCAACCGCCAAAATAGCCTGCCAGCGCGCCGATTGCGAGGCCCACGATTCCTGCGCCGAGCACCACGCTGACGCTCACAATCATCGAAACGCGCGCGCCGTAAAGAATGCGCGAAAGAATGTCGCGGCCGAGTTCGTCTGTTCCCATCCAATGCCCCGCGCTCGGTGAGGCAAGCCGGGCGGGGAGATTCTGCGCGGTCGGATCGGCCGGCGCGATCCACGGAGCCGCGAGCGCGATGATGACGAGAAATAGCGTCAGCGCGAGCCCCCACCGGCCGGGACCACTCTGCCGAAGGAAATCGCGCAGGCCGTTCATTCGAATCGCACCCGCGGATCCACGAGTGCATAGACCAGATCCGTTAGCAGGTTCACGAAAACGTAGGACACCGCGATCGTCAGAATACAACCCTGTAACAAAGGATAATCACGCGCGCTGATGGCCTGCACGGCAAGCCGCCCAATTCCCGGCCAGGAAAAAATCGATTCTGTGACAATGGTGCCCGCCAGCAGCGTGCCGAATTGCAACCCAAGAATCGTAATGATAGGAATGAGCGCGTTACGAAAAGCGTGGCGAAATAAGACAGCGGATTCAGAGAGTCCTTTCGCGCGCGCAGTGCGAACGTAATCGCTGGAAAGTTCCTCGATCACCGACGTGCGTACCATGCGCGTGAGGATAGCCGCCAGCGCCGCTCCCAGCGTAAGCGCCGGCAGGATCAAATGCGCCGGACCACCGCGCCCTGAAACAGGAAGCCAGCCAAGAAGCACGGAAAAAACAAGAATCAGCACAGGCCCCAGCGCGAAATTCGGCACCGAGAGACCAAACAAGGTGAACACCCCGATGGCGTGATCGGTTGACGTTCCTCGACGTTGCGCGGCCAGCAGTCCCCCGGGGATTCCGATTCCGGCGCAGACAAGCAGCGCGACGAGAGCCAGCTCAAGCGTCGCCGGATAATGAGAAATCACAACTTGAAGCACGGGCTGCTGAAAGCGAAAGGACTCACCAAGGTCACCGTGTGCGATTCCCGCCAGATAGCGTCCATACTGCACGGGAAGAGGCAGGTCCAGGCCCAGCATGTGGCGCAGCTGCTGCAAATCGTCGGCGCGCGCGCCTTCACCCAGCATTTGCGCGACCGGATCTCCGGGCACGATGTGCGCCAGCATGAAGACCATGGTGACGATCAGCCAGAGCGCAGGAAGAGCCAGCAAAAGCCGGAAAGAAAGATAGCGGATCATTTCCCGCGCCGCGCTTTGGCTGCCATTTTCTTTTGAGCGGGAGAATCGGACGCGGCTTCCTGAGGCGCGGCGAACACGGTTTTCTGCTCCGCGGTTCGGGCCGGAAGCGCTCCGGACGTAACCGTGTTGCCAGCCGCCGCAGTAACCGCCGGCGTTCGGAGCGGCTTGATTTTAACGCGCGAAACGCGACGGTGTTCCATCTCCATCACCGTAAACCGAAAACCATCCGCTTCAAAACTTTCACCGCCGCGCGGAATGAATCCCAGCCGGTTCAGCACAAAACCGCCAATCGTCTCGTAGGACGGGTCGTCGGGCAGCACAATGTTGTACTGCGTCTCCAACTCGCGCACGTTAATTCCAGCGTCAAAAATCATTCCACCGTCGGGCAAAACCAACGGGTGTTCGACTACATCGAACTCGTCGTGAATCTCCCCGACCATTTGCTCGAGGATATCTTCCAGCGTGGCAAGACCGAGAATGCTTCCAAACTCATCAACCACCATCGCCAGGCCCGTTCGTCGCGACCGAAACTCTACCAGCAACTCACTCACCGGCTTTGTCTCAGGAACGATGAGCACGTCGCGCAACATGTTCCTAAGCTGGAATTCCGTGGGAGGAAGCTGCTCTTCGGCGCGTCGCGCGCGCTCGAGTAGAACCCAGATCATGTCCTTAATGTGCACGAAGCCGAGAATATGATCGAGCGAGCCTTCGTAAACGGGAATGCGCGAGCGCTGGGTGGTGGCAAACATTTTCATCGCGTCTTCCAGAGAGGCGGCGGCGGGCAGCGCATGAACGTCGGGACGCGGCACCATAACTTCGCGGACCTGCACCTGATGCAGCTCCATGGCGGCTTGGATGAATTTCACTTCCGGGGCCGGCAGCAAGCCGCGGTCCTGCGCCTGCTGAATCATGACTTGTAGCTCTTCGGTAGAGCGCACCAGCGTGTGGCTGTGAGGCGCCACAACGCCCAGCGCGCCCACAATCTTTTCGGCGAAGCCGTCGAGCAGATCGATGGCCCAGCGAAATGTATTCAGGAACCAGTGGAATGGGCGCGCGACGATTAGGGCCACGCGTTCGGCTCGCGCGAGACTCAGGCTTTTCGGCACCAGCTCGCCCAAAACCACTTGCAGCATCGTGAGCAATGCGAAGGCGATCACCAGCGCGACGCTGTGTGCAATCAGCGCCGCCCACGGACGCGGAATGGCTTCGACCAGCGGACTTAGAATTCCCGCCAATGTGATTTCGCCGAGGTACCCGAGCGATAGGCTGGCCAGCGTGATTCCGACTTGAACCCCTGAAACCACGCGGCTGAGGTCGCTTAAAAGTCCCTCGACAATTTTCGCGCGGGCGTCACCTTTTTCGACGAGCTGGCGGACGCGCGAGAGGCGCACCGCAACCAGCGAAAATTCGGCGGCGGCAAAAAATGCGTTTACAGCCACGAGCGCGAGGACAGCGAAAAGGTGTAGCGCTACCATGCTCGCCCGCCCTTAGCCAGCTGCCATGGCCGAAGGCACGCTTCGCACAGCACGACACCGGGGTGTGCGCAACCTAATGGAGGGACGGGTGACACAGCCATCATCGGGAATTTTACCAATACCCACGCCTTATGGGGAGAAATCAAGGCGCCGATGCGCAATCATTGAACCTTGCGGATGAGACTAACCGCTGCGCGATTACGAGATGCAGAACCGAAGGCGTCACTTCGCTGCGTTCTTTGCTTTTTCTTGCACCAACGTCTTGATCTCGCTCTCACCAGCAGCTTTGTTCATCACCCCTTCGTGCGACGCGGCAATGCGGGCTTCGCGGTCAATGAACAACGTCACCGGCATGGCCTCCACGCCATAGAGCTTACAGATTTCATCGTCGCCCAGCAGCACGGTGTAATTGATCCTTTTCTCCTCAACGAACGGCTTTACCACTTTCCAGCCATCTTTGTCGGTCGAAACGCCGATGACCACCAGGCCGTTATCCTTATATTTATTCTGGAGCTCAATGAACTCCGGAATTTCAACTTTGCAGCCTTCGCACCAGGTGGCCCAGAAGTTCAGTAACACGACCTTGCCCTTGAAGTCAGATAGTTTGACCGCCTCGCCGGAAGCGTTGTTCAGAATGAACTCCGGCGCGTTCTTCCGCACATTCTCGGGCTTCACACCCGCCTGGACCGGACGCGAAGCCGAAAGGCTTTGAAAAATTGCCACGGAGCATTCTAGGCAGCGATGAGCAAGCACTCCAGACACAGGAAGCGCCATGAAACACACACATGCCGCCACTGCTCCTACTGCCATCCATGTTAGCCTGCGACCGCGCCGGCTTCCCTTGCGTTGCCGGTCGCGCAGCCGCGCCAGCCCCTTGCTAGTGTCCGGTAGCCATTCTCGGTCAGGGTCCAGCCAAGCCAAACGCGCATCCACCCAATGATTCGCGTTCATCTCGTTAGTTGTTCCCACGATTTTCGCCATAACGTTTGATGTACTCCTTTCGGAACGCATACTGTGCGCGGCTAGCGAGAGTCCCAATCGAGGCCGGATTCAACTCGAGCGCGGATGCCACTTCCTCGTAACTGAGACCCTGGCTCCGCAGGAGCAGCAATTCCGCCTGGCGCCGCCCAATCATGCTAAGCACTAACCGGACTCGCTCCTGTTCTTCGCCCGCGGAGCGGAGTTCTTCTGGAGTCGGCGTTGCACGCACAAACTGAAAAACACTTTCATAGCGAGTGCGGCGCGTTTGCCTGCGAAGTTCATCCAGCCCGATTCTCACAGCCGTGCGGTATAGCCACCCTGCTGTCTTCTCGCCTTGCGCCTGCCGATTCCGCCAGAGTTTCAGAAATACCTCTACCGCGAGCTCTTCCGCACGAGCGGGGTCCCGCACCACTCTCGCAATCACGCGAGCTATGCGCACATATTGAGCGCGAAAAACAACCTCGAGATCGAACGGCGCCTCGTCGGTCTTTATCTCAGCGACAACCTCGCTCGATGCGTTCACAATATAACAACGCCGCTCGACCAAGTTTTGTGACAGGTCTTCGCTCAATACTTTCCCTCCCTGCGTCACAAAGCGTAGCTCGTATTCAGATATCCGCGGGTTCTGGCCAAATATTACTCGCTCGGCCGTCAAATCGCGTTGCGTGATTTTTGCTGGCCAGGCTACACTGCGCTGCCAGCTCCTGGATCATAATCGAGAAGCCGCTAATGAGGGATACGCGCGCACCGGTTGATATTGCTGCCCTCCGGTAGCGCCGAAAATCGCTGATCTACGTCTTACGAGAACTTGTTGGCATTCTCGAACCTGCGTTAGAATGTGCCTGCCAAATCATTAAAGACGCTCTTTTGGCGCAACGCCATCGAGGAACCATGAGCCCAGCGCCCAACAAATCAGCACCCACAGCGGCAGAGTCGCCCCGCAAAGGCGATTTTGAGAGATCCCTGACGCGGCTCGAAGAAGTCGTGAAACGCATGGAAGGCCCCGACCTTTCTCTCGACGAGGCCATGAAGCTTTTCGAGGAGGGCGTGACGCTTTCGCGTGAGTGCCAGAAGCAGCTGGAAGAGGCGGAAGGCCGCGTTGAAATTCTGCTGAAGAAAGCCGACGGCAAAATTGCGGCCGAACCGTTCACTTCGGACCATGGACCGTCCCATAAGGCATAACTTGCCTCCGTTTTTCACTCAACCTACCGCCATCGCGACGTGGGAAGCATGAGCGCCCCGGACTTCTTTCAGCAGGATCACACCGCGATTGAAGCTGCGCTGGAGAAACTGCTGCCAGCTGAATCCGCGCCACCCCCGTCCATTCATCGCGCCATGCGTTACAGTGTATTCGCGGGCGGCAAACGCATTCGCCCGATCCTCTGCTTCGAATCCGCAAGGCTATTCACTACCGATGCCTCCGGGGTGATTCCCGTCGGCTGCGCGCTCGAATTCATTCACACCTACTCTCTGATCCATGACGACTTGCCCGCACTCGACAACGACGACCTCCGTCGCGGAAAAGCCACCAGTCATAAGGTGTTCGGTGAAGCCATCGCCATCTTGGCCGGCGACGCGCTGCTTACCCTCGCTTTTCAAACTCTCGCTAATTCCGCAATTGAGCCTGGACGTCTGGTTCGCGTGATTTCTGAAGTTGCTGCCGCAGCGGGCACGGTCAATGGAATGGTTGGCGGCCAGGTGGCGGACATCGAAGCAGAGAAAAAATCAGCGGACGCTGCGATGCTGGAATATATCCATCGGTCGAAAACCGCGGCTTTGATTTGCGGCTCCATTGTGGCCGGCGCGATCGCTGGAGGCGCCGGCGCCGGAGACGTTGAACGTCTCCGGCGTTTTGGCGAACAAATCGGCTGGGCTTTTCAAGTTGTGGACGACATTCTGGACGTTTCCGAATCCTCCGCATCACTGGGAAAAACCGCAGGCAAGGATCAAGCTCAGCAGAAAGCCACTTACCCGGCGCTGTATGGGTTGGAAAAATCGCGCACGATCGCGACCGAGCTTGAAACCAAAGCTCTGCGCGAACTGGATCATTTCGGCGAACGCGCCAGGCGACTTCGGCAACTCGCGCAATTCCTGGTAGCGCGTCGCAACTAACGGGACGCGCTAAAACCGAGCCATGAAACTCCACTCATCCCGCGACGACGCCGCAGGCGTACCGCAGAAAAGAGCCGGAAAGTCGCGCCTCGACGTCCTCATCGTCGAGCGCGGCCTGGCGCCTTCCCGCGAGAGAGCCCAATCGTTACTTCTTGCCGGAAATGTTTTGGTCAACGGGCAAAAAATGGAAAAGCCAGGAACGCAAATCGCGACGGACGCTCAGATTGAAATCGTCGGAGAGACTCTGCGGTACGCGAGCCGGGGCGGAGTGAAACTCGAAGGCGCGCTGGAGGATTTTGGGGTCACGCCGCAGAATAAAATCTGCCTGGATATCGGAAGCTCGACCGGCGGGTTTACAGATTGCCTGCTGCAATACGGCGCGTTGCGTGTTTATGCGGTGGACGTCTCCGCCGACCAGCTCGACTGGAAGCTACGCAAAGATCCCCGGGTAATCTCGATCGAGCGTAATGCGCGGTATCTGCGAATCGAAGATATTCCCGAGCCACTCGCGCTCGTCACCATGGACGTGTCTTTCATCTCGGCTACCAAAATTCTCCCGGCCGCAGGTCCCGCGGTGGCAGCCGGTGCCGATCTTTTGATCCTGATCAAACCCCAATTTGAATTGGAGAAGCGCGACATCGGCAAAGGGGGAATCGTCCGCGACCCTTTGCTGCATCAGAAAGCAATCGACCGCGTGACCGCCGCTATAGCCGGGCTATCCTTGGAGATTGTCGGCGTGCGCCCAAGCCGTTTGACCGGGGCCGGAGGCAATCAGGAGTTTTTTCTCCACGCCCGCGCGCGCGTGTAGAGTAGAATCTGCGTCCAAACCTATGATTCGCGCGGCAGGCATCATCTGCAAACCGGTTAAGGAAATGGTCTCGGCGGTTGTTCCGCCATTGGCGGAATGGTTGCGAGCGCGCGATATCGATGTGTTCGTGGATACCGAAACCGAAAGCTGCATCCACACAAATTTTCCGGCGCTTACTCGTGAAGCGCTCGGCCAGAAAGTCGACCTAATTATCGTTCTCGGCGGAGACGGCACGCTTCTTTCCGCAGCCCGCGCCCTTCACGGGCAAAATGTCCCGATCCTGGCCGTGAATCTCGGCGGTCTCGGATTCCTCACCAGCTCTACCCTCGACGAGCTTTACCCTCTCCTCGAACAAGTGCTGAAAGACGAGCATCGCATTGGCGAACGCATGATGCTCGAAGCGGAAATTTTGCGTAGCGGAAAAGCCGCCGAGCGCGACCGCGCGTTGAACGAAGCTGTGGCCAACAAAGCCGCGCTGGCGCGCATGCTGGACTTCGATGTTTTTGTGGATACTCGCCACGTAGGCCGCTACCGCGCGGATGGAATCATCGTTGCGACGCCGACTGGTTCGACCGCCTACTCACTGGCGGCCGGCGGCCCGATTCTTCAGCCGGAACTAGACGCCTTCGTGATCACGCCCATTTGTCCGCACATGTTAACGAACCGCCCGCTGGTAATTCCCGACACATCGCGTGTGGAGTTGGACTTCACTGCCGCGCAGGAGCCCGTCTACTTAACGCTGGACGGACAAACCGGATTTCAACTCGAGCCCCGGGATCATGTCGTCATCACCAAATCCTCATCCAAAGTCAAGTTCGTTCGCCCTCCTCGAAAAACCTATTATGAAGTGCTGCGCAACAAGCTGCGTTGGGGAGAACGCTGACGGGAAGAGTAGGGAAATCCCTCGAGCGCGTTGCGCTGCCCGGGATGGCGATCCTAGCCGGATCGTCACTTAACCTTCAACACCACCAGCGTGCGATCGTCAAAGGCGTGCCGCCCGTCGGAAAAGGTATCCACGGCCTCCAAAATACGATCGGCAATACCGTCGGCATCCAGTTCATGATTCTCCGAAATCAGAATCCCCAGCCTGCTATGGCCATAAAATTCCATGGTGGTCGGATTCTGCGTGTCGCCAATGCCATCGGAGTAGAAAACCAGGATGTCGCCCGAGTTGAGAATATAGCTTTTCTGATCGTACGCAGCATCCTCGAACATCCCCAGGGGAAATCCAGCGAGCGGAATTCTTTCGCACCGGCCGCCGTGATACAGGAATGGCTGCTCCTGTCCCGCATTGGCAATGCGCAATTTGTGCCGCCCGCGGTGCCAAGTCGCAAAACAAAGCGTCATGAAGCGCCCTTCGATGCGGCGCTCCCCAAGAAATCCGTTTATCGCGCTCAGCATTTCTGCTGGAGGATATTTCTGCGGACCCAGACTCCGCAGCGTGCCGATGGCGACAGCGCCATAAAGCGCCGCAGCGCTTCCCTTCCCACTAACGTCTCCCATGGCGATCGCGAGCTCCTGCGGACCATAGCGCAGAAAATCGTAGAGGTCCCCGCTCAGCTCACGCGACGAAACCACGCGCGCAGCGATATCCAGCCCAAACTCCGGCCCCGGCAATCGAGGCAGCAACGCGCCCTGAATGCGCCGCGCCGCGCTTAGGTCGCGTTCCATGCGCGCCTCGTCACGCGCCACCTGTTCATAGAGTCGGGCATTTTCAATCGAAACAGCAAGATGCGCCGCCAGAATCGAGAGCGCCTGAACATGATCCGGGGTGAAATAGTTGAGCTGCGGACTTTCAAGGTCCATCACCCCAATCACGCGGTCCTTATAAAGCATGGGCACAGCCATTTCTGAGCGCGTCTCCGGATTCACCATCAAATAACGCGGATCGAGTTTCACATCAGGAACCACGACGGGACGCCTGGCGGCGGCCGCGGCGCCGACGATGCCCTCGTGCCCCGGCACTGCATATTTCTCTTGGGTGCGCTGCCCGAATTTCACGGTAACGCGGTGGCGGAATACCTTGTCGTTTTCGTCGTATAGCAAAATGGAAAAAATCTGATAATCGATCAGCCGTTTGGTGAGCTCCGCCGCGCGACGCAGAACCTCTTCCACCGAGAGAGACGAGTTCGCCTCGCGCGCCACTTCATTCAGAAGCAACAGCGTCTCGGCTTGATTTTTCTCGTGCTCGAACAGCCTTGCGTTTTCTATGGCCCCGGCAATGCGGCTGGCGACCAGCGTGAGAATGTTCTGTTGATCGGGCGTAAAGTAATCCAGCTGGCTGCTCTCGATATCCAGAACCCCAATTACGCGGCCGCGCACGATCAGCGGCACGGCCAGTTCAGACTGCACGGCGTCCAGCGCGTTCAAATAGCGCGGATCCTTGCGGACGTCACCGACGCGGATCGATTGGCCCGTCGCTGCAGCCGAACCAATGATTCCCTCCGCCATCGGAATCCGCCAGTGTTTCACCACCTCCGGCCGATGCCCGATCGCAAAGCGAAAATACATCTGATCGGTCCCCTCTTCGGGCAACACGACTGCGAAAATTTCATACTCGATCAGCCGTTTGATCTGAGCGGCAGCGCTGGCCAGCACTTCATCCAAATTGAGCGAGGCATTAATTTCCTCGCTGATCTCCGCGAGGATGGCGAGAGTTTCTGCAGGAATTTCCAGTTTCGAATTGAGTCCTATCGAATCCATTTCGTGTGAATCGAACGCCCGGCCGCCGAGTCTTGCAGGCCCGCGGCAGCGAATGCATTCGCGGCGCCGAGCGCCAAATTCAGCCGATTATAACAGGCGAGCGAGGGTTGATTGCGGGAGAAATCTGGGAAAATTCAGTGAGCTTAGTACTTGCCGCTGGTGCTCGCGGAACTCGCGTTGCTCGCAGGATTCGCGCCGCGAAGTTCTTCGATGATCTTCACTCCCGAGCTTGTGCCTATACGCGTAGCGCCGGCCTCAACCATTTTTTGCAGGTCCTTCAGCGTGCGAATACCGCCGGCCGCCTTGATTCCGGTTCCGCTGCCGACCGTCTCGCGAATCAGCCGAACGTCCTCGAGCGTAGCGCCGCCAGGGCCAAACCCGGTGGAGGTCTTTACGAAATCAGCGCCGCCTTTTTTCGCCAGCAGCGACCCGCGGACCTTTTCTTCACGGCTCAAAAGCGCGGTCTCCAGGATTACTTTGCACAGCGCCCCGGCGTGTTGGCTCGCTTCCACCACGCCTCGAATGTCCGCTTCCGCCAAGGCTTCCTGGCCCGACTTGAGCGCGCCGATATTTATCACCATGTCAATTTCTTGCGCCCCGACCTTGATGGCTTCCGCGCCTTCAAGGGCTTTGACGATAGGGAGCGTGGCGCCAAGAGGAAATCCAACCACGGTACACACGCGGACTGCGCTGCCACGAAGCAACTCTGCGGCATGCGAAACGTTCCACGGGTTTACGCACACCGACGCAAAACCGTACTCCAGCGCTTCCTGGCAGAGTTTCTGGATATCTTCACGCGTAGCTTCCGGCTTCAAAAGTGTGTGATCGATCAAGCGCGCGATTTGAGATTCAGTTAGAGACATGACTATTCCGATGGCAGGCTAAGAACGCACACATCCTTCAGGTTACGATAGCGTTCCGCGTAATCCAAGCCGTAGCCGACGACGAACTCGTTTGGAATCCTAAAGCCGACATAATCCGCTTTGACCTCCTTGATCCGCCGCGAGGGTTTGTCCAAGAGCGCCGCGACACGCAAACTTTTCGGCTTGCGTTGTTGCAAGATGCGCAACAAGTAGCTCAAGGTCAAACCGGTATCCAGTATATCTTCGACCAGCACAACGTTCAGGCCCTGTATGCTGCTGTCTAGATCCTTAAGCACTCGCACCTGGCCTGAAGACTGTTTGCCTTTCCCATAGCTGGACACTGCGATGAAGTCAATGGATGTATCGAGACTCAGTTCGCGAACCAGGTCAGACAGAAAAATACACGCGCCCTTCAAGACTCCCACAAGATGAACGCGCTCGCCTTTGAAATCCTTGGTAATCTGATGCGCGACCTGGTGAACGCGCTTCTGGATGGCGGAGCGGCGAATCAATACTTTCAGCTTTTCTTGTCCCGCTCCGGCTGGCATTCTGGTCCGCCCCGCTGAGAAAGGCGGCTACTCTATCGCACAGGAGAGACCATTGTGAAGCAATACTTACTGGCGGTTATTTTCGCTGCGCTAGTTGGGAGAGCCTCGGCGCCGGAGTATTCGATACAAGCGATACGCTATGCCAGCTCTCCCGGCGTACCGGTGTCCGAGCTAGTGGTAGGCGGCCCTAAAGACGTGAGGGTGGACATCGCCATGGTGATTTGGCTCATCCGAGGCGGGGGCCACACGATTCTTTTCGACAGCGGTTTTCACCGTGACACTTTTCTCAAGGATTTTCCGATGACGGATTATCTGCGGCCCGACGAAGCGGTCAAGACCGCCGGAGTCGAGCCCGGGGAGGTCACCGACGTGGTCATCAGCCATGCACACTGGGACCACATAGGCGGAATTGATCTTTTCCCCAAAGCCGCGGTTTGGATTCAAAAGGAGGAATATCGCTATTACACAATGGATGCATGGCAGCCCGGAGGGCAGCACGGCGGTATTGATCCTGAGGATGTGAAACAACTCGTGCAATTGAATACCGAGGGTCGCCTCCATCTTGTCGAAGGCGATAACGTCGAAATCTTTCCTGGCATTAGCGCCTACACCGGCGCGCGTCACACCTATGCGTCGCAATATCTCCGGGTGGATGGCAACCCACCCTTCGTGCTGGCCTCGGACAATTGTTATTTTTACCTCAACCTCTCGTCGCATCTGCCCAGCGCTACCTTCAGCGAGGCCGACCACGCGGCTAATGTCGCGGCACAATCGCGCATGATTGCTCTGGCTGGGTCCGCAGAGCGTGTCGTGCCCGGCCATGATGCTCTCCAATTTCAGAAGTTTCCAACCGAAGGACGCATCGCCAAAATCAAATAAGCCAACTTACACATTCACGCTAGGGCGTCAAGTTGCAGAATCGAGAGGAAGATCGAATGGAAGTCAATAAATTGCCGGAGCCATGGTTGCGCGGAACATTGGCTGAGATTCGGGCGGTCCCTCGCGCTGTGTTGCACGCGCTAGAACTCGCAAAGGAGGATCTGGAGCATTGCTGTGGGCCCCTCAGCGATGCGGAGTTGAATGCGCGGCCTGCGGGAATTGCTTCCGTAGCGTTTCATCTGCGGCACATTGCGCGGAGTATCGACCGGCTGCTGACCTATGCCGAAGGTAAGCAACTTAACGCGAGGCAAATAGCGGAGATGAATAGCGAACTGGATGCTGGCGCGAGTCACCACGAATTATTCGCGGAATTCGGGTTGGCGTTGCAGAAGGGTATGGAACGAATCCGCGCTTTCGACGCGGGACGTCTGGAAGAGCCGCGCTCGGTAGGAAAAAAAGAGCTGCCCGCCACATTAGGCGGGCTGCTGGTTCACCTGGCGGAGCATACGCAGCGGCACGTGGGCCAAGCGGTGACCACATCGAAGCTGGTGTTGGCTAAAAGAAACTAATCGGCGCTGGTAGCAGACGCCTTTGCTGCCATCACCGGCACGCGACGCTCCGAAGGCGCCGGAGCCTCCGCAGTCTCGCTTGGGAGCTTCGCCTGCTTGAACTGCTCCGCTTCTGTGGATCCTTCCATTGCCGTCGTGGAAGCCGTGCCGCTGGTAATCACCTGTTGCACCGCGTCGAAGTATCCGGTGCCGACGAAGCGCTGATGCTTCACTGCTTCGTAGTCGTGGGCTCTTTCGGATTCAAATTCCTTTTCCTGCAGCTCGCAGTAAGCCGTCATCCCGCTTTGCTTGTAGGTGCGCGCCAGATCGAACATGGTCAAGTTCAGCGCATGGAATCCAGCCAAAGTGATGAACTGAAACTTGTATCCCATGGAAGCTAGCTCGTCCTGAAAGCGCGCGATCGTCGCGTCGTCGAGATTTTTCTTCCAATTGAACGAAGGAGAACAATTGTAAGCCAGCATTTTACCCGGGTATTTTGCGTGGATGCCTTCGGCGAACTTCCGGGCTTCGGCCAAATCCGGTTTCGACGTCTCGCACCAAATCAATTCAACATAAGGAGCGTAGGCCAGGCCGCGTGCAATGGCTGAGTCGATGCCGCCGCGAATCTTAAAAAAGCCCTCCGCAGTGCGTTCTCCGGTGATGAACTGGCGGTCACGCGGATCAATATCGCTGGTCAGGAGCGTGGCGCTGTCGGCGTCCGTGCGGGCCATGATCAACGTGGGTACGCCCACTACGTCAGCCGCCAACCGCGCCGCCACCAATTTATGAATGGCTTCAACCGTAGGCACTAGAACTTTTCCCGCCAAATGGCCGCATTTCTTGGCCGATGACAATTGATCTTCAAAATGAACGCACGCCGCGCCCGCCTCAATCATCGCCTTCATCAACTCGAACGCGTTCAGGTTGCCGCCAAAGCCAGCTTCGGCATCCGCAATCATGGGAGCGAACCAATACGTGTCGTCTTTCGCTTCGGCGTGATGAACTTGATCGGCGCGCATCAGCGCTTGATTGATGCGGCGAACGAGATTGGGAACGCTATCGGCTGGATACAGGCTTTGGTCCGGATACATTTGTCCGGCGTTGTTCGCGTCCGCTGCAACTTGCCATCCACTGACGTATATCGCCTGGAGGCCGGCCTTCACCTGTTGCACCGCTTGGTTACCAGTCGTGGCGCCCAGGGCTCGAACCAGTTTCTCTTCATGCAGCAGCTTCCACAGGCGCTCGGCGCCCACTCTCGCCAGCGTATGCTCGAGCTGAAGCGAGCCGCGCAGCTTTTCGACGTCGGCCGGAGAATAGGGCCGGGTGACGCCGTTCCAGCGAGGATTCCTGTCCCAATCCAGGTGCGGATGATTCGATGAATTGCCGTTAGAAGATGCTCCGTTGCTCGACATGGTGTGGTCGCCTCTCTGAGTCAATTTTGCGAGTGAAATACTTTGGTGAAGCTGGGACTGCAAAGACTTGTGTGCGATTTGAAGGTAACCGCGTAACGCCACAAAGCGGCAGTCACCAGTTTGCGGCGGCCGGCGCTATCAGTCAAACTGATTGTGGTTATCATATTGATAGAATTGCGTTATCAGTTCCAGTACACTGGTCCTACAAGAAAACAGGTAGGCGCACGGGGTGAGTCAATGGAAATCGATCAAGTAGAAACTTTTCTGGCCGTCGCAACCTACGGTGGATTTCACCGTGCTGCCGGCGCATTGCGCGTCAGCCAGCCTGCGGTAAGCGCCCGAATCCGCTCGTTGGAAGAATCCCTCGGCGTGAAGCTCTTCATTCGGGTGCACTCAAACGTATCGCTTTCACCGGCTGGCAAAGCTCTACGTCCGGTTGCCGAACAGCTGTTGCGCACGGTCGCGCTTGCTCGCCAAACAGTGCAGGAGCCCCAGTCCTCCGTTGGCGGAGTTTTGAACATCGCTGCGGCGTTATCCATTTGCACTTACTTCTTGCCCGATGTCATGAAGCAGTACCATTCAAAGAATCCGAAAGTACTAGTCAACCTTCGCTCCGGCACTTCCCTTCAGGTCTTAAAAATGGTTCTGGATGGCGAAGCCGATATCGGCGTGGCACGCTCGCTGAATCATCCGGAAGTCGAAACCATGACGTTGCGGGACGATCCGCTGATTCTTGTTGGCCACCCGGCCCATTTGGCGGCACGGCAACGCAGAGTGCGTCTTGAGGAAACGGAATCCTGGCCGCTCATATTTTTCGATCGTGGCTCGAGCGACTGGACTCTCAGCCAGGGCCTTTTCCGCCGTGCTGGCTTGCTTCCAAATGTCGTCCTGGAAGTTGAAACGATTGAAGCAGCGAAAAAAATGGTGGAACGTAATCTAGGCCTCAGCTTCCTTCCGCAGATCGCCGTCACCACTGAACTGCGGCGCGGAAAACTCGTGGCCATTGAAATCATCAATGCGGAACCGCTGAGCAGAAACCTGGACGTGATTCATCCGCGCCACCGCGCTCTTTCACTTGACGCTCAGGCCTTTCTTCTCCTATTGCAAAACGCCGCCGCCGCGCCCGTCCCGCTCACCCGCAAGCCGGTGAAGCGCCGCCCGAAAAGACGCTTGTGAGTTTTTATCAAGCGTTTGACCTAAATCCCCGTTCCCTTCAAATACCAGGGCATATTGGCGATTAGGATGTTGTCATTGCCCCGCAGCAGCATCAGCCCCTTCAAAAGCTCAGCGCGATTGCTCTGCAGAAAGTAATGGTACCAGTGCTGCTCAATGAGCTCGGGGACCAGGAGAACGATCTGACAGGATGGGTGTTCCGCCTGGATTTTCAGCACGTACTCCACGATCGGCGTAATCACAAACCGGAACGGAGACTCGACCTCCACGTATTTCGGAACAGGCAACCCGGCACGCCGGGACGGCTCTTCGACCAGCCTCTTCCATTCATCCTTTAGCTGCTCCTTCTGTTCTTCCCTGCACACGTGCACAGCGTGAATATCGGTAGAAATTGTCAAAGCCACCTGCAAAGCTCTTTGAGTCAACTTGCCCCAACTCTGTACCGGCAAAACCACTACGGGAGGTTTGCATTTTGTGGTGTCCAGCGGCTCCTTGCTAAACAACTCCAGTTCAACCCGGGCCAGGTAACGCCTCACCCCCATCATGAGAAGGAGCAGCGCAGGGATCAGCAGCGCTGTAACCCACGCCCCATCCACAAACTTCGCGACCAGTACGACGACTACCGTCACTCCCGTCGCAAAAGCGCCCACGCCGTTGACGACCATGCTTCGCCCAGAACCGGGCCCTTTCTTCTTTCTCCAGTGCGCCACCATTCCCGCTTGCGACAGAGTGAAGGCCAGAAACGCGCCGACCGCATACAGTGGGATCAACCGGTCCGTTACGCCGCGAAAAAGAATCAGAAGCGAACCTGCCAAGGTTGCCAACACGTAAATTCCTTGCGAGTAAACGAGCCTGCGTCCGCGAAGGCTGAAAGAATCGGGTAGATAGCCATTCAGCGCGATAGCGCGGCACAATCGTGGAAAGTCAGCGAACGCCGTATTAGCGGACAAAGCCAGAACCAGCAGAACAGAACCAATGGTGACGTAGTAAAACACTCCGCGTCCCGCCACCGCCGCAACAATCATAGAAAGGACGCTCTGATACCCTGCCTTCCCCGGATCAGTCGCCGTAATATGGTAAGCGCGGACCAAATAAGCAATGCCCGCGAGCATCACCATCAAGAGCCCAATAATAATTGTGAGAACCCGGCGCGCCGTATCCACCACTGGTTCGCGAAATGCCCGCACACCATTGCTAACCGCTTCGACTCCGGTCATAGCCGTGCAGCCGCTCGAAAAGCTTTTCAACAACAGCCAAACGCTGGCCGCCGCAATCGCGGGCGAAGGCGGCGACGGCGGTACTTCCACCGGAACTGGATGTCCACCCGCCATAATTGACTTAAAAATTCCAAACGCAATCGCCGCGAGCAGGCTTCCGATAAATACGTATGTCGGAAACATAAAAATGATCCCGGCCTGCCGCATACCACGAAGATTGATGAACGTGATCAGAATCAGTATGATCAAACAAATCATCAGCGTGTGCGGTAAAAGTTTTGGAATAGCGGAAACCAGCGCGCCTACTCCGGCAGAAATTCCCACGGCAACCGTGAGAATGTAGTCAATCATCAGCGCCGAAGCGGCCAGCAAACCAGCGAAGCTGCCAAGATTTTCAGTAGCAACGGTGTAGGAGCCGCCGCCCCCCGGATACGCCGCGATCGTTTGCCGGTAGGAAAAATATACGATCGCGAGCAACACGATAATGCTGGAGCTAATGGGAACGATGTAGGCAGCTCCAGCCGCGCCCAGCGGGATCAAAAGTGTGAGTGCAGCCTCAGGCCCGTACGCTGCGGAACTAAGCGCGTCCAACCCAAAGATTGGGATGCCGGCCGCGATGCCCAGTTCTTCCGCTCTTTCGTCCGATGCTGCGAGCGGTTTTCCGAACAATAGATCTAGAATTTTCATCTACCCTGGAAATCAGTCCTTTCGCGCCGCCCACAAACAGCTTGCCAGATTAATTTGTTTAGCCCGTCAAGGGAATCGTAAAGATGCGCGCGAACCATTCGCCCGGAACGAGTGAACTTATCTTCCACTGGAAGGAGTGCTCCTAGAAACTGCTCGAGATATTTGAACTCCCGCCCGCCCGGATTGTGTTCAGATATTCTCTGGATTCCCCTCCAGTCAAAGTTTGTGCCAACAACCGTTCTCGGCTTGATTCGTTTCGACGAGACATTCTTCAATGCAGACGACGTGCTCACGTCTTCGCTACTAGGGGCGACGTTTTCTGTAACCAAAATGCGGTTTGAATCGTCGGAAAGTAATGTGCTGCTTCAGTTCCATTTGTCTGCGCCAAGTTGACGGGCATGGCGCGCTCTCATCATCGCTATAGATGAAAAGGAAATCAAACAACACCAGGCTTCAGTTATTATCATGGGACGCGGAAGGTTCGACACGCCCCCGGTAATAGGGCCCGAACGGTTCAAGATCCTAACCTAAAAGAGGAACCACAAATTGGCTGATAATCCCCCGAGGACGCCGAATTCGCCTGACACGCCAGCTCCGGGCAATAACCCGAGTACTCCCACTGCTCCCGGAGGCCCGAATGCGCCGGTCACCATCAGCACTAAGGACTCCCCGAGTACCACTGCAACTAGTCCTCCGGCTCCGGCACCGCCTCCGCCTAAACCTCCTGCTCATGCGGACAATCGCCCGCGCAAAAGTCATCTCTGGGTTTGGATCATCGTCGTCATAGTCCTGCTCCTCGGCGTTCTATACTTTTATCGCCAGCATCAGAAGGCGGCGCAAGCCGCCGCACAAGCCAAGCAGCCCCGCCCCACCGCTCCCATTTCGACCACGGTTGCGAAGAAGGGTGACATCGGCATTTACATCAACGCGCTAGGAACCGTGACTCCTGTTTACACCGCCACGATTACCAGTCGCGTGGATGGACAGATTACCAACGTTGCCTATCGTGAAGGCCAGATGGTTCGCAAGGGCGATCTCCTTATTGAGATTGACCCGCGACCCTACCAGGCTGCCCTCACCCAAGCACAGGGAACCCTCGCCAAGGACACTGCAGTTTTAAGCGAAGCGAGAATCGATTTGAACCGCTATCAGCAAGCGTACGATCGCAATGCCATTGCGAAGCAGCAGCTCGACGATCAGGCTCAAGTGGTGAAGCAGGATGAAGGCACGGTGAAACAGGACGAGGGCACCGTGGCCAGCGCAGCGACAAACGTGGATTATACGCGCATCACCGCGCCGATCGACGGGCGCGTCGGCCTTCGCCTAGTGGATCCAGGCAATATTGTTACTTCCGGCAGCACCACCGCGCTGGTTGTAATCGCTCAACTTCAGCCCATTACCGTGATTTTCAGCGTCGCGGAAGATTACTTGCCGCAGATTCAAAAACAGCTGCGCAACGGCCAGAAAATGCCGGTCGATGCTCTCACCCGCGACCAAACCGCCAAGCTGGCCTCCGGCTCGCTTTTGACCTTGGATAATCAGATTGACCAGACCACCGGCACGGTAAAATTGAAGGCGATTTTTCCGAATCAGGACCTCGGCCTGTTTCCCATGCAGTTCGTGAACGCAAGGCTGCTGGTGGATACGCAGCACGATGTCACCTTGGTGCCCAGCGCCTCGATTCAGCGAAACGCACAAGGCGCCTTCGTCTACGTAATCAAGCCTGACAATACCGCCTCGATGCGAATTATCACTGTCGGCACAACCGATGGAACTATCGCCGCCGTACAAGGCGTCAACCCTGGCGAAGTCATCGCCTCGAGCGGTTTCGATAAATTGCAGGATGCCGGGAAAGTCACGGTCAATAACGGCAACGCCAGCGGCGGAAACTCCGGTTCCAACGGAAACAGCACTGGGAACAGTTCGAACACCGGCAGCACGAGCGGGGGAGCTCGTCCGTGAGCCCGTCCCGTCCATTCATTCTTCGGCCCGTGGCCACGTCGCTGTTGATGGCTGCGATTCTGCTCGCGGGCACCGTGGCGTATACGCAGCTTCCCGTCTCTGCTCTTCCGGAAGTTGACTATCCCATCATCCAGGTCGTCACGTTCTATCCCGGAGCAAGTCCTGATGTCATGGCCTCGGCGGTGACCGCACCTCTGGAGAGGCAGTTTGGTCAGGTACCCGGCCTGAATCAGATGACCTCGACGAGCTCGAACGGAAGCTCGGTTATCGTGCTGCAGTTCTCTCTCGATCTGAATATCGACGTCGCGGAACAGGAAGTGCAAGCGTCCATCAACGCCGCCCAGAGCTATTTGCCGGCTGATCTTCCCACTCCGCCTATCTACAGCAAGACCAACCCGGCGGATACTCCGATTCTCACGCTGGCGTTGACCTCTTCCACCATCCCGCTGTCGCAAGTGGAAGATCTGGCAGACACGCGTCTAGCGGAAAAAATCGCGCAAGTGACGGGCGTTGGCTTGGTCAGTATTAGCGGTGGGCAGAAGCCTGCAGTCCGAATCCAAGTTAATCCCACGGCGCTCTCTTCTTACGGAATCAACCTGGAAGATGTCAGGACGGCGGTTCAGAACACCAGCCTCGATCTCGCCAAGGGCAATTTTGACGGCCCACATCAGGACTATCAGATTGATGCCAACGATCAGCTCCTGACCAGCAAGGATTTCCAGAATATAGTCGTGGCCTATCACAACCACAGCCCTGTACTGCTCTCAGACGTGGCTCACGTGATTGACGACGTCGAGAATACCAAGCAAGCAGCCTGGATGAACACCACTCCCGCGGTAATTATGAACATCCAGCGGCAGCCGGCCGCCAACATCATTCAAGTAGTGGACAGAGTGAAGAAGCTCCTGCCCCTGCTGCAAAGTAACCTCCCTGCGTCGGTTCAAGTGATCGTTCTTACCGATCGCACAACCACTATTCGCGCCTCGGTGCAGGACGTGGAATTTGAACTGGGGCTGACCGTTGTGCTGGTCGTGATGGTCATTTTCCTTTTCTTGCGCAATCTTTCCGCCACCATCATCCCTAGCGTCGCCGTTCCGCTCTCGCTCGTAGGCACGCTTGGCGTCATGTATTTAGCGGGCTACAGCCTGAACAATCTCACTTTGATGGCGTTGACAATTTCAACAGGGTTTGTGGTGGACGATGCCATCGTGATGATTGAGAATATCGTTCGCTTCATTGAGGAAGGCGATCCGCCGCTGCAGGCCGCGCTCAAAGGCTCGGAGCAAATCGGATTCACCATCGTTTCGCTCACGATTTCCCTGATCGCTGTGCTAATTCCCCTTCTCTTCATGGGTGACATCGTCGGCCGGCTCTTTCGCGAGTTCGCGGTTACGCTCAGCGTAACCATTCTCGTGTCCGCCGTCGTTTCCTTGACGCTCACGCCGATGATGTGCGCCAAGCTGCTCAAGCATCGGCCGGAATCCCAGCGCGGGCGTTTTTACCAAGTGTCGGAGCACGCCTTCGAGAGCGTCATCGCGTTTTACGGTCGAACGCTTAAGTGGGTGCTAAAACATCAAACCGCGACCCTCTTTGTAGCCGTCGGAACACTCGTGCTCACCATTGTGTTGTACATCATCGTGCCCAAGGGGTTCTTCCCCGTGCAGGATACCGGCATCATCCAGGGCATTTCCGAAGCGTCGCAGACGATTTCCTTTCCTGCCATGGCGCAGAAACAGCAGCAACTAACCGAAGTAATTTTGAAGGATCCCGCGGTTGATAGTCTTTCCTCGTTCATCGGGATCGACGGCACCAATCCAACGCTTAACAGCGGCCGCATCCTGATCAATCTCAAGCCGCTCGAGGAGCGCAAGCTAAACGCGTCCGACGTCATTCGCCGTTTGCAGCCTAACTTGGAGAAGATTGAAGGAATCACTCTCTACATGCAGCCGGTGCAGGACATCACGGTGGACGATCGCGTAAGCCGCACGCAATATCAATACACCCTCGAGGATCCTGATGCCAATGAGTTGAATCTGTGGACCGCGAAGCTGGTGGACAAGTTAAAACAAATTCCCGAGCTGGAGGACGTTGCTACCGATCAGCAGACACAAGGTTTGGCGGCCTCCCTGGTAATCGATCGAGTGACTGCTTCGCGCATGGGAATCACGCCGAACATGATTGATCAGACGCTCTACGACGGATTCGGGCAACGACAAGTGGACACGCTGTACACACAGTTGAACCAGTACCACGTCGTGATCGAGACCATGCCGGACTTTCAGAAAAATCCCAATAAGCTCCAGGACATTTACGTTCGCTCAGCGATCGCGCCCTCGGCAACCACAACCGGCGGGTCCAGCGCGAGTTCAAGTAGCGTGGTAACCGCTAGCTCAGCTACGGGCGGAGCCGCTAACTCCTCTCCGAGCCCATCTGCCTCATCCTCGGCTCTACCGAGTTCGGGTTCGGCGAATCCAACCGCAGTGTCGGGCGCGAACGGAGCTGCCGTTCCGCTGAGCGCATTCACTCACTTTGAATCGAAAACCGCGCCATTGTCGGTAAATCACCAAGGCCAATTCCCTGTCGTGACACTGTCCTTCAATTTGGCGCCGAACGCCTCGCTGGGCGACGCGACCAAAGCAATCGAAAAAGCCCAGAGGGATATTGGGATGCCTTTGAGTATTCAGGCTGCATTTCAGGGTAGCGCTGCATCGTTCCAGGCCTCGCTAAGTAACGAGCCCATATTGATCCTGGCCGCTCTTATTACCGTCTATATCGTGCTGGGCATTCTTTACGAGAGTTACGTTCATCCGCTCACAATTCTCTCTACGCTCCCATCCGCGGGCGTTGGCGCCATTCTCGCTCTTTTGATTTGCGGCTCTGAATTGAGTGTGGTGGCGCTGATCGGCATCATCCTGTTGATCGGCATTGTGAAAAAGAACGGCATTATGATGATCGACTTCGCCTTGGAAGCGGAGCGCAAGGAAGGCAAAAGCTCCGAAGAGGCGATTTACGAGGCCTGTTTGCTCCGCTTCCGTCCCATCATGATGACCACCATGGCCGCGCTTCTCGCAGGTCTGCCGCTGGCTCTCGGCTCGGGAATCGGCTCGGAACTGCGCCGTCCTCTGGGCATCTCGATGGTCGGAGGCTTGCTGCTCAGCCAGGTTCTGACGCTTTATACCACTCCGGTTATTTACATTTACTTTGACCGCCTGGCCAAGCGAGTCGCTGATTGGCGGACGGGAAGCACTGGCTCTCCCGAGTCTGTGCCAGCGGATTAGCCATGAGCTTATCTTCTCCCTTTATCCAGCGCCCTGTCGCCACCACGCTCCTGACCGTGGCAATCACCCTTGCGGGCGCTGTCGCGTTCAAAGTATTGCCTGTCTCCGCCCTGCCGCAAGTTGACTTCCCCACCATCTCAGTCGCCGCCGGTCTCCCGGGAGCTAGCCCTGAGATCATGGCTTCTTCGGTGGCCACGCCGCTTGAGCGCCAGTTTGGCCGCATTGCAGGCGTCACCGAAATGACGTCTTCCAGCAGCATTGGCACCACTAGCATCACGCTCCAATTTGATTTGAACCGCGACATTAACGGCGCCGCCCGGGACGTTCAAGCCGCCATCAACGCTGCGCGCAGCTACTTGCCGGCGAACTTGCCGGCGAATCCCACTTACAGAAAAGTGAATCCCGCGGACGCTCCGATCATGATTCTTGCGCTCACCTCGAGTGTTTACGATCGTGGGCCGATGTACGACGCTGCTTCCACCATCATTCAACAGCGCCTCTCGCAGATTCAGGGCGTCGGCCAAGTCAGCGTAGGAGGCAGCTCCCTGCCAGCCGTGCGCGTGGAGATCAATCCCACTCAATTAAACAGCTACGGTCTTGGCCTGCAGGACGTCGCCGCCATGCTCAGCTCGCAGAATGCGAATAAGCCCAAAGGCCAAATATCGGACGACAAAGGGACCGCCGATATAACCACCAACGATCAGCTTCTCAAGGCCGAGCTTTACAAGCCGCTGGTCGTCGGCTATCACAACGGCGCTGCCGTCAAACTCTCCGATTTCGCCGATGTGCAGGACTCGGTCGAAAACATTCGCGCAGCCGGCTACGTGAACGGCAAGCCCGGCATTCTGTTGATTATTTTCCGCCAGCCCGGTGCGAACATCATCGATACCGTCGATCGCATTCGCGAATCAATTCCCTCCTTGAAAGCTTCGATTCCCGCGGCCATGGATTTCACGATTATGCTCGACCGCACCACCACCATTCGAGCATCCGTCAGCGATGTAGAACGTACCCTCGCAATCTCCATTGCACTGGTCATACTGGTGGTCTTTCTCTTCCTGCGTAACGTTCGCGCTACTCTGATCCCCAGCGTAGCCGTTCCCGCCTCTTTAATCTCGACGTTCGCGGTAATGTATTTGTGTCACTACAGCATCGACAACCTGTCTCTCATGGCGCTGACCATCGCCACCGGATTCGTCGTGGACGACGCGATCGTGGTGATCGAAAACGTTTCGCGTTACTTGGAGCAGGGTTTCACTCCTTACGACGCCGCCATGAAAGGGGCTAGCGAAATTGGCTTTACCGTGCTCTCCATCAGTATTTCGCTGGTGGCCGTATTCATTCCTATCCTGATGATGAGCGGCATTGTCGGCAGGCTGTTCCGCGAATTTGCGGTCACCTTGTCGGTGGCGATCGTGGTTTCGCTTGCTATTTCGCTGACCACAACTCCCATGATGTGTTCCAGGCTTCTGAAACATCAACGGGACCAGGATCATGGCAAGCTTTTTCAAGCCAGCGAACGTGCGTTCAACAAGATTCTGGCGGCCTACGAACGAACCCTCGGCTGGGTGCTGCAACATTCCGCTCTGACCTTGGCGGTCCTGCTCGTCACCATCGCACTCAACGGCTACCTTTTTTACATTGTGCCCAAGGGATTCTTCCCCCAGCAGGATAACGGCACGGTTTTTGGAGGCATTCAAGGCGAACAAGACATTTCTTTTCAGGCTATGCAGGCGATCACCTTGCGTTTCGTCGACATGATCAAGTCTGATCCCGCCGTTCAAAACGTCATGGCCTTCACCGGAGGCGCTGGCGCAGTGAATGGCGGTTTTATTTACCTCGCGTTAAAGCCTCTCGGCGAGCGAAAGATTTCTGCCAGCGACGTGATCAATCGCTTGCGCCCGAAACTGATATCCGTACCTGGGGCTACTGTTTTCCTACAAGCAGGCCAAGATGTGCGTATCGGGGGCAGGCAAAGCAGTGCCCAATATCAGTACACGATCCAAAGCGACAGTCTCGACGACCTGGTGAAGTGGGGGCCTATTCTTCTTACCGAAATGCGAAAGCAGCACATTCTGACCGACGTGAATACCGATCAGCAGAACAGCGGGTTGCAAGCCTGGCTGACCTACGACCGGGAAACTGCATCGCGGCTCGGCATCACGCCGAAACAGATCGATAACACGCTCTATGAAGCCTTTGGCCAATCCCAAGTATCTACAATGTACACGCCTCTGAACCAGTACCACGTCGTCATGGAGGTGGCCCCGGAGTTTTGGCAAAGCCCCGATGCGCTAAAAGATGTGTACGTGGAAGCGTCTCCGGGGAAGGAAGTCCCGCTGAGCGCAATCACGTATTTCGAACCCAAGACCTCGGCTCTTTCGGTGAACCACCAAGGCCAGTTTCCCTCCGTCACCGTGTCCTTCAATTTAACGCCGGGCGTTGCCCTCAGTGATGCCGCCAACGCGATCCTAGGCATGGAACAAAAAATTGGTATGCCTTCCACCATCCACGGTATGTTTTCCGGCACCCTGCAAGCTTTCCAGGCATCGCTTTCGACGCAGCCGCTGCTCATCATCACCGCGCTCATGGCCGTTTACATCGTTCTCGGCATTCTTTACGAAAGCTATATTCATCCCATCACTATTCTTTCCACTCTTCCATCCGCCGGAGTAGGCGCCGTGCTTGCTCTGCTGATCTTTCATATGGACATGAGCGTCATTGCCATGATTGGAGTCGTTCTGCTTATTGGCATCGTGAAGAAGAACGGCATATTGATGATCGATTTTGCCCTGGCTGCCGAGCGCCTCGAAAAAAGGTCGTCCGAACAGGCCATTTATCAGGCCTGCATCCTGCGCTTTCGTCCGATTTTGATGACCACGATGGCCGCAATATTCGGCGCGTTACCGCTCGCTTTAGGCACCGGAACAGGCTCGGAACTGCGGCGCCCTCTGGGCATTACGATTATCGGAGGTCTGATCGTCAGCCAAATGCTGACGCTATACACCACGCCCGTGGTTTACCTCTATCTCGACCGATTGAGAATCCGCTGGGCGCGCTCGCACCACAAGGAACCAAACCAGCTTCCTCAAGAGACGTTGGGTAATCTTGCGGACTAATTCACATGACGGAGTCAAGTCGTGAAACAGGGCATAGCTAAAGCTCGTATCTGTACGGCACGCCAAATTCTCGCAAGTGCGCTGGTTGCTGCCGTAATGCTTTCCGGATGTACGGTGGGTCCGCATTATCACCGTCCAGACGCCGCTGTTCCGGAAGCTTATAAAGAACTGATTCCCGCCGACTATCCGAGCACCGATGGCTGGAAAGTCGCGCAGCCGAAAGATGCCGCACTCAAGGGCAAATGGTGGGAAATATTTAACGATCCGGAATTAAACGCGCTTGAAGAGCAGGTAAATGTTTCAAACCAGAGCATTGCCTCGGCCGCCGCGGCTTTCTTGGTCGCGCGCTCGATGGTAAAAGAAGCCCGCTCGCAATATTTCCCCACCGTGACCGTCGGCCCCGCAATCACAACCAGTCAGCAGTCTGGAACAGTAACAAGTGGCTTCACCACAGGCTCTGGTGGCGGGACCGGCGTAGCCGTTTCACCGCAAGTGATTACCAACTACTCTTTACCGTTCGACGCCACCTGGACGCCCGATCTCTTTGGCCGCGTCCGAAATAATGTCCGAGCAAATGCAAACGCAGCCCAAGCGAGCGCGGCCGACTTGGAAAACACGCGGCTGATGATCCAGGCCGAAGTCGCCGTGGATTATTTCGATGTGCGTGGCCAGGACGCGCTCAAAAAATTGTTGGACGACACCGTAGTGGCCTTTCAGGAATCCTTGCGTCTTACTCAGGCGCTTTATGAAACAGGCATCGATTCCGACGAGGCGGTGGCGCAAGCCGAGACTCAGCTCGAGTCTGCTCAGGCTCAAGCCACCAACCTCGGCATCCTTCGAGCTCAATTCGAACATGCCATCGCAACTTTAGTCGGTCAGCCTGCCTCCACCTTCTCCATTCGAACGCAGCCGCTCAATACAAGCCCCCCCGCTATTCCCTACGGACTTCCTTCGCAATTGCTTGAGCGCCGGCCCGATATTGCTGCGTCGGAAAGATTGATGGCTCAAGCCAACGCGCAAATCGGCGTAGCCGTCGCCGCATATTACCCGACAGTCACACTCAGTGCTTCCGCAGGACTCGAGAGCAGTTCATTTACGAAGTGGTTCACCTGGCCAAGCCGTTTCTTCTCCGTCGGTCCCAGCGTCTCGGAAACGCTTTTCGACGGCGGCCTGCGCCACGCCACTGTCCAACAGTTCAAAGCAAATTACCTCGAGACCATCGCCAACTATCGCCAGGCTGTACTCGCCGCATTTCAGCAGGTCGAAGATAACTTGGCATCCATTCGAATTTTATCCATCGAGATTGCTCAGCAGGATACCGCTGTCGGCTCAGCGCAACGGAATCTTAAGATCGCAACCGATCGCTACAAACTCGGCATCGACCCCTATCTAAACGTAATCACGGCGCAAACCACCTTATTCAGCAATCAGCAAACCGACGTCAATTTGCGCATTCAACAGATAACGGCGAGCGTACAACTGGTGGAAGCGATCGGGGGCGGATGGGAGGCGTCGCAGCTTCCCTCTGTGCCCGGGCTGGTCAGCGGACCGCTGGTAATTCCGAGCCCACCGCCTCCGCCGCCCCTGCTGGTCGAATAGTGGGCGCTGGACGAACAAGCCCAGTTCGAATCGAATTCTACCGTTAGCCCGTAACTGTTTCTGGGTGCGCCAGCGTCTAACTAACCATGGAGAAGTCGGTCGATTGCTTCTGAAAGCAGTGCCCTGTACCGGAAATCGGCAGGGCCGCTATATTTAGAATTTTCTGGAAGAAGTTGAGGAACTTTTATGTCTTTCACGAAGAATATCAATTGGGCATGCGCAATTTTTGCATGGGTCACTATATCGGTCGGCGCCATAATTTCGCCGGCATTTGCTGCTGGGCCTTCGCAGGATAAGCAGGCTGATCAGAGCGCTATCCAAAAGCAAGTCGGCGCCATTAAATCAATCGTAGGCAACACTGTCGGGATCACTACAGACTCCGGGGCCACTGCCACTGTAAACGTCCAGCCCGCCACCAAGATCGTCCGTGTGGAACCAGGACAAACAGATTTGAAAAACGCCGTGCCGCTGGAGCTGAAAGACCTGCAAGTCGGCGACCGCGTGTTCGTTCGCTGGAAAGCGTCGGACACCGCCCAGCCGGTCAATGCCATGGGAATCATTGTAATGAAACGCGCCGACGTCGATGCCAAGCAGCAACACGAGCGCGAAGACTGGCAAAAACGCAGCGTAGGCGGTTTGGTAACCGCCGTGGATCCCCCAACCAACACTGTCTCGATTTCCGTCACAGCTCTCGGCGGTAAAAAAAACATCACCATTAATACCACGCCCAAAACAGGTTTTCGCCGCTATGCGCCAGATTCAGTGAAATTCGACGACGCCAAACCTAGCTCTCTCGACCAAATCAAGCCGGGAGATCAGTTGCGCGCGCTGGGCACTCGCAGTGCGGACGGCGGCACGATGGATGCGGAAGCAATTGTTACCGGATCGTTCCGCAATATCGCCGGGACCATCGGCTCGATCGATACCGCCTCCAATTCGATTACCATGATGGACTTGATCGCGAAGAAGCCCGTGGTAGTGAAAATCTCATCGCAGTCGCAACTCCGGAAATTGCAACCGGAAGCGGCGCAGCGCATCGCATTCCGTTTGAAAGCAGCCGCGGGCGGTGCGCCGGAAGCGGCGTCTCAAGCTCCGCAGCAGAATGGGTCTCAAGGCGGAAACGGCACGAGTCCTGGTGGCAACACTCGCCCGGCCGGCGGTCAGGCTGACCTTCAGCAAATTCTGAATCGCATGCCGCCTGCAACGCTCGCTGACTTTCAGAAAGGCGATGCGGTGATGGTAGTTTCCACCGAGGGCGCCAGTTCCGGCGATGTCACGGCGATTACATTGGTCGGTGGCGTCGAACCGATTTTGGCAGCGGCTCCGAGCGGAAGCCAGGCCATGACACTTTCGCCGTGGAGCCTAGGTTCCAATGCTATGGACGCGGCGGGCGCTCCGTAGGTGAACGGATAGAAGCTGCAAACGATTTTCGACTTCAGGGGACAGAATGAAATCTCGGTGGCTCAAGACTCGCCTGCGTATCGCGTTAGTCGCTTCTCTTGGCTTCGTCGGCACGCTCGCGCAAGCTCAGACGGCCGCGACTGGTTCCCTGCACGGTCAGGTTCTGGACCCTTCGAGCGCAGCGGTGACGGGTGCGACCGCGCTGCTCACCGCGCCTGATGGCCATACGACTGGAGCTACCACAAACCAGCAGGGTGTTTTCGATGTGAACAACCTGGCCCCCGGCCAATACACCTTGGAAGTCGTCGCGAAAGGATTTGCGCTGTACCGAAACGGAGACGTTGAAATCGCAGCGGGACAAGTCAAGTCCCTGAATATCGCTCTCGCCATCGAGGAACAGGAGCAGCAAGTCACCGTGTCGGGTGAAACGCCCACGGTGGACGTGAATCCGGCGAACAATGCGGGCGCGATTGTGATTTCCGGAGCGGCTCTGGACGCGCTCCCGGACGACCCAGACGAATTGCAAACCGATCTCACAGCACTGGCGGGACCGTCGGCAGGGCCAAACGGCGGACAATTCTACATCGACGGTTTTACGGCGGGTCAGCTTCCTCCGAAATCCGCCATCCGGGAAATTCGCATCAACCAAAATCCGTTTTCAGCCCAATACGATAAGGTCGGATACGGAAGAATCGAAATCTTCACCAAGCCGGGAACCGATAAATGGCACGGGGGCTTTTCCGTCAACGCCAACGATTCCGCGTTCAACTCCAAGAACCCGTTCTTCAACTCTCACGATGCCGCGGGCACGCCTTATCCCAGCTACTATTCGGTTCAATACAGCGGAAACATTGGCGGCCCACTCAGCAAGAAAGCATCGTTCTTCTTCACCACCGACATTCGCGACATCAATGATTTGGGAATCGTGAACGCACAAATCCTGGTTCCCACCACGGTCGCTTCCGCTTCCTGCAGCGCGGCGGTCGTGAATCCTACGACCGCACCCTTGCAGCTGGTTCCTTGCAGCGCGGCCATCGCCAATCCCAAAAAACGCTACAACCTCGGCCCGCGCCTGGATTACGCGGTCTCTAAGACCAATACCCTTACCGTGCGTTATCAGTATTATCGCAACGACGAAAACAACGACGGAGTCGGCGGCTTTACCCTGCCTTCGCAAGGCTACAACTCGCTCAGCACCGAACAAACCGTACAGATTGGCGACACACAAGTTTACGGAACCAAGGTCGTAAACGAGACACGCTTTCAATATTTGCACGAAGACTCCAATCAGAACCCCTTGAGCACGTTGCCATCGATCAGCGTGCCTTTATCGTTTAACGCCGGCGGTTACGCCGCTGGAACTACCATGGACCACACCAATCATTACGAAATGCAAAATTACACCTCGGTGCAGTTCACCAAGCATTTCCTAAAATTTGGGGTGCGCCTTCGAGGCGTGACCGACAACAATTTTTCAACCTCTGGTTTTAACAGCGGCTATTCGTTCCCGTCAATTCAGGCCTTTGAGCAGACCTTGGCGGGGACTCCGATCGCCAACCAATACACCATCACTAGTTCGCCCATATTCGGCGGTGTTCCCGATCCCATTGCTAACGCATCTCAAGTGGACGCCGGCCTCTATGTCGAGGACGACTGGCGTATACGTCAGAACATTACTCTCAGCTATGGGCTTCGGTTTGAAACTCAGAATAATATCGGCAACCACGCTGACTGGGCGCCGCGCCTGGGATTCGCTTGGGGTATCGGTGGAGGGAGCAAGACCGCCCCGAAAACGATTCTGCGCGCGGGGTACGGCATCTTCTACGATCGTTTCGATGTCTCCAATGTTCTCGAGACGGACCATTTCAATCTTATAAACGAAGCCCAATTTACAGTCGCGAGTCCGGCGTTTTATTCCAGCACCACGCCCATGCAGGTCATGACCGGCCCCACCACATTTCTCACCAAGTATCAGATCGCCCAAAATCTTCGCGCGCCTTACGTAATGCAAACCGCCATCAGCTTGGAGCGACAGCTCACCAAAGTAGCCAACCTATCGGTCTCCTACCTGAATTCGCGGGGATGGGATCAGGCGTTTACGAATAACATCAACACTCCGCTGCCCGGCACGATTACTTATCCCTATTATCTAAATCCCACAAATCCCGGGGTGCGCCCGTTTGGCACGAACAATATCTATGAATACCAGTCGGAGGGGATCTACAGGCAGAATCAATTGTTCGTTCAAACCCGCGTAACCGCGGGCGCGAGGGTTACTTTGTTTGCCTACTACGTTTTGAATTATGCGAATGCCGATACTTCCGGAGTGAGCAGCTTTCCCTCAAATTCCTTCAATGTATTCCAGGATTACGGCCGAGCTTCCTATGACATTCGAAATCGCTTTTTTCTTGGGGGTTCGATAGGTCTGCCCTGGGGCTTGCGCCTTAGCCCGTTCCTGCTGGCAAGCTCAGGATCCCCGTACAACATCACCGTGAGCCAGGATCTGATCGGCAGCGCCCAGTTCAACCAGCGACCGTCTTTTGCTACCGGCGCGTCCTTGCCCGCCGACGTCGTGACTGTGCCGGGATTCGGGACGTTCGACACCGTGCCACAACCGGGCGAGAAGCTTGTCCCCATCAACTCGCTTACCGGGCCCGGCCGTTTCACGCTAAACGTTCGCCTGGCCAAGACGTTCGGCTTCGGCCCAGAAAACAAGGGCCAGGGAGCGAACGCCGGCGGTGGGTCGGGAGGCCGCGGGGGTGGCGGTGGTGGACGCGGCGGGAATCCTTTTGGCGGAGGTGGGCCCGGCGGCTTGGGAGGCGGGGCGAGTACGACCAAACGCTACAGCATCACCATGAGCGTGAACGCGCGCAACGTGTTCAACGATGTAAACTTGGCCACTCCGAGCGCCGTGCTAAGTCCTCCCACTCCGGAATCACCGCAGGCGTCGTTCTCGAGATTCTTTGGCGTGTCAAACGCGCTGGCCGGAGGGCCGTTTTCGTCCAACGCGGCCAACCGTCAAATTTATCTGCAAGCCTCGTTCAACTTTTAATGGCTGAGTCTCTGCGTGTCCTTCTCTACTTGTTCCCCGCATGGGGCTTGATGAGATCGTCAAGATAATCGGGTTTGCCTTCGTCGCGAGCGAGATGTGGATAGCGCTCGCCGCCGTGGTAATCGATGGCGCAGGTTTTGTAATAGTCGTCAACGATCACGAGCAGCACGATCGGCTTCGGGCTGTCTTTGCTGGCCTTGATCGCATCCAGCAGAAGATCGTGCGTGTAAACCCGGCCGTTCACTCCGACGATTTTCATCCCCGAGGTAATGCCGGCCTTGAACGCGGGCCCGGCGTAAATTGAATCGGTCACATCACCTTCGTCGCTGACTTTAAGTCCGATGGAGTAAGAGTCACCGGATTCGCCGCGACGTCCAGGAATCTTTGAAGGCTGCTCGGTATAGGCAACCCTCCATCCGCCATTTTCAATTCCGCCGACGGGCGCGTCCGGAGATTTTGAATCCAGCTTCTTTCGGAAATAACTGGCCCAGTCGTAGGGCGCGATGCTGTTCAGCGCGGCGACCACGTCTTCAAAAGTGTAAGTCTTCAATTCCGGACCGTTGTTTGTGCCGCCGTGAAATAAATGTGCGAAATCGTCGATGCTTTTTTGGCCGTGGGTCTCGCGATTGATAATCGTGGCCACTTCGAGCCAGATTAAGTCTCCCTCGTCGTAGTAATCGGTGCCGCGCCGCCAGTTCAACCAGCCTCGCGCGAAGCTAAGGCCGGGCACTCCAACGGCGGTATCGAGCAGCGGACGCCAGGTTCTTCCGGGGCGGCCGGGGCCGAGAGCCGCGGAGATGGAAGCCAGGACATCGTGGTATTGCTCCACAGTCCACATGCCGCTGCGCGCCGCAAGCATGGGGCCGAAATAATCCGTGAGGCCTTCGTACACCCAGAGCAGATCGGTCTTCATCGGCGCTTCGTAATCCGCCGTGCTCAAATCAGCAGGGCGGCGATATTTTCCGTTCCAGGAGTGCACGAATTCGTGGGCCAGCAAGCCCCCAACGGAAAAGCTGCCGGCTGGCATCAATAGGACGCGCTCGGGCAAGCGGCTGTCGTTTGATTCGTGATGCTCGAGGCCGAAATGCGCGACGTGGTCGCTGAGCGTTAGCAGGAAATGATAATCGCGGTAGTGTCGCGCGCCGAAGAGTTTGCCCGATTCGGCGACCAGATTGACCATCCCTTTCTGCAATTCAGGGTTCATGGCCAACGCGGCTTCGCTGTCGGCGGCGATATCGATTTCGTGGTGAATGGGCTCGCCGGGCGGAGTGATGTCGATGACACGATAGTATTCGCCGGCAACCACAGGTGAATCGACGAGGCGCTCGAGTGAAGCGGGCTTGAACGAAACTTCCCGCCCGGATTGATTCGCTACCGGAAGCGCGGTTCCGAATTTCCATCCTTCGGGAAGAAGCAGTTTGGCCTCATAGATGAGCTGGTCGGCGGGAGTTCCGGCGGGGTACAGAATATTGCCATTCCAGCTGACCACTACGAGCTTGTCCGTAGCCGAGGCGCCGGCGGTGTAAGCCCCGGAGCTGGTCGGCTCGATGTAGTCGAAATCGATGTCGAGATGATCGGCGCCGCTCGGAACGTCAAGGTGAAAAGTGAAAACGTCGAGCAGATCGCGCTGCCACTGAATATCTTTTTCGCCTACCGAAAAATGCAAGCCGGTCAGGTTGGCGATGGGCCCGTCTGGACCATGCTCGCCCGGAATCCATTTTGGATAGTACAGTGTTAAAGGCCCGGGCTTCACCGGCATCACCATGTGGGAGTGCAGAAGTTTTAGCGGCGAATGCGATGCGTCCACGGTAAGCGAGATTGTTTGGCCAGATTGAGCCAGGACGCACGGCGCCACGGAGAGGAACAATGCTGCGAGGATTGCGAGCGGCTGGGTCAATCGTGAGGCTTTCTGAATCATTGCATGCTCCTCAATTTGTTTGCTGATGTCGCCTTCGAACCGCTCCTTGCATAACCCGCGGACATTGTGCAGCGCGTTTCGCAGATGGCGATCGTTCGAGTATGTTACTAGAGACATCAGGTTTTTCGCCAAAAACCAGGAAAGTTTTTAGGTGCGCGGAATGAGTCGTCGGACGGCGAAAAATGCTCCAATCTATGGTACAGCTAGGAAGTAAAGCCTGGAATTTCGATGAGGAGGGCCTGGTGGGCGAAGACAAAGCACCGATCATCAAAATTGTAGGGCGGAGCGAATCTGCGCGCGCTTATGCCATACGCGACTTCCTGACTCGCGGCGACATGCCTTTCGAATGGGTCGAACTGAGAACAGATGAACAGGCTCGCGAATATGGCCTGGATGGGCTGAATGATCCCAGACTGCCGATCAGCATTTGTCCTGACGGGACGCGAATGGAAAATCCTACCATACGGCAGATTGCCGAGCGATTGGGGTGGTACCACGATCCCTCAAATACGGAATACGATCTGGCGATTTATGGAGCCGGGCCGGCGGGACTGAGCGCGGCGGTATACGGTTCGTCCGAGGGTTTGAAAACTGTGTTGATCGAACGCTCGGTGGTAGGCGGGCAGGCCGGGACGAGTTCGAAGATTGAAAACTATTTGGGATTTCCTGACGGAATCGCCGGCGCGGATTTGGCGAAACGCGCGCGCGAGCAGGCTTGCCGGTTCGGGACCGAGATACTGATGCTGCGCGAAGGGGTGCGTGGCGAATTCGAGCCGGGCAAAGGCACCGGCTACCTGGCGGACGGCACGAAGATAGTAGCGCACGCGACGATCTGCGCGACGGGCGTGCGCTATCGCAAGCTGGGTTTGGAAAACGAAGATACTTTCTATGGCGTGGGAGTGTATTACGGCGCGGGCGCGAGCGAGGCCGAGCTCTGCTCGAACGAGCACGTATTCGTGGTAGGAGGCGGCAATTCCGCGGGACAAGCCACCATGCATTTTGCGAAGTACGCGAAGAAAGTCACGATTGTGATCCGCGGAGACTGCTTGCGGCGCACGCTGTCGCAATATCTGGTGGATCGCATTCACTCGGCCCCCAATATCGAGGTGTTGCCGCGCACCGAAGTGGTTGCGCTGCACGGCGATCACATGTTGCATGCGGTGACGCTGCAGAACAAACAAACACGCGAGGAGAAAACTTTTGATACCAGGTGGCTGTTCTTGTGTTTGGGCGGTGAGCCGCAGACCGACTGGGCCAGGGATCTTGGAATTTGTCGCGACTCCGACGGTTATCTTGTCACCGGCCCGGACTTGTCCCTAAACGGAGTACGCGCGCAGAACTGGCCGCTCGAGCGTTCGCCCTATTATTTGGAAACGAGCATGCCCGGACTGTTTGCAGCAGGCGACGTGCGGCACGGCTCGGTGAAACGTTGCGCGTCGGCGGTCGGGGAAGGCGCGATGGCGGTTACGTTTGTGCATCGATATTTGACCAGCACCTAGGTTCTAAAATCTGACTCGACAGTGAAGGAGGATTTTATGGCGGCTTGCACGCATCTCAATCAGATTCGCGCAGTCACAATGCGTCCGTAGGCTTCGGTGAAGACGCCGAGCAGCCCGGTCGGCCGCCATAAGATCACGGCGATGAGAATGAGACTGTAGACCGTCAACTGGATGCCACCGAGCGAACTGCCGAGCCAGCTTTGCAGCAGCGCCGACGTCGCTTCCAACAGCACGGTGCCGATCACCGGCCCCCACAGCGTCCCGATGCCGCCGACGATCGACACCAGAGCCGCCTCGACGGAAATGTTGAAACTGAACGCGGTCGCCGGATCGATGAAGTAGATGTACTGAACGTAGAAGGTTCCGGCGAGAGCGGTGAGAAATACTTGGGCGGATAGATGAAACACGCTGACAACTGTGCGCCGACGCTTTTCGGAATTCCAAGACGAAGCTGATTCAGCAAGTCGATTCAGCTTTGGGGAACGAAAGAAGAAAGCAAAGCCGATGTACGGTGGCTGAAATTGGAAGTAAACAATAAGAAAGTAAGCCACACCCAATCTATTCAGTTGTGAGGCATTGTCCTCACGATCTTTGAAAGCTAGATCTTGGAAAGTTCGTCGCTGAAAAAGCGACACCGAGATGGCGTCCCGAGATCCTTCGCCCGCAAAAAAACGCGGGCTCAGGATTTCGGCAGCAGGCTCCCAATCGCCGCCCTTCAGGCGGCTCATTCACGCCTGCTAAGCGCCTCAAGTTGTCGGTGATCTTACCGCGGGGGATCCACCCGTTCCCATCCCGAACACGGAAGTTAAGCCCCGCAGGGCCGATGGTACTGCACGCGCCAAGTGTGTGGGAGCGTAGGTCGTTGCCGGCATAAATAAAGGCCACGTTCAGAAATGAGCGTGGCCTTTTCCGAATTCCTCGTTTCAAACCCCTGCCCAATCTTCCTTCCTGAGTTTGTCTCTGTTTGCGCTCCCAAAATTGGTGTCAAGAGGTGCATCCCATGGATACAAGCCTATTTCCGCTTAGGAGCGTGAGATATAGGCCACTCGGCCATCTGCTGAATCGAAGGCTGAGCATCTCAAGCTTTGACCAGATCGAAAGGGACGTTCTCGCGACGCTCGCTTCCGATGTTCCCGGCAATTTTCGTCTCCTTAATTCTCTCGAAAACCTTCAGATCATGTTGGCGAAGTATGGCTTCCTCGATCTGGATTTTCTGGCGCCGCGCCATCTGCTGTCAGTAGCCGATAGATTAGACCGCAGGGCGGTCCGCGAGTTGGGATTCTCGCCGAGGCCGACAAAGCAAAAGAGCCCAGATCGTGGCTGCCTGGAAACCCTGATGAACAGCGTGAAGCAAGAAACGTATCTTCGGATGTTCCTTACTTCCGCACTTCTCCGCGCGATGCTATGACTCGCCTTTTCGACGAGCAGAGACGGAAACGATCGGGCAAAAAAGCATGGATATGGGAGGCTGGCCACGGATGCGTTCACCATCGGCGGGATCTTCGCAATAAGTGGAGAAGATGAAAGAACAGCTTTCCTGTCACCTTTACAATTGAGGACGCCTGCCTGACAAACTGCGACGCCATCTGGCTGGCGAAGCACTTCTATCTATAGCCCTTCCAGAAAAAAGGGATCCTTCGCAAAGAACGCTCAGGATTTCGGCAGAAGGCTCCCGCACGCGCCAAAGGGCGTGCGCTCACGCGCTTCCTAAGCGCCTCAAGTTGAAGCCCCGCAGGGCCGATGGTACTGCACGCGCCAAGTGTGTGGGAGTCCATCGGCTTCGCTCAGGATAAACTCCGGTCGTTGCCGGCATAAATAAAGGCCAGTCTGAGAAATCAGATTG
>CAVPFK010000007.1:0-175409 GCA_963703705.1 uncultured Acidobacteriota bacterium | reverse complement strand
TGAGCGCGGCAAGGGACAGCCAGCAGGCGCGATTGTTCCTTGTTTGGGCGCATAGCGATACGATCGGTTGCGGTCGATGATGAGGCGCGATAAACTGTTCGCGGCGGTCTTCAAGATTTCGGGGCGTAGCGCAGCCTGGCTAGCGCGCCTGGTTCGGGACCAGGAGGTCGGTGGTTCAAATCCACTCGCCCCGACCATTATTTCCCCTCTCGATTCATAACGTTACGCTGCGTTTTGCTGCACGACGGCAAGCTCCAAACTAGGTACAACAGGTACAACATCGGGGGTCTGAGGCGAAATCTCAAATCCCAAGCCGATTTTGTCTGCCACTTCTCTTCTGTATTCGACATCCTCGCGGAGCTTCGAGTACCCGTCTGTGACGGACTCGTCCGCGTGACCGAGCCAGAAACGAATGAGATCTTCTGGCGTTCGGTTTTTGCGGAGCCATGTCGTGCGGAAGCGACGGAAGGCATGGAAGCCCGCTTTCGGTTGCCCCAACTTTTTCAAGGCGGGGTGCAAGCCACGTCTCAAGAGATTCGTTTGTGAGAAGGCATTCCCGTTCTTGTTGCGGAAGAGGAAGCCGGAAGTGCGGTCTCCCACATACTTCTTGAGCATCTCTGCTAGAGCAGGACAGAGGTCCACGTCTCTACGCCCGCCTTCGGTCTTGAGGAAGTCCTCTAACTGTCCCCTGCGGACCTTCTGGCGAACGTACAGAGTTCTGAAGTCGACCGAGATGTGCTTATCGACTTCAAGCCCCAATGCTTCTCCAGCGCGGAGTCCCGTTCCACCAAGCAAGGCACAAAACATCTGCTTGTACCCTTTGGAAGACGCGAGAATTCCCGTGATTACTTCGCTGGTGAAGTGGGGCGTGTTCTGCTTGCTCTTGTCCACCACTGGCATGTCGACGAATTCGTGGTTCCATTTGCGAGGAAAGAGTTGCTCACCTTCCTCGTTAACGGCAGAAGCCACGACTGACTTGACGACCTGCGAGTAGGTGTTGACCGTCTTAGGCGAGAGACCTGCCTTGACCATCCTTTCAACCAGCCCCTTGAGAGCTAGATTCCCCACCGAACAGAGGGGAACATCTCCAAGGTTCGGAAGAATCCATACATCAAGGGCACCCTGCCACCATTCAACGGTTGCGGGAGCAATAGGCTTGCGCTTTCGTTGCTGCACGTGCTCGATCCACCATGCCGCTTGCTCGCGAAACGTCACACCAAGGGAAACACCCTCCGCTTTGGCAAGGTGCTCTGGTGTATCTGCTCCGCTCGCGGCAATGATTTCTCTTGCTTTCCTTTCCCGCTCGGGTTTGGTCAGGCGTCCAGGACCAGAGATCGGGCATACCTTTTCGCTTGCATGCATTCGTTCCTCTTGGCCCGGTACGTCCTTCCAAAACCTAACCACGTAGTATTTACCTCTGACTTCAATGTAACCACTTTGACCAGATCGGCGGCTCATGCTCTTGCCTCTTTTCCGCTTTTCTGGCGTCGCTTTCGCGACTGTATCAACGACATCGGCTGACAGCAAGTGTCTGTTCGATTCCATCGTGGCTGCTCAAAATCTGTCAAATTGCGGCATGTGGTTCCAGTTCTCTGCTAGTGGCTAGGCTCGCGAGTGCCCTCGTTCTCAGGGGCTGTCCCCGGACTGCGCGAAGATGTCTGGGAATTGAGTTCAGCTTGAGCCTTGGTAACTGTGCGCCGGGCATAGTCGTCGGGGTCGTACTTCTCGTGCGCCCGGAACTCGGCAATGTCGCGCATGACCTCTTCGGGTGGGAGTCCTCTTGCCAGGGCGCGCTTAGCGTAAGCCCAGTCACGCTCCGATTGGCTCAATTCGCGAGGGCCTGACGTTGCAGTGCGCTCACGAGACGGATTCCATCTTCCTGGGCCAGAGTCCACTGGATCGGTGCGAAGTCTGAAATCTCGTGCGTGATAGGCACGGTCTGCGTGGGCTTGAACTGTTACCCGAAAATCCTCTTCGTACTTTTTGTTCGCGAAACCCGGAAGACGGAGCACTCTTGTCGAATCGGTTGCTGCGGGATCGCCATCGAATTCCCGCGCCAAGGCGTGGAGGAATGCTTCGGCTTGCTCTTGAGTTACTCCTTCGACCCTCCATATCACCTGAAATTTGTCGGGCGACGTGCTGAGGATGTAGCTTGGGGTCGGCACAAGATCCGATTGCTGAATGGCCGCGAGGGATTTCGCTCCGTCGCGGTCGAGGTCGATATAGAGATGCTTGATCACCTGTATGTCGTCCTTCGTTCGCGTGTGGGCTTCCGGTTTCAGCGGGTTCATGCCGAGGTAGATGTCGGAGCCGTCTCGCTCATTCTTGTAGCGCAGCCAATCCTGAAATTGCGGGGCCGCGATTCTTACTGCCGTGCTGATGCGCTGGAGAGTGTCTCCGCGCCTTCGATTTCGCACTAGCACGGCCAAGCGGTCGGAGGGATCAAAATTGGCACGAATGTACTCCGGCGCGGCGATTTCCTTCTTGTCTGGCTTCTCAGCATTCATGGTGTTTCTCCGTGACGCACATACATCGCGCAATAGTCGAAGAGGTCTGCGTCCGGGTCGTAACTGTTGATTTCGAGGACTTCCGAGATGTATCGGCGTCCCGGTCTGCGCTCAACCTGGACGACAACGTTCAGTGAGTCGGCAATGTTCGTCTTGATGGCGCGATATGGGAGGTCAACTCCGCTCTGGAGCACACAGCTCGTGAAACGGGCGAGTCCTTGCTTGGCTGAATTTGCGTGAATCGTCGAGAGCGTGCCTGAATGCCCTGTGTTCAGGAGTTGCAACAGATCGAAGGCTTCGCCGCCGCGAATCTCACCGAGAATTATGCGGTCTGGACGGTGTCGGAGGGCTGCCTTGAGAAGATCCCGGATTGCCACTGCCGGCAGGCCATTCTGAGCCTGCCGAGCTTCGAATCGAACGAGGTTCGGCTGCGCCAACTGAATCTCTGCGGTGTCCTCAATCAGAAGGACCCGATCATCCTGAGGTATGAACTTTCCGAGGATGTTGAGCATCGTCGTTTTGCCGGTCCCGGTTCCGCCACTAATGAGGATGTTTTTTCGAACGAGGACATATTCCTTGAGGCAGTCCGCTAGCTTGTTGTCGAGTGTTCCGGCTCTGATCAGATCGTCCATTTCGAAATGCCGTGCATTGAACTTGCGGATGGTCAATGTAACCCCGCTCAAACTACACGGTGGGATCACGGCGGCAACGCGGCTTCCATCGGGCAGGCGTGAATCGAGAATGGGCTTCGATTCCGAGATGTCGTCACCCAGGCGGCGGGCGATGTTTTTGACAGCAACCATGAGGGATTTCTCGCCTAGAGACACGTCTTGTACCTGTTGAAGGAGACCCGCTCGCTCGATGAAGACCCGGTCCGGGCCGTTCACCATCACCTCGCTGATCGAATCATCGAGAATGAGGTGCTCGATTGGTTTCAGGAACGGTAGGATCATTTCGAATCCGTTCATCACAGCTCTCCGTCAGCGACTTGCTTGAAATAGGATTTGTTGGCGTCGTTGTAATAAGGCTTCAGGTAGCAGAATGTCGGCGGCATTGGATTGAAGCCGTCGTATGCGATGGCAACCGACTGCGCGTTCTTGAGTTCCGTGAAGGTCTTCATGTCGAAACGGAAGTCGGAGTGGGGGTAATAACTCTTCGAGGCCGTAATATTGGCCTTGTGCGAGATGGCCTTGCCGGTGAGCAGGCTTACACTCGCATCGTGCCCGCTCTCGGAAAGGTTGTAGCTAACCTTGAGTTGGTCTTCCCGCCCGCAGAGCTCGCTTGCAGTGCGAGCCGAGAAGTCGTCTGAGAGAGCCAGAAATATCTTCGTGCGGAAGGTCTGAACCAGCGTTCGCCAAGTCTCTCCAGGGAGCGCTGATTTCAGAGAGCTGATGCTCTGAGTAGCGATGATGGGGATGCACTTGGGTTGACGGGAAAGACTGAAGAACTTCTCGTCGCCGGTCGGTTCGTTCTCTCCGACCGTGGCGAAGTGCTGGTATTCGTCGCACATGAAGAGGACCTGACGGAAGTGCTTTTCCTTATTGGCTTCGATCATGGGCACACGATTCAAAACGGCCCGCTCGAAATCGAGCTTCATCATGACGCCGAGGGCCTTCGCTAGACCGGGATTCATTCCAATAGGGAAATTCAGGCAGCAGACCTTTCCGCTTTCTATGAGCCAACTGAATGACGGCAGAGGTTTGCCAAAACGGTAGTCGGCGTTGGCCTTCGGGTCGTAGCACTCCGGCGGCGGACAGAAGGTTCTTTTTACGGCTGGGTTGTCGTCGAACAGCGACAGGAAAACCGAGATACCTTCGACGATAGAAGTCCGCAGTTTCGGCTCGATGCGCCGCCAATCGTTGTAGAACCAGCGCTTGACGGCTTGTAGTTGTTCGAGCCGGTCAGGATCGGCCTTATCGAAACCTGCTTCGCTGAGGTATTCGCAATCGATGGATTTGCTCTGCAGAAACCGCCGTGCCCCAGGAGTGTCCTTGGCCCGGTACATCTCGGTGGGTTCGTCGAGGGCGAACCCGAAGAGTTTCAGGTCGTCGAAATGTGCTCTGTAGTCAGGCGCAGAAACGAGCAAGAAGTAGCGTTCTTCGAGCCGCCTTTCCGCATCCTGAATCTTCTTCTCCAAAACGTCCGGGGAGATGGCGGACTCATAGACATCAAACAAGGTCACGTAGTCGTAGGCAACCTTGTGCAAAAGGATGATGAATTTGACGAGGTTTGTGTACGCCTGCTGCCAGAAGGGTTCCTTTCCTTTCCCGAAGAGATTGTTTAGGAGCGACGCGATGCTGTAGGCCAGGGCATAGGCGTCGAGGTCGTTGTGAAGCGGGTTGTAACGGTATTGCGAGTCGAGACTGATCTCGATGTAGTCGTCCTCTCTGCCGTGACGAGCGAGAATCTCTTTGATCCTGTGGCAGAAGTCGCCCTTCACTTCGAGAACGAGACCGCCAATCCTCTTTTCTTTATCGGCAGCGCAATACGCAAAAATCTGCTCGGCGAAAGGGTACATGCAGCAACTCGTTTTTCCGGTGCCTACCGCTCCGAAAATGGCGATTCCGGTGAACAGGCCGCGCTCGGGCACGACCAGCCAGTGAGGGGCCGCTGCCGGTACAGTCTTGCGGGGGTTGTGAACCTCACCCAACACGATAGACAGACCGGGACGCTCACGCGGATCGGGGTAGGCAGGCAAGCGTCCCGGCCTAATACGTTGCGGAATCTTGAGCGCGAAGATGTAGAGACCTGAGAGCAAAACCGAGTAGCCAATGTAGGGTGTGGTGTAAAGGAAAACGATGTAGGAATACTTGAATCCCAGGAACACGGGCCGCGCCCAGAGAAACATCAACTCGAAGAACAGGTTTCCCTCGGGGAAAGGCATCTTTACATAGAGGACCATCCCTGTCGCCGCTGCCAGGAGGCAGGCAACGAAGTTCTTCGAGTTGAGAATCCGCTGGATCATGCCGTTCTCCGAATGGCCGTGGTGTCGCCGGTTAGCTTGCCCTGCGCGGCGTTTTTCTGCTCGGCCCGCCACTTTCTGTATTCCGGGTCTCTCCAAAGAATCTTTTTCAGGACAGAGTTCGCCACATGGTCGGGCGTGCATTCGACGAACCGGGCGTATTCGTCGAGCAGCTCGTTCGTGGGCTGTTCGAGCTTGATCGAACGACTGACCAGCTCCGGTGGTTTCTTGATGTAGGCCATTTCTCTTTCCTCCTGTGGTTCAGTTACTTGCTCGAAATCCTGGACGCGGCCAAATGTGTCACGCGCTTCGCATGACTGAGGCGGGAGCGACCCCACGAATTCCCGTGACGCACCGTGCGTCAAAGGGTGGGGTCGCTCCCGCCTCATCCGAATTTGGCCGCGTCCTTCCGGGCCTTCTCGTCACGGTGTATCTCTCTTGTTTCTCTTGAGTTCGCTTCAGCCAAGGGCTGAAGCGCGAAATCTTTGCTCCCGAAGTCTGGTACTGAAGAGGGCTTCAGCGTCTTCCACGCAGCACCATCCGCGCGACGATTGCCTCTGACGAGGAACGTTTGAAACTCCGCCTTTCGGCTAGGAGTGGCGGCTGGAAACTGTCGGCGCACATCATCGTCTGTGAGTTTTCCCGAGCACCAAGCCGCGTGAAGAGAGTCGAAGCGGTCGCCTTGGAAGCGGCGTGTTGCATCGTTCAACCACTCGATCTCATTGTTCGAGAACAGCGCGTACTTCTTCAGGTCCCACGCTTTCCGAAGACGGAGGTACCGCAGAACATCCGCCGCAAGCTCTGTTGAAATCGGTGCCCTTACGACCGTGGAGAAGTATTTCTCAGCATCGGCAAAATGGACCGGGGAAGTCGATATCAACAGGAACTGGAATTCGTTCAGTTCTTGGAACAGGAGACGATAGGCATTCAGGTGGGTCGAAAAACCCGCGATACTGGAGTAGCCGGGGTCTACATACGACAACGTGACCACAGGGGAGGAAGAGGGCCGTGACGAGTCGAGGAAGAGCGGATATTTATCTACAAAATATCGGAGTGTTGGCTCGCTGCTAGAACTGCCTTCGTAAGTCTTGGTCGGAAGACAACTCTTTGGAAGCGCAAGCTCCTTGCAGAAATACCCAACCTTCTGCTCTTCCGTTTCGAGGTAGTCATACTGTTGGTTAGCGATGACGAAATCGAGCAGGACAAGACGAGTCTTGATGAATTCGACCGAATGTCGGCGGCGGTTGCGAAGATTTTCCTTTCCGATCTCAGCGTATAGCTTCTTCGAAAAGAGATGATAGACACCGCCGGTGTCTTGGTATTCGCGCCAGGTTGCATGGCCCCGGCTTTCGAGCTTCTTCGAGAGCTGATCCGTCCTGTAGCCCCAACTGGCACCGGTCAGGTCCAGGAACTGGCGTGGAACGAAGTACCCGGAATGCGTTGCCACGATATAGAGGAAACGGGCTTCATCTTCGGTATAGCCGAGGGCTTTGATGGCAGCGATGTCGCGCTCTGCGATCTTCATAGGTTGAGAATCTCCGCCGTCAGTTCTCGCTGGTCGAGCACGCGGCGGAGGCGGTCGGCCTCGCTGCGCGAAGCGTAAAGGGAGAAACCCGCGCGCACCTTCTCAGCCACCTGGCTGGGGCGATAGTGTTCGGTCGCGAGTTCGAGGTCCACGCGGGCCATTTCTCCCTCGCGTGTCTCGTACTCAATGCGGAGGTCGGGTAGGGGGATTTTCTCGCCCACGACTTGGAGGCCGTGACGAGATGCGATTTCTTGGCGCGATTCGACCCCGAACTTCGCAAAATCCCGGTTGAGCTTCTTCTTCAGTTCAAAATCGAGAACGACGCGGAGATTCTTGCCTCCTTGGTCGAGGATTCTGCTCGTCTCTTTCTGATAAAGCCGGTAGATGTCCGCGTCGTGGTTCGCTTCCTTCGGCTTGACGAAGCCGTAGTAAGTGGATTGGCCATCGGAAGCAAAGCGGTTTGCGCGGAGCAATCTGTGCCCTTCTTTCGTCAGGGTCAGCATCTCGCGACGACTCGCTTCCGGTCCTTCAAATGCCTTTTGCCGGACGAGGCCCTGGCGCGCGAGATTCCGAATGTCGTGCTCCATTTCTTCCCGACGATCCTGATAGGCATGTGTCGCGAGGTCTTCGGTGGCAATCACACGGAACTTCCCCAACTCGCTGAGGATATGTACTTCAGACTCGCGCAAGCGGTACGCCCGATCCCGCTCGTAAAACACGGTGCGCGAGTCCTGGGACCGCGCACTGTCGGAGCGAGCGTCGAGTGGGGTCGGAGTGTCCCGATCAATCTGGGGGTTTCCGCCTGGGCTGTGGCGTGGCTCGGGGCGCTTCGTTTCCGGTTCAGGAGTTCGCCCACGGGAGGGAGATCGGTCCGTCCGAAGATCTTCAAATTCACGGGGCGTGAAATCACGGGACATTTCAGTGCTCTTCGTCCTCCATCGGAGGCGGTACCGGCGAGTGGCCCGCCGTGACCTGTTTGTCCAGGTGCGATAGCTTCCGGCCCGTGTCTTTCAGGAAGAACTTGCGCTGGATGACATACACGGCAGCGAAGACGTTCACGAACACGACGGCACCCCAGGCGAGAATCACACTGCCGTACTGGTGGTAAAGGATCGATCTGTACGGAACGAGGAACTTCAACTCACCCATGAGCCAAAAGCCGAGGGCAAGCAGGAGAGCAACCGTGACGATGAGCGCGTTGGCGATCATTGAACTCTCCTTGGTCGGTCAAGAAAAATGGGCGGGGTTTTTCCCTGACCATGAGTCGATGTGGGGAGCGGGCGGGAAGCCGGTGAGCAACGGAGGCCCTCCCGGAGCGCGCCTGGGGTGTCTAGGAGCAACCCCGACCGGAGGGGCTGTGGCGTAGGTTGGTAGGAGGCTCTAGCTGTGTGGGTCGGCGTGGCGCGCGGAGGTTGGGACGATGTTGCCAGGCGACCGCCCGCTACGCCTTGGGTCTGAATGCAGGATCGATCTCTCATTTGAAAGCCTCGTCTTCACGGAAATAGGTGATGCTCAGGCCCAGCGGATTTATCGGGATAAGCTCGTTCGGAACCTGGGCCTTGAAGACGAAAACAAAGTTGGCGGTGTAGAGGTCGCGCTTGATCTCGCTGTGGTCTGCGGGCGAGTAATAGACCATGTAGAAGTCCACGCGTGCCTTGTACGGCGGGGATTGCATGTCTTCGAGCGCGACCTTCTTCACGTCAATATCAATTTCCGGGACTGCTGTGTTGGTGAGGAACTTCTTGATGACATCGTCTTTCTTGTAGGCGTCGAGGATGCCGTCCGCCAACTTTGAGTCGAGGAAGTAGAGGGATTTCGAGAAGTCGTCCTGGATCGTGTAGCGGTTGCGGCGGTAGTAAAGCGCACAGAACTGGGAGAGGAAATACTTCGCCTCGGCATCCTGGGGTTTGTACTCAAAATTGTGGTAGTTGATTGCCTCCGCGCGGCCCAAATCATCAATCCGAATCACAAGCGGACGGAAATTCTGAAAGGTGCGGATCGTGCGGAGGTCAACGAGAGCCAGACCAATGGCTACAAGGGACACCAAAACCAGAGAAATCTTAAGGTACGTGTTGGTCACCATTGGATCACCGTACTGTTCGAGATAAAGCCTCTTGGCATCGTGAAAGGTCGCATCGTTGCTCATTAGAAAATCCTCTCCAGAATCGCCACGGAAGAACCGCCCGATGTGCCGCTGAAGATGTGGTTGGTCAAAGAGGGAACCTTCAGAAGCACGTAGATCGAGGCGAGAAACGTAATGAACAAGACTGGAAACCACCCCATAAGCTCGACGGTGGAGATGGTCCCGCCGGGCGGAAGGCGGAGAGCTCCAAGCATCAGATTTCCGATGACGTACACAACAGCCGAGGCGACGACCTGATAGAAGGCATATTGGATGAAGCATCGAAACCAGCCCCAGAAGAGCCATTCGAGTTTCGGGACGATGAAGAAAGGTATGAAGACCGGCCCAACGAGAACACAAACAGCGGTGGCGATGAATCCGTAAGCGATGACAACGATGGCGATGGCCTGGGCTGCTGCGAGCAAGATGGTGACGGCAACATAGATGATGGTGCCAAGAAAGTCCGCTACACCGGGAGAAGACATCCGCGATTCGAAATCAGCGACTCGCTCAACAACGGTCTGCAGCTCGTTCTGATTGATCTGGTTGGTGAGGAACTGCGCCTCGTCCGTCACCAAATTGTGGAAGCTCGTGCCGATGCCAGGGATCGGAGTGCTGTAGTAGTTGACCATCGCAAACCCGAAGCTAATGGTGAGTAGGAGGCTCGCGAAGTTATCAAAATGAAAGTGCCTGGCGCTGGCAGCAGAAAGCGCGGATTTCACTCCGTACCAAACGACAAGGATGGTGGCGAAGGACCGGAACAGGTTCCGGCCCATGCCGTCGAAGAAGCCGAGGTTCTGCGTGAGCAGATTGTTGATCGCCTGAAAGATGAACTGCAGAAAGTCGGTTTGCATTGTCGGCTCCTTCGACAGTGGGTCGGCCCCCACGCCTGCGTCAGGGCATGCGGAAGTTCTGAAGTGAATCAGTCATCGTAGAAGTAACCTGCGCCATGTTCCCGGCGAGGCTCGCCTGCCGCTCGATCTCGGCGTTGATCGTGTTGGTTGTGACCTCGCGCTGCTGTTTTGCGAGGATGGTTTGTTGTTCAAGAAGCGAGGCTAGGAGCTTGTTTGAATCTTGGAGCGTGCGCAGTGTCAAGACCCCTGCCGCGTTGATCTTGTTCAGGACGGAGACTTCCGTGTTGAGACCGGGATCGTCCGAAAACGAGTCTTGTTCAAGGTTTGCGATCTGAGTCTGGACACTGTCGGCGTTGCCACGGATCGAGCCAATGGTGGCCATCGCGTTCATGTTCGCGCCATCCGCGAGTTCCACGGACGCGTATTGGGACTGCACGCGGGACAATTCCGAGGCGTTCATGCCCGAGAGTTCGTCCGGGCTGTACGGGAGCAGTTGGGTTGTAGACCGTTGGTAACCCAGATTGATGTTGGGGAGGAGACCGGAATTGATGCCGCTGATCCATGAACTTGTGTTTCCGAAAGTGTTGAGGGAGGTGACATTTCTCCATTGCGAAAACACAGCGCGATAACGAGCGGGCATATTTTTGATGAACTGCGCCATTTGCAGCGCTAGGTTGAGATGGGCGGTGACTTTGGCGACGTTCTGCTGCAATTGAATGAGGTGCTGCTGCAACTGGTAGTAGCGCAACAGCGCGTTCTGATAATTGGTCGGGTCGTACACGATGCCGCTCCCGAATTGGGCGGAGGCCGTACCAACGCAGAGAATCAGAACCAAGAGAACTGCTGGAATTTTCGTTTTCATTGGACTCCTTCCTTTTCTGCCCTCAGAGATTTGAAGGCATTTGATGGTTGTTGTAATCGGGCAATGCAAGATCGCCCGAGAGATACACTTTGACTCTGTGTCCCTCGCGGATCGTGACCGTGGGCATGATGTTCAGGAATTTGTCCAGGATTTGCGCGGAGGATTGTGCCGTGCTCGACGCGAATCCCTGGCGCATGGGGTCGCTGCCGGATGCCGTGAGTGCGCTGCCCGTACCGGCTTCGGCCACTGCTCCGAGAGCACCAATGGCCAGAGAGACGCCGAAGATTCGTAGGTAATGGTTGTTGACTTGGTCGCGAAGCCCGGTGTCACCGATCTGGTCGAGGCCCTTGAACTGATCGAGGCTGACCGAGTAACCGTCCGGCATGATGAGCCGGTGGAAAACAACGGCGAGACGGGTCTGACCGGAGGTATCAACCTTCCGGGTCTCGCCGAGGATTTTCGTCCCGGCGGGAATCAGAAGGTGCTGGCGGTCGTGTGAATAGACATCGGTCGAGAGCAGGCATTCGACGGGACCGGAAAACTGCCCTTCGAGCCGGTTGACAAGAACCGCTTCAAGAACTGTCCCCTCAAATAGAACGTAGGTTTTCCCTGCCGCCGCGTTATGTGTCCCACTTGGCGCGGCGGCAGGGCGTGAGGTTTCCTCCTTTCTGTCGTTATTCGTTTCCGACGAAACGTTTTGCGCCGGGGAGGAGTTGGAAGGAGGAGGTAGCGGTATCCCTGCTTGTGGATGAGCAAGCGACATCTCTTTGAGAAGCTGCTGCTCAAGCTGTGCGGGATCAGGACCCTCGGGCGACGAATGTGTAATTGTGGGGTTTGCGCTTGGTTCCTCCTGCGTGGGCGTGCTGGTAGGAGACTTGCGGTAGCTCAGGGCGACGTTTGACGCAAACAGGGACAAGTACTCACGTTTTTTCCGCTCGGATTGAATGGCATCTTCGGCGCGTTCCGGTGGTTGACTGCCCGACGCGCTCGATTGCTGACCAGGCTGGGAGTCCTGAGGCATATCCCCGAGCAAGCGGGTCTGTTGGGCGAGGGCGCTCTGGGCGACTAGCTGCTGGCGCTGCAATTCCTGGATACGGTTCTGAAGGTCGGTGATCTGCGTCTCGTTGATTTCGAGCGGTGCTTGTGCGGGCACAGTTGTGTTTTGGGTTTTGACTGCGGACTGCGGCTTTTTCCCACCTGTCAGCCACATGATCATGACCATCAAGAGGGCCAGGCCGATTAAAAGCCACGATTGGACGTTTTTCGGCACGAGGCCGGGCGGCTTAGGGGTCTTTTCTTGGATCGGTTCGTTCATGGGTTGCCTCTTAATTCGCGGACACTTGCCGTGAGAATGTGAGTTTCTTTTTGCCAACAGCCAGATATCCGATGTCGAGGATTTTCGGGGCGATGTACACACCGTTCTCGAATTGGAAGTTGATGAGATTGGGTTTGCCGTCTTTGACTTCATACAGAGTCGGCGTTTCGCGCGCGGCACACTTGATGTAGGTAAAAGCGTCGTCGTGGTAAATCGCCGAAACTAGGAACGGTGCGCGTGCGGCCTTCGAGTCGAGCGTGTAGTCGAACTGGAGTTTCGCCTGATAACTGGCGCGAAACTTGTTGACCTGTTCGGTGGCCTGGTCCTGGGCGGTGCGGACTTGTTGGTCGGTCTGCGCACGCAGGGCTTCGATTTCTTTCTTGTAGGCTTCAGCCTCGCCCGCGCGAACATAGCCCTGCAATCCGGTGTTTCCGGCAATGCTTGACTCGTCTTTCGGCTCGATGAATAGCTTCAGATCCGGTTCGGCGTTCGGGTCCCTGCTGATCTCGGTCAGGAGGAACGAATACACGTGGCCGCTTGCGGTGATGAGGTTGAGATTGGTGCGGATACCAACCTGCGCGGGATGCACGTAGCAAAGGTTGTGAGCGCCATTGATGATCCAGAATTCCTTGTCGCCGGTCGTGAAGTCCAGAATCTCTTCGCTCTCGGGAAGGATGATGAGGGTTGAAAAGCGGAGCTTCGCCCGAACCGGGACGATATCCTCCTTCGAATACTTCACGACGCGCGCCGCATCCGCGCCGGCGCGCGTCGGTGTCAAGCCCACACCTAAGAGACAAAGGAATGCTAAGGCGGCGATTTGAATACGGGTGTACTTCGTGGAAGCTGAGATTATGTGTTTCATTGTTCACTCCTGAATCGGGATTTGTCATTCGGGGAAAGGCGATCTTCCTGGTAAATGCTTTGAATGAGGGAATTCACGGCGATAACGAGAGCCGTCGCAACCGCTGCTACTAGCAACGGCAGCCAAGCCAGAAGGAAAGGCTCCGGGTAGACGTGGCATTGGAATCGGCGCAGAAGAAACGTGAATCCCGGCTCAAAGAGACCGAGAATGACAACGAGGATAACCAGGGCGATCATGGTTGCTCTCCTGCCAGCACTTCGAGTCCCTTCTCGAAGCCGTAGTTCTCGAAGGCTTCCCTACGCTTCCGGTTGTCGTAGGGATCGTTCGTGTAGAGCCAGTAGCTCTTCCGGTCCACGGTGAGGTTGGCAACCTTGGCCAGCTCGGGGGTCTTGATGAGAAACTGCTGTTTCGGGATCAGGTTCGAGATAAGTTCGACTTCGTTTTCGTTCAGGTGGAATTGCCTTCGGTAAAGTTCGCGGTCCATGTCGGGATTCGCGAGGAAAATTTTTGTGGCGCAACTTTCGATAATCACATCGAGGATGTCTGAGCGCCGCAGTTCGTCGAGCGACTGCGTCGATAGCACCATCGCGGCGTTGTGCTTCCTCCAAGTCTTGAGCGCTTCCACAACGTAACGCTGGATGCTCGGGTTCTTCAGGAACACCCATGCCTCATCGATGAAGAAGGTCTTGAACACTTGGGTGATCAGCCGGTCGGCGATGACGGCGTTGGCCCGGTGGAGGATATAGAAGAGCAGCGGTTCGAGGATTTCTGGGTACTGGCTCATCCCCTGAAAGTCAAAACACTGGAACTGTGTGAACGAGATCGTGTCGTTGGAATTATCGAACAGAAAGCCGAATTGCCCGCCGCGAGTCCATCTGGCCAGCCGGTCGGACATTTCATGGCCGAGCGTGTTCGCGAGCACGCCAAGCGTGCGTAACGCAGGGTCTACAGCGTAGAGATTCTCAATCTGGTGGTACAGGTCGCGCTCTGTCGCTGGATCAAGTTCCGCCGCCCCGGAGCCTTGAATCAGGACCTTCAGAAATAGGGCGAGGAAATCGAAATTCTCTTTCGTCGGTGGGAGCGAGAATGGATTGATTTTGAAATCGTGGGATTCGAGCCCGACGCGGACGTAGGAGCCGCCGAAGAGGTGCGTAAGGCTTTCAAAGCTTCCGCCCAGATCGAAGATGAATGTATGTGGCGCGTACTTCTGGAGATTCGTGATGAGAAAGTTCAGCAGGAACGACTTTCCCGCGCCTGTTCGCCCGAGAATCATCGTGTGCGCAACATCCCGGTAGTGAAGATTCAGGAAGTAGGGCGTGTGGTGATTCGTCTCAAGAACGGCGAGATACTCTTGCCGGAGATGCCGATTGCGAGGCTCGCCACAGTGAAGGGTGAAGAGAAACGAGAAGTCGGCGTAGTTCGTATTGAGCAGGTAGAGGTACCGGAGATTGAAAGCGTGGTTACCGGGAACCGCCGTGAGGAATGCGTTCAGCAGGTTGTATCTCTCTTCGTAAAGCTGCGCGTCGTGGACGCTGAACACCTTGTAAAACTCCGCGCAGGCCCGATCCACTTTCGCAATGTCGAGGTCGTAAATGACAACGGTGAGTGAAAACTGGCCGAAGTAGTTTCCGTGAAGCTCGATCTCCTTGATACCCTCGCCGAGTTCGCGGACCTGAGACTCTTTCGAGTCATCCAGAAGAACATCCTGCGGAGCGGCATCGTTCAGGTTGACCTGGCTGATAAATGAACGCTTGGTGTTGTGGAAATGGCGACGCTTGGCCTGAATGATCCGCCGGGTTTTGCCCGAATCTTCCTTTTTCCATTCCGTGACGACGTAGTAGTTAGCCTGGACTTCAAGCAGACGTTTGAAGATCAGAGGGAAGCTCTGCGCGGACGGCTCTTTGAGCGTGAGTATCTTGACGTAGTATTCGTCGAGACGAAGGTGTCCCCGGTGGCATTCGAGATGCGACTCGCAGAGGTAATAGTCGAGGAAAGTGTCGTATTTGAGCCTCGCCAATTCGAGCTTGTCCGGGGCGAAGTTCAGCGTCTTTTTGAGGATTCGGAAGGCTTCCTGTTTATCGAGCAGCCGCACTGTCAGGAAATCGCTTACCTGCAGGATGAAACTCTGGGCTTTCTGAAGCAGCGTGGCCTGGGCTTTGGTGATCTCCCGGTCGAGGAAGACAACCTGTTTTCTGGTTGAGAAGTACGCCCAGATCTCCCGAAGCGCGGTCGCTGGCTGTTCGGGGAATTTCGCCAGCGCGCTTCCGATCTTGCGCTTCGGACGCGAACCCTCGAAAAAAATCACGTAATAGACCGAGAGCGAAAAAAGCGTGTCTGCCTTGGCGGTCAGGTACGCGATGCGGTTCTTGATGGCGGTGTCTACAACGGGATTGCCGTACAGTTTGTAGGGAATAGTCTCGTTGTTTCGTTTGAACAGGTACTGATAGATGCGGTAGTTTTCGTCAAAGAGTTTTAGCGCGGATTCGAGGCGCTTCGTGAGACCGTCTATTGAGGCATCGTCGAGGCACTCGTAGTCAACGCCTCGCACTTCGAGGATGACGCCGAGCTCCCCCGACTTTGTGAGGAAGACGTTGGAATCGATAAACCCATACAGATTCACCTGCTCGTTGAATGCGCCCGTCTCTTGGTAATTTTTGAAAATCCGCTGGAGTTTAAGCATTGCTGATCCTGCATATCGAGATCGGGCTGAATTTTGCCGGGTCGTATTGGCTGCGAAGTGTCGCTGCCGTGAGCAGGAAGCGGAGAATCTGCGGATCGGTTTGAGTCGCCCAGCGCGCGGCAAAGTACAGGAGCAGGAAGATGAGAATTCCTCCCAGCAGACTTGAGAGCAGGTTGAACGTTGCCGCGCCGAGGCACATGGCGAAGAAGAAGAGCTTTCGCTCCGCTCCGAGGATCGTGAGTGGCCGAGACAGCGACCGATGGACTCTGTTGACTCGTCTTGCGTCTTCCATGTGTTCCTCTAGGTTCTCCGTGGCTCAGGAGCCGGGAAAAAGCCACGCGAGAAAGTTCACCGCCGCGATTGCCATGCCAACGCCGAACAGCACGCCCGCGAGAATGCGCTTCGATCCCCCCTCGCCAAAAGCGAACGTCAAGCCCGCCACAACAATCGCGACGAGCGACAGGCCGCGGGCGATAGTGCTGGTGAAAGCCGTTTGAAGGACTTGGACTGCGTTCTCCCAGGGAGAAGTTCCTTGAGCGAATGCGGGGGCCGCGAGAAGCAGAACCACTGCGACCGCCGCAAGAGTTCGGGGCGTGTACCAAAGTCGGGATACTTTGCGCCAGAGTGCTTTCATGTCCGTTCGTCTCCTTCGCTGGATTTCTTTTTCTAAGTCCGAGGGAGTTCTCGCCGCGTCCGTGTCTGGCAGGGCCGAATCACGAATGCGAAAGAAAGACCGCTGTCCTGGTTTGTTTTTGGCCTTGATCCGAGTCAAGGCACACATGGAGCACGCGCTCCGTCCAGAGGGTTTCTACTTTCGCGTCCGGCTCGGGACCTTCGAGCGACGCGCTACTGCGCCAGGCGGTTGACCGAAGTGGGACGGCCCTACCAGGCTCACGGGAGAATTCGGTGAAAACTCCCCTCATCTATACAGAGGGGAAAAAACGGAAAAACCTCACCAACAAAATGCAATTCTTTGGTTCTTACACTCTTGGTCGTTTAGGGGAGCGGGTTTGTGACCTTCGGTTGGAGTCTTTTGCTTTCGTCCGATGGAGGAAGCCACTGTAGGTCGTATAACACGGTGAACACGAGGTGATGTGATCTAGAACTGAGTCTTCGACCTCTGTTGGTTGTTTGGCCAAAAGTCTTAATACATCGTCTTGGGGGCATCCTTGGCGGGTGGGGTTGGGAAAATCGTGGGCGAAATGCCTCCTGCCAAGTTCAAGAAAGGCTTTGTCCACGGTTGACTTCCGCTTGTGTCCCTTCGACTTGCGACTGACAGACGGCAAGGGTGACGCCCTCCTCAACCCTTTCGCCTCCGTATTTTGAGCATTTTTCTGGCGTGGTCAAGAGCTTTGCTAAATCGAGCCTCTGCCGCATGGCCTGAAATGTCAAATTGTTTCCCGATTTCTTTCCATGTGAAACCCTCCAGGCGAAGGACGACAACCTCTCGCGACGCCCTGTCACAGGTATCCATGACTTCGTTCAGAAGCACGCCGGTTTCCACATGGGGTTCTTCAGTTAGGGCAATCCGCCCTTCGCCAGCACTCTCAAGAGATTCCTCAAGAAGTTTCTCTTTGCGCTTGGCATCATCGACCATGCGAATGAATGTGCGGAACAAATATCCTGCGAGATTCCGTATAGCGGGCGCACCAGAAGCCTTCTTCTCCTCAATTGCGGCAGACACGGAGGCCGCTGCCTCCTCAAAGTAGTTCATAGCCAAGGCGGGATCACCGATCAGGTTTTGGGCGTACGCGAGGGCGCGCGGGCCAATTTCCGTCGAGACAGACAATACCGCAGGAGCGATTTGCCTGCCAAAGCGGTCAACCGAGTTCAACAAGAACGGAGGACCGGGCTTCGTTTCTCGCCTCGGGCGCATGGGGACCCATCACTTAGCCGCCGCGAATATGCTGAATTGGATGTACTGGAATGCGTTGGGGTTTGTTGTGAATCCACGTGATTGTTCTAATACCTGTAGTACTTTCGTACCACGTTCGTACTAGCGCGCTTTTCGCCTTTCGCCTGCCGGAGGAGTCAACGTGTGTTAAACCACGCGAAGAATGTCGAGTACCGACGCACAGCTTCTGAAAAAAGCAAAAGGGGCCTCGGAAAAACCGAGACCCCCTTCGTGTGAGTCCGCTCAGAAGGGAACCTCCTCCGGTTGCGCGTCGAGTGGCGCGTTGTCGGGCACTTGGTCCTTCCTGGCGCGATTGAGCTTGCGGATGGAATCCGCCTTCACCTGCCAAGCCTTCAGCGGCACGGTGATCTTGCTCTTGCCTTTGGCGAATTCTTTGTCGTAGGTGCTGCTTACCAGCGTCCCTTCGACATAGATGTGATCGCCCTTGCGCAGCTTCGTCGCTGCGTACTCGCCGAGGCCGTTCCAGGCGACGACGCGATGCCACTCGGTCTTCGAGTGCCATTCTTCGTCCGCGCCTTTCCAGGACCGCTGAGTCGCCAGCGACAGAACCGAGTATTTGCGCTCTGACGCTCGAACCGACTTGTGCTCCGGGTTCTTGCCGAGATAACCGATGAGATGAACTCTGTTTTGGTACATGTTTTTCTCCGTTTCTGCCCTCGTAATTGGGGCACCCAGAAGCGAGCGGATACTGCTCCCAAGGCGAGCGGCTGCTTTTTGGGAGGGACACGAGAAATTTTCGGCGGTGTTTCAAAAGATTTGTTGGGAGGAACCGGAAAAGCAGAAGACGCGAAGCTGCCGGGCGTAGGAATTATCCCGAAGCCGTGCCCAATGGAGAGGGCGGGAATGGAGAGAATGGACTGAACTAGATCGTGCCGGTAAGAGCGGGCACAAGAGCCAGAAGGGAGAGAGACCTTGCTCTATTGCGCGGCGACGGATCGGTTTCAGGAGGCCGACCATACAACCGAGTGGCCGCGGCTTGTAGAAGAGAAACCAAAAGGCACTTGTGATAGGCTCGCCGCGGCGAATCGCTCAGGAAGAGTCTTCGGAGAGATCATGAAGAACCGGACAAAAAAGAAAGACAACGCCGAAGAGCAGAAGACTGAACCCCGCGCGAAGATACACGGAATGAGCCGCGGCTTCCTAGATTACTTGAGGCCCTTTTATCTTGGCGACGACTCCGGCCCCCAGAAGTTCCGGTATGTCTTGTGGGTGGACATAATGGGATCACAAGGCAAGATGTTGCGAAATGTGAGGACAGCCTCCATTCCATTGATGAAACTCCATGTTGCAGCTCTGAATGCTAAGAAAAAGACCTCCGGCGGAGTAGATCTTTTCCCAGTCATCGACGGCATCTACGTGGTTTCTGAACATTTCACCTCGATCGGGTTCTTCATCTCCGACGTCTTCCGTTCGATGGCAGCGGAATTTCTGGTACTGAAGCAGTGGGAACGCTCAGTGATTCGAGGTGCGATCGCATATGGGCCAGTAATATTAGGGGAGGAATGTAAAGAGGGCGCTCCAATTCTCAAGGAGAGTAACTATGCCAATTCGATTTTGCTCGGAATGCCGTTAGTCCAAGCATTTACAGCTGAAAAAGCTGCACCGCCGTTTGGTGTATTCGTCCATGAATCAGTTAGGGCCTTCGGTCAACTTGGAACTCATCCGGTGACTGTTTCATTGTGGCGCTGGTGGGGCAAGAACCCAGACAACATGAGGATCGCGAGAGCGTTGCTTCCAAGCTTGCAAGACTATTTCGCATGGTGTCGGAACAATCCGGTTACGACCGGATATCCGTCTGACCGGATCGATGCTCACCAGGCCTTGGCCGAAGAATACCTACGAGAAGTCGAGAACAGATCAGGATCGAGTGCATCCGCATCCCTGGGCAAAAGGTCCAAATTCCGAGAGCCGAAAACTCAGGAAGCGAAGCAAGGTAAACGCGATGCTGTGCCAGAGCCCGACAGGCAGATTACCAAGCTGCGCGCAATACTGGACCTTAGCGAGGAACAAGTCGAACAAATTAAGCCGATTCTCGAGGAAAGAGAACAGCAAGTGAGCCAGGTGTCAAAAGATAAGTCTCTTAATCCTGAGGTTCGTCACTTAAAACTCATGGACATCGTAGATGAAAGTAAGGCGAGAATTCAGTCGTTTCTCACTGAAGCCCAAAGAACCATCTTGATTGAGAGAGAACACTCTCACAAGGCAAAACATGGGGAGGTGTGAATGACCGGTTCTAGGAGCGTTCGCGACTCCGCCCCCACTCAAAAGACACTTAATGACACTCGGGTACGATCCTCGCGCTCGTTCTAGGCGGGAGGCGCGGATGTTCCATCCGCGCCGATAGCACTGAGAATTTGAGTGGCAGTGCGTTGCACGTATTCGAGGCTCTCGTTGAGGAGTTTCGCGTCCCCGCCGTACAGACCGATATAATCTTGCGCGGCGGTGCCAGTTTCGAGGCCGATTGCGTTGCACACGACAAACGCCACGGCTTCGGCTTCGGTTTCGCGGACGCGCTTGGATGTACTGCTCCGGCGTTCGTCTCGATGCATCATCTCGTGCGCGACCTCATGAGCTAGAGTCGCAAACTCCTCAGCCGGTGACTGGCCGGGCAGTAAGGTAATCTTGCCGCCTTCGGAAGTGCCACGGGCAGGCGCGATCTCTTCGGAGTATTCAAGAGCGATCCCCTGCTTAGCGACGAAGGTCGCAAGTCGTTCGCGGTACTCGCGGGGATCGCCGTTAACGCTGCCGATTTCGGGCAGTTCTTGTCCGTCCGTCTGGCTGATATCGAACACGTAGGCCGCGCGGAATCCGACTGCCGTTGAGGATTCGTCCGGCTCGGTTTCGGCGTTGTTCTCGGCCTTCTTCCGAATGATCGGGGCGAGAATCAGAATGCCTTTCTCCCCCTTCTTCACGAAGCGGCCCAGTTTGTGCCAAGCATGAAAGCCTGCGACGTGGGTGGCTGTTGGGTTCTGCGATGCGATGAGCATAATGTTGTGCCACGAGTAGCGATGGAACCGCGCCATTGCCGCGAGGTGCTCCCTCAGCTTCTCACTGTGGCCCGCTTCCAGGGCCTGACTGAGTTGCTCGATGGCCTTGCTTGCGATCTGTTTTGCTTCTTCGACTTTCATTTTTCCTGTCCTCCTGTTTCGGGGAGTCCTTGCTCCCTTCACCCACAGCCGAGGGAGCAAGGACGCGAAACAGGGGACAGAAGCGGAGAGATTGGTGCGTCCAGGTCGCAACGGGCCGCACGTATGAGTGACACGGGTTTTGGTGGCGCGAAGAGTGCTAGTGGAGACCGGAGGCGGGTTGTTTACGCGCCGGGACGCGGCAAGCTCGAAGCTATGTGGCGAAGAGAGTTAGTGCAACGCAAGAGATAGCGACCGCAGAGGAGACGACAGTGTTTACCTGGCCAGAACGGTGCCATATCATCCCGTTGTGAGAGAGCTAACGGAATCCGAACTCCGGGTGTGGATTGATGTGGCGGCGAGAACGGCACAGACTCTAAGGGAAGCGTTTGTGGCCGAGGACATTTACGTCGCCAACGTCGCTACAAGTTTCGTTCCGTTCAGCCACTTGACTAAAGCATTCCAGGTCCATGAGGCGGTGCTTGTTTTGTGCCGTTCGGGATTTGGGTCGGAAGCATTTGCGCTGAGCAGAATCATGTTGGAAATGTACATAACGGTACGATGGATCACCAACCAGGATCAGAACAAGCGCGCTGAGGATTTTGCGTTTTTCGTGGCGAAAAGGAAAGAGTATGCCGCGCAGATTTTTGCGAAGTATCGTCCTGGGAGCGCAGTCGCCACGGACGCGGTCAAGTTCGTCGAGAAAATGTACAAAGATTATGCTGATCGATACGATTCCTTCAAATTCTGGTCCAACAAGCCAAACAACTTGAGGGCGCTCGCCGAGGAGAAAGAAGTCCTGATCTCGGGCTTGGTCCCGCCGAACGATGACGGCATTATGCTTTACGAACTTCCATACAGCATGGCGTCCGATTACGTCCACGTGACTGCGGTCGCTTTGGATGGGGTCTTTCCAACAACGGGAGTACCGTACAGTGCATCATGGGGAAAGGAACCGAGGCGAGTCTTAGACGCCGTGTTTGAGGCCACTCAATGGCTTTTCTATATTGCGGTCAGGGTCGATACGTATCGCCAACTGGGATTGCAGGAGAAGATTGATGCAGCCTATAAAGAGTTCGCTAAGCTCGTTGACGAGCTGTGACTCGGAAACTTACATCGGCTTGTCGATTCCCCTGACTTCCCATCCCTGCGTCGTAAGCGTCACAGCTTGATTCATCTGTGTCTTTCCGGCCCCGTCAATAGTCGAAACAACTCCGGGAAAAACCAGCTGAACGTCCGGGTTTTTTGCCCATTCAGCTAGATTTTCGATCTTGTAAGTATAGAAAACTGACGCTTCTTTGGAGTCGCCAACTGCAGTCGGCCCATCCCACTTGATTATTTTGTCCAACGCTTGTTGGCCGTAGCATAAATCGCCGAGGACCTCCTTGTTTCCGCTTAAGCCGCTGCGGTTTTTCTCCCGGTAGAATGTCTTGCCGCTGTCGGTCAGCTCGTATCGAAGAACCATTGTCTTCACGGTGCGGTTGCTGAGCGGGGGCGTGTACTCTGTTTCCGCTTCGTGAGAGCGGACCAATCCCGCCTTTTCGAGAGCGGCCATTTCCACTGCCCTGCCCATACCACTCCGGCGTTCGGCTTCATTCAGATCGACCGGCCACGCGGTAGGGATTCCCAGGCAGATCTGGCCCTTCGTGGCCAGGTAAGAGTTCAACGCTTCCGAGAAGTTCTTTTCGTTCGCGTCTTTCTTGCTTGCACAGCTCACCAGCAACAAGAGGCTGAAAAGCGTCAACCAAGGGAGGGTTTGTTTCATGGATTCACCCCTTGTTATCAGTAGATGTTTGTGGGTGCTAGAGCGTTGCCATTCCTTCGACTTTCTGACAGGCCGAAGATCCAATTCGGAAATTAGATATTGTGCTTTTAACCATCCGAATTACTTCCTGCTTGCCGACCACCCGGAAAGTAGGTGGGCCAGTCACCGTAGTGGCGTTTGTAGATAACTGATTGCGACTCGCGACCATCGCCTTTCATGCGCGCCTTGGTTCTCTCATCACACTATCGGCAGAAGCAGCCGCGATGAGGAAAAAACGGTGTTGAAGGAGCTGGTACCTACGCTAGCATGCCTGAATTCAAGCAAAGCTGGTTTGTCTGGGTTTTGGTCGTCCGTTGTGAGATACAGCCGGAGCTTGTGACCTGCCCGGAAGCGTCGGGCGTTGGGTACGAGCGGAATACGGTAGCTTACCTTTTCCCCGATCGGTAGAGCTTTGAAAGTTCGGCACGGTAGAACAGGCGCACCGGGCCTGCTCGCGGCTTCGTTCACCTCCCGCAGCCCAGCCCGGAGATACCCCGCTGTCAAATTGATGGCCTTTTCGTTTTCGTCCACGTCCTGCAACACGACGATGAAGGCGGTGTCCGGCGCGGTGCAAGCGGCGTCTAACTGCAATTCGACGGGACCGATTAGGTCCAAATCATGAGGGAGGGTCGGCGTTGTCCAGTGTAGGAACGTCGGAGGGTCCGTCTCGCTCGCGCGTGGGCGATTGAGACCACCGCCAAGGTTCATGTACGTTCTGGAACCTGCTTCTCCTTCGTCCTCACTAAGAACGGCGTCGCTTCGGAGTGCGTGAGCATGATTCGAAGCTTCGCGAATCGGCCAGGCATCGCTGGCCCGCCAGCCCTCGGCCTCCGGCAAGATGTATCGAAAGCGCGGGCCTTCCAGAATGCCGGTGTCCTGCCCCTTCAGCCACTGATCGAACCAGGCAAGGGCCTCGATGTGAAGACTCTCCCAGGGCCAGGAGAGACCATGCTCTCCCATCATGGCGACTTGTACGTGTTTGCTGTTCGTCAGGCGCTCGTAGGCCGTGAAGGTATGTGGAAGATGGAGGGGCACGTTCTGCCAGTCGCATCCTAGATAAACTGGCACCTCGACCCGCTCAAGTAAGGGAAGCAGATTTCTGTCCTCCCACCAAGCGTCACGAAACGGATGCTCAGCGGCTATAGCACGCCAGAGATCGTCCCAAGGATGGGGATCATGGTGCAGCTTGAGCAAGACTTTGAGGCCAGCGATTGCAGCTTCCCCGTTTGCGGTCTCGAATTTCTTGTGGATGGCGGGCGTGAGGAGAAGTGCGCGCATAGCATCCATCAACTTGCTGCGCCAGAGCTTGTTGGTATGCCCGGATGTCATGCCGATCATGTAGAGAAACGGAGTGAGAAAGCCGCTGCTCATCAGTCCATGATGGGTCGCCGACTCATAGAGGTCGAAAGTTCCAGCGACGGGCATGATGGCTTTGAGATGCGGAGGTCTTTCAACCGCTGCCTCCATTTGCGTTCCAGCGAAATAACTGATGCCGACCATGCCCACATTGCCGTTTGACCAGGGTTGCTGCGCGGCCCACTCGACGAGGTCGTACATGTCGCGCCGTTCCTGCCCATCAAAAAAACCAAAGGTGCCGCCGGAACCACCGGTTCCCCTACAGTTCGAGATCACATGGACGTAACCACGAGGAACAAAGAAGTCGCTTGCCCCAGCTTCGATGAAGCCGGCTGGAGCGCCGAGATTCTGAATCTGTCGCGGATAGGGAGAGGCGGCAATCAGTACCGGATATTGACCAGACTCCTGCGGACGATGCACGTCCGCAATCAACACGACTCCATCACGCATTGGCACCGCAACGTCGTCATCGTGTGACATCGTGCATGTAGGCTGCGACAGGTTGCGATAGTCACGTCCGGTGGTCTGCGGACCGTTGAGCCGGCGTTGACCGGGGTCTATCCCAGACGATTGAACGTTGGTCATGCTCTCTCCTCTGAGGGTAGACGAGCGCTAGACCTCATACTCTAGACACTCCTCAATTGGACCGTCAAACTCGAGTGCCTCGCGCCGGTGGGCTATTTCGAAGCCTGGAAGTGATTGTTATCGCTACCAACAAGTCGGGTCGGCCTCTAGGAAGTGATCTCCGCCCTTGGCATCTATTCTCGACGGATTACGGGCAAGCCGGAAGTAACCAACACCTCGCACATCAATCACGAAAGAAGGAAATGTCTTTTCCGTAGATTTTCGCCAACTGCTGAAGCTCGACGAAATCGACCCTTCGTTCTCCGAGTTCGCATTTCGACAGAAAGGAATGTGCTTTGCCGAGTCGCTTAGCGACTTCGACCTGTGTCAGACCGGCATCGCGGCGCGCCTGGACCAAGCGAGCGAGGAACCTCTTATATGCCTTATGGTAGCCCTTATCGTTGACATTCACCCTCGCATGTATATTCAATTCTTGACATATTCCCCAAAATAGGGAATCCTATAATTCCCCAAGATAGGGAAAAGGTTATTGTCATGGACACCACGCCCCCTCTGGCTGACGCACACAGTTCAGGCGGCAGTGAGCGTTTTCACGTTCGTTGCGAGGCTGGCGACGATAATCGCTTTCGCGTGACTACCGAGTCGCTAACCGTGACTGTGGGACAGCAGATTCTGAGGGAGGGTGCGCTGGAGATGTGGGACTCCGTGAGCATCTATGCGAAAGAGGATCGAGAGGGCAACCTGGTGGTTGAAGTTCTCGTCTTCAACCCGGATTGGGACGAGCCCCTTCGGATAGCCTCTATCCGCTCCCGCCCCCAGGATGCGACGTGCCTTACGGCGGTGGGCATCTGCTTGGATCACGTAACCCCATAAAGGAGATGTCGATATCGGGCCGCGCCCGAGGTGCCCTCATGAAAAAGATACGAAAGCTCTCCAAGAGACTCCTGCCCGACCTAGGCAGAGAATTCCCTGGTCTGAAAGGGAAGGTCGTCCATTACGTCGATACCGCGTTTGAAGAGGACAATCTGTATATCCATGTCCGCTTTGTGGATCGGACAGAACTGTGTTTCCGGTTGTCTTCGCGGCTCGTGATTGACGAAGCCGATCTGAGCGACTGGAAAACGGGTGACGCTGTTATCAAGCGCACCTACATCCAAAGCCCTGAAGTCAAAGCAATCGCGGCGCAGGAGCCTGAATTCCAGAGAATTTGCCGCCAAATCGAGAGGGAAAAGAAACGCAAGGGCAAATAGGGATGGCTCGAAAGGAATCCACAGAACGGGCAACCGAATGGGTCTCGAAATATCTGAAAATCATCATCAGTGATCGGGAGGCGAGGGAGTTTGTTGCGCAACTGCCTGATGCCATAAGGGACCTGCAGCGACTCGAAGAAATTGTGGCTGACGAGCAATAGGCGCTAGAGTGTAGGGCAACGTCGAACAAATGAAGCGAGGAGCACCGTGGTCATCGGTGACCGATTGCGCGCGCTGCGAAAGGCTAAGAATCTCTCTCAGGAGGACGTTGAAGAGCGGGCAGGCTTGCTGTGTTCCTATCTTTCTGGCGTCGAAAACGGAGGGACGGTGCCGGCCATCGAAACGTTGGAGGACATTGCGTGCGCCCTTGACGTGCCGCTCTATCAATTGTTCTACGACGGCGAGGAGCCGCCCGCGCTGCCAAATCTTCCCAATCGGCGCAGTGCCGAAGAAATTGCGTCGAGCAGCACGGGTGAGGCGAAGTTAACGCCGAGAGGGATGCAAGGGATGGCAGGCCGGGCGTACAACGGTTTGAATGGCTCAGCAATCAGACAGGATAGTTCGTTCCGTCGAGATTGGGGAGCCGGGGGTTGCGCGATGGATTTACAGTGCCCGCGCTGCAAAAGCACGGACCTCAAGAGAGTGTCGCTGGCCTACCAAGAAGGGCTGTACCGTGTGGATACGCGTACTCGGCTAAGTGGCGTGCTGATTGGCAGCGGCGGGCCAGATATGGTTGTGGGTGCGGCCAGGACAAAGGGAGTTCGCCAGACCGAGCTTTCCATGCGCCTGAGTCCTCCGTCGAAGTGGTCATATTTGAAGCTCATTGCTTGGGGTGGAATCATCTCGGTCGTGGCGCTCGTCGCTTACGTGAATCACGTCATGGCAAGCCCCCCGCCAGTGTCCGTACTTCCTGTGCAGATATATGCCGTCCTATTTTCCGGTGCGTTCATCTTTCTGTTTATTCTCTTCTGGAGGCACAATCGGTCTACCTATCCGCGAGAGTACGCTCAGTGGGACCGATCCTTCATCTGCGAGCGGTGCGGGGCCGTCAGTCAGCACGAACTTCCCGATAAGTTCGTGTCTTAGGTGATTTGGTTCCTTCAACCAGGAAGAGGGACCAAAGCGCCGCGCCCACAGGAGCACGAAAAGATGAAGCTATGTCTTAGGAGGCCCGAGCGGGTGGCAACGGGTGTTACAGGAGAGAAGTTTGCGACTGGCGCAGCCGTGTGCTAGAGCAGGCCGACTCGGACGCTGCGACGTTTACCAATGCGGCTCGAAGACTTTACACTCTGAACGAGCGCCATCTCCCGGAGAGGTTTGAGCAATTGTCCTGGTTGGTTCGTCTGGAGCCGTTGCCGCCCTTTGGCCTCGGCTATGTCCGTCATGAGCCAATCGTGGGCGTGGGAAATGCAAGCTCTCGCAGGAGCCCGCTTCCGAAGGACATCATTTGGGTACTTTCTCCGCTGTGGAACTCTGAGCACGTTCTCGGATTTGCCTGTATACCTGCCGGAGCAGAGTCGCTGCGACAATTTCCTGAAACTGCTTGTCATTCATATAACGAGCAAAGATTTCTTGGTTTTGATCCATGCGGTCAATGAAGAGACCTTCGAGGGCTTTGTCAAAGACAAACTTGAAATTGTCGATGGAATTCACCAAAGCGGCTTGTTGCAAAGATGAGTCCGCAAGTGCCTCCTCACGTATCTGGCTGAAAAATAGTTCATCGGCGGGCTTGAAGTCTGTCCCAAATCGTTCGTTGACCACGTCAATGAGTCGGGACAGTTCAATCTGCTCTTCGTTGTTGGCACTAGTTCCCACAGCGGTAGGACCGCTGACCGTTGCCGGATCGCCCTGTTGAAGGTTGATCGTCCCTTCGCTGATTTTTTGGAGTCGATAAAACTTGAGTTGCACGTCGTCGTCAAGAATCAACTTTTCAGAAGGTCGCTTCGGCAATTTGTTTAGGAGGAAGCGTACATACGTGTAAAGTTTCTCGAGATCGGAATCTTGAAAAGGAATCACCTGGGACAAAAATGCATATAGATTCCGAAATGCAACAAGTAGGCTCTTAAACTGCTCCTGTTTCGCGGGGTCCAGCTCAGAGAATCGGGTAACGGCTGGCTGCAAGAGAGCGTAGAGGCGCGCGTGGTCTCCCGTGGCCTGAGTCGCTCGCGGTTTGAAGAATACTTTGCAAAACTCTTCTATCTCGTTCTGAGAGAAAACTTGCTCTACCCCAATCTTCGATTGGAGGTCATAGAGCTGATGTGGCTCGGCCATCTCGCCAACGATGGGAACCTCATAGTAGGGTTTGAACGCCTCGTGGATGTCAGCGGCTTCGTTCACAAAATCCAAAACGAAGGTGTCTTCCTTGCCGGGATGAATCCGATTCAGCCTAGAGAGAGTTTGGACCGCCTGAACGTCCGCCAGACGCCTGTCAACAAACATCGTGTGAAGCAAGGGCTGATCAAATCCCGTCTGATATTTTTCAGCGACGATTAGAACCTGGTATTCCTCGGTTCCAAATTTTTCCGGCAATTCCTTCTCGCGAATGCCCTGGTTCATTCCGACTTCCGTGAACGAGCCGAGAGGATCAAGTGTAACAGTGCCCGAGAACGCGACGAGGGTTTTGATTCCGTGATACCCCTTTTCGGCGATGTAGCGGTCAAATTCGGTCTTATAGCGGACAGCATGTTCGCGTGAACTCGTCACTACCATTGCCTTCGCGCGACCGCCTACTTTGTGCATCGTGTGCGCCCGGAAATGTTCGATCATGACTTCCGTCTTCTGCGCCAAATTATGCGGGTGAAAGCTGATAAATCTGCCCAATGCTCGTGCTGCCTTCCTCTTGTCCAATTTGGGATCGTCTTGAGTGGCCTTGACCAAACGGTAGTACGTCTTGTAGGTCATGTAATTCTTCAGCACGTCGAGGATGAAACCCTCTTCAATCGCCTGCTTCATGCTGTACAGATGAAAAGGCTGGGGCTTTCCGCTGGCTCCTGCTCTGCCAAACGTGACAAGCGTCTTGTACTTTGGGGTCGCGGTGAACGCAAAGAAACTTATGTTCGCCTGCCGACCACGCCGAGTCATGGCCTTCAGTATCTCTTCCTCGTAATCGGGAAGCCCTTTCTCCTTGGCCTCCTCCTTTGCTTTCTCCCTGATCTCTGCACTTGCGAGCACTCCGCGAAGTTCGGCAGCGGCTTCGCCAGATTGTGAACTATGAGCCTCGTCGATGATGACCGCGTACTTGCGCTCTGGCAGGTCACCAACTTTGTCAGTCACAAATGGAAATTTCTGAAGCGTAGTTACGATGATCGGGACGGCATCCTTAAGCGACTGCGCCAATTGCCCGGAGTCCTCATCGATCTTTTGAACGACGCCCGCTTTGTGCTCGAACTGATAGATGGTGTTCTGAAGTTGCTGATCAAGGACAAGCCGGTCGGTTATGACGACAATTGAGTCAAATACCTTAACGTCTTTCTTGTCGTAGAGATTTGACAGCCGGTGGGCGAGCCATCCGATTGAGTTGCTCTTACCGCTCCCCGCTGAATGTTGAATCAGGTAATTATTCCCGGAACCTTCAGTGCGTGCAGCTGTTTCGAGCTTTCGAACCGCGTCGAGTTGATGGTATCGGGGAAAAATGAGGCTCTCTTTACGGACCAGCTTCCCGCCGATCTCGCGTTCATCAATTTCCAGGTGGATGAATCGAGCCAAGATGTCGAGGAAGCTGTCGCGCTGCCAAACTTCTTCCCATAAGTAGGCCGTCTTATAGCCATTCGGATTGTCAGGGTTGCCAGCGCCGGTCCCATTGCCCTTGTTGAACGGGAGAAACTGAGTTTCTTTGCCCTTTAGTCGAGTTGTCATGTAGACCTCGTCTGGGTCTACGGCAAAATGGACGAGCGTGCGTTTCTTGAACTGGAAGATCGGTTCGTTGGGATCGCGGTCATTCTTATACTGGTATTTAGCATCCTCGACAGTTTGCCCGGTGAGCGGGTTTTTCAATTCAGCGCTCGCGACCGGAATGCCGTTCAAGCTGAGGGTGACATCGAGGCTCTTGCTGCTGGTCGAGGCATAGAGAAGTTGTCTGGTAATCGTTAGCCTGTTAGCGGCATACAGTTCCTGTGTTTCCGGGTTCAAACCGTGCGCGGGCTTGAAGTGCGCGACCTTGATTCCTTTTCCGTAGCATTTGAATCCATGCCGTAGCACATCAAGGCTTCCGCGTGAATCCAAAGCTTTGCAGAGGTCGTCGAGCAGGATAGCCTCGGTATTGTTTCCGTGGATTTTTTCAAGAGATTGCCAGATGTCGGCCTGTGTTCCCTTGATAAACGGAATCAGTTGGGTCGTATCGAGGGACCGCTGCTGATCGAAGCAAGCTTGATCGGTTTTTGTATATCCGCCGTTTGTTAGCAGATGGTTCTCGATAGCACTCTCGAAGGCCCGTTCTTTGTGATCCACAGTCATAGATTTACGCCGTGCGCACCTTCGTAGGATTACCGAATCCCGTGGGTACCAAGCACTTCTTGCGCATCCATTCCAGGGCGGAGAGCCATCTTTCCTTAGGTATTTTGGTCTTTTGTTCATGCCAACGAGTTAGCACCTCACGGAGAATTGCTTCATCCGTTACGGTGCCTCCGCCAAGGATTAGGTCATTCCAAGCGGCATACAGCGTCGCCACAATCTCCGCTTGTTGGGTTTTCATTGGACGCAACAGATTAATGACCGTTTGTATTCGATCTCTCTTGCTACCCCAGTAGGACTCAAAATATCGAGCGTGCTGACCGGCCTCTGCTAAGGGCATGTATTGCGTCCCGATGCCATCGGGACGTTTAACCGCTTGGAACCACTTTGCATCCGCAAGGCGGGCTTCTATCGAGCGCATCATCCGATTGTCGTGAGGCCCAGCGGCATTCCGCAGGTAGCGGCCTTGGATCTCTGTGAGCTGAGCATGGTGCTCGCAAAGATGTAGTAGCTTTTGCAATTTGACCTGGCCGAGTTCGGGTTGCTGATGGAGTTGCTGTAGTATTTCCGCCGCAAGGACTGCGCGTTTGAAAAAAGAATTCGATTCACGAATGCTTGTTTTGTCCTGAATTCTTTCGGACTCGAATGCACCTGTAACGACTGTGGTGAGAAGTGAGTGTCGGTATTCTAGAAATCTCTCGCTTTGAGTTCCAAGCGCCGCTGCTAATCCATCGATTTTATGAACTGCCTCTCGAATGCCCGAGACTATGAGTCGTTGTTCTTCAATTGGCGGGACCGGCGTCACAAACCTACGCACATCGGGCATATAAATCGTCTGGTGCGTTGATCCCATGGTAAGCCGTCGGAATTCATTCCTCATGCTGCGGAAAACATAAAGCAAATACTCGGGTAGAAGCTTGGGGCCACAGATCCAGTTGACAAAATCCTGTGTCGTCGCCATCGGGACAGGCATTATTCCCGAAAAGCCAACGGACGCCGTGCGGGAAACAATGACAGTTCCCAAAGGCAAAAGTCTGGCAGCGGAGTTTGCTAGTCCAAGTTCGCTAACCTTTTCAGCTGTGTCTTCAAGATATTCTTTTCTGCCATCGCGGATCTGCCAGACATCAGCCAGAGAGAACCAGGGAATAGTGCAATTCTCCCAATATTCTGGGTGTTGTCTGCTTGGGGTATGACCTGTTTCGAGTCGTGCAACGTATTTTAGTTTCGAAACCGCCCAATGATCAGGTACCTCGCCAATCCATTCGAAACCTGAATTCTTGAGGCGAAGGTTTGGGTTCAGCCCCTTAGTTGTGAGCTGATGGATGATTGCAAATCGCTTCTCTTCAAGTAAGTCAAACAAGCGCCGCTTGCGTTCTAGAACTGCGCTTATCTTGGCTGTTTCCCCTCGGAGATAATGCGCTAGGTTTTTCTGCTCACTCAGGGGAGGGACGGGAATGGGAAGATTTCCAATGAAGGACCAGTTGGCCCTCGGCATTTTTGCGCCGTAAGTAGATGCATCTACGGCTGAGATGAAGCCCGGCGTAAGAAGAAGAAAATGAAGATAGTCACCCCGTACTTGTCGAGGACGGAGGACCAAGGCTTCGCCCGTACACACTCCGTTGAATTTAGCGAGTAGTGCTTTAGCGAGATACGGTCGTAGTTTACCAAACAAGACATCGCCACTTCTGAAGCGATTAGACTGCCCTTCAGTATTGCCCGGCCCATTTTGCAATAGCCTTCCGGTCCAAGGTTCGATGCTCTCCAGTCCTACATAAGGAAGATTGTCAGTAGCGAGCGCCTTCTCGGTAACGAGGTCCACAGCATACTTTAATCGGCGGACGGCCCAATTAGCAGGTACGCTGCCAAACCATCTCGGCGCGGAATGTACCTCGGAGGTCAACCCGAGATCTCGCCGATCGCATCTAATATCTCTTTCTCGATTACCTTGATCTCAGCCCCTATTTGATCGAGTGGGCGGGGAGGGACATACTTGTAAAAATGGCGAGTAAACGGAATCTCATACCCTACTCGTGTTTTGTTCTCGTCAATCCACGCGTCCGGTAAGTGCGGCAGCACTTCACGTGCAAAAAAGTCGTGTACGTCTTCGGTTGCTGGCACGTTTTCATAATCTCGCAGTTGCGGATCAGGCTCTGGATTTCCTTTTGCATCTCTGCAAACCTCTGCAATTTCATCTCGCTGAGACATGGCGGACAATATGGCTTTTTGAATTGGCGTCGTCATTTCCAATTGAACGCTCGCAGCCGCCAACTGCAATCGCGTTTCGAATGCCAGTCGACTCTTATCAATGACTTCGTGATCCATCATGGTCAACATCGCGACGATTTTCTCCTGTTGTTCCGTACCTTCCTCGATCTCACGCTGGCCCTCCTTTCCCTTCCTCTTGGTTGTAGCGAGACACTGAAAGGCAGTTAATTCTCTCAACGCGCTGATACGGTCAGGAGTAATTTGAAACGTAAGCCGCAGAGGTCGCTCGACGGTGATCTGTTGATAGCCAAAATCGGCATTGGAAAGAATCTTCGAGTGCTCGCAGTTCGTGAAATCACCATAGATCCGAGTAATCTTGTCGATATGGCTATCGGCGAGCTCGTTGCGCTTATTTCCCAAACTCTTCCGCATCTTTTGGAAGAGATCGGTTGCATTAACTAGCTGGATTTTCTTGCGACGGTCTTTGCGCTTGCGATTAGTGACGATCCAAATGTAAGTAGAAATGCCTGTGTTATAAAACATTTGGTCTGGGAGGGCCACGATAGCCTCGAGCCAGTCGTTCTCAATAATCCATTTTCGGATTTCGCTTTCGCCAGATCCAGCGTCACCGGAGAAAAGAGGTGAGCTATTGAAAACTATTCCGATCCGTGATCCCTCGGGTTTCATTTTGGAAATCATGTGCTGCAAGAATAGTAATGAACCATCGTTTATACGTGGCAAGCCCGCGCCGAATCTGGCGTCAAACCCCTTCTGCTCATGTTCTTTTTCTATGGATTCCTGCTCCTTCTTCCATTCCACACCGAAGGGCGGATTTGCCAGCAGGTAGTCAAAATTCATGCCTGGGAGACCATCTTTCGTGAAGCTGTTGCCAAACTTCACGTTTTCGGGATTGAGTCCTTTTATCATCATATCCGAGCAGCAAATTGCGAACGACTCGTTGTTGTAGTCCTGACCGAATACTTCGAGGCGGGCGTCGGGATTCAACTCGTGCAAATATTCCTCAGCGACAGAGAGCATCCCTCCGGTGCCGCACGCTGGATCGTAAAGCGTTCGCACAATCCCTTTCGTGCGCAGTACTTGGCTATCTGGATCGAACAGAAGATTCACCATAAGGCGAATGACTTCGCGGGGCGTAAAGTGATCGCCCGCCGTCTCATTCGACGCTTCATTGAATCGCCTGATGAGATCTTCGAATATCACTCCCATTTCGTGATTAGTTACCGTATCGGGATGGAGGTCGATTTCGGCGAACCTTCGGACGACTAGATAGAGGATGTTGGCTTCTTCAAGCTTGGCGAGTTCTTTGTCAAACTCAAAAAACTCAAATATCTGGCGAGCGTTCGAAGAAAAACTCTTCGTGTACTGCGCAAGATTCGCAGCGATTTTGTCTGGATCGCCCTTCAGCTTCTGGAAGTCGAGCTTACTTGTATTGTGAAAGCTCTGCCCGGCGGCGCGATTCAAGATTTTTTCGACGACTTCTGTGGACTGCCCTTTTAATGTTGCGTGTTTCTCAAGAACTTTCTGCTTGGTCGGCTCCAACACGCAATCGAGGCGACGGAGAACGGTCAGAGGAAGGATCACGCGTCCGTACTGATGGGGTTTGTACGGCCCCCGGAGCAGGTCCGCCACGCTCCAAATGAAACTGACCTTCTCGCTGAAATGATTCATTCGGTCAGTCCTCGCCCCTAAGAGGTGTCCCGTCAGGTAGATACGTGAAATTCGAACCGGATTACCACGGCGATACTACCACCAAATTCAAACCTGCTCTGCTGAAGATTGCGTTCAGTGTTTCGGGGCGTGCACGGGAAGGACAGCGTCCTTAGAAATGGCATAGCGTGATGAGTCGGCGAGACCTAAATCAGGTTCGGCTGGAAGCAATTGCGACCCCTACAAAAAGAGTCATAGCGAGCACGAGGGCAAAGCCCTTGAGCTGGGGGCTGGTCGCAATACCGTCCTGCGCAGAAGTGACCAGATGATCGCAGTTGAAATTCAAGAGGTCGTACTTCCATCCGAGAAGAGATTGTGCGCGGGAAAATCGACAATTCCGGTCAATTCAGCTCGCGGCTCACGTCGGCGCGAATGCGCATGACCCTTCGCAGACTGTGGCGGTCTGATTTGTAACTCTCTTGATGTTCTCTGAAGTTATTCCATTTGGTCTTCGGTGAGTCGAGAGTTCGCTCCCTCAGCCAGGGAGGCGAAGCAAATCGCAACGGACTGACTGAAAGAACTGCGAGCGAAGCGATCTTGTGTTGCGGCTTGAACGGATGGCAACGGGCGTGACAGGTCGGCGTTTACCTGGTGCGACTGTGTGCTAGCGAAAGGCGCATTTCTTCGAATCAGCGTACCCATTCCCCCGGTGGGCACAGACGATTTCTATAAAATGTTTGTTTACTGATATTTGGAGACAATTCAGGTCCTCACATCATATGATGTATTGGCCCTTGACTCTGTGTGAGTGTGCCCGTTATAATACATCATATGAGCTGGATGGTTTATCTGCCCAGCGGAGCGCGCGTTGCGACGATGTTCAGAAGAAGCGCGGAGAGAGATTGCGCTGCTCGCGCGCCGGAAAGAGTGTCGAATAATCCCGAGGTCTCGTGAAATGCCTTGCGATTGGCAACCGACAACCGTCTCGAATCCATCGTCTGGGATCTGCTTTACGGATATCACTGCATGGAGCCGAATAGCTGAACTGGCTGAGTCGGGTCACCCAATCGAGGAAATTCAGTTGGATCAACCGAAGGGTGAAACCGGGTACGTTTTGAACGTTAAGTTGGACGAAAAATCGCCGGAGCTATACATCAAGGTGCAGCTGAAGCGCGGCAAGATTTTTGGGAGAAGTTTCCATTACAGCACGAAGTGAAGATGAGGAAGGCGTGAGATGAGATTTCATGAACAAACTCGCGAGCACAAATCGACTTCAGTCGAATGTCCAAACTGTGGATCGAGCAATGTGACCACACGCGTGTCGCTAGATCGGTTCGCATATGGTAACGGACCCGATGCCGTGCAACTCGAAGCGAATATACCTTTCCATCGGTGTGCGGATTGCGCTTTCGAGTACACCGACTCCGAGGCAGAGGATATTCGGCATGAAGCAGTTTGTCGTCATTTGGGTGTCATGGCTCCGACAGAGGTTCTCAGTCTCCGCAACTCTTACGGTCTGACCCGTGCGGAATTTGCCGTCGCAACCCGGATAGGGGAGGCCTCTCTGGGGCGGTGGGAAACGGGGCAGGGTATTCAGAATCCTGCGAACGACAATTTTCTCTATCTGTTGAGGTTTCGAGAGAACTGGGAGCGATTGAAGGCCAGATTCAGAACAGCGCCCGCTGACGGAAGAAATGTCGTGGAGATTCCACGGTGTTTTCCGAACCTGGATGTAGTTGCCGTGCGTCGTAAACGCGAGCAAGGTCGTGGGTTTTTGCGAAGGGCAGTTGGATAGGACGAGATGCATACTGTCACTTTTTATTCCTATAAGGGTGGAACGGGCCGCTCGATGGCGCTCGTGAATGTAGCTGTTGAGCTTGTGAAGTCCGGTCGTCGTGTTCTCATCGTTGATTTTGATTTGGAAGCTCCTGGACTAGATACTTTCAATCTGCCTCGACCCCAGAGCGCGGCTGCAAGCAAAGGCATAGTGGAATTTGTCCTAGAGTATTTGAAAACGGGAGAAACACCGGACGTTTCGCAATTCGTCTACACCTCAAATATTCCTACCGCAACGGGCAAACTGTATGTCATGCCAGCCGGTCGATATAACGATGGTTATGATGCGAGGTTCAAATCCATCAATTGGCCGGACTTGTACGAAAACCATGACGGCTACCTTTTGTTTGAGGACCTCAAGGTACAGTGGCAAAAGAGTCTGGAAGTCGACTACGTCCTTATCGATTCCAGGACTGGTCACACTGATGTAGGAGGGATTTGCACGAGACAGCTTCCCGACTCTGTTGTGCTCTTTTTCTTTCCGAATGAGCAAAACCGTCGTGGCTTGCAAGATGTGATTCGACAAATAAAAGAGGAATCGAAAACAGAAAGAAACAAAAGCATCAAAATCCACTTTGTCATGTCGAATGCCCCTGAAACAGATGATGAGGAAGGGTTTCTCGCAAAGAAGGTATCCGAATTCAAAGAAACGTTGGAATTCAAGACCTTTACCGCAGTCATTCACCACTACAACAGCCCGGCCCTGGTGACACAATCCATCTTCACTCTCGACCGTCCCCGAACTCGGCTGGCAGAGGAGTATAGAGAACTCGCGAAGCTCATCCGTAGAGACAACCTGGAAGATCGAGAGGTCGCACTTGAGTTCTTAGATGAAATAGCTCCGCTAGGTCGGCAGCGTCGTTTTCAAGCTTCAGAGATGGAAGATCGCATCCAGGCGATTCGTAAGACACACGCTAACGATCCAGAAGTCTTGAAACGTCTTGCCATCTTGCTAAGGCGGCAACGACGCTTTGGAGAGGCATTGGAATTATTCGAGCAGGCAGGTGAGTTTGGCGCGAACACCGCTGATTTCTTCCTGGCGAGAGCAGAACTATTCAACTTGACTAACGATCCGCGTGCCGCACTTAAAGATGCAGAGAGACTGCTTAAGTCTCAAGATGCAACGTACGTTGAGGTGTCTGCTGCGGCGAGATTGATTCTGAGGCTATCGCCTCAGTCGGTAGAAAGCATAGTTGACACTTCCGCGTTTCAAAGACTTGATGCGACTGGGCAGAGGTTTGTTGCAAATGAGTTCTTTCAGTCCAGAAGCGCGCTGCCGGTCGCTGTAAAGATTTTGTCGCCCTTGACTAAGACAGGGCTAGAGAGTCCCGAACTCAGAGCGCTCGTGCGGAACGACCTTACCTTGGCTTTGATTGGAGAAGGGCACTATCAAGAAGCGATCGACCTAATTAGTCACGAAGACAATGGCCAAGAAAAGGAACCGACGATCAGTGGCGCCTTCAACTTTGCCATGGCGGATTGGGGACTAAATCTACGGCCTTCTCCAGAGCTGTTTCGCAGAGTAGTGGAGCTTGACAAACATTTGGCGGACCCAAACCCCAATCGTCACGAATGTTTGGCGATTGCACTATGGGCAACCGATCAGACGGAGTCCGCTTTGTCACGACTCGGCGAATCTTGGCAGCAAATCATATCGAGACCCAGGCCAGAGTTTAGCGCTTGGTCCTATTTGCGGCTTTCGCAACCTGAGTTCATGGATGATCTTAAGGAAATTCAACGACTCATTGAAGGAGAAGCGCTTGTGCCCCGCTTCATCAGAGAGGGTCGCGTAGCAGCGAGTTGAGGTGTCTTGCGATGATTGAGCCCGGATCATTCGATAAGCTACAAATTGAAATAAAGGACCGGATTGACAAAGATCGAAAGGTCTTAGATGACATGCGCGGAGAAGTCCGTCCTCTGAAGGCCTTAACGCGTCGGATACATCCGCGCTCTGCGACGGCGATCTCTCTTGTTGGAACGGACGGCGGCAATAATCAATTGCGCTTTGATCCGTTCAAGATTCAGCTCATACGAGTGGTGGACTCAAGCCGAAACGAGTACTGCCTCGAAGTCATTACCCAGAGAACTCCCATTGAAGAGCTGACCAGGCGACATTTGGATGCGTCAGGTGTGCCGTTAACCCCGCTCGGGCGAATGATGAAATACTTGGAGATTTCTGATTTGTCGGAACTCGCAGTCACCTTTAATCCTGAAGTAGAGGAACGCAAGAGCAGTTGGATGAACGTCTATCGAGAGATGACTGAATGGGCAGTACTCTTCGAATTGGTGCGTGAAAGAGATTTCGGGACAGACACGGTGATCGTATGTGATGGATTTCTAAGGTCGAAGATGTTTGCTGGGAAGTTGTTTGGCAAATACCGCGAGGGATTAGAGGAAGGCATTAAGGGACAGTTCGAAAAGAACAGGCGACGGATCTACGTATGTGGTATTGCAAAGACCAGTGGCGTACTGACAACGTATCGCCTAGCGATGAAACTTGAAAACGTGATGAATAACACGTACCCGTGTTTTGTGGAAGTTCCCGTAATCATGGAAGAACGTGTCTATGAATGGGACGAATGGGCGAAACGGCAGGACAAGTTTGTCGCAGGAAAGATGTTTCTCGTGAAGTTTGGGAACAGCGCCTACGATCCAGTTTGGGCAATCGACGTTCTTTACTCCCAGAAAGACGAAGCCCCTACAGTTCTTGGTTACTTGCTACAAGATTCAAAGGATGGATTTCCAGTCCCGCTGTACCCACGGTGTCTCCAAGAGGCGCATGAGCATGCGGCCCTTGTTGACTTCGATTTGGAAATGCTAGACGACGAGATTCGACATGTACTGCGCGATAGCCTGGGAGACAAGGGCTCAGTCATTGACGAAATGGCTCTTGAAGATTCAGACCCAGCGGCTCAGAGATACAGCTAAGGAGATTGGATCATGGAGCTATTTCCAAAGGACGATATAGTCGGAGTTTTCCGAGGATTCCGCGAAGGCGGTTTGGAATTCCATGCCGATCTGACTTTGCCCTATCGTCCGAAACTACACAACGTTCCGATGCACGGCCAGTTCCTGCTTGTACAACTTGAAAATCCAAACGAAGCGGTCCTCGGCCGAATTAGGTCGCTTTCGGCAGAAGGGCGACTAGCAAGTACCGCTGGAGAACAGTACAGCATAAGGGCGGTGACAGAGGGACGAGAGGTTCCTGATCATCTCCGAGAGGAGTATCTAAGATACAGAGTAAATATTAGAGTACTTGGCGTTGTGCGGTGTGACGACGGTAATATCCGGTTCGCTCCCTCGCACCGCCGGTTACCGCATGTGGGAAGTGCGGTAGCATTTCCTTCAGATGAGGTCCTGAGATGGCTCGTCGGTCACTTTGGCGAGGGTGCAGATTTAGGCTTCTTTGCACTGGGTGAATACATTTATGGAGGTAACGATCCGCGCGTAGCGGTCGAGGATTGGGCGCAAGTTAAACCTCTGAGCGCGGTAGTTCGCTTTCCTATAAAGCATTTGGTGTCCCGCCGAACTTTTATATTTGCTCGGGCTGGTTACGGGAAGTCGAATCTGAACAAGCTGCTGTTCAGCACACTATATTCGAGTGAATGCACAGTTACGAAGCGAAACAAGGAAGTTCCGGTCGGAACGATAATCTTTGATCCGGACGGCGAGTACTTTTGGCCGGACGACAGGGGGAACCCTGGACTATGTGACGTTGCCACGCTGAAAGATAGGATCGTAGTCTTTACTTCACGCGAAGCTCCGAGTGATTTCTACGGATCATTTGTTGCAGGCGGGATCAGACTCGACGTCCGTAGATTAAAGCCGTCGGATGTGATGAGCATCGCGCTATCACCAGATAAGCAGGACCAGCAGAACGTTAGGAAGTTAAGAGGGCTGAATCAAACGGACTGGGCGGCATTGGTCGATCTCATTTATCGAGATGGAAACCTGGCCGACATTGAGGAAGTCCGAAGACTAGTGAAACTCGACGAAAAGCAGGGGGATGTGGAGGCATTCGCCGCACGTGCCAATATGACCACAGTGGTGAGAACTCTACATGATCCGGGCAGTCAACTGATGGATTTACTTCTCGAAGCGCTGTCGGCAGGAAAGCTGTGCGTCGTTGATGTTTCGCAGTTGCGAGGGGGGCCTTCACTCATTCTTTCTGGTTTGATCTTGCGAAAGATCTTCGATCACAATCAAGAGGAGTTCACGAAGGCAGCATCGAAGACGATTCCGACGATAGCTGTGGTGGAGGAGGCGCAATCAGTTCTAAACGATAAGTCATCTGCCTCGGGGCCATATATCGAGTGGGTGAAAGAAGGACGAAAGTATGACCTTGGAGCCGTTCTGATCACGCAGCAGCCAGGAAGCATTCCAACGGAAATTCTGAGTCAGGGAGACAATTGGTTCCTGTTCCATTTGCTTTCAGCTTCCGACCTAACGAACGTGAATCGAGCGAATGCTCATTTCAGTGATGATATTTTGGGCTCGCTTCTGAACGAGCCGATCACTGGTCAAGGAATATTCTGGAGTGGAGTTAGTGGCATGCCCTTTCCAATCTCGCTTCGAGTATTGTCCTTCGGTCATCTGTACAAAACGTATGACCCGGATTACAGGGGGGCAGCGGTTGAGACATATGCGTCCTCACTCCGTAGCCGTTACGCGGCAGATGTTGTCCCCGGTGTACTTGTAGATCATTCAGAGACCGAGACCGACGGTGCCAGAGCAGTGAGGCCACGCAATGGTTCTGACCCGTTCCGTGATAGTCAGAAACGTGCGATTGACGCGCTGGCTAAAAACGACGCATTCATCGAGGGCATTGCGTCAAACGGAATTCCGTGGGGTGTTGTAATTGGGATGCTCAAAGAGGCCTTGCCGAGCACTCTCACAGATCGGGACTCGATCGCCTACAATCTAGTACCAACCGCAATGAATACAATACTGGGCCCTAAGGAGAAGGCCTGGACTACGGAAAGGAAAGGGCCGAAGGCTACGCTTTTCATTCGCAAAGTGTAAAGCTAAGCCGCTCGCTTGGCGTACACGTCATATTCTTTCCGAGGATGTTTCTTCTGATCCGTGCCGAACTGAGTTGCCTGCCGACGCCCGTCTAGTGCACTTCCTGCATTCTTAATCGTTGCCAATGTCCAACCACTATCGCGAAAGGAAGATTTTAGAATCTCGATGCAGTCTTGTTGCCTGTCATGAATTCCGCCGAATCGGCAGACCAGTTTGGCGTCATTCCTACTCATACGTGCTGCGTTCAGCCAAACGCTCCTGAGTTGCTTGCTGAAGTCCTCGGGAGAGGAATGCTGGATGTCCCTTGGCCGGGATGAATAATCGACGGTGCTGGGTCCGCCGACAAACCAGTACCGCAGCCACTGGTCGGGAATGTAAGTTCGCATCCCATAGTACGGCGGTGAAGTGATAACCCACGAGAAGAGCCCCTCAAAACTGTTATCTGCCCATTTGCGGCTATCGCGTTGGAATACGACGCCCTCTGGCACGGGAAGAGTGACCGATAGGAATCTTTCTGCACGCTTCCGAATTATTCCTAGTACGTCCACTTTATGCGGTTTCAATCGGCGGCGTTTCCAGTATCTGACGGCATATGCAGGCTTGGGTGCGAACGTGCGGGGACACTGGTTTGAAAAATAAGATGGCTGTGTTTTGCATCGTGGGCCGTGCAGAGCTCCCAACAGTATTGCTCGGAGCACTTTCCGTCGGGAGCTTCTACAGTCACGCAACAGCTCCTCGCGGAATTGGCATATTTGATAAAGGGTGGTGCTATTGTACGCCCACTTCCAAAAATGGCCCTTGGGGATGTCCTCGGGATCTCTTGCGTCGCCCAAGATTTGAGTTGCGCAATCTACAACTGACTTGACCGAGGCCTCCACCACTTTCGCCTTGGCTATCGCGACAGCCACGGGACTACTATCGATGCCAACAGATGGCATACCGTTCAGGCGAGCAGCAAGATTCGTAGTTCCTCTTCCACAGAACGGGTCGTATACCCACTTATTCTTGAGTGACTCACTGGCCAGCACTCGTAACGGGAAATCAAGCGGATACATAGTGAAGTACGGACAGACGGAATTGAGTGGATGGGCCAGGATCGGTCTCATAAATATTTCCGTTTTTTCGGTCCTCTCCCTTTGCAGTAGTGCGACGCTTTGTATTTTCGAACTCGTTCAACGTCAGCTTTTGTCCAGCGTGACAAAACCATTCCATTCAGCGGAATACGTTGAGTGGCGCGGACCTTGCCAGCTGCTTTCCAGCGATGAAGAGTGACCCAATGGATACCGACCAGTCTGGCCACTTGCTTCGTTGAATATGTCGCCATTGCGCTAAACACGTTAGCATATATAAACTACGGTCTGCAAGAGAAATAACCCGTTGTACTGACATATGAGAACTTTCTTTCCTCATTGGCTTCTATGCGAGGTTAATCTCTAGCTGCCAGTTTCAGTTACCTGGCAAGGATATCGAGGTGATGGTTGGAGTCTTGCCACGTCTGTCGCCAGCACAAATCCTTGATACAGGCCCACGTCGGGTCTTTGAGATGGTGCCGTAGTCCCGCCGTCCGGTCGGAAGGCAGACACTCTAGCTAGTCGATTTGCAGGAGCGTCGTTCCTTCTCGTCTCGCGGCTCTAGGTACAGGTTAGGTACAAGTAAGAGAGGGGAAATAACGTCCGTTGTCCCGTAAGCGACGCCAGAGAAAGCGTTTATGGGATTGGTTGTTCCTGGTTCGGGACCAGGAGGTCGGTGGTTCAAATCCACTCGCCCCGACCACTCTTTTTTTGTACGGTCCGGACAGATCCTTTACAGAACGTTCCGAAGACATAGTTTAGGTGGTCTCAATAGGTCGGCGAAACACCTCGGTTAATCTTGGCTTAGGAGGTGTTCGGCATGACTGGACGTCCCCCGATAATTATAGGCGCGCTGCGCGAGGAGCTTTGGCGACGATACAAGGCGGGCGAGACGATTCTTGGGATCGGACGCGCGCTGGACCAGCGTCAGACGACGGTCCACCGCGTGCTGCAAACTAGTGGCGGCATCGCGCCTGGCCGCCGGAGCCGTTCCTCAAAAGTACTCAGTTTCAGCGAGCGTGAAGAGATTTCGCGAGGTGTCGCCGCGGGTTGTACATTCCGCGCCATCGGCAGAGGCTTGCACCGAGCCGTTTCCACGGTGAGCCAGGAAGTGGCCCGGCATGGGGGACGGTCGGTTTATCGGGCCGCTCCAGCGGACTCGGCAGCTTGGGAGTCGGCGCGTCGTCCAAAGCTCTGTCTGCTGGCCAAGAACCGGGAGTTGCAACAGATCGTAACGGGTAAACTGAAGCAAGACTGGTCTCCACAGCAAGTAGCAGGTTGGCTTAGGGAGCAGTATCCAGTAAACCCGGAGATGTGGGTGTCACACGAGACGATTTACCGGAGCCTTTTTGTTCAAGCCCGCGGCGCCCTAAAGAAGGAGCTGACTGGCCATCTCCGCTCGAGGAGGCGCATCCGACGATCGCGGCATGCCACGGATCGCGGTCACCGCCGCGGTGAGATCGTCGGTGCGGTTTCCATACGAGAGAGGCCGGCAGAAGCAAACGATCGAGCGGTCCCAGGACACTGGGAAGGTGATTTGGTGGAAGGCTCTCGCGGGACTTACATCGCAACATTGGTCGAACGTCAATCGCGATTCGTCATCCTCGTCAAACTTCCCGAAAAACGAACCGAGGTTGTTGTCGATGCTCTCAGCAAGGCAGTCCGCAAGCTTCCTACCGCTTTACGTCGCTCGCTGACCTGGGATAGAGGGATGGAGCTTGCCAATCATGCCAGCTTCACTGTCGCCACTGACGTACAAGTCTACTTTTGCGATCCCTCAAGCCCGTGGCAACGCGGCAGCAACGAGAACACAAACGGGCTCCTCCGGCAGTACTATCCAAAAGGAAGGGATCTTTCAGCTGTTAGCCAAACCCAACTGGATTCCGTGGCTAGGAAATTAAATACCCGACCGCGGGAAACCCTAAACTGGAAGACGCCAGCGTATATTCTAGAAACCAGTGTTTCGCTGACCCATTGAGGCCGCGTACACTTTTGGGCCAAAAGGGTTGTCGAGAGGCTGCAGAGTTTTTTCCTCCAAATCGATGTAGCCGAGATCGCACTCCATAAAGCTGACCAGCCAAATACCTTCTTCGACGTCTTTGATCCCCAGGGCTTGTCCTGCGAAGACCGTGCTGAGATTAATTTTTTTGCGGTGCAGACAGATGCGTCCGCAGTTGGTGACGTGAATGACGCGGTCGTGAAACGAATAAGCAAGTTCTGGCAGGCCGCCATAGCGGCGGATGACGGGAGTGTAGACTTCCACGGCAAGTAAGCTCACACGAGGTGATCTCACGCTTGGCATCGACCCTGGACGGATTACGCGCAATCTCTAACGACGTCGGCGGTGTCAAGAGTTTTTTAGGTCTTTTTCTTTTGCTTATCATTAAGTTTGCGCAGACTTCGGCGTCGACGCACGAATTGCGTCCTTTCCCGCCGCTTCTGTTCATCTGTGTCACCCGAACTTGCTCGGCCCGTCTTTGTTCATCAGCTCGGTGTTGCCCACCAGCCATCTCTTCGATCACTCTCGACCATGATGAGGTATTCGAACTCCCCGTAGGGAGGCAGGTAGCCTAATCAACCGGCCGGTGACTCGTCGCACCATTGCGCGTTCCAGGCCTCCCTGCACAGGCGGCACCGCTGTTCTGCTGCTTCTGTCCACGACGACAGAACTCTTTGTACTCCATCTGATCCCGCAACATGATCCACAGCCGAATCCCGAGCTTGCGAGCTACAGCCACTCTCGCTTTCCCCAGACCCTTCTGCACCAATTTCCGGCGATAAAAACGCTGCAACGCCGGATCTCGGCGTACCGCGTGTGCTCCCGCTTCACCCCAGAGAAAGCGCAGCAGCGGATTGCCTTGTTTACTCAAGCCACCGAGCCGCTGCCTTCCTCCGCTGGAGTATTCTCTGGGGATCATCCCTACGTAACTAGCCAGGGCCTTGCTGTCAGCGAATCGTGCTGGATCACCCAGGAACACCTCGGTCGCCAAGGCCGTGACCGGCCCCACTCCGGGATGGGTCATCAGCAGACGGGCGCCGGCTCGTTCGCAGGCTTGCTCCTCCACTCGCTGGTTTAGTTTCTCGATCTCCGCTTCGAACTTCTCGTACATCGCCTGCAACTCGCTCCGCCGATAAGCGGCATGAGGCGCCAAGGGCAACGATGCGATCATGTGTTGGCCTGCTTGGCTCCACAGGGCCGGGCCTCGTCTCAAACCATTCGCCAAGGCGATCGACTGCAGCGCATTTTGTATCCGCGTCCGTATGCGCACCCACTGATGACGGTGTCGCACCAAGGCCCGCAGATCCTGCAGCTCTTTCGAAGGCAGCCAGATCGCCGGAAAGCGGTCTTCCATCAGCAGCTTCAGAATCAAGTCTGCATCTCGCCGATCATGTTTCTGCTTCCGCGGCTCGGCTGCCCGAATCACTGCCGGGTTACCAACCTGGCATTCAATTCCCAGCTCTTCCATCAGGTTCACAAACCATTGCATCGATCCCGTGGCTTCGAGGCCCACACACACCGGGCGTGGAAGCGCAGAATAAAACTCTCGCACCTTGTTCCCTTCGTGCAGCAGAGTCATTTTCACCAGCTCCCCTGTTTCGGTGTCCAGCATCGCCAACGTTTGCTGGCGAGTGTGAAAGTCACATCCTATAATTCTCATCTCGGCCTCCTTCGGTCCGAGCACTGTTAGGGTGAACACCGAAACAGTCTACTTGGGCCGGGGCGAGGCCGACGTCGTTATGACATCAACCGGAACCATCCATCACACGGGGCCCGTGGCGATGACTTGTCGGACCAAACACCTCAATATCGCCCAGCTTGACAAGTAAGCATACTCTTACATATAAATCGTAAGGAGATGCTTACGCCTTCCAAGCAAAGAGACCGGGCTCACCAGCGGCAAGACTCGCAACCCGTCGGCGACGTCTTTCACGCCGTCGCCGATCCCACTCGACGTGCGCTGCTTGATTTGCTTGCTCAGAGCGAAGAGCCGGTCAATTCCCTTGCCGAACGATTTTCGATGAGTCGGCCGGCCATTTCGCAACACTTGGCGATTCTGCTAAGAACGCGATTGGTGCGCGCGCGTCGCGTCGGACGAGAGCGGCGTTACCGGCTCCAGCCTCAGCCACTGGAAGAGATTTACGATTGGATCGCCCTTTACGAGCGTTTCTGGAGGACCAAGCTGACCGCCCTCCGCGAGCACCTGAGAAAGCACTCATGAAACGCGATCTCACATTCGAGGCGGTTTATCCTAACAGGTTGGAAGAGGTCTGGCATGCGCTGACGGATTCCGGTTCACTGGCGGACTGGCTCATGGAAAACGACTTTAAACCCTTGCCGGGACATAAATTCCATTTCCGGTCCACGTCAAGATTCGGAAGTGAACGGATGATTCCGTGCGAGGTGCTGGTAGTGGATGAACCGCGACTTCTGTCATGGAACTGGGGCAATGAAGGAAGCGTCGTAACCTTTCGGCTGGAGCCGATAGCCGGAGGGACACGGTTGATCTTCGAGCATACGGGTCTGAAGGGAGTACGTGGGCTTGCACTGGCGTGGGTGTTGAGTCACGGGTGGGCGCGCAAGATCAATCGGCGCTTACCGACCCTGCTCGCACGCGCGGCATCGGAACAGACGCGATACGAGGATCGGCTAAGTCACTGAAGCGTGATTCGTCTCGAAGGAGAAAAGAAACATGATTACCAGACTGAGCCTGGTCACCATACTGGTGCGCGATCAGGAGGAAGCGCTGCGTTGGTTCACGGAGATCCTCGGTCTCAAGAAGTTGCAGGATGCAAGCTACGGGAGCGGATCGCGCTGGCTCGTCGTCGCACCTCCCGAGCAGAGCGATTTCGGTATCGTTCTTCAGAAACCTGAACCTGTGGAACACGGTGCCGAACGAGCGCGTATGAAGATGGAGCAGATCGGCAAGGGCACCACATGGGTATTTCGCGCCGATAACCTTGACGAGACATTCCAGATACTAAGCGATCGGGGCGTAAAGTTTCTGAGTCCACCCAAGCCCTTGCCGTGGGGCCGGCAGGCGATGTTCGAGGACTTATACGGCAACCAATACGCTCTGATGGGTAAGTGAACGTAAGTTCTGGCCTATGAGAGCGGAGCGTCGCTCATATTCTTGTGCTGTGGCCGTATTGTCGGTCGATCAGCATCGGGACGGAATCGTCGCAAGTGGGCAAGGCATTCGAACTGACATGCTCTTGGCAATGAAGACGCAAGGGGCTCATGGCCGAGGGGCGTCACCGAGCGGACTTACCGCTTCGATAAAAGACCGGATTTGCCAGCCCAAGTAACTATGTAGTTCTTTAAGAACGCAGTGAACTCTTCCGCAACGGGCGAAAGCTTCCTACCACCGTTGCGGATTTGGTAGAAATCAAGGTGCACCCGAGGTTTGAGCAATGGATTGATCATTAACCCTCGATTCCGGCACTCCGGCAATGTATAGGAAGGAACGATCGCAATTCCCTGCCCGGCCTCCACCATCGCGATTTGTGTGTGGAGATAGTTCGACACAAGACTGGGTCGGTAGCCGATCCCAGCTTTCGCAAGATGCCTGTCGACGAACTGCTGCAAGGGCAGGGACGGCTGCATTGCAACGAATTTCTCTCCTTTCAGTGACGCCCACGTAACGTTGCGAGGCGACGAATCACGCTCTGAATTTGCTCTTATCGCCATGAGAGAAAAACGAAACAGCGGAGTTCGCCGAATACCGGGAACATGCTTAAAGAAGAAACCCAGTCCCATGTCGAGTTCCCCGGACTCGACCTTTTGCAAAGTTGTGGCGCTATCACCATCGAATACCTGAAGCCGAAGCTCGGGCCTGCGGGGACGGAATGCCTTGATCACCTGCGCCACCCCACCTGCTGCCCAAAATGGCGGCGCACCCACTGAAAGAGATGGGCCTAGAGCATTCTTTGTTCGCGCGACGTGCGCGAGAGAATTGTCCAGTTCATTAAGGTTGCGCTGAACCGCCACTAGCAACTCGGTTCCCGATCTAGTAAGGGTGACCTGTCGCGTCGTGCGTTCAAAGAGCCTAACGCTCAACTGGTTCTCCAGCTCCTTGATCAACAGGCTCAATCCAGAAGGGGTGATGAACAGCGCGCCAGCGGCCCGTGTGAAGCTGCGATGCTGGGCGACCAACAAAAAGGCCCGGAGCTGGCGAGAGGTAAAGTCGATCATTAAGTAGGCCTCAACAATTGTTAACGTTTTTGAGCTTGTATTATAGGCCCACGCGCCGCTAAATCAATGGTCTAAACCGAACCAACAGGAATCGGTTCAGGCCAGTTCTTAACCCGGACAGAGAAGAGGGAGCCATGGGAATCTGCGATGCCAGAGCGATAGAGGTGGTTCACTCCGACTACATGTTCGCAAATAAAGGCGAAGAGGCGCCGATTCGATTCGCAGCGCTAGCCGCAATCTATGACCCACAAACCATCCGTCATTTGGAAACCCTGGGTGTTGCGTGCGGATGGCGCTGCTTAGAGGTTGGCGCCGGCAGTGGAACGATTGCGAAGTGGCTTGCAGGTCGTGTGGGCCCCACGGGGCATGTATGGGTCACCGACGTCGATACCCGTTTCCTAGAGCCCTTGCGGGGCGCCACTCTAGGCGTACGCGCCCATGATATAGGCTCCGATCCTTTGCCGGACGCAGAGTTCGATCTGATTCACACGCGTCTTGTGCTGATGCACGTTCGCGAGCGCGATACCGCTCTGGCGCGTATGGTCTCCAGTTTGAAAGTGGGAGGGTGGCTATTGGTCGAGGAATACGATAGCTGCTCCATTTCGCCGGATCCGACATTCAGTTCAGGCGAAGTGCTTTTGCAGACGCATGTCGCAATGCTAAGACTTTTGGAAGATGGCGGCGTGAATCGTCGGTATGGACGATTGCTTTCCGGGTTACTGCGAGAAAAGGAATTGACCAGCGTGGGAGCGTCGGCGCAATTATTCATGTGGCAAAGCGGATCTCCTGGTATCGCGATGATGCGGGCGAACTTCGAACAGCTTCGAGACGCGCTGATCGAGGCCAATTACATCACGCCGCAACAATTCGATGAGGATCTGGCACGGTTGAGCGATCCCAGCTTCATGATGCCCTCATCGATACTCTGGTCGGCATGGGGGAGACGCTCATGACATCTGTTCTGAAGTTGCTGGTTGCCAGGGAACTTTCTGGTGGTCAGCCTTACATGTCCGAGAGTTCTGTCCCAAGCGCCGATACTCGAACATTGATTATTCTGGCTTTTTCCGCGACCGCCGGTGTCCTGGTGGAGTTTTATGATTTTGCGATTTTCGGATTCGCAGCGGCGAGTGCCTTTCCGGAGGTCTTCTTCCCGAAGTTGCCTCCAACACAAGCCTTGGTGTTTTCCTACTTGGCGTATGCAGCCGGGCACCCCGCACGCCTACTCGGTGCCTTCATTTTCGGGCACTTTGGTGACAGGTCCGGGCGCAAGTTCGCGTTCCTAATAAACATTGTTATTGTGGGAGCCAGCACGTGTCTGACGGGCTTGCTTCCGGGCTATGCAAAGATAGGCATTGCGGCGCCGATACTCCTGGTTCTCCTCCGCATCATTCAGGGAATTGGAGTGGGGGGTGAATTTGGCGGGGCCACGTCCTTGCTCGCGGAATTTGGGGCCAAACGCCGCTCTCGTGCGTTTTGGATGTCGCTGGCTAATCTCGGCCTGGCCCTGGGCATTATGGCTGCGAGCGGCATGTTCTTGCTCTTAAGGAAGAGTTTTGCGACGACGGGATGGCGTGTCGCAATGCTGTTTTCTGCAATCGTAGTCATTCCAGCTCTGGTAGCGCGGTATAAGCTGGCCGACTCCCCTCTGTTTGAGCAACTCAAGCACAGGCAGCAACTCGCCCGTTTGCCCAGCTTCGATGTCTTCCGGAAACACGCGGGTTCGATCCTCCTTCTTGCGACGGTTGCTGCGTTTCAGAACTTGGACACGGTCGTGACGGGAACCTACATCATCTCGTTCATGCATCTCGCAGGTATCCCGTTGGCCACTGCGGCGACCATCATCTTTCTTAGCCGCTTTGCCGATGTCACGGGAGTGCTGCTCAGCGGACCATTAGCCGACATTTTCAAGCGCAGAAGGCTCGCCTATTTCGCTATCGGCGCGACCCTGCTCGTCTCTTATCCCTTCGCCCTCGCGATCGTAGGCCGGCACGTTGTGCTCGTAGCCATTCTCATGTGTCTGGTCGTCCTTTTCGGGATGGGATTGTTGCACGGGCTCGTGCCGATTCTCACCTCCGAGACCTTCCCGACAAGATTTCGATACTCGGGCACGGGTATTTCCTATGGATTGTCGGGCATTCTGGCTGGAATGATCGCGCCCCCTCTTCTAGCAAGGTTAATTGGTCAGGACGTAGTCCATAACTGGCACTATCTACCCGCCATTTACGCAATCTACGGAATAGCTGCGATGTTCGCTCTGCTGTTCATTCGAGAGACACGCAACATCAAATTGGAAGATCTCGACGGTCCGGGAGTTTGAGATGCGGCAAAGACGGACACGGAAACCGCAAACCTGAAACCCCAAACCAAGCCAGTCGGTGGATGGTCGGCTACACGGAAACTACCCCCAAAAGCAGCTGCCGTTTGTGGGACTTAAGCAACATAGTGAATCAGTTCGCTTCGGAACGGTATGCTCAGCAATTGTCTATTCGGTACGTATCGGGCCCCGCAACCATGGGCGCTCGCAATAACTCCGAGCGCTCCATGGATTCCAGTTTGATAAGCCAAGCAGTAAGTGCGAGGCGAAACTTTGCAAAATAGAATCATCTTCGCGTTTCATGGCTCGAAATGTTTCACGATAGATGCGGTGGCATCGTCATTTCGCATGCAATGACAGGGTTTCACGATTCAGAAATAAGCCGGGGATCAAGTCGAAACCGTAGTGGTTCACCGATCGCGAACTTGTCGAACTCGGGATGCGCGGGGTTCAGCAGGAAGTTACTCTCGGATGGAACGATGACGCTCGGTATGCGCTGCACGACGGATTTGCAGCTGGAAGCCCAGGCATCTCCGATCATTTGCAAACGTTTCGGTGCGGGATGAGCCTTCCAATTCTTGGGTAATGAGGAGAAATCCAAATGCGAGACGAGTTGTTCGTCGAATGTCACAGGAATGGCCACGTAGTATTTCAGCAACTCCCCAGAATCGAGGTGTACGAGCATTTCCAAAGCTGCTAAGGATTGGGATTGGGCAGCGTACACAACGGGAACACCCTTGGAATTCCAGCGGCCGCCATAACGGCGCGCACCCTCGCCCGTGAACGCTACTTTCGTGTGCTTTTGCTTGACGATTCGCCAAGCGGTGATGGTCAAACGAAGACTCCGTGTTCCAGGCCGCCTATCAAATCTTCGACCTGCCGAGCTCCAAGCTCGGTCCGTGAGTACGTCAAAGGAGATTTGTCGCCGAGAGCCCTCTTCGGCCGCTTCAGCCACGCGATCGCCGCGTCTGCATTCCCTTCAAACAAAGCGACGGCCGGTGTGATCGACGTTATGTTTCGCCTGGGGCCAGTCTGGGTCTACCGCAGACCGAGACCGACGATTTGATCGAGGAGATTCTTGCTGGACTTTCCTTTAAAACGCTCGAAACCTTCTCTTTCGAAAGTAGCCTCCCCGTAACAGAGATCGCGTCATTGATCGTGCCGCGAAACGGCGATCCTGGCGAATCCACGCTTCTTGCAATCGGGTCCACTCATGGCTATAATAGCCATGAGTGATGGAGAGGCCATGCGCACTGTAAACGTAGCAAAACTCAAGGATCAGCTGAGCAAGTACCTCACATTTGCAAAAAGCGGCGAAGAAGTCGTGATCCGGGACAGAAACCTTCCCGTGGCCAAACTGGTGCCGTTCCTGGCGGAAGGAGCTGACGCTCAGGAACTGCGGCTGGTTGCCGCTGGGAAACTGCGGCTTCCCACGGTGCCGCTGGATGTCCGGGAGATCTTGAAGGTCCCGACCGGTACCGTTAAGGGAAACAAGGTAATTCAATCCGTCACGGCTGACAGAGATGAAGGGCGGTGAAGAAGACTACCGCGTTTTGGGATGCCAGCGCGCTCGCCCCTTTGTGTATTCACGAAGCGTCAAGTCGCCAGTCTCAGATCTACCTAAATAAATTCGCTCTGGTCGTCTGGTGGGGGAGCTTGGTCGAAGTTTACAGCGCGATTTGTCGGCTTCATCGCGGTAAGGCGATTTCCGATCTCGATAAACAAGGAGCGGTAGTTCGTCTGCTCATGCTCAGCCGTGGTTGGAGGGAGGTCCTTCCCGACGATGAACTTCGCCACTTGTCTACGGAGTTGTTGGATAAGTATTCCTTGCGCGCAGCGGACAGTTTGCAACTTGCAGCCTCCTTGGTTTGGTGCCAACGGCATCCATCTAGGCGAAGCTTCATTTGTGGCGATCAGCGACTGGCTGAAGCTGCCGATGCTACAGGATTTTCAGTCCTCGAACTTCCCGTGTCGCGGCCGTGAGCGTTCCCAGGTTTCAGAACACAATCGAAGACGCCGCTGTGCCGGACGAATTTACCTCGGTTGGGTCGAGAGCGAAGCGAGTGATTCGCGCGCGGCCGATGCGGTTCTTTGGAGGGAGGTGAAGGAAAGAGATAATGAATAGAAACCTCCATCTATCCTCGACGCGCTTCTATCGTCTTTCGCGCTGGTGAACAGAATCTCTCTTTGGCTATCCCCGGGATTTTGGGTGCAACATTGGGTGCAGCTAGAGCAAGGAAAATGGCCCCGGCCCGAAAACCAATAAGTGACGCCAGGACAGCGACTTATGTGATTTTTCCCACTGGTTCGGGACCAGGAGGTCAGTGGTTCAAATCCACTCGTCCCGACCATTTTAGTTCCTTCCTCTCTAGTGATTACGCATTTACGCTGCAACGGCGTCCGATTGAGTTTGTAGCGCACGTAGCGCAAGTAGGTCTCGTCCCCCGTCGAAGACTTCCGATAAATCGAAGCCGAGGCCCACTTTTTCTGCCCACTCCTGTCGGAACTCCATATCCTCAGTTAACTGCTTCGCATAGCGTGAGGACATGTCCAGGTTGTCGTGTCCAAGCCAGAAATCAATCAGAAGTTGCCGCACTTCGCTCTTTTCGAGTACGGATTGTCCGAATCTACGGAAGGCGTGGAAACGAACCTTGCCCCGGCTTCGAGAGCAAGCAATTCTGCGATGCGGATTCCGGTCACCACAAGCAAAACCACGGCAACCCGGTAAATCGCCCGTTTGCAACTTTTGATGATATGGACGATTTCCTTGGTCGTGAATTTTCTTCTCCGTGTAGCTGTCGAATTGGCGTCCCCTGTGCTAATCAGGTAGCAGCACCTACTGAAGCGAGGACAGCCACCTAACACCGAGCGAATATCGCTCACTAAAGAGTGCGGAATAGAAAGAAAATCATGGCACGAACAGCAAACCCAAAAGTGTTCCTTGACATCGATCGGCCTTCTCATAGAAGGAGTTAGTGCCGTACCGCAATTTATTGGGCGTTAAGTTCGCACGGAAAATACACTCGCATTGCCTTGCCATTGGTTCACATCAGCTACCGATCGTTCAACGGAAGTTTTCGACGAGGATGAGCTCGGCAGCAGACTGGTCGAATTGGGAAAACAGAAGGAAGCGGCCGTCGGGGGAGATGCTGAGTCCTGCGGCAGGCTTTCGCGCGATACTGCCGAGAGTTTTGGGCTCGCCGCCGTCGTGGCTGATAAAACGGATGAGCGCGCCTTTTTGCTGGGGTGGAATCGCCAGGTAGTACACACCCTTTGCAGTGACGGTGAATGGCGGCACGGCTCGTGCGAGGCTGGCGCCGCCAAGGTCGCGAACGAAGTCCGTCGCTTCGCCGCCTTCAACAGACATCCTGCGAAGGACCCCGCCCGCGACGTCGAAGTAGAGCCACTTGTCGTCCGGAGATTCCAGTGCGAAGCGGCCACCGTCTCGCGTGACTTGCGTGGCGGGCCCGCCGGACGAAGGAACTTTCCAAATGGTTCCATTGAGCGCGGCGCCGCGCCTGGATGAAAAATAAATCCAGCGACCATCGTGCGACCAAGTGGGCCTTGCGTCGCCCGCAGGATCGTCGGTCAACGCTTGAGGCGTGCCGCCGGACGATGACACTACGAAAATATTCCGCGACGAGTCGGGCCGTTGTCGTCCGGTGTAAGCGATCTTTGATCCGTCGGGTGACCACTGTGGATCGTCAAGGTCCGACCATTCGACGGCATTGGTGAGTTGTACAGGATCTTTGCCATCGGCCTGAGCGATCCAGATTTGCACGGGGCCGGAGCGGTTCGAGGAAATCGGACAAATAAAGTACCACCCACTTCACTTCTCCGGTCCGACTCACCGGGAGTAGCAGGCCGGAACTTCCCAGAAGCGGACTCTCAGGACCAATCCCACCGTCGAAGCCGGATAGCTTCGTTCTTGCCGACCATCCATCAAGGAACGACGAAAAGCCGCTGTCTTGAGTGGAATAGAGATGTTTCGAAGTTATTGGGTAACGAGTGCGCTCTGCTTTCGTTTTTCCAGTGTGAGTGCCAGCAAAATTCCCCCGATGACGCCGAACAAGACAACATCCGTAAAATTCCGATGAACGCCGTGCTTCCATGCTTCCACAGTTTGGATGGTCTTTACCGAAGCATGGGCCAAGCTCTGGCACGCGTAGCCGAGAATACGTCCGGAATGTGAACTCGGCTTGGGGTGCATGTACTCCAGCCCCTCTGCCCGCTTCTCGGCGCTCCACGCATTTCAAGCCTTTGGGAATTCTGAAAAGCCCCCACGCAACAACGGCTTGCGGGGCGCCCTCGCGGTCGAGTGACCTCAACGGTCAGGGCCGCCCGCCCTTGCAAGGGGGAGAAGCTGACCCAAAACCTAGTATACGTTGCGACAGAGAATGGGAGCGGTTCAAAAGGATTAAACGTCGTATAATCTCGTGCGCGCAACTGGGGAGCAGAACATATGAACGTACAAGAACAAATCAAGAAGTATATTACCAGCCAACCGGAGCCAAAACGCAGTGACATGCGAGAGTTGCATCGGCTCACAGTTCAAGTGTCACCAGAAGGCAAATTATGGTTCTTCGATGGTAAAGACAGCGAAAATCATACTGTTTCCAACCCTACGATTGGATATGGATTTCACACAATAAAATATGCCAATGGAAAAAGTAGAGAGTTTTTTAAAATTGGTGTGAGCGGAAACAAAACCGGAATCTCTGTCTATATTCTTGGTCTCAAAGATAAGAAGTACTTAGCCAAAACGTATGGAAAAAAACTAGGCAAGGCGAGCGTGACCGGATATTGCATTCGGTTTAAAGCTCTAAAGGATATAAACATCGATACGCTTGAAGCGGCAATACGATATGGGCTTGAAGCTCAGAATGAAAAAGGCGAGCTGACGAAATAATTCCACTGTTAAAGGCAGGCAGTTATCGATGTAAAGGCGCTCCAGTATACGACCCCTACGACCCTGACCCGCGCCACAAAGCCATTTTCTATAAAACGGGTCTCCCGCAATAGTCGTGCGGCTCTCTGTCAGCGCTCCTTGCCTTTCTCTGTTTGCCGTTGCCCACTGCGGAAGTATCACGGACTACCCGGAAGTTACAGCCACACGGATCATAACTTCTTGTGGACCGACGATGCGTTCGGAATATTGCAGGGCCGAAGGTGCAAGCCAAGACAGAGTGGAACTGTGCGGTTCAGCGATTCAGAAATTCGACCAGCTTAGGGATGACTTGATTCGGCGCTTCTTCCATGAGCCAGTGGCCGGAATTGCGAACGACCACGCTGGAGCTTCGTTTTTCCAATCACATGTGCCGGCGCGAGCGGTTAGGGATTATCAAGCACGAAGGCGAATAAAGCTGATCCCACCGGCAAGATGACGAACTGCTTTCCGTCAACCATGCAAGAGATGGCTGTGGAATAGATCGCTGCACCAAGCTGGATGTGCCACAAATCCTTTCCGCTGCGGGCGTCGAGTACGATGAAATTTCCGTCAGAATCTCCTGCAAAAACAACGTTCCCCGCAGTGGCTAGCGCGCCTCCGTTCGGACTACTGAAATACTTGAACTCCCACTTCTTCTCGCCAGTTAATGGGTCCATCGCCTGCAGCGCTCCCCTGGAGCGCTCCGAGGGGTCGGGCACGTACACGCTGCCCAGAAAATCATGCCCAGCTCGATATTGCTGCGGCGAACTTGTAAAAACGTCGCACTCCGTTGAAGTCGCCACGTATAACATTTTTGTGATTGGGCTGTAGGACGGCGCAAACCAGTTCGTTAAGCCCAGTGCCCCTGGACAAACCAGGTTTCCCTCATTTTTCTTTTCCAAGGCGGTGTTCACGACCGGCCGACCGTCTGGACCAATTCTTTCCGCCCACGTCACACGGCCGAAGGGCTTGGCGGAAAAAAACTCACCGTTGGTGCGGTCCAACACATAGACAAAGCCATTGCGATTCGCCAGCACCAGCAACTTCCGGGGCTTCGAGTTCCACTCAGTATCCAGCAGCACCGGAATCTGAGTGGCGTCGTAATCGTAGAGATCATGGGGCGTAAATTGGAAATACCACTGCAACCGGCCGGTATCGGCATTCAGCGCGAGAATGGAATTGCTGTAGAGATTGTCTCCTGTACGATCGCCGCCATAATTACTGGGAGAGGGATTTCCTGTCGGCCAATAAATCAAATTCAGCCCCGGATCGTACGACCCAGTCATCCAAGCCGGAGCCCCACCGATTTTCCACGAATCACCAGACCACGTTTCATGTCCAGGCTCGCCCGGCCCAGGCACGGTGTTGAATCGCCATAGGCGTTTGCCGGTTTCCGCGTCGTAAGCATCGATAAAACCCCGCACGCCGTATTCGCCGCCCGAAACGCCGACGATGACTTCGTTTTTCAGTGCGAGTGGCGCAACGGTGAATGTATAAGCCTGGTGATAATCCGCCGCAGTCGCGTCCCAAAGCAAATTGCCGGTTTTTGTATCCAGAGCAATCACATGCGCATCCAGAGTGGCCATGAATAGTTTGTTGCCTAAGATGGCGAACCCGCGATTCACCATTCCACAACAAGGTTGCAGCTTGTCCGGCAAATTCCGTTGATAACGCCAAATGGCCCGGCCGGTCCGCACGTCGATGGCAAACGCACGGTTGTTCTGGCCCGTCCCATAGAGCACGCCATCGACCACCAGCGGCGTGGTCTCAAGCTGTCCCAAGTCCCCGACCTGAAAGGCCCATTGAAGTTTTAACCGAGAGGCATTGTTCGCATTTATCTGATCCAGGTTGCTGTAACGCCAGCTTGCGTAGCTTCCCGAGTAGGTCAGCCAGTTTTCCGGTTCCCGCACTGCGTCGCGGATTCGCTCGTAACTCACTTGCGCGGCCGCAGGCGAAGCGGTGACGAGCAGGAGACCGAGCAACCGCACCCACGTTTTCATATGCGTTCCTCAATGAATCGCGGCAACAGGCAACTCGATTCGTTCAGAGTCAGAACGGATTCATTCACCGCGTAAACTCTCCAGATATGCCAGCAGGTCCTGCAGTTCTGCCGCGCTGATCGTCTGATCTGTGTATGCGGGCATCAGCGACTTACGCTTATGGACCACATCTTTAACATCGCTTTTCAAGAAGAAGCGCAGCCGCTGGTCCGTATCCATAAGCTGGACCGAAAATGTATCTTCGTTCTTAGCTATCCCGGTCACTTTTTGCCCATCTTTTAGCACCACCGTTACGGTGTCGTAGACCAGTGGCAAGCCGTAGTGATTGTTGGGATCCAGCATTCCATCGCTCAATTCTTTATCCGGGTCGCGAATCGACTCGATCAAATAGGTTGCGGACCTCGAAGCACCCACGCGCGTCAAGTCGGGCCCTAGAAGCCCGCCGTGTCCCTTCACCATGTGACAGGCGGCGCAACCCGCGCTCCCTGTGAAAAGTTTCTCACCCCTCACGGGATCACCGCCGGTCGTCTTCGCGTGGTCCGATGGCGCCAATGAACGAAGGTAGGCAATAATCGTCCAGATTTCAGAATCCTCAAATGCATTTGGCGGCATTTGCGTGCCCGTCACTCCCTGCGATATGGTGCGGAAAATTTCGGCGTCACTCGAGCCGTGTGTCCAGCGCGCTGAAGTAAGGTCCGGCCCACGTCCTCCACCTTTCGCATTCAGTCCATGGCAGGGAGAACAGTTTGCTCGAAATAGAGAAGCACCCTCTCTTATCGCCGCGGGGTCACCTGCGACAGGGTTCGCCACCTGTGTGTCCTGCGTCGTGTGGCCGTAGATCAACACACTCTGAGCAGGGTAGAGGGATACAACGAGCAACAAGATCGCAGCGCTGCTCCGCGTCATCCACATCATGTCTGATTTCCAGTTCTGTTCGCTGTTTCGGTGTGTTTTCGCGCCATCCACATCAAAGGCTCCGAGTCCGGCGGGGTTAGTCTATGCAGGCAAGAAACCTACGTCAACGACACTGTGGAGGTCCGGAATTCACTTCGATGGCTCGAGGCGAGCGCTTCAAATGCGAGCCGTTGAAAGACAAATCTGTCGAGTATCAGATTTCTCTGAAGGGAATATCTGTGCCAGCATAGCTCTAGAGATTCTTCCGTCTGAACAAGAATTTGCTGCACCTCATCAATGGCACGTTCCGTAAGCCGATGCGGCGCGGGTTCTTTCCCGAATTCGCGCCAGATGGCCTTTCTGGTTTTGCTACCGGCTTCTCCCTTAAGTATGAAGTCCCAGTGTCGTGCGAGCAGTGGGGTCCCGGTTGAGAAGGACACAGCATCGAGCACAGGTTGAAGGACGTCTTGGGCCGCAACGTCCGCCTCTCGATAGTTTCCGGCTTCGACGTCAACGCGGACGCGTGTGGTGCTTTCCTCGCCTCTCTGTGAAAACAGAAAGAGAACCTTTTTGCCTTTGCTTTCGAACGAGACATCCTTCTGAAATTGCAGCGATGTTCGCACATAAAAATGCGATCTTATGAACATTGAACTTTGCAGTGATGCGTGGATTCTGACGGGCATACCAACTATGTGGCTGCGGTGCAACATGGTCTCCGTCGCATTAAAGGAGGCTCTCCCCTTTTGTTGCGCCTGATTCGAGAGATTCACGCAATCCTGTTGCGCGGCGGACGCGGAGCGAACAAAACACAGGGTGAATTTCGCCGCTCACAGAATTGGATTGGCGGCACCCGACCCGGCAATGCTGCATTCGTGCCGCCTCCCCCAGAACGAATGATGGAATGTCTCGATCGTTTTGAACATTTCCTTCACGATGAAAAACACAAGCTGCCCGTTCTCGTCGAGGTCGGACTTATCCACGATATTGACGGGGACAAATTTGATTCGATGCCATGGCTGAATTTGTGTTTGGTCGAAAGGAGACGGAATTCGAAGGATGGTCTCTTGAGAAAGAACAACGAATCTGAGCTAGGCTCCGGACATTATCAAGAACACGGTGGCGAGCGGCTTCGCCCTTGGCATTGTGAAGAAAGACTGCCGTTCTGTGGTATAGCGTTGCCTCATGCAACCGACCGCGAACTCTCGAGGCAAGTCTCCCGACACGGAGCGATCTGCTAAGAGCCAAAAATCGCGCCTGTGGCGCCACATTATTCTGTTTGGGCTTGCGGGCGGACTTCTGATCACGCTGCTCAAGTGGACCGAGTACCGGTACCTGGTCGTTGAGCATTCGATTGAAATCTACGGAGGACTGACGGCGGCGACGTTCGCGGCGGTGGGCATCTGGCTCGGGCTCCGGCTGACCCGGAAGCAGATTGTTGTAAAGGAAGTGCACGTTCCTCTTCCCGGACAGCCATTTGCTGTGAACGCCAAAAGACAAGAGGAGTTGGGAATCACGCCCCGCGAGCTGGCAACTCTAGAACTGATCGCCAAAGGTATGAGCAACCGCGAAATCGCGGAGAAGCTTTTTGTGAGCGAGAACACGGTGAAGACCCATTCCAGCCGCGTTTTCGATAAACTTGGCGCGAAGCGCCGGACGCAAGCCGTGCAATTGGGCAAGGAATTCGGATTAATACCGTGAACGTGCTTCCGGAGGAAGGCTCGTGAAGTAAGCTAGCTCACTCCAAAGCATCATTTTTGGCCTGCCCGGCCAAAATCACCCGAAAGGATGACGACAATCTTGCAGGCTGCAGCTAGATTGCGCCAGTCGTCAATCTTCAAATATCGGAGGACACAAAAGTGAAGAAGACAATCATCACGTTCGGGTTGATTTCCGGCGTAATTTCATCATTGCTGATGGTTTGCACGATTCCGTTTTCCCACCGGATCGGATACGACAAAGCCCTGATCCTCGGGTACACGACAATTGTGCTGTCATTTCTCCTGGTGTTTTTCGGCATCCGATCGTATCGCGATAACCTGGCGGACGGCCACCTCACCTTCGGCAAGGCGTTTGGTATTGGGCTCTGCATCACTCTGATTTCGTGCGTGTTCTACGTGGGGACGTGGGAAGTGCTGTACCACACGGTTTTTCGGGACTTCATGGATCAGTATTCGGCGTCCATGATTTCTAAGGCGCAGGCGTCCGGCGCTAGTGCGCAAGCGGTGAAGGCGAAAATCGATGAGATTCAGCGGATGAAAGTGATGTACGCTAATCCGCTTTACAATGTGCTAATGACGTTCATTGAGCCGTTCCCGATCGGCTTGCTGATCACGTTGATCTCGGCAGCCGTTCTGAGAAAAAAGGCGCGGCCGCAATCGGCGCAGACTGCCGCGATGGTGTGAAGCGCCGCTAATCCCCCGCGCGCTGTGACGCTTGAAGTATTCATGAACGAGAGAAGTCTCTGAGATTGGACCTACCGGGTCCTCGGATTCCAGAGTCGAAGCAAAACGCGCCGACGATAACGCGCGGTGCAGAGGAGCAAAGAACTCAATCTCGCGCATGGGTCGCTTCCAAGCGGCAACGAGGATGATTTGAACGCGTTGTCGGCGTTGATCGCGAGGCAATCGTTAGCGGTACGCCCGCCTCGCAGGATGGTACCGTCACTTTGCAGTGGCTCGGGCCCGTTCTGAAATCACTCGGGCCAACCGATTTCGTTCTCCGCATACAGCCTTAGTTGTTCGTAGTCTCCCGTTTTCCAATCGCTCAGGTCGGATTCCCTCAGTAGGTGCGCCGTCTGCAGCGTCCAGCACAGTTCGGTCTTGTCGGTAAAGCGCACGCGCACGTACAGCATCCCTTCCTCGAAAATGTGATCGGCCCAGTCCACGATCTTGCCGTGGACGCCAGGATACTGCTTCCCAGATCTTGGTAAATCTCTCCTTTGCGGCTCCACTGCTTTTTTCTTTTTCATGGGTTGGCCTGCCCTTCCGCCTTCGAAACATCGCTAGGCGGCTTCGGATATTGCCTTTGCCAAGCGCGCTGCTCGTCCGGCGAGAGGAACCTCACTTTGGGCGGTTTTCCTTCGACCCGCCGGCGATCCTCTAAAGCCTGTACGTCCCGATAGACCCGTATCTCGTCCAAGGCTCGCTTCTCGTATTCCCGGTACTGCGTTTCAAACCGAACGGAGTCGTGTTGCTCCGTGCGTTGGACCGTGCTGCAAAAATAGGAATTGAGCCGCGCGCGATGATCCTCTAAGAGCAACAGCTCTTCATCGAAGCAACAGGGATCGAGCTGCGACTCCTTGGCCCGTTTGAGGCGTTCGAGTCCACGCACGGCTTCGTCAACACCGCGGTTCACCAGAAGAATTGCCTCGTAAAGATGAGCCTTTTGCATTTTGAACCTCCTCCAATACTTGCGGCGAGACTCCGCGCTTTGGCGGTTGGTCGAAGCGTTAGGGAACACGGATAGCGAAACGGCCGGAAGTCCCACTGGGGTCGACCGACACAATCGCTGAACCAGCTAGGGAGGAGATTCCGAGACCGGATCAGGTGGGAGTAAAAACGGAAACAACGAGCGCGGCGTGAGTTGCACTACAAATGAGAAATGGATACTTTCTTTTGCAGCCATCGTTGCCTCCGGTGAGGTGATGGTGGTCAGGGGCGCGTTTGGTGCTCTAACACCGACGCGTCCCGTTATTATTCTGTCATGTTGGGTGTCTGCTTTCGCTTGCGACTCGGCTTCTTCTGATAATGTTCAGCTTTGTACTTCTTCAAGGTCTTCAACTCTTCCTCTGTCCAAAACCGAAAACGGACTCTTGAAATAACTTTAGCGGTTGGAGCAGGGATCCTCTTCAGCCGAATCCATTCGTAAAGCGTGGCGCGTTGAATTCCCAGCTCCCTGGCGGTTTCCGTGATTGAGTAATTACGCATTCTATATTGAACGCTGTCGTTCAGTATTGTCAAGTTAAAAATCAGTTGCGTGGATGTTTCCTAGACTCCCGTACAGACAGGCAAGAGTACCGCAAGTGACGATATGACGAAAGGTAGCCAATATCGGTGCAAGAGTTTACGTGACGATGCCCGGCGTGAGTGGTGTCGTCACCCAAGCTGATGACGAACGGACTGTTCTTTGGGAATACTGGCACACAATTCAAACTGAGCACGGTGAGACCCGGATGCAACCTCGAACTGGCCCCCGGCCCGATCACGAATCCAGCAGTAGAATCATCCACGCTTGCTCATAGCACCACACGCACGGCGACAACGCCCGTCACTACTCCCCTGATCTGGTTTATTCGCTGTGAAGCGATACCGTTGGGTCCACGCGGGTTGCACGCTGGGCCGGGATGTAGCTCGCCAGTAATGCGACCAGGGCGAGCAGCAAGGGAATGGCAACAAAGGTCAAAGGGTCTAGTGGGCTAACGCCGAACAAAAGGCCTCGCATCATGCGCGTGAATACAAGACTACCAAGCAACCCGATGATCACGCCGGGAAATGCCAATGCCATCCCTCGGCCTATCACCAGATGCAATATGGCGCGCGGTGTAGCTCCCAAAGCCAATCGTATGCCGATTTCGCGCGTTCCTTGATTGACCACATAGGAAACAACGCCATAGATTCCAATCATAGCTAGCGCAACTGCGAGACCGGCGAATAGACTGAGCAACAACATTGAAAATCGCCGCCGAGCCAGAGACTCCTGAACTCGCTGGTGCATTGTCACCGGATGGAAAATGGGGAGATCGGGGTCCACGTTCTGAATCTCCTTGCGTGCGGCCGAATACAACGCGGCAGGATCGCCGTTGGTGCGAACGACAACATTCATCGCGCGGGTCACGAATTGTGTCTGAGGATAGTAAATGGCGATCCGCGAATCGGAGTCGAGTGCATATTGTTTAATTCGCCCAACTACGCCTACCACAGTGATCCAGGGGTCTTTGTCCGTGATGCCGCCGTTGTGCAGCCGCTTTCCCAGCGGACTCTGGTTTGGCCATAGTTCCCTGGCCATAAATTCGTCGACAATTCCCACCGGAGGACTGGTGGTGGTATCAGACTCATTGAAGAAACGGCCCTCGCGCAGCGGGATTTGCATCGCCTCAAAGTAATGCCCAGTCGTGACGCGCACGTCCGCGTTGATGAAATTCTCACCTGGCGGTGGAATCCTGCCTTCAACAGTGATCGGCCCCCAGGCGAACATTTGGCTCAATGGCAACGAAGTGATGGCCCCGACATACTTCGCTCCCGGGAGGTGTTCCAGTTGCTCCACGATTTGTTTGTACGTCGATAATATGAACTGGTCTTCGCGATATTTGTTCCCATTCATGGTGAGTTCCAGGGTCAACACGTTGTTCGCGTTAAACCCCGGAGAAACGCTTTGCAAATTCGCGAAGCTGCGGATCAGCAAGGCCGCACCGATTAGAAGTAACGCGGAAAGCGCGAGTTCGGAAACAACCAGCGATTTGCGAAAACTCCTTCCCCTGCCCCACATTGCGCCTGTGTCGGCGGACGCTCGGCCTCCTTGTTTAAGTGTTGAATGGATGTCGATGAGTGAAATGCGCAACGACGGGACCAAGCCGAACATCGTCCCGGAAACCAGCGAGATCAATAAAGTGAACAGGAGGACTCTTGCATCAATGGTGATGTAATCCAGACGCGGAATGCTCCCCGGTCCGAGAATCCGAACCCATCTTAGGCTGACAAACGCCAGCAAAATTCCCAAGGCCCCGCCGAATAGAGAGAGCAGCAGGCTCTCGGTAATCAGTTGGCGAGCAACCCGCATACGGCTCGCGCCTATAGCCATGCGTACTGCAATTTCCTTTTGGCGGCCAAGCGCCCGCGACAACTGAAGATTCGCGACGTTGGCACAAGCGATTAGCAGAACGAATGCAACGGCGAAAAGCAGCACAAACAATGCGGTGCGACTGTCACCCACTACTTGTTCAGACAGAGGAACGATGCCAAACGTCAAACCACCATTTGGAGGGTAGTTCGTGGGGTAATCTCGGCGCAGACGCGCGGTAATCGTGTTCATTTCAGCTTGGGCCTGCTGCAGTGATACGCCGGGCTTCAGCTTGGCGACGATGTTGTAGTCTTCGTGATCCCGGTTTTGCGCCGCATCCTGCCCCAATGGCAGGGGAAGAAGAATCTCGGCCTGTTCTGCACCGCCCAACGTGGGCAATACTTCGCGTGGCAAAGAAAAACCACGCGGCAGAATGCCAATTACCTGATAGGTCGATCCGTTGATTGTTAGCGATTTCCCGATGACTTGCGGATCAGCGCCATAACGTCGGACCCAAAAGCCATAACTGAGGACGGCCGTTCCTGAGCTGCCCTTTACGTCTTCGCCGGAAACGAAGAGTCTGCCCTTATCCGCGGTTACTCCCAACATCGGCAAGAGGTTTGAAGATACGTGAATCGTACCCACACGCTCAGGTTCCCCATCACCAGTCAGGTTTTCGTTGCCGCCGATGGCGATGGCCACATCTTCGAGACCATGGTGCCCTGTTTTGATATCGAAATATTGAGCGGTGGAAAACCAATCCTCGGTGATACCCAAACCGGGGGAGCGATTCCACAGAATTGCCAGCCGATCGGCGTCTTTATAAGGAAGCGGACGAAGTAGTAGAGTGTTTACGATACTGAAGATCGCGGTGTTCGCCCCAATTCCAATAGCCAGCGACAGCAAGGCAACCACGGCAAAGGCGCGGGCTCTAGCAAGTCCCCGGAGTGCATACCGAACATCCTGAACTAAAGTTCCCATCTCCTCTCACGTCAAGATCTGTCTTGGCCTCGTCCCATAAGCACCCAACTTCGACAAAGTTTAGAATGCAGGCTGCAAACATTTCAACAGCAATCACTTGGATTCGGGAGTACGACATGAAAATTCACTCCGAAGTCTGATAGGGTTTGGCCGGGGTTTTCTTTCGTTGTCTGACAGGTTATAATGTCTGTCAGATAGGAGGCTCCGATGACTATTTCCTTACAGGCATTGCGAGATCGACGCGATCAGCTCGCGGCCAGTCTGGCGCGAGTTGATGACCTGCGTCCCGGCTTTCTGACCGCGCGTTTCCGTAAGTGTGGCAAGCCCAACTGCCACTGCGCCCAGAAGGATTCCCCCGGGCATGGTCCGTCTTATTCACTGACTCATCGGGTTGGCGGAAAGACGGTCACCCAGGTCATTCCCCAAGGCCCCGCCGTCGAACGTGCCAAAGCGCAGATTGCCGAATACCGCCGTTTCCGGAACCTGGTACGGGAACTGATTGTCGTAAGTGAGCAGATCTGTTCCGCCCAGGTGCGGGATTGGGAGGGCGTTCCCGCGAGCCAGGCTAAAAAAAAACCTCTTCGCCGATCTATTGGCCAGCGACGTCGTTCCGGAGATTGAGACACTTCTCGGTCGTCAGGCGGTGGAAGAGCTGGATCTGGAAGCGCTGGAGCTCGCCGTGCGGCAACACGTTCTGCAACTGGCAGGAGCCGCCGTCGAGCAACGTCTCAATGCCGACACCAGCGATGAGCAAGGCTCACGAACTTGTTGTGGATGTGGGCAGCCAGCACGATTTGCCGGGCGCCGGACCAAACAGGTCGAGAGTATCCTCGGTCCCCTACGACTGGAGCGCGCCTACTATCACTGCGCCACCTGCGGGTACGGCTTCTGTCCTCGTGATCAGCACCTGGGCATAGAAAATACCTCGCTCTCTCCGGCACTCACGCGCATGACCGGGACCGTGGGCGCTTTGGTAAGTTTCCGGGAAGGAAGTGCACTGTTGACCGAACTGGCCGGTGTGACCGTGGACGCCAAGCAGGTGGAGAGAAGCGCAGAAGCTCTGGGAAAAGAGATCGCCGAAGATGAACGCGTGCACAGCGAACCTCTCGATTCTCTTGCTCTACCGCAGACCTTGTATCTCGGCATGGACGGAACAGGAATTCCTTTACGCCCAGAGGAACTCGTGGGCCGCACCGGCAAGCAACCGGACAGATCGGCCAAGACCGGCGAGGTGAAACTTTGTACCATTTGGAGTGCGGAATCGCGGGATGAGGAAGGTATCCCCATCCGCGATGAGGGGTCGGTCACCTATTCGGCCGCTCTAGAGAGAGCTTCCGCGCTGGACACCGCCGCCGAACGCTCTCCCTTCGCCCAGCGTGTCTGGCGGGAGGCCACGCGCCGGCGCTTCTGCCAAGCGCCACGCCGGGTCGTGCTCGGGGATGGGGCCGTTTGGATTTGGAACATCGCCGACGATCAGTTTCCCGATGCGATCCAGATCGTTGACCGCTTTCACGCCAAGCAGCACTTGAGCGATCTCGGAAAAGCTCTCTACGGTCCCACCGCCCCACGGGCTGCGCAATGGGCGGAACGCCGGAAGGAAGAACTCGACACCGGAAAATTCCGGGCGCTACTCACCGCCATCCGTCGCCAGGTATCTCGTTCGGAGGAAGCCCGCCGCTGCCTCCATTATTTTCAGACCAACCGAGAACGCATGCGCTACCCGGAGTTCCAGGCTCAAGGTTTGTGTACTTCCACGGGCGTTGTGGAGGCCGGGTGCAAGGTGGCCATCGGCACGCGACTCAAACGCGCCGGAATGCACTGGACCGTTCACGGCTCCAACGCCATCATTGCTCTCCGCTGTTCGAAACTTAGTGGTCGTTTTCAGGACTTCTGGGAACGCAGGGCCGCATGACTCATCACTTTCCAGACGTGCACCCCTTGGATTCAACAACAGTTGATAGATTACAATGGAGCCTGCAATCTGGTTCGGGACCGGTGGCTCAAATCCACTCGCTCGGACCATTTTTCTGGGTAATTTGATCACTCCTCTGTGAGGTCGTAAGCTTGTTTTCATCTGGCACGTCGGCACGTCGGTGCAATCTTGAAGATTCTGATGTATAGTTAGCAACGTAACGCTTTAGCTGTCGGGGTCCCAGCCCGCCTCTTCAACGACCGCACACCCCTCCCGCGCGGTCGAGCGTCATCACCCTCACAAAACTCGGCCAGGGAGAACTGCCTTGAAAATCCGCGCGAATGTTATCGTTCTATTTGTAGTCGCAGGAGTAGTGGGAGTTGCAACGTCGGTTGGGACCGTAAACAGTTTCGCGAAGACCCCCAACAGAAATCTAACGTCTAATGCTGACGCGCACGCTCCCGCCGATGCTTCAGACAACGGGCAAGCCGAAACCCAGAGTTCGACTACCTCCAGCACTGTCAACGTGCTCACCTACCACAACGACATCGAGCGTACGGGCCGCAACTCGGCGGAGAAAATCCTGACATGGAGCAACGTAAAATCCAGCGGTTTCGGCAAGATGGGATTTCTTTCCGTGGACGGACTGGTCGACGCGGAGCCACTGTACGTCTCGAACCTCACTGTGAAAGGCGGTACGCATAACGTCGTGTTCGTGGTTACGGAACACGATTCGGCTTACGCGTTTGACGCGGATACGTTCACGCAGCTTTGGCAGGTCACGGCACTGGGCGCAAAGGAGAGTACCAGTGACAACCGCGGTTGCGGCCAGGTAAGTCCTGAAATTGGGATCACCTCGACACCGGTGATCAAGTTCGATATCGGAGGACGAGACGTGATGTATTTGGTCGCGATGTCGAAAGATTCGAGCGGAAATTATTATCAGCGACTCCACGCCCTCGATATCACCACCGGAGCAGAAATCTCGGGAAGCCCGACAACGATACAAGCGACTTTCCCTAACCAGAGCGGCGAAGCCACCTTTGATCCGAAACAGTACAAAGAGCGCGCCGCGTTGCTTTTTCTGAACGGCGAGGTTTACACCAGCTGGGCTTCGCATTGCGACGATGGTCCTTACACTGGCTGGGTGATGGGATATAACGCCTCGACTTTAAAGCAAGAGAGCGTGCTTAACGTAACTCCCAATGGCAGCGATGGAGCCATTTGGATGGCCGGCGCAGGGTTGGCCTCCGATGGAGAGGGAAATATCTACCTGCTTGATGCCAACGGCACATTCGACGACACCCTGAATTCCTCCGGCTTTCCCATCAACGCTGACTACGGCAACGGGTTCCTAAAGCTTTCGGCGAGCGGAAAGAAATTAGCGGTCGCTGATTATTTTAATATGTACAACACTACCGCCGAATCGAATGGAGACGAGGACCTGGGCTCTGGCGGCGCACTTGTGTTGCCCAACTTTGAAGATGCTTCGCACAATATATGGAAGCTCGCCGTGGGCGCAGGAAAGGACGGAAACATCTATCTGGTGAATCGTAATTTGATGGGCAAATTCAATACTCAGAATGACGATGGAATCTATCAGGAGATCGACAACGTATTGGCCGGGGGAGTTTGGGCCATGCCTGCGTATTTCAAGAACACGATTTATTACGGCGCCGTGGGCGATACTTTGAAAGCTTTTTCGATCGTGGACGCCAAGCTGGTGCCCGCTCCGGCTTCTCAGACATCCACTTCTTTCGCTTATCCCGGAACTACGCCGAGCGTCTCCGCTAACGACACTTCCAATGGAATTGTTTGGGTCGTGGAGAATCACGGTGGCACGGGCGTGCTGCACGCCTATGAGGCCAGCAACCTAACGATTGAGTTGTACAACAGCAGCCAAGCCGGGAGCCGCGATTCGTTCTCGGATAATAAGTTCGTCACACCGATGATCGCCAACGGAAAGGTATTTGTCGGCACGCCGACGGGCGTGATGGTCTTCGGACTGCTTCCGTAAAACAAAAGTATTTGGAACGCGAAACCCGGGCTCGCTGCATAGTTCTCGCAGACGCGGAGAGTTTACTCGGGTTCTTCCAGCATGGATTCCGGGCGAACGACCACGGCGATGCCGTTTTCTGTGACGGAGTAGCGGGCGCGGTCAGCTTCGCGATCGAAGCCGATTACCGTGCCTTCGGGGAGCTTCACGTGGCGGTCGATGATGGCGCGGCGGATGCGGGAGTGTCGGCCGATGGTCACGTGATTGAAGATGATGGAGTCGTCCACCTCGCTGTAACTGTTCACGCGCACGTCCAGCCCTAGCACGGATTTTTCGACGCGTCCGCCGGATACGATGGAGCCGTTGCCCACGATGGAATCGAGCGCGACGCCCTTGCGTTCTGGGTCGGCGAAAACGAATTTTGCGGGTGGATATTGCTGCTGCCAAGTGTGCAGCGGCCAGGTTTTGTCGTACAAGTTGAAGATGGGAGAAACAGAAACGAGATCCATGTTGGCTTCGTGGTAGGCCTCGATCGTTCCCACGTCGCGCCAGTAGGACATGTCCTTCTTATTTTCATCGAGAAAGTTATAAGCGAAGACCCGATATTTTTCGATGATGCGTGGAATAACGTCCTTGCCAAAATCGTGCGAGGAGCTAGGATTTTCGGCATCGGCGATGAGCATGGGCAAAAGGAGTTGTGTGTTGAACAGGTAGACGCCCATCGAAGCGTTTACTTTCCCCGGATGAATGCGCGATTCCTTGGGATACTCGGGCTTTTCTTCAAATCCGACGATGCGCCAATCGTTGTCCGTTTCCAAAACGCCGAAGCGTTTGCTGGCCTCGGTTGGGGAAACTTCGAGAGTGGCTACGGTGACATCGGCGCCGGCTGCAACGTGTTGCTCGAGCATTTTTTGGTAATTCATTTTGTAAATATGATCGCCGGAGAGGATGAAGACGTAGCTGGATTGCTCGCTGCCGATGGAATAAATATTCTGGTACACCGCGTCGGCGGTGCCTTGATACCAGTGCTGCGAAACGCGCATTTGCGGCGGAAGAACTTCGATGAAGTCTCCCAGGCCCATCAGGACGGACCAGCCGCGACGAACGTGGCGGTTGAGGCTGAGCGCTTTATATTGAGTGAGAACGAAAACGCGGCGCAGGTCGCTGTTCAAGCAGTTGGAGAGCGTTACGTCGATGATGCGATACACGCCGCCAAAAGGGACGGCGGGTTTGGCGCGATCGCGCGTTAACGGCCAAAGGCGTTCACCCTGACCGCCTGCCAGAAGCACGCCGATCGCGTTGCGCATCAGAGGAGCCATGGGAGCGTTCTCCAGGAATGCAGGGTTGAAGAAAGCATTCTAGCAGCACGATGGGAGGCTGGCACTAGCTTGGCCTCATTTTCTCCGTCAAGCGTTCGGCAACATGCGCTCAGTCGCGAAGCGCGCATGGGTAGTAACTAGGAAGATATCTACGCGGTCATCAAGGCCCTTAGACAATATATGTCTTGACTTCGGTGGTGGCCTCCGTTAGAAGAACTTCACAATTGCCGGTAGGGGTCTGAACCGGTAAACTGGTTTGATTCCATCAGACTAATCTAACAGCCAATAGGGAATGGGGGTGAATACGCGTGGCAGAAGTCGTAATTCAAGAGGGAGAATCTTTGGAAAATGCTCTCCGGCGCTTCAAAAGGAAGGTGCAGTCGGAAGACATCATCAAAGAGATCAAGAAGCACAGCTACTACATGAAGCCCGGTGAAAAGCGTCGCGCAAAGGAAGCCCTCTCGCGTAAACGTCTCCGGAAGAAGCAACGGCGTGAGCAGGATTAGGCCAAGTTAACAAGGGTCCATCCCGGCAGTTCGTGCCAGGCGGCAGGTGGGAAGCGCGGTTATATCGAGCAAATCCCAACGGTCGACTGGCGTGGACTGTCCCGCTGCCTCTCCTTCCCAGCCTGGAGTGGCATATGGAATACAGCGATAAGATTTTGAAGTGCGCAGATTGCTCGGCGGAATTTGTTTTCACAGCCGGCGAGCAGATGTTTTTTGCAGACAAGGGTTTTAAGAACGAACCCAAGCGGTGCAAGGCGTGCAAAGGGAACCGCGGACAGAGCATGAGCGCAGGTTCGGCCTCCGGAAACATGCAGCGGGTCGAGACCAAGACCGTTTGCTCACAATGCGGTAAAGAGACGACGGTTCCTTTCAAACCCACGCAGGGACGGCCGGTTTTCTGCCGCGAATGCTTTCAGCAACGGCGGACGGCAGGGCCTCCTAGTATGACGGTTTAGCGAACCCGCGGCATTGATGGATGCGCGAGAGCAACTGCACGGCGGGACCATGGGCTTAGTAGGCGTCCGATATTGCTGGTAGGCCAAGGGTTCTGCTAACGAAGCGGCATTTATTTTGTCCGGGCTCTTTGGGCGCAATTCTGGGTTGCGCACGAAGGGCCCTTTTTTTGCGTCACGGACTTGCCGCGGCTAGGCAGCTTTGGATGCGCGAGCCTGAGTGATTTCGCGCAGCGCGGCGACGAATGTTTCCGTCTCCTGTTGTGTACCGATGGTGACGCGAAGGAAGTTGCCAAGCGATGGAAAACGGCGCCCGACAAGAATATTGCGGGCGGCAAACTGTTGGATGCTGGGCAGAACGTCGGCACCCATATCGATCATGACGAAATTCGCCTGCGAGGGGATGTAGGTGTGACCATCTTTCGCCAGTTCGCTACAGAGCCAGTTTCGGGTGGCGATTAGCTTATCGCGGCATGAGCTGATGTGGTCGGTATCGCTGAGACTTGCCAAACCTGCTGCGAGCACGGCGGCGTTGCCGTTATCTTGTATGGCCTGCTTGCGGATCAACGCGATGGTTTCCTTAGCGCCCAGTGCATAGCCCAGCCGCATTCCAGCCATGCCGTAAACCTTCGAGAATGTGCGAGAGATTACGAGATTGGGGTTCTGGAGCGTCCATTCGGCAGCGCTGCCATAGCGCGGATCGTCAGCCAACTCGAAATAGGCCTCATCAACCAGGATCAGCGTCGAGGACGGAACGGCGTGAATAAAGGCTGCCAGTTCTTCGCGCGTAACGAACGTAGCGGTAGGATTATTCGGGTTGCAAACGTAAACGACGCCGGTTTTTGAAGTGCAGGCAGCCGCCATTTTGGGAAGGTCATGGCGATGATCGGCGGTGAGAGGAATTTTTACCGCCTCGGCACGCGTGATATGAGCGTATTCGAGCACGGCTTCAAAGGTGGGTTCCGCGGCGACGATGTTTTTGCCAGGGCCGAGGAAAGCGATGTCCACACAGCGCAAAATTTCCGTAGAGCCGCAACCCAGCGCTATATTTTCGCGAGACATATTATAATTTTTCGCCAGCGCATCGGTGAGTTCCAGATAGGCGGCCATCGGATAACGTCCGGCGATTTGTCCGCATGAATTAAGCGCTTCCAGGGCCTTCGGCGAAGGGCCATAAGGATTTTCGTTGAAGTTTAGGCGGACAAAATTCCCAGATGCCGGTTCTGGTGTCCGGGCATCCAATCTAAGCGGCAGGCTGGGAGCCGCGAAAGCGACGGCTAGCGAACCTAAGGCGCGCGAAAAGTCCCGACGTGAAAAGAGCGAGTTGGGCATGCCTACACTCCTGAAGATTCGCACGGATGATACGTTGCGTCAGGCGCGTGATACAAGCAAATGCTTCATTTTCTTCAGGAAAGTGGTCGTAGATGATGGGCGCGTTTTTGGCCTAGGCGATCGACATTGCTAAAGGGGAACTTCAATGGACAAAGAACTCCGCGAGAACTTGCGAAAAGTGGTGAGTTGGGGTGAAGCGCATGCGGATTGGAAAAAGGCTATCGATGGCGTCTCGAAGTTAAAGCGCGGCGTGAGGCCGGCGGGCTCGCCTCATTCTCCATGGGAACTTCTTGAACATATGCGCATCGCGCAGTGGGACATCCTCGACTTCTGCCGCAACCCGAAACATTCTTCGCCCAAATGGCCGGCGGGATATTGGCCAGAAGGTCCTGCGCCACCCAGTGACGAAGCGTGGGACAAGACCGTCGAGGAATTTCAACGGGACAACCAGGCCCTGGGAGACCTGGTGATGGATCCGAAACAAGATCTGTTTGCGCCGCTTGCGCACGGATCCGGACAAACGATTCTGCGCGAGGTGCTATTGCTCGTCGATCACAATTCGTATCATCTGGGCCAATTTGTCCTGGTGCGCCGGCTGTTGGGAGACTGGCCGAAAGGATAAGGCTCGGCTCTCGCGAGATGGGGTGCGCAATCGTTATAATAGTAAGGACTAATTCCTAGGAGATTCATGAGCAGGCAACACGCTGTGGCGGAGTCCGTAACATCGAAGGAAACCCGGGAGCGGGTGTGGGACGCGTTTCGCCGATGGGGCTACTTGCAAGCGGATTTGGATCCGTTAGGCGATCTAAAACCTGTAGCGATGCCGGAGCTGGAAGTCAACGGCCCGGAAGCGGATGCGGCGCGGCGGTTCTACTGCGGAACGATTGGCGTGGAGTTCATGCAAATTGCCGATCGCGAACGAAGGCAATGGATTCAGGAGCGCATGGAGACCGAAGCCCCTGATGCCGATCGCGAACGAATCCTGGAATGGTTGGTGCGCGCGGAAATTTTCGAACAGGTTCTGCAAACTCGTTATCTGGGAACGAAACGTTATTCGCTGGAGGGCGAGGCGGCGCTGTTACCTCTGTTGGATGCGATTCTGAGCGCGGCTGCGGAAAGAGACGCGCAACAAGCCGTTCTAGCAATGAGCCATCGAGGCCGCTTGAACGTGATGGTCCACATCGTCGGGCGCGGTGCCGCGGAGGTTTTTGCGCGATTCGAGGATGTGGATCCGCGCAGCGTGCTTGGCGGCGGCGATGTGAAGTATCACATGGGCGCGACAGGCAATTTTTCCGCGGCAGACGGACGCAAAGTGGGAATCCATCTGGTATCCAACCCCAGTCATCTGGAAGCCGTAGACCCGGTAGCGATGGGTCGCGCGCGGGCCAAGCAAACGCGGGCCGGAGAGTCCGGCAGAAATGAAATCGTTCCGGTCATCATGCACGGCGACGCGGCGTTTGCGGGGCAAGGAATCACCGCGGAAACATTGAATATGGCTGGCGTGGAAGGATTCACCGTCGGCGGATCCGTGAATATTATCGTGAATAACCTGATCGGATTCACTACCGTTCCGCGCGACTTGCATTCTTCGCGATTTTCCTCAGACCTGGCGAAACGATTGCCGATTCCCATTTTCCATGTTAACGCCGAGGACCCGGAGGCGGTTGCACGCGTGGGACGGATGGCACTGCAGTATCGCTATGCGTTTGATTCGCCCGTGGTGGTGGATTTGATCGGATATCGACGGCATGGCCACAGCGAAGTGGACGATCCCACGATCACCCAACCTTTGCGTTACCAGAAGATTCAGGCGCACCCGCAACTTTGGCAGATCTATGCGAAGAAAATCGGCGTGGACGCGGGACCGATTGTGGAACGCGTTCGGCAAGAGCTCGACGCCGCGCAAAAACATGCGCTGGAGTTGGAGAAAAATCCGCCGATGCGCAGGCTTCCGGAATACTGGAACGCCTATAAGGGCGGCCGCTATAACGCGGCGATGGAGGTTGACACCGGATTGCCAGAAAGTGAACTCACCGCGATTGGCGAGGCCGTCGCGAGCTATCCGAAAGGATTTCACATTCATTTGAAGGTGAAGAAGCTTTTGGAACAAAGATTGGAGATGGCGCGCGGAAAACGCGCGATCGATTATGGGATGGCCGAGGCGCTGGCGTTTGGCTCGCTAGTGAAGCAAGGGACGCCCGTGCGGCTGACAGGACAAGACAGCCGGCGCGGGACATTTAATCAGCGGCATGCGGCGCTGATCGATATCGAGACCGAAAAAGAATATGTGCCGCTCGAGCATGTGGCGCCGGATCAAGCTTGGTTCGAGGCCTACAATTCGCCGCTTTCTGAGGCCTCTGTTCTGGGGTTCGAATACGGCTTCAGTCGCGATTTTCCGGAAGCGCTGGTGCTATGGGAGGCGCAGTTCGGTGATTTTGCAAACGGCGCTCAGATCATCATCGATCAGTTCGTGGCGGCCGGCGAAGACAAATGGAATTTGCTTTCCGGTGTCGTGCTGCTACTTCCCCACGGGTATGAGGGGCAGGGGCCGGAACATTCTAGCGCGCGCATCGAGCGGTTCTTGCAGCTTGCTGCGCGAGATAACATACAAATCTGCCAGCCATCCACGGCCGCGCAATATTTTCATTTGTTGAGGCGGCAAGCCTTGCGAGCCTGGCGCAAGCCGTTGGTGGTGTTCACACCAAAAAGCATGCTGCGCAATCCGGTGGCCTGTTCGTCGCTGGCTGAACTTGCGGCCGCTCGATTCCAGCGCGTGATTCCGGACGGGGGCGACGGATCGGCCACGCGCGTGCTGCTTTGCAGCGGGAAAATCCGACACGAGCTTTTGGCGGAACGAGAAAAGCGCAAAGATAGTTCGACGGCCATTGTGACCCTGGAGCAGCTCTACCCCTTTCCTGAGGCGGACTTGACGGCCGAAATGGACCGCCACGCGAACGCGCGCGAGTTTGTGTGGGTGCAGGAGGAACCAGCCAACATGGGCGCGCTGGCGTTCTTGATGCCTCGGCTTGAGCGCCTGGCGCGCGGGCGGTCCGTGTTGTCAGTGAAACGGTCTGCAAGTGCGAGCCCGGCCACCGGGTCGCACAAAGCGCATGAGATGGAGCAACACACACTGCTTTCTTTGGCGTTTGGGGTGCCCACTCCCTAGCCATCTTCTGCGATTTTATTTCTTAGAGAGAATGACGCTCTGAGGGCCCGAGGCGCGGCGAAGTTCGTTGCAAGAAAATCCTGCCGCGCGGAACATACGTTCGTATTCGGAAAACGGGTAGGCGTCGCCTGCCCGGGTAGAGCCGAGCATCACCATGCTGAAAGCGGCTTGAGTGGGCGGCGAGACACGATCCTCGTTAGGCACGAATTCTACGGTAGCGACCATTCCGGAGGGCTTAAGCGCCGGATGAATCCTCCGCAGTAATTTTTCAATCACAGCGGGATCGAAGTGGTGCAAGAAACCGGTCAGCAGAGCCAAATCGTAGTCCTTGCCGAATTCAACTTCGAAAGCATTGCCGGGTATCGTGTGGTATCGCGCTGCGACTTCAGCTGCCTGGGCATGTTCGGTCGCCACATCCAAAACGCGGGGCCAATCGACGGCAAAAATTTCGGCGTTGGGATTATGCTTCGCGATCGTTACGCCGTACATTCCGTGACCTGCTGCGATGTCGAGAACTTTCCATTTTGCGCCGGCGTCAGCGTTCAGAATTTCCGCAAGCCCTTCGGCGGCGAGCGTCTGCAGAGGCGCCATGGAACGCGCGAACTCTACCCATTTCGGGCTATCCGGGTCGGTGGTAGTGGCGTCGCCTTGCAACGAGCCGCCATTGCGAACGATTGCCGTCAAATCCTTGAAGGCATCCATCAATTCCGGCAGAGTAAGAAAATTCACAGCTGAGCCGAGATACGCGGGCGATTTTTTGTTCAGGAAAATTGCTGCATCGGGCGTGAGTTCGTAGCGTTGAGTATCCTTCGCCAGAAATCCGTGGATCACCAGAAAATCGCATAAGGTGCGAATGCCGCGCTCGGAGGCTTGGCATTTCTTAGCCAGCGCTGCGGTGCTGTCCAGTCCCTGACCGATCAGGGTGAAAACGTCCAGTTCGATCGCAGTTTTTAGAGCGGCAGTTTGTTGGTAGGCATTGAGCGTTCCAAAAATACGTTCTGGAGTTGGCATGGAGTGATTGGTCGTTGCACCCATTCTCTTCTTCTCCCGAGATACAAAGTTACCAGGTTAACGAGCAACAGAATTTTCAGCGAAGCACCAGTGGACAAATTCAGACTTATAACGATCCACGGTGGCCGATGGCAAGTCAGATTCCTGCAGGCGCTTGAAACTGAATTGAATTTCGCCTGAGGGCTGTACTGTAGCGAGCAAGAATCCATACACGTTTGTTTCCGCGGCTCGTGCGTTTACCGAATCTTTCGGTAAGGCGTAACGGACCGCGCCAGCAGTGCCTATAATCCAACCCGGCAGCACGCCGCCATTGGCGCGCCAGTACTCCGTATTAAAAATTCCATCCATGAAATAGTGCGAGTGGCTGGCGAGGACGTAGACCCGCTTGTGAGCCTGGTTCTGCGTCTTGAGCAGATCGACGTAGACGCGCCGCCCGCTTGTGGTGCCGACGTCGGACTGGTTCATACTGTGATTTTCTGAAATGCTTTCGGGCAAGGCTTCGTGCATGCCTACAACCACGGTGTGAATTAGAGGATTTGATTCAGCGGCCAGCAGAGTCTTTTCAAACCATTTCAACTGAGTTGCATCGAACTGATCCGGCGTGGAATTGTCGAGGTTGATGAAATCGACGCTGTTCTGTATCCAATGGTAATAAGTCGTTAGCTTGTGCGAGGAGGGATCGTCACGGAGGCGCTGCTCACGAAGCTTCGGAGCTTCCAGCCAGTCGGCGAACTGAATTAAATATTGCTCGCGGGTTTTGGGAGGCGTTGTGTCGTGATTGCCGATTCCCAGAAAAACCGGCAGGTTTCCAAAAGGAACCACTTGACTACGGAGAAAGTCATTCCAGGCGGTCTCTTCGTAATCATAAATGCTTAACGGCTTGGCAAGATGCTCGGGTTGGTGCTGAATGTCTTCATCAAAATTGTAAATTGCGCGGAAATCGCCGAGATGCCAATAGAAACTCGCGCCTGATTGAATAACGCCGGCGGCAATGGCGGGCATCACTACATCGCCGCAATTGCGCGAGTCACCGGAGACGGCAAAAAACCAGGATGCGTCATTCGATTGTCGGGGCGATGGCGTCGATTCTGAGCTGGGGGTTTGCGGCGGCGCTTGTCTAGCCGACGCGCAAACCGGTAGGAGCGCCAGCAACACGACACACGGGATTAGGCCACGAGTCATGAAACCTCTCCACAATTTCCGCATCCGCTCATTTTCGATGAATTCGCTCGAACAAGGATGCGGCACATTGTCTCGCGAGCACGCACGGGAGGCAATCGCAGAAAATACAGATTTCATTTGGAGGAATCGGCGGTGTCGCTTACATTTCTTGCGATCGAATGGCGACCTCGCGCGGTGCTGCGCAAAGGCAAGATACATGCAAATACAACCTTTCGAACTGGAACGCTGGCAATCCATCTGGGAAAACAAAGTTGAGCTGAATATTTCCGAGAGCGGTGTGCATCCGCTTACGACTTCCGAACTCCTCCCAGACGCCGCAGCGCTGCAAAAGATTCTCGACGTGCCGCAATACTATCCGCAAACAAACGGCAGCGAAGAATTGCGCACGCGTATCGCAGAATTGTATCCGGGCGCGAAGGCCGAGAATATTCTAGTCACCTGCGGCGGCTCCGAAGCGAACTTCATTTCCGTTTGGGCGCTTCTTGAACCCGGAGATGAGGTTGTTTTCATGATGCCCAACTACATGCAGATTTGCGGGCTTGCGCGGGCATATGGAGCTACGGTAAAGCCGCTGTGGCTGCGGGAAGAGTTGGGATGGGGAATCAACATTGACGAGCTGTCGCGTTTGATCGGGCCAAAAACGCGGCTGGTTGCCGTTTGCAATCCGAATAATCCGACTGGGTCTGTTTTGCGAAAGGAGGAGCGCGAGGCCATTGTGGCGGCGGCGGAGAAAGTGGGAGCATGGATTTTGGCAGACGAAGTCTATCGTGGCGCGGAGTTTGACGGTTCCATGACCACGAGTTTCTGGGGCGGATACGATCGCATCTTGTGCACGGCCGGGCTTTCGAAAGCTTACAGCTTGCCCGGGTTGCGCACCGGGTGGGTGATCGGAGCGCCAAAGATGGTGGAGCGCCTGTGGGGATATCACGATTACACGAGTATCGGGCCAACCATGCTCACCGACCGGTTGGCGTCTGCGGCGCTGGAACCCACTCGCCGCGCGTGGATTTTGAAACGGACGCGCGAAACGCTATTGCGGAATTATCCTGCTTTGCAGGCGTGGTTGGAGAAACGTAAGGATACGTTTTCACACCTGCCGCCGAAAGCAGGCGCGATTGCATGGGCGGGCTTGCGAGGCGGCAGGAACTCCGGAGAAATGATGAAGGATTTGCGCGAGAAAAAAAGTGTTCTGATAGTTGCCGGGGAACAATTGGGGATGGAATCTTTCGTGCGATTCGGCTTTGGGGGCGACCTGGATCATTTGCAGAAAGCGCTGGCGCGGATTGACGAGTGGCTACAGGAAAATCGCTTCCGTTCGCACACCCCGTAACCGGTCGGCGTGGGTCATACGTCGTAAACAGATTAGCGAACGCATGGCGTGTTCATTGACTTGCCCTCGCTAGACACAATAAGATTAAAACGCGCACCATCCTAGTCACGCCCCATGAAAGCGCCTATACCCGAGACCGAAACGGCGCGACTTGAAGCTCTCCAGCGGTACGCCATCCTGGATACATTTCCGGAGCAGGAATTCGACGATCTTTCCCGCCTGGCCGCGATGATCTGCGGCACACCGATCGCACTGGTCAGCCTGGTAGATGCCGATCGCCAGTGGTTTAAAGCCAGAATCGGGATGGACGATGCGGAAACGCCGCGGGACATTGCGTTTTGCGGACACGCGATTTTGCAACGGGATGTGATGGTGGTGCCGGACACTCTGGCGGATGCGCGATTTCGCGGCAATCCGCTGGTCACCGATCGGCCCAAGGTGCGCTTCTATGCCGGCGCGCCGCTGATTACGCAGGACGGTCACGCGCTGGGGACTTTATGTGTGCTCGACAACGTTCCGCGTGACTTAACAGCAGCACAAAAGCAGGCGCTAATAGCGCTGAGCCGGCTGGTGGTCGCGCAGATCGAGCTTCGCCGAAGTGTGTCCGACCAATCGCTGGCCATTCGAGAGCGTCGGCGCGCCGAAGAAGAGCTCGATCAACTTTTTACGTTATCGCTCGATATGCTCTGCATCGCAGGGTTCGACGGATATTTCAAGCGAATCAATCCAGCTTGGGAGGGCACGCTCGGGATCCCCAAGGAAGAGTTGCTTTCGCGACCTTACATCGAGTTCGTTCATCCCGACGATCGCGAAGCCACCATCAACGAAGCCAGGAAAATGGATCAAGGAGAGCTGACGATTTCGTTTGAAAATCGTTATCGCTCGGCCGATGGAACCTACCTTTGGCTGCTGTGGAATGCAACTCCCAACAAGAGTCTGAAGTTGATTTTTGCCGTTGCGCGAGACATCACGCAGCGCAAACAAACTGAGCGCAGGCTGGCCACCGGCTATGCGGTAACCAACTTGCTTGCCAGCGCCGAATCTCTGGAAATGGCTGCACCCGAAATTCTGAAAGCGATTTGCGAAGGTTTGGGGTGGGAGCTAGGGGCCATTTGGGTTGTAGAGGATAGCGGAGAGACGATGCAATGTTTGGACGTCTGGCATTTACCGCATCTCGAATTTCCCGATTTTGTCAGCGCCACGCGTCAGATTAAGTTCCGGCGAGGTGCAGGTCTGCCCGGGCGGGTGTGGGCGTCGAGCCAATCGGCATGGATTCCGGACGTGCCCAACGACGCGAATTTTCCGCGCGCGCCTTTGGCGGAAGCCGAAGGTTTGCACGCAGCATTCTGTTTTCCAATACGCACAGGCGAGCGCGTACTGGGCGCCGTCGAATTCTTCAGCCGCGAAATACGCAAGCTAGAAGGCGAGCTTGTGGAGATGTTCGATTCGATTGGCAGCCAGATCGGACAGTTCATCGAGCGCCGCAGAGCCGAGATGGATTTAAAGCTCTACGCGGATTATTTGGAAGCCGCCAGGCACGTTCAGGAAAAAGACGCAAAACGGCTGGCCGCGCTGGTGAAAGAACTCGAAGTCGCCAAGCAAAAGGCGGAGGAAGCCACCCGCGCCAAAAGCGAATTTCTTGCAAACATGAGCCATGAGATTCGCACGCCGATGAACGCAATCGTGGGAATGACGGAGCTGGCACTGGAAACAAAACTAACCCCGGAGCAGCGCGAATATCTGCGGACGGTGAAAACGTCGGCTGGGTCGTTGTTGGATTTGATCAACGATATTTTGGATTTCTCCAAGGTAGAGGCGCGAAAAGAAGAACTGGATCGCGTGGAATTCAACTTGCGCGATACGCTCGCGGACACGATGAAGGTGCTGGCCCTGCGAGCGCAGGAAAAAGGTCTGGAATTAGTCTCTCACTTCCCGTCGGCGGTCCCGGACGATCTCGTAGGCGATCCGAGCAGGTTGGGCAGAATTGTTGTGAACTTGGTCGGCAATGCGATCAAGTTCACCGAACACGGCGAAGTGGTGCTGCGAGCCAGAGCGGAGAAGCGCGAAGGCGCAAATGTAATGTTGCACTTTTCGGTGACCGACACAGGCATCGGCATTCCAGTTGAAAAACAGCAGCGAATTTTCGAGGCTTTCGCGCAGGCAGACACATCCACGACTCGAAAATACGGCGGCACCGGCCTCGGCCTTGCGATATGCGCACAATTGGCCGAGTTAATGGGCGGGCGCGTGTGGGTCGAGAGCCAGGTGGGATGCGGAAGTACGTTTCACTTTACGGCGCGATTTAATCTGCAAGATTCCTCCGCGCAAAAGCCGGCGAGACTTTCACCGGTAAAACTGCAGGGCCTTCCCGTCCTTGTGGTGGACGACAATGTAACGAATCGCCGCACCCTCGAGGAAATGATTGCGAATTGGGGAATGAAACCGGTGGCAGCCGCAAACGGTACGGCCGCACTTAAAGCGATGAAGCGCGCCCGAGCGGAAGGAAATCCGTTCCAGGTGGTGTTGTTGGACGGGCACATGCCGGAGATGGATGGATTCGAAGTGGCCGGACGGGTGAAGAGGGATCCGCATCTGCGGCACGCAACGGTAATCTTGTTGACCTCCGCTGGCCTCCGCGAGGACGTGAAGCGAGCGAAAACTCTGGGAGCAGCGGCCGCGCTGACCAAGCCGGTAAAGCAATCGGAACTTTGGGACGCAATCGTGACGGCGTTGCACGTGCCTCCGCAAGTAAAAATGAGACCGCCGGTCTCAACCTCAAGCGCGGCCGTGGTTCATCGGCCCTTGCGAGTTCTTGTGGCCGAAGATAATCCCGTGAACCAACAGCTCGCGCTGCACCTTCTTGAAAGGCGCGGGCATTCAGCCGTGGTCGCGGAAAATGGACGAGAAGCGCTCTCCGCCATGGAGAAGCAAAAATTTGACATGGTGCTCATGGACGTGCAGATGCCGGAGATGGGCGGGTTGGAAGCCACCCGGGCCATTCGAGAAAAGGAGAAGTCCACAGGCGGGCACGTGCCAATCGTCGCGATGACTGCGCACGCCATGCAGGGAGATCGCGAGCAATGCCTTGACGCGGGCATGGACGGATATCTCGCGAAACCACTGGACCCTAGGATATTCGAGCAAACCGTAGAAGGTATGGCGTCTTCACCAGGAGGAACGGAGTTCGGAGCGGCCGTCTCGAAGACGAAAGAGGCAGTGGATGGCGCATCGCTTTTATCCCGCTTCGGCGGTGATCGGAAATTAGTGCGCACGCTGGTAAAAGCGTTTCTCGCGGATTGTTCCCTGATGACTTCGCGGATTAGAAAGGTTTCGGGAACACGGGACGCTGCCGCTCTGGCGGACGCAGCTCATGCATTCAAAGGGGCTATTGGCAATTTTGGCGTTTCCGAGGCTTTTGAAACAGCTCGGGAGATTGAAAAACAGGCACGTCAAGGTAAACTCGACAGCGCGCGGGAACTGTGCAAAAGCCTGGAAGGGCAGATCGCGGACTTCCTTCCAGCACTCCGCGCAGTTGCAAAAGAAAAGGCAAAACGGACAGGCCGCATCCGGCGTTCCCTGCGGAGGAGAAAATGACGCGCATTCTTGTTGCGGACGACGACCGAAGCACGCGCCTGCTGCTTTCCGAGACGCTTCGCGCCCAGAAGTTCACGATTGTGAGTGTGGAAGACGGCGTTGCGGCGCTGAAGAAAATAAAGGCCGGTAAGTTTGATTTAGTGCTGCTCGACATTTGGATGCCGAAAATGAACGGCCTCGAGGTCTTGAAGAAAATTCGTGACAAAAAAGATCGGCCGAAAGTGATCGTGATGACCTCGGACGACGCCCCTGAAACCTTGCTCAGTGCAATTCGCGAAGAAGCCTATCAATACATCGCGAAGCCAATCGAACCGAAAGCGCTGGTTTCGTTAGTTCGGGAAACTCTGGCGAAAAAAGCCGAGGTAGCTCCCATCGAAGTTGTTTCGGCCACTCCCACCTGGGTCGAGCTGCTGGTTTCTTGCTCGTTGGCCGAAGCAGAGCGCATCGAAAACTTTATGGCCCATCTAAAAGCCGGGCTGCCCGACGATGTGCGGCGGGCGGTGGGCCAGGCGTTTCATGAGCTGCTCCTGAATGCGGTGGAATGGGGTGGCAAGCTCGACGCCAGCCGCAAAGTTCGAATCTCGTATTTGCGCGCCAAGCGCATGGTGCTGTACCGCATCGCGGATCCAGGTACGGGATTCAAGTTTTCGGAACTGGAGCACGCCGCGATTTCGCATATGCCCGATAGTCCCACCATGCACGATGAAATTCGCCAGAAAAAGGGCCTGCGCCCAGGCGGATTCGGGCTGCTGATGACCAAAGCTAGTGTGGATGAGCTGTTGTACAACGAAGCGCAGAACGAAGTCGTCTTCGTAAAATATCTCAACGAATAGTTTCCCACACGGATCTAACTGGATTGCAGCCTGCGGGCACTACGATGTGTGATAAATTCATCTGACACCCATTTATGTGGCGCCTTTCTCTCACACTTGCATTAATAATCGCTGCTGTCGGAGTGATATTCTTTGCTCTCAGCAAGCCTCCGAAGCAGGTGACCGCACAGAAACAGCCGCAGAGTTGGAATTCAAATGCGATCAGAAGCTTCTTCGAGGGAGTGCAAATTAGAGAAATTGACCCTGCGCACGCAGAAGTGGTTTTCTCCTACGATCTCGAGAACACCACGGACTCTGACTATCTTCTGGGTGCTGGGCCCAATGTGGTGGTTCTGACTCAACTCAAATCGGACGGCAGTTTGAAACCGCAGGATCTGTTTCGACTCCATAATCCAGTTTTTCTCCCTGCGAAAAATCGGGCCCGCGTCGCTCTAAGCGCTAGCCAACCTTTTAACTGGCCGTCGCAAATGATTGCCGGACAGGTTGGGCCCATTACGCAGGGCAAATTCAGGTCACTAGTTAGCGGCATAGTTTCAGACGTCCAGGGATTCGTCTTGATCGACGAAGTTGCCCGCTACAAGATCCCATTGCCGGGTGATTGGCACGGGCTGCCACCCGCCGCGGTAGCTCGGCTCAATTAGAAGTTCAACGAGTTTCTTGAATTGTGTCCCAGAAGGTATAATCTCGCGCTGAAGCGAGGTTTGCTGCGAAAACCCTCCGCGCAGCAAAGTTCAATTACATGACAGAACCCCCTGAGCTCGTCCAAAATTTCCCCGCGAATGTGGAGCGACGCAGTCACCGACGCCATCGAGTCAGATCGCTTGCATATGTCGAGTTGGGGGAAAATAACGGCGGCATCGTTCTGAATATCGGAGAAGGCGGATTCGCAGTGCGAGCTGCGGAAGTCATGACGGAGGATCGGCTGCCGCGTTTGCGCTTTCAAATGCGGAATTCCACGACGCAATTGGTGACCAGCGGCGAGATCGCTTGGAGCAGCGATTCCAAAAAAGAAGCAGGGGTTCGGTTTATAGATTTGCCGGAAGAATCGCTCGTCGAAATCAAGGCCTGGATTTCGCAAGAAACGTCACCCGCAAATTCCAAAAACCAAGGTCAGTCAATTGCGCGCCAGTCCCGTCGAATAGACGCCGCAACGAGCGAGGCCATGCGTAGCGGACTTCCCAGCGATCAGGCAGGTCAGATTTCCGAGCGAGGCTTGGTCGGCAACGATGCCTCCAAATCGTCTGTAGTACGAGAACTGAAAAGCGAACCTTTTGAACTTAATTCGGCGCCCCCTTCGCTGGAAAGGAAGCGATACGCTTCAACGCTCTTTGCCTCGCCCAAAGAAGGTCTACCGGAATATCTGCACGGAGTTGCCGTGTCTTCGGCGACTAACAATCCGATGATAAAGCGGACCGCTCCCGGGGTTGAGCGGCCGGTGAACTGGTTGGACTTCCGAATCCACATCGGACCTGGTTGGGTGGTGGCGGCTTTTGTTATTTTTCTCGCGGCCATCTCGTTTGCGGCGGGAATGTTGTTGCGACGGGGTGAGCTAATCGCACCGAAGCCGGACGTGCAGGATAAAGCGTCGGCGCAAAACGAAGGTAGTCAGAATGCGGTCCCGACTTCCGCCTCCCCGGGTGCGCCTTCAAAAGTCTGGCAAATCGAAATCGTAGATTCGAGCAACCGCAGATGGTCGATTCCGGGGAGTGCTGGTGTGGCTCACTCCAACGAAAATCCGACAGGAATCTCGGAAAGTCCACGTCACGACGATTCTGCGGAAAATCGGGCGACAGGTTCGTCAGGCGCCGCGCTTGCTGGCGAAAAAGCGATGCCGGTTCTCTTGAGTTTGCCTGAAACTTCCTTGGGTGCTTCGCAGTCGGTGGCCATCAGCTCACAGCGCTCTGTTAGCGTACCGGCGGATCCGTCGGCGGGCTCGACACAGGTTGGAAAAAATCTTCACGTCGGACAATTGGTGAATCTCGTGGAACCTGTGTATCCGCCTGAGGCAGAGCGAACGCATATCGAGGGTACGGTAAGGCTGCACGTAACCATTGGCCTGGACGGATCGATCAAAGACCTTCAGCCGATAAGCGGACCGCCCCAGCTTATTACAGCAGCGCGTACGGCCGTGCATGAGTGGCGTTACAACCCGACATTGCTGAACGGCCAACCCATCGAGACGCAGGAAGATATCAGTCTAGTTTTTCGCCTGCCTAACTAGCTGCGCCGGTTGGCATCCGGAAACCAGGCTCGGGCACAGTTGAAAAAGTGCAAGCGCGGCTCACGACGCTGATTGACGATCCAGCTGTGTCGCGTATAGGATGGCATGGATACATCCAGGAGGATAGCGATGGCAAAAAACCAACTGAAAATGGCGGCAAAGAAAATTGGAGCGGCGATGGGCAAAGCAGATCGCACTGCCCACAAAGTTGCGAAGGCGGGTCAGGTTGCGCGGGAAGAACTCGTGCAATTGTCGAAGCAAGTCGAATCACTCAAGCGCCAATTGCAAAAGACCACCAAGCGTCTCAGAAGCGCTCTCAGCTAGTTTCACAAAAGAGGCATGCCGAAGTGATCGGCTATTAGCCGATCAAATTCATTTCTCTCAGTCACACGCCAGACATGGTTCCCCCCAGACCGTAAACCGCGACTTGTGGATAGCTGGCGCGCCCGGAGGGAGTTGAACCCCCAACCCTCTGCTCCGAAGGCAGATGCTCTATCCAATTGAGCTACGGACGCATCCCTTGTTTCTGGAATCTTATCACTTAGCTAGCTCTTGTGGTTCCGATTCTCCGAAATCTCGGTTGCCTCGCTGTGCCCAAATTTGTGCCAACCCAGTCGAGACATGGCGTCCAAGACCGCGTTTTCGTAGGGGTGAACATAACGAGCCGAAATGTTGCATGGCGTCATCGGAAGCACTCGGCGCGCTGCTTCTGTCTTTCTTTCCATGGGTAACAAGCAACACACCGTTGCGCCCATTTAGCCACGTCACATTCTCCCAACGGAGACGAAATGCTTCTTCAGGGCGCATGCCCGTATCGACGAGAATGGTCGCCATAGACGCCAGCGTCTTAGGTGCGGCGGCTAGGTAACGTGCTTCTTCTTCAGGAGTTACAACTCGCTCGCGATGACGCCCACCGGGTAGCACCTTAATCTTGGCTGTGGCCGAACGCCCCATTCCAAGGCGAGGTTAAGGATGCGGCGTAGCGCTCGGAGAGAATTGTTCGCGGTACTAGCCTGCATTCCCTGTCTCAGCCGGTAGGATGCGAATTCGGACGCTATTTCGCTTATGATTTTGTCGACTGAGTATAAGCCACGGTTTGAACTTGGTTACAGCGCAATCCGACTACGATACCAAGTCCAGTTCTTCGCCACGTCGCCTCGAACCTGCTTTTGCCCATCGCTTCACGCGCTGCGAGCAAAATCCTCTCTGTGACGGAGCTACCAAGCGTTCACGCGCGACGAAATCGTTTTGATCTACATTTCCTTCGCATAATGCGGGGAGGTTGCAGGTTTGTGGTATGAGGCGAACCATGCCTGATCGAGAACTTGTCCGCACCGCTGGGATTCAGGGCTTACTCTGGCTTCCTTTGAGTTGCTGAAAATGTTATCGCCGTCGCGATCAAACACCGCTATTTTGTTGCGATGTGCCAGGAGCCCTTTCCCGCCTTCATGCGCTTCGAATCAGGTGTCTAGCGACACCTGGCCTGAAGTTCAAGTCGGAATTGAGTCTCCTTCTGGGCTGCCAATCTTCAGTAATGAAACCGATACCGAAACTCGACGTAGATTTGTCTTGGGTCATTAAAATGAAATCCTCCAAAGGTCAGGCTGCTGTCGAGTAATACCCGGCGATTGGCGACGTTCAAAGCCGTCAAGGCTACCGTGTATTTCTCGTGGAAACTTTTCCCCAGCGAAATATCAAACGTGGTGTGCTGCGGCAAATAGGCTCCCGTATATTGTGGAAGGCTGCCTCCGTTAGTGAATCCCGACCCGTAGTACACGTTGGTCGAAGCGAACGACTGCCACGGAAGGCTAGCGTTGAAGCCGACGTTGAGTGTATTCCGCTGATCGTGATCGACCGGGCCCAACCCAGGCGGTATATTTAGCGGACATGATGGCGTGTTGGGCGGGCAGACCAACCCTCCTGTTATGGGCGAGCTGGCCTGTGCGATTTGATTTGAGTAGGCCAGATGAAACTGCCCGCGATGCCAGACACGCGGGGAGCGCAACGTGAGTTCCCACCCTTGAATCAGCGCGTGATCCCAAGTGATCGGCCAGAAGATGTTGGATTCTCCGATATTGTTGTGGTCGAGCCAATTCCTAGCGCGCGTTTGAAAAGTATCGGCGTCAAGAGCCCAACCGCGGTAGGGAATGGTGACGCCAAACTGGTATTCGATATCCCGTTCGCCGCGCAGGCCATTGAACGTCAAGTCCTGGCTGTTAGCCAAATCGAGCAACGGGCCCGTGGCGGTGAGCAACGGAGGAGCCTGATAATATTCCCCGTAAAACGCGCGAAAAACCCAGTCGAGTCGCGGCACTCTGACGGCTACTCCAACGCGAGGGTCCGTGGCATTCTCCACAATTTCCGGATTATTTCCGATTGGCGGCGAGTAGAAATGCGCTTGTCTAAGCCCCGCGATTATGGTCAACCACGAGGTCACTTTAAATCTGTCGCTGACGAACGCTTCGGCTAACCCACCGGTTATCGCAGCCGTAGATGCGGGAAAATTTTGACAGGACGGATTGTTCGGAGGCGTGCAGGTAGTGAAAACGTTATTGAAATAATTGCTCTGGTGCTGAGCGAATCCATAGAGTCCCACTTGAACGCTGTTTTTCCAAACAGTCGCGCCCAGGGTTGCTTGCATACCTGCGTAATTAGCAGTCTGGCGAACATCGGTGATCACCGGCACATCGTCGGGCGACGCGTTATAGCTGGCCTGATTGTAATGATAGAACGGTGAAATCGTCATGATCAGATTTGGATTAAACGTGTGAACCCAAGAAAAAGTGACGTAAGCGTCTGGTTCACGCTCACTGTCGCGAAGGCCGTAGCTGGGAAAGACCTGGTTTCCCAGCGAGTTGGGATTCGGGTCGATGGGAATTTGGTAATAATCCCGCCTGAGAGAAGTGACAACCCGGAATTGGTCCTTAGGATTTGGGTTGAAAATCAGAGACGCGAATCCTCCGTAGCCATTCTCCGCATCGTGTACCACTTGTCCTACCGGCGTCTGCAGCCCGTAATTGCTGCGATTGCCGTTGACGCTTACGTAGTAAGCGAAACGCTGGGTATGGCCGCCGAAGTTGAGCTGATCATTTGTTTGATACCAATTGCCGAAGCTGGTGACGAGCTCCGCCTGGTTGTCCCGTTCGAAACCGCTTCGCGGCACAATGTTGAAGATTCCATACGTGCGGTCTCCATAGTCGGCGTCGTAGCTGCCTCGCTGAATTTCGAGATAATCAATGTCCTTAGGGTCAATCACTGGGCCGAGATTCGAGGCGATGTTTGTGTTAGGCACAGGTACACCGTCAATCAGCCAGTCCACTTGGTGACCACCTCTTATATGTAACATGTCGTGGGTTACGTAAGCGGCAGGCACGTAGTCCGTAATCATTGCCAGGCTGTTGGTGCGGTCAGCACCGGGGGTTTGGGCGATGTCCGCGCGGTTGATTAGGGTGGTCGGGGTTACCGAATCCACATTGGCCACGTCTGCTTGGCCGACCACAACGGTAGTTTGATTCACGGATGCGATCTTCAGTTGAAAGTGGAGAATGGGCGACGAGTTCGAGGCCACCGTAACGGTCTGCTCCCCTGTGTCAAATTTGGATTGAGTCACAGTGATTTTGTAATCGCCCACCGGCACCGAGGTGAATAAAAACTCCCCGTTATCGTCTGTTTGCGTGGTTTGAGACCATGAAGACGTGATGGCCTGCAGTTTTACAGATGCACCGGCAACCGGGCGGTGCTGCGGGTCATGAACGATTCCCTGAATTTTTCCGAATATAGTCGCGCGCGCAGATACTGCTGAAAGAAGGCACGCAGCGAAGACCACTAAGAATACGAACTTGCGCATGACAATTCTCCGTCGATCTAGATTTTTGAATTATGCAACCAGCGAGATAACAGCTAGATTCGCGGAGGCTGGAAAGGACCGGAGCGAACGCCAACAGCAGAAACTTCGGCGAACTGAGCAAGGATGTCGCGGCTGATGTCAGGAATCGCGATGAACGCGACCGCCGAAGGCAAAGTAGGAACGATCGGGGCGATCAAACCGTATTCCATATGGTGCCCCGGTGTCATGGTACATTCAAAGAGGTGGCCGCTCGTGCCGTGTTGACACTCCATGCTCTGGTGCTGGGCGGCATGATGGCCATGGGGCAAGCAGCACATGCTAGTACACTCGGAGGTTTCACCGTGCACGCGACGGGCTAGTAAAGCTAGCGGCGTTGCGAGCATCGCGACGATTACGAGAATGGCTTTAGCCCGGCGCATTGTGCTTGGGCATCTTACTGAGAATGTCCGGTTTGTGCAAAGTAGAAATGTCCGGTTTCATGGAGGGCCGAGGGCCTATGGAAACGGAGCGGATCGGGACCGTCTCTTATTAGACTGATTTCTACAGCAACACAGATTTGTCCTCAGAAGTGGAGGCGGACGGGCTTCTAAAGGCCGGCACTTAAGCACCGGAACGGCAGACTGCGACTGAGGTGAATTGAACGGCAGCCCTCAAGATTCGAACTCTGGACCAATGGATTATGAGTTAAAATTAAAGACCAGCGTCCATGATTTGCGATGATTTGTTATGGCCTGCTATCTTCTTTAGCTTCCTGGACCGTCTAGCGAAGAGCCGCACACGCTTTTGGTTTTTGTGTGTGGGTAGCTTAGATGGGCTGCGACACAAATTCTCGCGCATTTTGATGGAGTTAGGGCACAAAAATGGGCACACTGTAATGAAGGTGAGGGTAATTCCAAACTGTTTTCGCGGCGAGTGCAAGGTCCGCTCTACAAAGGGATCTGCTGTGCTGTGGGGCATGATGCTCGCCGCAAGCGCTGCCACGGGTTTCCTTTCCTGCCCTGCGCGGGCACAGCAGGCTGATTCGACGACAACGCCAGTTGTGGTGCAGCCGGGGGCGCCGGGTAAGCCGAGCCGAACGCTGCCGCCATCGACGAGAGGCACACTGCCCCATCCATCGCAGGCGGATGTGGAGTTCATGCAGGGGATGATCATGCACCATTCGCAGGCGGTGGAGATGACGGCGTTGATTCCATCGCACACGGAAAACAAAGACGTGCAGTCCCTAGGGGCGCGAATCAGTAGGTCACAGTCAGATGAGATAAAGTTTATGCAGCGGTGGCTGGCGGCTCACGGAGAACCCGTTACCATGGCGATGCCGGAAATGCCCGACATGGATAAGTCCAGCCAACCGATGGCGCTGATGCCCGGGATGCTGACCCCGGAGCAGATGGAGGCGCTGCGGAACGCCAAGGGCGCCGAGTTCGACAAATTATTTTTGATGGGGATGATTCAGCACCACAATGGCGCGTTGATAATGGTGAAGGATTTGTTCGACTCCGCGGGCGCAGGGCAGGACGCCGAGCTGTTCGACTTCACAACCGATGTGGACAGCGGGCAACGCGCCGAGATCAGGATTATGCGGTCTATGTTGGAAAGGAAATCAAAGGAGAAATAATGAACCGAGTGCAGCGTGTTGCTTTTCGTCTGGCCGGCATGGCCGCGATTGTTTTGTGTTTCAGTGTGAGTGCGGTCAAGGCCCAGAAGCAAACGCCTCAGTCCTCAACGCCTGCGCCGGAAGCAGCAAAGACGCCGGAGGCGGATGAGAATCCTTTTGCGGCAACGCCGGCCCCGCCGCTTCCACCGGGAATGATGGGGTCGGATGCAAACGATCCACGCTTCAAGCTGACGCCGGGAATGTATGACGCCGGCGAAGCATCGATGGGCATGAGGCACCTGCTCCTGCTCAAGAAGCCCGACGCGTTTCAGCTCGGAGCCGCTGACCCCGACGATCCGAAGGTGCAAAAGATGCTCGCCCAACTCGGCATCGGCGTCGGCATGAAGCTGCCGAAGACGCTGCAGCTCGTGATCGCACAGCTCGCTTTCGCGAACTCGGACCTGGCCTTCCAGGGCAACCATCTTTTCCAAGGAAATTTTTATGGTGTGAATATTTATGACATCTCCAATCCGGCGCGGACCGCGTTGCTGACTTCCATGGTGTGCCCCGGGCGGGCAGGGCGATGTGTCGGTGTATAAAAACCTGCTGTTCATGTCGGTCGAGATGCCCAATGGCCGCCTGGATTGTGGCACGCAGGGGTTCCCGGTCGAACCTTCGCCCCAACCTCCGGCGGCTGTAGGGAAGGAGAATGGCACGCCGCATACCGGTGGCGCAAAAGGATCGCTTCCGCGGCGTGAGGATCTTCGACATTTCGGACATCAATAACCCCAAGCAGGTCGCGGCGGTGCAGACTTGCCGCGGCTCGCATACGCACACGCTGGTGGTAGACCCGCACGATAAGGACAATGTTTATATCTACGTCTCGGGAACATCGTTTGTGCGCCAAGCCGAGGAACTGTCTGGCTGCTCTGGCGAAGCGCCGGACAAGAACCCGAATACGGCGCTGTTTCGTATTGATGTGATCAAGGTTCCTGTGGCGGCGCCACAGGATGCCAAGGTCGTGTCGAGCCCCCGCTTGTTCATGGATCCGCGCACGGGCGCGCTGAACGGTCTGAGCAATGGCGGCAGCCACGGCAAGGATGAAGAAAAGAAGCCGGCAGACACGGACCAGTGTCACGATATCACCGTGTACTCAGCGATTGGACTCGCGGCCGGCGCGTGTTCGGGCAATGGGATTGTTCTGGACATCAAGGACCCGGTGCATCCAAAACGCGTGGATGCGGTGAACGATCCGAACTATTCATACTGGCACTCCGCTTCGTTCTCAAACGATGGAAAGAAGGTTGTATTTACTGACGAGTGGGGCGGCGGGCTCGGGGCGCGGTGCCGTCCGAACGACCCGAACAAGTGGGGCGCGGATGCGATCTTCCATCTGAAGGACGACAAGTTAACTTTCGCGAGTTATTACAAACTGCCGGCGGCGCAAGGCGACACGGAAAACTGCGTGGCGCATAACGGCTCGTTGATTCCGGTTCCCGGCCGCGACATTGAGGTGCAGGCTTGGTACCAGGGCGGCGTCTCCGTTATGGACTTCACCGACGCAGCTCATCCTTTTGAGATTGCCTATTTCGACCGCGGCCCGATTGATCCGAAGATGTTGGTGCTGGGTGGCGACTGGTCGGCATATTGGTACAACGGCAACATCTACGGTTCGGAAATTGCTCGCGGACTGGACATCTTTGAACTGACGCCGACTAAGTTCCTCACCCAGAACGAAATCGACGCGGCGAAGACGGTTCGTGTATCTGAGCTGAATGTGCAGGACCAGCAGAAGATCGACTGGCCTGCGCAGCTGATCGTGGCCAAGGCGTACGTAGATCAGTTGGAGCGGTCCCAAGCGTTGGCGGCGGACCGAATCGCATCTCTGCGAGCAGCGATCAGCGCCGCAGAGAGTTCGCACCTGAGTCAAAGCAAGCTGGCGAAATTGAAGAACATCGCGCCGTCCCTGGAAAAGAGCGCCGCCACGGCGAAAAGTCCCGAGGACTCCGCACGGTTGAATGCTTTGGCGGATATCCTGAAGCATCCGACAACATAACCGCAGCGCGAGCCTGACGTCCCGTATTTCCTTCAACCCGTAGCGTCAGCGGTCAGCGTTATAGGATTGTGCCTATTTTTGCGCGCGGATGTGGTGGCGGGCGCCAGGGTTCGAACGTGGGACCGACGGATGACTGCGGCGCCTCTGGCCGCGATAGTGCAGTGGTTTACCTTCCGGGGAGTGGTACGCATTTTCGCGAGGCTCGTAGCGGAAGGTCCCGGGTAAAGTGTCCCCGTGTTTGGTGCTGACGATCGATGACCGGGCATGCGGCTGGATGTCACGTGCCAGCAGCCACGCCAGAAACTCTCCGCTCCCGTAAGACTTGTCCGCTGCCCGATTCAGCGGCCGTACCCCCAACTGCTTCACATGCTCGATCATCGGCGCGCGCCAGGGCGGGAACATTGCTCTCTTACAAAACTCCTTTACATCGAAAGACGTGATTCAACTTATTGGGGGTTAGCCTGACGGTCAGGGCTGTGCATCACCAAGTTGATGGGCGGCCGCTCCGAGTGGTCGTTCAGCAAGTCCTGCTATGACTCCTGCAAGTTCAGCGGGGTCCAGTACTGGACTCCTTTTTTTAGCGTCCTCTTCTCTTTTCGAGCCATGCAATCAACGCCCTCTGTCTTCCGACTGTGGACTTTAAAGTACCTTCTGAAAGATCTTTTGAACGAGGCCCCACTCAAGAGCCTGAACAGGCGATTGAACAGGATCGGCTTCAAAGGTCAACGAGCTCGAGAGAGAAAAGCGAGGTGGCGCGCGCGGAAAGTGTGACCATCAAAAGAAAGATACAGGAGATGTGAGCGAGTTTCACGTGTTTCGTCTAGGAATTTTAGCAGTGAGCCAACAGCGCAGCAAGGTTCGCTGGCGTCCAAGCCCGCCGAACCTAGAATTGGAGCCGCGCGGCGAACTGAATAACTCGAGGCCCGCCTCCGCCGAGACCCGGATTTCCTTGCGCGACGTCTGGCGTTTGCGTCGAGAAGCAGCCGCCACAATTAGCCAAAGCTTCGGGAAGGGTTTCACCAGATCCCGCCGCCGGCAGAATCACACCACCGGGAAGCGCAAATTGGGGATGATTGAAGATGTTGAAGAACTCGGCGCGAAACTGAAGATTCAAACGCTCCGTCAACTTCGTATCTTTCGTCACTGAGAAATCAATGTTCCAGAAGCCCGGGCCATAAACAGCGTCTCGGCCAAGATCTCCGTACGGCGGATTTACCAATGGCATGGAGAATGCGAGCGGGTTGATGTACCCGTTTGCAGGATTGCCGCCGAGAATCGGATTAACACCGGGAACCACGTCGGGGCGCTGATGATAGTTGTAGGAGCCGTCCAGGTTGACGATTGGATTGCCGGTAATGATTCCGATCGGCTGACCGGACATGACCGTGACGATCGTGTTCCAACCCCATCCCTCGGCGAGGCGTTGCGGCAATGCGCTCCATACCGGAACGGAGTAGTTTAGTGCGGTAGTCCAGCGATTTCGGGCGTCGAATGTCGAGGGGCCCTTTTCGGCCTTCAAGTCATCCGAGTTTTGCGGAAACGCGGCAGTGGCGAAGTTGAAATCAATGCCGTCTGAAGCGCCATCCAGAGATTTTGAAAAGACGTAGGCGGAGAAACCGGAAAAGTGGTGCCAGTTAGAAAATCGCGCCTGAACTTGCAGAGCATGGTAGGTAGAGTCGGAATTCGTGGCAAACGTATCAATTTCGCCGTAATTGGGATTAATGCCATCCTGATTCGCGTCATAGAGACGCGTGAGTCGCGTTCCTTTGCTTCCGACGTAGCCGATTTCGATGGCAGCGCCTCTGAAAACTTGCTGCTGGATGTTAAGATTCCACTCGCCGACATAAGGCGTGGCTAAGTTGTGCGTTGTGACGAAAATCGTCGGACCGCTGGCCTCGGCGCTGAAGACCGGCCCGGTTGCGGATCCGTTCCACGCACCCTGATTGAATCCGAGAGGGAGAACCGCCTGAGGGCCCAAGGGATTTGTAGCGATGCCAGCCACGGTCGTGTAATTCGCAATCATCAAATCTTGCGGGATGTAATCGTAGTAGATGCCGTAACCGGCACGGACGACGGTATTTTGGAACGGGTTCCATGCGACGGCGAGGCGTGGGCCAAAGTTGTTGAGGTCGCGCTTATAAGCGCCGCCCAAGCCATTAGTCCCAACTTGCACAAGCTGCGATGTGGCAGAGAATGGGCCTGGGAAATTGAACAGAAGATTGTTCTTTTCGCTGAGGGGGCCGAAATATTCCCAGCGTAGCCCGTAAGTAATAGTTAGATTCGAGCGCACGCGAAATTCGTCCTGCGCAAAAAACGCCAAGCCATTGTTGTAGGTGGTGCGCTGCGTGTTTCCAATATTCCCTTCGGCGGAGCCGGGACAAACGGTAAACGTGGGATCGCAGAAAGCTCCCAGATAAAAGTTAACGAGGGTGTCGGTGACTGGATCCGTGCTGTTGCCGGTCGGGCCGAACTCGATCAGGCCGCGCCCGAGATTGTCGTTGTAGGCGCTCACCCAAGTGCGGCGATATTCCCCACCGAATTTCATCGTGTGCGTGCCTTTGATCCAGGTGAAGTTATCTAGGATCTGATAATTCTGGCTGATGCGCCCTCTCGGGACGCTGAACGCAGTGGCGCCGAGATTTTCGATGAATCCGTCAAAATCGATCTCGGGCAAACCTGTCAGACCCGTGCCGAAATCGGGAAGACCGGAAATAGGGTTGACCGCGTCTTGGGAGGTAAAGGAGTTGCGAAAGCGAGTGTAACCGAAACGCAACTCATTGATGTGCGTGGCGCTCAGAGTCGAGAGAAAGCTGGCCGATACCACTTGCACTCGGGTAGGAGAAATCTGCTCGAAGCCGGGTAGCCGCGAGCCGCTGCCGAATCCGCCGAGCGAGCCAAGTGGAAATACTTGGTTGCTCTGTCCGAAGGCATAGCGCATGGCAAAAGAATTTATTCCATTGAAACGATGGTCGAGTTTCAAAATGAAATTATCAAGATCGTTAGAGTCCTTTGTCGAGCCTGGAACCATAGTTGAGCCGGTGTTGTTCACCGGGAAATAGCTGAGGATGGCATCGAGAGGAGCGGTGTTGATGAAAGGGTTTATTCCCAGAGCAAGCGCGCGAGCGTTGTTGATTTCCGTGGTGGTGGGCAGAAAAAAATCAAAGTCCGAACCAACACGTTCGCGTTGGCCTTCGTAGGCTCCGAAAAAGAATGTCTTGTCGTGGATAATTGGCCCGCCGATGGAACCGCCAAACTGATTATTGATGAACGGGCTCTGCGGAGTGCCAACGGGATCGAAGTAATTGCGCGCGTCCCAGAACGAATTGCGCGCATACTCGAACAAGGAACCGTGGAAGTCGTTGGTACCGGATTTCGTGATGATGTTGACTACGCCACCACTGTTGCGCCCGTATTCGGCCGGGAACTGGGATTGCAGATTGAATTCCTGGATCGCGTCTATCGGCAGAAGCGAGGCGGGGGCGCCGGTGATGCCCACCTGATTGAGCGCGGAGTTGTTGAACCACGGATCATTGTTGTCGGTGCCGTCGAGCGTGTAATTATTTGAACGATCGCGTTGACCGTTGATGTTGAACTGGCCGAAGCCCTTCTCCGTTCCGGCGACACCCGAGCCTTCCACAATCACGCCGGGCACCAGCGCAACCAATTTGCCGAAGTCGCGTCCGTTCAGCGGGAGCTCGGCTACGAGCTGTTCGCTAACGGTGCCGCCGAGAACGTCTTGCGAAGTTTCAACGATGGGGGTAGCGGCAGAGACTAAAACATCGACATCGGCGCCAGACGGGTACAAAATTGCGTCCGATCCCGTTTCGAGACCGACCTCAACGATAGCTCTGTTCGTGAAGGTTTTGAATCCCGCGTCCGTCACTGTGACTTGATACTCACCTGCTGGAAGTTCCGAGATGACGAAGTCACCATCAGCAGCAGAAATTACCTCGCGCGCGAGGCCAGTCGCTGAACTCTTTACACTTATCTTTGCCCCGACAATCACCGCACCCGTAGAATCTGTGACCGTGCCCCGAATCGAGCCGCGATAACTCTGCCCGCGAAGAGGCGATGCCATACACACGAGAACTGTAACGACGGCCAGAGCAATCGCGATGCGCGTCCGGAAATCGCGTTGAAGCCAATTGGTCAATGGATGCACGAAAGCCTCCCTCAATTTATTTGCCTTTGCGCGGAACAAGAACTGGGACTGGCGGCGAAATTTTGTAAGTCTTCGAGAAATCGCGCTGGTTGAGAGCAAAGCCGACGCGGCCCCGCAAATCGATGTAGAGCAGCGGCTGGCCAACCTCCACGTCCATGAACGTTCTGGTATAAGAACCGCCGCAACCAGCAACACAAATGGTATCCAAGAGCGCACTCGAAGAGATTGCATCTCGCCTCCCAGTAAGCGAGCTAAATTGTCCTGCAGGAACTGACTTCTTTCGCCCCAATTGCGCGACATTCTACCATTAGGACGCCGAGTGTCTACTCGCCCGATTAAACTAACCCAAGAGCGATTCGGTGCGAGAATTCGACGCGGCTTTCCCATGTGGATTAAATTTAATGCACTTACCGGAGAAATGGCTTAACCTCTGCAGCCGATTCTGTTCACATCACCTGTTCGGGGGGGGCGACGACGTAATGTTGTATTTTGCTCAGGAATCTTTCTGGTTCGCGACATATTTAGGAGTTAGTCTCGCGGTCAGGGCTATGTATTACCAGATTGATGACCGGCCGCTCCGAGCGATCATAGCGTTCACCGCTTTCCCGCTCACCTCTTTTTGGGTAAAGGCCGTGCAATTTAATAAGCTCGATGGCAGCGCGGAGTTGGGTCGCATGATCGGGTATTCCGGTGTCGTCCTGTGTAAACCTGCCAAGAATTAGCGCACGACTCCGCTTAACGCAACAGAACCGACATTCTGTTGCAACCTTTAGGCTGTTTCCTAGAACTCCGTTTCTGCATCGCGAAACCAGTCAGACACTTGTCCGAGGTTCCGACTATTCGGCCAAGTGGAGCTGTAGCGGGGAATGCTGCGGCACCTGGAATGCAGTGGTGCGCAGGTTTGTTATTGGCAGCCAGAGGTCGGGTTTCGGAAATCACCCTAGCATTTCTGTAGTCGCGGCGTGGGTTACTCTGGCAGGTGGACCCGCCTCAGCAGTTCCTGGAATCGCGGGTCGGAGCGAAGAACGTCGAATCGCGGATCCATTTTCAAGTAACCAAGCAGGGTCGAGCGCTCGCGATAGGCCTCCTCGAGAGCCGCGATTGCACGCTCATTCTGGCCGAGGCCTAGATAAATCACCGCAAATTGGTAAGACGACACATATTTCGTTTTTGAGCGATCCTTCAACTCGACTAGAATCTTCTGAGCTTCGGCGCCCTGACCCGCAAGGCCGTATGCGTGGGCGAGAGAAGCGATGCCGTTCGCGCCCTGTCTTGAGAGCTCGATGCCCTTTTGGAACTGCACGAGGGCTTCTGGGTATTTCTTCAATTGCTCGTAACACATGCCGATTCCCCAATAGGGCACTGGGAACTTGGGATCTAGCTCAAGAACTTTTTGGAGTCGCTGAAGAGCATCATCGTACTGCCTCGCGAAGTAGGAGACCATTCCCACATTGGATTGAATACCCAATGACAAGGGGTCGAGTTCCTGCGCGCGACTCAGTTCTGCCCGCGCCTCGTCGACGCGCCCCATGGACGCCAGAAATCGGCCATAAGCGTGGTACGCGGCGGCATCGTTTGGGTCGAGTTCGAGAGCGCGCTTGAATTCTTGCTCGGCGCCGGATCGATCCCAATCGTAGTAGTTCAAAACGTATGCCATCGAGGCATGCGCCTCGGCCAGAGTTGGTTCGAGTTGGAGAGCTTTTGCTGCCGCCTCCTTCGCTTTGGGGAAAGCCTCGCTGGGACGGGTGTCCCTGTAAAAGGGAAGGCGAGCGTAGCCATCCGCTAGCCCAGCATAGAGCGGAGCATATTGAGGATCCTTCTCGATTCCTTGGCGGAGGTACACAAATGCGAGATTCAAATCGTCCGCGCTGCCCTGACCGAGCGCGTAGCGGCCCTTGAGGTAGAGATCGTACGCTTCTGGGTTGATGCTGGCGCGCGTTCCCGGCGAGGAAGCAATTTTTAGCCGGACCTGCACCGCGATCGCATGTGCCACTTCATCTTCGAGAGCGAGAACGTCGTTCAGGTTCCGATCGAAGGTTCCCGACCACAACTCGCGTTCGGACGCGCCGTCATAGAGTCCCACTGCAATCCGCACATGATTCCCTGATCGTGCGACGGAGCCTTCGAGCAGCGCGCCCACCTTTAACTCGCGCGCGATTTGCGCGAGCGGAGTGCGCGTTCCCTTGTAGCGGATCACAGATGTCCGAGAAACCACGCGGAGCTGCGTGATCTTGCTAATCTCACGGATAAGTTCCGCAGTCATGCCGTCCGCAAAAAAATCCTGCAAGGTATCGCCAGATAAATTCGCGAGCGGTAGCACTGCAAGCGAACGGATCGCGGGAGTCGTGCTGGGATGTACGAGCCGCTCGCGCAAACCACCGATGTTCATGGCGAATAGAACCGCGAACAAGAGGCCTAAGCCCACGATGACCCAAGTAAATACTGCCGCCTTGAGGCCCACGCCTGACGGAGCCACGCGTGGCGCGGATATTGAAGGTGCCGTTCACCCGAGCGTTTCCAGCGCTGACCGAACTTCAGCAGCGCTCTGATAGCGGGCTGCCGGTTCTTTCGCTATGCACTTCCGGATTACAGCCACAAGTCCAGCGGGAACATGATCGGGCAGCGTTGGCGGAGGATCGCGAAGGATCGCGGAAGTCAGTTCAAATCCCGATTGCCCCGAAAACGGCCGATGGCCGGAAGCCATTTCATACAAAAGTATGCCGAGCGCCCATATGTCGGAACGCGCGTCGGCCGCCTCGCCGCGGAGTTGCTCCGGCGCCATGTAGGGCAGCGTCCCGGCGAGCGGCTCGGATTCGCCGAGGTTCACCTCTCGAGCGCGTCACGACCTCTATTTCTTCTGCGCGGAGCCTCGTCGCCAGGCCGAAGTCGAGCACTTTCGCATTGCCGTCGGGAGTCACCGTGACATTTGCCGGCTTCAGATCGCGGTGGACGATCCGCCGTTGGTGAGCATGGGCAAGAGCGTCAGCGATCTGCGTGCCGTAGCGGACAACCTGCTCGGTAGGAAGACCGTCCGGCGAAATGATCGCGCCGAGCGAACGTCCGGCAACGTACTCCATCGCGATGAACGCGACACCGTCTTCTTCGTTGACTTCGTAAATCGTGCAGATGTGCGAATGGTTCAGTTGCGATGCGGAGCGCGCTTCGCGAGCAGCCGGCTGCGAGCGGGTGGGTTATCTCTAATCCTGAGTGGCAGAATCTTTATGGCAACGTCACGGTCGAGGCGCTCGTCGCGCGCGCGATAAACTTCGCCCATGCCGCCGGAGCCGATCTGTTCCAGCAGGCGATAGTGGCCCAGGCGCTCGATCGCCATTCGCGAGGAACCTCGTTGCGCGGCATCTTAGGACAGCGACATAGATGAGTCAACACAGCGTCTCTGCGTAATGAAGGCTCTTTCGATAGGATTCCTGTTGAAAGACATTCCAGGTTCACATACGTCGGACGTAATAACATGGGTTTTCTGCCTGAAGCGGAGTTCGGAGCGTGGAGCGGGCCGACGCCATACACAACGTGCAAAGGGCGGCGCTTCTGGTCGCGGCGATCCAGGAACGGCGCTACGATCTCGCTTGGGATGCCGTGCAGGACCGCCTGCATCATCCCTATCACCAGGGTCTTATCCCGGGGCTGGCCGACATTTTGGCGATGCCGCGCATGCCCGGATTATTAGGCATCGCTTTGAGCGGCGCAGGACCCAGTGTCATCGCGCTAGCGACCGGGAAATTCAGCGATATCGGGAAAGCGATCGCGGAGAGGTTTCGTCGCAATCAAGTGAATGTGGAGATTCGGCGAGCTCCTTGCGATGGCCGAAGGCGGACTCGAAGCTTAAGCGGAAGCCTTCTCCTCTTCGCGCGTGATTCGGCGACAAAAGAGAACGCATGTCCGCCGGAATCGCATTACTCGCCACCATTCAATGACATAAACCTTATTCAGCTCGCTTAGCGACAGCTGGGAATCCCGCGGTCAAAGTAGATTGAACGGACTAGTACTCGCTTTCTACTTGCCTCTCCCCACCGAACGACGTGGTGGCTGCCTAGTTGCCGAGAACGCTCGATTCTGACGTTTGGAAACCCGGCTGTGCCTCTTAACCTCTCGGCCGCTTGTTCTGCTTTTTTCGGGAGAGTCGAACGAAACAAGCCCACCCTGGCGCCGCCCGCCGACCGGAACGGCCAGAACAAAGCGGCCGGCTCTGGTGCGCAGCGGAATCGAAAAATCCAGTAGCCACGGATCATCCAATCGAGTCGCGTACCACGCCCTATCGATGGCAAAGAGCGAAGCCCTCCTGCGCCGTTGCATTCGACGTATCGCCTCCGGACGCGGTACCAATTCGGCCTGCTCAATTGTGGAGATGATCAGTTCTTCTTCGGTTGACCAGATGACATCGGAGTCCCGACAAAATTCCCGACAATGATGAAATCTTCGGAGAGGTGAGAAGGCGGCTAAATGTTTTGAATTGTTGGTGGGCCCGCCAGGATTCGAACCTGGGACCGACGGATTATGAGTCCGCTGCTCTAACCAGCTGAGCTACAGGCCCGCCGAAAGTAACTCGATGATTTTATATGGGTTTCGCGAATTGTGTCGAGAATTCGAAACGGCAGAAAACGGTCATTGTAGTAAATCTGTCGTAGTTTCTCTCCAAACTCGAGTGAGTCTGGCCAATGAGTGACTGCTATCCTGCCGGCCGAACTTGTTCAATTATCCTACATCCTATGGACTAAGGGCATAACGCACCCGTGTGTCATATCAATCTCTTTGTTCTGCGCGACTCCTAGTGTCGGTTATCATACTCGGTGCATTGTCAGATGATGCAGAACAGAGATCGATTGCAATGCGGCGGTTCCAATCCAACAGGAGTTCATAGACAGATGGCTGCGAGAAATAGTATTGGCATTTTGACTGGGGGCGGCGATGTGCCAGGCTTGAATTCAGTCATTAAATCCGTGGTGTACGGCGCAAGCGAAATGGGACGGAGCGTGATCGGCATTCGCAAAGGATGGCAAGGTTTGACGCACATGAATCCCGACGAGAAGGCTGAAGCCGACACTGCTTATCATCGTCACCTGACGCGCGAAAATACGCGAACCATCGATCGCACCGGCGGCACAATCCTTCACACTTCGCGCACGAATCCCAGCCGTGTGGCAAGCTCAAAGGTTCCAGAACACATTTCAAGTGCGCGACTAAAGAATCTTCCTTTCGACGGGAAGAACTACGACTTCACTAGCGTAGTCATCGAGAATTTAGAGCGGCTGGGAATTGACTGTCTGATAGCTATCGGCGGCGACGACACACTGGGCTTTGCCACAGTACTCTCGTCAAAAGGGTTCCCAGTGATTGGGGTGCCGAAAACGATGGACAACGACGTCCACGGCACCGAGTATTGCATTGGGTTTTCCACTGCTATCACGCGTGCGAAGGAATCGATCACGCGACAACGCACAACGCTCGGCTCTCACGAGCGCATCGGCGTTTTCCGCATCTTTGGACGCGACGCCGGTTTCACGGCTCTTTACACTGCTTACGTGACCGCCGCCCGATGCCTGATCCCTGAGTACCCCTTTGATCTTGAGCGTGTTACTGATCTTTTGATGGAAGACAAACGAAACAATCCCAGCAATTACTCGCTGGTTGTCGTGTCCGAAGGAGCCGTGTGGAAACAACGTGCGGTTGACGAGGTTGGGGAAGCGGACGCTTACGGCCACCGTAAAAAGGCCGATATCGGACACGCTCTGGCGGAAGGATTGCAACGCCGAACAGGCCAGGAAACGATGGCGAGCGACCTGACCTATGATTTGCGCAGCGGCGAACCCGACGCCATCGACAAAATCGTGGCAATCACATTTGCAAACATTGCCTTGGACTTGATTCGTGACGGCGTCACTGGGCGAATGGTCGGAATCCAGAATGGTTGCTATTCAGCCACATCGCTACCGGACTCTTCATCGGGCTCGCGAAAGGTGGACGTCTCCACGCTGTACAACACCGATCGCTACCGGCCCAAGTACACGAACAAGCTTGGCGCACCTCTGTTGTTCAGCCAGGTTTAGTGGTCGGAACATCTGCAGCGCTATTAGCGTCCGACGGCGAAAAGGATCGCGTCATTGATCGCGAATTAAATGGCCGAAAACTGCTCAGGTGTAGCTCCCCAATTCCCGTGGTGAGCGGAATTCTTTCCGAAAACTCATTGCCAACCAAGTCCCATCGATACAGCGTGCCATCCTCACTGTTTGCGAGGATAGATTTAGTGCTCGCATCTACTGCTGCCGTATTGATGCACCATTCCCGGACGGCATGCGGAAAGTTCGGAAATTAGGATCCGGCGTGACCCCCTTTATGGTCAGCACATCTTTCATGACCTTTACATTCTTGATCACCAGATCATCCATTGAAGCATTTGGATCCAAGACCGCGAGCCTGTTCACGCCATCGCCGCTGCCGACGCCAGCATAATTATTGTACTTGGTCATAACCAAATACGACGAAGTGCCGTGATAGGAAGGAACTAAAGATGCGTCCACCACCGATGCCGTGTCGTCCCATCCAAAACAGCCGACACGGAGGTATGCATAAGCCTGAGCGCATTCTTTTTTCGTAGGGGCTGAGCTTGCGAAGCCGGGGAGGTACTTAAAAGTTCCCAACAGAAGTAGGTTGAATGCTATTCCCAGCCATAGACGCCCCAACGTCACGCCGCTTCTTAGGCAGGCTCCCAGAAAATAATTGCAGATGGAACTGAAGAGCAAGACTCCGAGAAACCACGGCCCCCAGAGTAAATACAAAAGGTAGCTGACGAGAAGCAGAAGTATTTGGCGCAGCCGTACGGATCGGAAAGAAACTACCACCGCGAGGCTAGCCAGACAGCCGAACACGTATGCGAGAAGTTTAAATGACATGACCGGGCCGCCTTGGAGTGAGCGCCAGATTCTATTTTTGCGTAATGCGGATTGTCAATAGAAGGCGAAATCAAGCGCATTGCGAATGATTCGCAAAGGGACCGGGCGTGCGATTTTGGGGCATGAACACCGACGCTCGAAAAACGCCCGCCAAAGCTACGGGAAGGAAGTTCGAGAACAAGTGGATTAGGTTCCATTCCGTGGCAGCGAACGTGCACCGTTCTGAGCATGCCCGCTTCCAAGCTATAGACAAATGGAAGATAACGCGTTTCGATGTATGCACCTAACAGTTAACATGAAATCCACCGATGTGCTGTTGTGCACACTGGTTGTAGGGCCTCTTGGATTACGGTTCTTACGGATGTCTTTAGCAACTCAGGCATAAGGCTCCAAAGAACGACCTCCACATTCTCCGGACACGTTGGATATGACATTACTCAAAACTAATCCCCCGAGAGACGCTCTGTCGATAAAGGCCGGGTTGCGGCGGGTAGAGCGAAAGCAATGGTGGCTTTCCTTCTCCGGTGTGCTGGTCACTCTGTTACTCACTCTAGGGATCATTTCCCTTTCCCTCACTATGTATATCCTTCAGCGTCAACTTTGGGATGCCCTCAATATTCATCTGGCGATGCGCGGATTAGTAGGCATGGTTTTCCTCTTTGTTGTGTACGTCGTATATCAACAACTGCAAATTCATCGTTTTCGTCTGCACCTTTTGGCGCAAGAAGAGCTGTTCAGCTTGATCGGAGAAAATGCGGCGGATATGATCGCGGTCGTAACGGTACACGGAGAGCGTCTTTACAACAGCCCTTCTTACGAGAAATTGCTTGGTTACACTCCCGAGGACCTGGAAAAAACTTCCGCGTACGAACAAATCCATCCTGACGATCAGCCCACAGTGAAACTCGCCGCCGACGAAGCGAAAAAAACTGGGATCGGGCGTCGAGTCGAGTACCGTATTCGGCACAAGAGCGGCGAGTGGCGTGTGCTGGAATCCACTGCCAGCGCGGTAAGGAACTCTCACGGAGAAGTGGAAAAGCTGATCATTGTGAATCGCGACATCACCGAGCGGAGGCAGCTGGAGCAACAATTGCTTTTGTCGCAACGACTGGAAGCAGTGGGAAAACTATCGGGAGGGATCGCCCACGATTTCAATAACATTCTAGGGGTGATCATTGGGTACAGCGAAGCGTTGCAGCAGATGATGGCCGCCGACGATCCGATGAGAGAGGCGGTCGATGAGATCGAAAAGGCGGGACAACGCGCGGCTGCGCTTACGCAACAGCTTTTGGCTTTTAGCCGCAAGCAAGTTCTGGAGCCGAAGATTCTGAACCTCAATTCAATTGTGGCCGATGTTGAAAAAATGCTGCGCCGACTCATCGGTGAAGACGTCGATCTGGAAATCATTTCGTCCCCAAACCTCGAAAGGATCAAGGCAGACCGGGGGCAGATCGAGCAAGTCATTTTGAATCTTGCTGTAAATGCGCGTGACGCCATGCCGCGAGGTGGGAAGCTTAGAATCGAGACGATGAATGCCGATTTGGACGAAAACGACGCGCGCCGCAAGAGATACATCGTTCCAGGACATTACGCAATGCTGCAAGTGAGTGATACCGGCACGGGTATGAGCGCGGAAGTGCAGTCGCATATATTTGAGCCGTTTTACACCACGAAAGAGCAAGGCAAAGGAACAGGGCTGGGACTGGCGACGGTGTACGGGGTCGTCAAGCAAAGCGGCGGGTATATCTGGCTCGAGAGCGAAATTGGAAAAGGTTCTAAATTTCAAGTGTACCTTCCGCGCGCCGAAGGCGCCGAGCCCGAGGCCGTTCGAAGCGAACCACTCTTTACGTCCCGCGTTTCCGCAACGATTCTCGTAGTCGAAGATGAACCGTCTCTTCGAAAGCTGGCATGCAAAATCCTGAAAGAAAGCGGCTACAAGGTTCTCGAAGCGGAAGATGGGACCAAAGCTCTTGAGGTCGCAGGGAAATTTGATAGTGACATTCACCTGCTGTTAACCGATGTCGTGATGCGAGGCATGAACGGCCGCGAGTTGGCTGAACATCTGTCGCCCAAACGCCCGGGAATGAAAGTCCTGTACATGTCCGGATATACCGACGGCGCCGTTGCGACCCACGGCGTGCTCGAATCAGGAATTGTGATCCTGAGAAAACCTTTCTCGCGAGCGCAATTGCTGCAACACGTTGGAGAGATGCTGGCGCAACTTACCGGTGAAGGAGTCACAGAAGAAAATGTCGAACACACTACAGATAGACAAGGGCGCTGAAACAGCGAAAAAGCGGGACACCACCATGCCCACGCTGCTCATCATAGATGACGATGAATCAGTGAGGAAGGTAATGAGCTTCCGGTTGAAGAATTCTTACAACGTCATCGTCAGTGGCTCGCCGGAAGAAGCACTGGCGCTGGCGCTGCAACATAAGCCCGCTGCCGTCCTGCTCGATTTGATGATGCCGAAATATTCCGGGTTCGAAGTGTGCCAGACTCTTTCCTCCCTCAGCTTTACCGCGCACATTCCCATCCTGATCGTATCGGGAGAATCCAGCGAGCGTTATAAAAAACTCTGTGAAGATATTGGCGCGAAGGGCTTTTTTCAAAAGCCAGTGGACATAGACGCGCTGCAGAAAAAACTGGCTGGCTTGATCGTGCTGAGCCGCGATGCAGGCCAACCCAAGCCGCGCGTCCGTTTGAGAATCATGCTGAAGCTTCGAGGTATAGACTCCACTGACACGGACTTCGAAATCGTCATCGCCACGGAAAACCTTAGCGCGACCGGCTTTTTGTGCGGATGTACTGCGCTCATCGGCCTAAATACGATCGTGGAAGTCTCTCTTGCAACCGGGAGCGCGCATTTCATCGGGAAGGCGAGAGTCACGCAAGTGGACAGTCCGGGCACGGTGGGCCAAAGATGCGATTTCGAATTCGCCGACAAGCCGATCGATTGGATTCTGCAATAGGTGTGAAAGCCGTTCGCAGTTGGCCTGGGCCCGAAGGAAAGCCGGTTACAATTTCTTAAGCAGCTGAGTTGCAGCCTTCAGCGGTTGGCGATTTTTGAAGAAGTCCGTCCAGGGATCCACACGTTTCAATCTTTTTTGATAATTCCCCATATTGAAATCCGCAGGATCCATCGCCGGATTTAACTCGGACCAATCAAGCGGCGCGGAAAACGGCGCTTGGGGGCGCCTTCTAACGGAATAGGGCGCGACGACAGTTTGCCCGAAGCCATTGCGAAAAGGGTCCAAATAAACGCGGTGCCCGCGGGCCGCGATGGAGTGTTCGATCGTAAAATCTCCTGGATGTGCGGCCGCAATCCGACCGACCACCGCTTGTGCGAATGAGAGCACCTCGTCGGCTTCCGGTCCCAGTCGGATCGGAACGAATATATGTACGCCTCGGCTGCCAGAGGTCTTGGCGTAGGAAATCAGTTTTAGAACGTCCAAGGCCTCTTTCATGACGATTGCCGCTCGGGCTGAATCAGCAAATTTTCCAGACGGGGGATCAAGATCGAAGCAAACCCAATCAGGTTTCCGGCCGGAGTTCGCACGCGTGCCGGCGACATGCACGGCGATGCATCCTAAATTTACCAAGGCTAGCTCGGTGCGAAGGGAACCGCCGACCACATAGTTTGTGTATTCCGTGGAACGGCCGGCGTGTTTCATTCGTTTTGACGGCGTGCCGGAAGGCATTCCTTTCGGAATTTCCTTTTGGTAAAAACACGAACCGCCCATGCCATCCGGACAACGTTCCATCGACAGGATGCGGTCTCGGACGTATGGCTCGAGCTTGGGGAAGATCGCCTGGTAGTACTCCGCAAGATCGCGCTTTGTATATCCCTCATCCGGCCAGAAGACTTTGTCTGGGTTAGAAATGGCTGGCAGCGTTTTCGCAGGCTGCTTGCGAGATTTTACATTTCTCATCGAGAAACTCCGGGCATACCAACTTCGCGCGGATTCTTATCGTCGCGCAGGCCCAGGAAGACAGGCTGGCGCAGTTTGTTGTCTTCAGTCAATTCCTGGTAGGCAATTTGCGCAACGAGTTTGGGCGCGAGAAACGTGACGTCGTTCGCGCGCGGTGAATCGACCAATGGCGATTTCTTGCGGACAAACGGAAGAAACTTGCGATCGAGCGAAGCCAGCGCCTGCTCGTCAAACCCTGTTCCAACCTTCCCCACGTAGCGTAGTTTCCCTCGATGGTACGCGCCCAGCAGGAGGGCTCCGAAGTGTTTTCGCGAGCCGCAAGGCCGGGTAAAACCCACAATCACGAATTCATCTTCCTGATGAATTTTTACCTTCAGCCACTTATTCGAACGCCCTTCCACATAGAGGGATGCCAGATCCTTTGCAACCAGCCCCTCAAATCCTCTTCGTTGTGCCACGCGATATGCCTGCAAACCGTTGGCGGCCAGCACCCGGGATGGCAAAAGAGCGCCGGTTGAATCGGGCGCAACGGCCGCTTCCATTTCTGCGCGTCGCGAAGAAAGGGGATCGCGCATCAATGATTTGCCATTCTTGTAGACACAATCGAATACGGCGTAAATGAATTCAGATTTTCCTTGTTGCAGAAGTTGGAATCGCGAAACTTTCTTGCGATCAAATACCACTACTTCGCCGTCGAGCAGCAAAGTGAGAAATGGCAGCGCTCGCACAGCCGTCGCCACTCGCGCGAACCGTTCCGTCCGATCTATCGAGTTTCTGGAAAGTAGCTGCACGCGGTTGCCTTCCTTGTAAGCCACGATGCGATAGCCATCGTATTTCTCCTCATATATCCAGCCTTCCCGATGGAAGGGCTCAGGCACCAGCGTCGCAAGCATGGGCTGGATCCGAAATGGAATGACGTTCTTCAATAATATTCTGGGCGAACGATGGGCTCGATTCTAGGTTGCACGCTTCCGGCGTTTCGGAGCCGCCGAAGCGCGTTTTGCGCGCGCGGCGGGCCGTCGATTTGTACTTTTAGGCGATGGATCACCGGTCGCAGCTTTCTCCACGTTGCCTCCGCCGTCGCGAGCGATGTCTGCCAAAAGCCGCTTGCTGATGACCGAGCGGGGTCCCTCCATGGTGATATCCCGTGTCGAAGCAAATTGATCGCGATGCTTGATCAGCAGCCAGGATTTGTCCGAGCTTCGCCCGTAGCCGCGCGTCCGTACGAGCACCCACGATCCTTTCAACTTTTTGCCATGCAGCGTGAACTTCAGATCCCCTTTTTGCAACGCGGCGTCCACGTCTTCAACCTCTGGCTCCCATATACCGTTGTCCCATACCATCACCGTGCCGCCGCCGTATTCGCCTTCCGGTATTACGCCTTCGAACACAGCATATTCGACCGGATGGTCTTCTACTTGCATCGCCAGGCGTTTGACTGACGGGTCAAGCGAAGGCCCTTTCGGGACGGCCCAGGAAAGAAGCGTGCCGTGCCATTCGAGCCGGAAATCGTAATGAACTTGCGTAGCGCGATGTTTTTGAACGACATAAAGAAGCTCGGAATCGCGGTTTTTCCCGCCGCTGGCCTCACCTGGCGGCTCGGGCGAAATTCCAAAGTGACGCTTCTTCTTGTATTCGTTAAGTGTCATCGGAACCTCGTAGTTGGGACGACGATTGAGAATGACTCCCTGAGATTACAATCCTTGGTTCCAGACGACAACTCCGCAGGCACCCTCGGCAATTGGATGTAGGGACGCCGGCGCTCGCTGAATTCAGCAGACTGAGCTTTGGGTTCGGCTTTGCATTTCATTCAATCGCAAATTAAGCGGGAAGCTTTTCTGCAGATGGATAGTGATGTTGCTGGCGGCCGACCGCGCCATCGTACTTTTTCGTGGTTTTGAAGAGCTCGTAGCGCCCATCGGCGGCAAAGACTCTTACGCGCTCGCGGAGCGCCTGCATCTCTTCAGGTTTCATGGGTTGAAAACCTTTCGCTATAGCGAGGTTCTGTTTTAGCACGTCCAGCGAATCCATTCCGCTGATCGTAGTTGCAACGGGAAGGCTCATCGCGTAACGAAGCGCATCCGACGGCGTTGCGGCGCCGTGCGAAACAATTTCTCCCGAGCCACCCATGCTCTTCATACCAAGGACCGCGATGCCGCGACGATTCGCTTCCGGCATCACCTGCGTTTCAAAACTGCGGAATGTCGCGTCCAAGCAGTTCAGCGGCATTTGTACCGTATCGAATGGAAAGTCTTGCGTGAGCATTCTTAGATGAATGGCCGGATCCTTGTGACCGGTAAATCCAACAAAGCGGACCTTTCCTTGTTGTTTCGCCGCCAACAGAGCTTCGGCCGCGCCGCCCGGGGCAAAAATAAGGTCTGGGTCGTTGTAGTAGATCACTTCATGAATCTGCCACAAGTCCAAATGATCGGTTTGCAGCCGCCGCAGGGATTCCTCGAGCTGTTGCATGGCGACGTCCTTGCCGCGTCCGTGCGTGCAGACTTTTGTCATGACGAAGGCTTGATCGCGCTTGCCTTTCAGCGCAGCCCCGAGCCGCTCCTCGCTCAGCCCGTCATGATAGTCCCAGCAGTTATCAAAGAAATTGATTCCAGAATCGAGTGCGCGCGCAACCAGCTCATTCGCTTCTTGTTGATCTTTCGTTGAACCTAGATGATACCCGCCCACTCCGAGCGCGGACACTTGTACGCCGGTCTTACCGAGCTGCCGCTGCGGAATCTGATCAGGCGAGCCGGTCTGAGGTGATTGTCCCGCTAGTCCCAAGCCGGGGTTTACCAGGGCCGAAGCTGTCAACACGGCTGCCCCCTTTACAAAAGTTCGGCGACTGACGGCTTTCTCATGGGACACGCAAATCCTCCGCCCAGACAATCTATTTCGGAATTACAGGAAAAGGATGTCCAGTGTTTGCAGGCGCCTGCACCATTTCTTTCACCTCTTCGGACTGCATATCGAGCGGGAAGCCGTGCGCCAGGCGAGCTTCAGGGTTATCGAATTTCAGCGACACTTTGTAAAGCTCGAAGCGCCCGTCTGCAGAGGCCAACCTGGTACGATCCCGCAAAGCCTGCATTTCTTCAGAGGTCATAGGCTGGAAGCCTTGCGCGACTCTCAAATTCTGGTGAAGCACATCTAGTGTCTCCATGCCGGTGATCGTGGTGGCTACCGGCAGGCTCATGGCATAACGCAGAGCTTCTTCAGCGCTGATGGCGCCTTGTTGGATCGCTTCACCATGGCCGTTTAACGGCTTCATTCCAAGCGGCGCGATGCCTCGACGAATTAGCTCAGGCAAAACTTGAATCTCGAAACTATGAAAATTAGCGTCGAAAGAATTCAGCGGCATTTGTACTGCGTCGAAAGGAAAATCGGTTTGGAGCATTTTCAAGTGGATCGTGGGGTCTTTGTGACCGGTGAACCCAACGAACCGAACTTTTCCTTGCTGCTTGGCTTTCTGTAGCGCTTCGGCAGCGCCACCCGGGCGTATAAACAGTTCAGGGTCATTGTCGAACGCTACGCCGTGAATTTGCCAAAGATCGAGATGGTCGGTTTGCAGTCTGTTGAGCGATTGTTCGAGCATCTGCAGGGCTAAGGAACCGTCCCGTCCATGGGTGCAGACTTTGGTCATGAGGAAGACCTTGTCACGCCTTCCCTTCAGACCCTGACCCATCCAGTTTTCGCTCTTCCCGCGATGGTATTCCCAGCAGTTGTCGAAAAATGTGATTCCGTTGCCGACAGCTTCGTGAATTATCCGGATAGCGGTTTGCTCATCTTCCGCATCCCCAAGATGGTGTCCGCCGAGCCCCAGCGCGGAGACCTCCACATCGTGCCTACCGAACTTCCGCAGTGGGATTGAACCGCTGGCAGCGACCGGAGCCGAGGCCTCTTGAGTTAGCCGGCGCGACGCTTCTGGTGGCATAGTCACCTGTCACATATTGCACTTTCAGCGGGAATCCGCAACCTGTTCAACCTGTTAACGTGCCTGACCAACTGGGCTTCAGCCATACGGGAATCACCGGAGTTTCCAGCAAGCGTCACTGTATCGTCATTCAATGTGATGATGTTGTGAGAGGCGCACGGCGTGTATTCGGTTGACTATCCTTCGTGGAAGAAATTTGCTTGAAATATCGTGGGGTTCTAGATCATCCACGGCATAAAATCGAGACATGGCGAGAGGGTGGGAAAGCAAAGCCGTTGAGGGTCAAGTCCAGGAATTTGAGTCCAAAGAAAGCCGCGCAAATAAGAGACAACTAACTCAGGATCAGCTTGAAGTACGCCGCAAGACCGAGACACTTCTTCTATCGCGGGCCCGCGTGGAAAAAGAATTACAATCCAGTCAGAATTCTCGTTATCGCGAACAGCTCACTCGCGCCTTGGCCGACCTCGATGAACAACTCTCCAAACTGAAAAGTAGCGAATAGTTTCGCTCGCGATGTCAAACTCAGCGGATCGATGATATTTAGCTGGGGGCGGGGATGTCTACTCGAGCACTACAGCGTAAATTGCCTGGCCCATTGCACGTAAGAGTTATAGCGCCAGCTCCCGTCGTTTTGCCACCCTCTCCTTTTTTCAACGTCCCGTTGAAACCGGGCGCGGTGATATGGCAGGACGGTTCGGGCTGTGCATTCGGTGTTTCGGAAACGGCATTCAGGCAAGTGAAAGTAACCGGCCCGGTACTGTCAAATTTATCTGCATGCACGCCCGACGCGTCGCGGGTTGCTTGCATGGAGTGTACTTGGGCGCGATTTCTTGGTCTTTGCGCGTCGACCTGAGACGTGAATGTGAAGACAGCAATAGCCAGCACAGCCACCAACGAAATGCGGTACTGTGTCTTCATCGCACGCCTCCAATTAGGACGTGAAATGTACACCCATCGATAAAGCATAGCAATAATTTAGGACAGTGAATCTCGCGGGAATTTAGAGGGTGCCTTCGTTGAGTTGGCTAAATTAGTCGTGAGGTCGTGCAGGATCCGCGTCGTCGATGAAAACGACCCCCACGCCATTCTGGGTTTTTTCACGGCCGGCATCAAAATGAACGACAGTTCCACGCAAGGAAAGCATACTAGCAGCCGCCGGGTCCCCTGCCGCTTCTATCACCACGCGCACTTCCGACTGCAATTTCGGCCGGTTGTTTAGGCACAGATATGCCCCCTGCAAGCTTATATCCCGGACAGTAGCTTTCTCTTCGAAGGTCTTACCGTCTTCGGATTGCCCGCTGACGATCGCCGTAAAACGCAACCGCCGCCGCTGTCCCACTCGTGTCTCGCGTCCCTCCACATTCACGCCACGCTCGCTCATCGTAATGGACATGCCTTCGGTGGCCGCCCAGGTAGCCGGAAATTCCTGCCGCGCCGCGGAAAGAAAACCATCCACAACTTTGTCGAGAGAGTCCGGATCGTGGTGGAACAGAACCAGGTTTCTCACTTTCGCGTCGCGCGCAATCTTCACGCCTTCCAGCCAGCTCGAATGGCCCCAGCCCTTCCGTTCCGACGCAAGTTGTTCGGGTGAATACTGCGAGTCATATATCAGTACATCGGCGCCTTGTGCGAGTTGCCGCAGATTCTGGTCAAGTTCTGGAACGCCAGGTTCGTTGTCGGTGGCATAGACCACCGACCCACCCGCTGTTTCAATACGGTATCCCAAGCAGCCCTGAGGGTGGTTCAGCCACGCGCAAGAAATCTGCGTCCCATTAACTGCCCATTTCTCTCCACCTTTGATTTCGTGAAATTCGCGCCCCGCCGTCATCATGTTGACGTCCACGGGAAAGTACGGGCTGGCAAGCTGCGCTTCGAGCACTTGACGAAGGCTGTCAGGCCCCAGGTATTTCGATTGGAAACTGTAAAAGTGGAAACGGTTCTGGCTTTGGAAAAACGGGTTGAAAAATGGAATCCCCTGAATGTGGTCCCAATGATAATGAGTGACCAGAATGTGGGCTTCGATGCCATTGTTACCGTGTGCTCGAGTCCAACGGTTGCCGAGCATCCGCATGCCTGTGCCGCAATCCAAAATAAAGTGCGTGCCGTCCGGCGCGGTCAGCTCAAGGCAAGGCGTGTTGCCGCCGTAGCGCCATGTATCGCGCTCGAGCGTCGGCGTCGAGCCGCGCACTCCCCAGAAGACCAGCTTGGCAACGTGGTGGGTCATCGCCAGCGCGAATTTCGAGGCCCCCCGCCTGCGCTCCGGTGCATTTTCATAGGTTTGGTAAAGTATCTGTTGCAATGGTAGGTGCTGGCGGCGATTGAAGTCAATCCAGTTTCACTTAGAGAGTTCATTCCGGGCTTTTCCGAAGCTTTCGGTGTAGTTAAGTCACATTTTACTGCTCCGGGCTGTGCCTAAACATGCCCAGCGAGTAGAATTCATCCGATGCACGTCCATTCACGCAAAGGTTCAGAGCATAGCCACGGCCATGCGCACGAAGACGGCCACAGCCAGGGGTTGGGCGGCCATTCGCACGTGCATCTGCCGCAGGAAGGCATGACGGGCATCATAGGCGCGGCCGTAGTTGCAACGTTCGTCCTCGTCGCAGCCGAGGTGATCGCAGGCTACGCCGGCCATTCCATCGCTCTCGTGAGCGACGCCATTCACAACCTAACGGACGTTCCGACCCTCGTAATCTCCTGGCTGGCTATGCGCTGGGCCAAACGCCCGCCCACCGCAGAAAAAACCTACGGCTATCACCGAGGAGGCATCCTGGCAGCATTCGTAAACGCTATGCTGCTTACCATCCTGTCTCTGTTCCTAATATATGAATCGGTTGCAAGGCTGCGGAACCCGGTCGAAGTCCAAACGGGGATCATGCTATGGGTGTCAGTATTTGCGTTGGTCATCAACGGCGGCATCACCCTGGCAGTTCACCGAGGCCGGCGCGACCTGAACATCCGCGGTGTTTGGATCCATAATCTGGGCGACGCCCTTTCCAATGTCGCCATCGTGGTAGGCGCGCTTTGCATTCGCTGGACCGGCGCGGTTTGGATCGATCCGGTGATTGGTATCGGGATCGGCGCAATGGTGCTGTGGTCTGGCACCGGCATTCTTCGCGAGAGCAGCCACATTCTTCTGGAAGGCCTGCCGAGAGAGATGCGCCTCGACGCAGTTGCGACCGCCGTGCTACGCGTCACAGGTGTGCAAGAAGTTCACGATATCCACATTTGGACCCTGGGCACTGATTTGACAGCGCTCTCCTGCCACGTCCGCATACCCGACATGCATATGGAAGACAGCGAAAAAATTCTCGATCAGGTGCGCGAAGTGCTGACCCATGACTTCAGGATCACGCACACAACGATTCAGTTCGAACGGGCAGGCCTTCCCGCCGAAGCGGGCCCTTACATGCCTGAGCCTGCTCAGCGTTCGGATCTGTGAAATCAAGAACTCTTCGCGATGGAAGTGACGGATATTTAGAGAGGCGACTGCAACGGTGTTCCGCGTTCTTGATTGACCCTTGCGGTCGATTCTGCATCGAGTTCATTGGCCGCGATTGTGTATCGGCTGCCCGCGGTGGTGATATAGACGATCGAGTCGTTAGCGTGGGTGAACGCCACGGCTTCGATCTGCCTTCCGTCATTTAGCACCAACGTGAACTCTCCTTCGTCAAGAACTGGTGACGATTCCTTCTCTGCTTCCCGCTGAGACGAGTAGGAATTCTCCGCGGAAGATTGCGAGTCTGGGCCCGGAACTTGCTCAATTCCGACGCCAGCTCTCAGCGACTGATTCTGATCGGAATCGACGGACTGGCCGCCGCCCATCTGATCTGCCGTGGTTTGATCAACGGTTGCCTGCTCGGCAGCCTGTTCGCTATCGGCAGGAACCCAATACGTTCCGCCGTCAAAAATCCAATAGGATCCCGTTGTTCTCAGCGGAGGAACCGGAGTCACCGGGCGACGTCGGTTGACCGGCGGAAATTTGGAAGCGGTAACGAGAATCGGATTGGACTGGCTGGCAGAAGGCTGGAGGAGTTGTCGATTTCTCACCGCTACAAGGCTCGGAGCATACGGGGCGCTCGCTTGAGAACAGACTGCCCGCGTCCGGGGCGGGGAGGAAACGCGAAACGCGCGCGCGCCGCGCTGAGCGTGCAGGGGGTAAGCACAGAATCCCAAACCGGCTACAAGGACGCTGACACCTAGCGCGAATTGAAGGTTCTGCTTCAAAGTCGCTCCGCTCGCTAGTGATAAGACGCGCTTCTCTACCGCGCGGTTGCACAGGATTCTACACCAGCGCGGACTAGATTTACTCGATGTTCGATCGATATAAATGGCCGCCGATCAATCGGGAACAAAGGGGCGACTTCCGGTGTCAATACTGCGTGCTGCGAGCCTCCGCACTTATCTCTCGGAAGCGTCGAGGTTTGCTTTTCCCTTGGCGCGGGATGTGCTATAAACATTCGTTCAAAGAGCGCCCGGATATGACACAGCCAACGGCAGTCAACCTTCGGGAAGGCGAGTCCGGGTCGCAAACCGGTGCCGGTTCGATAAAACGAGAGCCGGAAGTTGCGTCCGAGTTCTGCCCAGGCTGCTCGGCCCGGCTGGCTCCGCGAAGTTGCAAGTTGATTTGCCCGGCTTGCGGTTATTATATGTCTTGCTCGGATTTTTACTGAGAGCCGGCCAAACTGCCGAAGAGCAGAGTATGGCTTCTTCGGATCGGTACTCTAAAAAAGGGGTTTAAGACTTCCAGGAGGCGTGAACGTGGCACTGAGGATGACGGATCAAGAAGTGAATGGCGTTACCGTCCTTGAAATCGAGGGACGCATTGTGCTGGGAGAAGAAAGCAATGCATTTCGCGAGAAGGTAAAAAGTCTGCTGGCTGCGGGGAAGAAAAAGATTGTGTTGAATCTCGCGAACGTGGGATATATCGACAGCGCCGGCCTCGGTACCCTGGTAGCCACTTTCCACAGTGCCCGCTCGCAAGGGGCTACGTTAAAACTGGCCAACCTCGGTTCAAAGTTTAAGGAAGTGTTGCAGGTCACCAAGCTGATGACCGTGTTCGACACCTACGACAGTGAAGCCCTGGCGGTTCAAAGCTTCGCTAAGTAATTCACGCCGGAAATTTCAGGCCGCGGCTCAGCCTATGCTGTGCTGGGGTTGTGTGCATACACTACTGGTCCACTTGGCCCCTGATACGGTAGATGGCCGCTCCGCTCAAGAGCTTCGGATAAAAATCGGTCGATTTCTGGGGCAGAACCTCACCGCCTAATGCGATTTCAACAACCTGTTGCACACGCACCGGGTTCAGCAAACATGCCAATTGCGCTTCCCCTCGATCCGCCGCCGCGATTGCATTTCCCATATCGCGCTCGTAAATAATATTTTTTTCTGCTGTCACCGCTTCGGCGGTAATCCCCAAGCCTTTTTCCAGAATCAGGCGATGCAAAAGAACAACATCCAGCCCGCGCTGCGCTTCGGTCAAATCCGCTAAAAGCGTCTCGAGATTCACATCGCGCCGCAGCAAAAATAAATAGAATGCGCCGGCCTGTCCGTCCATAGGTCCTGGATAAATTCCTATTGCCCGGCGCCCGTGATTCTGTCGCCCAAGGTCCTTCAGAAAATCGACATAGCTTGTCGCTCGTTCCTCGGCGGTGAGAAACGGATACGAATACCAGTCAAAGAAAGGCGCAACCGTTTCGCGGAATCGTTCGAAATCAAAATTCGCGACATTGCGAATCAAGCGGTGCGTCGGCAGGATGGTTAACCCTCGCGAGTGCGAGTTTATGAACGTCATCATCGCGAATTCATGAGCGGCCTGCGGATCTGTTTCTCCGAGCTGGCTGCGGCGTTCGTTGCGAAAATTCAAAGCAGTTTCATAGCGGTGATGGCCGTCCGCAATGATAATTTTCTTTTCCGCCATGGAAGATTGGATCCGCCGGATGAACGCGACATCGTTGACCGGCCACAGCCGATGCGTCACATCGAATTCATCGCGCATTTCAAGCGGCGTGGGCCTGCCCGCAATCTCTTCGAGATAAGTGTCAATTTTTCTTGCCGCGTCGTCGTAAAGCATAAACAGCTGTCCGGTCTGCGCGTACGTATACCGGAGCAATTCCATGCGGTCCGCTTTGGGAGCAGACAATGTTCGCTCGTGTGGGAAGACGACCTTCGCGCTGTAATCCTCCAAACGGCCTAACGCTATGAAGCCCATTCGCACTTTGCGAGTTTGCGTACCGGGAACCAGGTATTCCTGCGCGTAGACGTAAATGGAAGGAAGCTCGTCCTGGATAACGATTCCTTTCATGATCCAGTCTTTAATCGTCTCTTCAGCGCGAGTATAGACGTTGTTCTCGGGGGAATCGCCGGGTAAGGAAAGACCCTTTTCGATGGCAATCAGGTTGTAGGGACTCGCCGCATAATACCGTTCCTGCATCGCCGGAGTGATCTTGTCGTAGGGCTGAGTCAGCGCCTCACCCAACTTGACCTTGTTCGTGTCGTAACGTAGGGCGCGAAAGGGGTGGATTTCAGCCATGGTTGCTCTCGGCGCGGAACGAGCGCCGCGGAAACAAACTATTGTAGCAGCGAGCGCCGTCTAGTTGTAGCCTCCCGGACATAACTCCATCTCGCGTTGCGCGCCCGCAAAGTGACAATTCCTTCCGCTCAACATAAAATCTCTGTGGTTTCTCGCGGAATCTTCCATGAGGTGTGGCTGGAATGCCGGGTGCCGAAAATCGCTTTTCTGCTGTGCGAGCTCTGATCTTCGATCTCGACGGCACCTTGATTGACTCAAAGCTGGACCTGGCACTATCGATCAACGCGACTCTCAAACATATGGGCCGCGAGCTTTTAGTGCATGAAGAAATTTTCGGCATGGTGGGATGCGGTGCGTCGGTGCTCGTGCAGCGTGCGCTGGGATTGAAAAATGTGGGCGACGACGAAGTCCAGACTGGCCTAGCGTATTTCCTGAGTTACTACCGTACTCACATGCTTGATAACACCGTGGCGTATCCCGGAGTTCGCGAAGGCTTGGCGCTCTTGAAGGATCGTCCGATGGCAGTTTTGACCAACAAGCCGGTAAACTTCAGCCGCGCGATCCTCGATGGACTGAATCTCTCGCGGTACTTCCGGTTTGTTTACGGTGGAAATAGCTTCGAACAAAAGAAGCCACATCCGATGGGCATGGAGACCTTGTTGCGCGAGCTTGGCGTGACGCCAGGGCAAGCGATGATCGTGGGAGACTCCGAAATCGATATCAAGACTGCGCGGAACTCCGGTGTCTGGGCTTGTGGCGTGAGCTATGGACTAGGCCGGGAGGGCCTCCGTACCTCGCCGCCTGACTTGATGTTGGATAGCCTTGCGGAACTTCCCGCCTACCTGAACGGCCACAATAAATGAAACATGACGCTATTTCTTTCCGTAGGCGTTTTTGTACCACTGCCACGTACGCTGTAAACCTTCTTCGAAGTGCACCAGTGGTTTATAGCCCAACACCTTTTGTGCCAGGGAGATATCCGCTTGAGAATCGCGAATATCTCCGGTCCGGGGTGGATCATATTTTGCCTGAATGTTTCTTCCGCTGATCTTCTCAAGCATCTTTAGCACTTGATTCAGCGTGATACGGGCGCCGGTCCCGCCGTTAAAAACGAGTCCGGTTGCCCCTGGGGCCTCACAGGCGCGCAACGTTTCGTCCACGATATTTTCAATATAGGTGAAATCGCGCGACTGTTCTCCGTCTCCGTACACGACCGGCGACTGGCCTTCAAGCACCGCCAGCATGAACCGGGAGAGCACTCCGGAGTACTGCGAACTGGGGTCCTGCCGAGGCCCAAACACATTAAAATAACGAACGCAGGCATTCTCGAGCCCGTAAACTCGGCCGAATACCTTGGCGTAAAGCTCGCCCACATATTTCGTAATCCCGTAAGGAGAAATGGGATCTGCCGGCATCGCTTCCGTCTTGGGAAGGGTCGGCGTCTCTCCATAGGCGGATGAGGACGCGGCGAAAACGACTCGGCGCACCTTTGCGTCCCGGGCGGCTACCAGCACGTTTAAGGTGCCGTCGATGTTTACGTGATTTGTCTCGATCGGGTTCTGCACCGAGCGCGGGACCGAGGTTCGCGCGGCCAAATGAATCACATAGTCGGCTCCGTGACATGCTGACTGCACAGCCGCCAAATCCGTAATGCTGCCTACGCGGAGATCGATCTTACTGCGCACGTCACTGAGGTTCGACTCTTTCCCCGCGGAAAGATCATCCAGGACAATGACTTGACGGCCGCGGCGGACGAGTTCGTCCACGATATTCGAGCCTATAAATCCGGCACCGCCCGTAACCAGATAGCGCATTCAGCGAATCTCCTTAGTGCGGTCAAACAGTTATAAAAATCGTGGTTTAGAACGCTTTACTATAGCCTGGCGCGTAGCAGCGGGGCATAATAATTCTTTCTGCTCGGCAACGGTTAAATTGCCTCGGTCTATGAGAATTGAGCGTAGTACATTCCGGCGGCGGGTCTTCCTCTCGATTACCGTCGCATGTATGGCAGTCATTGTATTAGGCCCAGCTCACGCCCTTAGAATGCAGGTCCCGCTGGCGGAAATCGCCGCGAGTAAAATTTTCACCACGGAACCGGCTGGCAAAACGCCCACGCCTTTCCGCATTGGCGAGACACTGAAATATGATGTCGCCTGGGCCGCTTTCCCCAGCGCCGCAACAGTGCAATTGAGCATTCCAGAGCATCGCGAGATTCTCGGTTCCAGAACTTGGCACTTCCGCGCCTCAGCCCATACGCTGGCTCCGCTCAGATCTTTTCTCACCGTCGACGATCAGATCGATTCCTACGCCGATATCGCAACTTTCGAAAGCCGCCAGTACGAAACGTATCTCGATGAAATGGGGAAGAGAGAAAGTCAAATCTTACATTTTTCGGTGCTGGGACAGCCGCGCCGAGCCGGTGTGCCGGCAGTGGTGATATCGCCTGGCACGCTCGATCCACTAGGAGCCTTGTATGCGCTTCGCCGAGTGGATTGGCAGCGAATGCCGGAATTTCGTGCGCCAGTGTTCGACGGGGACGACATCGTCGAAATGCGCGCACACCTGGAAATAGCGAATGAAATGGTAGCGGTTAATGCTGGCAATTTTTTGGTGAAGCGCGTTTCCGTCCGAGAGTACAAACGCGGGGTGGAGGTAGGGCAGGAAAGTCTCACGATATTCTTCGTGAACGATGTATCTAACACGCCGGTGTTACTGGAAGCCGAAATTCCGCTAGGTACCGTGCGTATCGAACTCAGTTCCCGCTAAAACGTAAGCTTTCGGCGCTCTGCGAAAGTCAGTTTTCCGGAGCGACCCAATCTTCCGGCGGGAAATCGATTTGCCAGAACGAAGACGAGGGATTTAAGAACTCGACGCCCATCTGCGCTTTTCCTGCTTGCATGTTGCCAAAATAAACCACTCTGCATTCCTGGGTTTGATGCGTGGCGTTATTTGAGACAAATACTGTTTGGTTTACGACCACCTGGGCCGATAGTGAAATTAATGCACCGTGAGCATTGACCACCAGCGTCCGCGTTTCCTCGGTGAAATCCTGATTCTCGGGAGTCTTTCCGCGAACCTGTATTGGCACGCTTAAAAGCACACGCATGCTTCGGCGACGCCCGGGATCGGTGGCCCAAGTCGGCCGTTCTTTTTGAGAAGTCTGCGAAGAACCCATAATGATCCACCATAGCCTGCGCAACCGCCACAGGGCAATGGGACTTAGGGACAGGTGCGTGATTCAGTTAACAGGACGGCCTGATAGCAAGACCTGGCAAGAGTTCCGGACCTTGCGTGGCCAAAAGGCGGTCAAAAGAACGATAGCGACTCAGCAGTTAACGATCTTTTCGCGATGCTGCTTCACGTGCCGCGTGGCATTCCGCGTATCAACCACCAATTTCGCGTTTTTGACGATTTCCTCAAAATTATAGCTGGTGTGGTCCGTCGCAATGAGCACGCAGTCATATTTAGCCAGCCGTTCCGGGGTCAATTCCACCGATCGCATGCTCGAAAAATCGTAGTGCCGCATTTTATGCAGCGCCGGGAAATAAGGATCGTTGTACTCCAGCACCGCCCCGCTGGCGGCCAACAGTTCGAGTAGCTTTAGCGATGGAGATTCGCGCAAATCATCCACATCCTTCTTGTAAGCCATGCCCAATAACAGAACTTTTGATCCTTTTAGGCTCTTTTCACGCTCGTTCAACGCTTTTACCAGAGCGTCCACCACGTGATACGGCATCGCGGTATTGATTTCACCCGCCAGTTCGATGAAACGCGTCGCGAAATCGTATTCGCGCGCTTTCCAGGAGAGATAGTAAGGATCCACCGGAATGCAATGCCCCCCTAGGCCCGGCCCCGGATAAAACGGCATAAATCCAAACGGCTTCGTCGCCGCGCTGTCAATCACTTCCCAGATATCCAGATCCATTCGCAAAGAAAGCTGTTTCAGCTCGTTCACCAGTGCGATGTTCACGCAGCGAAATATGTTTTCCAGCAGCTTCACCATTTCCGCCGCGCGCGTGGAGCTCACCGGAACTACGCGCGACACAATTTGCGCGTATAGCCCCGCAGCCGCGCGCCCGCTGGCAGGATTGATGCCGCCTACTATCTTGGGAATCTGCGCCAACCCGTACTGTTTGTTTCCTGGATCTTCCCGTTCCGGCGAAAACGCCAGATAAAAATCCGTCGCGACATTTTCGGACCCGGGGCCCTTAGCGATAGGGCAACGCAAGCCATTCTTTTCCAGAATGGGCAGCACGAGCTCTTCTGTGGTGCCGGGGTAGGTGGTGCTTTCGAGAACGATGAGCTGGTCGCGCTGCAGGTTCGGCGCGATCGATTGCGCCGTTTTTTCCACGTAGCTCAAATCCGGCTCACGGCGTTCGTCCAGCGGGGTCGGGACGCAAATCAGCACCGCATCCATTTCGCGCAGACGCGTGAAATCGGTGGTTGCATCAAAGCGTTTTTCCCGTACGTGATGATTGATCTTGTCCGCCGGTATGTGCTGGATGTACGACTGTCCGGCATTGAGCTTCTTGATTTTCTCCTGATCGGTGTCGAATCCGGTGACCCGGTGACCCACATCCGCGAATCGAAGCGCCAGCGGAAGGCCCACATAGCCGCACCCGATGATGCCAATCTTGATGTCTTTCCCCGCAAAAAACTCCGGCTTGCGATCCACGGCCATCCTGTTTCCTCTCTTAGGGAGCGATACCGACGCCATTGCAGCGTCAAAAGATCCGCAATTTGGGTGCAAAACACTATAGCAAGAATCCCAATGACCACAAAGATTGGCGAGCCCGCGCGTTCAAAGACTGCAATTAGCTTTTTGCGTCCTCAGTCTGAGGATTGCAAGCGCCTGGCCAATGTCTCGTTAAGTCATTCGCAGCGTCTTGGTCCTACTTCGTTGTTATCCTTTCTCGCCTGCGCTATCCTCGTTTTCGATGGTGGACATTCATACCCACATACTTTTTGGCCTTGACGACGGCGCCGAATCGCTCGAAATGTCACTCGCCATGGCGGAGATGGCTATCCAGGACGGTATCACCCACATTATCGGGACGCCTCATGCCCATCCCAATCACGACTTCATCCCCGAATTGGTACGAATGCGCCGCGATGAAATTCAGTCTCGTTTCGAAGGCCGCCTCACTCTCGCCACCGGATGTGACTTCCATCTCAGCTTCGAAAATCTCCAGGAGATTCGGCTCTACCCCGAGCGCTACACCCTGAACCAGAAGCACTACCTGCTCGTTGAGTTCGCCGACTTCTCCATTCCCCCTTCCATGGATCAGGCGCTGCACGAATTGCAGCTGGCGGGGCTTATCCCCATCATTACACACCCTGAACGCAATCCTCTGATCCGGTCGAAGCCTGATCGGTTATTTCGATGGGTGCGCCAGGGTTGCTACGTGCAGGTGACGGCGCAGTCTCTGCTAGGGAAGTTTGGAAAGTCGGCGAAGGAGGCGGCCGAGGAGTGGCTCGATTCCGGCGGAGTGCACTTCCTGGCGAGTGATGCGCACAACATCACGTCCAGGCCGCCGAGACTGAGCGAGGCCTTTACTCATTTGGAGACGACGCACGGCCTGGAAGTGGCGCGGGCCCTGCTGGTGGATAATCCGCTGGCGGCGTTCGAGGGGCGGCCGCTGCCGTTTGTTCCGGAGCTGGCGGAAGGCGCCGGGCTCAGTCCCGGTGCCACGCCCGTTCGAAAGAAAAAGAGGTTTTGGATTTTCTGATTTTTCCGCCATACAACTACGTCGAGAATTCCCACGCTGGCTAACTCAGTCGAAAATTTCCAGGATTTCTTCGTAGCGTTTGAAGGGGGGGATCAGGTAGGCGCCGGCTATCCCCTCGCTTCTTGCTGTGCGCGCCCAGTCCAGCATTCTGCGGGCCAGAACGAATCCGCGCTCGCGAGCGGCGTCTCCAGCTTTCTCCATTTCCCTCAGGGTGGGCTCCGGGATCACTATGCCGGGGACTTCGTTGTTCAGGCGCAGCGCCTGTTTATAACTCGTCAGCGGCCAGAGGCCGACGATCACTGGGACCGGGGATTTTCCGCCGAGGCGCTTTAAGAAAGCTGTCCAGTGGTCGGGGTCGAAGATCGGCTGCGTCATAGCGAAGTGGGCGCCTGCTTCGATTTTTTCTTCGAAGCGGCGAAGCTCGTCGTCGATGTCCTCCGAGACCGGGTTTACCGCAACGCCGATGGTGTAATTTGTCGCGCCGCCCAGGCTTTTTCCGGCCCAGTCCGTTCCTTGATTCAGCCTCGCGAGAACTTTCACCAGGCCGATCGAGTCCACTTCGTAGACGCCGCTGGTTTCAGGATGGTCGCCGAGCGACGGCGGGTCCCCGGTGATGGCCAGGACGTTGCGCACGCCTCCGACGGCCCAGGCGCCGAGCAGCATGGCTTGCAAGCCGATGATATTTGCGTCGCGCGTGGTGAGATGCGGGATGGTTTCGAAGCCGTGGGCTTCCAGGGCGCCGGCAAGAACCATGGCGTCCATTCCAACGCGCGCGAGCGTTCCGCTATTGATGTCAATGGAGTCCACTTCGCCGGAAGCCATCACCCGGCCGGTCTGCTCCAGGATGCGCTCGACGGTGACGCCTTTGGGTGGATCGATCTCGACGGAGACGACGAATTTTTCGGCCTGGATTTTTTTCCAGAGTTTGCTGTCGGGCTCGCGCGTAGCGATGCGGCGGAATCTTTCGGCCGGCGCGAACACCTCGATCGAACGGGCCTTGACTGGTTTTGCGCCGCTGGCTTTGTCGAGATGAATTTTCTTCACGGCTTCGGCGATGGCGTGAATGTGCTCCGGAGTGGTGCCGCAGCAGCCGCCGATCATGCGCGCGCCGAGTTCGGCGGCTTCCTGCGCGAAGAGCGCGAAATAGTCCGGCGAAGAGCGCGGGTAGACGATGCGGTCGCCAACGCGCTTGGGAAATCCGGCGTTAGGCATGACGCACAGCGGCAAGTTGGCGCAGGAAGCGAGTTCGCGAAGCACGGGAAGCAGAAGCTGCGGACCGATGGTGCAGTTCGCGCCGATGGACTGAATATTTTTTCCTTTCAGATTTGCCCAGGAGTCCTGCGGGCGATTGCCGCCGAAGGTGGTGCCTTCGTCGGAGTAGGTCATCTGGGCGACGATGGGGATGCGCGAGAAAGAGCGGATGGCGTCGATGGCGGCGAGGAGTTCTTCGACGTCGCTGAAAGTTTCCAACATGAAGAGGTCCACGCCGCGCTCTTCGAGTGCGCCGGCTTGCTCCTTGAAGATGGCGAAGATTTCTTCCTTGGGTAGTTCGCGAACGTGCTGGACAATTCCCAGCGGGCCGATGGAGCCGGCAATCAAAACTTCGTGCTTGGCGGCTTCGCGCGCTTCGCGGGCAATTTTCACTCCGCGATGATTCAGCTCCGCGACGCGGTCGGCCATGCCGAACAAGCCGAGCTTGTGGCGATTGGCGCCGAAAGTGTTGGTCTCGATGATCTGGGCGCCGGCTTCGAGGTAGCGCTGATGGACGTTGAAGACAGCGTCGGGTGCGAGTGAGTTGAGTTCGTCCACGCAGCGCTGCGGGCCGATGAATTCATAGAGCAGCGAGCCCATGGCGCCGTCGATGACGAGGATTGCGTCGCGCAAGCGCTCGTTGAATGCCTCGATTTTCATCGGGCCGCCGCCCGGCTGGATTTTTGGCTGGCCATAAACCAGCGATTATAGCATCCACGGCAAGTGCCCGCGCGCGACAACAACCGATTGTAGTTTCGGTCAGAATTCGGACTCTCCTTTGTTTTCAACCGGTTACGGTGTTTTCTAATTCCGGTTAGTTTCGGTTAGAACTGGGCGCCCATTTGGTGCTTGTGCGGTTACTTCGACAATTCCCTCTTGCGGGCAATCGGAGTTTTTTTTGACATCCCAGGTGAGGGCGGAGGCTGAATTTGTGACATTGCGAAGTTCCGGATCGATCATTGGCATGACTTTGACGGTGTGGGTTGTGGGTCTGTCACCCGAAGGATTTCGATGGCTCATGGATAGCTTCGGCCGTAGCGCAGGGCAGAGACGTCCGATGGCTGGTCAGGGTGAATGGGATGACAATCAAAAACATACTGCTATTTCAATGGGAAGACTCTTAGCCAGAGGGCGTGGCGGGAATGGTCGGAGAAGCCTAAGGCTGTGAGCTCGCCGGCTGGAGTGTGACGGCGACGAGACGCACTTCGCTGGAAAAGGGCCCGGGGGTGGCGCGCGAATAGGAGACGTAGATGGTCTGGCCGCCGCTGGCGTCGTATTCGGCGTGAGCGAGGGCGTCATAGACGTTGCCATTCCCGGGTGCGGGCTGCATGGCAACGAAAGCAACGACCTCGCTGGACCACGGGCCTTCGGGATTTGCGGAGTTGCGGATCACAACATTCTGCGAGAAGGGTGGGCTGTAGACCGCAACGTAGCACTGCAGGAATGTGTTCCAGGAAATGCTCAGGATGTTGGCGTCGTTGAAGACGGTGACGGCGTCGCCAATTTAATAATACTTTGCCAGTTTGCAGCCGGAGTTGTAGTCGCAACCGTATGCGTACAGTATTCCGTCGCTGATAAAGGCGGCGGAGCCGAAGCCGGGTTCGTTCTGAGTGAAGAGCAAGTCGGGATGGTCGGGCACGATTGGCGGATTCAGGGTGGGGCGTTGCGGCTGCTGTTGGATGTTCTGCCAAGTGGCGACGGAAGTTCCCATGCCTTGAAAATTAAAATTTCCGGGTTGGGCGCTCACCACCATATAAAAGATCAATGCGGAATCGTCGGCAGGGTTAACGACGATTGCCGACGGCCAAAGCGCCCAGCGATCTCCGCAAGGCGGCGTTTGGCAATTATTGCCATTGTGGGATTGGTTGTAAGACTGCTCGGCGGGAGTTTCCGGCAAAATCATGGTGGGCGCGCCTACCGAATCGAGGCGTTCCTGGAAGCCAGTGATGCCAGCTTGCGCGTTGAGATCGGCGGTAAACGACCAAGTGTCGCTCAGCAGCGTGCGAGCTTGGTAATTTGGCTTGGCAAGAAATGTGTCACCGTACAGCCAAACGGAGTAGCCCTGAAATAGGGCGCTGTAGCCACCATCTCGTCCAAGAATGTCGGGATTGGTGGGGATAGGTCCGAGATCGGTGGCTTGGACGACAGAGAGGGCGGGCGGAAGTCCGGAGGATGGTGAAGAGGAGGACCCGCAGCCTTGCAAACCAAGAACCAAAAGCGGCGCGAGGAAAATACCGGGGCGGAATGATCTCATTGAACCGCTCCTTACTTCTGAATGCTATGGGGCCCAGGCTTCCATACTTCTGCGGACGCATAGTAAATCACTACTTAGTTGCGAAGTGCGGCGAAAAAGATGCAATGGCTTAACGCGGCGGGGCGGGCCCGACGCTGGCGTGAGCGGGTTGCGGCGGCGAGGGCTTCCCCTGTTGCGGGGATGCGGGCGGGAATGTTTGCGTGATGGGTTGAGTGGGTTTCGACGGCTTGGGAGGCGGAGTCGCGCCGCGTGTTTCGGTCAGGCCTTGCTCGGCGGCGTCGGCGGGGGGCGCGGTGTCGGCGACATCCACTTGAACTTGTTTGCCGGTGGCGAGTTTTTCGAGCGGGACGACATTTGGAAATTCTTCTACCGGCGTTCCTTGCACGGCTTGCTGCATGAACTCCAGCCAGATGGGCAGCGCGGCGCGCGCGCCGGTTTCTTTTTTGCCAAGCGAGATGCGCTTGTCGTCATTGCCGACCCAGACGCCGGCGGTGAGTTGCGGAGTGAAGCCGATATACCAGGCGTCGGTGAAATCATTGGTGGTGCCGGTTTTTCCCGCGGAAGGGCGGCCCAATTCTTTGGCGCGCACGCCGGTGCCGAACTGCACGACTTCTTCGAGCATGGCGACCATGGTGCGGGCGACTTCGGGTGGAACTACGTCGGTAACTTTGGGGCGCGGCTCTTCGAGGACGGCGCCATCATAAGAAGTGACGCGGCGAATGTAATGCGGCTCGATGTGGATGCCATCGTCGGGAAAAACGGTGAAGGCGGAAGTGTGTTCCATCAGCGTGAGATCGGAAGCGCCGAGGGCGAGAGGAAGATAGGGTGGCAGCGGGCTGGTGATTCCGAATTTGCGCGCGAGCTCGATTACGTTTTGCACGCCGACGTGGTCAAGCAGGCGAACGGCGGGAACGTTGCGCGAATCGGCGAGAGCGCGGCGATAGGTGATGCGGCCTTCGAATTTGTTGTCGTAATTGTGCGGCGAATAATTTTGGCCGCCGGAGCGGAAGGTGACGGGTTCGTCAACGATGGTGTCGAAGGGGGAGATGCCCTGCTCGAGCGCGTCGGCGTAAACGTAAACTTTAAAGGAGCTGCCGGTCTGGCGCAGGGCTTGGGTGGCGCGATTGAATTTTGATTCGTCGAAACTGTAGCCGCCGACCATGGCTTTGATCTCGCCGGTGGGATTGTCGATGGCGAGCAAAGCGCCTTGAGCAGCGGGCTGCTGTTCGAGTTGGGCGCGGACGGTGTTGCCTGAAACTTCCTTGATGGAAACGCAGACGAGATCTCCGGTCTTCAGCAATTGCGGCGCGGATTTGCGGCCGGTCCAGGAAAAATCGGCGGGCGTGAGCATGGCGTGATACTGCCCGAGTTTTATGGAAGCGAAGGTGGGCTGGACGTTGGTGACTAAACCGGTGACGTAATCGCCTTTTTGCAGCGAGCCGCGCCAGCTTTCGTTTTGATATTTGTCGAGCGAGCCAAGACCGTTCTGCAAAATATTTGGCAGGTTGCCACGCCAGCCGTGCCGGCGATCATAGGAGTGCAAGCCGTCGCGCACCGCTTGATCGGCGGCTCTCTGCATGGCGGCGTTTAGCGAAGTGTAAACGCGCAGGCCTTGTTCATGGACGGCGGCGGTTCCGTAGGTGTGCTCGAGATATTCGCGAACGTCCTCGACGAAGTAGGGAGCGAGATCGTTACGACCGGTGAAAATGTGCAGGCCGAGCGGCTCTTTGGTGGCGGCTGCGGCTTGTGCGGCGGTAATTTTGCGGTCGTGAGCCATGAGAAAAAGGACCAGGTTGCGTCGCGCGAGGGCACGCTCGGGATGGTTGACCGGAGAATAGATCGGGCCGCGAATGATGGCTGCGAGCGTGGCGGCTTCCGGGAGCGTTAGCTGTCCGACGGGTCGGTTGAAATAATATTCGGACGCGGCTTCGAAGCCGTAATTGCCGGAACCGAGATAAATCTGATTGCAGTACATGGTGAAGATCTGATCTTTGGTGTAATGGCGCTCGATCTGGATGGCCAGGATGGTTTCCTGAATTTTGCGGCGGAGGCTGCGGTCCGAGCGGTTGAGAAAAAGGCCGCCGCCCAGTTGCATCGTCAGGGTGCTGGCACCTTCGGCCATGCGGTGGCTGGCGATGTCGCGATAGGCGGCTTCCAGGACGCGCGGGATGTCCACGCCCCAATGCTCGTCAAAATGCTGGTCTTCGGTGGTGAGAATGGCGTCTTTTAAGAGTTTTGGAATCTGCGAATAGGTGAGCAGTATGCGGCGCTGAAGAGCGAAGGTGCCGATGGATTGGCCGTCGTCCGCGTAGAGTTCGGTGACCACGTTGGGGCGATAATCTTCCAGCGCGTGAATTTCGGGCAGGTCGCTGGTGTAAACAAAAAGGAGGCCAATGGCGACACCGAACCCGATCGAACACAACAGAAGAAAGGTGAATGCGAGACGGCCGAACAGCGTGCCGCCGGTGATTCTCATGGTTGCGCGATAGAACCTTTCCATGTTTTGTCATTCTATCGCATCCGCACGCAGGCTGCCCGGGACGGAGTTTACGGAATGTTCTAAATCTGAAGCGGGCGGAGCATTGCTTCACAAACCTTCCCAATAAGGATTCTTAGGTGAATTGTTGGTCAGATTCTTGGGGTACTATTGCGGCGTGGAAGCAAATCCCATACTTTTTCGCGATTTGACCTACATCTTCCTGGCCGCAGTGGTAGGCGGGTTATTGGCCTGGCGGCTGAAGCTGCCTTTAATTGTTGGATTCGTGGTGGGCGGGATTGCTATCAGTCCGTTCACGCCGGGTCCCCAGCTATCCGACCTGCACACGTTCGAAGTATTTGCGGAAGTCGGCGTGGTATTGCTGATGTTCTCGATCGGCGTGGAGTTTTCCATTCCGGATCTGCTTCGTGTGAAATGGATTGCGCTGGGCGGGGGAACGCTGGGCATCCTGTCTTCCATCGGGTTGTCGCTGGCGACGGCCAAGCTTCTGGGATGGAGCATGATCCAGGGTTTCGTAGTGGGTGCCGCAGTTTCGGTGGCCAGCACGATGGTGCTGGCGCGGATGTTGACGGACCATCATGCGATGAACGAAACCTATGGCCGGGTGATGATTGGCATCACGCTGGTGGAGGACCTGGCGGTAGTTTTTATGACCATTGTCATCCCGATTTTCAGCGGGCCAGGCGAGGGGCAGTTCGGGCGGGCTGCCTGGACCTTGGGCAAAGCTGTGATCCTGCTGATCCCGCTGGTGTTCCTGGCTATGACCGTGGTACCCAGGATTTTACGAGCGGCGGCGCGAACGGAGGATCAAGAGATTTTCTTGCTTGTTTCGGTTGCGATTTGCCTGGTGTCTGCCGGCCTGGCGCAAGCCCTAGGTTTTTCGGTGGCATTGGGAGCATTCCTGGCGGGACTTTCTATTAGCGGCGCCAAGGATTTGGAGCAAGCCCATCACGTGCTCATTCCGCTGCGAGACGCCTTCGTGGCGCTATTTTTTGTGTCGCTGGGCGCGCTTCTGGTTCCAGAGGTGATTGTTCATCACTTGAAAGTTTTGGGCGAGATGCTCTTTCTGATCGTCGTGGGAAAATTCGCGATCTGGACCGGGGTGATGAAGCTGTTCCGCTATTCATTCTGGACCTCGATTGCGGTAGCCGCGGGACTGACTCAAATCGGCGAATTGTCTTTTATTATCGTGCAAGTCGCCAGAAAGTCCGGTCTGGTGGGCGAGGAGGTGTTCTATGCGACGCTGGCGGCTTCGCTGTTCTCGATATTTCTCAACGTATTTATCACCCGAGCGGTTTTGAGCTGGGTGGAACCGAAACTTGATGCGGAACGGGTCGCTGCAGCGTAGAGTTTTTGTCTGCGTTCGCTAGATGGATTCTTCGGCTTCTCCCACGGTGTCGTAGGCTTTAATGAGCTGCGAGACTTTGGTCATTTCGATCAGCGCTTTCACTTGCGTATTCAGGCACGCGACTATTATTCTTTGTGGTTTTTTCTGCGCGGCGACGTAGGCTCCCACCAATGCACCCAGTCCCGCCGAGTCAATAAAGGGGACACCGCTGAAGTCCAGGATGACGACAGGTGAACTTTCCGCGCGCACGGCGGATTGAAATCCAAAGATGGTTTGAATATTCAAGGAACCCTTAAGGCGCAATATCTTCTGACCTTCGCGGTTCCCAGGCGATACGACGATTTGCAGGTTTTCAGTTGGCATGGCGTTTCATCTTAACGAAACGCGCGGCGGCGATTGTTAACGTAGTGTTACAAGGCGCGCCGGTACGGCCCGACAGGATGTCTACCGTTGTACGGAGATCTCTACGGATCAAAACGCGCGCGCAGATTCGGGGGGACGACCGGACAGAGTTCAGCTCGCCGACCGAAGACGCGATAACGAATGCGCGCGACGAAATCGTACATTACATCGCGAAAGGCGCGCGGGACTAGTCCCAGAATATTGGCTAAAACTATCCACCCACCTCCGAGTCGGCGCATCGTATGAAGCGATGCGTCGGAACGCATCAGCAGCTTGCCGTCGCGCGTGAGCACAACGAAGCTGTCCGGGAGATTATCGCGGTGCTCTAGAGGCACGCGAGACAGAAACGTCTCGCCTTGAAGCGGAGCGAATCGGAAAGCGCTTCCCGAGCGGTCGTGGTTTAGGACGAACTTCACGACGCGATGACACAGGCCGCAGTGGCCATCGTAGAAAATATATTCAGGTTGCGGGTCTGGCAGCACAGAAAAGCATAGCACGAGGCCAAGATTCGTCAGTGCCAGTCAGCACTGCCGGGCCTATTCCTTAAAGCTATGGCCCCCAGGCTGTGCGCGAACTGTGTTTTCCAAGGAGCGGGTAGAGTTTTTAACGTCGGAAGATGAGAGCTGTCTGGTCACCGGCAGCTTGCGAACCGTGCTCGCAAGCTCACGACAGAGATCCCTTCGAACGCCAGGGTGAAAGTTCAACCGGCTGGGGTGCTCTTGCTTCGTATATAACCTCCCGGCGATGGAGCCCGTGTACGGTGCGAGCGATCCCGGTTGCGGCAAGCACCATGCAAGAGGCAAAAAAACCAAGTAGCACTCCGCCAAACGCGCCTTCGAACCAGTGGTAATTGCCGCCTTGCCGTGCGTCGACGACGGCCCCTGCGGTTAACCCAACTGCGCCTCCGGCTACCGCGCCGGTGATCATCCAACGCCGATTATCCGGCAGGTTGGATTCGCGGACGCGCACTATTCTGCGGATGCTGGCGCGGTCGAGGCCGCGCAGCCAGCCGGTTTGGGGGCCGCGCGAATCGTCATACGTGGCGAGCGATATTCCGGTGTCACTTACGCCCTGGATTTCGCCACTCAGGCTTTCCCCGGTCCCGAGCAAGATTTCGACGGTGGTGCCGGAATTCAGCTTCTTCACATTCTCCCAGCCGTGATTGTTTTTGGCGGGGAGTTCGGGAACGAACGACAGCAAGATGAGCAGTGCGGCGAGTGTTTGGCGCATCAGGGTTTCCTCCGGACTCGCGAATCAGTCTAGAGTTGTGCCGGGACTCACAACACGGCTGCTGTGGCACTTTCTCGGGTGTCACAACGGGGGTGCGAGCGGACTACGGATAAACTCCTCGTAACGCCGCAGATCGGCCAAGGAATCTTCCGAAATCAGGGGAAATTGCACAACGCGGGATGTCTTGGGCAATTCTGATGCGGTGAGTGGGTCGCAGACTACCGCCGCAGTCTCTTTCAAACCTCGCTGCCAATTCGACTTGCGAGCGTCGCGAAAGATCAAGCCATCGGAATGAAATCCCGCGGCAACCAGCATGGTGCGAGCCAATTTCAGGAAGCCGGGCCATCGTGACGCGACTCCGATAAGAATGCCGGAAGGAGCGGGCAACCAGCCCGCTAGAGAGGCCGGGACCGAGCGAACCTGCAACATGAGCAACTCAGTCCCCTCGGGCAGCTCTGGGCGCACCATCTTTTCTTTGCCAGCCAGAGCGACCGCAATGGCGCCTTCGGCTTCTTCAAGCAGTTGGGAGTCGTGCAAACCGCAACTTTTCACCGGGAGTGTCACCGCGCCCTGAATCTCCGCGGCCAGAATTCGTCGAAGTTCTTCGTCCGGCTCTATGAGAAGAAAGCGGTCAGGGGGCTGCAATTCGAACAAGTGGCGCAGCCGCAACTGAACGGTAGCCCAAGGAATGCCGAGTTTGCGCGCGGAGTGAAGAAGGTCGGCGATGAGCTGGTCGAAGGCGAATGCCGGCGAGATGGCGCTCTGCGGTTTGGTATCGCGAACGTAAACTCCACTCCCGCGCCGAACCTCCACCCAACGTTCGCGCTCGAGCTGGCGATAGCCGGCACTGACCGTATTCGGATGCAAACGGAAACGCCGCGCCAGTTCTCGAGTGCTTGGCAGGCGCTGGCCCGGGCCTAAGTCGTCGCTCAGGATGGCCAGAATGATCTGTGTGACGAGCTGTTCGCGCAGGGTGACCGCGCTTTTATGTGCGAACCAAAGTTGCATGCGCGAGCATTCTAACTCCATTGTGACGCGAGACCGAGCTCATCTCCGGCCTTACTCTGGGCCTGACAAACACGAGTATTCCGATCACAAGAAATATTTTGCGTTCTGCGGCGAACGGTGTAATTTTCGCACGGGAGCAAACCAGCGATGTGTTTTTCAGCGGCAGCGAACTTTGTGGGCAGCACAGCTTTGGCGGCCGTCGGCGTGGTCACGTTGACCAAGGTGAAGCACAGGCGCGAACTGCTTTTCGCGTCGCTGCCGATCCTGTTCGCCATTCATCAATTTATCGAGGGGTTCGTGTGGCTCGGATTGGATGGAATTCTCCCGCCTGCGGTGACGCACGATATGGGCGCGGCGTTCATGCTGTATGCCCAGGGACTGCTCCCTTTCCTGCTGCCGCTAAGCGTACTGCTTTTCGAGCCGGACGGTGAAGGCCGCCGGCGGATGCTGCCGTTCCTTGTGATCGGCACGGGAACGACGCTCTATATTTTGTGGGCGCTCACCGCGTATCCCACGCAGGTGTACGTGAAAGGAAACAGCATTGTGTATATCAATCAGGCGACGAACAATACAGCTGTTGCGGTGCTGTATATCATCGCCACGTGCGGTTCGCTGTTCTTCTCCAAGGTCAGGGCCATGGTGCTGTTCGGCGCGGCGAACCTGGCGATCCTTCTGGCGGTGATGGCGTTCAAGCGCTACGCGTTCACCTCGCTGTGGTGCGCTTATGCGGCGATTGCCAGCGTGATCATCCTGGCCTACTTCTGGAAAAGCAGCAAACTGCGCCCCCTGATTTATGTGAAGCCGTTATGGGCGCGGGGCTAAAGAAAAAAAGTTACAATGCGTCTAAAACCAGGAATTATCCGGCTCCGCGATCCTTTCGGGCCTTTCCTGCATTTTTCGTGAGATGCCAGGCGTCACACCAGGAACATCGGTAAGCGCGTAGGTCTTTTGGGGCGTTGGCGGTTGCGATCTGATGCGCGGCTGTGGCCAGAGCTTCGCCTTCGGTGGCATACATGCGCTTGCCGCTTACTGGACATTTTGATTCGTTGTCGAACACGAGCGTTTCCCGGCTTTTCCGCATTCTAGCAATTCAACTTTATAAGGTTCTATTGTATGCGAGGAACGACATCCCCTGTTATCGCAAGCAAATGAACGAACCCTGTGCAGCGGGCTAGGCATGACTCCCACCTGGATTTTTGTGGTCTAATTGCCAGCATGGAACAGACTGAAATTAGTCCGCGCCCGGTGATTGGAGCGATCGTCGTGCTCAGTGGGCTTGCGGTATCATTCCTGCTGTGGCTGCTGTACGTGCATCATGCCTCGGCTGATTTCGCGGGGCGCTGGATGTTTTTGCCGGCGCTGAACGCGCTTCTGAACGGATTGTGCGCAATTACGCTCTGCGTGGGATTGTATTTCATTAAACATCACAACATGCCGGCGCATCGCACGAGCATGTTGCTGGCCTTTGCGTTCTCTTCCATTTTTCTCGTTAGCTACATCGTGAACCATGCACTGCACGGCGACACGATTTTTCCCGGCCACGGCCCGGTGCGTATGCTGTACCTTTCCATTTTAGCAAGCCACGTAATCCTTTCCATCCTCGCGCTGCCGATGGTGCTCACCACGTTCTGGTTCTCTCTAACCGGCCGGTTCGCGATGCACCGTCGAATCGCCCGCTGGACGTTCCCTATTTGGCTTTATGTTTCGATCACCGGCGTTGTGGTTTTCCTGTTTTTGAAGGCCTATGCGTACTAAATCCGGGCTAGAAACCGCCGTTGTGGAAGCTTCTGATAAGGCCGTACTTGTAGCAATCCCCACTTCCCATCAACGCATTGGAAACCGCGCACAACCTTAGCCGTGATGCCGCTGGACAGGGTTTAGGGAAGTCACTAAGCTTGGGATTCATTCCGCAGGATCGTTACGCACCAGGAGAAGCGCGCACATGAAGTGCAACAATATTTTGGAAGCGATGTGCAACACGCCGCTGATCCGGCTGAACCGGGTCGGAAAAGATTCTCCCGCCGAAATTTACGTTAAAGCCGACTACATGAACCCCGGCGGTTCGGTGAAGGACCGTATCGGACTTTCGATGATCGATGAAGCGGAGCGCACCGGAAAGCTCAAGCCTGGCGGCACAATTATCGAGGGCACCTCGGGAAATACCGGCATGGGACTCGCGCTGGTGGCTTGCGTGCGCGGGTACAAGGTGGTGTTCACGATTAATGATAAGCAATCGCGCGAAAAAATCGATTTGCTGAAAGCGTTCGGCGCCGAAGTGATTGTTTGCCCCACGGCCGTGGAGCCGGAAGATCCGCGCAGTTATTATTCCGTGGCGCAAAAGCTGGCGCGGGAGATTCCCAATTCCTACTATCCAAACCAGTATGAAAATCCGATGAACCCTGAAGCGCACTACAAGACGACTGGTCCGGAAATCTGGAACGATACGGAAGGAACGATTACGCACTTCGTCTGCGGGATGGGAACTGGCGGGACGATCAGCGGTGTAGGTAAATACCTGAAGGAGAAAAATCCGAATGTGAAAATTATTGGAGTGGATCCCATCGGATCGCTGTACTACGAATTCGTGAAATGCGGGACGACCGGCAAGGCAAAGACTTACGTGGTGGAAGGAATCGGAGAGGATTTCTTCCCCGGCACGATGAACCTGAAAATCGTGGACGACGTGCTGCAAGTAAACGACGAAGAATGTTTCGTGTGGGCGCGGCGCCTGGCGAAGCAGGAAGGCATTTTCACCGGTGGTTCCGGCGGAGGATGCATTGCCGGCGCGTTGCGGGTGGCCAAAAATTTGAACAGAGGCGACGTCCTGGTGGCGTTTCTGCCCGATTCCGGCTCGCGTTACTTGAGCAAGGTTTATAACGATGGCTGGATGCGCGAGCACGGCTACGTCGAGGCGGAGGTGACGCTCACCGCGGCGGACGTGATTCGCGTAAAGCGGCAGAACGGGAAAACGCGCGATCTGATCGTTGCGCGTCCGGACCAAACCGTCTTTCATGCGCTGCACACCATGCAGAAGCAGGACATTTCGCAGCTCCCCGTATTTGAAGACGAGAACTCGATAGGCACGGTGTTCGAAGACCAGATTCTGAATCTCGCGCTGCAGGGGAAAGACCTGCGCAAACTGGTGATCCGCGAAGTGATGACGACGCCGTTGCCACGGGTTCCGTCAAACTCGCCGGTCGAGCGCGTGACACATATTCTGAGCCACGATAGCCCGGCCGTCTTTGTGGAGATGCCGGACAAGAAGCTCGAAGTCCTCACCAAATTTGACCTGATGGATACGGTTGCGGGGCTGGTGGGGCAGAAGCGCTAGATTCTTCAAGAGGCCGTTCTACGAACCGAAGGGATCCCATCCCTGAGGTTTTAGGCGGCTTTTTGCCGCTTTTCTGTTCATCAGCACGATGCCTTTGCCGCGCGTGACCTTACCGATTTGCCTTAACTGGCTGAACCCCGGAGCGGCGTGCAGTTTCTTGGCGTTTCGTGGTGAGACGGTGAATAGAAGTTCGTAATCTTCTCCCCCCTGAAGAGCCATCTGCAACGGGTGAAACTTTAACCTTCCTCTACATTTGGACAAAGCTGCGGGAAGAACCACGAGCGGAATGGCTGCCGATTGGATTTGGGCGCCCACGCCGCTGGCTGTACAAAGGCGGGTGAGGTCGCTCGAGAGCCCATCGGAAATGTCCATCATGGCGGAAGCGACCCGATGCCTTGCGAGCCAGGCTCCGAGCTTGAGTTTGGCGCAGGGGTAAAGATGAGGCCAAAGAAGGCGTTCCATTGCGCGATCTTTAGCGCTAACACCGCGGCGGTTCTTCCCGTCTGAGGTTTCCGTGAACCAGCAGGTCCAGACCTAGCTGTGCTCGGCCGAGCGTTCCGCTAACATATATAAGGTCCCCTGGACGCGCTCCGGCCCGGGTCACTGCACGGCCGCCGGCGATTTCTCCCACAACCGTAATGCTGATCGAGACCGCGTTGCTTTTGGTCGTGTCGCCACCGGCCAGAGTCATTTTCATGGAGCGGGCGGCGCGAGCCATGCCGCGCAGCAATTCATCGAGCCAAGTCCCGGTGCGGCGTGCGGGAATGGCGAGGGTCAGAAGGAAGAATCGCGGAGTGGCGCCCATGGCGGCCAGATCGCTTGCGGCGCGGACCAGAGATTTGAAGCCAACGGAATCCGCAGGGTGCGTATCAGTGAGGAAATGAACGCCTTCGAGAAAGGCATCGCAGCTCAGTACCCATTCTTTTTTGCCACCGGACGAGATGATGGCAGCGTCGTCGCCGATGCCCAGACGGAGCGCGCTCGTATGGCTTGCGCCAGTCCGCGAGCGGAACGCCCGAGCTACCCTTTCGACCAGTTTACTTTCCCCGTCCATCCTGAACTCTCGTACAGTTGTTTCGTCTTCTACCCATAAGGTAAGGTGTTCGGAGACGAATGCAAAATCAAAAGTGATAAGTCAAATTGGTCGACTTGCGTGTTCAGGTGTTCCTATGCAAAATGGAAGATTGAGGTTGACCTTCACGGGGCAGGTCATTACAATTCACGCGGTTTCGGACCATCTCTCTCGGTTCAAGCTGCGCACGGCAATGGCAGACCGCGACTGGGGCTTCGCGATCTCAAGCCAGCCGAACAAAAATAACTAGGAAAAATCAAAAGTGAAAGGCAAGTATTACACGTTCTTTATTGCTTCGAGCGCCTCCGGCGGCATGCGTCGGGTGCGCATACCTTTCTATGCCCTGCATTTTCTCGCGATTCTAGCCGCGGTGGGCGGCATTACCGTTATCGCGGGGATGAGTTCGTATTCCCGGATGCTGTGGAAGGCGACGAATTACAATACCCTGCGTCGCAACCAAGACGCTTTGAAGCAGCAATACCTCCAGCTTCAAACGCAGGTGAAAGACACCAATCAGCGGTTGGACTCGTTGCAATCGCTGGCGAGCGAAGTGGCCATGGCTTACGGCATCACGCGTTTCCGCCAGACGCCGTTTGGTTTCGCCGAAGGGCCTCAGCAATCGGAAGAGGAATTCGAGCAGTCGGTGGACGAATTCAGCTATCTGGAGAAGAACGCCACGGCCGTGGCGATGTCCGGGAACGGTCTGCGTCTGTTGCCGGCGGCGCAATTGAGCAGCCTCGGAGTGATTCCCACGCTGTGGCCGGTGAAGGGTGAAATAACCGGGCACTTTGGGGAGCGCCTGGACCCGTTCAGTGGTGAAGGCGCGTTTCACGCTGGTATGGATATTGCTTCGCATTATGGGGACGACGTTCGCGCTACGGCCGATGGGATCATCAGTGTGGTAGACCGGCGTGCGGGGTATGGACGCCTGGTGGTGATCGACCATGGCTTCGGTGTTACCACTTGGTATGGGCACTTGTCCGCGTTTAACACACAGATCGGGACGCATGTGAAGCGCGGAGATGTGATTGGTTATGAAGGCGCGAGCGGCCGTTCAACTGGGCCACATCTGCATTACGAAGTTCGAATCTATAATACGCCGGTTAACCCCTGGCGCTACCTCAGCACCGCTTCAACTGCCGCCGCATCGGCCGATTAGTTCAGGCTCCCACTCATTTCCGATCTCGTGCCATTGGTGTCTAGTATCGGGCTCGCCGTTTGCTTAGCGACTTAGCGAGAACCGGTTCCGGTTGGGCTCAACTTCGGAGCGCCGAGCATCGCGGGCGTAATCTGGAGGTACAAACGCACCCATTTATCCTGGTGCGTCACCTTTGTTTGATTGAGGAGGGAAGCGAGGAAGGCGGCTTGTTGCCTAGTCATCGGACCGCGCATTTTCGGGTCGTGCAGCGCCATCGAGCCGACCATGCGGAACGTATCGAGCAAGGTTGAGATTTCGAAAGCATTTTTCATCGAATCGCATTCCGCATCCAGGGCTAAATTCAGATTATTGGCGTCGGGCTGCCCTGCCAAAGTCATCGAACGCACGCTGCGCGCCAAATGCTCTAGCTGTGGCGAGTTCCTGAAGTTCGCATAGAAACCGGCGGGAAGCCGATCGGTGCGCGCGAGGGCAAAAATAGGCGCGCCGGCCACGCGCTTGATGCTAACTTGCATGGCAGAATCTCTTGCGGAAACTCCGTTGGCAGCGACGGTACCGAGCAGATCCGCGGCATTTCTTCCGGCCGCGAGAACGATTCGAGTCGAGGACAGAAACCCCATGGCAATGGGAGGATTGCCGGGCACATCATAAACAGATTGAGTTCCGCGCTGTTCGACTCTTCCGGTACGCAACGCATACGCCTTGATTTTTTGTTCATCGAAGCGGCCTTCGGCGATGGCTAGCACGCGCTCTTCGGCCAAGGCAGTTTCGGCGCTGCCGAAGCTGGCCGGCCAAAAAGCGATAGCAGCGTGATCCAAATCGCGTGTGTAATCAAAGCCGGTATCGCTAACGAATTGCGCGTATTCACGGTCCGCTTCTGGCCCCGGCGAACTGAGACCTAACACGGCGGCGAGCGGAGAATTTTCTAACCTGCGGAGGGCGGCGGCGTCTACATACCCAACCACCGGAGCGTCCGATGGGAGCTGGCTTAAAATGTCGGGCGGCGGACCGGGATTGTTGGTAACCCCGGGCAGCGCCGGAAGCGGTCCGCGTTGGCGGTAGAAATAGAGACCTAAGGCGGCCACGATTAGCAAAAGCAATACAGCAAGGACAATCCATGCGCGCTTTGCGGAAGAGGTTGGCACCTTAAAATTATGTCCGTTTCTTTGAATTTTGTGTAATGTTTGTTCCCTGCCAGCGTAATACAATTAGAAGACGCATGGTGCGATCTTTCGACGCGCGCGCTTCATTTTTTGAAGGTTGCGCGGATCGGTCTCGCGAAGGAAGGCTCTGAATGAGGCCAAATTGGATGAAAATTATTGCCGCCGTGATTGCTAACGCGGCACTCAGTCTTGCGAGCTTTGCACAAGCTCCCACCAGCCCCTCTGAAAAACCAGCGGCGACTACTCCCGTGGCGAGCCCGAGCGCCGACCAAATTCTGGACAAATACGTGAGCGCGATTGGCGGAGAAGCTGCCTGGCATAAACTGAACTCTCGTAGCGCAAAAGGCACCATCGACATTCCGGCCTTAAATCTCTCTGGCACGGTTGAATCTGACGAAAAGGCTCCTAGATCCATGCTCGTGACAGTGAATCTCGGCGGCGCGACTTTCAAGAGGGGTTGCGACGGCACGATTGCCTGGGCGGATGATCCACAGAATGGTCTTCGGACGGAGACCGGCGCTGAAGCCGACGATTCGATGCGGCAGGCGGATTTCTACCATCAGGTGAATATTCGCAAGTACTACACGAAATGGAACGTCACCGGGGTCGAAAAAATCGGTGATCAGGATGCTTACGCGGTGGAAGGCACATCCGTCGCAGGCGACGTTGATAAGATGTATTTCGACACAAAGAGCGGTTTACTGGTGCGAGCCATTACCACCGTACACACTCCTCAAGGAGCGACGACGATTCAGACGGATTTGTTTGATTATCGCGACACGGGTGGAATCAAGTTGCCTTATACGGTGCACCAGTCCACAGGGCAGTCCGATTACACCCTAAAGTTTACTGAGATTCAGCACAACGTGCCGTTGCCGGATAGTCAATTTGCCAAGCCCGCTTCTGAGCCGGCTGCCAAGCCCCCTGCTCAATAGGGCAAAAGGGATGGTCTGGGGGTACTGTAACTGCTATAATGGCAATGCATTTGCGGGCGCCAGAAACCTCGCTTGCAATCTGATTGCCTGTATGATAAATTTCTTCGGTTTGAGCGATGCTGGCGTAGCTCAGTTGGTAGAGCATCTGATTTGTAATCAGAGGGTCGGGGGTTCAACTCCCTCCGCCAGCTGACTTTGACGGCACGACGATATTTTTTGCAAGGTTGCGGACGGAATTCCTCGCGACATAAGCGCTAGGGCTGGTGTCTTCGGACACGAGCCTTTTCTGCATTTGCGGAGTGCCCCGAACAACAGTGGTCCGGTAAAGTTCTGGCTGGGAGCGCGGGACAGCGAAGTTGTGTCCCGAAGGATTCGCGGGACGCTGGAGCCGGCGGCCCGAATGGTTCTGCGGGACGGGTGGGTGAGTGGCTAAAACCAGCAGACTGTAAATCTGCCGCTCCTTGCGGGCTACGGAGGTTCGAATCCTCCCCCGTCCACCAGTATTCGGCTTACTGAGCTGACAGAAGAGAATTGATCGGGCTCAGCGGACGCTTAAAAGGAATTCAGAACGAAAATGCGAAGCGCAGTGATCCTAGCTGCGTTTCTGTGTGCAGCAAAGACTTTCCGGGAGATCCGGTAAGTGCCTGGGTAGCTCAGCTGGTAGAGCGCGTCCTTGGTAAGGACGAGGTCACCGGTTCAATCCCGGTCCCAGGCTCCAGAAATCCAGTGTTCGAACGTTTGGACGCTGGTTGCTGTGAATGAGCGGGGGTAACTCAGTGGTAGAGTCTCTGCCTTCCAAGCAGATGGTCGCGGGTTCAAGTCCCGTCCCCCGCTCCATTTGAAGCAGGGAATTTTAGGGAATTATAAGTCGGGCATAAAGTAAGTGAAACGGCTCGACGCGGTTTCTCTGGATAGGAGAAAGTTCGCGAAGCCCTTATAAAGAGCGAGGCACGATGGCGAAGGAGAAATTCGAACGCAATAAGCCGCACGTGAATATTGGGACGATCGGTCACATCGATCATGGCAAGACCACGCTGACGGCGGCAATTACGAAAGTGCTGTCGAAGAACAATCCGAAGGTATCGTTTCGGGCCTTCGATTCGATCGATAACGCGCCGGAAGAGCGCGAGCGCGGCATCACGATTGCGGTATCGCACGTGGAATACGAAACGGCCAATCGGCACTACGCGCACATCGACTGCCCGGGGCACGCCGATTACGTGAAGAACATGATCACGGGCGCGGCGCAGATGGACGGGGGAATTCTAGTGGTGGCGGCAACCGATGGACCGATGCCGCAAACCCGCGAACACATTTTGCTCGCGCGACAGGTGGGAGTGCCGGCGATTGTGGTGTTCCTGAACAAGTGCGACATGGTGGATGACCCGGAGTTGCTGGAACTGGTCGAACTGGAAGTGCGCGACCTGCTGAAGAGCTATCAATTTCCTGGCGACACGATTCCGGTGGTGCGCGGTTCGGCGCTGAAGGCGCTGGAAGGCGACGCGAAGTACGAGAAGTCGATCCTGGAGCTGATGGAAGCGGTGGACAAGAGCATACCGATGCCGGTGCGCGACATCGATAAACCGTTTGCCATGCCGATTGAAGATATTTTCTCGATTTCAGGGCGGGGCACAGTGGTAACCGGACGAATCGAGCGGGGGAAAGTGAAAGTGGGGGAAGAAGTGGAAATCGTGGGCTTCCGTCCGACCATGAAGAAGACGGTGACGGGGGTGGAAATGTTCCGCAAGCTGCTGGATGAAGGGATTGCGGGAGACAACGTAGGATTGCTGCTGCGTGGCACGGAAAAAGATGAAGTGGAGCGTGGGCAAGTGTTGGCCAAGCCGGGCTCGATCACGCCGCACACGAAGTTCAAAGCGGAAGCATACGTGTTGACGAAGGAAGAAGGCGGGCGGCACACGCCGTTCTTTACCGGCTACCGGCCGCAATTTTATTTTCGGACTACGGACGTAACCGGAGACGTGAAGCTGCCGGCCGGAGTGGAGATGGTGATGCCGGGCGACAACGTTTCGGCGGAGATCACACTGATCACGCCGGTGGCGCTGGAGAAGGGGCTGCGCTTCGCCATTCGCGAAGGCGGCCACACGGTAGGGGCCGGCGCAGTCGCCGAGATCATCGAGTAAACGACTATGAGAGAAATCATCACATTACAGTGCAACGACTGCAAGAACCGAAACTACACCACGACCAAGAACCGTAAGAAACATCAGGATCGGTTGGAGACGTCGAAGTTTTGCAATACTTGCCGAAAACATACCGGTCACAAAGAAGTCAAGTAATTGGGCGCGCGGCGCTGAATCTCGCGAGGGAAGTGGATTTTCACCCTTCGCTCAAAGTCGAGTTTTAGGGGAGTAGGTTCAACGGTAGACCATCGGTCTCCAAAACCGAGAGTGGGGGTTCGAATCCCTCCTCCCCTGCCAGTTTCGCGGCAGGAGTGGCGCGGGTGGTAAGTTGGGGCGGTTCTAGGGGCATAAGGCGGTAGTCGAAATGGCGCAAGCGGCAAAAACGAATCGGGACGAAGCGGATCATCGCGTAAGCGGGTTTTCGCTGCTGGAGCCTATCGGCAAGCTAGCGGAATATCCGCGGCGGCTGCGCTCGTTCCTTCATGACGTGCGCGTCGAGATGCGCCAGGTGAATTGGCCGTCGCCACCGGAAGTGGTGTCCACCACAGTCGTGGTTGTCGTGACCGTGGCGTTCTTCGGAGTGTTTTTTTATATCGTTGATCGCGGCGTCGGAGAGTTTATCCGGCGAGTGATAGATTACTTTCAGAAATAGGATGCTCATGTCGAAGCAGTGGTACATCGTTCACACCTACTCGGGTTTCGAGAAAAAGGTGAAAGAAAGCCTGGAAGGCCGCGTGGCGGCTTTCGGGCTGACGGACAAAATCGGGCAGATCATTATTCCTACCGAGTCCGTGGTGGAAGTGCGCGGCGGCAAAAAAGTGATTTCGCCGCGGATGTGTTATCCGGGCTACGTGCTGGTGGAAATGGATATGGACGATTACACCTGGCACGTTGTGCGCTCCACTCCGCGCGTGACCGGTTTCGTGGGCTCCGGGCAAACGCCATCGCCGCTGACCGAAGAAGAGGTTCAGAACATTTTGAACCGGGCGACCACCACGGCGGACAAGCCCAAGCCCAAGTTGTCGTTTGACCGGGGAGAAAAGGTTCGCATCGGAGAAGGGCCCTTCGCGAATTTTACCGGCGTGGTCGAGGAAGTGAACTCTGACCGCAGCACGCTGAAAGTTTCGGTCACGATTTTTGGACGCTCCACTCCGGTGGAGCTGGATTTTGCGCAGGTTGAAAAGGTCGCCTAAATACTGCGGCGCCGCTGGTTATAAAGAGCGCGCAGTTGGAATTAAGGACAAAATAGATGGCAAAGAAAATTCAATCCACGGTGAAATTGCAGCTACCGGCCATGAAGGCCACTCCGGCGCCTCCTGTCGGCACCGCGCTTGGCCCGCACGGCGTGAACATCATGGATTTCTGCAAGCAGTTCAACGCCAAGACCTCGAAGGAACCAGACGGCATGATCATTCCCGTGCTGGTCACCATTTACAGCGACCGCACGTTCACGTTCATTATGAAGACGCCTCCTGCTTCCGAGCTTCTGAAGCGCGCGGCGGGAATCGTGAAGGGTTCGCCTGAGCCGAACCGCAATAAAGTGGGGAAGCTTACGAAAAAGCAAGTGGAAGAAATCGCCAAACTAAAAATGCCGGACTTGAACACGATGAGCCTGGACGCTGCCGTCCGCTCCATTATGGGCACGGCGCGCAACATGGGCATCGAAGTCAGCGAGTAATTCGAAGCGGGAGAAAAGACGATGGGCCGTAGCGCAAAGATTGGTGGAAAGAATATAGATCGCGCCCGCAAGCTGGTGGAAGCGCGCCCTTATAAACTCGAAGAAGCGGCGGAGCTGCTACGCAAAGCGCACTTCGTGAAGTTTGACGAAACCGTCGAGCTGGTCCTGAATATTGGAGTCGATCCCAAGCAGTCCGACCAGATGGTTCGCGGCACAGTGGTGCTGCCGCACGGGCTCGGGAAATCGAAGCGCGTGCTGGTGATTGCGGGCGGCGACAAGGTTCGCGAGGCGGAAGAAGCCGGCGCGGATTTTGTGGGCGGCGAAGACATGGTGCAAAAGATCCAAGAAGGCTGGACGGATTACGACGCCGTAATCGCGACGCCGGACATGATGAAGTCCGCAGGACGCCTGGGAAAAGTTCTGGGCCCGCGCGGATTGATGCCGAACCCGAAAACCGGCACGGTCACGTTTGAGATTGCCAAGGCAGTAAAGGAAATCAAAGCCGGTAAAGTGGAATTCCGATTGGACAAGACCGGCATCATCCATTCGCCGGTTGGCAAGATTAGCTTTTCGGCGGCGCACCTGGCCGGGAATGCACACGCGCTGCTGGCGGCGGTTCTCAAGGCGAAGCCTGCCGCTGCAAAAGGCAAGTACATCAGGAAGATGACGCTGACTTCGACCATGGGTCCTGGCGTTCCGATCGACCACTCGGAAGCGGAAGTAGCTACAGCCGTCGCGGCGTAGCCATTAAAGACCAAGGAGTTCGGCATGAAGAAGAAGGCCGAAAAGATAAAGAAGTCAGAAGAGCTAAAGACCCAGCTCGCGACCGTGTCCACGGTCATCCTCTCAACGTTCCAGGGGATCACAGTAGAGCAGGACACCAAGCTTCGCCGCACGGTAGAAGCGGCGGGCGGACATTACGAGGTGGTGAAGAATACGGTTGCGGAGCGCGCCGCTGCGGGAACTCCCGCGGAGGACTTGCTGAAGAATCTGAAGGGCACCAATTCGATCGCCTACACCAAGACCGATCCTGTTGCTTTGGCGAAAATTCTCACGAAGGTAGCAAAAGATGTTCCGGCGTTCCAGTTCCGCGCTGGATGGGTAGAAGGGCGCGTCATTTCGATTCAGGAGATCAACCAGCTTGCCTTGCTCCCCAGCAAGGAAGAACTCATCAGCAAGATCATGTTCCTGCTGAACGCACCGGCGCAACGCATCGCGACGGCGCTGGCCGCGGTTCCGCGAGGTCTGGCGGTGGTCACCAGTGAAGCAGCGAAGGCAAACAAATTCGGAGGAGCGGGCGGTACAGCTCCAGCAGCAGAAACGGTTTAATCAGCATCTAACTTAGTACAAACAAAAAAGAGTTTTTCATCTCGCAGGGAGGATGGAACAGAATGGCCAGCAAAGTGGAGTCGATTCTAGAAGAAATCAAGGGTTTGACGCTGCTTGAAGCTTCCGACTTAGTCAAGAAAATGGAAGAAGCTTTCGGCGTCTCAGCGGCAGCGGCGGCGCCTGTGATGGCAGCGGGCGGCGGTGCAGGCGCGGGAGCAGCGGGCGCGGCTGAGGAGAAGACCGAATTTGCCGTCGTTCTGACCGAAGTCGGTGCCAACAAGATCAACGTGATTAAGGCGGTTCGCGAAGTCACCAGCCTGGGCTTGAAAGAAGCCAAGGACCTGGTTGATGGCGCTCCCAAGACAGTCAAAGAGGGCGTCAACAAAGAAGAAGCCGCCACCATCAAGAAAAAGTTCGAAGACGCCGGGGCCAAGGTAGAAGTTAAGTAGTGCCGCCCCGCTGCGGCCTGCAGGCTGGGCTGCGAAGGAATCCGCTTACACGCGCGCTCCTTTGGAACTGGAACTTCAAAAATCGTCCTTCCCGGACCGACGGGGCGGGTGTCTATCCGCGTCGTCACATCCGGCTTAGTTTGAAGAGGATACTCACCCATGAGCAATCGTAACGGCAATCGCGCGACTCGGGAACGGGAACGCCTGGACTTCGCAAAAATCAAGACCACGGTGCAGATTCCCAACCTGATTGACGTGCAAAAGAAGTCGTACCAGCGCTTTCTGCAGATGGATTTGCTGCCCAGCGAACGCGAAGACACCGGCCTGCAGTCGGTGTTCACCTCCGTGTTTCCGATTCAGGATTTTCGCGGGCTGTCGCAACTGGATTTCGTGGACTACGCGATTGGCAACTGGGAGTGCAAGTGCGGACATCTGCGCGGCCTCCATCACCTGCGCGCCACTTGCCGGAATTGCGGCGCGTCGGTGGTCACCAATCCGTATAAGACCGGCGACGTACTTTGCACCAAGTGCGGCACCTTCAATAAGAACACGCCGACTTTCTGCAACAAGTGCGGAGATCCGGTCACCCTGCAACTGAAGTATGACGTGAACGAGTGCCAGGAGCGCGGCATGACCTATTCCGCGCCGCTGAAAGTCACCATTCGTTTGACCATTTACGACAAAGATCCCGATACCGGGGCGAAGTCCATTCGCGACATTAAAGAGCAGGAAGTTTTCTTCGGCGATATTCCGCTGATGACCGAGAACGGCACATTCATCATCAATGGGACCGAGCGCGTGATCGTCAGCCAGTTGCACCGTTCGCCCGGAGTCTTCTTCGAGACCGCCAACAACCGCAGCTACTTCCTGGGGAAAATTATTCCTTACCGCGGATCCTGGGTTGAGTTTGAATACGACACCAAGAATATTCTGTACGTTCGCATCGACCGCAAGCGCAAGTTCCTGGGCTCGATTTTCCTTCGCGCGCTGGGAATGAAATCGAATGAGGACATTCTGCGGACGTTCTATCAAGTCGAGCGTGTTTCGTTGCGCGACGGCGAGCTTTTCTGGAACGTTTCGGAAGGCTTGATCGACCGCAAGCTGTCCAAGGAAATCAAACATCCCAAGTCAGGCGAGACGCTGGTTGGCGCGCACAAGCGCATTACCGAGCCGCTCTTCAAGGAGCTTGGCAAGTCGCGCGTGACGCAGGTGGAAATCGGGCCAGCCGATCTGGAAGGCGCGGTCACCGTCGGTGAACTGGTGAACCGGCAGACGGGCGAAGTTCTGCTCGAAGCCAATAAGCCGCTCACGCCGGAGATGTTCTCGGCGATTGCTGAAGCTGGAATCACGGAAGTGGACATTGCCTTTCCTGACCGCGACGACGTAGGCATCGTGGTGAGCCGCACGCTGGAAAAGGACACGATTCGCACTTCGAAAGAAGCGCTGATTGAGATTTATCGCAAGCTGCGTCCCGGCGATCCCCCCACGCTGGAAACCGCTACCGCGCTGTTCAACGGAATGTTCTTCGACGCCCGCAAGTACGATTTCAGCAAAGTGGGACGCCTGAAGTTCAACATCAAGCTGGGCCTGGAGACTCCGCTCGACAAGCGCACGCTCGATCCATCCGACTTCGTGGCCGCGATCAAGTACCTGCTAAAGCTGCGCAAGAATATCGGGGCAGTGGACGACATCGACCACCTCGGCAATCGCCGCGTTCGCGCGGTTGGCGAGCTGCTCGAAAACCAGTTCCGCATCGGCTTGGTCCGCATGGAACGCGCGATCAAGGAAAAAATGTCCGTGTATCAGGAAATGTCCACGGCCATGCCGCACGATCTTGTGAACGCGAAGCCGGTGATGGCAGCGATTCGCGAGTTCTTCGGCAGTTCGCAACTTTCGCAGTTCATGGATCAGACCAACCCGCTCAGCGAAATTACGCACAAGCGCCGTCTATCAGCCCTTGGGCCGGGCGGTCTGTCTCGTGAACGCGCAGGTTTCGAAGTTCGCGACGTTCACCCCACACACTACGGGCGTATTTGTCCGATTGAAACGCCGGAAGGCCCGAACATTGGTTTGATCAGCTCGCTTTCGTGCTACGCGCGGATCAACGAGTTTGGATTCATCGAATCGCCCTACCGCAAGGTTCGCGGCGGGCGCGTGATCGACTTCGTCCAAATCATTAATTCGGGCGATAGCGAATTTAAAGCCGGCGAAGTGGTGGAACGCGAAAAAGTAGAGGACACCAACGAGGAGTTAAAGCGGCGGCGGGTGGTTGTTGAGCCGCACTGCTTCTACCTTTCGGCTTGGGAAGAAGACCGCTACGTTGTCGCGCAGGCCAACGCTTCGCTCGACGACAAGGGAAAAATTACGACCGAGCTGGTCAACTGCCGCCAGGCTGGCAACTTCGTTTTGAAGAGCCGCGATGAAGTGGATTACATCGACGTCTCGCCGAAGCAGCTTGTGTCGGTCGCCGCGAGCTTGATTCCGTTCCTCGAAAACGACGACGCGAACCGCGCGTTGATGGGTTCGAACATGCAGCGCCAGGCCGTACCGCTGATTCGCGGTGATGCGCCGCTGGTGGGCACCGGCATGGAACGAGTTACTGCGCGCGATTCCGGCGCCGTAATCGTTTGCCGGCGTGACGGCATCGTGGACCAGGTGGACTCCGAGCGCGTGATCGTACGCGTGGAGTCAGACCAGTCCGGCGTGCTGAGCCGCGAAGTTGGTTCCGATATTTACTTGCTCACGAAGTTCAAGCGCTCGAACCAGAACACTTGCATTAGCCAAAAGCCCATGGTTCGGGCGGGCGACCGCGTGAAGCAGGGGCAAGTGCTGGCCGACGGTCCTTGCACCGACCGCGGCGAACTCGCACTCGGCCGCAACGTTCTCGTAGCCTTCCTTCCCTGGCGCGGATACAACTTTGAAGACGCCATTCTGGTCAGCGAAAAGCTGGTGGAAGAGGACTACTACACTTCGATTCACATCGAAGAGTATGAAATCGAAGCGCGAGATACGAAACTGGGTCCCGAAGAAATCACGCGCGACATTCCCAACATCAACGAGAGCTTCCTTCGCAATCTTGATGAAAGCGGCGTGATTCGAATCGGCGCAACGGTAAAGCCTGGCGACATTCTGGTGGGCAAGGTAACGCCCAAGGGCGAGACTACCTTGACTCCGGAAGAAAAGCTTCTACGCGCGATATTCGGCGAGAAGGCCGGAGACGTTCGCGATGCTTCGCTGTACTGTCCGCCAGGCATCGAAGGCACGATTGTGGACGTGAAGATCTTCTGCCGCAAAGGTGCGGAGAAGGACGAGCGCCACAAAGCCATCGAAGGCACGCAAATCGCGAAACTGGAAAAGAACCTCGCCGACGAGATTCGAATTCTTACCGACGAGCGTTTGAAGCGCTTGAACGATTTGCTCGGCGGACAGAAGTTGACTGCCGACTTGCACGACGAGCGCACCAACAAGCGTTTGCTGACCAAGGGCACCGAGTTGACGCGCGACATTTTGGAAAAGATCACCACGCGCAACTTGAAGCGCTTGCGCTTGAACGATAAGGATCCGCTGCTAATCGAGAAAATCGACGAGATCGAGGAAATGACATCTCGTCAGATCGATGTGCTGCGGAAAATTACCGACGAGCGCATCGGCAAACTTAAGAAGGGTGACGAGCTGCCGCCAGGCGTGATCAAGCTGGTGAAAACCTACATCGCCATGAAGCGCAAACTTTCCGTCGGCGACAAAATGGCCGGCCGCCACGGAAATAAGGGCGTCATCGCGCGTATCGTTCCGAAGGAAGACATGCCCTACATGCCGGACGGCACGCCGGTGGAGATCGTGTTGAATCCGTTGGGCGTTCCTTCGCGTATGAACGTCGGACAGATTCTCGAAACGCATCTCGGCTGGGCTTCGAAAGAGCTTGGCGCGCGCGTGGCGAAACTGCTCGACAAGGAAACGCGCGCCGAAGGCGTGCGCAAATGGTTCAAGGATGCTTTCGGACCCACCTCGGTGTGGAAGACCATCGCTGATTTGGATGACGACGCGATCCTGGACCTAGCCTACAGCTTCCGCGAAGGCGTGCCGTTTGCCACGCCCGTATTTGACGGCGCTCGCGAACATGACATCCGCCATCTACTGGAATTCACAGAGCTGCCCGAAACCGGAAAGATTCCGCTGTACGACGGAATGACCGGCGACGTGTTCGCCCAGGAAGTCACCGTTGGCTACATTTATATGCTCAAGCTCTCGCATTTGGTGGACGACAAGATCCACGCTCGCTCCATCGGACCGTACTCACTGATCACGCAACAGCCGCTCGGTGGTAAGGCGCAGTTCGGCGGACAGCGATTTGGAGAAATGGAAGTGTGGGCGCTTGAAGCATACGGCGCGGCGCACATTCTCCAGGAGCTGCTCACCGCAAAGTCTGACGACGTCTATGGTCGCGCCAAGATTTACGAGGCGATCGTGAAGGGCGAGCCGGGAATCGAGCCCGGAGTGCCTGAATCGTTTAACGTGCTCGTGCGCGAATTGCAGTCGCTTTGTCTGGACGTTGAATTGATGAAGCGCCAGAAGCCGCAGCTGGAGAAAGCCGAAGCGGCGGATTAATTAGCGCGCCGCCCCGGTCGACCGGGGCGGCGCTTCACAGATTCATGGTTGCTGCTCCGGAGTGCCGGAGAGGAGGATCTGCCCTTGTATCGTTCAAGCCCGTACGACCGTGCCAGCCAGATTGCGGATTTTGATTCCATTCGCATCAGCCTGGCGAGTCCGGAAAAAATCCGTTCGTGGTCTCATGGCGAAGTAACCAAGCCGGAAACCATTAACTACAGAACCTTCAAGCCGGAGCGCGACGGCCTGTTCTGCGCCAAGATTTTTGGCCCCGTCACTGATTGGGAATGTCTCTGCGGCAAATACAAGCGCATGAAGCATCGCGGAGTGATCTGCGATAAGTGCGGAGTGGAAGTCACGCTCAGCAAGGTTCGCCGCGAGCGCTTGGGCCACATCGAGCTGGCTTCGCCCTGCTCGCATGTGTGGTTCTTCAAGGGACTGCCGAGCCGCATCGGCTACTTGCTTGATATCACCATGCGCGATCTCGAGCACATTCTGTATTTTGAGACATTCGTCTGTATCGATCCGGGCGATGTGCCTTCTTTGAAACAGAAGGATATTTTGCCCGAGGAAAAACTCCGCGAGCTGCAGAAAGAGAATCTTGGAAAATTCCGCGCGGGCATGGGCGCCGAAGCCATCAAGGAACTTCTCCGCAGCGTGGAAGTGGATAAGCTCTCCGAAGAACTTCGCGAGAAGATGAAGATGGATCCCAGCCTGCAGAAGCGAATCAAATTCGCCAAGCGGCTCAAGGTTCTGGAAGCGTTCCGTAAGAGCGGCAACAAGCCGGAGTGGATGATTCTGGATGTGATTCCGGTCCTTCCGCCGGAATTGCGCCCGCTGGTGCCTCTCGATGGCGGACGTTTCGCCACGTCCGACCTGAACGATCTGTATCGCCGCGTGATCAATCGCAACAACCGGCTGAAAAAGCTGATGGAATTGCACGCGCCGGACGTGATCGTCCGCAACGAAAAGCGCATGTTGCAGGAAGCCGTGGACGCGCTGTTTGACAACGGACGTCGCGGACGCGTCTTGCGCGGCACGAACAATCGCCCGCTCAAGTCGCTGTCCGACACGCTCAAAGGCAAGCAAGGCCGTTTCCGCCAGAACTTGCTCGGCAAGCGCGTGGACTACTCCGGCCGTTCGGTCATCGTGGTTGGCCCGGAGCTGAAGCTGCACCAGTGTGGTTTGCCGAAGAAGATGGCGCTCGAACTTTTCAAGCCCTTCATCTATCACAAGCTCGAAGCCGCCGGACACTGCACCACCATCAAACAGGCAAAAGAGTTAGTGGAGGCGCAGGAAGCAATCGTGTGGGACATTCTGGAAGACGTGATCCGTGAGCATCCGGTCATGCTGAACCGCGCTCCCACGCTTCACCGCTTGGGCATTCAGGCTTTCGAACCTGTGCTGGTGGAAGGAAAGGCTATTCGCATCCATCCGCTGGTTTGCACGGCGTTCAACGCGGACTTCGACGGCGACCAGATGGCAGTGCATATTCCGCTGTCACCGGAAGCGCAAGTGGAAGCGTCCGTGTTGATGCTGAGCTCTCACAACATTCTGTCGCCGGCCAACGGCTATCCTCTCGCCGTGCCGACGCAGGACATGGTTTTGGGCATTTATTACATGACCAAGCACAAGCCCAAGGCGAAGGGCGAAGGCCGCGCGTTCGGTTCGCCAGAAGAAGTGGTGATGGCGCTTGAGGCAAACGAGGTGGAACTGCTCACTCCGATTCGCCTGCGCTACACCGGTGAAGTGATCGACTTGACCAATGCATACGACGATCAGGACGTGTCGCATACCGAGCCGGTAAATCTAAACCGTCAATTTCTGAATACGACCGTCGGCCGCGTCATCTTTAACGATCACCTGCCGCACGATATGCCTTTCATCAATGGGTTGCTGAAGAAGAAGGGAGTGCAGGCGCTGGTGCAATATTGCTACCTGCGCTTTGGCTTGGAAAAGACGGTCATAGCGCTGGACAAGCTGAAGGAACTCGGCTTCCTATACGCAACGAAGTCCGGCGTCTCGATCGGCATCAGCGACATGGTCATCCCCAGCGTGAAGTTCAAGCTGGTGGACACCGCCGAACACGAAGTGGTCAAAGTGCAGCAGCAGTATCTGGACGGCGCGATCACGAACGGCGAGCGCTACAACAAAGTGATTGCGATCTGGTCGGACGTCACTGAAAAGGTGGCGGACGAAATGTTCAAAGCCCTCGAAGAGCAGGACAAGCAGGGCGTGATTAATCCAGTGTATGTGATGGCCGATTCCGGCGCGCGCGGGTCGAAACAGCAGATCCGCCAGCTTTCCGGAATGCGCGGCTTGATGGCCAAGCCCTCGGGCGAAGTCATCGAGACTCCGATCACTTCGAATTTCCGCGAAGGCCTCACCGTGCTGCAGTACTTCATTTCCACGCACGGCGCTCGCAAAGGTTTGGCCGACACGGCGCTCAAGACCGCCGACTCCGGCTACCTCACGCGACGTCTGGTGGATGTGGCACAGGACGTGATCATCAACGAATTCGATTGCGGCACGGCCGACGGGATTTTCGTCGAGCCGATTCTCGAAGCCGGAGTCGAAGTCGAGCCGTTGCGCGACCGCGTTGTGGGCCGCGTTTCACTCGAAAAGATCAAGGATTACGAAGGCAACGTCATCGTCGAGATCAACCAGGAAATCACCGAAGAGTTGGCCAACGCCATCCAGGCCGCCGGCATCGAGCGAGTCAACATCCGCTCCGTGCTTACCTGCGAGTCCCGGCGCGGTGTTTGCGCTCGCTGCTACGGCAGGAACCTGGCCACCGGGCGTTTCGTCGAGATGGGCGAGGCTGTCGGCGTGATCGCGGCGCAGTCCATCGGCGAACCTGGCACGCAGTTGACGATGCGCACCTTCCACATCGGTGGTACGGCGACTCGCGTCACCGAACAGTCCAAAGTCGAAGCGCGCAACAACGGTTTCGTGAAGTTCATCGACTTGAACGTGGTCGAGGGCCGCAACAAGACCATCGTGGCCATGAATCGTTCCGGCTTGATCGCCGTAGTGGATGAAAAGGGCCGCGAAAAAGAGCGCCACCACGTTGTTTATGGCGCGCGTTTCAAGGTCGAAGACGGCCAGCCGGTCACGCTCGGACAGACCATGGTCGAGTGGGATCCGTACACCTTCTCCATCCTTACCGAGACGGGCGGCACGATTCAGTTCAAGGATTTGCAGCCTGGTGTCACCATTGAAGAGCAGGTAGACGAAGTCACCGGGTTGTCGCAGCTTGTCGTCACGCTTCCTCCGGGTGACGAAAAGCATCAGCCCACTATTCTCGTTCGCGATCCGCAGGGACGCGTCCGTAAAAAGTACCTCATGCCTTCACGCGCTCACTTGATGGTGGCGGATGGCGACGAGGTGCAACCGGGCGACGTGCTGGCGAAGATCCCGCGCGAAACCACCAAGACGAAAGACATCACCGGCGGTCTCCCGCGCGTGGTCGAGCTTTTCGAAACGCGCAAGCCTAAAGATCCCGCGGTCATTAGCGAAATCGACGGCATCGTGAAGTACGGCGATATCGTTAAGGGCCAGCGAAAGATCTTTGTCGAAAGCGAAGACGGGCGAACGGTGAAAGAATATTCCGTTTCGCGCGGGGTGCACATCAACGTGCAGGAAGGCGAACACGTTCGGGCCGGCGAGCCGTTGATTGACGGTCCGCTGAACCCGCACGATATTCTCGCCGTCCTCGGAGAAAAGTACACGCAGGCTTACCTGGTGAACTCGATCCAGGAAGTGTACCGGCTGCAGGGCGTCAACATTAACGACAAGCACATCGAGACCATCGTTCGTCAGATGATGCGCTGGGTGAAAGTCGAGGACGTGGGCGATACGAGCTTCCTTCTGGAAGAGCAAGTGGACAAGTTCCGCTTCCGCGAAGAGAACGATCGCATCATCCACGATGGCGGGCGTCCCGCAACAGGCCGTCCGTTGCTGCTCGGAATCACCAAGGCGTCACTCTCCACCGACTCCTTTATTTCGGCAGCGAGCTTCCAGGAGACCACCCGCGTCCTTACCGAAGCGGCCATCTCTGGAAAGGTCGATTATCTCCGCGGCCTGAAGGAAAACGTAATCATGGGCCGGTTGATTCCCGCCGGCACGGGTCTTGACCGCTACCGGAATATCCAGCTGCTCACGGAAATTCCGAAAGAAGAGCTTCAACAGATGGAGCCGGAGCTTACGCCGGAAGAAGCCGCGGCGCTCGATTTCCTGCGCAAGGATACCGACGCCGTCGCCGAAAGCTAGAAGGAAGAAAACTCATGAGCCTGAGACGCGCTTTTCCACGCGCGTCTCAGGCTCTTCTTTTTTGCAGGTCTATCCGTTGGGTTTCGTCCCCCTGCCGCAACTGTCCCGACCAGGTGCCTAGAATCGAATCGGGAGTTGTTTGAGAGGAAGCGCTTGCGAGGATACTGATTATCGTGAGGAACGCTAAGCGGCATAGCAATACCGTTAAACTTCGGCCTGTCAACATGAAATCTTTTGGCCCCCCAAACGAGCGCTTTAGAACGGCGAGGACGTTGATCGGTTATCAATGACCAGAAGGATTTTGGAAGCCAGGCAGGCTTACCCTTCCACTGCCTGTTGAGCACTTGGCATAATTTTACGTTTTCTTTTCCCTTCGTGGCGCGGCCCGCGCTTAAACTTAAGAGACGCCTCTCAAGGTCGCGCCGCCGCCGGTCAATGCGGCAAAAATAAATCTATGCCCGCACAGTCGACAGATAAACCGCGTGAGCAAACAGCCAGCGCCTCGGTCAGTGAGGCCCAGCACGACAAGCTCGTCGAAGTCATTTCACGCTCGCAGCATAACTATCGCGATCTGATCGATAACCTGGACCACGCCGTTTTCACGCTGGCTCCGGACGGCGAAATTCGCGTTGCAAACCGCCGGGTTTCCGAAATTCTGGATGTTTCCTTCCGTGATCTTATCGGCTGTCGCTTGACAGACTTCATCGTGACCCCTACTCGCGCTGAATTTCAGCAATGGCTTCCCGCGCTTTTAAAGACCGGATCTTGGAGCGGAGCGGTGTCCGTCAATCTAAGAAAAGATCCACAACCCCGGCAATTTCAGTGTTGGGTGCAAGCGGTTAGCGAGGATACCGGATTTACCTCCATAATTGGTTGGGCGCGCGACATCACTTCGGAGCGCCAAACCGAAGTGCGCTTCACCGAGCTTTTCGCCGCTCTCCGCGAGGGAATTTTTCTCAGCACTCCGCACGGGGAACTCCTGGATGTAAATCCGGCACTGGTTCGCATGCTGGCATACGAAACCAAACAGGACTTGCAATCGGTGAATCTCAGGAAGATTTATTTCGACCCCGCTCAGCGTGATTCCCTGGTCCGCGAAGTTCTGGAAAAGGGTGCGATAGAGGACCGCGAAATCATCCTTCGCCGCAAGGACGGAAAGACGATCCACTGCTTGATTTCTTCGGCGGCAACCCGAGACGCTGCCGGCCAAGTCCTGCGAATCCAGGGAACCATCGTTGACGTCAGCGAGCGCAGGCAGATGGAAAAACACCTACATGAGGAGCAGGAATTTGTCCGCAGTCTGGTGGCTAGTTTTCCAGATATGATTGCGGTACTAGATCTTCACGGCGTTTACACTTTTATCAGCCCTCTGGTGCAGGATGTGCTTGGGAAGCCTGCGAGTGAATTTGTTGGAAAGCCATTGGGCCAGAGTGTGCATGTGGATGACGCGGACAAACTTCGGACCACTTTTCAAAACGTTGCGTTGGGCCACACGACAGGCAGCCAATTTGAATATCGCACTCTGCACGCGGACGGGACTTGGCGCGTGCTGCGCGCCAGCGCGAGCCCCCTGTACGATGCCAGCGGAAAAATAAATGGGGTGGTAGCTTCGGCGCGCGATGTCACCGAATCCAAGCGCACCGAACAGCAGACCGTGCAAAAAGAAAAACTCGCGGCCATGGGCGAGATGATGGCGGGTGTAGCTCACGAGCTGAATAATCCGCTCACCGCGATCCTGGGTATAAGCGATCTGGTTCGCGAGCGCGCTATCGATGATTCCATGCGCCATCAGATCGACACGGTATTGAAACAAGCACGGCGGGCTGCAACCATCGTGCAGAATCTTCTGGTCTTCTCGCGCCCATCCATTCTGCGCCAAACGAAAGTTCAGATCGATCTGATCGTCAAACAGGCGTTGGATGCTCAGCGCACGTCGCTAGAGCAGAAGAAAATCAAGGTCGAATTTCATGCCGCGCCCGGTCTTCCGCTCGTAGAAGGCGATCCAAAGCTTCTGGTGCAGGGATTCTCGAACTTGATCGCAAACGCCGAACAAGCCATCGGCACCGTCCGCGAAAGCGGGTCACTTCGAATTTCGGCGGCGCTCAAGGACGGAAAAATCGCCCTGGCCTTTGCTGACGACGGTCCGGGCATCGCGCCGGAAAATGTTGGAAAGATATTCGATCCCTTTTTCACCACCCGACGTCCTTCCGGCGGGACAGGTCTGGGACTCACCATTTCCCAGGCGATTGTGAAGGAGCACGGAGGGAAAATCGAAGTGGAATCGTCGCCCGGTGCGGGTGCCACTTTTCGCGTGCTGCTTCCTGCCGCGGCCGAAGAAGTTTCGACGCAAGCCAATACTGTCCGGGCGATCGCGCCTCCGCCGCCCGGCTCAGCCGAATTGCGTGGGCACTCCGTTTTTATCGTGGATGATGAAGAGAGCATACGCGAGATCGTGCAGGAAGGCCTGGCTGCCCGCGGAATGATTGTTGAAGGGGCGGCCAGTTCCGAAGAAGCTCTGACGCACCTGAGCGCGCATTATTACGAATTCGTCCTTTGCGATTTTAATTTGCCGGGGCTAGACGGAGAACAGCTTTTCGACCAGCGTGCGCTCGCAGGGCCGCGCTGCCAGTCCGCGATTCGTTTTTATGAGCGGTGCGCTTTTCGATCCCGCGCAGATTTCGAAGTTCGAGAAAAAAGGCGCGTCCGTGCTGCAGAAGCCATTCCACGTGGCGGCGCTGGCCACCTTACTCGCCGACCTGCTGCAGCACCCAAACAACGCGGAGCAGGACTCGTAGCTATTTGCTTGCCTTCGCTGGGGATTCTGACGGTGCGGGGTCCATCCCGAAGTCCCAGAAGTAAAGATTCGTTCCGCCGCCTTGGACTATTTCCGCGAGAGCGTATTCTCCGGGGTCCATGTGCTGCTCCAACGTAAATCGATAAACCCCTGGCGCAATGAGCCATCGCTGCATCAGCAAAACGGTTTCCCCCGTCACGCCTTGTTGCCTGAAGAGCTGATCGAGATTCTCGAGATAGCGACTGTCGTTCTTCACCTTCGCTCGCAGCAACTGAAGTTCCGGTTCGCGGCCATCCGCGGTGCGCATATAGAATTCCGTCTGCCCGGTTTTGATGCGCAATTTGGCTCGCGGGCCGATCAGAGAGACGGTGTGCCTGGTCGGCACGATCGGAACCGGAATCAGCACTTGCTTGAGCATCTGCTTCTTGCTGAATTTAATGTCCGCCGGAGCTTGCGGGATTGGAACAATTGCTTTCCCATCGAACGCGAAAAGCCCTTCGCCGGCAGGAAGAAAAACCCCTGGAGCAACTTCGAGGCTCGCGTCTATATCAAGCACCGCCGCCGTTCGCCCGGATTCCCGCGCATGAGCTTTGGCCACCACTTCGGTGTCGCGCTTCGCTTCTGCGGCTTCTATTTTGTGCGTGGCATCCCAATCGACTAAAGACTCCGGCATCTCCTCCCATTGTGACTGTTCTATGCTGTAGTAACGAACGCGGTCGCCGTCCACCTTGTATTCCCGCACAAGCTGGAAACTTCCGTCCTTCAGCATAAGTTTCTTTCCGCGCGGCAGCGGTGTTGTGGAAGACGCCGGCTGGGCAGCGAGTGGGAGATTGCGATGCGGCCGCAGACCGAGGCTTCTCTGCCGGTATTTCTCCGGCTGTCGCGAAAACCCCGCCCTGCAGGCCAGGCGGAGGCTCCAGAAACAAAAGCAGTTATAGCTAGCACAACGCGCGCAGCGAGCGCACCGTCCAGAATCCGGCCATGCTTTTGCCGTTGGGTCATTATCCTGCGAATCCTCTCGTGTACCGCACTTTCTACTACGATGCGTTTGGCACGCCCGGAGTTGAGCGACGCTCAGAATAATCCGGCTCGCTGCGGCGTGCAACCTGAGTCCGGCAGCGAATGCAAAGCGAAAAATCCTAAGGTAATGAAGGGTGGACGAACCGATCAGTAAGCTCTTTTGCCAACCAGGGGTTCGTTCGAGCGAGAATTGCGGGGTTATCGAGGCTTAGTGATCGCAACGCGGTTGGAGAACCGTGACGATCATCAGGTCTGAGTTCGTAAACAGCCACTTTTCGGCCTCCGCTCCGGCCGCTTCAGCAGCACGAGCCAAGGTGCCCAAATGTTTGTTTCGCGCAAGGCCGCGAAGATGATCCAGGCAAATGCCTGTCAGGCTGGATACTTCATCTTCGGTGAAAATCTTTTGGCTGGATTTGATGCGTACCATGCGCGTCCTCTCATTTCTATGATGCCAAGACAGAATAAGGGGTGACCAACTTCCCCTGCAATAGTCCGTCCGTTCTATTCTGCTGAATCGAGCCGTCAGCAAAACCACAAGGAAACCTTCTGAATTCTATGATTTGCATTAACCACGCGAAACCCAGGAGAAGTAGTACGAATGCATTTTCTTGCTCCTAAATGGAAATTAAAGTCTAACCATGAAATGTTTCTACCACTTCACGGATTTGTTGCGCGTGGCGTAATTCGTGGTAAGCAATCAGGCGGAACCAATCGTAGACATTCAGGCTGCCCAAGAAAGGATGGGGGAACCGGTAGACCTTCAAATCCATATTCTGTGCGGTCGCAATGAAACTGAGCGTTTCTTGCCGCGCGGTCGTTAGGAGACCGAGAGCTTCCGACCTATCGGTCACAAACGACGGATCGAGCGGAATAGGGGTCCGTCGCTTCGCCCCTCGCCAAGCTGCCAGGGCCACAGGCAAGTGCAGTCTCTTCGGCAGCGGAACAGGTTTTGGAGGCGCTTGCAGCACTTTTTTTGCCCCAGCAACTATCGCGCGCTCGACCATGGTAACGTGCGCCACCACCTCGGCCGGTGACCACCTTCCCTCACCGGGCGATGAGCGCCACTTATCCACGGGCACTTCCCTGGCGGCTGCGACAAACCTGTGCCGCGAGCCCTGCAGCAAGCCGAGGATCCGATCCAGTATGTGCACGGTTTCTGAGTTCAAATTGTGAATCCGCCGGCCTTCTCAAAGGCGCGGGCCAGTTGCAGCACGCGGGATTCGCTGAATCGTGGTCCCAGGATTTGCATACCGATCGGGAGCTGTCCTCGGGTCTCGCCGCATGGAACGGAAATACCGGGGATGCCCGACAATGAGCCTGTAACTGTATATATGTCAGCGAGATACATCTGCAAAGGGTCTGACGTTTTCTCGCCCAGTTTGAATGCGGCCGTTGGCGTCGTGGGTGTAACGATAGCGTCTACTTTTTCAAATGCCTCGGAAAAATCGCGCGCGATCAGCGCTCGCACCTTTTGCGCTCGAAGATAGTAAGCGTCATAGTAGCCTGACGAAAGAGCGTAGGTTCCTAGCATGAGCCGCCGCTTCACTTCAGCCCCAAAACCGCGTTCCCGTGTCTTCCGATACATTTCAATCAGTGTACTTCCGGGGACACGCAGCCCGTAGCGCACCCCGTCGTACCGCGCAAGGTTCGAGCTAGCTTCGGCGGTCGCGATTATGTAATAGGTCGCGATGGCATATTCCGTGTGCGGCATCTTTAGCGGAACTCTTCGGCAACCGAGCTTTTCAAGAAGAGCGATTCCGGCGAGGACTTTGTCTTTTACCTCCGCATCGATTCCTTGGGCAAAGTATTCCTCAGGCACTCCGATGCGGAGCCCCGCAACTGGCGGCTCGATTTCCGCCGCATAATCGGGAACCGAAACCGCAGCGGAAGTGGCATCATTTTCGTCATGCCCGGCGATCACTGACATCACGGCCGTGGCGTCGGCAATATTTCTGGCAAAGGGGCCAATCCGGTCGAGTGAGGAGGCGAAAGCGATCAGGCCATAACGCGATACGCGACCGTATGTCGGCATCATCGCGGGAATGCCGCAGCAGGCTCCCGGCTGGCGAATTGAGCCCCCGGTATCGGTTCCAAGTGCGGCCACAGCTAAACCCGCCGCCACGGCCGCCGCCGAACCCCCGCTAGAGCCTCCCGGAACCCGATCGAGCGCTACAGGGTTCCGTACGGGCCCGTACGCAGAGTTCTCGTTTGAGCTGCCCATGGCGAACTCGTCGCAGTTAGTTTTACCGAGAATTATGGCGCCGGCCTTCTCCAGCCGCGCCACTGCGGTTGCGTCGTAGGGTGGGACGTAAGTCTCGAGTATTTTCGAACCGCAGGTAGTTCGAACACCGGCCGTGTTGATTACGTCCTTCACCGCAATAGGCACGCCTGCCAGCGGACCTAGTTTTTCGCCGCAAGCCGTCGCGACGTCCACGCGATCTGCCTGTGCGAAAGCACGATCACGCGAGAGCGCGAGGTATGCGTTCAGGCTCGGATTTTGCCGGTCAATATCAGCGTAAAACTCTGTTGCAATTTCGCGAGCGGAGATTTTCCTCGCGCGCAGACTCGTCTGTATGCTGGCTATCGTCCAAGGCGCTCCGGCGCTCATCGTTCAATGACCCTGGGAACGCGGAAGAAGGGTTTCACGGCGTCGGGAGCTTGTTCGAGCACCGCGTCGGCAATATGACAGGGGAGAAGCGTATCGTCTCGCAGGTCCGATTCAGCTCCTGGCCTCGGCTCGCTCGAAGCAGCAACCGTTTGAGACGACATCTGTGTCATGGGCTCCACGTTTGTCACATCCAGTTGCTGAAGTTTGCCAATGTAGTTCAAAATCTCGTCGAGCTGCCCGCGGTACAGCTCCGCTTCTTCGGGAGTCAACTCCAGGTGCGCGAGCTCGGCTACTCGCAAAACATCTTCGCGGCTAATCGTCATTTATTTTCGAAACTCCTGATTTGATTGTGATCAATCAATCTTAGGCAGTGAGGTCTCTAAACGCAAGCGAACGCAGAGTGGATCATTTGGCGGGTTTGTGACGGAAACGGACTAGCTGCCTTTGCGGCTGCGGATAAACGGCGTGTGCTCGTTGTCCAGTTCGCGGGAGCGCTTGGGACCGGGCTTGGCAATGAACTTCACGTCACGGACAAGATTGGAACCCCAAGCTTGATTGACGCGCTCGCAGAATTCTTTTTTCATAGACTCAAGCTGCTTCTGCCAAGCTTTGCCGTCGGCCACGATTTCCAGGCGTCCGCCTTCGCAGCGAACCGGCTTGGTATGCGCGGCGAGAATTTTTCCTACCACGCGCGGCCACGCGCTCGCCAGCCAGGCAAGCGCCGCTTCGGGACGGTCGAGCCGCCGCAGGGTGTTACCAAGAAATTTTCCGGCTCGCTCCATGGATGGCGGCGATTCTAACACCAATTTGGCGGAATGCCACAAGCACGAACGCGGGCCAGCGATTTCTGAACTTGTGAAAGCACGAACCAGAAGAGGAGTAGGCGGGAGCGGATTTGATGTTGGGCTTGGGCCGTTGGGTGAGAAGGGCTATTTTCGGGCGAAGAAGCCCGCTAGGGCTGAGCCCCACTTATGCGGTGCGGTGGTTCGAAGGAGTTTAATTCTGCGCTCGAGATCTTGCGATGGAACCAGCGCCTCAACTGGTGTCCGCAGAACCGTGGCGGAAAAGATTGATCCACAAGGTGAGCAACAGTTCTGCGCTGCTACGAATGGGATGAGCGCCGCGACGGAGATAGCGCAGGCGGTAGAGTCGTTCAATGGTCAAGGCCAGCATGGTGAGCAGCCAGCCGATCAGCAAACTGTTGGCATGATGATGACAGATATGCTCCAGTCCGTGACGATTCTTGGCTTCGTTGAAGCCCTGATTTTCAATCTCCCATCGACTCTTGGCCATGCGGAACAGAGAACCAGAGCCGGTAGTGGAACACGCAAAATTCGTGAGCCAGAGCTTCCACCACCGTGCCGTCCGCTTTGTGTTGGCGATAGAAGAAGACCCGAACAGTTTTCCAGTCCAGAGTTTCCCAAGGGTCGAAGTCCTCGGCATCCCAGATTTCCACACGATCTTTTCCGTGTTGAAAAACCGTGGTGGGAGGTCCGCCAGGAAACCGCTGTCGAGCGGCCGCCAGCAACTCCGGCAAGTTGTCTTTGAGCCGTGCTACCACCCGGAGACCGAGTTCGCTCGCCGTATGCAGGAATGGCGCGGTAGCGAATTCTCCATCGACCACCACATACTGTGCAAAGCGCTTTCCCAGATTCCCGATCAAGCGCCGCAACAGGCGCTGCCCGGCGGCGTACTCGCTATCACCCGGTCCGTACGGTTCCCCGTCACAGGGCAGAGACAAGCCGGTTCCCACCACGCTGGCCATCACTAAGGAATGTTGATAGCCCAATATCTGTTCTGAGGCCTTCCGCTTCGGGCGGCAGAGCGAACAGCCTGGCCGGCTCCGCCATCCCGCGCCGGTGCCGTCGATCGCCAGGCCAATCCAGCGGCAATCGTCGAAAGCCTTGTTGCGCTTGGCACCGCGCAACAGCCCGAGTAGAGCTTGCCGCGTGGGGCCGGGATCGAGCCGCTCGGTGAAATAACCCAGCGCATCGTCGGAAAACGCGGTCGGGATGGTCAGCCTGCGCCGCGCCCCAGAGCGCACTAACGCTTCGACCGCATGAAAACTCGATTGGCGAAGAATCTGACCGATCAGCAGGGCCCACAGCAGGGCCTGCGCCGGAATCTGGGGTTGGAGCCGACCGTCCCCCGGATCCCGCAGATATCGCCGCAATCGAAGACGCCGCGTCACATAGTGCAGCAGATGACGTGGGGTCGGACCTTTCATCGCTTCTTTTTCTTCTTCTGCCGCTTCTCTTGCTTGCGCGCCAGCGTCAGTAGCTGCGCGTTGGCCGTCAACACCTCTCGGACGGCATCTTGAAACTCTCGTCCCTGCTCGACTCGACGTTCGACCTCCTGGACCCATTGCTTGGGGATGTGCTGAACCTTCTTTTTTCCCCGGATCATAAAGGTCAGCGACCAAACCGGATGGCCACGGTCCCAGGCGCAATGACAGGTGGGCTTGCCACAGCGCAAGTGGGTGAGGGAGAGCGAGCCGGGGAGTGCATCCGGGGGAATCTGGAAACGGCGGAGCAGCTGGAACTTTCGCTGGCGCAGGCGGGAGGCCATACGGCCTAGAACTCGATCGTTCATCTTAGTGTATACATACAATAAGATTGTATAAAAAGCAAGCGATACTTCCCAGTGCGAAAATAGGAGTCTACTGCGGAACCGCTATCGAGGACAGGAAAACAGCCATTCCACTGGCGTGGCTCGCCCTACAAGCTATCACTCTTACGAAACAGCTGAACGCGGGCTCGGTCGTCCGCACTCATAATCCGGAGAACTCGATTCTAGCGCTGCAAAGAGTTTGAACGCGAAAAGCGGATAGTTTCATCCTGCGGAAACGGGGGAGACTAAGAGTGTCCGTAAATTCTTTGGCTAAAAGGAGAGGAAATGATTCCCATACGCGTGATTCCAATCCCAACCGACATTGCCGACGCCGTTCGAAAAACGGCGAAAGATCCACATTTCGGTTTTCCCGCATTTACCGAAGTTGCCACCGGAGATGCGCCCTGCCGACACTGCCTTCGCATGATTTCCGCCGGCGAAAAGTGGACGCTGTTCACCTACGACGCTTTCGAAGGCATCGAGAAGCTCCCACTTCCTGGCCCAGTTTATGTGCATGCGGAGGCGTGCGAGCGTTATTTCGAAGATGCGGGCTTTCCGGCCGAGTTGCGGAAAAGTCCTCGGACGCTTAACGCATACTCTCAAGGCAGGCGGCTCGTGGCGCAGGAATATGTCGAGAACGGGACTGTGGATGCGGCAATCGAAAGGCTTTTCGAGCGCCAGGAAGTGGACTACCTACACGTGCGCAGCACCACTGCGGGATGCTACACATTTCGAATAGAACGGAAGGATCGTCCGGTCTGCCCAAGCGAAAGCATAGCAAAATAATTCAACTTGCAGCGTCCCCAGGCGTACAATGTCGCTGAAATTATTCAGCGGGAGGGCGCCATGACTGCCGATCGCGTCGAAGTTTCGTGGGATGCCGCAAAATCGCAGTGGCTGATTCGCATTACAGAGGGTGAGGAGGTAATCCGCCGTCATTGCGACATGCCGAAAAACGCAGATGAGCAAGCCCTGCGTAACGCAGCAAAAGAAACTGTACAGGACGAAGGCTACGACTTCGATCCCGCCGCGCTAGTCATCCAGCGCTAGTCTCAAGAACAAATTGCGTTCGAGCGCACGCCACGGTTCCGCGAACAACTCCGCTCGCTGGGTTCTCTGCTCACGCGCGAAACGCAGTTCAGCGATGAAGGTATAGGGGATTCCCATCGGGATCCCGCAGACCAGCCGAAGTTAGCGGAAAGCGGGCTTGGCGAACCGCGGCCCACAAATCGAAAGGCCTTCGCATCGGCGTCGCGAGCGACCGGATATTGTCAGACGGCCTGCTCACCTGCGTGCCCAAACCCCGCCGCGGGGCTAACAAACCATCTGCAGTAAGCGCCTCATAGGCGTTCAGTACCGTGTTTCGTGAGACTTTCAACGCGCAGGCGAGAACTCGCGTGGAGGGAAGTCTCGTTCCGGCGGGCAGTCTTTGTTCCAGAATCGCCTGCCGCAGTTGATCGTAGACCTGGCGATACAATGGGCAGTAAGATTGCGGATCAATTTTCAGGGCTGGCACCGGCATGTTTGCTGGACGCTTCAAACTGGTACCCTTTGCGGTGAAAGTGGCTCTTTACCTATTACCACTGTTGGATGAACAATTGCAACCTGGCCAGCTCACGGCCAGCGCAGGGAGGAAAACGATGTTCTCAGGTGGAAATGTAACAGTTTACGTTTCGAACATGGACCGGGCCGTCCGCTTCTATTCCGAAACCCTCGGGCTGAAACTCGCGTATCGCTTTGGTGACCATTGGGCTTCAATCGAAGCTGGCACTGGACTCACTATCGGACTTCACCCCGCCTCGGCAGAAAATACCGCGGGCCGCAAAGGTTCGATGGCTATCGGCTTACAGTTGAAAGGATCACTGCGGGATGCGGTCAGCGCGCTAAAAGCCAAAGGCGTTCATTTCCAAGGTGACGTCGTCAATGAGGCCAAAGCCGGTTCGTTCATCGGATTCGAGGACCCGGATGGCAATCAGCTCTATCTCGCCGAACTCGACTGGAGCCACATCGAAAAAGGCCAGGGTCAATATCAACCCGCAAAAGCCTGAGAATCCCAATCAAGTATGGTGGGGCTGGGAGAGTCGAACTCTCGACACACGGTTTCTTTCCTAACCAACATTGGGCTTCGCATGCGGACCTCGTGGTGGGCCTGGGGAGAGTCGAACTCCCGACCAAGCGGTTAGGAACCGCTTGCTCTATCCATCTGAGCTACAGGCCCGTCGCGCCACCTAGTTTAACATCGTGGTAAAATCTGGTGTGAACGAGGTTATACAAAATGGCCGCAATCACCAAACACGAGCACCGCGCACAATTTCAACTCTTCGCGAAAACGCACGTTCGATAAAGCACTAGCGTTTCTGGATACGTGATCAGGATTCCGGCGTGATCGTCATACTGAGTGGAGCAACATGGAGTGCGGTCGCGATCGTGGGCACCGCAGTATTGAGAATCGTGGTGTCCAGCGACTCCATAAAAAACGCCACTGCGATCAGCCACGGCAGTACTTGCTTACTGGAAGCGGCCGGCGGGGGTTGCGAGAAACGAGATTCGATCGGATTGGGCGTGCTTAAATCAAACGCAATCGGAATGCTCCCAAATCATCTTCGACCCAGCACTCACACGGTTTCCACGTTTCACCGATCTGCAGGTCGTCCATCCTGACTACGCGGCCCTCTCCCATTATGGTTAGTGGCCACGCTTCGTTGGAGTGTCCATGTATCTGCTCACGACTCGACAAAGAGCCTTCGACTCCGCCACCAGAAGACTGATTATACCGATAGTCCGCTGAGTCCCGATAACCGGACTGTTCCAGTACTACCAGACACTGGAGTTCTGCAAACTCGGACAGCTTGTACGCAATCGAGAGACAAGAATACGAGCGTGGGTGTTCCGGAAATAAAAAATACTACAGATAGTGTATTGTGCCTCCTGTCGCAAGGACTTATGTTGGCGTCGGTTCGGTACCTCTAAACCAATATTTATTCAGTTTGTCGCAATGGAATAACACATTCACCGCAGGAGGGCGGTAGTATGAAAAAGCGAGGATCATATCTAAAGAGTTGGTTGGTCTTGACAGCTCTGACAACTTTTTTCTGTCTTAGTACGGCCGCGAGTGCTCAATCCCAGCCCGTTCAGAATGATCGGCCAGTGCAGGACAATGACACAACCCGTCAGGAACTGGCGCGCTTCGATCAGTTCCTGGACGACCATCCCAATATCGCGGAGCAGCTTCGGAAAGATCCGTCTCTGGTAGATAACCAGGACTATGAGAGGAACAACCCCGAACTCCAGCGGTATCTACAGGACCATCCGGGGATTCGTAAGGCGATAAAAGAAAATCCGAACGCGTTCATGCGGGAGGAAGTTCGCTATGACCGCCGCGAGGGCGCACGTGACGATAACGATCGCAACGGCCGTGGAAACGGCGGACGTGGCGACAACGACATTACCCATAGTGAACTGGCGCGCTTCGACCAGTTCTTAGACAGCCATCGCGAAATTGGCGAACAGCTTCGCAAAGACCCTTCGTTGGTAAATAACCAAGACTTCGAGCGGAACCACCCGACGCTGCACACGTATCTACAGGATCATCCGAAAATTCGAGAGGAGCTAAAGGAAAACCCGAACGCCTTCATGCGAGACGAAGATCGCTATGACCGCCACGAAGGCGGGCGCAACGACATTACTCGTGCGGAACTAGCGCGCTTCGATCAGTTCCTGGACAGCCATCGCGAAATTGCCGAACAACTTCGCAAAGATCCATCGCTCGTGAATAACGGAGAATTTACGAAGAACCACCCTGCGCTCTATGCGTACCTGCAGGACCATCCGGAAATTCGCGAGGAGATAAAAGAAAATCCGAATGCCTTCATGCGGCAGGAAGACCGCTATGACCACCAGGAGAATGGCCACGGCAATGACATGGACCGCGACAAGCATGAGCCAGCGGCCCGATTCGGACAATTTCTCAGCGGCCATTCGAATGTTGCGGACCAACTGTCTAAGGATCCTTCCTTGGTCAAGAACCAGGAATACATGGAAAACCATCCTGAACTTCGGGACTACTTGAAGTCCAATCCTGACGTACAGAAGGAGTTGATGGCGAACCCACCGACGTTTGTGAAGTCGGCCAAGGAGTTCAGCGGCAACAACAATGCTCGGCCCCCGCAGACTCAGACTCCGAGTTCGACGGCCGATCCCAAACCGAAGCAGTAATCGGAATTGTCGGCGGATTGGAAGGCCGTGTAACCGACCTTCCAGTCCGTAGGTGGTTTGCACTGAGCGACCATGAATCGGTCGTCCGCTGGGCTGGGTGATTGGTCCAAGGAGGCGTTATGAACGTCAAGACTGCACTCATTTTAGCTCTAATTCTAGTCTCAGCAGTTCCCCTCAGCGCTAACGATAAGGAAAAGAAGCAGCCCGAACGGGCCCTATTGGAAAAAATGGAAGCTGTACCATGCGGCGCAAAAGAGAAAGGGGTGACCGGCCTAGGCACTGTGTGGGCGTCGGCAGGTATTACGCACGTAAACACCGATGAAAAGCTATGCCCGCAGTACATGGTCATAACCGACGAAATGGAGTATCACATTCGGCCCACAGACACCAAACATCCGGTACTTCTGCCGGTCGGTAAGGAAATTGAATTCAAGATTAAGAAGGACCAAATGTTTCTGAAAGTGGTCGATGGTGACCAGAAAATGGAAACCTATCATGTGGTCTCCATGAAACCTACAAATTCCGACGCGGATGCGCAGAACTCGTCAACTAAGTCGGACAAACCCTGACCTAGATGTTCGCTCCTCTTGGCTGCAAATTGCCGGACATGCCTCAGGTTCCATTGTTCGGTGATCTGATGCCGACAAGCTAGAAAACATAAAAAGCGATGGCGTTCGGGGTCTAGGGCGCCGCAATCAAGGTCCCACTGGCTGAGTTGGCGGAATCGAAGGAAAGAGTTCGTTCCGCACTCAATCGCGCAACGCGGAGAGCTGGCCGTAAGGTCGCTACCGCCAGCGACGCTACGTTTCTATATGTATGGAATGTGAGCAAGTGAGAGCCAGAAGAAACAATTTTCCCTAACGCGTGTTCGATCATTTGGAAGGTACAAATTCAACGTCTAGGAGCGCACTATGTCAGACTCCTCTTCATCTTGGAAACAACCTCTGCTGGAAGCCTTGATGGAAACCGATAAGAATAAACTCACCGAACGGGTTCACGCGGCAGAGGCGGCAATATTCGATCGTCTGCGGGTAATGGAAAATTCAGCAGATGGTCACGGAGAACGGAGAGAAATACAGGAGGCTTGCGCGAGTCTATTGGATATCCAGGTTAACAAGCTTGAATGGCCCTGCCCGCTGAAACCATAAGCAAACTAGAGTTTCTTCAGATTGCTGATTCCATTCAAGTAACTAACTCCCGATACAGCGATTCCTGTATTGCGAACGGCGAAGTTGCCAGTATGCTGGGCCGTAGATAACGAGAGTCTGGGAGTTTCCCTTGACGGTACCTCATGAGGCAGCCTCGCCGGTTCCAATTGATCGCCCGCGTGGCGCTCCAGCCGAGCGGACCGATATCTTTCGTCTGCTCGTCGAAAGCATACGAGACTACGCCGTCTTTGTGCTCGATCCAGAAGGCAGAGTTTTAACTTGGAATCCAGGTGCCCAAGCTATGAAGGGCTACACCCGGGATGAGATCGTCGGGACACATTTCTCAAAGTTTTATCTCCCCGAAGCCGTAGAGAGCGGCTGGCCCGAACGCGAACTTCTGCTTGCCCAAAAAGAAGGCCGCTTCGCCGACGAAGGCTGGCGCGTTAGGAAGGATGGTACGTCCTTCTGGGCGTCGGTCATCATCACCCCGTTGACCTCTATCGATGGCAAGCTGACGGGCTTTGCGAAAGTAACGCAAGACTTGACGGATCGAAGGCAAGCGGAAGAACGGGTTCAGGCTCTCAACCGGGAATTGCGCCAGCGCGTGACAGAACTGGACGAATCCCGACGAGTGATCGAGCTACGAACTTTGGAACTTCAAAAGCTGTCCACGCGGTTATTGCTCATTCAAGACGAAGAGCGTCGGCGACTCGCTCGCGAACTTCACGATGACCTGGGCCAGCAGCTGACTGCGCTTAGGATGACGTTATCGAAAGTCGGCGGGAACGACCAAGCCCGTCAGATAACAGATGAGGCCCTCGCTTCCGTTCGGAACCTTTCTTATCTCTTGCATCCACCCTTGCTTGATGAGACAGGATTACAATCGGCACTGCACTGGTATATAGACGGGATGGTGAAAAGGAGCGGCATTCAGGTTTCGCTAACTATAACGCCGCAAACGTTCCCCCGCCTTGCAAAAGATATCGAATTGACGATATTTCGCGTGGTTCAGGAATCTCTCAGCAATGTATATCGGCACGCGAATAGCGACAGCGCCCGCGTGGAAATCGACAAGCAGCCAGAATGTGTGGTTGTACGCGTTCGAGATTACGGCAAAGGCGTGTCTCAGGAAATTAATAGCAGGACTTCCTTATCAAACTTGGGTGTCGGCATAACCGGTATGCGGGAACGCGTGCGCCAATTCGGAGGCGAGCTGACTTTGTCACGCACCGAACCCGGCACTCTAGTCGAAACTAAAATTCCGCTCTTCTGTTCGGTCATCGGAAGGTTCTAGCGCAGCGGTTAGCTAACTCCCGGCTAGTCGATAAGCGGATATGTCCGGTAAGCGCGTTCCAACGGTTTCTGAGGATAAGCGTTTCTATCGTTCAGCACACAAAAACTACGGCGCACCTCGCATTTAGCAAGGTGCGCCGTGTGGGTTGGGGTTTGTGATTTACTTCACGGCTGTTGTTGCCGGAGTAGTCGCCGTTCCGCCGTACACCGACGTATCGTAGAAGAACGGCGATCCGGCTGTGCCACTGTTCATCAAATAGCCGTTGTAGAAGTACGGGCTACCGGCAGTTAAGCCGCTGTATCCGGTGATGGTGCCACCGTAGAGCGCGTTGTTAGCGTTTTGCACCTGGATGTTGTTGATGCCGTTGTCCAAGTACAGACCATTCAAACCGCTGTTTGTGCCGCCGACGGTGAAATCCCCTGTGCCTGCGGTGCCGATGTTGGAAGCATTGCCGAAGAATTGAGTTGGTTCCAATTCGATCGCATCCGCGGTAGCGGTGTTAACACCACTGGCGGTGACGACTCCCGTCGAATCGACCAAAAGGTTCTGTCCGACGACAAGATCGCCCACTCCAGCAAAGGTGCCAGGAAGAGTTACACCAGTTCCTGCAGAGGTGGAGAAAACAGCCGTGCCGGTGGGCGCGAGAGTCACAACCTCGCCCACGGTGATGCCCTGAGTGTTGCCCGCGGGTACTGCAGTCACCACGACTTCCGGGGTTGGGTTGGTTGACACGACGGTGCCTTCAAACGTCGTTCCAAGACCGAAGCCGTTGTTGCCCGAGATGGATGTAGCGGTCAGCGTTGGTGGATTTGCGTCGCTAATCGAATAGCCAACGGTGACGATTTGATTGTTTGCAACGCATGTCAGATTGTTCGCCGCACAGTTTGTGGAGTAACCATTAAACGTAGTGTTCGCTGCAGTGCTCACTGTGACTGGTTGTCCTGTGGTGCTGTCGGTTAAGGTGAGTCCGGTGCTAGAGACGTTCGTCACAGGACCTGTGACCTGCGCTACACACACTCCCTCGGTCGTCGCACAACTCGAAGTACCCGCAGCGTCGATCAAGTTGCCGCTTGCTGCTGCCGTTGAGTTAGTCGCTACGGTGACGCTCGGAGTAATGGACAAAACGCCGGCATTCGCTGTCAGAGAATTCGCTACGTTGAAGTCGATAGCGATGTCGGTAGCTTGACCTGTCGTAAGGGTTGCATTGATCGGAACGTTGACAGAAGCGGGTATTGCCGGAACAAGGTTGTTGCAGACGATCGGTGTTGTTCCCGTGTTAGCGCACGTATTGCCGCTTCCGTCGGTGTAGGTCTGACCGGGGTCGAGGTTGATCGCTGTTGTCGCACTTGAAAAGGTAATCAGGACCGCGGAGTAAGTCCCCGCTTGTACGTCGACCGGTGTTGGTGTCAAAACATCGGACTCTTGAGGATTTTGCAAGCCCGACAATTCAACTGTGTAGGGTGGATTGGGTAGTATGTTTTGAGCTCCACTGCAACTGGTGGCAGTTGACTGGGAGCTGGTTAGCAAGCACGCACCGCTGATGGTTACATCAAAAGAGACAACACTAATGCCGGTAGGCGGCTGGTCGGAAACGGAGACAACTACAGGGACTTCGTTCTCGGTTGATGTGTGATGACCGCTTCCACCGCACCCGCTAATAAAAGCCAATAGTAGAGGCAATACGGAAAAAATAAAGATTCTCTTGCGCACGGATACACCCTCCTAGGGAAATTAACCTGCATCCCTATGATGCGGGTTGTCACAAATCTCCACATCGGGTGAATCGTGTAATTAATATTAGAAAATATTTGAGCGCGACTTAAACGCGAAGAAATGTATTTATTCCGCGCGGCAAAATTCCCGTAGACGAACTGAAAACATTTTTACCAGTAAAGACAGTATCACTTGTTCGGTCAACGCATTTAGCGTCAGGCAATTGAAAACGTTTACGCTTTATTCCCTCAGGCTGACCTTCAAATGACAGTCTTGAACCGAACATCCCGCTACACAGAAATAAGGGAGCAGATGCACTCACAAGGAGAAGACATCCCACATGATCATTGGTGAACGCCTAAGAGATTTGCGTGAACAGAAAAAGACGTCGCAAGGCGACGTCGAAAAGCGTACGGGTCTACTTCGCTGTTACATTTCACGGGTTGAAAATGGGCACACAGTTCCGTCCCTAGATACTTTGGAGAAGATGGCTCGTGCATTGGAAGTTCCGACGTACCGGCTTTTCACCGATGACGCACATATAAAGAAGCCGAACATACCACTGCAAGATGTTCCGAGTCGGGCGGCCACCCCCAAACAAGACCGTGAGATCCGGGCCTTTGCCAAGCTATTCTCTCGGATGGGCGACAAGGAACGTGGGCTTCTGCTTCACATGGCGTCAAAAATGGCGGGAAAGGCTTAGTTCGATTTTTCAAGTTTTACGGTTAGCTTCAGTTCTGAACCAGCGACCACCGTGAAATCTTGGGACCAATTTTTGTAGTCCTTGGCGAACATACGAGCATAATGGTGTCCGAGCTTGATATTTAAAACAATCGGGGTTTTTCCAACGAACGAATCATCTACGTACACTTCGGCTCCGTCGGGTTCGGAAGTAAAGCTGCAGCGTGAATTGCATTTGTTACTGCGAGCCAGTCGTCTTCTGAATATGTTTTCTGCCATAGTTGTGCCTTCACCTGCAAATTGGAGGCGCAAGTCATTATTTGCGTTTGAATCAAGCCACGATTTCATCGTAATGAAGGGGTACCATCCTTCGGGAAAAATTCGGCTACACCCCCATTCGGTTTTGGCGCGATGACGATGTCGGTGTGAGCTCCTATTGCCGTTTCTTCAGATAGTTCAGCAGTTGTCGGAGCACGAACATCCAGAAGTTACGAGCGTTGGCGTTCATGGGTCTTTCCTTGGGTTCAGAGTTGGGTCCATCTAGAGGGTTAATTGGGGCTAAATCGGAGGGCTAAGCGAAGTCCGGTCAATGAGTTACTGCTATC
>CAVPFK010000006.1:0-32617 GCA_963703705.1 uncultured Acidobacteriota bacterium | reverse complement strand
CGGCGATGCTTCAGTTCAAGAGCCCGCCTTTCCTTAGTGCTCGATGAACGCAAACCGGACTTACGGCCTGAAGCGCCGGATATCCGACAAGTCCGGTAAAGGCAAATCACTTCCGTCTCGCTACCAAGTCTCTGGTGAGACTTGGACTAGGATCGCTTTGTTTTTTGTGAATTCCTTCGAACTTCGAGGTAGGGTCGACCCCGTCAACGTGCGACTTGCGCAAAATCGTGTCGCCAGCCATGGTTGTTTCATAAATCAGTTTTTTCGCAGCTGGATCGCGCGGAGCTATCTTCAATCTTATCTTGTCGCCCTGAATGGTTCCAAGTACCGTGCACGGACACACCGGTGCGAGTCCGGCTCCTTAACCATTTTGTTTTTGGTGGGCACCATGGGCTGCCTTGCGTGCCTAAGAGTCAGAACCGTGTCCGGCGCTGATTGGGAGGCCGAAAAATACAGGGGGATGCTATGCGCCTTGTTGCTGAATGCTTAATTATCGCGACCGCGGGTCGTCCTAGCGCGGAGTTCTCAGGAAGTACGCGCATGAGGTCCCCATTTAGAGTTTTGGGTGTGAGGTATGCATTGAGATCAATATCACTGCGCATCCTTGGGAGCAGCTGTTCCATCGGACCAAGTGGGCGCCGGAACCATGAATACGGTTATCGGCTCCGGAGCACCCTGAAATTGCGGATTCAACATAACGGGAGAGCCCGGCAAATCCGCTCCCCATGACTTGGAATCCGTGAGTGGAACGTAAAACATCAAATGAGGAACCCAATGCCCGGCTGAGTCGTTGAGGTACCCTTGGGTTGACAGCATGTAGCACATCGCGCCCGGTTCGAGAGGCGGTAATTCTTTCGCATCGAAAGCCTTGATACCCTCGATGATCTGAGCTTTGGATAGTCCGGCCAGTACCAATTCCGTTCTCTTGAAAGTCAGGGGCAAGATCGATCGCACCGCGGCTGGATTAAAGCAGATTGGACCTCGCATCTTTGGATTCCAGAACTCCGGGAAGTCAAATGGAGACATCCATGATCGCTCTACAAGACAGACGAAACCATTCTTGCCTTTGACGGCAGTTTCGTATCCACGCCGTCCGAGGACCATGACTTCGGCATCCGCTGAAATCGACGGAGGCGCTGAGCTACGTGCCATCGCAATCTCGGCGTTTCGATCGGCCATAAGATACTGATCGATGGGAGCCATTTTGGGATAGGATGCAGCGGTTTCTTGAGCGCGTGCCTCTAAAGAAGCGCCAGCCAGCACAGTCAGAAACAATGTTGCGAATATAATCTCCTTCATAATGTTTCTGGCGATGTTCATAATCAATTCTCCTTTGTAGTTCACCTGATTCTCATATTTTGCAAGTAAACTCCGCCGCAAACCTCCTACTGTCGACCCTCATCTTGTGCTTGCTGAAATCTGGGAGAATCGCCAATCGCATAAAAATGTCGCCCATCGTGAACCTAATCTCCTCCATCACAGCGTAGCCTAGGGCCTGCTTATTTTCGAAGTGGTGGTACATAGCTCGCTTCGTAACGCCCGCCGTGCGGAGAATTGTGTCCGAGTCTGCGCCTCGAACCCTGAACTGTGAATCTCCCGGAAGGCAGCCTGCAACAGGCGTTCTCTTGTGCGCTGGGGATTGCGCCATTCGCCATCGCGACTTTTCGGTTGTCCCCAGAGTCAAACATACCGACCAGTATGTATGACGAGGAGGGAAAGTCAATAAACAATTGGCATCGGGTGGTTCGACCTCACGGCCAGTAAGTTCTACGGCTGGCGCGAGCGCTACGGCAAGGTTAAACCGCTCCGTAGCTCTGAATTGCAGGTTGGACGGCAAGAAATTGACCGAAACCTACACGCCGGATGGGAAGAAGCGCGTCTCGCTGAACCTGTCGTCAGGTCAACTGACTTCGACCGCGACCTGGCACGACTCAGTGCTGGTCATCGAATCCACGCTAGATATAAAGGTCCCTAATGCTACGGTCGTCGTCACCGGGCTTAAGCCTGTCATCGATGCGTGGACACTGGCGGCTGACGGTCGAACCCTCGCCCACGACGCAGACGACCACAAAGAGATTTACGTCTACGAGAAGCACTAGGCGTGGCGGTGGGAACCTTCAATCCTTAGTCTCTCTCCCAGCCGCCAATGGTGCGGGCGGTCTCCCTTGTGCCCAATAAGCCGTTTACCCACCCTGCCCGAATGAAGCAACCTTACGGAAGCAGAAAACGGTGACAGTGCCTTATAATCGCCATCTTCGTGCGTTCCATTACCACGTGCGCGTTGCTAGTGCTTCAGTGTTTCCACGTGCTGTTCCTCGCCTTGCATGATTGGATTCCTCTGGGAACGCTCAATGACGTGAAGGCCGTTCGCCAGGCGAACCCGGGCCGCAAACTGCTCGCAGGGACACTCATCAGCCTCACTCCCTTTGCAGTCGGACTCGCCGCCAGCGCCATTTATTTTGGCAGACTATATCCGGCGTGGCTGTTCTGGTGGCTCTGGATCAGCTACGGCCTTTTATTCGCCGGCGAGTTGATGGCCTGGTGGATTCCATACCTCTTTCACCCAGAGCCAGAGCGCGCCGCGCGCTACCAGGTGATGTTCGGGGCCACGCACGCTTTCCTGCCCGCACGAAACGGCATCCGGCCAAATACGCTGCACGTGATCCTTCACTTTGTTACAGTCACAACATTGATTGTCTTAGGCGCACTCACAGCGCAGCAGAGCTGGCCCTAACTCCTGGTCGGCCAACTACGTCGGCTCCTCATTCGCACGGACTTCCAATCTGGATTACCCGCTTGGACTGAAAATCCCGCTATAGAGGTCATGAGGGCAAACCAGCCCCTAAAAGTAGTGGAATAGGAGGATGTATGAGCAGGCTTCCGAAAGTAAGTATCGGTTCGATGTTTCTTTTTGCGTTCTTGGCCATGCTGTGCTTTGCCACCACCCTTCGCGCTCAGGATCAAGCCAACGAAATCGTCTGTGCCTCAGCATCGGCCTGCAAGACTGGGTCCATCCCTGTCTTCTCCACAAGCGGCGGGAGCGCCCACGTCGACAATTCCCTCCTCACCGAAAGCGGATCTACCGTTCACCTAGCCGGCAGCGAAACCCTTACCGGTAATCTGACCGCCAGTGGTGAAGTCTCCGGTGCGTCGGGTAGCTTTAGCGGCAACCTCAGCCTTACGGGCGATCTGAGCTTGGCGAATTCCGGGGCGTCGGCAGGAAACGTTCTGAAGGGTGGGTCGCTGTTCCTTCACAATTTCGGCGACCTCAACACCTTTCTAGGTGTAGATGCCGGCAACCTCACGCTTGAGGTTGGGACCGCCAACAACAACACCGGCATTGGGGCCAATGCGCTCTCAGCTCTCAGTACCGGTTGTTGCAATGTCGGCATTGGGACCCACGCGCTTCTGCAAAACACTACCGGCAGCTCCAACATCGCTATTGGAGATGGCGCGCTTTATAGCAACACCACCGGCACCAACAACACCGCCGTGGGCCGATGGGCGCTCATCAGCAACTCAAACGGTATCGACAACACCGCTACGGGAACCACGGCTCTCCAGAAGAACTGTACCTCGAACTGCCTGGTCGGAAGCCTTCAGTTAGGCAGCCAAAACACCGCCACGGGCTTCGGAGCGCTCCTTAGCAACCTCGACGGAGGCAACAACACCGCTACCGGCTTCAATGCGCTTTATAACAACTGTTCCTCGGCCTGCTATTACGGCGAAGGCGTTGGCGGCGGCTACAACACCGCTACTGGCTCCGGTGCGCTTTATAAGAACGCTAGCGGCAGCAACAACACGGGCGAAGGGGGCGAGGCGCTCGGCAACAACACCACTGGCAGCAACAACACCGCCTTCGGTCTCAATGCACTCTTTAGCAACACGATCGGTAACTACAACACCGCGGTTGGATTCAATTCCGATGTTTCCACGGACAACCTCTCTAACGCCACCGCCATCGGCTACGGGGCCATCGTCAATGCCAGTGACAAAATCCGTTTGGGCAATACTACCGTCACGGTCATCGAGGGCCAGGTGGCCTATACCTTCACTTCCGACAAAAACCAAAAAGAGAACTTTCACCCGGTGAATGCCGAAGCGACACTCACTAAACTCGCGAGTCTGCCGGTTTCCAGCTGGAACTACATCGGCCAGGACGCTAAACAATTTCGTCACTATGGGCCGGTGGCCCAGGATTTCTTCGGCGCCTTCGGCCACGATGGTGTCGGCATCATTGGGACGAGCATTACCCTGAATTCCGGGGATATGGAGGGGATTCTCATGCTGGCCGTGCAAGCGCTGGAGAAACGCACGGTGGAGCTTGCACAGGAAAAAGAGCGGCTAACGAAGACAGTGGAAGCTTTGAGGGCCGAGCTCGATTCGCAGAGAGAAGATCTAGCGACGATAGCTGGCCGTCTGAAGCGCCTGGACCGACAGGAACTGGCCGCAGCTAGCCCTGCCGGTCGGCGCCCAACCCCGGGCAGCACGGCTATAGCAACCATGCCGTAGCCGTGCTAGTTCGACAATTACATTGCAAGATTTGCGGGACGGGCGAGTCGGGCTACTGGCTCGCCTTTCTCATCTATGTCCGCCGCTGTAAGTGCCCTCTGAGGCGTACTTTTCATTCCCTCCCAACAAATTTCGCTTGCCTGATTATCGCATTATCTGAGAAGCGAAGTGATCCTTCACCTATCCGGTTTGCACTACTCAGGACTTTGGACTATTTGTGCCGAATCTCGAGGACTTTTTATAGTCAGGCACCGCCCCGATTATCAATGCTGGGATTAGCGGGCCACCACAATAACGGTTGGACTCGCGGACCGAACTGCCGAGCTTTAACCCAAAAGCAATCCGATGCCATCCGGGACGAAGTGCGCAATTGTGTTGACCCACAGATTGCGACGCCAGATGTAGAGCAACGTGAGTATGGCACCGGCGAAACCGGCAATGATCATATGGCCCCAGCTCCAAACCCCGAGGTGCTCCAGGGCGAAGACGGTGCAAGAAATAACGCCCGCGATGCTGACGCTGCCGGTGAGTTCTTGAAGCCGCTCAATAGCGTATCCGCGAAAAATGATTTCCTCTGCGATTGTCCCGCGAAAGATTAAGGTGAGGCGCCACCAGAGAGGTTTCGCCAACATCAGACTCATCACCTGCGTTACCTGCGGGTCTTCCTTGAAGTGAAGAGCTGGCAATATGACGAGGTAGATCGCGGCCAGCCCGGCGAAAATCGCGATACCGGCTGCGATCCCGATGAAAATATTCCGAATCTCCGGCTTGCGGAGACCGATAGACGTTAGCGGCCGCCGCTCCACCCACCTTACGTATGACAGAAGCAGACCTACCAGCGCCCACCAGATGATCTCGTAAGCGGCGAAATGCCCCGGACTTGCGAATTCGTTTTGAACCCTGGATAACAGCAGCCCTGCGCAGCCAAGCGTAACCAGAAGCGCAATTATGGTCAGGACAGCGCGGCGTTCTTTCATGACCGCTTCGTCGGAGGACATCTTGGGAGCTACAATTACCGATCCGCTTAGGCCCGAATTACGATTGGACTATTGGATTCGGGCATCGTACGCTTCACCTACCTTCGGCGCAAACGAATTTGGCGCAGTCCGAGCCAGATCGCGACAGAATTGCCCACGCGGCGATTGGCCCTGGAAGTCGTGGTCGTCTGATAAGCCTGGACTGCATCTTCGACGCGTCGATAGTGCCAGAAACTTGTCCAGACCAATTGATTGATTCCAGAGAACCTATCAAGTTTTTGGAGAGTCGTTAATCAGTTTGGCGATCAGACTTGACGAAACTCGGTTGTCGCGCGTTATAAGTGCCGCGCTGGCAAAACGATTCGCACGGTGAAGGGAGACGACCCGATGCTGCGTCTGCTTATGTTGGCTTTTGTCCTTGCGTATGTGACTTTGCCGGCGGCCTCCGCTCAAGCGACCGACGCTGGCTATCCCGATGAGTTGTCGCCCTCGCTGGCGGGCAGTGCCAAGGCGATGCACGCGATGATTCGCCGAGATCTAGCGGAAGCGGCCGAGAACATGCCTGCGGATGAATACGCCTTTCGACCGACGCCGGAGGTCCGCACCTTCAGTCAGATTATCGGTCACCTGGTCGATGCGAACTTCTTCTTCTGTTCGCAAGCTGCGGGCGAAAAATCGCCAGCAACGACTGACTACGAGCAAATCACTGACAAGGCTGCACTGGTTAAGGCGTTAAACGATTCGCTCGTCTATTGCGACCGGGTGTACGCCGCGACCACCGACGCCAACTTCATTCAGCCGATGCAGATTGCGCATGTTGTTGGTACGGGGTCGACCAATACCGTGCGGGGCGCCGTGCTGATTTACAACATCACCCACAATAACGAGCATTACGGCAACATGGCTGTTTACATGCGGCTGAAGGGCCATGTTCCGCCCTCCACAGCCCGGGTCCAGCAGCGAAAGAATTAGTGACGCGTGGTAAGTCGAGCGGGTACCGGTCGGTGCAATTAGCGTGCGTTGTCTCTGATGGGAGGATAGCCGAAATGGACGACCCCAAACTTACAGAACTTCGCACACTGGTCGGCCACAGGCGAGCCATGGTTATCGACACTGGGCCAAAAAGATGATGAAAGAGAACACTCTTCGGGAAGTGGATGCAGAAGTCTGTTTAAAAAAGATTTGACAGAGCCGACGTTGTTAGAGATGTCCGGTAAGCGTTTACCAGGCACCGACCAAAAGAGACCGCGTCTATTTGCGGAGCGGATCGCGTAACATCCTACGGGTTCGATTTTGCCGAGAGGCTCCAGGAAGATGAAAACGAACGTTCTCACACTCGTTCTCGTCCTACCGGTGATTATCTTCGTGGGAGTTCAGTTCGGCAGCCTGCCGTGGACTCCCACGCGAATTGCCGGCGTGGTGATTGGACTGCCATCGATGGCGCTTCTGGTATTGGCCCGGATTCAACTAGGTGGCTCGTTCTCCGTCCGCCCGAAGGCTCAGGCCCTGGTCACTCACGGCCTCTATTCTCGAATTCGCAATCCCATCTACCTATTCGGAGGCCTGGCGATCGCGGGGGCCTTTCTCTATATTAATAAACCGTTCTGTCTGTGGATCTTCGTCGTTCTCATTCCGTTGCAGATTTATCGAGCACGCCAAGAAAGCAAAGTCCTCGAGGCGAGATTCGGTGACGAGTACCGGCAATATAAATCGCGCAGCTGGTTCTGACAGACTCCACGCCTTTCGGGAGACCCATGCATAGTCGGCAGAGAATGGGCACAATCTATCCCTTCTGACTTTATTGAGCAGATTTCTGCAGATTTCTGCTATATGGACTCGGGAGACTACTTCATGTAGGTTGTCAATCTGTCTCACCTGCGATTCCCCCGGATCAAGAATTCTTCAAGTTGCATGTTACGCTCTGGCTATGCTTGAACCTCCTGGTATCTATGTCGAGATACTGATTCGCGGCAACATTGAGGAAGTGTGGAGACACACCCAGAACCCGGAGCTCCACGAGCTTTGGGATTTGCGTTTCACGAAAATCCAGTACCTTCCTCGCGCATCGGAAGCCGAGCCTCAACGATTTCTCTACACCACGCGCATCGGATTCGGACTGCAAATTGCCGGCGAGGGCGAGAGCACGGGAAGTCGGGAGGAGTCCACGGGCCGGCGGACGTCCGCGCTAAAATTCTGGTCCGCCGATCCCAAATCATTGATCGAGGAAGGCTCCGGATATTGGCAGTACATCCCGACGCAGGACGGAATCCGTTTCCTTACCTGGTACGACTATCGAACTCGCTTCGGAGCCGCAGGCCGCTTCATCGATCGAATCTCCTTTCGCCCGTTGATCGGATGGGCTACTGCGTGGAGCTTCGATCGGCTACGTCTCCAGGTTGATAAGGGGCTGGAACCACGAGCGAGCCTTAGGCTGTCGGTTATTCACGCGTGCTCACGCGCGACAATCGCATTTATTTGGTTTTGGCATGGTCTGGTGCCGAAGCTGCTGTTCAACCATGTCGATGAACGGTCCATGATGGCCGCATCGCATCTGCCTGTCAGGTGGGTCCCGGTTATCGGCATCGTCGAGATTGCGATTGCCGCATGGGCCATCTGGTCCTGGCGAAGCCGGTCGTTCTTCGTGTTCAATGTAATTGCGATGCTCGCAGCGCTTGCCAATGTAGCCATCCTTTCTCCGTCTTACTTGGTTGCGGCGTTCAATCCTGTCACATTGAATTTGGCGATGATCGCGCTGTCGGTGATTGGCTACCTTGCAGCGGCCGAAATACCGAGCGCCTCGCGCTGTCTACGTCAACCACCAAAGGAATCTCTGTGAGGTCTATCTACGAGCGCGCCATGGGCTCCGACTTCGCGCGCCTGCATCCGCAGATTCAGCGTCGATTCGGTTTCGCGAGCCGGGACAACATCGCTTCTATCGGTACCGGTGTAATGGAAGAAATCTGGCATGGACCTCCCTACACGCTCCCATTTCTGTATGTAGGAACATGGCGGCGAATTATGTTCCCGGAGAGGGGTCGTAATGTGCCGTTTCAAATTCAAAATTACGCGTATTTAGATCCACTTGGACGGGAAACCGTTACCTGGATTCGTTCATTTCGAGCTAACCGGCAGCGTCGCTTTGATGCTTACATGATCTTCAGCGAAGAGCGCTCCTGCATCATTGATTACCTCGGCACGCATCAGCATTTGGCTGTCGATATCGAACTCGGTGTTGCCTCCAACGGCGGTCTCCAGTTGCGATCAGGCGCACAACGCTTCTACGAAGGACCAATCGCCTTCCGTTTCCCTCGAATACTTTCGGGAATTGCGGACGTATGCGAGTGGTATGACGATACGGAACAACAGTTCAGAATTGAGGTCACAGTAACCAATAAAGTGTGGGGGCCGCTTTTTGGTTACAAAGGTAAATTCCAGGTAGATTGGCGGACGGTTCGCCCGGAAGAGATTCCCGCCGACATCCTCCCGTACCGAACTGAGAACAGGGAATGAGATTTCGGAATTGTGGGTTGAAAAATCTAGCGTCATCTATGACGATCACCTAGTTTGCTTTTTGCGCCGCTGCGTGATGTTTGGCATGGGCCACGAGCGCGACAAAGCGTGGATCGGCGTCGAGCGATTTAAGGTCGTCATCTCCGTTTAACTCCAGATCGTATTTCGGCGGGAGTCCGTGGTCAATTGCCTCGCGTAAAAGCGATAGCGCCCCGTCGCGGTCACCGTTCATTGCCGCGACACAACCGAGGTTGTACAACGTCTCGGCGGTCTTCGGATGCTCCGGTCCTAGAACGCGGCGGCGGATCTCAAGTGTTTCACGGAACAGCTTCTCCGATTCGGCGTAGCGGCCTTCTTCGGCCAGAGTTGCTGCCAGGTTGTTCATCAAGTCCACTGTGTCCGGATGCTCCGGCCCCTTCAAACGGCGCTCAATCTCGAGCGTCTCGCGGTAAGTTGTCTCCGCTTCATCGTGATGGCCTTCCTTATCCAGAACCGTCGCCAGGTTCTCCATCGTTGCTAGGGTGTCCGGATGCTCCGCTCCGAGGACGCGCCGCTCAATATCGAGCGTCTCGCGATTCAATTTCTCTGACTCAGAGAAGCGGCCTTCCAGGCTATAAACCGAAGCCAGTGTCGTCATCGAATCCAGGGTCGCCTGTTTCTCGGGCCCGAGGAGGCGGCGTTGGCTCTCCACGGTCTCGCGCACCAACTTCTCCGCTTCGTCGTAGCGTCCTTGCTGTAGAAGGACCCAGCTCAGTTCGTCCTTAGACCGAAGGCTGTCGGGATTTTGTGGCCCGAGCACCCGCAGACGAATGTCAACGGCTCGCCTGAGCAGCGACTCGGCTCGGGGATAGAGTCCGAGCTTGTCGTAAACTGTGCCCATCAAATGCGTCAACTGCGCTTGCAACTCGGGATCGCGCGCCAGGCCGGAGTCGATATCCTTCGACGCCTTGTCCAGGATTTCGCGAGCGGTCACACTGTTTCCGCGCGCCTCGCTCGGGTCGGAAACTTTAAACATGCTTGTCATGAACTCGGTAATGCGGTTGGCGCGGTCGCGCTCACGGGCCGTGCGGTCTCGCTCCTGGACGATTCGGCGCAACTGAACTTCCTGTGCCACGGCAAACCCAGCGAGCAAAAACAGCAATCCCGCCGCTACGGCCACGCCCACACGATGTCTGCGCACATATTTCTGCAAGCGGTAGCTCTTGCTGGCGGGACGAGCCGTCACTGGCTCATGGCGCAAATATCTCGTGATATCTCCGGCGAGTTCCGATGGCGTCCCATAGCGCCGGGCACGGTCTTTTTCCAGCGCCTTCATGATGATCCAGTCCAGATCGCCGTGCAGTAAATTCGCTAGTTGCTTGGGCTGCACTCCGCGCAACTGAGCATTTGAGTGTGACGATACTTTCTCTATCCCAATCTTCGCGCTGGGTCGCGGCGGATCGTCTTCGCGCAGATGACGCAGCACTTCGTGTAGCGGCTGCTTTTTCCATTGCTTTGTATCAAAGGGCAATGAGCCTGTGAGTAGCACGTAAAGGACCACGCCGAGCGAGTACACATCCGTTCTCGTATCCACATCCTGCACGCCGGAATCGGTTTGCTCCGGACTCATATAACCTGGCGTGCCCACAAATGCGCCAACTTGCGTGAACATCGTTTCGCCGGCAAGCTGCGGAGTGGTGGCTTTAGCCAGCCCGAAATCGATAATTCTCGGCATGGGCTTGCCGTCTACGTCCACGACCAGAATGTTGGGCGGCTTCAGGTCACGGTGAATGATTGCTTTTTGATGCGCGTGCTGCACTCCTTCGCTTACTTTGATGAAGAGTTCTAGTCGTGCCGCGACGCTCAGCCGCTTCTGATCGCAATATTCCGTGATGGGCACGCCCGGCACATATTCCATCACGAAGTAAGGCTGGCCATCGGGGGTCGTGCCGGCGTCAAAAATCTTCGCAATAGTCGGGTGGTCCATAAGGGCCAACGACTGCCGCTCGGACTGAAAACGCTGGAGTAGGGCTTCATCGAACATGCCCGCTCGTATAAGCTTGAGTGCCACTTGCCGGCGCACTGGCGCAGTCTGTTCCGCCAGCCAGACTTGTCCCATCCCACCTTCGCCGAGCTTTTTCACCAGACGGTAATCACCGACCGACTTCGGCGCCGCCGCTGAACCATTTGGTTGCAGAAGGCCAGCCGCAGCACTGGCGGGTGCGTCTAAGGTTGCCTCCGCATCGAAGCCTGGCGAAGCAGGGGAGTCCGGCTGCAGATCGACACTGCTAGAGTTAGGTTCCCTTAAGCGCTTGGATGGGTCGCTCAATAGGCACCTGCGCGGAAGACTCCGGGGAAGTATCGACACCACAGCTCAGTGCGGGCATCCCCAAGGAAGGACGTGTCGAGGGTCGGGAGTTTGAAGTTGGCTCTCAGATCAAAAGAATAGCAAGGCCCGACACTGCGAGAGCGATTAACAGCCGCACTGGCGCGGAAGCATCAACACCATTTATCGGTTTGCATCCGTTACGCGCACTTGCGTTTTCAAGGTGCCAGGGCATGAGGCAGCAAAATATCTTAGGGCGAGAGGCCTTTGATAAGCGCGTTCTGATACTTGGTGGGTGCGCGCCATGTGCGGCATCGTGCTATCCCGCGCGCGAACCGAATTCCGGCTCCATCCTTCCGAGCCGATCAAGCCCACTCGAGTCTAGGGAGCCGACATTGTTATGCAATCAAGTCAAAAATTGCATTCCTGACAGCGGCCCGAAGTGTGCGAACTCGGCGCTAATGGCTCGGATGTGGTGCAGGACCCGGCACGACGATGATGTAGGCGTCGGGCTGACCGGCACGAATCAGGTGCGGCATATTCGCTGCGGGCGGCGGCGAGCCGATGTCTTTGTCCGTGGCGTAAGGAGCGTAAAACATCAGGTGCGGAGGAATGTGAATCAACTGGTTCTTCTCGGCGATGTAAAGAACGCCGGAGTCGGACATCATGTAAACGATTCCCGGCTTTCGCGGCGCCAGGAATTTACCGGATTTGTAATTCGCCTCGATTTCTGTCTGGATTTGTTCCTCGGATTCGCCTTTGGCGCGACGCTCCTCAGCGAAAATCCGCGTGGGCAAAGTGGTGGCGCTGCCTTCGGCGTCAAAACAAGTCGGCTCCAGGTTCAGCGGAGTCTGGCGGTCAACAAGACAGGAGAAGCCGCTCTCGCCGTCGCGAACCTTCACGTAACCGGTGCGGTCCAGGACATACACGGTAGCCTTGCCTGAAATTTCCGGCGGCGCTGCGCTTTCCGCAAGCTTGATGCGGTCCTCGCGAGGCAATGAGAAATCGTAGGCGGGCTTGGGTTTGTCTTGTGCTAAGGCGAGGAAATTGATTACGAGAGAAAGGCCCGCGAGAACAAGGGTGTGCACGAAGTTACCTCCCAAGCGGAGTCCCACCCCAGAAATCCCCAGCTTGTCTCGGATAGACGCAGCGATTTTTATTCGGTTAGCTCTCAAAAGAATTGTATTGCAGGTGGCCCGCCATAGCGCCTTCCATCCATGCGTCGGAAACCGGCATCGGGCTACGGATAGCTGCGGACTTGATCGATCAGCACACGCGAGAGTCGAATAACCGGACATCATTTGAAGATTGGCTGTGCTCGGTCGAAACCTAGCCAGGGTGGTATCCCGGCTGATCTAACCCTAGCGAGCGATTTTAGTCTTTGTTTTCAATGCAAGCTGGGTTCGACCTAAGTGTTGCATCGACCGCTTGAGAACACACCACAGCAAAGGTTAGGTCACGAAATCGGAACGCGCTTCACGCCCGCAAAAATCTTGTCGAGGAATTGCGTATGTCCGCTCTCGTCGAGCATTAGAACCAGTTTGAGGCTCTCCACGTAAACCGCTTCGAGCGTATAGTTTCCTGGCCCCTGCCCGTGTCTTACCAAAACGGCGCTGTGTCCCTGGTCGGGAACCGCCGTTGGCGGGATAGGTCGAGACTCCACCACGACGTCACTTCCCTCCCGCCGGAACATCACCAATTTCATGCCGTCTTCGAGTGTCTTCACTACCACCGTGTAATCGCCAGGCTCCAATTTGTGCAGGTGGCACTGCACTTTATACGGCAATGAGAAATGTCCCTCGAACTCCGTCTTCGCGGATAGAGCCTCGATCCGCGCCATATTGTCGGCCTTGTATTCATCCGGCGCGGTTTCTGCCTGTGCATGAGTGGTGATCGGGAGAAGAAATGCAAACACCAGACCCAGGGTCGTCCCCGTAATTTTCGTCATTCTCTTTTTCATCGCAATCTCCGTTCGAGGGTCGATCACACGTGGCGGTCTCGCTGCCGCGATTTTTCTTTTCCGCTGGCCCTGTCACTCTTGGCCAGAAATAGTACTCCCGATCGCGAGAATCATCAACGAACGGAGAGGTTTCAGTCTGAAATGTTCTTCCCCCTGCTAAAGACCGCGCAGGAAAAGCAGCGCAGGGATGCTGTTTGCGAAAATCGAAGCGCTCGCGTCCACGCGGCAATCGTACAAAAGTTCTTAGTGTCGGCTTCACAGCAATCAACAACTCGAGCACTAGGTGCCCGGATCGCCGGTTTCATCAACCAGTGTCCAGTCGTCGCCAGCTGAAGCCTATCGTTCCAATCAAGTTTTTGAATTGGACTTGCCGGCGCCAGGGTACTTAGATGGGGGTCCCACGACAGCTCGGACCAGGGCTGCAACAGATCACGGCAAACTGCCAGAGCCGGTTCTGAGCGTTCAGGGCCTAATGATGAAACGCGAGATCGCCTTATGACTGCCGCGGCAATGCCGTCGTTTCAAGGCCCCTATCCCTTCGCAAACTATCGTTTCAATACCGCTTATGACGAAATGTTCGGCTCACCCGGAGTGCCGCGCAATTTTTATCAGGCGCTGCACCGCACGCTCGCTGGACTCCCTCCCGAAGAATTGCGCAAACGCCAGCAAGCCGCGGACCTGACTTTTCTGCACGAAGGCATCACCTTCACCGTGTACGGCACCAAAGAGGGAACCGAGCGAATTTTCCCCAACGACTTGCTACCTCGAATTATTCCCCATTGGGAGTGGGCCAAGATCGAGAAAGGTTTGACGCAGCGTCTCACCGCGCTGAACATGTTTCTGCGCGACATTTATCACGAAGGCCGCATCCTGAACGAAAAGATCGTGCCCCGGGAGCTGATCTATAGCTGCAAACATCTCCGCCGCGAAATGCGCGGATTGAATGTGCCGCGCGACGTTTACGTCAGCGTCTGCGGAACGGACCTGGTCCGGCTGCCCGACGGAAACTTCGTCGTTCTGGAAGACAACCTGCGCGTGCCCAGCGGCGTTTCGTACATGCTCGCGAACCGAAAAGTGTTGAAGGGCGTGTTCCCCAAGATGTTCCGCGATTACGGAGTTTGTCCCATTGACCATTACCCGCAAGCCTTGCTCGCCACGTTGCGCAGCCTGACTCCGGAGAATTGTAAGCATCCACAAGACCCGGTCACCGTGTTGCTCACACCAGGCGTTTCGAACTCCGCTTATTTCGAGCACACTTTTTTGGCCCAGCAGATGGGCATCGAACTGGTTGAAGGCCGCGATTTGCTGGTGCACGACAACATTGTTTACATGCGCACCACTGCCGGTCCGCGCCGCGTGGACGTGATCTATCGTCGCGTGGACGACGATTTTCTCGATCCGCTCTGTTTCCGCCGAGATTCGATTCTGGGCGTGCCGGGCCTGTTCAACGCCTACCGCGCGGGAAACGTGAATCTCGCGAACGCGATTGGCACCGGACTCGCGGACGACAAAGCGATCTACGCGTATTTCCCGGAAATTATCCGCTTCTATTTGAGCGAAGATGCAATCCTGCCGAATGTCCCCACCTATTTACTCACCGACCCGTCGCAACGAAAGCACGTGCTGCAGAACCTCGAAGAAATGGTGGTGAAGGCGGTGGGAGAATCTGGCGGATACCAAATGCTCATCGGGCCGCAGAGCAGCAAACAGCAGCGCGAAGAATTTCGCGCTCGGATCATAGCCGACCCGCGAAATTACATCGCGCAACCCACGCTGAGCCTCTCCTGCGCTCCTTGTTTGATCGACGGCGAAGTGGAATCGCGCCACATCGATTTGCGGCCGTACATTCTACTGGGCGAGAAAGTGACTTTGGTTCCCGGCGGACTCACGCGCGTAGCTCTGCGCAAAGGTTCGCTTGTGGTGAATTCGTCGCAAGGCGGAGGAAGCAAAGATACCTGGGTATTACGCGCGACAAACCCAGACGACAGCACGCCGGCGATCACGGACGAAGTGCGGAAACGCATCGCCGTAGGGAATCTGGTATAGGATGAGAACCTCTGGAGATTATTTTGTTCGAACATTCCAGCGCGATACGCGCATGCTTTCGCGTGTGGCGGACAGTTTGTACTGGATGAGCCGCTACCTCGAGCGAGCAGACCAAACAGCGCGATTTGTGGACGTGGAGTTGCAGCTTTGGCTGGACCAATCTCCGGAAGCGGGAGCCGGGCAGTGTAAGTTCCTGCTCGAAGCGCTGCGCCTGCCGGTGCCGCAAGGTGCTTCGCTGGATCCGAACCGCGTGTTAAATACGGTGGTGTTCAGCCGCACGAACAATTCCTCCATTGTGTCGTGCATCGCCGCGGCCCGCGAGAATCTGCGGCACGTTCGCGAACAGTGCAGCTCCGAAATGTGGGAGCAGTTGAACCGGCTGTACCTGGAAGTGATGAACACCTGGCCGGAAGAAGCCTGGACGCTGAAATCGCACTCGTTTTTTCACGCGGTGCAAGAAGGCACGCACCTGTTTCAGGGAATTACCGACGGCACCATGAGCCACGGCGAGGGCTGGCAGTACATCCAGCTGGGACGCTATGTGGAGCGCACCGACGCGCTGGCGGCCCTGCTCGAAACGCACTTCAGCCGCGTCGCATTCCCGGCGAACCAGCCGGTGGAAAGCGCGGAGTACCTCGAATGGGTGGGATTGCTGCGCGCGTGCGTGGCGTTTGAGTCTTATTGCAAGGCATATACCGCGGAAATCCGGCCGTTGCGCGTGGCGGAATTTCTGCTGCTCAATCCTGAATTTCCGCACTCCGTGCGTTTTTCCGTGGACCGCGTGAACGCGGCACTGCACATCATCGGGGAATTGGCTGAGCGGCGCGAGGAATTGCCCACGCGCATCGCGGGCAGGCTGCGAGCGCAGTTGAGCTTCAGCCAGATTGAAGAAGTGATGGCCGAAGGCGCCAACACCTATCTCAAGAATATCCGCAGCGAGTGCTCGCAGATTCACTCGGCCATCCATCAGATTTACTTTGATTACTCGATCGAGTCGGGACTGGCGTCGTACGAGCAGGCGCAGAAATAAAATTCACCGGGGATAATTCGGCGCGACCCATGGCTTATTCGGTGCGGCACATTACGAGTTTTCGCTACGAACCCGCGGTGCGGGAAAGCGTGATGGAAGTGCGCATGCAGCCGCGCACGGATTTCCGCCAGCGCTGCCTGAGTTTTAACCTGAAGGTGACGCCGCGCGCGACCATGATGGCGTACCGCGATTTTTACGGCAACGCGGTGCACCACTTCGACATTCCGGAAAAACTCAAGCTGATCGAAATCACGGCGCAAGCCATTGTGGACGTGCTGCCAGCGCCGCAGTCGAACGCGGAACTAGCCGGCGGTTGGAGGGAATTGGACGCGCGCGTGGCGCAAACCGATTACTGGGAGATGCTGCTTCCCAGCCAGTTCGCCGCTCCCACGGACCAGCTGAACAAGCTTGCGGCCGAGTTGGATTTGAAGCGCCGCGACAAACCGCTCGCGCTGTTGCAGGAGCTCAACGCCCGGCTCTACGAGCTTTTTGACTATGTGCCGAACTCGACGAACGTGGATTCTCCCATTGACGATGCACTGCGCGCGTGTAGCGGTGTCTGCCAGGACTTCGCGCACATTATGATCACGCTGATTCGCCAGTTGAGGATTCCTTCGCGCTACGTGAGCGGCTATCTTTATCACGAGGACAAGGCCCACGACCGCTCTCCGGCTGGCGCGACGCACGCGTGGGTGGAAGCGTATCTCGGAGACTTGGGGTGGGTGGCGTTCGACCCTACCAACAATTTGCTCGGCTGCGAGCGGCACATTCGCGTAGCGGTGGGGAGAGATTATGCGGACGTTCCGCCCACGCGAGGCGTTTACAAAGGCGAGTCCGAGAGCGAGCTCAGCGTAATGGTGTCCGTGTCGCCAGTGGACGCACCGGAGCCGGAGCAGTTGCCCACTGGAATTGTCACGCGTTCCAAACCCATCAGCGTCGAAGCCCTGGTGCAACAGCACCAGCAGCAACAGCAATGATTTGCGGCCAGATTCGGCCTGGTGTATCCCGCGCACAGCGCGGGCTCGCTCTGCGGGAAGGCCATGAGCGACGGGTGGGGAACCCGATTTATCTGCGAGGTAAGTGCACATGGCGCGCCCTTAGGAAGGCAAAACGAATAATCGCGCGTGGTCAGCGGAGGCCTTCCACCAAGTATTCGGTCGAAATCACGGGGTGGTTTTGGTAGGCGTAACTCTTTCCGTCGCGCGAGGCGGTGACGCTGAGACCGTTCGAGATGGCGGGAACTCCCGGAAGGTTCACGGTGTGAAGCAGAGTGCGTTTGCCACCGGATAGTTCGACGCGCCAGATCTCGATTCCGCCGTCATGGCGCGAGACCCTGACGAGGAGAGCTGCATCGTCCAGCGTGAAATCAAAAGGACGGTCATCCTTCTGCAGTTGAGGCAGGGGTTGCGGCTCTCCGCCGCCGATGGGAAACAATTGAAAATGGCTGGCAGCGTCGGTGGTCACCATGCGCTTTCCATCCGAGGAAACGGCGAGCAATCTTATTCCGTCCGGTGTGATGGGGGCCTCGTTGCCCTTGGTGTCAATCAGATACGCGCGATCTGTGTGGCCTGGTTCACTGCCGTTGGCGACGAGGCGGCCGTCGGGCAGCCAGCGTGAGATCAGGTGACTTATTTTTGAGTGAGTAAGCTGGCGGGGCTCTCCCGTTCCCGTGGGCAAAAGCGTAATCTGAACGGGAGGAACCGGCAGGCGACTTGCAGCCCAGGCCCCGTCCGGCGACAAATCGTCCGGGTTGCCGTCTCCGAGCCGCACCGCGGGCGAACCATCCAGGTTGCGGAGAAACACGCCGTACATCGGGCCTGCGTGCTCGTCCCCAAAAAGGATTTGCTTGCCATCGAACGAAAAGCGCGCGCCGTATACCCAGTCCATCCAGGTGAAATCGCGGCCTTCCGGATGCTCGGCAGTGAAAACCATCAAGAGGCGGCGCTCACTTTGCTGGGCCAGCAGCACGCGGCCGTCGGTGAGCGCGTCCTGAACATCCACATCTCCTGGGCCGGAGTATAGGGACCGCTCGCGCCCTCCTAGAGTCACGGCGAAAAGCGAGCGGTGGACTCCGGCGGCAATAGCGTTGAACCAGATTTCGTCTCCATTCGGAGACCACACCGCCCCCTGAACCGAGCCATAGGAGCCGCTCAATTGTTTGCGACGTCCCTCGAGGTCCACGACTGCCACCGCGCCTTGATCGTCGCCGAAAACGGGATGATCCAGGAAGGCGATCCGTTTACCGTCGCGCGAGAAACGCGGATGGCTTATCCATCCCGTGGTTTCGTAGAGCACTTTGCCCACCGGATATTCCAGGCGATAGACGTGGCTCGCCGGAACAAAACGCACTACGGCAAAGTCCTTTCCGTCCGGGGCCCAGTCGGCATAATGAACGGAATCCAGCACCGGTCGAGGCGCTCCGCCGCCCAGAGGCAGCCGCGCTAAAGTGCCCACGCGCGCATATCCCGGCCCGACGGATTGAAAGTTTTGGATCACTAGTAGCTCGCCGCCGGACGAGACGGACACAAGGGAATCCGCCTGTACTCCTAAGGCTCGCAATCCCGGGCCGTCCATTTGCCCGGTGTAAAGGCCGAGAGCTGTATCCGAACCCCAACGCGACACGCAGACAAAGCCTTGCCCGTTGGGCAGGAAGCGGGCGGATTCAACGTAGCCTTGCTGGAAGGTCAGCTGCGTGAATTTCGGCGGCGTGGTGCGCGCCGTTGCACGCGCCAGAAACCAAGTCGCCGCCAGCAGCAGAACCAGCGCAGCCGCGCCGATCGTCGCCATCATCCACGGCTTCCATTTTCTCGTCGGGCCGGTTTCCGCGAGCGCTTTTGCGCCGGTTGAGCTGCGCAGCCCGCTCATCTCGCCGAGCTGGAAAGCGATGTCGCCGGCGGATTGGAAGCGTTGCTGCGCGTCTTTTTCCATGCAGTGGTGCACGATGTGGTCGAGCCCGGGCGAAATTTCCTGGTTCGTCGCGGTGAGGTCGGGCGGCTCCTGATGCAGGATCGCGCTCATCAAATCCGCGGGCGTGTCGCCCTGGAACGCGCGGCGGCCCGCTAGCATTTCGTACAAAACCGCACCGAAGCTGAAAATATCACTGCGCGGATCGACGGGCTTTCCGCGCACCTGCTCGGGCGACATGTAGCCGATGGTTCCCAGCACCACGCCGGCCTGCGTAGCCGAGCCCAGCGTGGCGAGCGTGGCGTCAGAATCAGCGGGGGCCGCTTCCGTGAGCTTGGCCAGACCGAAATCCAGAATTTTTACGCGGCCGTCATTGGTGACGAAAAGATTTTCCGGTTTCAGATCGCGGTGAACGATGCCGCGTTCGTGCGCCGCGGCCAACCCGCGCGCGATCTGTATGGCGTACTCGACCGCTTTGCGTTCGCGCAACGCGCCGGAGGCTAAGCGTTCGCGCAGCGTCGCGCCTTCCAGCAACTCGGAAACGATGAAGGGCGATTCACTCGCGTCTACAGCTACCCCGCTTGGCGCGCCGGTTTCGGCTGCGTCCTGAGCGAGAGGAGATGCACCCACATCGAAGACGGTCAGCAAATTTGGATGGTTCAGCGCCGCGACCGCGCGGGCTTCCTGCTCGAAGCGGCGCAGGCGGTCGCGATCGTGGGTCAAGGAATGCGGCAGGATTTTGATGGCGACGTCGCGCTGCAGCCGCGTGTCGCGTGCGCGGTAAACTTCGCCCATACCGCCCGCGCCGAGGAGCGACTGAATCTCATAGGGGCCAAGTTTTGTTCCAGAGCCGAGAGCCATGGGCGCGCGCGCCATTATAGTGCATGGAAGCCGCCGCCGACCCCGCAATCTCAGGTTTGTCATCTCGCCCGCGCTGAGGCGGAGCCGAAGGGAGCGAGGATCTCTCTTCGCAGACCGCGAATCGTCAAGCTGTGCTAAGTCGGCTTACGGGAGAAGTTCCCTTTGCCGATTCAAGATGTCCGGTAAGTCAATCGGGACTTAGGCACTACTAACGAGTGGCCGGTGGAGACGGTAACCGACGCCATTGGGCGACGAAGCCGCCGCATGCGCCACCCGCCAGTTTCAGCGCGTGGGCCACAATGTATGCAAATGGTTCAGGCTGTGCGCGTGTCAAGACGACGTAGATCAGCGCCGCGACGACTCCCACCAACGTCCCTTGCAGAACGAAATGGGATTCGATCGGCCGACACACCCATAGCGCTGCCAGGAAGCACGTGACGAAGGATCCGGGGGGAGCAGAATAGTGTATGAAATTGTCGCCGAGACGTAAGCCAAGAGGAACAATTGCGAGAATGAGAGCTACTTCCGCGAGCAGCCCGCCAAGCAAAATTCGTCCCCAGTGGATTGCGGTGCTCCTCATTTTTCCACTCCCGTGCTGCATGCAGAACGATCCGCGATTGTAGCAATTAAAGATGAATCCAAACCAGTTGTTAAGACCTCTGGTTTCTCTTGGCAATCCTTTCCGAGTGAAGGGCAACTCGGAGGAAATTCCACTTGTTCGTACGCGGGACAGGTCGGACGGAAGCGGAACCCGCTAGATTACGAACGAGCTGAAGTGATCCAGACCAAAAGAAAGCCAAGCAAGGAAGCGGAAGAGAAAAAACTCTTTTAAGTGAACGGAGAAGCCTGCTCAAAAAGTGTTCTATAAATACACCGAACGAAGCATCTTTGAGCGCAGCAGCTCGGCCAACTTCCGCGCATCGATGCGATCACTCTTGCTGCCTTCTTTCAGCAGAGCATTCCGGCGGGGATTGCACACCACCAGTTCAGTGACCTGCGGTTTGATCAAGTCATACAACCAGGCCGCCCAGGTGCCTTCTTCAAACGTGACCTGCAAACTTCCGCGTAGACCTTTCAGAAAATCCAGAATGGTGATGGCTTTGGTTTCGATCACGCATTCCATCACCAGCTTGCCAGAGGAATTTAGGACTGCAATGGAGATCGCTTCCTTGTGCACATCCATCCCGATATACTTCACGCTATCCATAGTGGGCGCTCCTTTTTGTTGTGGGTTCGAGCCGAACACTCAAAACCCTACTCCAAAAGGGGCGCCCTTTTATATCGCGTCGGATTATCGGACGAGTTCGTTTCAGCGGCTGACTTGTCTCTGCGCCGGTGCCGGCTCCCATTTGTCCCGGTGGCGCCGTTTATCGCTTCGAATCTTCCAAGGTTCTCAACAATGTGATGCGCGATTACCAACCCATTTGGCGCATCCGCTCTAGGATGAGTCCGCTATAGCGGTTCATGTGATCGGGCCGCCGCTTCAGGGGCAACGGCAGAATTGCAGCGAGTTGGGCCGCCTGTTGCCGGTCGATACTTCGCGCTGAGCTTCGGTAGTAGTAACGGGACGCCGACTCCGCACCATAAACACCAGAGCCCCATTCGACCACGTTGAGGTAGAGTTCCAGAATGCGCTGCTTGCCGAGGAACAATTCGGCCACCGGGACAAGTGTGAACTCGGCGCCCTTGCGGAGAATGGAGCGGCCGGTTCCGAAGAAGAGGTTTTTTACCAGTTGCTGCGTGAGCGTGGACCCACCGCGAATGCGGCCGCCTTCCATATCGTCTTCAGCAGCGATTTGCATCGCGTGCCAATCGAATCCATGATGCTGGTAGAAGCGTGCGTCTTCCGCGGCGATGACAGCATGCTGGAAATCTGGCGAGATTTGGCTCAGCGGGACGAATTCGTATCGTTCGTGATACGGCGTGTGGTCAATCCATGCCTGCAAGCGGCGCTCGATGTGCACCGCGGTGGTCGGCGGGTCGATCCACCGGGCAGCCACAAGAATCAGCGCAGCAAGCGACCAAAGAACCGCCACTCCGATGAGAAACCATCGAAGGAAAGATCGGAGAGAGCCTTTCCGATGCGGGGTCTGCGGGGGTGTGTCTGGATTTTCAGTCACACTCCAGAATAATCCTTTGCGCTGGATTGACATAGCGCCTGATGGGTCGGGATTTAACCACTGAGTGAATAGAGCTTTGTTACCGACCGTCATCTGTGAGCGAGGCGATTCCCATTAAAGGTCGCCTACACGCACGGTCCACCGCCTCTGGGCAGAATCTATCTTTGACGACCCATGCCGGTGATGTAGGATGACCCCCGTGCGAATTGCACATCCGCCCGACCAGCGCGTCGTCGAAGGAATTTCGTTCGAAAGCTTTGTGTCGTGGTGGGTAGGATCACGCGATGTCGACTACCGGCGTCTTCGGTTATTAGCTTTATTTCTCTTCCTGGTCTGTCTCGCCGTGGCGATCGTAGGAGTCCCGCGTCTGCGGGTGTTCGGTCACGATGTATTCGTGTCGCTAGACGGCGGCTGGCGCGTTCTCAACGGACAAAGGCCTGGCGTGGACTTTTACGCTCAGTTGGGGCCGGTTTACTACCTGCTGCACGCAGCTGGACTTTGGCTTGCGGGCAAGAACGCGCGCGGTTTGGGTTACGGCAGCTCCATCGCCACAGCGCTGATCAGTTTCTGGGCCTTTTCTGTACTTCGGCCGCGCATGAAGGCCGCTCCGTTTTTCATCGCCTGTCTCTTCCTAGCGCTGCTCGCCGCCGCCCCCTTTCCTCTCGGCTTGGGCTTTACTCAGGCTGCTTTCTCCATGAAGCATAACCGCTATGGGTATGCGCTGACAGCCTTGGTGCTGCTTGAATCGTTCCTGCCGGAGAAGCCCGACAGTCGTAGGCTCTTGTTCGCCGGCGGTTTCTCCACCGGACTAGCCTGCGCCGTGCTGCTTTTTCTGAAGATCAGTTACGGGCTCGTGGCGTTGACGTTCGCGGCCGTCTCGTTGCCGCTTCGCTCCGGCGCACGCATGCGTTTCGCGGGAATGGCCGCCGGCTTCGCCGCCTTCAGTGTCCCCATCATGGCCTATCTGCGCTTCGACCTGCCCGCGCTCGTGCGGGAGTACCGGCTGCTCGCCGCTGTGAAGGGTGGCGCCATTGACGCTCATGTTGTGGCCAGGCGCCTCTACACGGATCGTTTCGAGAATGCAACAGTCGCTCTGATGGCCGCATTCGTATGCCTTCTGGTCGGGGTCTCGGTCCGCCGCAGATTCACATTGATATTGGCGGTGGCGATGGCTACGCTGGCCGGCGCGCTGCTCCTGCTCACGAATACGCAGCCCTTCGGCCTGCCTCTTCTGGGAGCGGCCGCGCTACTGCTTTTAAATGAAGCGACCGTGATGGTCCCGGAAGGCTCCTCCCCGCCACAGCTGGCCCCTGTGCTGGCCATCGGTTTACTCGTTGTCGGAATTCAGATGGGTACGGACGCCGCGGGCCTCGCGGCTGCCATGGCGGACAAGGTTCTGCGCGAGAAACCCGGCTATCGATTTCACCAGCCCCAACTGGCATCGATCGAGTTCGTTGATTGCTCGACGCCGTGTCTACAGAACGACAACGGCCAGAGCTTTGTACGGTACACCGAGGAAGGAATCGCGCTGGTTCAGGCAAACGGACGACCCGATGAATCTGTCCGCGGGCTTGGCATGAGCAACCCGTTTTCGTATGCGATGTTGCGCCCTCCCTCCCACGGAGGCGCGGTGATCCTCAGCAAGACCGACGTCAACTCGGCGGTCATGCCGCCGGAGGAATTCCTGATTGGGGACGTTGCCCTCATCCTGGTCCCCAAGTTCCCGGCTACCGAGAGAGAAACCCTGACTGCGATCTTGATCGCTTACCCCAGACTGCTCGGCACTGAATATCTCCAAGTCGCGGAATCGCCGAATTGGATCCTTTACCGGCGTGCGAATTGATAGTTGAAGGGCCAATCTCCGATGGGGATGTCCGACGATGGCCGGTTGATGTAGTCCAGCACAACAGTTTTTTGGCCTGCGTATTCGCCGCTACTCGTCGAGGAACTCGACGACTCCCGTTTCCAGGTTGTACATCGAGCCTGCAATCTTTATGCTGCCGCTGGATTCTAGGTCCCGAAGCACAGGGCTCTTTTCGCGAATGTTGGCGATAGTCAGTGACACATTCTTTCGCGCCACCGCGTCTACGAACGCGTAGTTTTTGGCCGAGCGCTCCCCCGTGTAATGAGTGGCTTCCACGGCCGGACGGATCTTGGCCAACAACGCCGTGAGATTGCCAAGCTGTACCCCGTCAATGGCACCCTTGATGGCGCCGCAGGCGGTGTGGCCCATGACAAGCACGACCTTCGAGCCTGCCACCTTGCAAGCGAATTCCATGCTGCCCAATATGTCCTCGTCAGCAACGTTGCCTGCCACACGACCGCTGAAGATATCGCCGATACCAAAGTCGAGAATCAACTCGGCGGGTGCTCGCGAGTCAACACAGCTGAAGACAATCGCGGCAGGATACTGTCCCTTCGCAGTCGCCTTAACTTCGCGCATGAGGTCACGATGCTGCGGTTTGCCCAACCGGAAGCGTTCGTTGCCAGCTTTCATTTGCTGGATGATTTCTTCCGCCGTCATCTTGTCACGCTGCTCCTTGGTAAAGTCTGCGTGGGCCAGCACGCCTCCCAGACTCGCCTGTACCACACCGACAGCGGTCGCAACGCCGGCAGCCCTACAGAAGGCCCGGCGGTCAAATCGATCTGTTCCATCGCTTAATTGTGAATGCCGCACGGTCGTGCTCCTTCGGTCTGCATTTATCCGAGATTTCCTTTTTGACCTTGAAACGGGGGCATTATACTCCCGTCTCGCCCTCTCTGCGCGTTGCTGCAGCAGCGAAGAATCCGCTTACATATATATAAGGATGGAGTCTACCGGGTATTCGCGGCGGTTCGAGCGGCGGTCTTCGAGCGGGAAGACCTGGTGGTGCGTCAGTCACGATGACGGTTGAGCGGATTGGGAGGCGACTTAGTACCGGGCCGCGCGGCTGCACAACCTTCGGTACGAGTAGTCGCTACGCTGAGGAAAGTATCGCTCGGATTTGAGCCCAAGGGAACAAAGTCGAGGCCAGTTGTAGCGTCGTTGATTACGTTACCCGATACGGTGTTCCCGGCATTGCAATCGACCTCAATTCCAACGGTGGAATTGACAATCGTGTTGGACTTGACGGTCATGCCAGAAGACTCGAAAAACTCGATCCCTACATAGTCGTTCGATAGTTTGTTAGCTGTGACGCTGCTCCCGGGTTCTTGGATCCATATCCCAGCTTGCGAGTTTGTGACAGTATGAACTGAACCCCAAAAGTGAGACAGGGAGGCTGGCAAGAAGTGGGTGACAGTTATCGGCCATAATGGGGAAGGCCGATGAAGAAGAAAACGAGGGGCGACAGCTACAGCATGGATTTCAAGCAGGAAGCGGTACGTCGGATGGCGGAGGCCGATACCATCGTGGGGCTGGCCAAGGAGCTGGGGATTTCGCGGAAGCAGCTCTACCACTGGCGCGACAGACTTCAGGAAGAAGGCAGGGCGGGGCTAAAGCGACGGAGAGGCCGGCCGCCAGGGAGCAGCTCACAGATCGTTTCGCCACCGGCACCCAGTGCAGCCGACTTGCGAATCGCTGAGTTAGAGCGGCTACTGGGCCGTAAGCAGCTGGAAGTGGATTTTTTAGAACGGGCCTTCGAGCAAGTCAGGGGAGCAGCGTCGAATCGTATCAGCGATGGCGGCAAGGAGTCTATCGCTCGATCGAAGTCTCGCTCTCGTTCGAGGGAGTAAGTCTGACCGTGGAACAGCAATGCCAGCTAGCCGAGGTAAGCCGAGCGGGCTTCTATCGCTATTTGAAGCAGACGGAGCCGGAACAGGCTGACTTACTGCTTCGTGCTCGATTGCAGGAATTAGCCGTGGCGCATCATCGTCTTCGTGGCTACCGCATGTTGACTGCTCTGTTGCGGCGGGAAGGGCAACTGGTCAATCACAAGCGCGTACTGCGCTTGATGCGAGAAGACAACCTGCTTAGTTTGAGACGGGAAAAGTATGTGTTTACAACCGATTCGGCGCATTCTTTGCCGATCTACCCAAATCTGGCGCGGCATGCGAAGTTGACGGCGCTGAACCAACTATGGGTGGCCGACATTACGTTCATTCGGCTACGCAGTGAGTTTATCTATCTGGCGGTGGTTCTGGATGCTTACTCCCGGCGTGTCATCGGTTGGGATCTGGGGCGCACATTGCATGCAGAACTAGCGACTCGGGCATTGCGGATGGCGCTCAGCGAACGGAGCTGGAAACCTGGGGAGCTGGTCCATCACTCCGATCGCGGTGTGCAGTACGCATGCAGTGATTACATTGATCTACTGGAGCGGGGGGAGATCCAGATCAGCATGAGCCGGCGCGGCAATCCATACGACAACGCACGCGCAGAAAGGTTTATGCGAACGCTCAAAGAGGAGGAAATACACGGAAGCGACTACCGGGATTTAGAAGACGCACGCAGTCGAATCGGCGAGTTCCTAGAGCAGGTGTACAACCGACAACGGCTGCATTCCGCACTACGATACTTAACACCAGAAGAGTTCGAGCAGGCTAGTAAGGCCAAAGAAAGTGACGGCGATGATGGAAGCGATGGAAAACCACGGACGGGTTTACCACCGCTCCCACAGGCTTTGGAAATCCCTTCAGGATTTCCACACTCCGGCGGTCCTGCGACTGCTTATCGATAAACGAAGCGAAAACAGGCCGAAGTGTCACCCAATTAATCGCTTCCTCCGTGTCTCAGCTTAGGGGTGCAGTCCAGTATTACTTGAGACAGATACTGCCGCGCTGGCAAATATGGCGGTTTGAGAAGCAGCGGTAACCAGGTTGCCGGTTACGCTGCCGAGAGTGCCGGACTCTATGTAAATTCCGGTAACGCCGCCATCGATATAATTATTTTCGATGGCGGCAGTCAGCGCGCCGGGCGACAGAAAGCTGTCGACCCAAATACCGACATAATCGAAATCGTGGATGCTGCTGCTTTCAATGGTGACGAGATCGTTAGGACCAGTTTCGTTTTCAGTGAGGATCCCAAAACCGCAGTTGGAATTGTTTTCGTTTCGGACGGTGACCTCATTGACAGTTCCCCGAGGAGCCGCTGCCATAGTAGATTCCGGCGAGAATCGTCGTACAGCTATCGCCACCGAAGGCGGACCCGTCTACGGTGATATTCGTGATGTTTACTGGGCCGGCAGTTACCGAGAGTTGTGGCGAGACAGTACCAAATAATAGGCTCGTCGTGGTTGAAATTACGGCCTGAGCCGAGGTGCCGTTGGAGATGCCCTCTAAAGTCAGCGGTTTCGAGATGACGACCTCTCGGCATAGACGCCCGGGCAAACCAGCACTGTTGATCCAGCCGAGGCGCTGCTCACGGCCGCAGAAATATTCGGATAGCTTGGAAGAGTCGGCTTGCAGGTTCCTACCGTGTACTCGGCGGCGAATATGGGACAGCCCCCGAATAGTAATAGAGCACCAAAGAACAAGATTCCGAGACGTGACATGGTGGTTCGCTCCTTTGCGAAGTGGCTTAAGAAATCACTCGTTACCGTCTATGGCGGGATTTTCGGTGCAAAAGGGTCAGGCAGATTGATTTCCGACAGCAAGTGGGAAAACCGGGAGCCAGCTCACGAGCACGACAGCGAGCTGGCTCCTGGTTGGAAAGCGCAGTGATGTGTCAATTGGGATGATGGTCGAAAGGACTCGGAAGTGACTTCGCACCGGGCTGCGCGCCCGCGCAGATATTACTAATTGTGGCTACGTTGAGGAAAGTATCGCTCGGAATTGAGCCCGAGGGAACTTCATCGAGGCCAGTTGTAGCGTCGTTGATTGTGTTACCGGACACGGTGTTGCCGGTCACGCAAGCAAACTCGATTCCGACGTTGGACTTGGCAATGGTGTTGGACTTGACGGTCATCCCGGAAAACTCGAACAACGAGATCCCTATAGAATTGTTCGATATTTTGTTGCCGGTGACGCTAATCCCCTTCGCTTGGCCCGCTATTCCGGTGGACGAGCTTGTCACGGTATTACCGGTGATAGCCACTGGCCCAAGCGAAGCGATACCATACTCTTCAGCACCGGTAACGAAGTTGTCGGTCACGCTGCCGAGGGTACCGCTGTACGGGAAAATCCCGTATAAGCCACCGTCAATATAATTCTCTTTGATGGTAACGGTAAGAGTCCCGGGCAACTGATCACTGTCAGCAAAAATACCAAGATAATCGAAATCGTGGATGCTGCTGTTTTCGATCATCACGAGCTCTTTCGTGGTAGAGCCGTTTTCGGCCAGGATCCCGACACCGCAGCCAGAATTGTTTTGATTCCGAACGGTGGCCTCGTCCACAGTCCCCGAGGAGCCGCTGTCATAGTAGATTCCGACGAGATACGCCGAACAGCCATTGCTGCCGCCCGTCCCGTCGACGGTGATATTAGTGATGTTTACCGGACCCGTAGTCACCTCCACTTGCGCCGAGATGGGACTAAATATAAGGCCCGTGGTGGTTGAAAGACCTCCGCCGGCCGCGGTGATCACGACCTGAGCCGAGCCGCCGCTAGAGATTCCCTCTAGGGTTAACGGTGTTGCGATGACGACCTGCTCGGCGTAGGTGCCCGGGCAAACGTCGATCGTTGAGCCAGCTGGGACGCTGCTCACGGCGGCGGAAATACTCGAAAAGCTTGGCAGACTCGGCTTGCAACTTCCTACTGCATAAGTGGCGGCGTAGATGGGACAGGCCGCGAAAAACAACAAAGCAGCGAGCAAGAGCAGAATCCTGAGACGTGACATATGAGTGTTCTCCTTCGTGTGAAGTGACTAGCGAAATTGTGCCCTGGGATCCTCTTGCAGAAGCCGTCCATGAGGGTGTCTCGCTACCGGCTATAGCGGGAATTGGGGCCGGGATGGGTAACGCATGGCGATAAATTCTGTGGCGCGAGCACAATGGAATGCCTGAGGGGCAGCGGTAGAAAAGTGCGGACGCCTGTGGTAGGCTCGGCCAACTGAGGGAACTATTCGCACATCCATGCCCTCGGCCCACGAAGTTACCGAGTTGCTGCAAGCCTGGAGCGGTGGCGATCCCCACGCTCTGGACCGGCTAACCCCGCTTGTTTACAATGAATTACACCGAAGCGCACAGCGCTACATGGCGCGCGAACGTCCCGGGCATACACTGCAAGCCACCGCTCTGATTGACGAAGTCTACATCCGCCTGGTCGATGGCGGTCGCGTGACTTGGCAAGACCGCAATCATTTCTTCGCTGTTTGCGCGCGCCTGATGCGGCGTATCCTCACCGACTTTGCGCGTTCGCGCCATTCCAAAAAACGAGGCGCCGGCGCACGACAGATCACTTTCGACGAAAGACTGCAGGTCACGCCGGAGCCTGCCGAGGAGCTGGTGGTACTCGATGACGCGCTTCGAGGCCTGGCCGCGGTGGATAAACGAAAAGCCGACGTGGTCGAGCTGCGCTTTTTCGGCGGGCTTAGCGTGAAGGAGGCTGCAGCGGTTCTGCATGTTTCCGATGAAACCGTCAAGCGCGACTGGCGATTGGCCAAGTTGTGGCTGCTGCGCCAGATGAGCGCGGAGCAAGGCGATGGATGCTGATCGTTGGACACGGGTGGAGCAGCTGTGTCAAGAAGCGCTCGAGCGTGACGAGCAGCAGCAGGCCGCGTTTCTGGATTCGGCCTGCGGCGCAAATCAGGAATTACGCCGCGAAGTGGAATCGCTACTCGCTCATCGTCACCGCGCAGGAACTTTTCTGGAGACATCGGCGGTCGAAATAGCCGCCAAGGCGTTTGCCGAGGAGAGCAATTCCGCGATTGGTGACGCATCGCGGCTCATGGGGCGGCTGATATCGCACTACCGCATCATTGAAAAAGTGGCCAGCGGCGGCATGGGAGATGTGTATCGCGCGGCCCGTGCCGACGGCAGCTATGACAAGCAAGTCGCCATCAAGATCATTCAAGGCTCACGCAGTACAGACTTCTTCCTCCTGCGTTTCCAAAATGAGCGGCAAATCCTAGCTAACCTCGACCATCCCAACATCGCACAATTGGTGGACGGCGGAACGACTGAGGAAGGGCTCCCCTTTCTGGTAATGGAATTTGTTGAAGGCCAGCGCATTGACGATTTCTGTGCGCACAAGGACTTGGGCGTGCGCGAACGCCTCGAGCTCTTCCGTGCCGTGTGTTCCGCCGTGCACTACGCCCACCAAAACCTCGTGGTGCATCGCGACCTGAAACCCAGCAACATCCTCGTCACGGCCAGTGGTGCGCCAAAGCTCCTCGATTTCGGAATCGCCAAGATTTTGGATCCGCAACACAGCGAAGCGAACGCGCAGCAAACCGTTACACTTTTGCGAATGCTGACGCCCGAATACGCCAGCCCGGAACAAGTTCGCAATGAGCCCATGTCCACTTCGAGCGACGTGTACTCGCTGGGCGTCATTCTTTATCAGCTTCTGACCAGAAGGCTGCCGTATCGCGTGAGCACGGACACTCCACAAGAAATGATGAAAGCCGTCTGCGATGCGGAACCCGAAAAACCAAGTACAGCAGCGATGCGCGTCTGGGCGCTAGACGGATCAAGAAGCGAGACAACTAATGCGGGACCCGCACTGCAAAAGTCCGAACAGGAACGCGCACGGAAATTCGGCAACCTCCTCGCTGGGGATCTGGATAACATCGTGCTGAAAGCGCTGCGAAAGGAACCACAGCGCCGCTACTCCTCCGTCGAACAATTTTCGGAAGATATTCGCCGCTACCTGACCGGACTGCCCGTACTTGCTCACGAGGACTCGCTGGACTACCGCGCTCGCAAGTTTGTGCGGAGACACCGGCTGGGCGTAGCTGCCGCGATCCTTTTGGTGCTCAGTCTGGCAGGAGGTTTGGTCGCCACGCTGTGGCAAGCGCACATCGCCAGATCCGAGCGAGCGCGCGCCGAGCGCCGTTTCAACGATGTTCGTAAGCTGGCGAACTCATTGATGTTCGAGGTCCACGATTCCATTCGAGACTTGCCCGGAGCAACGGCGGCTAGAAAACTGATTATCCAGCGCGCACAGGAATACCTGGACAGCCTGGCGCAGGAATCGAAATCTGACCCAGCATTGCTGCAAGAACTTGCCGCTGCGTACGGGCGGCTCGCAAGCGTGCAAGGAAATAGTCGAGACGTTAACCTCGGCGACACTACGAGTGCTGTACAGAATCGACGGAAGGCCGCACAGCTTTTCGAAACGGCTACTTCTCTCCTGCCCACCAATCAAAGCGTCCGCAGGCAAATGGCAGAAAGCTATCTAGCACTAGCAGCAGCCTTGCACCAAAGCGGCGATAATCAAGGGAGCCAGACCTACGAACAGAGGGCCTTGGAGATTCTAGAACCGTTGGCGGCCGCAAACCCGGACGACAAAAATGTTCAGTACGCGCTCGCAAAAGCATACGAACACACCGCCGGCACTTTTCGAAGCGAGAACGACCGGGTTCGCGCTTTACAATTCTTTGAGAAGGCATTGTCCATTTATGAAAGGCTGGGAGAGGCTGACCCGCAGGATCAACATTACCAAAGAGAAATCTCTTTTTCGCACAAGCACCTCGGCGGAACTCTGATGGAGCAAGGCAAGCTTCCAGAATCCCTCGAACAGTATCGTGCCGCGCTGGCCGTTGATGAAGCCCTGTTGGCTCGGAACCCAGACAGCGTGCAAGACCGCTACAACATTACCTACACTTACAGCGACACCGGTTTAATTTTGGACAAGCAGGGCGACATCGACGGTGCACTCGCGTACTACCGCAAGGCGCTTGCAATTCGGGCGGCGCTGATGGCCGCCGACCCGAACGACAACAGGACCCGCGAGGGCTTATCCAACACGCTGAGCTACATCGGCTACAGCCTTTGCCAAAGGAAAGATTATCGCCAGGCGCTGGAGAGTTACAAAAAAGCGTTGACCATCCGGGAAAGCCTCTTGCAAAAAGACCCCGCTAACGAGCGGCTTCGCTTTGCGCTAGCAACTACGGAGAGCGGCATTGGCAATACATACGCGGAGATGGCGGTCAGCAGGAGCGCGCCGGCGAGCGGCAAACTTGCCTATTGCCGCGAGTCCCTTGAATGGAACAACCGCTCTTTGCCGGTTTGGATGGAGAGGAAAACTCAAGGCAAACTTGGAGCGGATGCAGAATTCCTGGCTACCACCACACGGAATATGGATGAGTGCAATCGGGTGATTGGCCGGCCGGATTCTGCCACAGAAGCGTTGCGGTGACGCGGCAGTACCCCTACTGGGCAGAAGGTTTCTCCGGGAAGAACGTCCAACCACGCTAAATCAAGCACTTGCGGAGAGGAAGTGCGGTTTGTTGGCAGAAACCCGAGGCTTGCCCGCTTTCCTCAGACAGAGATCCTGCCCCGACGTTGCCTACCGTGCGCATCGGAATCTTAA
>CAVPFK010000005.1:0-239980 GCA_963703705.1 uncultured Acidobacteriota bacterium | reverse complement strand
GCGATAAGCCGCTGCGAGAAATTGACCGGGTGGAACTCCAGGACTGGCTCAACCAGCTTGCGCGTGAGTATTCGCGGTCCATGGTGTTCCATTGCCACACGTTTCTGAAATCCATGTGTTCCGAGGCCGTCGAACAGGATTTTCTGGCGAAGGATCTCAGCCGGAAATTGAAACGCCCAAAGACTAGGAAGCCTGACGAGACCATCCTGGAGTGGCCGCAGTATCAGTCCGTGATCGATGCTGCGCAAACGCTTCGGGACAAGTTGGCGATAAAGGTTGGTTCTGGAACTGCCGTGCGCCCGGGCGAGCTGTTTGGATTTCGCTGGCGCAGTCTCGAACTGCTCCAGAACGGCCGCCACGCACTGCGTGTTAAAGAGACAGTCTACAAGTGCAAGCTGCGATCGTGGGCAAAGACCGAGGAAAGGGAAGCCTACGTTCCATTGCCCAAACGGTTGGCTGCAGAACTCCTCGAGTGGAGAAGCCTCACGACCTGGGCAGGGGATCAGGATTTCATTTTTCCTAACAGCCGAGGCGGCTTCATGAATTGCGAGAACTTCGAGGCCCGGACATTGGATCCGATCCGGCTTAAGCTAGTTTATCGTTTCACTAAAATATAACCATATTACTCCTCGGTGAGGGCCTCAAACTTCTTCCATCGATGCACGACCGGATCGGCATTGATTTCCTCGATGCCCTTCAGAATTCGGTCCCGCAGCTCCTCCCAAGATTGCACCCGGACATGGCGCAGGAACGTGCGAGCCATCTTGCCGAAGAGGGTCTCCACGATGTTCAGCCAGGATCCGTGGGTAGGCGTAAGCACGTATTTGAACCGATTGGGTTTGCTGGCCAGGAAAGCTCGGGTTTCCTTGGAGATATGCGCAGAGTGATTGTCCAACACTAGCCGGATCGTGCATTCAGCCGGATAGTAACGGTCCAAATCTTTTAACAATGCAATAAACTCCCGGCTGCGGTGACGCCGCTCCACATGCCCAACCACATGCCCACTGTGCAGATCGAGCGCCGCTAAAATCGAGCAAGTTCCCAGGCGCTTATATTCGTGGTCCCGGGCCACGGTGGCGTGTTTGGCAATTGCCTGTACCCCCGGTTTCTCGTCCACCGCGAGGGTCACGATCTTGGGGATAAGCCCTCGGCCGTTCCCATTCTGCAGATCCACCTCGCGATATACCAGTAGAATCTCTCGCAGCTTGGCCATGAAGTCGGGGTCGCGCCGCTCCAGATAATACTTTACCTTCTCCGGATGTAAAGGCTGCGCCGCTAGGATCCGCTGCACCGTGGCTTTGGCTGCCTGGGATAAGGCGGGGTGTCCCGCCTCCACGGCATGCTCCCGTACATGCCGGGCCAGCGATTTCCGGGTCCATACCTCGGCCGCATAACCCAGTTCTTTCGGTTTCGAGCAAGCCAAATGGACCACCCAAGCTTTGGCCTCCTCGGTAATGACCGGCGCCTTAGGCCGATGGTAGGTATCTTTTAAGGCGGCGCCCACTCCCATCGCCAAGGCTTTGGCGATCCATTTCGCCACGCTCTTGCGAGTCATCTTCACCGCTCGCGCAATCTCGGCGACGCTCTGGCCGGAATGATAGCGCCAGAGGATGCGCGCTCGTTGCACTTCTCGCCAGGGCTCCGTTTGCGATTCTCGTAATTGGCGGATCTGCTTTTGTTCCTCGGAGGTCAGAACCAGCCGCGGCCGCTTAGACTTCCCCGCCATTGCCGAAGCGTATCACAGAATGTTTCTAGTGGATACCTTTTAGTGAAACCACACACTAGGTCTCCCAAAGCTTAATTTCCAAATTCTCCGGCGAACGTTTGCAACACTGGCAGTGGGCGAGCGCAAGGGCACGCTGATGTTCAGAAGCAATTGCGCCATGCGCGACCAGACACTACCCTCGAGAACTTACGTCAAAGACATCCCGGATTCCGTGTATCTGATGGTCGACGCGATGTATGAAGGCATCGCAGGTCCGAAGGAGAAGCTGATCTTGGCAGCCGCTTCGGGAGCGGGAGGGGTACAGTGATCCTTAGCAACTGCACAGATTCTGAACACGACCCAGAACGCATGAGAGCTAAGCTATTGAAAAATGGTGCGCCCGGAGAGATTCGAACTCCCGACCTACAGCTCCGGAGGCTGCCGCTCTATCCAGCTGAGCTACGGGCGCAACTTTACGAATCAAAGTAGATCGCACTTCTTGCGAGTCGGGTTTTCTAAGAACCTCGAATCTGAAGGTTTGCAAATCGTACAGCTCGGGGAGCCAAGTTTTCAATCGTTGCGCTGACGTTTGGGTTGACCGGGAGCTTCATGCGTAGGCTTGTCCGAGAAGGTCGGCTTCCAGCGGTTGAGGAACGCGCTAATGTCGTCCATACCGATCTTTTCGGCGGATTCGAACTCGCCCTGTTTCTGGCTGGTGATCAGTTGGCCTGAGCCATCGATCACTGCCAGGGCCGGAAAGCCCTTGTCAAACGGAACTTGAAAGCGCTCGCCTAGATCGGTATTACTTTTTCCATCGGCAACGTTGATGTGCACCACGTGATAATTCGCGGCAACCAAGGTTGCGAGTTGCTCTGAGCGCATCGCCGTGTCCAAAACGTGGCAGTCGTAGCACCAGTTGGCGCCGAAGATCACCAAGACTCGTTTCTGGTCGGCCTGAGCGGCTGCGAGAGCTGCGTCGATATCTTTGTGAGCGTCGACTGGATCGGGATACAGGTGTGTATCCGGTCTGGCGGGTTCGGGCAAGCGCATGGGAACGGAAGCCTGCACGTCGCTCCTCTGGCTGACGAAGATGAACCATTTGCTGCCGTCATTTACCCAAAGTTGCGCGGCGGAAACTATCGATTTGTGCGACTCGCCCTTCCCTTTAAAGTCCAGCTCAATGCGGAGCACCAGCGAAGTAACCCCCGTCTGCGGGGAGCCCTGCTCGAGGATTTTCGGAACCATACTAGCGAGACCTTGGGGACTGAACTGAGACCAATAATCTGATTCTTCAGCGCCCGGATCGTCGATCTTTCCTTGCGGTGTTTGAGCAAACGACCTGGGATCGGAAATGTAAAACGCTTTGATGGCGGCCTTGTCACCGGAAAGCACAGCAGCCTTCCAGTCATCAAGAGGGTCAAACGTAACAGCGGCGTGAGATGTTTCAGCGGCGTTCGATTGAGCGATCGCGGGGGACGCTCCGAATAGGAGCCCACCCAGCAGTACGATTCCCAGCGTGATATGGAATATCGTCTTTCGCACGCCAGTCCTCCTCAACTCCTAGAGTACACTCTACTACGCTCTGGAGCCGATTCACTCCGAGAACAAGTCCGCGGGGTAAAACTTGCGCAAAAGGCGGTGAGGCTCTAGTCTATGCGCCAGCATGCCAAGCGCAGCGGAGATTACACCGCAATTTCTGATCCTCGGGGTGATCTGGTATATCGTTTTTCTCTTCTCGACTACCTGCCATGAAGGCGCGCATGCACTGGCCGCGAAGATTGGCGGCGACACGACTGCGTTCCAAGGCGGCCAAGTAACGCTGAATCCGATTCCGCACATCCGGCGCTCGCCGTTTGGACTGGTCGTGGTGCCCATCCTTTCCTATTTTGTGGCGCACTGGATGATTGGGTGGGCAAGTGCGCCGTACGATCCGACCTGGCAGCAGCGCTACCCTCGCCGAGCTGCATGGATGGCATTGGCCGGCCCGGCGGCAAACTTCACGCTGGTGCTCCTTTCCGCTCTGGCCATTCGCGCCGGAATATCTTTTGGATATTTCAAAATACCGGAATTCGTTAATTTGACGCAGATCGCGCAGGCTACGGCTCCCGGCGCAGCGGAGTTCGCGGCTACGTTTCTGAGCATTATATTTCTGTTGAATCTTTTACTCGGCACTTTCAACCTTCTGCCGGTACCACCACTGGACGGAAATACCGGAATCACCATATTCATGAGTGAAAGCGCAGCGCTGAAATTCGTAGATTGGTCTCGCAGCCAGGGCTTCGGAATGATTGGTTTGCTGCTTGCCTGGTACGTGTACGACAAGATCTTCCCTTCTATATTTCACTTCGCTCTGGCCGTGTTGTATCCCGGGTCGTATTCGTATTGAGCTTGTCGACCGGCGTTTTCCTTTCGTTCCAGGCTGGTTCAAAAATGAACAAATGTTTCGATAGCCACGACAATGCAAAGAATCCTTTTGCGTTTGTTCATCGAATGTACCGAAACCGGAAATGTAAGCGGCGGTTGCCAATTTCCGTTGCGCCTAGAAGCAGCGGAGGAAGGCCGTTTTAGCGATACAAGTAATTCACCAAAGTGAATTAGCCTCAAAATCGGCTTTGTTTGAAGTAGTGCGCGTGCGGCAAAATTCCGAGGGAATCGAGGCGCAGAACTGCCGCCTTACGATCCTTGGAACGTGGAAATCCCAAAACTGACTGCGAGCGCGGCTGGTTCGAAACGGACCCGGCGCATGGCCCGGCTGGTTAAACCACGCACCAAGTCCTTTCGTTACCTGAGCGAGACAAGACCATCGCAGGCCCGGACCATCATCCTGCAATCCTGGTCCAGAAAGTTTGCCTTTACTTCCCGCTGGAGGTGTAAGCGGCGTTGTGAAGCAACGACGCCGGCAGCGAGACCGCTGAATCCATACGCACGAGCATGCCGGTTTGCGCCGGAACGTCCACGTCTTTTCCCTTCTTGATGGCGATGTACGCCGAGGTGCCGACGAGCCCGATCACCGTGCCGCGAGCAATGTTGCTGAACAGCACGCCAACCACCGCCCCGGCGCTGGTACCCAGGCCGCCAGTGATGAGATCGCCCTTGATGTCACGCTTCTGTTCGAGCACGACGCCTTCGGTGGTTTTCACGTCCTTGCGCTCTTTTTCCCCACTCACAGCGCCGCTATAGAGAGAAATAATACTCATCTGTACGGGGAAAATGCGGCTTTCGACTTCGATGGAATTGAACACAAGATTCATCGTCGCTCCGCCGCGAAAAAGCGCGAAGAATTTCGGACGTGTGACGCTGGTTACCGTGCCGTGAACCTTTGCTCCGGCAGGCAGCAGCAGTTGATTGCCGATGAACACAGGCTCGGCAACGATGGCGGTAAATGGATCGCCGTCATGGGACACGCTGGTGCTAAGTCCGCTGGCCATGGTCAGACGAACCTGGGTGCCAGGCTGAATTGCGTTGGAATTGGACTGCTGAGCCTGTACTGCGGGTGTGAGCCAGAGCAGAACCGACAACACTGCACACATACTGATGAAACGCTTCATTGTTTCCTCCGGGCTTTGGTCATGCCAAGCCATCCCCGTTTCGTGGGGTTACCGCTGGCGCCGCGGTGCGAGTGCGGAGGATGCACTCGCAGATAAGATACTCGTCCACGCCGGAAGGCTAGCCGGAAATCAAGCCCCAAGGTTCCTAAACGGCAAGTCCGCCTGTCGCTTCCGGGTGCCAGAACGCCGTAGGACGCGAAGAAAAAATCAGACTGGCCTTACGTACAGGTATTCCGCACGACACCGCCAGACGTACTCGCGGTTGGCCGCGCGGTACGGAATGTTAACCTCGCTTCAGGCGGGGCTCCGGAGGCTCTGCCAACTTCAGAATCTAGCTGTGGGTTAAACGAAATGCGAAAACGTTTGCTGATTCTTTCTCTGTCGCTCGCGTGCGCCGCGTCATTAGCGTTTGCCACCGACTTTGCTGTAGTGGTGCACTCGTCGAATCCTGTGCGGGCGATGAGCCTGGCCGATTTGGGGAAAATTTTCAAGGCGAAAACAGCCACCTGGCAAAACGGCCGGAACATTACTCTGGTTCTGCGCCAGCCCGATTCGCCGGGAATGAGGTTTGTGCTGGAAAAAGTGCTGGGCGGAACGGCCGAAGAAGGAAAGACCATTCTGAACGACCCCGGCCGCAAGGCAACCGTACCGGTCGTTTTTGTTTCCAGCGACGAAGAAGTCGTAAAAGTTGTAGAGGGAAATTCCGCGGCCATCGGCCTGGTGGACGTTTACAACATCACCAGCGGAGTGAAAGTCATCAAAATTGACGACAAGCAGCCCTTCGATCCGGGATACGTTTTGAAGGGGCACTAATCGGCTCGAAATAATCTCATGCGAGGAATCATGAATATCAGAAATTTGATCTTGTGCGGAGTCATCACTGTGGCGGCAGCAGGCGCGTCCACCGCGAAGGCACAGGCACAACAAGATCCGTCTGCAACCGACGCATCTTCACTGGCCCCCCAGCCGGGCGCCATCCCGGTCACCACTTCCTCGGTGGAAGCCTTGCACTGGTATGAACTCGGCATGAAAGAACGCGAAGACCTACTCTTCATTGATAAGGGTCTGGATTCCTTCCGCGAGGCGGTGAAATCGGACCCGCACTTTGCGCTGGCGCACGCCACGCTGGCCTACTTCACACCCGATCCGGCCGAAGAGAAACGCGAACGCGCACTGGCGCAGAAAAATATTGGGGATGCGTCGCCGGATGAAGTTTTGCTGATTCGCTGGATGAACGGCACCAAGGACGGCGAATTCGTTCCGGCCATCGCGGCCATGAACGACCTGCTGGCCAAATTCCCCCACGACGAACGGCTCGCCAACCTGGACGGCGAATGGCTCTGTTCAAATCAAGCGGCCTTCGAGCCCGGCGAGGCGGTCCTGAAGCATATCTTGCAATACGACCCAAAATACTTTCCGGCGGTGAACAATCTGGCCTATTGCTACGCGCTGAGCGGCCAGCCAAAACTAGCCCCGGCGCTGATGGAACAGTACATTGCGGCGCTTCCGAACCAACCGAATCCGCAGGATTCTTACGGCGAGATTATGCGCATGCTGGGCGATTACCCGGCCGCTCTCGATCATTATCGCAAGGCCTTGCAAATCGATCCGACTTTCAATACATCGCAACTGGGACTGGCTTCCACCTACGCGCTGATGGGCGAAGAAGAGCGCGCTCGTGCGGAATATCTGACGGCGATTCAGGGAACGAAAGAACGCGCCACGCAACTGGACTATAGAATTCTCTGGGCCATGACCTACTACCGCGAAAATCAGTTGCAGCAAGCGCGCAAGGAGCTTGCGAAAATATCTATAGAAGCCGATCGGACCGGGATGGCTATCGAACACGCGGAAGCTCATCGCGACATGGCGCTTTTTAATCCCGATGCCCAGGCCGCACTGCGGGACATCGACCACGCCCGGGCCTCCCTGATGACCCATGAATTTGCGCGGGGAGATCGCGACAATGAACTCGCCAGCATTCTATTCGCTCGCGCGTTCATTGCCGCTCGCGCAGGAATGGAAAACGAAGTAGTGAAAGCCTTGGAACCGCTGGCGGTGATGGCGCGGAACAGCCGCAGCAACCTAGTCCAAAACTGCTTCCACTCCGCGAAGGGTGCCTTGCTATTGGTGCAAGGTAAATATGTCGAGGCGATCCCGGAACTGGAAGAGGATTCCCAAGATCCGCTGACTCTGCAACTGCTCGCGTCTGCACAGAGCAAAGCGGGTCAATCCGCCGAGGCGCAGAAAACTCTGGTAACCCTAGCGGCCATCAACGACGAGCGCGTGGAGACAGCGGTCGCCGTGCCCCAAGCGCGCGCGGCGTTGAAGAGCAATTCGGTCGCGACGGCCCAAGCGGGGGCACACTAGTTCAACAGGACCGTGGGAGCCTGTTCGGTAGCTTATGAGGATCACGCCTACGCGCCTGCTCCATGGCGGCCGCACCCGCGGCTGAAAATCCCAGTCGCCGTCTGAATTCTCTGCATTCGTCCCGCCTTTCACGCAGTACCTCGCTGTGCTAGACTTCGCAAGCGGTGCCGGAATAAATTTTCTGCAACGCCGATCGGTGGAACTTCGGGCTCTGTGCGACGATTCCCCGCAAACCCCGCCAGGCCCGGAAGGGAGCAACGGTAGCGGGTCAGCTTCGTGCGCCGCGGAGTACCCGAAGTTCCTCTTATCGCCGGCAGGCGAAGGAAGTCGGGACTCAACTGATTCATGAGCTATAAGGTCATAGCCCGAAAGTATCGTCCCCAAACATTCAGTGAGATCGTCGGCCAGCAGCATGTGACGCGCACGCTGGCTAATGCGATCGGCTCGAACCGGGTGGCGCACGCCTATATTTTCTCCGGCGTGCGCGGCGTGGGGAAAACGACCACCGCGCGCATCCTGGCCAAGGCGCTGAATTGCGCGAGCGGGCCGACGGCCGAGCCGGACAACACCTGCGACTCTTGCCGCGAGATTTCCGCCGGAACTTCTCTGGACGTCCTCGAAATTGATGCCGCTTCCAACCGCGGGATCGATCAGATTCGCGAACTCCGCGAAATGGTGCGTTACGCGCCGGCTTCCAGCCGCTACAAAGTGGTAATTCTCGACGAAGCGCATCAACTGACCGGCGAGGCTTCCAACGCTTTGCTGAAAACTCTGGAAGAGCCGCCCGAACGAGTGGTGTTCATCCTGGCCACCACGCAGGCCGAAGATTTGGCCGAAACGATCAAATCGCGCGCGCAGCTTTTTCAGTTTCGCTCGCTCACGTTCAAAGAGATTGCAGCAGAAATTGAGCGCATCGTCGGCGCGGAAAATCTCCAGATCGAGCCGGGCGCCGTCGCAGTTCTGGCCCGAGCGGCGGAAGGAAGTCTACGCGACGGACTCTCGCTTCTCGAACAGGCTATTTCCTATAGCGGCGACGCGGTCACCGATGCGCAGGTGCGCGAACTTCTTGGAGTCGTCGCCGAAAGCGTGCTCGATGAGCTGGTGGAAGCGATTGCGACGCAATCCGCCGAACGAGCTCTGGGACTGGTGCACCGGCTAATCGGTGAAGGACAGAATCTGCAGCATTTTTGCCGTGAAGCAATCCGGCATTTTCGCAATCTGCTCGTGGCGCTGGTGTGCGGCGCGGATTCTGACCTGGTCGCCGCACCGACCGATGAGCGCGCTCGTCTCGCCGAACAAGCGGCGAAGTTCAGCGAAGAAGACCTGACGCGTTTTTTCAACATCCTTTTAATCACAGAGGATGACCTTCGGCGCAAGCCCGACCCGCGCCTGCATCTCGAGCTGGGACTTTTGAAGCTGGTGAATGCGCAACGTCTTGCTCCGCTGGAAGAAGTCCTTGCGGACCTGCGCGGAGAAGGCGCCACGGCGAAATCGAGGCCTCCTTCTTCCGGGACGCCGCCGCGTGCAATGTCTGCGGCGCAGTCTGCCTCCGCTCCGGGCTATTCGGCGGCCGCGCGTGAGACGCCGAAAGCAAGTGCAAGTTCACAGCCGGCTACAGCGATTCCTCCTGTTCGCGCAGCTTCGCCGGTTTCCGCCGGGCCGGTTCCAGCATCGCCTCCCAGGGTCATTGCGCGCGCAGCTGGAGATGCAACGAGCGGCTTGGCGTCGGCACAGGTGGAGGCGATCAAAGCGGCACTGCAAGGACAGAAATTTTTGTGGTCCATGGTCGAGCACGCCACCCGCTGGGAAATTGAAGGCGGTGAACTTCATCTTTTCTTTCCGACCGAAAGCCGGTCGCTTGCGGAAATGTTGCAGGCGCGCGACCCAATGGAACGATTGCGCACAGTGTTAAACCAAGTGGTGGGTCAGCCACTGCGTGTCTGTGTTAAGCTTGAGAGCAGCCGGGCGCCTGGCATTCGCGGCACTGAATTGCGCGCGCGGTTTGAAGAAGATCCGATCGTTAGGGCCATGCTTGAAAAGTTCGGCGGCCAGATTTCCAAAGTCAAGCGCCCGGGCGAGGAATAAACATGGAAGTAAAAGCACTGCAGCAAATGTTGTCGCAGTTCCGCCAAGTGCAGGAAAAGCTCGAGAAGCAGCTGGACGAAATTTCCGTGGAGGCTTCGGCGGGCGGCGGCATGGTCGCGGTGAGGATGAACGGACAGAAGCAATTGACCGAAGTGCGCATCGAGCCGGACATCTTCAAGAGCAAAGACCAGGAAATGCTGCAGGAGTTGATTCTTGCGGCAGTGAATGAAGCTGCGCGGCGCGTGGACGAGGAATTATCCAAGCAGGTGAAGGATCTCACGGGCGGTTTGCCTGGAATCGCGGGAATGAAAATTCCGGGAATGTTCTGAGCGAATTTTCCGTCAGGCCGGTCTGAAGTGCGGTGCCGCTTTCCGTCTCTTCCGCAATCCTCTTAAGGACGTGATGGCATGCCCGATTTTGCGCCCTCCGTGACGCGATTGATTGACGAATTGAAGCGCTTGCCCGGTATCGGGCAGAAAACGGCCCAGCGCCTCGCGTTCTTTTTGCTGCGCGTGGACAAGAACCAGGCGTTCGCGCTTTCTGATGCGATTCGCGACGCGAAAGAAAAAGTTCGCGAATGCTCGATTTGCAACAATATTACCGACGCCGATCCCTGCCTGTTCTGCGCGAGCGCTTCGCGGAACAGATCGATCATCTGCGTGGTCGAAGAGGCTACAAATATTCAGGCGGTAGAGAAAACCAGGCAGTTCAGCGGGCTGTATCACGTGCTGGGAGGTTCGCTGTCACCGCTGCAAGGCGTCGGCCCGGATCAGATTAAAATCAAAAGCCTCATCGAGCGCCTCAAGGGCGGCACGGTGGAGGAAATTATCATCGCGACGAATCCTACAGCCGAAGGCGAGGCTACCGCGGTTTATCTTTCGAAACTCATAAAGCCGCTGGGCGTTCGAGTGACACGCATCGCCATGGGAATTCCAGTGGGCTCGGATCTGGAATACGCGGACGAAGTCACCATGATGAAAGCAATGGAAGGGCGGCGCGATCTCTAACGGCCGCTCGGATTAGTGGTGCCGATCCAGGCTGAACACCGGATGATCCTTTGTTCCGGCGATCTTGATCGGTATATCGGTCCCTCCATTCTTCCCTTTGAAAAACGGATCGACTGCCTTCAGAAGGAATGATTTCATTCCGGTGGTCGTCTGCGAGAGTTTGGCGTCCATGTGCAGCTTCCCGTGAAAATCCATTTCGCCGGTTGTCATCTGGTAGGTTCCGGCGAATTGCACCGCCGCCCCCGCTACCGCGAACGACAATTCCGAAAAAGTGATGACGCTGTTCGCCAGATCGAATTTCCCTTTCAACTCCGAAACAGCGGTTCCCAGGTCGGTAGCCTTCGGCTTACCTTGCGCCTTCTTGCTCAGCGTATCGATCTTCTCCTGCACGCTGGAGCTTGTAAATTCCGCCTGACCCACGCCAAATTGTCCGTGAATCGTCATGCGCTGAAGAATGTCCGTATCGGCCTCCCCAATTTCGATCTGCGCTTTCAATGTGGCAGAACCGGTCATCACCGGCGGGTCGGATTTAACCGCAAGCCAGAGCAGATCCTCGATGCGAGCGTCACTGGAAACAGCATCGAGCTTGATGGTTCGCCCTCGAACGCCGGGCTTCATGTCCACCACTTCCCCTTTCACGTGCAAGATGCTGTTTCGCAGTTTCGCCAAAACGTTGTTCAGAATCACGTTGCCGTTTGTGCCGTCCACAATGGCGTCGTAATCGGTGTTCAATGATTCCGGATGCCCGGCGATATTTAATGCGAAATTCGGGGTTTCGGTTTGTCCCTGCACGGACAAGTAATTCAGCGGACCTTTAAACACCCCCTTAGAATTCATGGTCCCAGAGATGCCTTTGATGGTGCGGAAGTCAGCGTTTTGGAAATCGTATTTTGCGTCTACCGGAAGATTACTGGGTTCTTCCGGCTGCCAGGGACCGAATTGGCCGGTCGAATCAATTTCGCCCTTCGGAGTGGGATTCGTCAGTTTTGCGTGGAAATTGGCGGGGCGGTCAAAACTGAAGCCGGTGATTTCCAAATGGTGAATCTCAAAATCTTCGGGTTTTTTCCCAGGTTGGGCGCGGAGAATTACCAGCAGAGCGTCGTCGGCGTGAATGTCGTCGATCACGACGGGGTATTTTTTCGAGAGGTCTTCGTCGGTTTTCTGGAGCAGCGGCTTGTCGCCGGGATGGTGGGGCGGCGTGTAAATCTGCAAGCCGATTAACAGCACGCTGGTAATGTGCATCTTGGGACGCAAAAGGTCGCCCAGGCCGGCATGGACGATTATTTCTTTAGCTTGAATCAGGGGCGGTATATCGGTGCGACTGTCGTGACGCAGAGTAAGGCCGGTAATAATGACCCGCGTGCGCGGGAACAGCGCAACGCGGAAGTCGGTGAACCCCACGTCGCTCTTGAAATGCGTGCTTAGAATTTGCACGGCGCGTTCGTGGAGGTAAGCTGGCAGCCGACGCGACGCTAGATAAACGCCGACGGCGAATAGCACAGCTAGGATTCCTGCAATCAACAACAGCTTGCGGACAAGCGAACCGGGCAGTTTTTCCGTACTGTCTGAGGGCACAAAAACATCATAACCAAGCGCACAATTCTTTGCCACAACCTGGCCCGCTCGAACCGGCGCTACCCCGCGTAATGCGCCGGCCTATTGTTGATCCCACCCGATATATGCGAGCGGGCCCGGAGGAGGGATTTTGCCCTCATTCCAAAAGCATGTCGCAGTAGGACCACGAGCACACCCAACGCCCGTATACGCTGCTCCACGGGTTTTGCATCCCGCGCAGCGCCGGCCTAGCTTTTTGGTATCATGCTGTTTTTAGGCCACTTCATCGAAGGCAACTAACCAGCATTCTTACGGTTTGGGTCGCCAAAGAGGTCGAGGAAGCGCCGCAGGGCCACTCCGACTGTTTCGCGTTGAACAAGTAACCGTTTCGCACCTACTTGTTATGCCGCTCGACCCGCGACACGGCCGGTGCTACCCTGAATAAACGCCCACTTGGAGGCTTGTTTGACCGATTCAGCAGCTTCGTTCGATCCAGACGCCCAGAAACGCCGCAGCACGCGTATCGTGCAGGCCGTGCCTATCACGGTTACCGGTGTCGATGCGCTGGGTCAGCCGTTTAAGGAACGAACCACAACCGTGATGGTGAACTGTCACGGGTGTAAGTACCAGTCAAAACATTACGTTCCGAAGAATTCGATGGTTACCCTGGAAGTTCCTCGTCCGGAAGCCGGGCAGAAACGCACCACGCAGGGCCGGGTTGTCTGGGTACAGCGTCCGCGCACGGTTCGCGAGCTATTTCAAATCGGGCTTGAATTCGAGGTACCGGGCAACGTCTGGGGCATAGCGTTCCCTCCGGAAGACTGGTTCTCTTCCCCATACGAAGTGGGGATCGAGACGTCGGCACCTGCGGCGGCTGCAGAGCCAAAATTATCTGTTGCGCCACCGGCTGCTGGGAAGGCAACGGCCCCTTCCTCCGCACCCGCAGCGCATAAGAAAGCGGAGACACCTGCCTCCGTTGTGAAGACTCCGGTGACATCCGGCGCTGCCGCAAAACCTACAGCATCCGAGTCCACACTGCAGGCTTCTTCCGTCGCTGCACCTCCCCCCGCCCCGAAAAGTCCACCAGAACTTCTGTCGCAAAAGTCTCCCGCTTCCGCTGCGGCTTCGCCGCCAACCATCGCCAGCACGCCTGCGGACGAAACCAAGATTCATGTGGTCCCGAGCACCTCGGCGGATTTGGAAGGCCCGCTCGCGCGCCAAATGGCGCAGATGGTCGAGGAAGTTAAGGAAAAGCTCGATAAGTCATTGCGCCGCGGCGCCGAAGCGGCGATCACCGAGGAAATGGCGATTGCCCGCCAGCAGCTTGACGCGCAACTCCATGAAGTGATCGAACGAGCCATTAAGGTTTCGATGGAGCGCGTGTCCGAGTCTTCGGTGAAGAAGGTGGTTCAGCAAGCCGCCGAGCGCACCACGGCGATCGTGGAGGAAGCGCGCAAAACGACGGAGAATTCCACGCTTCATCTCGAGGAGAAAATTCGCGAAGCCGTGCAACAAGCAGTCAGCCATGCTGCCGAGCAGGCCGCGAATCAGGCCGCTCAACAAGCCGCGGTGCAGACGGCCGCGCATAGCTTGAAACAAGCGGTGGATGAAGCTGTGGACCGCGCACTGGTCGAGCGCGCCGCGTCCACTCCGTCACTGGAGATTCTCTCATCGCCTGAAGCGGCCCAACAGCATTTGGATCAGTGGCGCAAAAACCTGGAAGAAACAGCGCAGGGCGTTCGAAACCAAACTGTGGAGCAATCGCAAGCGGAGATAGCCGCGGCGAACCAGCGCTGGAACCAGCAATTCCAGGCCAGCATAGCGGATGCATCGCACGACCTTGGCGAGCGAATCGCGCAAGCCTCAAACAGTATCGGCGAACAAATCTCTCAAGCTTCGCAGCAAGCCATGGCGCAAGCGGAGCAGAACATTCTGACCCGCAGCGAAAGCCTTCGCGCCTCGCTCGACCAGGTGATTGACGGCGCGGCCACAACCATCGAATCACTCGGCACCAGCCTGAAGCATGAGCGCGACCGCGCTGAAGCGACGAAATCGCAGCTGCAGGAAGCCGCCAAGGTCACTCTCGATCAGACGCGCCAACGCCTCGATGAAATCCTGGCCTCTCAACAACAGGAGATTGCACGTAGAGCGGATCAGGTGATCGCCGAGCGGACCGAACAGATCGAACCGGCGCTCGAAAGCGCTGCGCAAAAAGTTCTTGAACGTGTTTCCGCCGAACTCGAGCAGAAAATTACGCCGAAGCTCGAAGCGGTCGAGTCCATAGCCGACCGCCTGGGCAATGTCGAACAGCATGCGGCAAATCTGCAGAACCACATCAGCGAACAGATGCGTCAGGCCACCGAACAGGCGACCCAATTGCAGAGTTCGATTCGCGAGCAAGCGCAGCAGTCTTCGCAACAGGTGATCGAAGAATCGATTCAGCAACTTCGCACGGAGGCTTCCAAGGTCCCTTCGGAAGTGGAGGAAGCGTGCCGAGCTACCCTAACCAAGGTTCAAGAAGACATCCAGCAGAAAAGCACGGAAACTCAGCACGAAACCTACGAGGCGCTGTCGAAGGCCTCTGATTGGTATCAGAAAAAAGCGCAGAACACCATGCAGTCTTCGCTCGAGAAGGCCGTCGAGCAATCCAGCACCGCTCTTCGCGACCGCGCGGCGGAAGTCTCCAGCATGCTCGCTTCCGAGCTCGATCATTACCGGCGCACCTACGTGGAGCACAGCACCGCGCAGATTGAAGAAGCCGCTGGCGAGATTCTTACTCGCGAGCGCGAGAAGCTCGGCGAAACATCCCAAATCGCGACAGCTTCCTTCTCCGATCAGGTGCACCGAGTTACTACCGAGTCCCTGCGGCGCTTCGAACAAAGCTCGCGCCAGGCTTTGGAAAAAGCGCGCTCCGATATGGAGTTCAATCGGGAAGGCTCGCTCGCCGAATTCCAGCAGAAACTGGACGAGCGCATGATGGAAGGCGTGGAACAGGCGCGCACGTTCTTGCAATCACAACTGGCGCCGCTGCTTGAAACCTGGGAAGAGAAGCGCGAATCTGAGAAAGTACAGTGGATGCTGCAATTGAAACAGTCCACCGAAGAATCTATCGAACAATATAAAGCTCGTCTCGAAAACGCTTCGAACTCTTGGCTGTTGGCTTCCGCCACCACGCTCGGCCAACATTCGCAAGCGGTGCTCGATACCATCGCCAAAGCAGCGGAAAAGCGACTGCGCGAGACTTGTTCACAGGTTCTCGCCGGCATGGGCGATACGCTAAAGGAGCGCCTGCTGGGAATTTCGACCGACCTCAACACAGACGAAGAAGAAGATCCTCCCAAGCACAAAAAGTAATCGAAAATCTCGGGCCTAAACCGCTCTCAAACCCCGCCGTCCCGATTTCGCCGCACCCCGGTATAATGCTTGGCATGTCGAATCAGGCTTACTTGAGTATCTGGTGCAAGGATTTTCCTGAGGATCTGGTTCTTGAAAGGTTCGGAAACTTCCTTTCCACCGTTCCCTTCTCTGCCAAGCAGCCTGGATTCACGCACCTGGAAATCCGGGCGGTGGACTGGACCGAGTCGCCTGTTTACGAACAGGATCTGAGGTCCCTTCCCCTGGACGCTGCAAGCATCATTGAATTGTCCAGGGATCATTTTCACCACGACTGTTCTATCTCGGTCCGCTCGCGTTGGGATCTTTGGGTTTACCAAGGAGACCCGGCTCGTTGGCAGCTCGAACCACAAGCGCTCGAGCTCATTTGTTACGGCGAGGATTTCGACCAGGGAGCCTGGCGGCAAGACGGTCACCTAGAGGTGAATTTTGGATTCGAGCATCTGTTTACCGGGCACGCGGGTTTGCTTGGCATCCGGCAGATCGCGCGGCCAAAGGCCGAGAGTCCGGAAGAGGAGCGTTTTCAGGAGGCCATGGCGCGCCCTGAAAACTTGCACAATTACTATGAGAAGACTCGCGAGAATATAAAGAGACTTTTCGATTGGGTTCGCCGCATCGAAAAGGCTTTGCCGGTGGAAAAGCTGCGGCTGTGGTCGGAGGGAGAAGAGAACTTTGAAGCTCGGCTCGAAGAAATTTTGGCAGTTCGCTAGCGCGGTTTCCATTTTGCTGTTGGCCACACAAGCCGCGCCGGGGACGAACCATTCAGGACCTGCGAACGAACTGACGCTTGCCGGGCTTCGTCCGGGGCGCGAGAAACTGCCTTCGCCTCAGAAAGTTTTTCGCCAGCTCGATCGCGACGAATCGGTGACCGACGCCCTGTTGTGGGGCGACATCTGCACGCATCGCGAACTTCGCGTCGAGCTGGATGCCAAAAGCATCGTGCAAACCGTCACAGTGGATAACAACTACAAGCCTGAAATCATGGCGAAGTGCGTCGCCAGTGTGATGGCTCCCAGCCGTTTGAAGCTGCTCGCGACCGGCCATGGCTTGAAGCTCGGGGACTCGTGCGACCGCACGGCAGAAATCTATGGGAAGCCTGAATCCAAGAGTGCTTCCGTGAGAGGAACCGAACAGCTAGAATTATCGCTGTATTCATTCGACTGGGCCGGTTCGGGAGTGCCACAGGTGATGGAAGTATCTTGCAATGATTTATCGCAGGTGGTAGCCATCACGCTTGCGGCATCCACTCTGTGAGCCCGGACCAGCGTAAGGAACTCGTGAGAACGATCGCGCTTGTTGCCACCGTCATAACCGCGCTCACCATCCCCTCCTGCGGGAGCTCGCCCTCTACCCCTGCTCCGGCCAAGCCGGAAGCTGCCGCTCCGGCAACGCCCGCTAAGCCGCCGGTTCCCGATGACGTGCAGAAAGCAGCGGAATTAGCTCTGGGTTCGGAGACCGAAGTCCTTGCATACGGCGATCTTTCCCGCAGCGGGCCGCAGCAGATTCTGGCAATAAATCGTTTGAAAGCGGCTCCTCCGGGAGTGTCGGTGGAAGGCACACTGCTTACCCGCGCGGTTATACTTGAAAATGCGCGCAGCTCCTGGAAACAGATTTTTCTTTGCGATGAACATTTGAAGAACACCAAGGGATTTCTGGGAGGAACACCGCTGGCTCCGGTGAATGGCTGGCGTTTGCAATATGAGCAGCACGAGAAGGGCTTGGAAATGTACTTCACGCCAATCATGTCACCCAAAGGCGAAGGCGGTCACGTGCTGCCGGTAGGGATTCGCTGGAATCCAAAAGTGAAGCGTTATCAATCGCTGGACAGAACGTTCGAAAATTTTCTGGGCGAGTTGCTATCGCTGGAAACTCCCGAGTCGCAGATTCGTCTATGAGCGCAATCGCCCAACCCGTCGTTCAAACGGCGCGCCGGCCGCAACCCAAGCTCTCCGGCTGGAAAGAGATGAAATCGCTGGTTCCCTATGTGCTGCGCTACAAAGGGATGACCGCTCTAGGACTCCTGACGCTCGCGCTGATGGGGCTGGTTGGAGCGCTGCCGCAGCTGATCATCGGTATCATCACAGACTGCGTACAAGGTTCGCCGAAAGCGCTTTCCACTCTGGGCGGGTTTTCGCGTGCGCTGCTGTCACCGCTTTTCTCCATTTATGCGCCGTTCAGCCGTCACGCGCTTGGAATTTATTGCCTGATCCTGATCGTGGTGGTGCTGGTTAAGGGCTTCTTCTCATTCTGGACAAGATGGTTGCTGATCGGAGTATCTCGAGAGATTGAATACGACCTGCGCAACGATCTGCTGGCCCGCCTGGTCTTACTCGAACCGGAATTTTACGTGCGCAATCGCACCGGCGATTTGATGTCGCGCGCTACGAACGACCTGAACGCAGTGCGCATGGTTCTCGGCCCTGGAATCATGTACAGCGCGACGACCATCTCTACGATGGTGCTGGCGATTTTCTTTATGCTGAAGCTATCGCCCGCGCTCACGGCGTGGGTTTTGATTCCTGTGCCGATCGTGGCCATCGTGACGCGCTATTTCGGGCAGATTATCCACCGGCTTTCGGAGCAGATCCAAGCGGCGCTTGGAGTGCTCTCAACACGGGCGCAGGAAAACCTGACCGGAGTGCGTGTGATTCGCGCGTATGCCCAAGAAAAACAGGAAGTAGCGAAGTTCGATGAAGCCAATCGCGACTATGTGAATCGCAACATCAAGCTCATCAGCACCTGGAGCCTTTTCTTCCCGGGGCTTTCGACGTTGATTGGAATGACCGTTCTAATTCTTTTGTGGCTCGGCGGCAAACAAGTAATCGATCATCGCGTTTCGCTCGGCACATTCAACGCGTTTTACATGTTCTTGATCCAGTTGGTGTGGCCGATGATCGCGCTCGGTTGGGTAACCAATATCTTCCAGCGCGGCGCGGCGTCCATGGGCCGCCTGAATTACATCATGAACGCCGAGCCAGGCATTCGTGATTCGTCCGCTCCGGCGCGCACCCCATCGGATCGATACGATATGAGGCCAAATGGGGACGCGCCGCCAGCACCGCCAAGGTCTACGATTCGCGGCGACATACAGTTCAGAAATCTTACCTTCACCTATCCGACTTCGGGCTCCGAACCGCAGGCGGCCGAACCCGTGCTTCACGATATTAACTTGCACGTTCCAGCAGGCTCTACGCTGGCGGTGGTAGGGCCAACCGGAAGCGGCAAATCCACTCTGGCGGCTTTGATCGCGCGTTTGTGGGAAGCGCCTCCCGGCGAATTGCTCATCGACGGCCGCTCGATTCGCGAGTATCCGCTCGCCGAGCTTCGCAGCGCGATTGGATATGTTCCGCAAGATACTTTCTTGTTCAGCGAGACGATTAGCGAAAATATTGCATTTGGCGTCACCGACAGGGTGGAAGAGCAAGTGTTCGAAGCAGCTGAAATTGCCAGCATTTCGGGCGAAATCGAGAGTTTTCCGCAGCGGTTTGACACCATGGTGGGAGAACGCGGAATCACTCTTTCCGGCGGGCAAAAGCAGCGCACCTCTCTGGCTCGCGCCATCCTGCGCCAGCCGAAAATATTGATACTCGATGATTCGCTGGCGAGCGTTGACACCGATACGGAAGAACGAATCCTGCGCCGGCTGCGCGATGTGATGCGCGAGCGAACCACCATTTTAATTTCTCACCGCGTTTCTACGGTCAAAAATGCCGATCAGATCATTGTCCTGCGCGACGGGCAGATCATCGAGCGCGGTACGCACGACGAGCTGCTCGGCCAGAATGGGTATTACGCAGATTTGTATCAGAAACAACTACTGGAAGAAGAGTTGGAACGCGAATGAGCGATTTCCGCGAAGAAGAGAAATTAGGAAAGTTATACGACACGGCGCTCACCCGCCGTCTGATGAAATACCTGCGCCCGTATAGGCGTTACGTATTTGCGGCAGTGACCATCACGCTGGGCGTAACGGTCTTGGAGCTCGTGGGGCCCTATCTTTTCCACATCGCCGTGGACCGCTACATCGTTCCTGGATTCAATCTTTCCATTACGCATCGGGAAGCGCTGATTGGTCTTCTGTGGGTGGTGGGTGCGTCCGCGCTGGCGCTGCTGGGCAGTTTCGGCCTGCAATACGCTCAAGTTCGCATCATGCAGTGGGTGGGACAGGAAACCATGTATGACCTGCGCAAGGAAATCTTCGAGCATTTGCAGCGTTTGCCGATGAGTTTCTTTGACCGCAGCCCGGTCGGACGCTTAGTGACGCGAGCAACAACCGACGTGGACGCGCTGAACGATCTGTTCGCCTCCGGCGTAGTAGCCATGTTGAACGATTTCGTTCTGCTGTTTTCCCTCGCGGCGGTCTTGTTCAAGTGGCATCCATTTCTCGCGCTGGCAACTCTTTCTCCCTTGCCATTCATGATTCTTCTGACCTACTTCTTCCGCAACAAAGTGCGCAACGCGAATCGCGGCATCCGCACCGCCATTGCGCGTATTAATGCTTTCCTGCAGGAACACATCAGCGGCATGGCGGTGGTGCAGCTTTTCAATCGCGAATGGAAATCACGCAAACAATTTGAGGAATTGAATCGCGCGCATATGAAGGCGTACAAGGAGGCCATCGACGCCTTCTCGTTCTTCTATCCCGCTGTGGAATTTCTGAGCATGCTGGGTCTCGCGCTGCTTTATTGGGTGGGCGGACTCAGGGCCATTGCCGGTGCCATTCCGATCGGCGTGCTGCTCACATTCATGATTTACTCCCAGCGTTTTTTCCGCCCGATTCAGGACTTGAGCGAAAAATTCAACATTTTGCAGACGGCCATGGCGGCCTCCGAGCGCATCTTCAAGCTGCTGGACGAGCCTTTCACGATCGTTTCGCCCGCGCAAGTGCGCTCGCTTCCATCCGCGCGCGGGGAAATCGAGTTTCGCAATGTTTGGTTCGCCTACAACGGCGGCAACGAGCCGAAAGAAAACGATTGGGTCCTGCGCGATGTCTCCTTCAAAGTCGATTCCGGACAAACCCTTGCAATCGTTGGCCACACCGGCGCCGGCAAGACCACCATCATTCAGCTTCTGCTGCGCTTCTACGATATTCAACGCGGCGAAATTTTGCTCGACGGCGTGGATATTCGAACCATGGAGTTGCAGGAGCTGCGCCGCCTTTTCGGAATCGTCTTGCAAGACCCGTTCCTTTTCACCGGAACGCTCGAGTCCAACGTCAAGCTTGGCACCGAAAACATTACCCGCGCCGCCACCGAAAGCGCGTTGCGCGAAGTAGGACTCGGGCCTTTTCTGGAGTCGCAACCTCACGGGGTGGAGACTCCGGTCACCGAGCGCGGCTCCACGCTTTCGGTAGGCCAGCGGCAGCTCGTGAGTTTCGCTCGCGCCCTGGCTCACGATCCGAAGTTCCTGATCCTGGACGAAGCCACTTCGAGCGTGGACACCAAAACCGAGCTGTTGATCCGTGAAGCCCTCGATCGACTGCTGCAGGGCCGTACGGCTGTGGTGATCGCGCATCGCCTTAGCACCATCCAGCACGCCCATCGCATCCTTGTTTTTCACAAAGGCCGTTTGCGCGAGCAAGGTTCGCATCAAGAGCTACTCGCGCTGCGCGGAATTTACTACCGGCTGTATCAGCTTCAATACAAAGAGCAGGAATTGGCGCTTCCGGTGCCCGGTGGTGCATCTGGATTTCCGCTCCCTGCCGATGATTAAGGATTTGCCGGCTCGATTCCTGCGGGCTGCCTCGCTCGCTACTTCAACCCCACGCGCAAGGCAATCCCATTTGCGCCTCCCATGAGCGAAAAACAAATTCTAATTTCCGCGGGCGAAGCTTCCAGTGACATGTACGCCGCGCGGCTGGCCACCGCCCTGCGCGCGCGTACGGGAGCGAAGTTTTTCGGCATGGGCGGACCTGGCATGACAGAAGCCGGTGTCGAATTGGTCGCCGACTATCACGAAGTTGCCGTCCTAGGCATCGCGGAAGTGCTTCATAAAATTCCGACGGTAATCGGTGTGCAAAACCGGCTGAAACGCGAGGCCGAGCGTCGCGGCGCCGCTCTAGCGATTCTCGTCGACTCCCCGGGCACCCATCTGGGAGTCGCTCGCCGCCTAAAGCAGATTGGTGTCCCGGTCGGCTATTTTATCGGGCCTCAGATCTGGGCCTGGCGCGCCGGACGCATTCGTATCGTCAAACGCCGCGTGAATCGCATGGTTGTGATATTTCCATTTGAAGAAAAAATCTATCGCGACGCGGGCGTACCGGTGAGCTTCGTCGGGCATCCGCTGGTGGATGTAGTCCGGCCGAGCAGGAACCGCGCGGAATTCGCTGCGCACCACAACCTGAATCAGAGCAAGCCCATGGTTACCATCCTGCCGGGCAGCCGCCCGAATGAGATTTCCCAGAATTACGGGCGTATCGTAAGCGCGTGCGAGCGCATCCATCACGCCGACGGCAGCGTACAATTCATCCTCGCCGCAGCTCCAAATCTCCCGCCGGATTTGTTCGCCCGCTATGCAAACTCTGCTTTCAAGATCAAGCAGGTCACCGGCGCCACTTATGACGCACTGGCCGCCGCAGACTGCGCCATCGTTGCCAGTGGAACGGCCACCATCGAAGCGGCGCTCTTAGGCACGCCGATGGTCGTGATCTACCGGGTCAGCCCTCTGTCCGCATTCCTGCTTCGCCGCATGATTCGAACGCCCTTTTTGAGCATGGTAAATCTAATAGCAGGAAGACGCGTGGTGCCGGAATTGATTCAGGACGATTTCACGCCAGAGGCGGTGGAAGGGCAGGTTCGCCGTCTGTTGGGTTCGCCGGCCGCTCGCGACGAAATGAAATCAGCCTTGGCTGAAGTGCGCGCAAAGCTCGGCCCCGGAGGTGCCATCGAGCGCGCTGCGGACATTTTCGCGCAGATGTTGTAACCTTTTACCGATTTTGCGCGGGCAACTGCTTGCGGGTCTCCGGTATCTTAAATATAAGTAGAATGCTCCTTCTTGAGAGGCTTTCTTGCTCAAAACTCATCGGCTGCTGATGCCCCTGGCTGTGTCGCTTCTGATGGCAGCCGTCGCGGCGGCGCAAACGCCCCATCGCTTCCCTTTTCGCGCTGATCATTACGACGTGCAAGTCTTGCTGCACCCCGAGGACCAATCGATTTCCGCGTTGGCTCGGGTGACTTTTATCGCCAGTGAAGTCTCGCGCACCGTCGTCGTTGAGTTGCATCAGGATCTGAGGGTCAATTCGATCCGCGTTCCGGGCGGAAAGCCTCTGGAATTCGAGCGCGATCGGACTTATCCGCTGCTGCTGACCGTGGGGCTTGCTGACGCCGTGGGTCCGGGACAGCCGGTAACTCTGGAATTCGATTACAATGGCCCGATTTCCAGCGAAGATGACAGTCCAACCAAGGGTGTGCGCTTCGCTTCGGTGGATAAAAATTCGGCGTACTTGCTGCTCCCCGCGCGTTGGTTCCCGCTTACGAATTATCCGGCCAATCGCTACACCGGCACCTTCAAAATCATCACGCCTGACACCATGTACGTCACCGGGACAGGCAAAGCCGACCCGCCCACCATGCAGCCCGGCATCGGAAAAGGCCCGGGCCAGGCTGTTTACGTTTTCCACTGCGATCGCCCGGGTCCGGTCGGCACTTTCGTGGCCGGAGCGCTACAACTCAACCCGGTGCAGACCGAAGGAATAACCATTTCCGTATTTACCCCGCCCTACCAGGCCTCCACCGCGACCGCTTACGGAAATTCTCTGGCACACATTATTTTGTATTTCACTGACGCATTTGGGCCGCTTCAGGAAAAAGAGCCTCCGCCGCTCACGATCGCGCAAATGCCCGATGGAACTTTGGCGGGGTATGCCGCCCCTGGGTTGCTGCTGATCAGCGCGCGGCAGTGGACCACAAAAGCCAACGAACGTTTGATCTCGCAACTTGCCGCCGAGCAGTGGTGGGGCGACCGCGTTCTTCCGAACACTTCTTCTGACACCTGGCTCACCGACGGCCTGTCGCGCTATGCGGAGGCGATGTATGCGGAGCAGAGCGATGGCAGCGCCGGGCTGCACCGGGCGCTTGAGGATTTTGCGGTCGGCGCGCTGATGTATGAGGACACCGCGCCCATTTCACAGGCCGGAAGATTGCAGACGTTTTCGAATGAGTATCGCTCCGTCGTCGCCGATAAGGGCGCTCTGGTTTTTCACATGCTCCGCACCGAGATAGGCGACGATGCCTTCAATGCGCTGCTGCACGATTTCTACAAGAAATACGAAGGAAAAAACGCAAACGTCGCTGAATTCGAGAAGTTGGCCTATACCAAAGTGCCGCCGCCGAAAAAAGGCGAGCCTCCCATCAATCTGATTTCCTTTTTTTCGCAGTGGGTAAACTCAACTGGTATCCCGGAATTCAAGCTTGAATTTATCGTCTATCGCACCAGGAAAGGTTTCAAAGTGGTGGGCAGGATTCACCAGGAGCTCGACACCTTTCGCATGCCGATCGAGCTTCGCGTGGATACCGAAGGAAATCCCGAGTACAAAAAGATCCTGGTGACCGGAACCACGCAGCAGTTCGAGATCGACACATTCGGCCGCCCGAAACCCAACGGAATCGTGATCGATCCGAATAACAATTTGCTGAAATCCAGCCCCCGCTTGCGCATTCGCGCGTTTGTCGCGCGAGGCGAAGGTTATGCCGAGAACGGCCAGTACTACGAGGCGATCCAGGAATATCAGCACGCGCTGGATCTGCAGTCGAGCAATTCGCTGGCGCACTTCCGCATGGGCGAGGCGATGTTCAACCAGAAGAATTACCAGTCTGCGGCGAACGCGTTTCGCGCTGCGCTGGGCGGCGATCTGGATCCCAAGTGGGTGGACGTTTGGAGCCACATCTATATCGGAAAGATTTACGATCTTCTCGGCCAGCGCGAACGCGCGGTCAACGAATACAGCCTGGCGCAGCATCTGGGCGACGATACGGCCGGAGCGCAGGAAGAAGCTGGGAAATTTTTGCAGCGGCCGTACACAGGTGACGCAGTGCTCGACGCCGCACCTCCCGGCACGCCTCCGGCGGGCGCCACACCGACTACGTCCGCAAACGCCCCCGCCGACGCTGATCCAAACAAGCCGGTCTTGAAGAAACGCCCTTGATCTCCGCAGACTAAAGCGGCCGAAGTCCCGCCAGATCCGGCCTCTCGGTTCCCTTGTGCTGAATGAGAACTTGAAACGTCTCGCCCATTCCTTCCGGAGTGATCAAAGTTTTGAAGAGCAGGCGGCGTTGCATATTTTCTGCTTCGGTCAACTCGTCTGATTGCAAGTCTGCAAAATTGCCGTGGCGCGCAAGAGCGAGCAAGAACTTGCTCTGCGATGTAAATCCAGTGCGAATGAGTCCACTCTGTCGTCCACGAAGATCCAGAGAGGTAAAGTTCACGTGGGCGGTCAAGTCCTGTTCGCCCGCAGCCCGAAAAAAATCCTCCGTGACGCGGTGGCGCTGGTAGGCCAGTAAAGTGCCGCGCATGTGCCGCTGGTCGTAAAGCTCTTCCGCTTCGTGCCCGTAATCGATTGTTACAACGAATCCGCGCTCTAGTTTCTTCCCCGCTACTTCGATCCATCTGCAGGCGGAAAGATTCACTTCCGCTTGCTGCCCTTGGTGCAAGCAGATGTTCTGCTCGGCAAAATACTCGCTGAGCGCGGCCGAAGAGGGCGACCGTATTTCGTCACACAATCCATGCCTACCCAGCCCGACATATATCTCGCGCAGATGGTTGCCATCGCCGGTCACTCGATGAACGGGCATGGCATCGATTAGCTCATTTGAGAAAATGCAGCCGCAGGCAATCCTGTCAGGCAATTCCTCTAGAGACGCGAATTTTCCGCGCGCCAGGTGCTGATCGAGCGCCTTGGATTGCCAGGCGCGGCGCGCCGATGACCGTTCCACACCAATAAAATGGAGCGCCGCATAAAAGTCGGGCAACGACTCAAAGGCGAAATCGAGGATCTGTTTGGCTAATTGCCCCGTACCGGCGCCGGCTTCGACCAGCCAGAATGAATCCGGCCGCCCCAGCGCGCACCACATTTCCTGAAACTGCCGCGTCAGCAATCGTCCAAACAGCGGGTTTGCGTCCACGCTCGTAAAATAGTCTCGGCGCGGGTGCTGCTCGGCCCCGGTGTAATACCCGTGCAGCGGGTGATACAAGCAGGCCTCCATGTATTCAGAAAATGTGATCGGCCCGCAGGAGCGGATTCGCTCCGCCAGGAGGAGCGCGAGTGGCGTCGGCTCGCTGCGCGAAGGCATCAATTCACGCGCTGCGGATTCCGCGTAAACATCTCGATGATGTAATCGTGCAGGCAATCGTAGAGCTGTTTCTGGAAGGTCCATGGAAATTGCGCATTTTCTATTTCGCGCGGGTGCAGCTGGAACGTGTAGTTGTGTACCTCCGCGTTTGCAGGTTTGTAGCGGATCTCAACTTCTACACCCTCTCCGGCGGATTGCGCCGCGAAATCAAACAGAGGATGCTCGTAACGCACGAGCTGGTGCCGCACCTTATCGGCCAGCAGTTCACTCATGGGAAGCTCTTCGCTTGCAATTCCGTCCACACACTGGCAAAACTCGCGTGCGCTTCCGGGTCGAAAAGAACGAAGATGACTTTCTCCAGCGAGGTAGGCTGCTCGAAGTGCTTGGCCACTTCCCGTAGCATGATCTCGGCGCACTCGCGCAAGGGAAAGCCCGCAATGCCGGTGCCCACGGCCGGGAACGCGACGGTCTTCAGCCCCTTTTGCGCCGCGATTCTCAGCGCATGCGCGGTCGAACCGCGCAAGGAGTTCGCGGATGTTCTTCCTCCCAACTGCATGCTCGCCGCGTGTATCACGTAGCGCGCTTTCAGTTTTCCGCCGGTCGTAATCGCCGCCCCGCCCACAGGCACCTGCCCGATTTCATCGCATTCTCTCTGAATTTCCGGGCCGCCCTTTCGGCGGATCGCTCCGGCTACTCCGCCGCCAAGCTGCAAATCGTTGTTCGCAGCATTTACGATGGCGTCTGCATCCATCTCGGTGAGATCGCCTTCGATAATTTCTATGTGATCAGCAAGTTTCATGTTCAAGAAAATCCATCGCGCACGAGTGATCAAGCGAAACCGCTGAATTATTTCTTTGCCGCGTCGCTTCCATATTCGTACACGCCTCGACCCGCCTTTCGTCCCGTGCGTCCCGCCTTCACATATTGCGCCAAAAGCGGACAGGGTCGGTACTTTTCCCCCAGCGTTTTGTGCAAATATTCCAAGATACTGAGGCGGACGTCCAGTCCTACCAAGTCCACAAGCTCAAACGGACCCATGGGATGGTTCAAGCCCAATTTCAAGGCCTTATCGATGTCCTCGGCGCTGGCAATGCCTTCCTGCAGCATGTAAAAAGCTTCGTTACCGATCATGGCGTTGATACGGCTGGTCACAAAACCCGGCGATTCACGTATCACTACAACTTCTTTGCCCATCCGGCGTCCTACTTCCACGCATGTTTGCAACGTGCTTTCGGAAGTTTCCAGCGCGCGCACTATTTCAAGCAGCTTCATCTTGGGCACGGGATTGAAGAAATGCATTCCAATGCAATCTTCGGCGCGGAAAGTAATGGAGGCCATTTCCGTGATCGAAAGCGAAGAAGTATTGCTCGCCAGAATCGCGCCGGGCTTCGCGAACTTGTCAAAAACCGTGAAGATCTCGAGCTTCACTTCCATTTCTTCCGGAACAGCTTCGATCAGCAGGTCCGCTTCGCGGCAAACGTCCTCCACGGATCGCGAGGTGGTCAGATTCGCCAGCGCTCTTTCTTTCTGCTCCGGTGTCGCCTTTCCGCGGGCTAGTCCGTCTTCCAGCGCTTGCGAGATGTATCGGACGCCCTGTTCCAGCATTTCTGGAGAAACGTCTTCAAGTACCGTACGGTAACCGCCAAACGCCGCAGCGTAGGCGATTCCACGGCCCATGGTCCCCGCGCCCACCACGCCAATCGTCCTTATTTCCATGCACCGACCTCGCTCAAACGGGAAAAAGCCGCGCCGCGTTATCGTACAGAATTTTCTGCTGCGCGCCCGGCGAAATCGGCAGCGCGCGAAACTTGTCTATGTTGCCTCTCACACCCGGCACACTCGGCCCCGGCCAGTCCGTGCCGAATAGTACTTTGTCCGCGATTTCCTCGATGCGCGGAAAATATTCCATCAGCTTGTGCGGAGGAATCCCGGAGATGTCCATATACATATTCGTGTGCCGGCGAACGAGAAAAAAAGCTTCATTCATCCACAGAGGCCGCCCACCATGCGCCAAAATCACGACAAGATTCGGGAAGTCCACGCCCACGTCGTCGGCCAGCATTGGCTGCGCGTACACATTTCGCGCTCCGGCGAAAATCGACGTGCCGGTATGAATCATCACCGGCAGGCCGGCTTCCTGCGCGCTCTCATACATCGCGCGCAATGGCCCCAAACCGTTGCGATATTCGTTGGGCGCAAACAATTGGTGGGAAGGATGGACTTTCAGGCCGCGGATGCCGATTTTCTTCAGCCGCCTGACCTCGGCGGAAACATCGAAAATATACTTCGGGTGCACGGAACCGAAAGCGAGCAGGCGCCGAGGATCACTGGAGCAATATTTCGCGCACCAGTCGTTTACCTCCGGAGTGAACCCGATCACGTCCGGGCTGACATAATTGATGATTCCGGCGCGCTCGATTTCCGCTTCATCTAGAAAGGTCAAAAAATCTTTGGGACTCGCGGCATACTTCTGAATGTCCTGGTAGTCGCGGCGCCCGCGGCGAATCAGTTCGCGCGCATCGGGTCTCACCATTTCGTCGGGCTGAATGTGGATGTGAATGTCGATGATTGGCGGCAAAACCGAATTCCCCTGAAGATACGATCACGCCATACTCACAACTTAAAGCCGGGCAATTCCCTCTCGATCGAACCCCAGCACCACGCGTCCACCGGCGACAATCACGGGGCGCCGGATCAGGTTAGGCTCCTCCGCCATCATCCGGATGGCCTCTTTGCGGGATGGCGGATGGTCCTTCATTTTCTTCTGGCGGTAAAGTTCGTTGCGCGTGTTGAGGAATCGCGTGTGGTCCCGGCCGCCAATCAATTTTTCGAGCTCTTCCGGGCTCAATCGCTGGGTCCCGAGGTCACGAAACTGCATACCGAAGCCGCGCCTCTGCATGTAACTCCACGCCTTGCGGCAGGTTGTGCAGGAAGGCTTGTGCAGAAATTTTACGTTCGTGCGCGCCCTGTTGGCTCGCTTCGGCCCTTTTCTAGTTACGTTCTTCGCAGCCATGCTTGGTTCCTCGCGCAATTCGACACGTTCAATAGCGCGGTATGCCTGCATCAATCTCCGTAGCCCAGCGGTCTATTCCGCCGGCCATCGACCGGGCTGCTTCCACGCCTTGAGAGCGCAGCCATGCTGCGGCGTCCATGCTTCTCATCCCGTGGTGGCAGAAAAGCACGACCTCCTCGGATCCCTGCAGGCGCGTCAGATTGCCCGGAATCTCGCGGAGCGGGATCAACACGGACCCTTCGATGTGCGATATTTCGTACTCCCACCGCTCGCGCACGTCCACAAAAAACAGTTTCTCGCCGCGCGCGAGCTTGTCTTTCACTTCGCGCGGTGCAATCTCCATATTCGCGTATAGATCTTCTGCCATGAATCGCCACACTCCAGATGGGAGGATCTGCGTTTCTCTTTGAGGATCTTGTGCGCCCGGTCAACTAATCCATGTTCCCTTTGGGGGCTACCCACCCCGGCTCCAGGTCCTGTATCTCGTTCACCAGCTTGATGTCTTCCGGCTGCGGCAATGTCTCCTTCAGATGCTCCGAATATTTTTCTGGGGACAGCAGTTCTCCCGTCACACTGTAAGTCTGGTCGGCAAACTCGCCGATGTGCCGGTTGAACTTCATGTCCGGAACGTACAGCGGCTCGGCGCCAACCGGAACCTGCTTGTTGATTTGCTCGATCAGCTTCTCGCACTCCAGGAAATACAAGTGGCGATTGTGCTCGTTCATGTGCCCGAGGTCGGCCTCTTCGTGCGTTTGAGCTTCGTCGTAGCGCCCTTTCAGTCCCCATATGTAAAACCAGTGCGCCGAGCTCGACTGGTCCACCCCAAACAAGTCATAGCTCACCGGGATCCATTTGTTCACGTATTTCTGAACAATGTGGAGCGGCACGACTCCCGCTTTCACAATCCGCTTCAGCCCGTCATGCCCGGTGCCCAGATGAAACGACTCTTCCCGCAGCATCGGATTCATCGACTGCGCCAGCGGCTCGAATCCCGAGTAGCTCAGCATGGTGAGCTGAAACTTTCCATCGCGATCCACAAAATCCGTGTAGGTGAAAAAGTCCAGCCAGTTGGCCACTTCCTGATTGAACGCACCGAGCAATCTCTTCGATTCAAAGGCGCGGCGCTCCAGCATTTTCTGCGCTTCTACTTTTCCGCTGTAGCCAAAATGATTGATCAGCAGATGGCACATCTGCCAGCCGTGCCGCATTTCTTCGGTTACCACCCGGCAAAGCGATTTGCGATCGTGCTCGCTGGGCGAATGTTCGAAGAGCCGCCGCTGCTGTTCGACCGACGCAAATTCCGTGTCGCCCTGATAAATAATGAGATTCATCAAGCCGTCGCGAATGCGCTGATCCGGAATTTCTAGCACGCGCCGCCATTTCGGCCGGCCCTTAAACGCTCCGAACTCGATTTCATTGGATCGCGTTGGCCCGAACTTGGCCTCGAAATGATAGCTATCGATCTCGGAATAATTCACTCCGATGTCGTTCCGCCAAACGCGGAATAAGTCCACCCAATCATCAAAAGTAGCGATGCGTGTTGCGGACATTTATGAACGCCTCCCATTTTCCAATTCTATGAATCCCACGAACGCAGTCTGAGCAGCCACTCCACGCGCATCCGCACGATCGAATGCATTCCGCCGATCAGTGCCCGCGAAAATTCGGCTTGCGCTTCTCAAGAAATGCGTTGAGCCCTTCCAGGCAATCTTCCGAATGGAAGCAGTGAATCTGCAGGCGTATCTCCTCGTCTAATGCAGCCGTCAGCGCGGTGCGATTACTTCCGGTCATCGCGTGCTTCGAGTCCCGTACCGACAGCGGCGCGGCGGAGGCCAAATCCTCCGCAATCTTCTTTGATTCTTCTTCGAACTGGGCCGCTGGGATCACCCGGGTGACGATCCCCATTCTAAGCGCGTCCTCTGGAGAGAGTTTCGTCGAGGTCCAGAACAATTCCGCCGATCTCGCACGCCCCACAAGCCTGGGCAGAAAAAAGGTTCCACCGAAATCCGGATACAACCCGATCTGCGCGAACGCCTCGCCAAATTTTGCCTGATCGGAGGCGACGCGCATGTCGCAAGCGATCGCTAGATTCATCCCGCCGCCCGCCGCGGGACCGTTCACGGCAGCGAGCACGGGTTTCGCCATCCCCGCAACCGCCAGGCAAATTTCCTTTCCGGTAGCCAGCAACTTTTCGAGCTCTTTCGAATCATTTCGTTTCCGCAAGTCTCGAAGGAGCTCTAGATCGCCGCCCGCGCAAAACGCCCGGCCCGCTCCGATCAGTCTGACAGCGAAAATCTCTTTATCCTCTCCGGCACGCAGCAAGGCGTGAACCAACTCGCGTCCCATCCCCACGTTCAGCGCATTCAGCCGATCCGGCCGGTTTAAACGCAGCGTGACGATCCTTCCGTCGCGTTCCTCGAGCACCAGTTGATTCGTGGGATTTTGCTGCGTGGTTGCCGCCATGGCCATTCGCTCCTAATCCTTCAAGCTTTTCAGCAGCGCCGCGAGTTTCTTGAAATACCGCGTCTTCACTCCGCGGTCCGTTCCGCAATTCGCTCCGCTGGTTGAAGGCAGCACGAACACCTGGGCGCCGTATAGTTTCTCTTTTTGCAAGCCCAGCTTGCATGCCCGGCCAGTGAATTTGGTGTAAACCATCTTTCCGTTAAACGCGATCACTTTGGGCCGCAAGTCTTCCAGTTTCTGCGCCAGCAGAACACGGCCTTCGGAAAATTCCTGCCGCTCGATTTCTTCCACCGCGCGCGTGGGCCGCTTCACCAAATCGGTCATCCCAATTCCAAATTCGAGCAGACGGCGGTCATCTTCATATCCGAGCGGTTCTGGAATGACTCCGGACTCGTACATCACCGGCCAGAATTGGTTGCCGCGACCGGCATAATAGTGTCCGACGCGAGCCGAGCGGTCGCCCGGATTGGCGCCGACCAATATAAGTTTCATTCCCTTGCGAAGGTAATCCGGCAGTGTGCGCATTCAGTCCTTTAGTCTCTCCCGACGTGTTCTGCGTGCCCGCTGAACGAATGTATTGGTTCCGTTGCTCTCCTACTTGCCCTTGAACTCGGGCTGCCTCTTTTCCACATACGCTTTCAAGCCTTCCTTGGCGTCTTCGCTGGTGAAGAGCAATTGTTGCAGCTCGCGCTCGATGCCTAACGCTTCCCCGAAGCCGACTTCCGAGCCGGTCACTACAGCGCGCTTGATGCGTCCCACAGCGCGCGAAGCCTTATTGGGCGGGCAGAACTGCTTGGCATAGGCCATCACTTCTTCCCAAAAGCTTTCGCGCTCGTAGATGTAATGAATCAGCCCGAACTCGAGGGCCTCTTCGAAGCTAAACGTCCTTCCAGTAGCCATTAGCTCCAGCGCGCGCGAACGTCCGATCACGCGCGATAGCCGCTGGGTGCCGCCGGTGCCTGGCAACACGCCTAGATTCACTTCTGGCAATCCAATTTTTCCGCCTTCTTTTTTTGCGATGCGAATGTCACAAGCCAAGGCAACTTCCAGCCCGCCGCCTACGGTGTGTCCGTTGAGGGCCGCGATCACCAGTTTGGGGGTCTGTTCGAACCGGCTGAGTGTCTCGTTCGCATGCAGGCAAAAATAATATTTGAAGGTGGGATCGGCCTTGGTCAGCATGGGAATGCTGGCGCCGGCGGAAAAGAATTTCTCGCCTTTGCCGCGTACAACAATCACGTGCGCATTTTCGTCCATGCGCGCCTTGAGAATGGCGGTATCGATCTGCTGCATCATTTCGTAGGTGTAGGTATTCGCCGGGGGATCGTCCATCTCGATAATCGCTACTCCGCCTTCCACTCCGTAGTTAATCAGTTGCTTCTGCTCGACGGCCTGCGTTGTCGCCATGATTTCCTCCCAGAACTGTTTCTCGTGTCCATGCCAAGCGATCTCAAGGATTATCCGCCCGCGCGCGCCGGCTCGGCAAGTTCGCCGCGGCGGGTCGGACCAACTTGGGGCGAGAGTTTCCGTGCCCATTGGTCACTCCGTGCAAAAACATTCCCGCGATGGTTTCAGCCAGCGCATCCGCTTGTGGATCGGTCTCAGCGCGGTGCCAGGTGTAGGTCCAATTCATCATGCCGAAAAGGGTGAGCACCGCCACCCGAGGATTCAAGCGTCGCGCCACTCCGGTTCTGCGCATATCTTCAAAGATTCCGAGCGCGATTTTCACGTAGCGCCTTTTCACTTCCAAGACTTCCTTGCGAAACCCGCCTTCCAGCGCCTCATCCTCGTGCGCCAGAACTTTCATCTCCACCGGGTGCTGCAAAAAATAATCGAGATGGTTGTGCACCAGGACGCGCAGTTTTTCGACCGGCTCGCTGACGCCCAGGAGCTTCCCTTCCAGCTGCGCAACGATGGTTCTGAAGGTGTGAATTTGAATCAGGTACAGGAGTTGCTGCTTGCTCTTGATGTAGTAGTACAGCCCGGCAAGCGAAACGCCGCTCGATCGACTGATGTCCCGTATCGACGCTCCTTCATAGCCTTTATCGCAGAAGACTTGCGCGGCATGCCGCAGGATCACTTGCCGCTTTTCCTGCGACTCGCGCGGTCGGATAGAGGATCTTGGCATAAAGCGATTCCTGCGATTCGTTCGAACGTTCGTTCGACATTCAGGATACCGCCGGAATCACCAGCGTGTCAAGCCGGGCCGCGCGGCCGTTTTCCACCAGCCCTGCCAGGTTCGGCGAGCTTCTAGCATCCGCAAACGGACGGATGCATCGAATCCAGAGCGCGGCGCGGGTGCTCTCCAATCTGTGTTACCCTTCCTAGCGCGAGAACCGCCTAAAATGAGCGCTCCCAAGATGAATGCCACCCGCGAGAAACCGACCGAAGCGCGTCCTCAGCTTCCTTCCCAAGTAGTGAAGGAAGACGAGCCCACTCTGGTTGCCGCCGCCCAAGCCGGCGACATCTCCGCTTTCGAAACTTTGGTTAGCCGCTACGAGCGCAAAATTTTCCGCCTGGCCCAAAACATCACGCAAAACCGCGAAGATGCGGAAGACGTGATGCAGGAAGCCTTCCTGAAGGCTTACGAGCATCTCTCGGGTTTTCAGGGCAATTCCCGTTTCTATACCTGGCTTGTACGCATCGCCGTGAACCAGGCGCTGATGAAGCTGCGCAAACGCCGGCCCAATCAGGTCTCCATCGACGAAGAAGTGAACACCGGAGAGGATCTCATACCGCGCGAGATAGAAGATTGGGGCCCTTCGCCGGAAGACCGCTACAAGCAAACCGAGATGTCCGACATTCTTTCCAGCACAATCGCAGATTTAGATCCACCTTTCCGAATCGTTTTCCAGTTGCGCGACATCGAAGAATTATCAACAGAGGAAACGGCCGAAGCGCTGGGACTTTCCGTGCCGGCCGTGAAATCGCGGCTTTTGCGGGCGCGTTTGAAACTGCGCCAGAAACTGGATAGATATTTTCGACGGAGTGAAAATCAGTGAATTGCAAGACGCTTGTTGTTGAATTGGAAGATTATCTGGACGAATCTCTCGATCCGGAATTGCGCTCTACGATCGAGGTTCACCTTGCAAAGTGCAAGAACTGCAAGCTGATCGTGGACACCACCAAGAAGACAATTCAAATCTACTGTAACTCCGAGCCTGCTCCGCTATCGGAAGACACGCGCCACCGTCTTCACGACGCTTTGATTAAAAAACTCGGCCGCGTCCGCGCCTAACAAAACCCCGCCAACCTGCGCTTTTCAATTCACAGTTCGAGCGCGTTTTTCCTTTCCGTCGCCATGTTCCCACAGGGGAATCTCGCGGCCCACTCCGCGCTGGCGGGCCATTTCGAATATTCGACCGGCGACTACGATGTCTTCGGTAGCGATGCCATTTGACTTAAACAGAGTGATTTCGTCCGCGCTCGTGCGCCCGGCAGATTTTCCTCCCACAAGGTCAGCGAGTTCCCGAACGCCGCCCCATCGCAGGGCATCTTCACCGAAAACATAGATCAGATCGCCTGCTTCCATTCTTGATTGCGCTCGGGAATCGGCCACAATCACATCGCACCGCTTGATCGCTTCGGCATCCAGCTCGCGCTTCTGGGGGAAATTGGCGCCGATGGCGTTGATGTGCACGCCCGGCTTCAGCCAGCGGCCTTCTAGCACGGGATTCGTGCTGGTCGTGGAGGTGACGATAATGTCCGCATCGCGTACGGCAACTTCCGCCGATTCGGCGGCCGACACGGGAATCTTGAGAGATTCGGTCATTTCGCGAGCGAATTTTTCTCTGTGCGCTAGGTCGCGGCTGAAGGCGCGAACGCCCGTCAATTTTCGCACCTGCGCAATGGCCTGGAGCTGCGTGCGCGCCTGCAATCCGGTTCCCACAATTCCGATGGTTTGCGCGTTCTCCCGTGCCAGAAGCCGCGTGGCCACTCCGCTCGCCGCGCCCGTTCGCATTTGACCGACGAAATCAGCTTCCACCAAAGCCACCAGATCGCCCGAGTCCACGCTAAAGAGCGTCACCAGAAAACGCAATCGGTCGCGCGAACTCGTGTAAATCTTCAGACCCATGTAGCCGCCGGCGCCGTCGGCTGCCGCCATGTAATGCAAATAGCTCTTTGACGGCAGGTGCAGCCGCTGCCGCGAATGCAGCAGCGCGGAGCCGTCGGCGAGCCGCCGAAAAGAAGTTTCCACCGCTTCGATTGCGAACGGCATGGTCAGCAGCGTTTTTACGTCCGCTTCGGTGAGCAACAATGCCACGGGATTCTCCCGATTGATTGGATCCAGACCGCGGCTGGAATGATATCGCTTTGCCAGGCGGTCCAGAAGCGATCTAAGTTCCGGCTAGAAATTTATTCGGTAGCGCAACACGCGCCGTTCCGGCCGATCCAGAACGAGCAGTTCGTCGCGCCGCTGGCTGATTGCTAACGGAGGAGCGGGACGCGATCCCTGGCCAAGCTGCGGAGCAAGGTCCATGTCCAGCTTCGGATGGCCATCGGTAGTCACGGCGTGGAGCATTCGCCCGTCGCTATCCATCACGAAAATCACGTTATTTGAAACCGCGAAACCATCCGTGGGATTCCATCGGCCTTCATTTGCGCCGGGACCTATCTCCGCGACCAGATGGCCCTCGCGCGTCACCTTTAAGATGTTGCCCGAAGAACTCGCGATGTACAGGAACCCATCCCGCCCGGCTTCAATGGGTCCAGAACTTTTCCTGCCTCGCGGTGGGTTCTCAGAGAGCGCCCAGGTCCGCTCGAGTCGCAAGCGCGAGTTGAACGTGAACACTTTCGACGCGTCCGAATCCAGCACGTGAATGAGCCCATCCTCGGTCACAGCAACGCTGAGGAAATTGGAGGCACTCGGACGGGTTCTCAGCCGCAACTCGCGGTGGTGGTCTCCACTGGGAAGAAAAATGAAAATGCTTCCGCGCGCCGGATCCGTCACATAGATTGCTCCGCCGCCATCCACCGCAATCGATTGCGGATGCTTCAAGCCATCTTCTTGAAACGAAAGCAAGGCCTTCCCTTGCGGCGCGAATTTGTGAATGAAGCCGGTTCCGGGGTCCGCGATGAAAATATTTCCGAGCGCATCGGCGGCGATGCTCACAGGATCCTGCAGCTCGCCGGGTCCCTCGCCCCTGGAACCCCAGGCGCCGATATATTCGAGCGCAAGTCCCACGGGTTTTTGCGTTTCCCCTTGGCGGTATCCGGCGAGCGAAAGCACGAGCGTCACGAGCACCACTGAAAATGAGAAACAACAGCGCATAGGAACAAATTTATCTCAATTCAAGTGCGAGGCTTGCTCAAATGAGGGGAGATGAAGCGCTCTGATTAACGCTTGCGTTGGGGGGATCGGGGTTCGCCGGGTTCGCGTACGCGACGGACGACGGTTTGTTTCATTGCGTATAGGCGGTGCTCGGATCCTTGGCCGGTCAAATTCTCAAACTCAAATTTTACGTCACCGCCAGGTATGGCCGATTTTCCCAGTTTGACGGGAAGTTTACCGCAAATATTGCTCTCTACGAACGCGGTTTCGTATCGTTCTTTCTTCTGCCCCCAAGTGTAAACGCGCAGCAGGGAAAAATCGCACGGCTGGCCTTCCGCTCCGTGCGTTCCCACCAACAGATACTGCGGTTTTGAGTTTCCCGACGCGGCATCGGCAACTCGATTCAGCTCGAACCAGGCCACCGTGCGCATTCCCGCCGAGCTGGCATAGTCCGGCAAAGGCGCCGGGACGTCGAGATCCATATAGCGTCCTACCATCCATCCAGTCATCGAGGTCTTATCCTCATTGTGCGCCCGTACCAGCCACCAATCTTCCTTTTTCCCCGGCGGAGCGGAGCCGGAATCGTCCGCAGCGCCGGTTCGGCGTACCGCCGCGACAGCTACTGGCTGCCTTTCGAGCACCTCGAGCGGGGTATCTTTATTTAGCTGGCGAATGCGCAACGATTCGCGTCCCGGCGAGATGTGCAGATTGCTGAGAACTTTGGTGTGTCCGTGCGCTTCGACCGGCATCGCTGCCGCTTTCCTCTCCAAGTCCTTTGAGGTTTGCCACAAATCCGCCGAAAGCAGTTCGCGCTCCGCAATCCATCCTGTCGTTCCGTCCGAGGTCCGCACCTGCACTTGGTCTTGAAAGCGCTGCAGCACATCCAGTTTTTCGCCGAACTTTACCGTGGTTACAGGCTCGCGTACTTGCGCGGAAGTGCTGTAAATGGTGACTTCGCGATTTCCCGCATAACCCACTTCCATGGGCGGCTTCACATGGTGGTAGCGAAGAAACGCAGCGGTGGCAACGATCAGCAGAACCGCAAGCCCTAAGAACATTTTACGCATTACAACCGGTCTCCGTCACGCGACGATCCTCGGCAATTCTCACAACCTTAAGCAACTTTGGATTTTACACTAAGGGCGGCGCTCATTCTGGCCGCGGTTGGAAGGACGGTTTCCAAGGCCGGGCTAGATCGATGCGGTTTGCTGTTCTGCTACAATGCGAAGCGCCTGCCATAGTAGTCGGGTGCTGAAGGTCGATCATCAACGCGCATCGATCCTTCGCGCGATGCGACGCCGGGAGAATTCAGATGGGAGGTCTGGAGAAACTGAAGCCGCTCGCTTTGCTCCTGCTGCGGCTGGGGCTCGGAATCATTTTCATCTTTCATGGGTACCCGAAGCTGTTCACCCAAGCGCAACATTGGGCGGAAATGTTCGCCAAGATGGGATTTCCGGCTTATTTTGCCTACATCGCCGGCGTGCTCGAGTTTTTTGGCGGAGTTTTGCTGATTGTCGGGCTGTTCACGCGCATCGCCTCCCTGCTGCTCGCAATAGAGATGGCGGTTGCACTGGTGAAGGTGCACGGAATCCTGGCGAGTCCCATGGCAGTGCACAATTACGAGTTCCCGCTCGCTTTGGCGGTAGGGTCGTTCGCGTTGGCGGGAGTCGGGGCAGGGCTGCTCTCGCTAGACCATGCGATTTACAGCAAGCGAGGCAATTTCTCGAAGAAACCGCGGGACTCCGGAAGAAACTGAGCTTCGCGCGATTCCGTTAATCCTCAGTTCAACTTTTCTAGAACCCGCTCAAAAGCTTCCCGGCGCTCAACCCTAAGCGGGCTGCGTGAAGTTTGGCGCGGGTGCCGGTGGGGCCGGCGCGTTCGCTGGGGTGACCACCGGCAGCGGCGCTTCCGGCATCACCGCCCATGCGACCAGGTAAGCGATGATGCCCGGGACCACACCGGTGAAGAACGTTACCAGCACCCAGACCAGCCGCACGACGGTCGAGTCCACATCCATATATTCAGCGATACCGCCACAGACGCCCGCGATCTTTGAATCAGCAGCCGAGCGCATCAGTCGCTTTTGAATCGGTGGCGGACCGGACGGCGCGGCATTCTGGGCCGCTCCGCAGTAGTAACAGAAATTCGAATGTTCGGCGAGTTCCCTTCTACAGTTCGTGCAAATCATCTATTCGCCTCCTGCGCAAGGATCCACTGCATTCGCGCGGATCCTACATTTGGATACGATGGTACCACGCAAAAAGTTTCAAGTTCAAAACTGGCCATGCCTAGCAGCATTTTAAAAGGCTGCAAGGTCGCGGACGGCGCGGACGAGGTCTTCGGTCTGCGGCAAGATGGCGTCTTCCAGCTTCGGCTGGTAGGCGCAGAAGGTGTCGGTGGCGGCGACGCGGCGGATGGGAGCGTCCAATTCTTCGAATAATTCGTCGGCGATGCGGGCTGCGATTTCCGCGCCATATCCCCAGGACAAGGTATCTTCGTAAGCTACGATCACGCGATTCGTCTTGCGGACGGTGGCGGCAATCGCGTCCCAATCGTACGGGCTGAGCGAGCGCAGATCGATGATCTCGACGGAAATTCCCGCGTCGCGCGATAATTCTGCCGCAGCAACTTCGGCGCGATGCACGACGGCGCCATAAGTGATGATGCTGAGGTCGGTGCCTTCGCGTACCACGCGCGCTTTGCCGAACGGGATGGTGAAGTCCGCGCCCGGATATTGCGAGCGATTATACGGCTGGCGATAAAGATGCTTGTGCTCGAGGAACAGCACAGGATCGTCGGAACGAATCGCAGTGCGCAGGAGGCCGCAAACATCCAGCGCAGTGGAAGGCATCACCACGCGCAAACCGGGTACGTGGGTGAAGGTGACTTCGCCGCACTGGCTGTGATAGATCGCGCCGCCGGTAAGGTAGCCGCCAATCGCCACGCGCACGACAATGGGAGCCTTGAAATGTCCCGCCGAGCGCCAACGAAGAACGGCAATCTCGTTGCGGAGCTGCATCATGGCTGGCCAGATGTAATCGAAAAACTGAATTTCAGGCACCGGCTTCAGCCCGCGCAGGGCCATTCCGCCGGCGCGGCCTACGATGTTGGCCTCGGCCAGCGGAGTGTTGAACACCCGCCTATAACCAAACTTGCGCTGTAACCCGGAGGTGGCTTTGAAAACTCCGCCCTTCCCTTTGACAAGCGAGAGACTGTCCTCGCGGCTGCAATCAGCCACGTCCTCGCCGAATACAACAATGCGGTCGTCTGTTTGCATTTCGTCCAGGAGTGTGGCGGAAACCATCTCGACCATGGTCTTCGGTTCGCCCTGATATTTGGGCTCGGTCTCGAATTGTTTTCCGCGCGGGTCCAGGTCCGGCGAATAGACCCACTGATAGATGGAGTCCTTGGAGGGCAATTCGGCGGCCAGAGCGCGGTCGGTAGCTTCGGCAACTTCGCGCTCGACTTCCGCTTCCAGCGCGTTAAGCTCGCTTTCCTCCAGGATGCCTTCGCGCACGAGGAAGAGGCCGTACTTCGGGAGAGGGTCCCGGCGCGATTCCTGTTCGCGCTCAGCCTCACAGCGGTAGAGTTTTTCGTCATCCGAGAGTGAGTGCGAGTACGGGCGAATCACGTGGGAGTGAACGAGCGCAGGGCCTTTGCGCGCGCGGCAGTGCTCGGCCGCCCGTTTCATGGCCGCGTAGCTTTCCAGAGGCTCGGTTCCGTCACATTCCTCGATATGCATACGGGGGTAGTTGGCAACGAGCTTGGAGATATTGCCGCCGGGAGTTTGGCGCTCTACCGGCACGGAGATGGCATAGCCGTTGTCCTCGATGTGAAACAGAACCGGCAGGCTTTCCATGCTGGCGGTATTCAGCGCTTCGTAAAATTCCCCTTCACTGGTTGTGCCGTCGCCGGCCGAAACATACGTCACGTCGTCGGGTTTGTAGGCGACCGTCTCGCCGAGCGCGGATTTGCGCGCCTGCTCAAAGGCTTTCGGAAATTTCGCGTAGTACAGGGAAGCCTCAGCCGAGCCAACCGCGTGAAGGAACTGCGTCCCGGTGGGGGAAGAGCGCGAGACGACGTTGAGTTTCTGATGGCCCCAATGCGAGGGCATCTGGCGGCCGCCGGAGGCGGGATCGTCTTTCGCGCCCACGCCTTCGAGCATCATTTCGTACGGAGTGACGCCGAGGGCAAGCATCAGAGCGCGATCGCGATAGTGCGGGAAAAACCAGTCGTAGGCAGGCTTCAGGACCAGGCCGGCGGCGACCAGAACCGCTTCGTGTCCCGCGCCGCTGATCTGGAAGTAGATCTTGTTCTGGCGCTTGAGCTGGATTTCGCGGTCGTCAAGGCGTCGCGAAAGGAACATCAGGCGGTAGATACGGATTAAGGTATTGCGATCGAGGCCTTGATATTTCGTTGCGTCGAATTTCGATGTCTTGGTTTTTGTTTGCGTCAGCATGAGCTCAGTTTAGGCAGAGGTTCGAGCAGAAACCATTATATCGAATCAGATCGCATGCGGACAAAATTAGTGCGCGCTCCTTGGTGCACACCCCTCAGTTCATCCCGTACAACCGGGCTGCGTTTCCTCTCAAAACTAACTCGGCGATTTCTTTGGCGCGGTCTCGCGTGATGGTACGGTCGCGGACCATTTCCGACAGCACCATAGCCAGGGCGCGCCGCGCATGCTGCGCGCCAACTAGGGTGGTCTCTTCCCATTCAAAGCCAGAGCCAAACGGGCCAGCGTCGGTGCCAAACATCACATGTTCGGGCATGATTTGAAGCCACGGCCTCAACAGCCGGGCTAATTCCGCGGGCGACCAGAGCAGTTCGAGCACGGACATGTCGGTATACACGTTTGGTTTCACGATGAGCGTCGACACATTCCGCTCTCGCGGCGGATTCCCGTGCAGCAACACGAAGTTTGTCTTACGCAGGTCTGGATCGTTGAGCGCCGGCGACAGTAGCATGGCGTCCGCTCCCGAATCATCGAAGAAGTCGCCGCATCCATTGCCGGTGTGAAAGTGGACCGCCAGGCCAAGTCTTCCGGCCTCGAGAGCAATCTGCTTGAAAAGAAAATCCTGCAGCGTCTTGTATTCCGCCGCGCTCGCGTTGCCTCCTGACGAGTATTTGACATAAACGCGCGCGGCTTCCTCCTTCGAGGCCGGAGCGAAATCCAACGGCCGCAAGTAGGCCGCCTCGAACTTCACCGCGACGGCGCCTGCGGCCTTCTGCTTCTGCAAAGTAGCGCGAACAACGTTCTCCAGGTAGGTACTGAGCGTCGCTGGAACGTGGTTCATTCCGGCATCTCGCAGATAGGTGTTGAGCAACTCTTCCGCGTCGCCGTAGAACACGCGACGATCCGGGTTGACCCCTTTCTGCGTGCTGTTGTCGAGTGGAAAGAGCAAGGCGTCCTCATACGCCACCCAACGAAGTTGCGGCGCCTTCATTTCCGGAGCCATGAACGTGCGATTGGCCAGCACCGTTTCAATTCCTGCTTTCTCCATGACCCAGGCGTAATAGCCCGCTCCGTGTTCCTGGCGGGCCGCCGTTTCTAGTTCCGTCGCCTTCTTCAATTCCGCGTCGCTGCCGGTTTTGGCGTCGAATCCATACAACGTCTTGTACGCGGCAGCTTGGTCGGGGCCGAACCGCAGGTTTGCTGGGGGGAGACTGTTGGAAGAAGGCAGATCTTCGCAGCGAAGCTGGTCATAGCCTTTGTCGTGCTCGCGGTCGGGAGCCGTCACGTGCGCGTGATTATCGATGGCCTTGATCGAATTGACGTAGCTGACAATCTCGGGATCGGGCTCTTGTGCCCAGGCAGGGGTCGCCAGCGCGCAGAGTACAGCGATCGCAAAAAAAGGTTGATTCATCTTCCCTCCCAACTCCTGACCCGGAATACTACCAATAATAGAGGGCCAAGCCTTCGAAAATAGCGTCGAGGCTACTGCGCCATCGGGGGGCTGGAGGGAGTTTCGGTGAGGAAATAATGAATGGGCTCGCCGCGCCAGCTGTGCAATTGCTTTCCTATGCCGGCCGACGGACACGCGAGGTAGCAACCAATGAGAATCGTGTTTTTCTTCTCCTTCTCCGGAAGTTTGTCGAAGAATGCAAAGCTCCCTGGGGCGCCAAAGGAAAGTTGCATGCGCTCGGGGCCCATTTCGACTTCGAAGACCACGTTTGCTTCCTGATAGCGGTTTGCTTCTGGCGGAGGGTCGGTAATCGGCCGCAAGACAACCACGCGGTATTCCTTCTGTTTCGCCCACCGAGCGTGGCATTTCTTCGAGTAAAGATCGATGGCCACGAGCTTGTCCGGACTGATCACGGGCGACATCGCGGTCTCTACCGTGCAGCTTTCGTCCGTCAGAAAAATAATTGCAATGGCGGCAACGGCGACCGCCGCCGCTAGCAGTAGCGCCGGATTCCGCGAGGAGGAAGGCATCATGTGCTCCTCAAGCTAACGAGCAAACGGGTTCGGCGGCACGTCGATATCAAAATGTGCGCCGTAGTCGGAGTAGGTCACTATCCCGCGCGGGCGGTCGAGTTCGCCTTCTACATACTTTCGCGGCAGGCGGTCTTCTGCCCCGATCTAAACGGTGTGCAGCGGAAAAGCGCTATCCCGGTCGCTGACTTTCCAGATTTCGCAGTACACGCCGTCGATGGCATCTTCACCAATGAGCGTGATCACTGCTCCGGCCTCATTCGCATAGTAGAAAAATGGCGGGAGGATGCGTCCCTGATCAGCGCTGAAGAGCCGCGAGGGGACTTGGCCGAGTTGGCCTCCATTGCGGAGCCGTTCGCAAACGCCCAGATCGTTCGGCTGGCGTAAAGCGTTCCAATTCGAAGAAGCCGGGAGTTCACGGCTGAAAAGCATCGGTTGTGTCTGGATGTACTCCAACTTGCGATGGAGCCTTTGGTCTGTCTCAATATGGTGGAATACCGCAATCGTACTGAGCGTCGGTGGCTACGGTCCCCAGGCCGTAGGATTCGATGTGAGCGCGGAAGAACTGAACCTTATCCAACGCAACTTCCGACTGGAGGAAAACGCGGCGTCCGTCGACAGTATGCTGGCAGCCCGCAAGGAGCAAATTGAGCAGGAAGAATAGGCAGTAGTGACGTGCGGTCGCAGCGCGTCGTCTCAACGATGACCTCTCGGACCGTATATCGACGCGCAAACCAGGGCGAAAGCGGTGCTGTGCCTTCGAGGGCAACGGATGCGGATTGGATTTGCAGCGCCTACATCTTGCTCGGGATTTTGCGCATCGAAAAATACGGAACGATGAGGAGTGCTCGGGCGAATTAACAGGTGTGAGCGGCGGCAGACTCGGCGGTGAGCGCAAGAGAGGATGACGATGAAAACCAGGGCGTGGATGGTGATCTCATTTTGGGTTTTTGCCGGGCTAGCTGTGAGCGGAACGGTCGGGGCACAGGAAACGCAGGGACCCTTGCGGGCGACGCCGCCTGCGCCGCCTCCGCTCGAGCCGGGGCCCATGGCGCATTCTACCGACGAAGTACGCAGCAAGCCGCTTCCGCCTCGAACGACCATTATGGGGGCGTGGAAACTTAATCCCGAGCTGAGCGACGATGGTCGGCAGAAGTTGGAGAAAGCTCAGGCCAAAAACCAAAACAGCGGGGGCCGGAGCGGAAACCCCCGCGTGGGAGGCGGCGGCAGCCCCTATCCTGGAAACCCGTATCCCGGAACCGGTGGCGGGGGGCGTCAAGGTGGAACGACCCAGATAAGCGATGCCGATCGCGCCACGCTCAAGGACTTGACCGACCCGCCGGAGGCGTTGACGATCGCACAGAAAGATCCAAAGGGCGCCGAAGTGGATGTGACCGATGACATGGCCCGAAAGCTGGCCTTCATCACCGACGGGAGGAAGGTCGAGAAATCGAAGGACGACACCTACCAGGAGATCGAGGCCAAGTGGGATGGCCGGAGCCTGATTAGCGACGAGAAAAATTCACGAGGAAGGTTTTCGCGGACCTTCGAGTTGGCTGCCAACGGGCAGCAACTTTACGAAACCATTCGGATTGACGCCAGCGCGTACGGCGCGACCAAGTCAGCGCCGCAGGTGTACATCCAGTACGTGTATGACGCGGACCCGGGAGATGTGAGGTAGTGCGCCCGGCACTGGCCTAAGACAATTCACTAGTCTGTCTTGGCGTAGTGGGACACGACGGAACGTTCACGGGGATCGAAAAGAACGTAGTCGACTTCAGAGTTCGAGCTTAGCGCGGCGAGACGTCCACGAGCTTCCTGAAGTTCGTTGACATTTTCAACCCAAACGAATCGGTTGCCCGGAAGCCTTCTGAATATTTGATACGGTGCTTGCATTTTTCAGTGTCCATCGTGCTTCGGATGATTTGAACCCTATCCACAACATCTTCCAATTTGAAACTCTGAGCGAAGTTTTTCCATACCTGATTCCCTGTAAGAATGGAGGGAAGTTGTCTTAAGGGCGGAGCGGCATGGCGGCGGACTGGGGGGACTGCTCCAGCTCGAGCTTGCCTTCGCGCAGGTAAAGAAATAGCGGCAGAGCGAGCGATACGCCTACCAGTAGCAGGGCCAGCACCGGCAACCAGCGGCCGGGAATGCCAAGACGCAAGCTTTCAGTTCGCATGAAAACTACTAGTACGGCCGCTGAGACCAGAACATCCATACCGAAGAAGGCGCTGACGCGGTTCGCGAAGAGCTCGTGGAAAAACAGCGGTAGGTGCAGGCCGTTCTGCGCGCCCCAGGGCAGGAATTGCCAGTAGGGCAGAACAATTCCTAAAATGCACAGGACCAGATAGAGCGTTTTGAGCTTCATCGTGCCTCCCAGCGCGACTCTGAGAGAGAGGCCAGAGGCGATGTTCTCAGAGAGCGGGCCAAGGCTAGCCGGTATACGAACGGAGTGGCTAGAAAGTCTCATCGATTTTTCTGTTCTAGCCGATGGCTAGAATCGAATCAAAAGACACCCGCCCGAAGGCGGCTGCTGCAAAGAACAGCCTCCGAACCCGAACCAACGCTCCGGCCTTCGCCAGGGCACCCATGCTCGAGGTGCGGGCTTAGTGGATACAGCGGGTATGGTACAATTGAACCTCCTTTGCTCTCCCTTAACAACATCTCGATGCGCTTCGGCGCCAGAATACTGTTCGAGGACGTTACCTGCTCGTTCCTAACCGGGCGGAGGTACGCGATTAGCGGCCCCAATGGCGCAGGTAAGTCCACGCTCATGAAGATTTTGACGGGCGAGATCGAGCCTTCCAAGGGCGACGTTACGCGTCCGAAAAAGCTCGGTATCTTGAGCCAGGATCAGTTTGCGTTCGACGAATTTCGCGTGCTCGACACGGTAATCATGGGGAATAAGGCGCTGTGGAAAGCGCTCCAGGAGCGCGATGCGCTCTATGCCAAGCCGCACGAGCAATCGACTGACAAGGACGGAATGCGGTTAGCGGAGCTGGAAGGAATTGTCGGCGAAGAGGGCGGATATACGGCGGAAGCCGACGCGGGAGTTCTGCTGGACGGCCTGGACGTGGAAGACTCGCTGCACGAGAGAAAAATGGGCGAGTTGCAAGGCGGACAGAAAGTCCGCGTGCTGCTGGCGCAGGCTTTGTTTGGAAATCCACCGGCGCTGCTGCTCGACGAGCCCACCAACCACTTGGACTTGGATTCCGTGCACTGGCTGCAGGATTATTTGTGCGAATACGAAGGGGTGCTGATCGTGATTTCGCACGACCGGCATTTTCTGAACAGCGTTTGCACGCATACGGCGGACATCGACTACCAAACAGTGATTATGTACAACGGCGGGTACGACGACATGGTGGTGGCCAAGACGTCGATCCGCTCGCGCATCGAATCGGAGAACGCGCAGCGGGAAAAGAAAATCCAGCAACTGAATGATTTTATCGCGCGTTTTTCGGCGGGCACGCGGTCGGCGCAGGCTACTTCGCGGAAGAAAGAAGTGGAACGCTTGCAGACCACAGAGCTTGCCAGGTCAAACATCGCGCGGCCGTATATTCGTTTTCAGATGGACCAGCATTCCGGCAGGCATCCCCTTGAGATCAAGAGCGTGGCGAAATCCTATGACGGGGTGAAAGTGATCTTGCCGTTTTCGGCGAGCGTGGGGCGCGGCGAAAAAATCGCGCTGACCGGGCGCAACGGCGCGGGAAAGACCACGCTGCTGAAGTCTCTGGTGCGCAACGCGACGGGATTCATTGACGAACTGGATCGCCAGTTCCCGATCGATGGCGGGACGGTGGTCTGGGGACACAACGTGGCTGCGGGGTATTTTGCGCAGGACCACAGCGATTCCATCGTGAAAGGCACCACGGTGGTGGACTGGCTGCACCAGTTCAAACCGCAAGCGACACAGGAAGAATTGCGCGGAGTGTTGGGGCAAATGCTCTTCAGCGGCGATGACGCGTTGAAGCCCACGCATGCGCTTTCCGGCGGCGAGTCGGCGCGGCTTATTTTTTGCCGTCTGATGCTGCAGAGGCCGAATGTTCTCGTTCTGGACGAGCCCACCAACCACTTGGATTTGGAGTCGATCAACGCGCTGAATATCGCGCTACAAAAATATGACGGCACGGTGCTGTTGGTGACTCACGACTACGACGTGATCGATGAGGTGGCCACGCGCATTTGGCACTTCGTGGCTGGCGGCAAAGTGGAGGACTTCAAAGGTCCCTATGCGGATTATCTTGCCTATGCGCAAGAGAAGGCCTCCTAAGGCATTTCCTTCAGGAAAACTATTACCCCGTAAGAGAACTGATTTATTCATGCGGCGTTCACATCCCATATCAACCGTCCTGTTTTCAATGTGTTAGCAATGGCCTTCAGGTTGCGATGTATGTAGTTGTTGCATGTAGGTATTGGCATACCCGGAGGAACCAAGTAATGAAAAGATTAGCGATGGTGGCTTTGGCAATCCTAGCAAGCGGCTCATTTTTGACCGCCAGCGCGGATTCGACCCCGCTTGACAGTTCCGCTACCAACACGAACAATAATTCGGGTTTCGCTACGCAAAACATTACTTCGAACCCAGCCTGGGCAAGCGCGCTTGCGGGCTCGAACTGGGTTTCTTTTGCGAATACTGGGAACCCATCCACTCCCGGGTTTGTGGTCCTGGCAAACGGCGCAAACGCCGTGTTTTCCCAGACTTTCAATCTTTCTGGAACGATCACAAGCGCAACGATTTCCGTACTGGCCGATGATACGTCGTCGTTGGTGGTGAACGGAACGACAGTGTATGCCGCGGCTCTCGGTGGCTCGTACCCGACTTGTTCCTCTGTGAAGATCGGTTGCTTAACGACCACGGAAGGAACTTTCAACATCGCGCCGTACCTGGTGGACGGATCGAACACGATTTCCTTCGACGTGTACCAAGAGAACGGCAGTTCATACGGTTTGGATTATGCAGGGCAGGTAACCACAACTCCGGAGCCCGGCGTTCTGATGATGCTCGGTTCGGGACTTTTTGGCCTGGGCCTTTTGAAGCGCCGCAAGATTAGCTAGATCCCCTAAGTTCTCTCCTGGCGAGCCGCCTTTATAGGCGGCTCTTTTTTTTTCCTTTGCTCGAAGTCCTTCCGCTCGACCAAGCCTGAGAGGTCTGCTCGCGCTGCGATGTCGTTCCGGGTGTAGACTTAGTGGCATCGGAGAGACGAATGGCCGGAACGATTTCCGTTGAACGACAGATTCAGGCCCGGAGCGCCGAGCGAGCCTACACCGAAACTGCGTCCATTCCCTGGTACATATGGTGCTGCGTCGCGTCGGTGATTTCCGCGGTGGTCGGCAGCGCCTGGGATATTTCGTGGCACGAGAGTATTGGCCGCGACACGTTTTGGACCACGCCCCACATGCTGATTTATTTGTCCGGGGTGCTGGCCGGGATTTCCTGCGGGTATTTAATTCTCTCGACCACGTTCCAGAAAAATTCGCCGCTGTACGACGTTTCGGTTTCCATGTGGGGCTTCCGTGGGCCGCTAGGAGCCTTCATTTGCGCCTGGGGCGGCGTGGCCATGATCGCCTCGGCACCGTTTGATAATTGGTGGCACACCTCCTACGGGCTGGACGTGAAAATCCTGAGCCCTCCGCACGTGCTGCTGGCGCTGGGAATGATTGGAATCCGGTTTGGCACGCTGGTGATGGTGTTGGCGGAAATGAATCGAGCCGAGGGCATATATCGCCGAAGGCTCGAGCGCATTCTGTTTCTCACCGTGGTTTTTCTGATGGGCATGACGGTTGGAATTTCGCAGGAAATGACCAACCGCGTGTTCATGCACGGAGCGAAGTTTTATCTGGTGATGATGATCGCCGCGCCCATTTGGATGGCGACGGTGGCCTGGGTGGCGAAGAATCGCTGGGCGGCGACCATCATGACCTTGATGTACACGGCGATGCATCTTTGTTTTACCTGGATTTTCCCGCTGTTCCCTGCGGAACCGAAGCTGGGGCCGGTGTATCAGCACGTGACGCATTTGATTCCCCCGGACTTTCCGATGCTGCTCATCGTTCCAGCGATTGTTTTCGATTTGGCGCGGCGGTACACGGCGGACTGGAGCCGGTGGAAACAAGCTGCCATGCTGGGAGCCGCGGTTCTGGCTAGCTTCATCGCGGTGCAGTGGCCCTTTGCGGACTTCTTGATGTCTCCTGCGTCACGGAACAGAATTTTCGAGACTACAAATTATCCCTACTTTGTGCCGTCCACCTCTCCGTGGGTACGCAATGTTTACATTCACACGGAACACACGCCGGGCGGATTTTGGCTGCGCATGGTGATCGCGCTGGGCGTGGCGATCGTGATGGTTCGGCTCGGAATGGCCTGGGGCGAATGGATGCGGCGGATCCGTCGATGAAATTCTCTCCCAGGCGACGGGTCGTCGCGTTAGCCGTTCTTTTGCTCAGCGCAGTGATTCCTGCGCTAGCGCATGTGGGTAGCGCGGATGTCTATTATGAGGGCGACGCAGGCCCCTATCATCTCTTCGTCACCGTAAGAATGCCGCAGGTAATTCCGGGTGTCGCAGAGATTGAAGTGCGCTGCGAGGGCGGCGATGTGAAAGCGGTGCAAATCGTTCCCTTGCGGCTGAGCGGACCGGGATCGAACTTTCCTCCGACTCCTGATTTGGCGGTGGCTTCCAAGCAAGACCCGCAATTTTTTACTGGCAGCCTTTGGCTGATGGAATCCGGCGCGCTGCAGGTGCGCATCCTGGCAGATGGAGCGAATGGAAAAGGAGAACTTTCCGTCCCGGTGGCTTCGTTCGCGCAACGGACGTATCCGATGGAAAAGCCGCTGGCCGGCGTGATGATCGTGCTGATGCTGGTGCTGGGCGTTGGAGTCATTTCAATTGCCGGCGCGGGCGCGCGCGAAGCAAGTTTGGAGCGAGGCGAGACTCCCGGACGCTCAGGCACACGCAGAGCCAAGATCGCGATGACGGTGACCATTGTTTTGGTGGCTGGACTTGTTTATCTGGGGAAAGCCTGGTGGAGAGCAGAAGACGCAAATTACCAGAACCGGGTGAATTTCTACAAGCCGCCGATCGCGGAGACCACGCTTGAAAATGGGAACCGCCTGGTGATTCGAGCGAAAAGCGAGAATCCCACGTGGACGAGCAAAATCAATATGGGCGAGGTAATCCCCGACCACAACCACCTGATGCACTTGTTCCTGATCGAACTGCCGGGAATGAACCGGATGTGGCACCTTCATCCGACTCTTTCAGCAGACGGCGCGTTTGCGGATGATTTGCCAGCGATCGCTCGCGGGCGTTATGAGGTGTTTGCGGACGTCGTGGATGCGCGGGGCTTTCCCTGGACACTGGTGGGGACGGTCGATCTGCCGGAAATTACGGGCGGCGCATTGAGTGGCGATGACTCAAGCTGGAGTGGAGAAGCGATTGGGCCGCAGCAAGGCCAAACCGTTGCGCCGCTGGCGGACGGCGGAAGAATGGTCTGGGATCGCGGCGCAGGCCCGCTCAAGACGAATACGGCCATGAATTTCAAGTTCAGCGTTGTGGATAAGGACGGAAAACCGGCGCTGGACCTGGAACCATATATGGGCATGGCGGGCCACGCGGAATTCGTGCGGTCGGATATGAGCGTGTTTGCGCACGTGCACCCCGCAGGATCGGTGCCGATGGCCTCACTGGAGATGGCCCAAGCCGGACTGATGGACGACCCCAATTCGATGCAAAGCGGAATGTCCGCTCCCGGAACGACGCCTGCCGAGGTGCGTTTCCCCTATGGTTTCCCCAGACCCGGAGATTACCGGATTTTCGTGCAGGTGAAGCGCGGGGGAAAAGTGGAGACCGGGGTATTCGATGCCCGGGTCGAGTAATCCCCTCTCACGCGCGAGCGCAATGACCTAGTGCACGTGATCTTTTTTGCCAGTTGGCTGGCTCTCGTCCTCTAACTCGTGCTCTGCCTCAAGCCAATCATCTAAAGTGTAGCCGCCGCATACTCCGCCATGCTCGTAATGAATCCTGCAAGCTTGGAGTTGAATTTCGTTCAGAGTCGGGTGATGACTATGGGGGTGGATTTCGAGTTCCTTCTGAGGCGTTCCCACGGAATGATCACGAGAATCAGAATTATCAATCGCCGAAACTTCATTCATATAGCCTTCTTTCTAACTGCTTTCTAGACAAAACGACTTATTTTTGCCCTCTAGTAATCTGACGCTCCTGAACACAAACTGGTTGCAGTCATAAGCAAAGAGCTAACGAGCGGAAATATCTCAAGCTAACCAGAATGCAATCATAGCTCTACCGCTTTTACCGGATGGAAACTCGGCTTAATCTTTTACGGAAGTATGTACTTTACGCAAATTAGCCTTCCGTGCTACGTTGCGCCCGATGACTCAAGACCCGATATCGGTGAGCATTACTATTCGATGTAAAACCGAGAAATGTGCGGGCGGTCTTAAACGGCACTTTCGTTTTTGATCTTTCGGACTATATCGAAGCGTTTAGAGACATCAAACTGAAGTGCCAGCTATGTGAAAAAACCCACACTTATACGCGCGAGGATATTATTTCGACGCCCGCAATAATTCCTTGACCTTCTGTTCCTTCTGTTTAACATCCAATTCTTTTAGTTCTTTCAGCGAAAATTCCACGCAATGAAGGGTAACGCCGTTAACTTCGTAGGATTTACCGAGGTATTTCACTTCGGCCAGCCGTTCACCGGCTTCTTAACGCTCAAAGACTTCTTAACCGCCACTTGCCAGGCGCCGTCAATCTGAATAACTTCTGGCTTTGGGCCGGTCTGTTTCTTAACTTTCTTTTTCATTCAACCTTCCACCGCCGTATTTTTTCGGATCGTCTTTCAAAACTACTGCAATATGAATATCAAAAATCTTGCTCCAAATCATCTTCATATAACGAAGATTTTGACTCAACAACGCGACGCCGTACAGCAGAAGCGCAATCTTAATGTACTCTAAATAAATCGGATTCATAAAACCCCCGCTGAAAGAGTTAATTCTCTTTAGCAACAGGTGCTTTATACATCAATCGTTTTCCTTCAACGGATTTAATTAGTCGGACAGTCCGCTCACCGTCATTCAACTGGCGATTATTCCAGATGAAATCAAATTGCCAGAGATAACGATGCAAATATTTCTTGCTGACATTGTGATAAACGCCGTTAATACCGCGCTTCACTAATGAAAAAGAACTCTCAACAGTATTAGTGTGAATGTCTCCGCGTGCGTACTCTTTTGTACTATGAGCAACAACGTAATGACCACCGGGTTGCTCGGTACAAAATCCTCTATACGAACTAAAATCATCCGTAATCAGACGAGCTTGATTATCGACTTCTTCGCGAATAGCTTGCTTTAAGGTCTCGCCTGTGACATTAACAAGCACTCGGCGACGAATCTTCCCACCACGCTCAACTGCCGCAAAAACCGGAGTCTTATCAGTTCCGCGTCCCCGCTTATTATCTCGACTACGATGGCGCGGCTTTCCACCTACGCAAGTTTCATCAACTTCTACAGTACCCGTTAACTTCGATTCATCCTTACTAGGAGCCATTGCGAAACGAATTCGATTCATTAAAAACAAAGCGGATTTATAGCTAATCTGGCAATGCCGCATAATCTCTAGCGCCGCTACACCCTTTTTGGAAGTGGCCGCACGCCAAAAGGCATAGCACCAATGGCGAAGTTCAATTCGTGATTCTTCATAAACCGTACCGATTCGGACGGTATATTGCTTGCCGCAATCCTTACAACGCCAGAGAAAGCGGGCATTCCGCTGTCCGGCCTTGTCCGTCATCTTATAAACTTCAACGGAACCGCAATGGACGCAACCGGGAGTCTTGCCCCACCGCTGTTCTTCCATAAACTCAACGGCGGCTAACTCGCTGGAACATGCCAGCGGAATTTGGTCAATCACTTCAGACTGTGAAAGTTGATGTCGTTTCTTATTCATGAGCTAATGTTATACTTAACGCAAAGCGTTTGTCAAGTACAAAATTAGTTCGTAGACAAGATTTAGTAGGGAGCATCAGGATCAAACGCTCGCCGTATAATAAGTGATACTTTCTGCATTTGAGTTTCTGATAGCCGCCGTGGAAGACGTTCGAGAAGTCGTCTCTTAGCAAAAACGTTCACGTAATGTCCTTTAAGCCAGGAGGGGTCCGGTGAGCCAGTTTCACCGGGTTGAAGAATCATCGTGGTAGGACCTTCGACTCCAAAACTAGCAAAAGGAATCATCAGAATTGTGTCTGTACGGTCACTTTGATTACGAGAATCCAACGAAACAATCAGAACCCAGTGTCGAACCGGAGGATTACCGAGATTTGTTGTCCATATTTCACCCCGAAACGGCTTAGGGAGTGAAGGTGGTGCGCGATCTGGCTCTATTGCCATTTATCTCGCGTCGAGATTCACCTCGTCAATCAGATCGCTCAACACCGCCCCGAGTTGTGCCTCTTGTGTGGCGACGGCATGTGACATTCCATCAAAGTAGGCGGCAGTGTCACGCTCTAGCTTGGCTCTACTTTCCGCTTGCCGTGCAGGCTCTACCGCTATATCAACTGCCTCTGCGAAACTCGCAGCCCTTCCTGCCTCAACCAATTCGGTGAGAAACCCGTAGGTCTGCCGAGAGACCGTGGTAGATAACTTACGTCGATGCGCCGAGGATGCCATTGTGTAACTCCTAGTCCGATGACCTTTTGTTCGTCGATAGAATGCCATGATCTTATCCCGCTTGTCAAGGGATATCTAGGGGATGTTTTAGGGGATACACCATACTACGTCTATGTAACTGATTTAAAGTACCATAGCCGTAAAGGCAAGGTCAACAAAAGAACATCCCCTTACTAAGAGCCAAAACGCCTTTCTTGATAATTAAGGTGCGCTTGATTTTGCATTTTTAATCCCTTCAGGCCGCTTCTCTTGTTTAACGATAAAATTCCCCCGGCCTGCGTCCGCTACGGCGGTATGCAATCGCTCCGATTAGGTCTAACGGCCCTGTTTCGGTGACTGTCAATTTCAAGCCGGGTCCGCCCCGACATAAGGAAGGTGACGGATGGCGAAAACATCCTCACTTCGCCGCGCTGAACTTGTAACGAAAATCGTTCTGAGGATTGGACTCATACTCCATCTTATCGAACGTATGTTACAGGGGAAGTAAAGCGAGAAAGGGGCGGCCTACGGGTCGCCTCTTCTACCTTCTGCCAGACTTTTTTTGACAATCAACAGATCGTTAATTTGGAAGGGCTTTGCGTAAAGTACATACTTCCGAATTTTTATCCTAGGTTCGACAAAATCAGCAGGCGACTGCACACGCTAGTCCTTGCGGGCCTTTGCCGTTTGGAATGCGTCACATGCTTTCTCTTTTAGAAACGGCCATCCTGAAGTGTGCGAATGCATCCCGCCTGCGGACCACGCGTTTGACCCTTTCTGAGATAGAATCTGCACACGATGGCGCCCGAGATTCACGTGGGAACGTCCGCATTCACTGCCGCGGGCTGGGAAGGGACGTTTTACCCCAAGGGATTGAAGCCGGCGGAATATCTTTCCTACTACGCGCGGCATTTCGACACCGTGGAGGTGGATAGCACGTTTTATCGCACTCCTAGCCGCAACGCGGTGCGCAACTGGTATCAGGAAACTCCCCAAGACTTTATATTTGCCGCGAAAGTGCCGCGCGAAATCACGCACGAAAAGGTGCTGGAAGATTGCGATGCGGAATGCAAAGAGTTTTTCTCCGCCATGGACCTGCTAGGCGAGAAGCTGGGGCCTTTGTTGTTTCAGTTCGGATATTTCAACAGCAGTATTTTCCCGACCGTGGAGGCTTTTCTCGAGCGGCTTCTGCCGTTCTTGGACAAACTGCCGAAGGGATACAAGTTTGCGGTGGAGATCAGGAACAAACACTGGCTGGTGCCAAGATTCGCGGAGGCCCTTCGCGAACACGGCGTCGCGCTGGCGCTGATCGATCAGGGATGGATGCCCCGGCCGGCGGAATGGTTTGCGCGTATGGATCCGATTACGGCTGATTTCAGTTACGTGCGATGGCTGGGCGAACGAAAAGAGATCGAGGAACGGACGAAAACGTGGGACAAAATTATCGTGGACCGCAAAGTAGAATTATCGGAATGGGCAAAATACTGTTATCAGACCGTGCGGCGCGGAGTGACGGTGTACGCGTTTGCGAACAATCACTACGCCGGGCATGGACCTGCGACGGTGAAACAGTTCCTGGAGTTGTGGCCGGGTGAGCAGAAGCCTGGCAGGGGCCACATCGAGGAGCCGCCGCGGTCGGATACTCTTTTCCCTTTGTGAATGACCATGCCGGGAGCGCGACGCGGTTCTGGAGGCTGCCACGCGCTATGCTATAGTTTTACTTTGAGCTAACCACAGGATTTCGTCTGACATGCTGCCCCGCAACCGCGCGAAGCTAGCTTTTGTCTCAGCCGTAGCACTGATCTTGCTGGGTAGCCTGGCGGCGACGATCACTGGCGTGAGGCTTTCACGTAGCGCCAAATGGGTGGCCCACACCTACCAGGTTCAGCTGGCGGTGAGCGATGTGGAATTCATTCTTTCTGAAGCCGCGCGCGCACGGCTGGGCTACGTGAATTCGGGCGACGAATCCTTCCTGCAAACCTTCGATTCGGCGAATCATCGGGCGGCGGCCGATTTGTCGAACATCGAGCAGTTAACCAGAGACAATCCAAAGCAACAGGAACTGTGCAACCGGCTTGAAAAGCTCACAAATCAGCGGTTGCAAGTTCTGCGTGCGGCGATTGATCTGCGGAAGGCGGGGGAGACCGACACCGCGAAGCAGGCATTGTTTACCCGCGATAACGTAGCCATCGCTCATCAAATCGACGATGTAATGCAGCAAATGGAGCAGGAAGAGCAGGGACTGATGGGAGAACGCGTACGCCGCTCGACCATTCTCTTCATGGCTTTTCTGTGCATTCTGGGAGCAGCATTCGTGATCTCGATGGGATTCTTCTGGATCAATTATCGATTGCTGCAGGAGGAGCTTTCCGCTCGGGAACAAGCAGAGGCCAGCGCGCACCGGCTGAGTGCGCGGGTCCTGCGCCTTCAGGACGAAGAACGCAGACGTCTCTCGCGGGAACTTCACGACGGTTTGGGGCAGAACTTGGTGGCAGCGAAGCTGTCGTTGTCCAATTTGGCGAATGCGAACCCGGATGACGCGGTCGTAAATGAATGCTTTAAAGCAATCGATGCATCGCTTGCGGAAGCCCGCACGATCTCCTATTTGCTACACCCGCCGCTTTTAGACGACATTGGAATCGCTTCAGCAGCACGCTGGTATTTGGAAGGCTTCGCAAAACGGAGCGGAATTGAGATTTCAACGGATATACCGGACACGCCAACCAGAATGCCGCATTCGGTGGAATTGGCGCTCTTCCGCGTGCTGCAGGAATCGCTGACCAATATTCACCGGCACGCCAAGAGTTCGCGGGCCGAGATTTCGCTGCGCGTGCTGAGCAACAGCGCGGTGCTTCTGGTGCGCGATTACGGTACGGGAATCGCGCGCGAGACGCTGGAACGCTTTCAGAGAGACGGAACTCACGTGGGGGTAGGCCTGGCGGGAATGCAGGAACGGGTGAGAGAACAAGGCGGCACGCTGGAGATTCAGTCCGACGGAACCGGTACGGCGATCGAGGTGAAAATGCCGCTGCGGAAAACGCCACAGACGGCCGACGCGCAAGCGCCGATCAATGCAGGTTAAGCCGTGCGGGGACGAGCTAATTCCAAAAAAAGCCGGGAACGCAAGCTTTGCAGCGAGCCAAGCCTGACGGCGGATGGCAGGTGAAGAAGGCGCGGCGGACGCAAAGATGAGTTTTCGCGTCTGCCGCGCGAGAGAGTCTTAAGCAGCCAACGCCAGACAGTGCCACTTGCCGCCAATGGCTTTCAATTGATGCACTCGGCCGTCGTCGGCATGCAGGAAGTAGGTGCCATCGGGAAATCGTTGCGCGTGAGCCGATCGGACCGAACACTTCGCCCAGCGCGTCGGCTTAAGTCCGCGGCCGTACTGCGAAGTCTCCGGGACCATATCGATGCCAAACTCCACCTTGTACTCAACACCAGTTGCTTGTGCGGGAACTAGGCGTCCCTTGCCTTTCACTTTTTCGCTCATGGTTGGTTTGATGCGAGAAATAACAGCAGGTTGCACTCGTTACCGGGATATAGTACCCCAATAAGGGTCAGAATTCAAGGGCCTACTCCAGGGTGTGTTTCCATCCGTAAGTGCAAGCTATTAAATGGCTTAGTATAAAAACACAGAAAAATCCGCGCGCGCGCGGCGAGATACCGGATTTTGTGTATTTTTCCGGGTGAAATCCTTGATTCGGACGGATATGCAGGTTTTCCAATAGTTTTCAACAGCTGGTTTCCGGTTAGACCACCCCAGTCGAGAGCTCAATTCTCAGCTGGTCAGACCAGAGTTTCAAACAGTTCGTTGGTTGTGGCGAATTCGGGGTCGCCGTGACGCACGATTTTGGCGTCTACGGACTTAAAAGGCTCTTCGGTCGGGATTCGATCGAGCCAGCGCTGCAGGGAGAGCTTTTCATGGTCGGAAAAGTTGAGCCGCACAAATAGGCGAACTTTCCCGCCGCCATCTTGCTCGTCGTCGTCGGTTTTTGAAGACTCGCCGCTTTTCACAGACTTCTTCTTTCCGTTGTGCTTGGCGGAGCCTTTCGAGGATTGTTTTTTGGCGGCTTCTGCATTTTCTTCCGCGCCTTGGCCCTCTTCTTCTTCGATCTGCTCACGTTCGAATTTGATTACCATTTTATCGCCGAGGCGGAAACCTTGTTTCCACCCTTCCACTTTATGGCGTGCTTGCTGCGCCGATTCCTCGTCTGCCGCAAAATCGAAGATCAAGTATGAACTAGGCATACATCTTCTATAGCGGCAGGCAGGCCAGGTGTCAAGAGACATCGAGCCTCGCAAAAAGAGACACTTGGCGGAGTGACGAAAACGGAACGCGATCGAACACTGGAGCTTCGAGAATGGTAGAATACGGCCTGAAAATTCAAGGCGATGGAGTTCGCCTGAACCGTCCGCAACACGGACTGATGACTCCTGGCTGCCGCTCGGCGCCAGGAGTTTTTTGTTGGACGGAGCGGCGCGCAGAGGAAAGGAGAGACTGTGCGCATCACATTGCTGATCGTTTTCGGCGCGTTAGGCACGTTGGCGCGCTATGGATTGCAGGGACTGGTGCAAGCTCGCGCCGGCTCTAGCTTTCCCGCCGGAACGCTGGTTGTAAATCTAGTTGGATGTTTTCTGCTCGGCGGAATCGCCGAGTACGCCATGACGCATTTATCCGTCCCGCCGGAGTGGCGCATTGGAATCACGGTGGGCTTCCTGGGCGCGTTCACCACTTTTTCCACCTTTACCTTTGAGGCGGTGCGATTAATGCAGGATGGGGAATGGTGGCGCGGGTGGGCTTACATTCTGGCAAGCGTGATGGGAGGGATGCTGGCGATCGTCATGGGTATGCGTTTGGCGGACCGAATTTAGGAGGGAGCCATGGAGCACGAACGATTTGAAGGCGAAAGAACGCTGATGCGCATCCATATCGGCGAGTCCGACCGCTGGCATGGAAAGCCGCTTTACGATGCAATTGTTGCATTGCTGCGCGCGGAAAAATTCAGCGGCGCTACCGTGCTGCGAGGGGTGGGCGGCTTCGGTTCTTCCAGCGTTTATCATACGGACAAAATCATGCGGCTCTCGCAGGACTTGCCGATCGTGATCGAAGTAATTGAGAATGCAGAGCGTATCGAGAAGATGCTGCCTCAACTCGACGAGATGATCGGCGGCGGGCTGGTTACCCTAGAGAAGGTTCGCGTGATTCTGTACCGCTCAAATACGTAAGTGCCACGCGCAGTCCCTCTGCCGCTTTCGGTCCCCTTGCTAAAACTTCCCCAAAGAGAGTGGTTGTGCCGCTCGAATACCTGTGTTAGCTTAAGCGAATAAAAGGCGAAAGTTAACAGCAGGGCGAAGCTTGGCTGAATCGGGGGCGATGCTCATGACCACCGCAGGAATAACCAAAGATTTGGCGACACCGGCCGGCGCGGCCGCGGCAAGATATGCCCAGTCAACCATCGACACCGTGCAAGACGCCCTGAGCGCATTGGCCGGGCGGTACACCGATGAAGTACTGACCGCCGTACGGCACATTCCAGCACGCGCAGCGCAACTGGTTCCCATGCCAGCCTGGGTGCGGCCGGAATTGGCTGCTGCCTATCGAGCTAAGGGTATCGAGCAGCTCTTCTCGCATCAGGGCGCAGCAGCGGAGCTCGCGCGAAGCGGGAGGAATTTCGTGGTGGTAACGCCCACTGCTTCGGGAAAAACGCTTTGCTACAACTTGCCGGTGCTGCACGCCATCTTGGAAGACGCCGACACCCGCGCGCTCTACCTTTTCCCTACCAAGGCGCTGGCCCAAGACCAGCTTGCTGAACTCCAGGACTTGGCAACCAGGCTTGCGGATTGCTTTGGCGTGTTTACCTATGACGGAGATACGCCGAGCGATGCGCGCAAAGCAATCCGCGAGCGCGGGCATGTGATTCTGACCAATCCGGACATGCTGCACACGGGAATCTTGCCGCACCACACGAACTGGACGCGCGTGTTTGAGAATTTGAAGTACATAATATTGGACGAGCTGCACACCTATCGCGGAGTGTTTGGAAGCCACCTCGCCAATGTGCTGAGGCGGCTCGCGCGGATTGCGGAATTTTACGGCTCCCGGCCGCAGTTCATCTGCTGCTCGGCGACCATTGCCAATCCCGCCGAGCTGGCAAGACAACTGATCGAACGCGAAGTCGAAGCGGTGGAAGAGAACGGCGCACCGGCAGCGGAAAAGCTTTTTGTTTTTTACAACCCGCCAATGGTGAACCGCAACCTGGGGATACGGCGCAGCTATTTGAGCGAAACCACGCGTGTGGCCAAGGAACTGCTCGCGCGAAAATTGCAGACCATCGTTTTCGCAAACAGCCGTCTGCACACCGAAGTGCTGCTGACCTACCTGCAACAGGCCAACCGGCCGCAACCGGGACAGCCGGAGCTGATCCGCGGATATCGCGGCGGATACTTGCCGGGAGAGCGGCGCGAAATCGAACGCGGGTTGCGCGAGGGCCGCGTGCGCGGAGTGGTTGCGACCAACGCGCTGGAACTGGGCATCGACATCGGGTCGCTCGACGCGGCGGTGATGGCGGGATATGCAGGCTCGATTGCATCCACCTGGCAGCGCGCAGGACGCGCAGGCAGACGAAGCGGCGCGTCCTGCGCGGTGTTGGTGGCCTCGTCGGCGCCGCTCGATCAATTCATTGTGCAGCACCCCGATTATTTTTTCGGCCGCTCGCCCGAACATGCCTACGTGCAGCCGGACAATTTGGAAATTCTGGTCAATCACCTCAAGTGCGCGGCGTTTGAGTTGCCTCTGTCGCCCGACGAGCGGATTGGTAGCGTGCCCTTGCAGCAAATTTGCGAGCGGCTCGCAGAAGCGGGATACCTCCACCTGAGTGGCGGGAACTGGCACTGGGTGCAGCAGGCCTATCCGGCGGACACGGTGAGCTTGCGATCGGTAACCTCGGATAATTTTGTGATCATCGACACGACCGGGGAGAGCCAAGGCGAGCCCGAAGTGATTGGCGAAGTTGATTTTTCTTCGGCGCTAACCACCGTGCATCCAAAGGCGATCTACATTCACCAGGGACAGCAGTATCACGTGGAGCGCCTGGATTTCCAGCAGCGCAAGGCTTACGTGAAGCGCGTCCAGGTGGATTATTTCACCGATGCGATTCGCTACACCCAGGTGCGCCTGCTGGAGATGGCTGCGGAGCAGCGCATCGCCGGGCCGGCCGCTCGCGCGCATGGCGATGTGCTGGTGCGCTCCCAGGTAGTGGGATTCAAGAAGATCAAGTTTTTTACCAATGAAAATGTGGGCGCCGGAAAGCTGGAACTGCCGGAAAACGAAATGCACACCACGGCGTTCTGGATCACGCTGGAGCGCGGGCTGCTGGCTGGCCTGCCTTTTGCGCTGTCCGACCGCCAGAGCGGGATTCTCGGATTGCTGTACGCTCTGGAATCCATGGCGGCACTGCTGCTGATGTGCGATAGGCGCGACCTCGGGACCGCGGTGGGCGAGCGGCCGGCGAGCCCGGGAATCGAAACGGATTGGCAGGAGTTCACTGCCGCGATGAGCGATCCTTCGCAGAGGAAGGAACTCTTCGAGCCGAATTTGTATCTCTACGATGCTTATCCCGGCGGGATCGGTTTCAGCGAACCGCTGTTTCATGTTCACCATCTGTTGTTGCAAAGAACGCGTGAATTGGTTGCGGCGTGCCCGTGCGGCGGCGGATGCCCTTCCTGCGTGGGACCCGCGGGAGAAAAAAGCGAGAGGACCAAGGAAGCAGCGCTAAAAATACTGGAGCAGCTCTGCTCATGAGCAACTCGGTGCTAGACCGGTTCGCGCGAGTGAAGGCGCTGCAAAAGCCGTTGAATGCGGCGAGGCCACGTTCTTCAAGCGACGCAGAGACGCCGGCACCTTCCGAGAAGGCAGCCAGCTCCGCCGCAGAGCCGCGCGGGTTTTCGCCCCATCTCCCGGAAGGCGCCGAGCGTCTGGCGGAGCTTCTGGGCGCTCAAGCGGTGCGGAATGAATTTGGCGAGCATCTGGCATTACGAAAATGGTTTTCGGAGGTAGCACGAGGAGTAAAAACGGATTGTTCCCCGCTGGGCCACGGCGTGGCCGACGAACGGCTGGATGCCTCGGCACTGCGGTTGCTGCTGCCGGACGCTCCGGACGAAGCGGCAGACCCTCGGCAGTGGCTGTTTCTGGACACCGAGACCACCGGGATTATGGGCGGGACAGGAACCTATCCGTTCATGGTGGGAATCGCCTGGTGGGACGCGGGCGGGCTGGAAGTGGAACAATTTTTCATGCGCGATCATGGCGAGGAGCACGCGCTGCTGGTAACACTGGCGGAACGAATGGCAGAGCGCTGTGTGCTAGTGACGTTTAACGGCAAATCGTTCGACTGGCCGCTGCTGGAGACGCGCTATCGCATCACTCGAAAGCTGCGGGCACCGGTGCCGCGAGCCCATCTGGACTTCCTGCATCCTGCACGAAATCTTTGGCGCTTGCGAATCGGGTCGGTTCGCCTGTGGGAACTCGAACGTCATATTCTGGGGTGGAATCGCGGGCCGGACTTGGTATCGGAACTGATACCCGAAATATATTTTGATTTTCTGCGCGGCGGACCGGCCGAAGCGCTGGTCCCGATTTTTCTGCACAACCAAATGGACTTGCGTGGACTGGCCGCGCTTTCGAGTCGAATCGTTTCCCTGCTGGGCGAATCCGACGAGCAGACCAAAGATGGATTCGAGCTATTCGGACTTTCGCGAATATGCGAGCGCCGAGGCGAAACGAAACGAGCTCGCACGCATTACGAACAGTCGCTGGCATTGGCTGAATTGCCGGTGGAGAGCGATCGGGCGGCGAAGCGCTCGCTGGCACGGCTAGCAAAACGCGAAGGCGACCTGGCACTCGCGCGCGATTTGTGGCAAGAGATGCTCGGAACTTCGCGCGAGGGACTAGAAGCGTACGAACAGCTGGCAATTTACTACGAACGCCACCGGCGCGAGCCGGATCGTGCGGCGCTGATATCGCGGAACGCTCTCACCGACCTTCAAAAAGCCCAGCGTTCGGGCGCCATCGCTTCCGGCGTCTATCATAAGATGCGGGCGCGATTCGAGGGCCGTCTGGTGAGGCTCGAACGAAAGGTGGGGAGCTTGCTGCCAAAGCCGATCGTCGCGGAATCTCCCGCTCGTCCTGGCGAATCCAATCAGGCGGTAGGAAAACGGGGGAATTCCCATGCACGAATCGGATAGTACCGCCGCAAAATCTGCGAGAATCTCTGAAGTGGAGGTTGTGACGATGCCCGGAGTGAGCGATCCATACATCCGTGAACAACTCGAAAAGAGGCGCGAGGAATTGACCTCCGCGATCTCTTCGGCCGCGCCCGCAACTCCCGCGGCGCCCTTCTTGGACGCGCTGAGCGAAGTGAATTCCGCGCTACAGAGAATGGAGGAAGGAACCTACGGCATCTGCCCCACTTGCAATGACACGGTGGAGAAAGAACGCCTGCTCAGCGATCCCCTGGTGCGATTTTGCCTGGACCATCTTACCAGCGGCGAGCAGCGTGCGCTCGAGCGCGACATGGAGCTAGCCGCGCGAATCCAGCGAGGACTTCTTCCCGAGCCGCAAGTGCGTTCCGGGGATTGGAACATTCACTATCAGTACAAGCCGGCGGGGCTCGTAAGCGGCGACTATTGCGATCTGATTTTGCCAACAAACGGACAAGGAAAGCTTGTGTTTCTTTTTGGCGACGTGGCTGGCAAAGGCGTGGCGGCTTCGCTATTGATGACCCACCTGCACGCAATGTTTCGCTCGTTAGCGGGTGTGGGATTGGAACTCGAGGGGTTGCTCGAACGAGCGAATCACGTTTTCTGCGAAAGCACCATCGCGGGGCAGTACGCCACGCTGATCTGCGGGCGGGCCGGCGCGTCGGGAGAAATTGAAATCGGAAGCGCGGGGCATTTTCCGGCGCTACTGATCGAGAAGAACGGAGTGCGGAAGATCTCCTCCACCGGACTGCCTCTCGGAATGTTTGCGAAGAGCCAGTACACGATCGATCGGCTCCACCTGGGACCGGGAGACAGCCTTGTTCTATACACGGATGGGATTTCGGAAGCGGCAAATTCCAACGGCGAGGAATACGGTGTTGCGCGCATCATGCGCGTGGCCGGAGAGCGGCACGGATGGAAGCCGCAAGAATTGTTAGCGGCTTGTTTGAAGGACGTGAACAGTTTTTCGTCCGGCACTCGGCAGGCCGACGATCAAATGATGATGGTCATTCACCGCGCGGATGCCGCGGGACTTTCGCTCAACGATTGAAACCGGCCTCACCAGGCAGAAGCCAAGCAATTCCTTGGGGCGGCTTGGCATCTGCCGGGTTGGATGCGGGAGCGGCGGGCAAACCTGTTGCGTGATTGATTTTTTCGAACGTATCGCGCGTCGCGTTTTCCACAATCAAGCAAGTCGTGACGGCGCAATGCAGGAAGACCCCTCCCGCATCGGTTTGGAATTGAAAGAAATTCGGACGGCGGTACAGCTCCTTGCGATCCGGATGCTTCAGCTCGAGCAACTCGCTATATTGGCCGAAAAAGCGCGCGGCATCGTCTGGATTGTCGAGCGCCAAGCGGAACACGAGGGAAATCTTCTTGTTCTTGTCGTTCTCAAATAGGGCGTAGCGGTCGCCTTTCCAGGCGGACGAGGTCATGTCCGCGCGCTCCTGACCCAGAAATTGCTTTAAAACTTCGCCCAGGCCAAACTCGCCGAGAACATTTTCTTCCAGAAGCTTCCAATCCTCCGGGGCGAGATTCTTCCAGTCTGGCAGCACGACCGCTTCCGGCTTCACATTTGACAGATACAGATCCGGATGAATGATCTGCTGCGTCGATACCGGAGGATTCTCGAAAATCAGGTGAAGATCCTTCCAGCCGGAATGGGCCTTCAGAAACTCTTGAGAAAAGCCGGTGCCGGCCAGATACGGAAAAAGCAACTCATCGCGGATGTAGGAGGGGGCTTTTGAAAGTTTGGGATCTTTGTCCATTTCGGCGACCGCGCCTGTGCGGATGATCAGCGAGACGTCGGGCAGATCGCGAACGCCAACGTTTTGGTCGCGCATGGTGTAGTCCACCATGGCCGCGAGCGCAGAGCCTTCGCTAACCGATTCGCGCGCGAGTTCGGCGTCGTCGTTGGGACGTGCCGCCTTAATCCAGGGATCGATGTGAAAGGACTGGTCTTCGAGCGCGTGGGTCAACTCGTGGGACATCACCTCGCGCTGTTCGTCGGCCGGTATCCAGTCGGCGATATAGAATTCCTTTGCCTTCGGATCGTACAGGCCGGCGACCTGATCGGTCAGCACGTCCAACATGAAAGCATCGAGCGGAAAATCCTTCGGGACTAGGCCAAAGGCTTCCAGGGTTTTTGAGTCGGCATAGCGTTCCTTGTCGCTGCGGTCTTCTTTCTCCTCGCGGACGAGATAGTCCCGTATCTCCTGCTTCGAACGCAGGCTCTTTTTGAGTGGTTCCTTGATGGGTAAGTCCAGAAGCTTGCTCATTTGAACGAGCACTTCGTCGGCCGCCTTCAGAAACTCAGGATTGGAAGTCGCCGCGACTTGAGCGGAAGCCAGCGGTTGCGGGGATCCCACCGATTTTGGCGACGAGGCTTGCTGGGCGAGCGCGGGCACGCCAAACGAAAATACCAGTAACGCGACAACAAACCGCTTCATCTGACCTCCCAAGTACCAGCCGTCATGAACGATTACACTTGGATGAGGTTCAAGAATAACAGGTTTCCCAACGATTCTTGTGCATCGGCAAGGATGCCAGCGGCCGGGCCGGAGAGCTTACGCTGCGGTCGAGATTATCGAATGTTCCGAACCAATCAAACTGAGGACTATGCGAATGTTGGACATGAATAAATCCCGAAGGTAGGGCGGTGTGCCGAGCGGTACTAGTAAACCAAAATATTCAAGCTCGAGCCAACGCCCGGCAATCTCCGAAGCAGGCGAATCGATTCCGGAAAACATATTCCGCAGATCCCATTCTTGTTCCTGCAGCGTTTTTTCCAGAACTTTATCGAAGAGCTCTTCATGACAATACAGCAAGGCCTGATGAACCGCCGGCTCGGAGTATATTTGTTCCAATCTGCGATGATGATACCTGCCGGTCGATACCTCCCGAAGGGAGGCAACGTGACGGAGCCGGCCTAGATCGCTGTCGACGCCGGCCAGGGATTGCAATGCAAATTCTTCAATAACGCGCTGGTTCTGCGTAAAGCGTTCGAGAGATTCCACAGCTACTCCTTAGTATAGCGGGATATTACCTGCTATCTCCTTTAGAGTCAACGGCAGTTCGGTTAATATCGCAAATCGGATCCAACCCGTCGATCGACCGAAGCACAAAAGATTCCAAGCAGTATTTTCGGATGTATCCTCGATCGCGCGTGGTGTTATGATTTCGCCAATACCAGACGTTACTTAGTGATTGCGCGCGGCACAGGTTTAGGAGTCCGTGAAGGACGACCTGTTATCACGAGGGGAGCGAGATGCATGCGTTAGCGTTTCTTGGATTCGGTGCTTTCTTTTGCGTATTGATCTTCCTGGTGCGCCTGTTAAGCAAACCGTTGCCGGAAGAGCGTTGCGCAAGCCTGGGTGAGAAGATTGAAGAATTGCTTCCCGTGCATTCTCAACACCTGCCCCAGTTGCGGCAATCGCTTGCGTCCGCCGATAGCCGTTACATCCGCCGGAACACTTCCGAGGAAGTCGAACATATGTGGCGGCAGGAGCGCCGGCAGATTGTGTCGCGTTTTCTAAACGGGGTGGCCGGCGATTTTGCAAGAATGGAACGTCTGGTTGCCGTGGTCGCATCTCTTTCTCATGCGCCATCGAAGGGTGACGAAATGAGCCGCGCCTGGGTCCGGCTTCGCTTTCGGATTTTCTATCGCCTTCTTTCCAGCTGGAGCGCCGCCGGGAACCCGCTCCCTACCGGTCCATTGATTCATCTGACAGATTTGGTCGCGAATTTATCAGCGCGAGCGGAAAGATCGATGGAGCAACTGGAACTGCCCGCGCCGAGCCCCTACGACTCCGCGGTAAGCGGTTAGTCGAACCTACCCTCGCTCTATCCCGCCCACTCGTGCAAAACGTCTTGGCATCAGGTAGTAAGCCTCTCCTCCGTATGGACCAAGGGGCGGTAGGAGGCATTGCGCAACCTAGCACGCTCGTTCAACAAGACCTCAAGATGCCATTGTGGCGTGGCTTATAATTGGGATAGACGCAACCCGGAGCGGGCCGTGGAAAGAGAAAAAGTCCTCGTGGTAGATGACGAAGAGGCGATCCGAGAGGTCGTTTCGACGCTGCTTGACGCGCAAGGCTACAAGTGTACGGTGTGCTCGAACGGGCTCATTGCGCTGGAGGCCTTCGGAAACGACTCGTTCGACTTGGTCCTGAGCGATATCGTGATGCCCGAAATGGACGGCATTCGGCTGCTTTCCGAGCTGCGTGCGCAAGACCCAGATGTTCCGGTCATCATGGTCACCGCCATGCACGACATCTCGATCGCCTTGGAAGCGATCCGGGCCGGTGCCTACGACTACATCCTGAAGCCGTTCGAGAAAGATCAGCTTCACTTAAGCGTCCGGCGCGCGCTGGAGCATCGCCAACTCGTTCTCGAAAACCGCACATACCAGAGCGACCTCGAACATTTGGTTGCCGAACGCACGCAACAACTATCGATTGCGTTGCAGGATTTGGAGCAGTCCTACGACTATACGCTCGAAGCGCTGGGCGGCGCGTTGGACGCGAAAGACGCCGAAACAGAGGGTCATTGCCAGCGCGTGACCGCCTTCACCATAACCATGGCCCGACTCATGGGCGTGGACAAGGGGCTCATGCGGCACATCGCCCGTGGCGCGTTTTTGCACGACATCGGCAAGATGGGGATCCCCGACAGCATTCTGCGCAAGCCCGGTCCTTTGACCGCCGAGGAACGCGAGATTATGCGCACGCACTGCGGAATCGGATTCGCCGTGCTGAAGCGAATTCCATTTCTTAAAGATGCGGCCGAAATCGTGCTCACTCACCAGGAGTGTTACGACGGCTCGGGCTATCCGCGTGGACTCAAAGGCGAGCAAATTCCGCTAGGTGCGAGAATATTCGCAGTCGCCGATACTCTGGATGCGATGATTTCCGACCGCCCGTACCGCAAAGCCATGCCCATTACGGTAGCACGCGAAGAAATTCGCCGGTATTCCGGCCGGCAATTCGATCCTAGGGTTGTAGAAGTATTTTTGTCGCAGCCTGATAGCGTGTGGCTCGAACTTCACGACAAAGTTGGAGACCCATTCCGGTTAGCGCAACTCGAACACGTAAACGGATAGTCGCAGGGGCGCCTGGGAATTTTCTCGGCTCCTGCCTTGCGCCGCGTAATGCTCCCGGGTAGTATCCTCCGACGGAGGAATTGCAGATGGCTTTGGTCCCCATCAAGACCGCTTCGACCACCGGGTATTGCGACTGCATATGCGAGTGCTACGAGCTCGCCAGCCAGCGCGATGAAGAAACCGGAAAGGGCTATTGCCCGCGCTGCGCCAAGGAACATCTGGAGATGAATCGAGGAATCGGGATTCCGCAGTTGCCCCCTTCGAAGCTGCCGGACCAGGAAGGCCCTGAACTGAAACTCGAAACGCCGGAAACAGCGGACCCGCCGGGGCGCCTCCGCTAGGATATCGAGAGCAACCGTTTTATTCCTTCGCTGAAATCTTTTTCTGGCGTGATCAGGCTGACAATCAAATATCCGTCCGTTTCGAAATCGAAGAAGTGCCCCGGGTGAGCGTAAACCCCTTGCCTGGTCAGAGCCTCGATAGCCAGGTCCTCGTCTGAGCGAATTACCGGAACGCGAAGAACAGCGTACCAGCCTCCCTCGACTTGCAAGCGCACGCAGGAAGTCTGGGCCGACAACTGCCTATCGAGGTCCGCCAGGTTCTTCCGCACGCGAGCCATCACTTGGATATGAAAACCCTTACGTGCGTCTAGAAACGCAGGCATCGCAAGCTGAACCGGACCGTTCATGGATAGAAAAGTATCCGCAATGATGTCCAGACGAGCGAGAGCCTGGGACTTCAACTTTTGCGGGCCGCTCGCAATTAGCCACGCCGCTTTCATCTGTGGCAGACCCGAAATCTTCGAGAGCCCGCTCAAGGTGAAGGTAAGACTTGCTGAATTTACAGCGAAACTCGGAGGCGGCGCCGCGGCCAAATGAAAATCCAAAAAGACTTCATCCGCAATTATGGCGATTTCGCGGGGCGAGCAAATTCCGTTCAATTTTTCCAGTTCGCCAGATTTGCAGAAATGCCCTGTAGGATTGTTCGGATGGACCACGATGACTGCGCGCGTGCGCGCGGTCATCGCTTGTTCGAGCGCGTGAAAATCGATTTGCCATCCATGATCGTACAGCAACGGGTAGCCAACGAGTTTTACATCCTGGATGTCGGAAAGCAGACCGAACAACGGATAGCTGGGCTCGGGGATCAGAACCTCCTCGCCCGGATTGCAAAGGACACGAAATGTGAATGAATAGGCTTCGCTGGTGCTGGTGGTGAGCAGAATGTCTTCTAGGGGAACGGTGATTTCGCGCTCCGCGTAATATCCAGCAACGGCGCGTCGAGCAGAAAGCAGACCCTTCGGGTCAGGATCGTAGGCGAGGGTGTCGGGGCTTGATAAGGCTTGAAGGATTGCCTGCCGGTCATACTGGAAGCCGCATTCAGTAGGATTCGAGACGCTGAGATCAAGCAATGGCTTTCCGGCAGCACGATGCTTAGCCAGAGCTTCACTCAGACGATTGGATTTCAGATTCCAACTGGTGCGATCTGAAAACATCTCGCGCGGCTCAGCGCGCGACGTTCCGGCGGCGATAGATGAGGGCAAAAATACCGGTGAAGACCGTTAAGGTGGGGAACAAAAGGATCAGAATGCCGTGGCGGAGCGCTTGCGCTCCCTGTGGGCCGGCGGCGGAAGCGCTCTGGTAGCACATGGCGCAACCCTGGGCCGCTGCCGAAGGGACCAGCGCCAACAGCAGCGCACACCAAGCAAGCAGCGGAATCAGCGCCAAACGAACTGTTGTGCGGGAGGTCATGTTGTTCTCAATCTGCAAAGAAAGGCCATTTCGATCAACCTACCTAATGTGGTCTTAAGTTCATCAGCCGGATGCTATCCGGGAAGAACATGATCAGCATCATGCAAATGCAGAATACCATGGCCGGAACCAGGAGCAGAAACAGCCCCAAGCGTTCGAAGCGCAAGTGCATGAAGTAGGACATGATCAAAGCCGCCTTGATGAGCGATAGGCCGACCAGGATCGTGATCATCAGATGAACTTCCAGCCTTTCATAAGCCAGAAAGACTTCGACCGCGGTCAGCAGCAGCAGCCAGACCCAAACCGTGGCGAAGAGTTTGGTGGTGCCTACCGAATGCTCGTGCGTGAGTTCGGCGCTCATGATGCAGTGGTCTCCTTGATTACTTCGGATTCACGCTCAGCAAATAAACCATCGGGAAAATAAACATCCAAACCAGGTCAACGAAATGCCAGTACAGGCCGCTCACTTCCACATGCTCGGCAGTGTACTTCCCTTTCCCAAAACCCCAGGCGATGATGGCGAGGTATGCTACGCCGATCGTCACGTGCAGCATGTGAAGTCCGGTGAGGCCGAAAAACGTGCCCCCGAACAACGGCACGCCCCAGGGATTACTCCAGGGCGTCACACCTTCGCCGAACAAACTGACCCATTCGGTGGCGTGGATCAGTACGAATGCGATTCCGCAAAGGATCGTAGCGATCAGGTAGCGGACCGTCTTCTTGCGGTCGCCCCGGAAGGCGGCGTTCACGCCCAAGACCATGGTCAAGCTGCTGGAAAGTAGAACAAAGGTCATAAACGACGATTTCGCGATGGCCGGCCAGATCTCAAACGGCCTCGGCCAATCGGGCGTTTCCAGCCGAACGTAGGCGTAGCTAATTAGCAGGGCAGAAAATGTCAGCGAGTCGGAAACGATGAAAAGCCACATCCCCAGCTTCTTGGAGTTGATCGCGAACGGAGAAGCCCCTCCGGACCATCGCGATTGAACGATTCCTTCGTATTCCGCTTCACTCACTTTTCACCGTCCGAATTGGAGAAGTAAGAACAGAAAAACCCAAAGCCCATCCATGAAATGCCAATACATCGAAACGATTTCGCTGGCAGTGCCCAGCGTAAGTTTATGAGTGGGCCTGAAAGCGATCCACAGAAGCGCGCAGACGCCGCCCAGAAGGTGAAGGCCGTGCGCAGCGGTGAAAACGTAGAAAAAGCTGCTGGCCGGGTTGGTTGACAGAAAAAGACCGGCGGCGGCCAGTTGGCGCCACGCGATTACCTGACCGATCAGGAAGAAAACTCCGAGAATCGTGGTCACCCCCCACCAATGGCGAAAGCCTGCTTGGTCATCGGCAAGAAATCTTCCGCGAGCGCGAGTGAGCGTGAAACTGCTGGCGATGAGAATGAACGTGTTCAGCCAAAGAATGCGCGGAACCTTGAGCTCAACCCAGGCGCTGTTGGGCATGCCCTTGCGGACAATGTAGGCGCTTACCAGCGCCATGAAGAACATCAGGATGCCGCTGAGCGCAATCACCATTCCGGTGACGTAGGCGCGCTGCGGCACTCTCGAGGAGCCGGACGAACCCTTCCAATCGTCGCCACCTCCACCCGAGTCTCCACGGTCGCCGGAAGAGTCTCCGCCGCCCCCTCGACCGGTTCCGATTAGCTCGACTTCCTCTGTAACTGTGCTGCCTGGCATCATTTCTCCTGCGCCGATCTACCGCGCTTTCAAAAGGGCTGCTTCCTCGGGCGTGAGATTCTGCCCAATAAAATCCTGCCGGTACCCCGGAACGCTGAATTCGTACGGGCCGCGATACACACTGGGATAACTTCCGCCGAAATTATCAATCGGTGGCGGAGAATCGGTAATCCATTCGAGAGTGGTGGCGTTCCAGGGATTCTTGCCGGCTACTGCGCCGTGCTTCAGACTCCAGAAAAAGTTGAAAAGGAAAATGAGTTGCGCTGCGCCGGTGAGGAAGGCCGCGTAGGTCATGAACACGTGCAGCGGCTGAAGAGCGGCGGCGTAGGTAGTGCCGGTGGAATCCGCGTAGCGGCGGATGCCCCCGGCGATACCCACGAAATGCATGGGCATGAAGATGCAGTAGGCTCCCACAAACGTGAACCAGAAGTGCAGCTTGCCCAGAGGTTCACTCATCATGCGGCCGAACATCTTCGGAAACCAGAAATACGTGGCGGCGAAAATTCCGAAGATGGCAGCCACGCCCATCACCAGATGGAAGTGGGCGACCACGTAGTAGGTGGCGTGCAGCATGTTGTCCACCGCCGGCTGGGCCAGAAACAAACCGGAAAGCCCGCCGCTGACGAACAGGGAAACGAAACCCAGCGCAAACAGCATCGGTGATTTGAACTGGATTTTGCCGCCCCAAAGAGTTCCGATCCAGTTAAACGTCTTGATGGCGGAAGGAACTCCGATGGACATGGTCAGCACAGAGAAGGCAAAGCCGGAATAGGGGCTCATTCCGCTTAGGAACATGTGGTGTCCCCAAACCATGAAGCCCAGGAAACCAATGGCGCAAATGGCCATGGCCATCGCGCGGTATCCGTATACGGGTTTGCGTGCAAAGCTGGAGAGCACGTGAGAGGCAACGCCCATACCCGGCAAAATCGCGATGTACACTTCCGGATGTCCGAAGAACCAGAACAGGTGCTGCCAGAGAAGCGGTGAGCCGCCGCTGTGAGGCTGCAACTGGTCGTTTACCACCAGACCTGCGGGCAGGAAGAAGCTGGTGCCCGCCGAGCGGTCGAGAAGCAAAAGAATTCCTCCGGCCAGAAGAATGCCGAAAGCGAGCAAGCCGAGAATTGCGGTCACGAACCAGCCCCACACCGTCAGCGGCATGCGGAACAGAGTCATGCCCGGGGCGCGCAAATCAATTGTGGTGGCAATGAAGTTCAACGCACCAAGCAGCGACGCAAGGCAGAAAAGCGAAATGCTGATGATCCACATGGTCTGGCCCATGCCCTCGCCCGGTCCGGTGACTTCGCCCATGCCGCTGAGGGGCGTGTAGCCGGTCCAGCCGCTGATAGGAGCGCCGCCGGGGACCACGAATGCTGCCAGGATGGCTACGAAGGCCAGAAACGTTACCCAGAAGGAGAGCATGTTGAGGCGCGGAAAGGCCATGTCCGGCGCGCCGATTTGAATCGGAAGAAAGTAATTTCCGAAACCACCCTGCGGTGCGGTGGTTAGAACGAAAAATACCATGATGGTGCCGTGCATGGTCAGGAGCGCGAGATATTGCTCGGGAGTCATAATCCCGCCGCTTACAAACGGAAGATGCGCTCCCGGATAGACAAGGTGAAAACGCATCAGGAGCGAGAGGACGATGCCTATGCATACGGCGGTGAGAGCCAGCAGGAAGTATTGAATGCCAATGACTTTATGATCGACGCTGAAAATGTATTTCCGAAGGAACCCGCTGGGCTCTACAACCACCGCGTGCCCGGTGTGGGCGTGCGAACTCATGCATGGCCTCCTGATATATGGGTCGGGTTCACTGGCTGGCACCCTGCTGTTTGAGGAAATTCTGATAGTCCGCTTCGGAGACAACGTCCAGGAAACTGCGCATGCGGTAATGCCCTAAGCCGCAGAGTTGCGTGCAAACAATTTCGTAGTGCCCGGTTTGGTTGGCGGTGAAATGGATGGGAACGATCATTCCGGGAACAGCGTCTTGCTGCAGGCGCAATTCGCGCACGTAGAAATTGTGAATCACGTCTTGCGATCGAATGAGAAGCTCGACCTGGTGGTCGACGGGCACCGTAAGAGTTGGCATCACGATATCGTCTTTTCCGGCCGGATCGTTTTGGTCAATGCCCAGCGGATTGCCGGTGGAAGCGCTCACCTGTTTTGGATCGAGCTTGCCGAACTTCCCATCAGGCCCGGGATAACGGAAATTGAAAACGAACTGGTTTGTAGTGACTTCCACTTGCACCGCATTCGTCTCGGCAGGCGTGAATCGCACTTCCGCCCAAGCTTTGCGGCCGAGAAGACCGAGTCCCAGGAAGAGAATGATCGTGGCGCTGGTCCAGATCATCTCTAGGGTGTTATTGCCGCGGGTGAAATGGACGGTCTGGCCGCGGTCGCGGAATCGCCAAATCGCGTACGCAAGTCCCAGTTGCGAAAGAATGAAAACGGTGCCGGTGACGCACAAGGTCAGAAAATATTGATGGTCCACCGCGGCGCCCACGCTTGTGATCGTTGCCGGCGGCGAGTACAAATTCTTGGCGAAGACGTACACGGTCAGAACCACCATGATCACTATAAAAGTCGCCAGCAACGCTGCCGTTGCCGCAGAACCGCTCCTGCTGTTGCGATCGCCAAGTCGCATCGCTGCTCCCGTTGTCGGGCGCGCACCAAGCGCTCGATAGAATTGCATTCTAATTTTCCAACGGCATCATATACAAGCGGTGCCGAATATCAAGGGTGATTGTGAGGAAAAGATTTCTGCTGAGCCATCCAAACGCGCTAAAAAGCTGGTTCTCAAACGTTCGCCGCAGAAAAAATCGTCTGACGCGCCTGGCTGCGAACTGGCTTCGGCAGTTTGGGAGGCCTGCGCCCGTGGCGTTCCGCAGTCGCGACCGGCACGTAGGTCAGTGGAACGTTTTCCCGCGCGCAACGCAGCATCAGCCCCCCACGACTCATGTCTCCGCGTCCGGCGAATTCCGACGGGAAGAGCAAGCGTTCGCCAAACACTCCGAGCAGAGGCTCTACATATTTCGGCGTGGCAATGCTGCCGAGCAGCACAACCTCGCAGTCCGCTCCGATCATTTCGAAGAGCAAGCGGGCGTCACGCTCGAGCGGACGCCGGAACCGCGCATCCCGGTGATCGATCGGGACTGCAGAAAGTTTCCTCAACTCACTTTGCGTCACAACGGTCTCCGGTGGGAGCAGGCCGCGTCCGGCCGTTATGACATACGCACCGGGCGTGCTCGATGAAATTTCTCCAAACGCGCGGGCATAGGCCATCTTTCCCCGGAAATAGAGCCCGCTGATGAAGCTAAATAGCTCGCCGAGAGGCAAACCCTGCTCGCGCAGCCGCACGGCCAATTCAAATTTGGCCTTTTCATGCGCGACCATCTTCCCGCGAACTCCCGAAACGTTAGCCGGGGACAGCAAGAAGACGCGGCGCGGACAACCCGCTCGACGAGCCTCACCCGCAACCTGAGCTAGGTGATGGTCCCGGAGAACTTCCAGGATACTTGTGCTCATAAAAATGGACCCTTCCTTCAGACATGATAGCGCAAGTCCAAACACGACGCTAAATGCCGCGGGCGAGAGACTTCAGACTACGCTGGTAGTAACTCTTAGAAAATTCCGATGCCGATTTGCCAGCCGCTTTCCACTAGCTGATTTATCCTGAGTTTCCCAGTACTGAGAGACCTATATGTCGAATAGCTCGGCTGCACACCGGCCAGCGCGGCGCAGCACGCGCATTGAACACGCCATTCCCTTGAGGGTGGAAGGTGTGGACTCCTTTCGAGGCCCTTACAAAGAGGATGTTTCCACCGTGGCCATCAGTTGCCACGGCTTCAAGTACTTGTCAAAGCATCAAGTTTTGACAAACGCGCTGGTGGTCCTGGAATTAAAGCCCAATAAGCCAAATTCTCCGCCAATTTCCGCACGCGGACGAGTGAAGTGGGTGGACAGGCCTCAAGATCCCAATGGCGTTTTTCAGACCGCCGTAGAGCTGGAGACTCCCGGCAATATCTGGGGCATTGACTCTCCGCCACTAGATTGGCTTCCCTTCAGCGGCGCCCGAACTCTGGAAATGGATACATCGAAGCCCAAGCCTTTTGCCGTGCCGCGTCCGGATGCGAGCGCTAGCGCGGCGGGAGACAGACGCGGGACAGGCAGCGCGCGCCAATCCGAAACCCTAGCAGCACCCTCAGCTGCTCGGCCCGTTGGCCACCTCATGGGCGATTTTCAGCAGCAGATGGAAGGCATGCTGGCTGAAGCCGCAGCCGCCGCGGTTCGCGATCGAGCGGGCACGATGTTAGCCGAGCTGCGCAGTTCTCTGCGGGAAGAGGCGAAGCAAATTCTGTCGGAAGCGAGCGCTTCGCAGGCCGGGCCATGGATCGAACAGTCCATCAAGCAGCTGAACAAGGCCAGCCAGGAAAGCGCCCGCATCCTGTACGGCCAATGGAAGAAAAAACTCGAAACCGACGTCCAGCAGGCTCTCGAACGGGTGGACCAGCGAGGCCGGGAGCTCGACGAATCTTCGCAGAGCCTGGCGATCAAAGCGGCGGAGCGCGTCCAGGGAGTGTTGGAATCTTCGCGCAAGGAAGGGGTGGGCCGAATCGTGGCGCGCTTGAAAGAGCAAATGGCGCCAAGCATCGATAATGCGCTGAGAGTGACGTCGGATCTGGCGAAGCAGAAAAACGAATTGGAAAAAGCCGTGGAGCGATCGATTGAAAAATCGACCGAGCGAATCGAGGAAATTTATACTCGTTGTGAGAAAAAGTTCGAATCAGCGATTCAACAGAAGCTCGACGCCGCGCGTGAGGAATTGCAGGCCCAGAGCAAGGAAGCGACACAACTGGCTCTGAGCAACCTTCGCGCATCGGGCCAGAAATATTCCGCCGAAGCGGAGCGACATTTTCGAGAGGCGTTTCAGCCCATTGTGGAGAAAGCTCTCAGCTCGCTCAAAGAAAAAGCCGCCGAAACCTCCCATCACTTTGCCAGTGAGCTGGCCAGTTACAGCCGCAGTCACCTGGAGTTCGTCGGTGGTGCGATCTCGGAACTGGCCAAGGGAATGGGAAAGGCACCAAGAGAAAAGTAAAATAGCCCGATCGGATCATTGAGGTACGCTCGTGGAAAACCAGATGGACTCAGGCAACGCGCGACAAATAGTTGAAGAAACTGCCTGCGGCTCGGGCGCTTGCGGCGAACCGGGTGTCGCGGATTTCGACTCCAAGCGCCTTTGCATGGAACATTTTCTGGCCGCTTGCTTTCAGGAACTCGAAGCGCGCAACGACAGATTGAAAAGCCAGCCTGCTGATTCTGAAATCGACTCCTTCCGGAAATTCTTGAGCTCCAGTGTGGAACAGGCACGGAAGCTTTCTGAGGAACCCCCCTGTGCCGATAAGGAGACCAAGACTCAGCTGCTGGAATTTCTGCTGCGCGCATCGGAACTAAGCAAGCGCTTGCGGCGCAGCCCACGACTGACCTCTTCGGTTCCGGTATGGCTGCGTCGCGAAGATCCCAGCCGTACATGGGAAGAGGAAACCTGGACGGTGACCACGAGCCGGCACGGCGCCGGACTGGTGTGCCGTCATGCAGTCGAGGCCGGCGGCACAGTGGTGCTGTGCCGGAGAGACAAAGGAAGCCGGGTTCAGGCTCGTGTGGTGTACTGCCGGTATGATGGCGATGGCCGAAGGCAGATCGGCGTTGAACTTCTGAATCGGGAAGATTTCTGGGATTAGCGATCCCCTTCTATAAAATCCGTCCGACAGCCCCGCCTTGGAAAGATTCCGAAGTGGTCCTCTCAGGAAAACCGCAGGTTTACAAATTGGCCGGGGTACCTCGAAGGTCTTTCGACGGTTTGCAGGGTTGGTGCGGCTGAGTGGATTCGAACCACCACGCTCTTGCGAGCGCCAGCCCCTCAAGCTGGTGCGTCTGCCAATTCCGCCACAGCCGCAATGGGGGCTACTGCCAAAACTCTGAAGCGCTGCTTACTCTGCCAGCCTGCAAGACAAATATCGATTACTTCTTAGGCGGCGTAGCAGGCGGCGCTGGAGCCTGGGCCGGCGGCGTCAACGGAATTTGGCCGCCGCTAGGAGCCGCAGGCTTGTCCGGCTTCGACGCCGGATGTTGGGTATCCTCCATGATGGAATGGATCCCAGCCGCATCGCTGGGAGCGCGCTTTACCGACAGCGTGAGCGAGGTCATCATGAAAACGATCGCACACCAGGTTGTCGCGCGAGAAAGAAACGTCGCTGCACCTCGCGGACCGAACGCGGTCTGGCTGCCCGCACCGCCAAAAGCTCCCGCCAAATCAGCAGCCGAACCACTTTGCAGCATAATAACGATCACCAGCACGAAACAAACGGCCACGTGCAGCGCTACCAGAACAAACGTCATTCGCCAGCCGACCCAGATCAGGCCGATCGCAATCAGCAGCGACAAACCCCACTTCATCCACGGTGACATTCCAACTCCAAGATCGCGGCCACCCATTCGGAATGGCAGGCGACGCTAGAAATTTACGATTGCGCCGAACGACTTCACCTCTAGGCTCGCTCCGCCCACAAGCGCACCATCGATTTCCTCCTGCGCCATCAACCCCTTTATATTTTCGGGCTTGACGCTACCACCGTAGAGGATACGAAGTGCGGAGGCACATCCCGGCGAAAATCGCATCCCGGCGAGCTCGCGCAAGTAACCATGAGCGCCCGCTGCAATTTCTGGAGTCGCGGTTCGCCCCGTGCCGATAGCCCAGACCGGTTCGTAAGCTAGAAGAATACGCGAGAACTCCGCATCGGTCAACGCAGCAAAACCGCCTTCGAACTGGCGCTGTAGCACGGCATGGGTCAGACCAGCGTCGCGTTCCGCCGCTAACTCGCCAACGCAAACGATGGGAGTGAGGCCGGCCTGGAGCGCGGCTCGCAGTTTGCGGTTCACCGTCTCGTCGGTCTCGCCGAAGTATTGGCGACGCTCGGAATGCCCGATGATCACCGCGCGGCAGCCCGCTTCCACCAGCATGGGCATGGAGATTTCGCCGGTGAAGGCGCCTTCGCGCTCCCAATGCGCGTTCTGGGCTGCGATGCCAATCGCTGTGCCGGCTGTGGCCCCCACGGCCGTAGAAAGCGCGGTGAAAGGAGGGGCCACAAGGATGTCGCAATGCTTCGAACCGGCCACCAGCGGTTTAAACCGCTCAAAAAATTGTTGTGTCTCCGCACGGGTTTTATACATCTTCCAGTTTCCGGCGATTACAGGTCGGCGAGACAATTAAAAATCCTTTTGAGCGCCGGATTTATTCGTCAGTGCTTCGACGCCAGGAAGCTTCTGGCCGGCTAGGAATTCAAGCGAAGCTCCGCCACCGGTTGAAATATGCGAGATTTTCGAAGCTACGCCGGACTGCTCGATTGCCGCAACCGAATCGCCCCCGCCAATGATCGAGGTGGCGCCCGCGGCGGATGCCGCTGCCACGGCACGCGCGACGGCTAAAGTGCCTCGAGCGAACGCAGGCTTTTCGAAAATCCCCAGCGGGCCATTCCAGACGATCGTGCGCGCTGTGCTGATTTCCTGATTGAATTGCGCGATGGTCTGGGGACCGATGTCGAGGCCCATCATGTTTTCGGGAGTTTGCGCAATGTCCGTGACGCTTGTCGTTGCCGCACTCGGAGACTCCGCGACTACATGATCCACGGGAAGAATGAAACGGAAATTGCGGCGGCGCGCTTCTTCCAGAAGATCCCGAGCAAGATCGAGCTTGTCGTTTTCGACCAGCGACTTCCCTATCGGCAGACCTTTTGATTTCAGAAATGTGTAGGCCATCGCACCGCCGATGAGAAGCGTATCGGCCAGCTTCATCAGGTTTCGTACGACTTCAATTTTGTCGGAGACTTTTGCTCCCCCCAGAATGGCGACGAACGGATGGTCTGGGTTGGAAACTGCTTTTCCGAGATAGGTGAGTTCCTTCTCCATCAACAAACCGGCGGCGGCCTGGCGCACAAATTTTGTGATACCGACCACCGAAGCATGCGCGCGATGGGAAGAGCCAAAGGCATCGCAAACGAAAAGCTGGTCGCACAATTGAGCGAGCTGGCGCGAGAATTCCGGGTCGTTGGCTTCCTCTTGTGGATGAAAACGCACATTCTCGAGCAGCATGACTTCTCCATCGCGCAAGGCTTTGCTCTTTGATTCCGCATCCGCGCCCACGCAGTCGGGAGCGAAAACGACGGGCTCCCCGAGAAGCTCTTGCAGGCGGGCGGCGACCGGCGCAAGAGAGAATTTTGGATCTTTCTTGCCTTTGGGGCGCCCGAGATGAGAAGCCAGTACAAGCCTGGCGCCGCTCTCCATAGCAAAGCGGAGGGTCGGCAATGTTTCGCGAATGCGTGTGTCCTCTTCCACTTTGTCACCGGCCATGGGGACGTTGAAGTCCACGCGAATGAACACACGTTTGCCGGACATTTGAAGATCGCGGATGGAAAGCTTATTCATATTCGTTTCGGAGGCGGCGCGCTCTGCGAGTCTCTCGAAAGGATTAAAGCTTGGCAGCGAGAATCTTGATCAGATCGCGGCAGCGGCTCGAGTAACCCCACTCATTGTCATACCACGCCAGCACTTTCACGCAGTTGCCGCCCACCACACGCGTGTATCCGGCGTCCACAATGGACGAATTCGGATTTCCGCGGAAATCGATGGAGACTAATTCTTCCTCGGTGTAGGCCAGGATGCCTTTCAGGGGCCCGTCCGCAGCCGCCTTCAGCGTCGCGTTCACCGATTCCACCGTCGCGGGTTTATTCGTCATCACCGTCAAATCCACCACGCTGACGTTTGGTGTTGGAACGCGCAGCGAATAACCGTCCAATTTTCCTTTGAGCTCCGGGATCACCAGATGAAGGGCTTTGGCAGCGCCCGTGGAGGTTGGAATCATCGAAAGCGCGGCCGCTCGCGACCGGCGCAGATCGGGATGCGGCAAATCCAGGAGCTTTTGGTCATTGGTATAGGAGTGGACGGTGGTCATCGTCCCCAGGTTGATTCCAAAAGTATCGTGAATCACTTTGGCAACCGGAGCGAGGCAGTTTGTCGTGCAGGAGGCGTTGGAAATCACGTGGTGCTTTGCCGGATCGTAGGTTTTGTCGTTCACCCCCAGAACGAACGTTGCGTCCGGGTCCGTGGCGGGCGCGGAAATAATCACCTTCTTCACTGTTCCGCGAATGTGTTTGCGGGCATCCGCACCTTTGGTGAAAAGTCCGGTGGACTCAACCACAATCGTCGCGCCTACCGATGACCAGTCAAGCTCGGCGGGATCCTTCACGCGGAAAACTTTGAAACTCTTTCCGTCCACCGCGATCGAGTCTTCCGTATGCGTAACTTTGTTGGGAAGGTTGCCCAGAATCGAATCGTACTTGAGCAGGTGTGCCAGAGTTTTTGAGTCGGTGATGTCGTTGACCGCCACGATCTCAATCGAGGGGTCTTCGAGAGCCGCGCGGAAAATGTTGCGTCCGATGCGCCCGAAACCATTGATTCCGACCTTGATCGACATTCGCCCTCCCGGCACATGCAATGGATATGGACCGCGAAGCTAGTACCGAACGGTGATGCTAGGTTGCGCGAGGAAAAAAGTCAACGCGGTCAATCGTATTCTTTCACCCGAACGACCTTGTCTCCGGTAAAGGTGACGAAAACGGTTCGCGCGGGAGGATTTCCGTAGATCCAGTCCTCGGTCTCCGTGCCGTCCGGGTCGCGCTCACGCACCTTATGGTCCGGACGTCCCAGGGCGGCAAGCACCATTTCGTGGTCCATGCCCACGACTGCTTTTTGGTCCCTGATCGCGTCCTTAAATTGGGGAGGCAGGGTATCGACCCAATTTACCGCAGCGGATTGCTCTTTGGAAAAACTCAGGAACATCTGCAGCGCGGTCATTACGTCATCAGCGCTCAGATCCGGGACCGGACGGCCGTAATCGAGAATTAGCGTGCCGCCAGGCCTTTCTTGTGGTCCCGTCCCCATCGCAGGCGGTTGCGAACCTCCGATGCCAACCTGGACGTGTTCGCGCAAATTGAAATGCTTTTTACCGCCTCCGTTCACTTCAACGACAATCTCCTTCGCGCGAAACTCAACACCGGTAACCTGAACGGTATCGCCCTTGCTGGCCACCGTGCCTTCATGCCGTAAGGCACTCCTCAGCTCTGCTTCGTTCAATTTTTGGCCCACCGGAATTCTGAATCCTTTTCTACCTCCGGGAATCGGCGATACAACCTTCGCAAATTCCCCCGAAACGTAGCGGATGATTTCCAAACGCGACTGCGGCTGGAGAGGTGCCTGCTTGCCGGGTGTTTGCTGCACTACTGAAATGAAAACGTTGGGACTAAACAAATCGGCCGGGTGGGCGGAACTAGGCAAGTCGGGGAGACCCGGCGCATCGGAGACCACCGGAGTGCGATAGCGATTGACGTCCGCGCGATCCGCGTGGAAAGCCATGGCAGCCAGGACGATGAGTATGCAGCGAATATACATGGTGCCTTCGGCGCCCATTTTATTGTATTTTGCCGCTTAGTTGAATATGGATTCGCTGCGGCCCTGGATGGTTGCAGCTGAGGGCCAGTCTCGGGGTCACGGGGGCGCGTTCCGGCGGTGCCAGAATGCGGCGAAATTGTCATCAAAATCGGCGAACGCGAACGCCTCGGCGATCGATGCGGATTGGAAGTATTTGTCCGCCGGCTTTGGTCGCCGCTTTCGCCACGCGCGCGCGCGCATCGGGCTGGATGAGCAGCGCTACGCAGCCTCCGCCGCCCGCTCCGCACACTTTTCCGCCCAGAGCGCCGGCTTCTTGCGCGCGCGCAATGATGCGATCAATTGTGGGAGTTGAAATCGTCGGCAAATTGCGGCGACGGTAGTTCCATTCCTCGCGCAGCAATCGGCCCGCCTGGGTCCAATTGCCGGCGCGCACGGTTGCGGCCATTTCCTGCGCGATCTTCGCAATCTCTTCCAGGTTGCGCCAAACCCGGCGATCGCCATCGATGTGAGCTTTCACAATTTTCCAATTATTGATTCCGGAGCGGCGCGGCTCACCCGTATAGCAAAGCACCAATCTTTTTTCGAGCTCGCTTGTATCGGCGCCCAGTTCTTCCCGCTGTTCGCCTCCCAACCCAAAGGAGATCAAACTAACACCGCCGAAAGCCGCCGGATAATGGTCCTGCGTACCGGTCGGAACGCCGAGCACAACGCATTCGATGTCGCGGCTAAAGTGAATCCAGCCGACGCGGCTGGCTCCCCACCCGGTGAGCCGATCAAACGCGGCCGAAAGCGCAACGGCGAGCGCACTGGAACCTGAAATACCTGCTCCGGCGGGCGCTTGCGAGTGTGTCGTGAGGGTCAATCCTTGCCGCGGACGAAAATGCTTCACAAATTGCGCGAGCAACGGAAGTCGATAGCGAGCCGCGCCCCCCAGCGCCCGCCAGGACGCAAATTCTTCGTGCTGCCTGGTGTCGAGCGAAATCAGCCTGATGCGCTTGCTGCTGCGGTAGGTTTCTATCGTGCAGGAAGCATACAAGTTAATAGCGCAGTTCAAGGTGAACGCGGGCTGATGAAACAGATACAGCGGCCAAATATCCAGCGTGCCGCCTGCCAGATCAATTCGTGTAGGAGCACGCGCTTCGATACGCATCTTGTCTGCAGGCTCCTCCGCGGCTACTCTGCTCTATGAGGACCCGACCCCGTCAGGCCATGAATCGCGAATATCTCGCGCATCATAACAGATGAACCGATGACTCGAACCTCGCAAGTGCCGCGTGGAGTACTCGAAAAGTTTATCTTGGGTTTCGACGGCCGCGAATTTCCGGACGAATTGCGCGATCTTCTGGCTGCCGGATTGGGCGGCGTAGTTATTTTCCCCAGGAATTTCGGCAGCGCTGAGGAACTACAATCGCTCACCGCGGAAATCGATCGCGCCGCGGGACAGCCGGTCTTGATCGGCATCGACCAGGAAGGCGGAACACGGTTTTCGCTACCCGTTCCTTTCACACAATGGGTTTCGCCCCAAGAACTCGGCTTGCTGGACGACGAAGTATTCGTCGAGAGGCAAGCAGCATCTCTCGCGCGGGAGTTACGCGCGGTCGGATGCAACCTCGATTTCGCGCCCATGCTCGACTTGCACACGCAGCCGAACAGCCCGGTGACGCTTGGCCGCAGCTTTGGCTCCCAGCCGCAAAAAGTCGCTCGCCTAGGAACCGCGTTTGCAAACGCGCTTGCCAGCGAAGGAGTCTTAGCCTGCGCCAAACATTTTCCCGGCCACGGCGACACGGTAGTGGATCCGCACCAGGATTTGCCGGTGTTCGGCGGCCAAAGGGAACGCCTCAGGTCCGCCGAGCTTGTTCCGTTCATGTCCCTGGTAGCAGCGAAAGTGCCGATGATTATGACCGCCCACATCCTTCTTCCAGAGATCGACGCCGAACTGCCCGCCAGCCTCTCGCGCAAGGTCCTGGGCGGCGTTCTGCGCGACGCTCCATTTGATGGAGTGATTCTGGCCGATGACCTGGGCATGGGAGCGATTACCAAGCTCCGCTCTGCCGAAGATTCCGCCGTGTTAGCGTTTCAGGCTGGCAGCGACATGGCGCTGCTTTGTCACGAGTGGGCGCTCGTCGGAACGGTACTCGAGCGCATTTCGTCGGCTCACAACCGGGGAGAATTTGACGACAGTGAATGGGAGCTAAGCCATCGACGAATCGAGCGCCTGCGGCAACGATTGCGTTCAGCGGATCGGCGCACCCACTCACTTGAAGTGGTGGGGAGCGCGGAACACCGTGCGATTGCAGAGGAAATTCGCTCGCGGCTCAACAAAAAGTCCGCAAAGCCTTAGCTGATAGCGGCCCGCGCCTTCGGTGTGGCGGCAGCTCTCTCTTCTTCCATCTTCTGCGTAGCCAACAGCGGCTCGAAGCAGCGGCGGCAGCGCGCTTCATACATTCCGCCGGCGCCCACCACAATAAGCTCTTCGGAGGCAACCAGCCGCTGCGTGTGCACCGCCGGATTTCCGCAGCGCATGCAAATGGCCAGCAATTTCGTGATTTCTTCCGCCACCGCCAACAAGCGCGGCATTGGCTCGAACGGGCGCCCCATGAAATCAGTATCCAGTCCCGCGACGATCACACGCTTGCCAAGATCTGCGAGCTTCACGCAACTCTCTACTACACTCTCGCCCAAAAACTGCGCTTCGTCGATTCCCACCACTTCGGTGCGCGGCGCAACTTTCGTCAAAATTTCCTCGCCCGTCTTCACCAGCTCGGAGTCCAGCTCCAGCCCCGAATGACTAACGATTCCATTCTTGGCATAGCGCTGGTCAATGACCGGCTTGAAAATCTGCACGCGCTGCTTGGCTATTTCCGCCCGCCGCAGACGCCGGATGAGTTCTTCGCTTTTGCCGGAAAACATCGGCCCGACGACGACTTCGATCCAGCCCATGTTGCCCTTTACAATGTCCACGCTCGTCTCCTGATGCTAGGCTAGCACAGAGTGAAACTCACTTCCCGCTAGGAATTCCGCGAATAGACAGCGCCATTAAACAGCGGCGCGAACGCATGAATCACCGCAGCTCGAAAAGCGTCTTGGCGCGTGATCAGATTGCGCGTCAGTATGCCCCAGGCACCATTCGCGTCGCGAATGCCTTTGCTGCCGGCAAACGCGTCGATCGCTTCGGACAGCTCCACACCCTCGTCAATCACTGACTTTGACAGCGCGTCGGGCAGCATCACCGCTCCGGACTGCCCGAAAAATCCCGGCCCCGAGCGGTCTGAAGCGTAAGCCCAATTTTCGAGAAACACTCGGCGGACCTTACCTTCGCCCATGACGTCGAGCCCGCCTTCCAGGCCCACAAAATATTTCCAGGGCTCATGATTCTCTCGCGCGATTTGCCGAAGCGCTTCGGCGCGCTGGCGGGCGCCGGCCATGGTATCTTCGCGCGTGAGCGGGGTGTGGCGGACCCCGCTTGGAACCTCCCGGCCGGTTACTTCGAATTGCGCGCCCTCGATCAAAAATGGTCCAAACCAGGCTAGGGCCTCCGTGACCGCATTCACTTTCACCCGGCGGAGGCTGCCGACGGCGATAACAATTTTCTCCATGCGGCGCGGATTCTATCAGGAAAACAGCAAGCGGTGAGGGATCTGCTTATTTCCAGAGCTGGGTCTGTTTTTCACGCGCAAATCGTACCGACAGAAATTCTTTCAGCTCTTCGATGGACTTAAATAGCTGGTCGGAGCACGCCAGCATCCAGCCGCTCACTTGCTCAATCGCAATCGGCGTCACCAGATATACCGGGATGCCCTTGCGATGCGCAAAAGTCAACTCGGCAGGTGTGCCACCGCTCTGTGCGTTTGCCGCGGGCCAATAACAGATCAAATAATCCGCTTTGTTCTCGATGAGGTCCAGATCGAAGGCAATGATCTTGCGCACCGTACGGCGGAATCGTTCGACATCGGCGGTTTTCCACTCGCGAAAATTGGCCGCTTCTTCCCCCGTCAGGTTCTTGGTTTCGTCTTCCGCAGGATCGTAAACACGGTGGCCGAGCTGGTCTCGCAGGAAGGGCGCGAGCTTGCGGCGCCAAAGTCGGCCGCCATCTTCAGCGAATTCGATTGGACCGCACAAGTACGCCAGCATAAGGGTCGAAAGCAAACTGTAGCACGTGAATGGTGCGCAAGCCACGGGCTAAGGCGCCCCACCCTCCGATCCGTTCCTATCCGATGTAAGCTTTTTGGCGACAGCATACATCTTCGCTCGTTGACTTTCCTAAGTGCTCTGCGAAGATTAGGCTAGCAAAAATCAGGTCGGACAGGACAGAACCGATGAATCTATTGAAACGCCTGCTGGTGGGACCACTCTGCTTGCTTCTCTGCGCTTGGCCGGCCCTGGCCGGCCCGCAGGCCAATGCACAGCACGCCGGCCAGATCAGCGCGATGATCCCGGCAGCCACACGCAACTCGCAGCCCGCGAAAGTGAAAGAGGATCTTCAGTGGAATGACCTGCTGAAGACCACGCATTCGGGCCGCCTACGAGCCGGTTTGGACGATGGCTCGATGCTGAGCCTGGGCTCCGATAGCGAACTCCGCATCGTGCAGCACGATGCCGCTTCGCAACAGACCTCCCTTGAGATGAACTTCGGCAAAGTGCGAAGCCAGGTGGTTAAGATCACACAGCCCGGCGGCAAGTTCCAGGTGACTACCCCTAATGCCGTCATCGGCGTGATCGGAACGGATTTCTATGTGGCCTACGGCGCCAATAAAACAACGGTCATTTGTTATGAAGGCCAGGTCTCCGTTACGCCCCGGGGCGATGCCCAGGCACAAAATAATTCGGGACAAACAAGCTCCACGGGAGGTTCGATACTCGTCGGGGCCGGCCAAATGGTGGAAATCGTGACGATCATTCCTCCCGGTGGCTTTCACACTTCGCAAACCCCGGCAGCCACGCAACAAACCAGCCAATTGTCAACAGATGTGCCAGAGAACGGACCGCCTACCGGGCGCCCCGGAAAAGGCAACGGTCATACGGTGCGAAATATCATCATCGGCTCGGCGATCGCGATCGGCCTCAGCGTGGGCATCGCTGTGGGCACCGGTGGGACTCAGACCCCCACGCGCGGGAAATAGGCAAACGCGCGCGTGGCAGAGGGAATTATAGTAAGGCGGTGAAAGCTGCCGCGAATTCTTCTTCTCGCTTGCGATATTTATGAGACTGCAGGAAGAGTCCTCGTCCCGCTGGTCGGCATGGCTGAGAAAGCTCTCCTTTGGCCGAATCGATGTGGGTCTGGCTCTGCTGGTCACTCTGGCGGGACTCGCACTTTTCGTTTTCTCTGGCATCAACTCTGACAATCGGGCCGGGTTTGTTTTTATTCAGAACATCGAACAGAGCTCGCTGGACATGCGATTCGATCTGCGCGGCAAGCGCCTGCACGATCCTCGCATCGTGATTGTCGGCATTGACGAGGGAACGCTCCAAAAAATTGGCTCTTTCCCCCTTCCACGAAACAATTATGCAACTTTGGTGCAGCGGCTAAATGCCGGTGGCGCGCGCGTGATCGCCTTTGACTTCACATTCCCGACTCCTGAGAGCAATTCCGGGCCGCAAGCACTCGAGCAATTGCAGAAAAACCTCGGCTCTTCTATCTCGCCAAATGTCTTGAAGCAAGTGAAAGAGCTGGAAAGTTCCACCGACCAGGACGCCAACTTCGCCGCGGTGTTGAAAAAAAGTGGCGACGTTATCCTCGGCCATATCTTCCTGGACCCTGAACGCGCGAACTCAGCCGATACGAAGTCGGCGGAGGAGTACTTCAACATCGTATGGGCCCAAACGTTCCCCCAGGTTGTTCCGGTCAAGGGCAAAGATGGACGGGCTTTTGACCTGGGAAACGCGTGGAAACAAAACGGAGGAACCGTTGCCGCCGGTGTGGAAGCCAACATCGCCAAGATTGCCGAATCCGCGGCCTCCTTTGGCTTCCTGAATATTAATCCGGACGCGGATGGCACCCTGCGGCGCGCTTTGTTGATGGTCCGTTACCAGGACCAGGATTTCTTTCCGTCTCTGCCTCTGCAGGTGATTCGTGAATACGAAAAAATTCCGGACCAGCAGATCGTGGCATACATCGCCGAGGATGGTTTGGAGCGAATTCAATTCGGCGAGCACCTTCTAAAACCTTCGCGAAACGGCACCGCCCTGATCAATTACGCCGGTCCCTATAACACCTATCCTCACTACTCCATGGCCGAGGTGATCGGCGGAACGACTGCTCCCGACGCATTTCGCGACAAGATCGTCCTGGTCGGTGCCACCGCCATAGCGATTGGCGATGTGCGCAACACTCCCTGGGAGGATCCGGCTTATATGGGAGTGGAGGTGCACGCAAACATCATCGACAATCTGCTGCACAGCGGAGAAAAAGGCCGCGGATTCCTGACGCGGGGAACAGATGAAGAAATAGTGGATGTCGCCTTTATATTGATCTTCGGCATCCTCTTCGGATTCCTGTTCAGCCGCATTGCGCCGCTGTATTCCACCATCACGGTTATCGTCTCGCTTGTGGCGTTCGCCTGGTTTGTCTATTTCAGTTTCGCGGACCACGGCAGGTGGTTTAGTTTCGTGATTCCCGCCGGCACTTTGGCGGCAAACTATGCAGCCATCACCAGTTTCCGCATGATCCGCGAGGAACGTGCCAAACGGCAAATTCGCAAGAGTTTCTCCCAGTATTTGTCGCCCGGCGTGATCGAGCTAATCGAAAAAGATCCTGAAAAGTACATCCGGCCCGGCGGGGAGATGAGGGAACTCTCCATCATGTTCAGCGACATCCGCAGCTTTACCACGCTGTCTGAAGGACTATCGCCGGACGAACTCGTACACCTGTTGAACGAATACTTTGGCGCCATGACCGAGATTATTTTTGCGCATCAAGGCACGCTCGATAAATATATCGGCGACGCCATTATGGCTTTCTGGGGTTCGCCTTACCCGCAGGACGATCATGCCTTCCGCAGTTGCACTTGCGCTCTGGAGATGGTTCGGGAGCTGGAGAGGCTGAACGTCAAATGGCGCAACGAAGGACGCCCCCCCATCGCCGTGGGCATCGGGTTGAATACTGGACTCGTCAATGTCGGGAACATGGGATCGGCGCGGCGGTTGGCCTGGACGGTCATGGGCGACAACGTGAATCTCGCTTCGCGCCTGGAAGGAATCACCAAGCAATATCATGCCAAGCTGGTGATCAGCGAAGCCACCTACCGCCAAGTTGCCTCGCAGTTTGTTTGCCGCGAACTCGACAAAATAAAAGTGAAGGGGAAAACCCAGCCGGTAAATATCTACGAGTTGCTCGACGTAGCAGCGGAGAGAAACAAGTATGAAACTCTGTTGGCGCAGTTCGATCATGCCATGGCGGCCTACCGAGACCAGGATTGGCAGGAAGCCTCCGACAGATTTGCTCAAGTTCTCACCGCCTATCCCGACGACGGACCGACGCAGGCGTTTTTGGAACGCGCGGTGGAGTTTATGGAAGAAGCGCCTGCGGCCGACTGGGACGGCGTGTACGTAATGAAGACGAAATAGGAGCTTATTTTATCGCTGAGGAAAATTCATGGCTGTGTCGCCCGCAAGTATGCTGACCGGCGAAGCTGCGCTCGCCGCTGGAAGAACCGAGCCGTAGGTGATCGCATTTCGAGTCTGTGAAAGCGGCGCGTTATCTACCAGGTGGATGGTCCGGCCGTCTTGGTCAATACCTAATTGTTTCCATAGGGCCGCAAGGTCTACATCGTAGGGCTGGTCTTTCATTTTTTCATAGAGCGGACGCAACACCTGCACGCCCACCGCTTGATCCCCCACATCCAGAGCTTTGGTAAGTTCCCAGTCCTGGCGAATGTCTCCGCCAGCGTTCAGGATCCCGCGCAACGCGTCGCCTAACCCCTTTTTGTTTTCCGTTTGACGATGAATATCGATGTCGGCGAGAAAACAGTAGAGCGCGCCGCCCCAGTAGGTGCGTCCCCAAGTATGCGTGTGGTCCAGACCTTTATCTCCCGGCGCGGGAAGTCCTTGATGCAAATCCCGCACGAGCTCTCTCCACATTTCCATGGCGTCCAGGTGTTTTGCTCTCACCCGAGCGATCGGCTCCACGTACGTTGCGATCCCCTCCTCAATCCAATGATGCTCGTCGGCAACGGACGGGAAAGACAAATGAACCATTTCATGAGTGAGCATCCAGTCTTCGGCGAGATCCGCAAAAGTGGAATCGCTGCCCACATGGATGGTGATGAATCCGCCCCGTTCGCCAAACGTACGCCCATTTCGTACGCCTTTGCCTCCACTGGGAACAATGCGTAGCAAAAGATGAGGGACCGGAAAGCGTCCGTAATACGCGCTAACCGACTCCGCGGCCCACTGCGCCCACTTGAGCAGTTCTTCCTTTGAAGCCTGAAGCGTGCCTTTCTCCACCACCACGTCTATTCGCGAATTCCCGATAACAATCGTGGATGTCATTTGCCCAGACCGAAAAGGCCCCGCCGTGCATACGCAGAGCACGGCTAAGCATAGAAGAGCCGCCGCTTGAAATCTCTTGAAATTCATTTTGCAGCCTGCCTTGCCCGCGCAATCCGCTAGGTCATCTGGCGAGCCTCAAGCCGCGGAGGAGCTGGTCTCTGCGGACTCCGAATATTTCCCTTTTCCCATGAGCCGCCTGAAGAGCGTGTCCAGGGAGATTTTACCCGGTCCAAAAATCAAAATGATCAGTCCAACGAAGAAAAAAATGAATGGATCGGCGCCGTAAAATTTCCCCGGGTTTGAGAAAAACGCGAAAAACGACTCGCGATCCGCGGTCCAATACGCCATGGTCATATCAATCACCAGTCCCAAAGCCGCGATTCTCGACAGCAATCCCAGCGCCAGCAAAATTCCGGCTGCGAATTCAAAACTGGCGACAAAACCCGCGGTAAATGCTGGCGCGGGCAGCCCAAGGCTGGCAAAGAATTGCGTCACGTGCGCCAAATTATGAAGTTTGCCCCAGCCGTTTTGCGAGATTTGCCAACCCCAATACAGTCGCACCACCAGCAAAAATGGAGAGGGAAGGCTGGAGACGACCCGGAGGAAACCGTTATAAAGTCGCAGGATTGGATTTGTTTCGCTGTTCATTTCCGGAGACCTGGGCTTCGCGCGCCGCTGCCGCCGAGTTGGGTCTGGGCTCCTTCCCCTCGGTGCAGCAGAACCATCCCAGCGCCGACCAAGTCTGGAACCAATGCTGCACTTGGGCTGGCCGCTCTTCCATTGGGATTGCGCTGTTTTTCAATGCGGATTCGACCGCGCGGTTCAGCGTTTTACCGCCGCGAAGCGCGCTTAAAATGGCGAACTCGTCGCACTCCAGCCGGCGAAAATAAACCGAATCGTCCATGCGATGCACGGCGAGGAAGATTTCCTGCGGTTTCAGCCGGGCAACCGCCGAGACGCGCTTCCGGTGGTGTCGCTCGCTAAACGCGTTGCTGGCGTAATCGGTGTCCTGGTCGTTCTTGCGAACCTCTAACAGAAGATCATCGACGGGATAGCGCAAATCAAGAAGTTGAATATAAGGCTGAAGCCGCAGACGCAGTTTGGTTGGGTCCGCGCCGGACAGGTCTTCCGGCTTTAGCGACGGCTCGGCGGCTCCGTCGAACGCTTCAATGTCGGCCCATTCCAAACGCACCATGTCCAACCCTAGCGGCTGTTTCGTGCCGGCCCAGTCTGGGTTCTTGCGCAACCAATCGTGCAGGCGCGAACCCAAATTGCGCAAGGTAAACGATTGCGAGGGGCAATCGGTAAGGTACGCTTTCGCCATGCGATCGAAGCGGCCACCTCCGAGTACGGCGCGCAGGCCGGGGAAATCCTCCGCGAAACCTGACAGTATCCGAAACCAATATTGCCGATTGTAAATTTCCAGGCGCTCGAACGAAGTGAGCCGGTCGTTGGGCTTGATAATTTCAGAAGCGACGGCGCGCAGGGAGCGGCCATCTGTGGCCACCGAGCGCATGTGCTCGGACGGCGTAAGCGGAGTCATCACCGCGCGGGCCATGCGACGCTGCAGGCTAAGCAGCTTCATACGGCCGTCGCCAGCGAGGCGCTGGCAAGGAATCGATTGGCTTTCAAGGCTTCGTCATGCACTACATCAAATGACGGGATGCTGTCGTCCCACTCCAGAAGAGTTGCGGTATGGCCAATGCGTTCAATCGCCCGCCCGTACAATTTCCACACCGGATCGATCACCGGGTGATCGTGCGTATCCAGAATGTACTTGCGGTATTTTGAATGGCCGGCAATGTGGATCTGCGCCACACGCTCGGCCGGAACGCTGTTGACGTATGTGAACGGATCGAAATTGTGGTTCTTTGACGAAACATAAATGTTATTTACGTCCAGCAGAATGCCACAGTCGGCGCGCTCGACAACCTCATTCAGAAATTCCCATTCGGTCATTTCCGAAATGTGAAATTCAGCGTAGCTGCTCACGTTTTCTACCACCACCGGCACTTCCAGGTAATCGCGGACTTCGCGCACTTTTTGCGCGGTCAGGCGCGCAGCCTCGAACGTATAGGGCATGGGCAGCAGATCGTGCGTGTAGCGGCCGTCCACGCTGCCCCAGCAGAGATGGTCCGACAGCCAAGGCGTCCTCGTCCGTTTCACCAGCGTTTTCAGCCGCCGAAGATGCTCTCGGTTCAGACGTTCCGCCGAACCAAAATACATGGAAACGCCGTGCTGCACTACCTTGTACTGCTCCATAATTTGATCCAGGATGTGCAGCGGGCGCCCGCCATCGATCATGAAATTCTCAGAGATGATTTCGAACCAGTCCACCACCGGTTTGCGCGTGAGAATGTGATGGTAATGCGGCGCGCGCAAACCAATCCCAATTCCGTAGTCGGTAAAATTATTAAATCGATTCGCAGGCATTCACTACTCCGGTAAATCGAAGGGGATGTTGAAGGCCGGAATATCTCGGTCCGGCCCTCAACAGGAGAAAGCTTCCGCTTTCTTACTCGGGCATCTTCGAGCCGTCGGTTGCGCAACCACCCTTGCCCTTGCAAGAGTTCTTGCCTTTGCAGCCATTGTCGCTCGATTTACATCCACCCTTGCCCTTGCAGGAATTCTGACCCTTGCAAGCGTGCTTTTCTTTCACCTTCTTGTCGGCTGGCGCTTGATCGGCCTGCGCGGCAGCTCTCAAGCCAGGTAGAAGATTCGATGCTTGAATCGTTGCGCTGGTACCCGCAAGCAAACCTGCCAGTGCTGCACCAGCAACCAGAGCCTTCTTAGACTTTGTCATTTCCCGAATTACCTCCTGTAGAGTTTGGACTGCAACCACTCCTATCTTTAACTACGCCATCCAAGCACATTCGGATGTTTCTGTTTGGGTTGGTTTTGTAGGTCTGGACCGGTTTCCAAGCCCCGGTGGAATCCGGGGGAGTGCCGAGGGAGGATACTCCAAAGAATCGGTAGCCGACAACAGATTTTGCAAGCCGGTCATGGAATTTACATGCATCTCCACAAACTCACACAACGTGTTAGACGCCAGCAGGCAGGATGCGTCTCTGAAAGAATGCAGGTCCGGGTTGCTCGGTCCCCATATCCGCTCGGCAGCAAACTCAAGGGGGTGAAATCACCCAAAACACAAGGGCCCGAAGTACCAGGCTGGGAGGTGAAATGTTGGAGCGGGATAAGAGAATCGAACTCTCGCCTCGACCTTGGCAAGGTCGCGTACTACCACTATACGAATCCCGCCCTTCGGCGTTCGTGATTCTTGATTATTTATAGCACGAGGCCTAGACGCGAACAAGGCCTCGCAAGGCAAGCCGCTCGCGCATCACCGCAAGGCCGCTGCCCAGAGGCGGCAGTCGGCGAAAGTCGCTCAATCTACCTCGAGAATCCGCGTCGCTTTGACGATGGGAGATTTCTTCTGGCGAGCCGCAAATCGCTGAGCCCGATCCCGGTCGATGTACACGCGCGCAAATCGTTCGCCGTCGTGGTAGAAAACGGTAACTTGCCAGTGCTGATGCTTCCTTCTCTTATCTCGATGCAGACGGGTTGACTTCGTTGGTCTCTTTTTTTTCACGATGAGTGGGCCTCGGGTTTCTGAACTATGGCAATTTTACGGAGTGCGCGCAAGTGACTAGTTGATGGTTAACCCTCCTATACTTTTCCGGCGGCACGGTTAGGAAGTTCGCTGATTCAAAATGGAAACCTTCCTCGCGGCTGGGTCTGGCTCTGGACCTTTTGTGATTCCCCTGACGTAATACCAAATTAGGGACGATAAGAGCGCTGGGGGACCCATGGTGAACTGCTCCGAGCGCGAACTGGAAATCGAAGATTTGAGGAGTCATTCGCAGGAAACGATCAGGGAGCTTCGAGACGCACTGGCGTTTGGAGCAACGCTGGTTCGAGACCCCAAACGGGTGGGTTTTTATGAGCTAAAACGCGCAGAACGGTCGTATTACATATTTGTTTCGCCCCAGGCAGTGAAAGTATTGCTGGTTGCGTCCTGGATTGAGGAATCGCTTCCCGCGGAAGTTGAAGTCTCGCCCTAGCGCGCGTGAATCCCCGGGAATGTGGCGCGTCAGGATGAGGGGTACAGATTGCTGAAATTCAAATCGCTCAGAATTTGCTTTTTGAATTTATAGATGGCCGGGCTATCGCTGGTCCTAGCATACACAAATCCGCCGGACTCGCCCGATATCTCGACGGTTAACTTCTTGCCGGATTTGTCCGTTATCGTGGACTCGAACGCGGGTTTAGCCAATTTCGCGCGGAGATCAGCCGGGGGCTGGTCGAAAACTTGTTCGGCTACGGCCTGCTCCAACGGCAAAAATAGCTTCGACACCTCGGGCGATTTTCCTTTCTGATCGGCGGGCGCGTCGATGGTCCAGGCCGTGTCGGATTTGCGCGTGCAGATAAACGTGCCGCTGGCATTGTGTATCTCCAGGTGAGTTATGGTTGCGGGATCGAAGTGTGCCAGCTTTTTGTCTCGTAGATCGCCAAGGGTCTGTGCGAGCTTTTTGTAAAAATCTTCATCCAGGCGAAATATGGTGGGCTTGGACGTATCGCGAGCGAAATACTGTCCTTCTTGCTTTTTTCCAACGACGAGCGTCGAGGTTTTTCCTTTGCTGTCTGTGGCCGTGAAGGAAATAGCCGGACTTGCCAAACCGTACTTGTCCAAATGATCCGGCGATTCGCTGGCAACCGCATTCATCTTGGCCGCCGCGATCGAAGCGAGGAGGCTGTCGATGCTGCTCGCATCCCCTCTTGCTTCGGCGGGCTTCGTAAATTTCCATTCGTCCTTTTCCTTCTTTGCGGAAACCTGGCCGGAAGCGTTCTTCAGATCAAAGGCCACCACTTCGCCGCTAGCGAGATGAAGCACATTGCGATCGCGCAAATCCTCAAGTGATTTATCCACGCTGACCAGGAGCGATTCAGGAAGCAGCGCGGCATCTTTCGCCGAGTCCACGATCGCGTACGCGGAAATGCCGGTGAAATCCTTGTTGCCCAAGGCCAACGTATGTTTTGCGCCGTTCTGCAACTGGAACTCGACTGAAACAGCCGGCGGATCAAGGCCAAACACTTTTAATCGGTCAGGCGTTCCCGGCTCAGTTTGCGAGATGCGCGCGCTGGCCAGGCTGTCGGCGATTCCCTCGAGCGAGGCCTGCTCTGCTTGCGTTTCGATCGGCTGGGTGACCTGCCACAACCCGTTGCGTTTTTCGAAATGCAGGGTGGGTTCGCTGGAATTCGCCGGATGCTGAATCGTAAGAGAGCTTATGTCCTGCGGTTGTATCGAGTACGCAAGCTTCTCGCTGTCGGCAGGGGGCTTTTCACTTTCCCTTTGGCTGCGCCGCCAGTCAAAGTAATACACAGCAGCGCCCAGAACGATGGCCGCTAGAAGCACAAACAATGTTGATTTCCTGATCATAGGAATGGCTGTCTGGCTGCCGCAACCTACCGGCGCTTCCACCAGATGTAAACTCCCGAAAGAATTACGATGCCCGGAAGAAAGATCAGATCCAGCCACATGAGTGCGCTACTTTGGGCTTGCGTCAGCGTTATGCGCCGGTTGGTCTGAGATTTGGGACGAATGGAGATCAAATTCTCGTCCTGCGCGAGCCAGTTGATCGTGTTGTAGAACAAATCTCCATTTTTTTGCTGGCCCAGGAAAGGATTCGCGGCAAACGCGGAGTTGCCGATCACAACCAACCGGGCTTCTCCGCTTCCTGATTTTCGCGAGGCAGCCACGCCGAGCGAAAGTGGGCCGGCTGTTTTTGGATCAAACTTTAGCTCGTTTTGTCCCTGTTTCAAGCTTGGAACGGTGAAACTGCGGGGCGAGGTCTTCAAAAGTTCAACGACCTGCGGTTCTGTTTTCGATTTATCCGCGATAGACACCGTCCGGGCCAGCGGGAAGAAAGTCATCATGCCGTTAAAACCCTTGGTGATCGGACTATCGCCGAAAGTCGTAACCAGCGGAATCGCAGGGCCCGCACCAATGAGACTGCCCACCCCGCTCGCATCAATTACCACGTTGTCGCCGGCGCTGGTGTTCCAGGCATTCAGCACTTCACCAAGCTTGGGGTCGGTTTGAGGGTCTACCAGGATCAATAGCTTGCCCATTCCCTGCAAATATTTGGCGAGCATGGCGGCTTCCTGCGGGAAGAATTGCTGCGTGGGGCCGGCATCCACGACCACGTCGCAATCAGGGGCGATGCCATTCTCAGAAACCAGATTGATGGTCCTGCTGGTGTAATTCTGCGATCTTAAACCCGCCTCGACGCGGCTGAAGCCGGTTTCGCCGGCATCACTCAATGACTTTTCGCCGTGTCCGGTGATGAAGCAAACCGTTTTCACCTTGTCTTGGGTCACTTTCATGATCGCGCGAGTGATGTCTTCTTCCGAAAGGGCACCGCCGATTCCCGATTCCAGGTGTTCTTTTCGCGGGCCGGAAGCGAGGATTACGTCGCCCATCCGCGTGGCGCCATATTCGTGAGCGATCTCAGGCTTCCGATCAGGATCAACGTTTTGAAACTTCAAATGGCTGCTCAAGCTGGTGTAGGCAGCCATCTGATCGTCGAGAGCCTGATTCGGCTCCTTGGCGAAATGAACGATGACGACATCTTTCTGCAGCCCGCCGACGACTTTCTTGCTTTGATCGGAGAGGGTGTTCAGCTTTTCAGTGGTCAAGTCGAAGCGTTTATGATGGCGGTAGCCTACAAAATTCACGACCACCAGGATTGCCAGCACCGCCAGCGTTAGAATCGCCGTGTTGGTGCCGAGTTGCGAGGAACGCCTGGAGAAAAAAACAAGAATGTAGGAAAAACCAATGATCACCGATAGAAGCACGAACAAACCGCCGAGAATCAGAACGACTTTGCTGAAGGTGAGTAGTTCGCCCTGAATCGTATAACGCAGATACCCGGCGATGAGCATCGCCACACCCATGGTGCCGATAAATTTTGCCAATTCTTTGCGATCCCATTTCATACTGCAAATTCCTCCGTCAGATTGCGAATCCTGGGAATCTGGCTCAGGCTCGGCGCCAGCGCATGGAATCGACCGAGCGCACCGTCAAGAAAATGAAAAGTACGATAAAGCTGGCGTAATAAATCAAGCTGGAAGTATCGATAACGCCCCGGGTGAAGTCCTCGTAATGCCGTATCACTGAAAGATAATGAAGCACGGCGCCCGCCACGCTGTCGGAATCGCGGCCGAGAATGTCGATCACCCAGATGAATAGAGAAGCGGCAAAAGTGATCGCGGCAGCGATGAGCTGGTTCTCTGTCAAAGACGAAACAAAGGAGCCCAGCGCGAGCAACGATCCGCCGAGAAGCAGCACTCCCGCGTATCCGGCAACTACCATGCGCCAGGGCATCATCGGGTCGCTATGAACAACCATGAAAATCAGGTAGCTGGCGGTGGGCAACAACATAATGGCGAACAAAGAAAGCGAAGCCAGGAATTTTCCAAGCACGATGTCCAGTTCGCTGATCGGCGATGTCATCAGCAATTCCATCGTGCCGCGCTTACGCTCCTCGGCATAAACGCTCATGGTCAGAATCGGCGTGAAAAACAACACCAGAGTCGAGAGCAGGCCAAAAAAGGCGCGCATGACTTCCGCGGGAGCGTCGAAACCAGGCGCGCCTCCCATCTGCATGCTTTGCATTTCCATCTGAAAGGATTCTTTAATCACTGCGGTAAGAATCACGTTGAAGAAGAATGCGCTCAGTATCAGAAAAAGACCGATGAAAATATAGGCGATGGGCGAAACAAAATAGTGGCCCATCTCCTTGCGGTAAATTGCGTACAAACTTTGCATCACGCTTTCTGCTCCTTCGATGGACTGGAAATTAACTGGCCGGCTGCGCGTGGGCAGAATCGTCGGTCGTAAGCTCGAGGAAAATCTCTTCCAGGCTCAGGCTAACCCCGCGAAGTTCGAACAGAGGCCAACCGTTTTGGACAATTTTCGCCGCGATCTCGCTGCGCAAGTCCTTGCCCTGCGCCGCCTCTACGGTGACCACCAGCCGGCTGCCGGTTCGCTGCGATTCAACCACCACGCGGCTGGCCCCCGGGATTTGCGCGAGCGCTTCGCGCAGAGGTTTTTCGGGAGCCTCCGCTTCGACGCGGATCTTCTGGCCGCCTTTTAGCTGTGACGTTAGATTCTCCGGAGTGTCGACGGCCGCCACTTTGCCTTTGTTGATGATTACCACCCGATCGCAGGTCATGCTCACTTCCGGAAGTATGTGCGTGGACAGAATGATGGTGTGGTTTCCTGCCAGGCCCTTGATCAAGTTCCGGACTTCAATGATCTGTTTGGGGTCCAGACCCACGGTCGGTTCATCCAGAATGATCACGTCCGGATCGTGCACCAACGCTTGCGCCAGGCCTACACGTTGCTTGTAACCGCGCGACAGCCTTTTGATCAACTCGGAGCGCCGTTCTTCTAAATTGGTTTTTCCCAGCGCGTCGTCGATGCGCACTTTACGTCGTTCCGGCGCTATTTGCTTAATCCGCGCCACAAAATCCAAATAGGTCTCCACGGTCATGTCGGGATACAGGGGGGGATTTTCGGGCAAGTAACCGATGCGTCGGCGGACTTCCATCGAGTCGCGAGAAACATCAAACCCAGCGACGCGTGCGGTGCCCGATGTGGCCGGCATGTAGCCGGTCAAAATCCGCATGGTGGTAGTCTTGCCGGCACCGTTAGGCCCCAGGAAGCCCAAAATCTCGCCTTTATTTACGGTAAAGGAAATGTCATCGACCGCCTTCACCGATCCGTATGACTTGGTCAGATCCTGAACTTCAATCAACGCATTCCTCCGAGCAGAATGACTTTCGTCCGTGCGGGCCCGTTCCGAGCCAATGTTTATACTAAAAACGGATGAAAATTGAAAATGCAGAGGCCCTTGCAGCGTACAATAGCCGGCAGACGCTATTTTGATGCGACGAACGCCTGCGAGAGTTGTCGCCGCGAAAGCCGCTGGGCGGGGATTTCAAGTTCAGAGCAGGCAACAGACTGCAGATTTAGCGCATCCACATGCCTGACGAATGCCGCTGGTTCACTGCCCTAAAGCGCTCCGGCGGGGAGCTGCAATGGCTCAGGCATATCGTCGCGCGCGGCGCAGCGCAGGGCCGCAGGAGATGTGCGTTGACACTTTGAGGCGGTTTTGTTATTCCATTTGTTTCGCATTCTTAGCGAGTGATTCGAGAACGGGTTCTGTCCCACCGGTCTGGGCGAATCTGAAAAAAGACATCCAAGGTGATATGACAACTTCGAAGGCGTATGCCCGGACTGCGAAAGTCGCTCCATCCCGATATAAAAGTGCAGCTGCGGACTCGGATTTTGGTTTCCGATTAGCGCGAGTGCGGCTGCTCGGGCTCGTCCTGTTCTCTTTTCTCGGCGTGGGGCTGCTGGCGGGCTGCGGTGGGGGCTCGTCTATCACCTTGGAAGTGACGCCGAATACATCTCAGACCGTGGATCAGGGCCAGGTAATACAGTTCAACGCCATTCTGGGCAACGACACAGGGATGCAAGGCGTTGCTTGGACGCTGACAGGGACGGGATGCGCGGGAACGGGATGCGGCACGTTGACCAACATCACGAAAACATCTGTAACTTACACCGCCCCGACCAACAGCTCGGTTACGCTTTCGGTCAGTTTAAAAGCGGTCGCCAACGCGGCCTCCAGCGTTAGCGCAACGACCGCGATCAGCGTGGTGCTGCCTCCCACATTCACGACCACGATCATTCCGAACGGATCAAACGGCCAGGTTTACAGCCAGCAGATGGCAGTGACGGGCGGAGTCCCGCCCCTGGTCTTCAGCGTGGTTTGCCCAAATCCGAACCAAACGAATTGCCTTCCTCCGGGATTGACTCTGAACCAGACGGGGCTTTTGCTGGGCACGCCCACCACTGCCGGCACTTACACGTTTTATGTCAAAGCGACCGATAACGGCGCGGTGCCGCGGCAAAACGGGTCGCCGCAACCACTTTCGGTTTTGTCTACGCTCTTCACGGTCACGATTACTCCAGCCACCGCGCTGTCGGTGAGCACGAATTCTCTGCCTCCCGGAGTTGTTAACCAGCTCTATAGCGGGACGCTTGCTGCCAGGGGTGGAGTTACGCCCTACACCTGGACGGTCCCGTCAAATGCTTTGCCTCCCGGACTGGGCTTAAACATGTCGACCGGAGTGATTTCAGGTACGCCCACGACTCCAGGGTCGTATTCGTTCGTAGCGACGGTTACCGACTCCACAATCCCGCAGCAGATGGCCACATCTGGAACGCTTACAATCTTGATTCAATCGGGTCAACCGCTACAAGCCACCACCGCGCCGCTGCCCGCAGGAATGACGGCCACATCCTACAGCGCGAGCCTGACTGCTACGGGCGGGGTGCAACCTTACACCTGGAGCGTAGTCAGCGGCCAGCTCCCTGCCGGCCTGGCCTTGAATCCTCAGGCGGGAACGATCACGGGCATACCCATTATGACCGGCACTTCGAACTTCACCGTTCAAGTGGAAGATTCCGCTACCGGCGCGAGCGGCCCGGCCAAGGCAACGCAGCAGCTCCACATAACCGTCAACACAGGTTCGACAAGCACCAATTCTCTGATCACCGGTCCCTACAGTTTCCTGTTCAATGGATTTGATTCCAACGGAACGGTGTTGATTGCAGGAAACTTTACGACCGACGGAAAGGGAAACATATCAAGCGGCGTTGAGGACATCAACCGGGTAAGCGCGGTGGTGACCGGGGCAGGCCTCACGGGAACCTACGCCGTGGGCTCGGATGGACGCGGCACGATGCAATTAAAGGCTACCAATTCACTCGGCGCTGTATTCACGGCCAACTATCTGCTGGCAATTGACTCAAACAGCAACCTGCACGTAATCGAGAACGATACCACGGGCGCGACCGGTGTGGGAATCACACACGGGTCGGGAATCATGAAGCCGGTGGCGGGAAGCTTCTCGGCAGCAAACTTCAGCGGGAACTACTCTTTTGAGTTCAGCGGCCGTGACTTTCTGGCCGCACCGACAGTGCTGGCAGGAGAAGTCACCGCCGATGGCTCCAGCACTCTGAGCCCCGGCTCGGCGGACTTTAACGATGCCGGCGTGTACAATTCGCAAATTGCTCTCACTGGTGATTTCAGCGTGTTTTCGAGCAACTCGAAAGGTGAAGCGGAGATGGTGTTTCAGCCTCCGACGAGCGCGCAAATAAAACTGACGTTCTTTTTTTATTTCGTTTCAGCCAACGATATTCTCTTCATAGAGATTGACTCGGGCACTACGACCAATCCCTTTCCCCGGCTCAGCGGCGAAATGATCCTGCAGAAGCCGGGCACGCAATTCAATCAGGCCGTATTGCAAGGTTCCGGAGTTGTAACCGGCACCGGACTCGCAGCCAGCAATTCAACCGTCTTTGGCGGTATTTTGGCTTCGACTGCGGGCAATGGCAGCGCCACGTTGGCGTACACTCAGAACGACGCCGGAACCGTCACGGTGAATTCCTTGTCCGGAACTTACCAGGTGCTTCAAAACGGCCACGTATCATTCACGGGTCTGGGTTCGCGGCTGGCTGGAGCATACCTGATCGGACCGAACCAAGGGTTCATCATCGGTTCAGATCCGGCTGTGACATACGGTTTGCTGGAGCAGCAAACCGGCGCGCCTTTCTCCGCATCGTCTATCCAAGGCAGCTACGCTCTATTCGCACCCAACGAAGCGGACACCGATGTGGTAAACATGACCGGCCAAGTGAGCGCGACTGGCGGCGGGACCGTTAACGGCACCTTGGATGAGTTCATTCCCCCCGCCACTCCGGCCACGGATCAGACGTTCTCTGGGACTTACGCGGTCGCAACCGATGGCAGCGGAACGATGACTCCGAGCTTGGTCAACGGTTTCCCCGCCAACCTCGTTCTGTATGTCGTCTCGCCGGGTAGTGTGAGAATGATTCCTGTCGATCCGGCTACGGGCGATCCTCAACCCCAAGTGATTTTCCTCAGTCATTAGGCTGCCGGCAGATCTTGGTCCTTTTGGGACCGAGCGCGCTGCGTGGCTCTATTTTTTCTTTTCTTCGAGGCGCAGGGCGGCGGAGTTGATGCAAAAACGAAGGCCTGTGGGCTTCGGGCCGTCTTCGAAAACATGTCCCAGGTGCGCATCGCAGCGGCTGCAAAGTGCTTCCGTGCGGGCCATGCCGTGGCTTATGTCTCGTTCCATCTCGACATTTTCGGCAGCGATTGGCTGGTAATAGCTTGGCCAACCTGAACCGGAATGATATTTCGCCTCGGAGCTGAAAAGCGGCTGGCCGCAACAAACGCAAACGTAGGTGCCTTCGGTTTCCGTGTCCGCGTATTCACCGGTGAAGGGAGGCTCCGTCCCCTTTTTGCGCGTCACTTCGTATTGCTCATCGGTTAGGTTCGAACGCCATTCTGCATCACTTTTTTTTATTTTTTCGCTCATAGTCGTATTTTACACCGCTCCGTCGTTCTTGAAAACCACGCGCGGCCGCCTGCGGACCTGTTGAGTGGAAACTCAAACGCCGTCAGTTATACTGGAAGGAGAATTCAGGGGAGATTGGTGAACGAAGTTTTCATATGCGACGCCATTCGCACGCCGTTCGGACGCTACGGTGGCTCGCTCGCTTCCATTCGCACTGACGATTTAGCGGCAATTCCTTTGCGCGCATTAATCGAGCGCAACCCTCGAGTGGATTGGATGGCCGTGGATGACGTCGTGGTCGGCTGCGCGAACCAAGCCGGGGAGGACAATCGCAACATCGCGCGCATGGCTTTGCTGCTTGCGGGCCTCCCCCAGGAGGTCCCCGCGGCCACCGTCAATCGGCTTTGCGGCTCGAGCATGGATGCCATCGGCGTCGCTGCTCGCGCCATTAAATCAGGTGAAGCGGATTTAATAATTGCGGGCGGCGTGGAAAGCATGACGCGCGCACCGTTTGTGATGGGCAAAGCGGACAGCGCATTCAGCCGGACGGCGGAAACATTTGATAGCACCATTGGCTGGCGCTTTGTGAACCCGTTGATGAGGTCCACGCTACGGCGTTGACTCCATGCCGGAAACCGCGGAAAACGTTGCGGAGGAATTTCACGTTTCGCGAAGGGACCAGGATGCCTTCGCGTTGCGAACTCAGCAACGCTGGGCTCGCGCAAATGCGGCGGGTTTTTTCAAGCACGAAATTGTCCCGCTTCCGATTCCGCAAAAGAAAGGCGATCCCAGGATTTTTGATACCGATGAACATCCGCGGCCGGACACAACGCTCGAAGCGCTTTCGAAACTCAAGCCCATCGTGAAACCGAATGGAACGGTGACCGCCGGAAACGCGTCCGGTGTAAATGACGGATCGTGCGCGCTGATCATCGCATCCAAAACCGCCGTTTCGAAATTTGGCCTCACGCCACGGGCTCGTATCGTTGCGACAACCACTGTGGGAGTTGCGCCGCGCATCATGGGATTCGCACCCGCTCCCGCCACACGAAAAATTCTCGACAAGACCGGGTTGAAACTTTCGCAAATGGATGCGATCGAGCTCAATGAAGCGTTCGCTGCGCAGGCTTTGGCGGTCACCCGCGATTTGGGCCTGGCCGACGATGCATCGCAGGTGAATCCCAACGGTGGCGCCATCGCGATCGGCCATCCGCTGGGCGCGAGCGGCGCTCGACTCGTAGCGACCGCAATGTATCAATTGCAGAGTACCCAAGCGCGCTATGCTCTCTGCACCATGTGCATCGGAGTAGGCCAAGGAATCGCCACCATCATCGAACGCTGCTGAAACTTAAATTCACTTACTAGGCGGCGATGTAGTACTAGCCCATCCACACACGCAGGTCCTTGAATTTCATGAGGCAGCGTGCTACGTTTTTTCGTGACCATTCGTGAAAGATTTGGTCTAGGGCAGACGGAGCGGAAGGGCACCGCGCCCGTGCCTCCCGCGATCGCTCCTTCGATCTCCGCTGCACTCCTTGAAAAAATCGCCGAATATCTCCAAAATTCGGCGCACATTTACAACTGGTCTGGACCACTTCTCACCGGTTCTGGCTCACAGACAGAAATCAACGTAACTCCTCGAAAGCAATCACCCGAAAAATTCCTAACCGGGGCCAGAACTGCATTCAGGAATTCAGCCGCGCGGCGCTTAAACCCACCGCAAGAGGACAAATGCCCCCACAGAAAATGAACCCTGAAGCGGCAGACAATACCTCCGCGCGGCAGGCCGAGAGCACCGGGTTCGTGTACATTGCTGCGGCGATCGCTGCTCTGGGCGGCCTGCTGTTCGGCTACGACACCGGGGTAATTTCCGGGGCGCTGATTTTCATCCAAAAGAGTTTCGCGCTCTCAACATTTCATCAGGAACTGGTGGTAAGCGTCGTTTTGGTGGGCGCAGCGGTCGGCTCGCTGGGCGGCGGTAATCTGGCCGACCACATCGGCCGCAAAACAAATCTTCTGATCACTTCGGTGATCTTTATCTTGGGCGCGATTATCTGCGCCGCCGCCGGCTCGGAAGTCACCCTGATCGTCGGACGGACCATCGTTGGCCTCGGCATCGGCTTGGCCAGCTCCACAGTTCCCCTCTACATTTCGGAAGTGTCGCCCGCGAAAGCGCGCGGCTGGCAAGTTTCTCTTTTTCAACTGGCAATCACCATCGGCATTCTGGCCGCCTACCTGGTGGACTATGCATTCGCTCAATCCGAGCAATGGCGCTGGATGCTCGGCCTCGCCGTGGTTCCCGGCGCGATCCTGGGGCTGGGAATGTTGTACATGCCGGAAACCCCGCGCTGGCTGGCAAAAAACGGGCAAGTTGAAAAAGCGATCGGCGTGTTGAGAAGAATTCGCGGCACTCAAAATGTGGAGGCGGAATTCAAAGAAATCCAGGCCACGCTGTCGGAAACCAACGAGCGCGGCCAATGGTCCGATCTTCTCAAAGCCTCGATTCGCCCCGCGCTGATTGTCGGAATCGGGCTCGCCATATTCCAGCAAGTCACCGGAATTAATACGGTGATTTACTATGCGCCCGCAGATCATTCGTTCCGCGGGCATCTCTTCGGCCTCCGGCGCAATTCTGGCCACCGCCGGCATCGGCTTGGTGAACGTCATCATGACACTGGTTTCCATGTGGCTCATCGACCGCGCCGGAAGGCGCCCGTTGTTGCTGACCGGAATCGCTGGCATGGTACTTTCTCTCGGCGTTCTCGGTTTCATCTTCCGCGCATCAGCTACCGCGCACGACGCGGCCTTCGGCCAGCTCGCCGTTGTAACCCTCATGGCCTATGTCGCTTGCTTCGCGATAAGCCTCGGCCCGATTTTCTGGCTGATCATCGCCGAAATTTATCCACTGAAAGTAAGGGGCCTGGCGGAAGGAACCGCCGCTTCCTCGAATTGGGCCGCCAACTTCGTAGTCTCGCTAACGTTTCTTACGCTCGTCCAAATGTTTGGTCCCACGACGACATTCTGGCTATACGCGATACTCGCAGTCGCTGCCTGGATCTTCTCCTATTATCTTGTCCCGGAAACGAAGGGCCGCACGTTGGAAGAAATAGAGGCTTTCTGGCGCAGCCGCCAAATGCTCAAATCGAAGTAGATTCGCGCGCAGGGGGGCTCATGAAAAATAATAAAATTTTCGCCTGGAGCGCGGCGATTCTCGGAACCGCCTTCTTCGCTCTACTCGCCGCGCATCCAGCTCACACGCAGTCCGCGATCAGTGAACTGAATGTGACCATACGAGAGTGGGACGTGCCGACTCCCAAGGCCCGCCCGCACGACCCTGCCCTCGGACCCGACGGCGCGCTGTGGTTCACCGAGCAAGAGGCCAATAAGTTGGGGCGGCTGGATCCCGCCGACCGGCAAAATCACCGAATTTCCGTTGAGAACTCCGCACTCCGGGCCGCACGGTCTGGTGGCCGACGGGGCAGGAAATATTTGGTACACCGGAAATTATGCCGGCCTAATTGGGAAGCTCGATCCACACACCGGAAACATCACCGAATATCCCATGCCGGATCCTGCGGCCCACGACCCACATACGCCCGTCTTCGATGCGCAAGGAATTCTTTGGTTCACCGTGCAGCAGGGAAACATGGTTGGCAAGCTTGATCCGGCAACTGGAAAAATAGAATTGCGAACGGTGCCCACCCCGAATGCAGTTCCCTACGGAATAGCCATCAACAGCAAAGGCATTCCTGTGTTTTGTGAGTTCGGAACCAACAAACTCGGTCAGATCAATCCCAAAACGCTGGAGATCACCGAATTCCTTTTGCCCGAAGGAGCGCGTCCAAGGCGCCTGGCGATTGCGGCCGATGACCGCGTTTATTATTCGGATTTCGAGCGCGGGTATTTGGGTCTATTCGATCCAGCAACGCGACGAGTGAAGGAATGGCCGTCACCGGGTGGTGCCAACTCGGAACCCTACGGCATTGCCATCACCCGCGACAAACTCGTTTGGTACAGCGAAGCAGGCGTAAAGCCAAACACCATCGTGCGCTTCGATCCAAACACCCAGAAATTTGCGCGTGCTCCCATTCCTTCGGGAGGCGGAGTGGTCCGAAACATGGTTGCTACGCCCGAGGGAAAGCTTTACATCGCCTGCAGCGGAGTAAATAAAATCGGCAGCGTTGAACCGCGCTGAGAATGTATTTTATTTTCGCGCGAAAACGCTACTGCAAGGATTTGATGCGGACCTTAGGAACGAGAGATTGCACGTCGCTCGGTGAAATACGCCCTTCCAACTCGGCGAGGCAGTTCGCCGCGCCGCAAGCCGCGGCGAATCTGAGGGTGTCTTCGCCGCGCAATCCTCGAAGCGCGGCATAGGCGAATCCAGCTAGAGTCGTGTCTCCACATCCCACCGTTGAAATCGCTTTCAAACGCGGCGGCTCCGCGAGCCAGGTCGGCCCATCTTTACCTTCGGCCCAAACCAAACCCTCCGCCCCCAGCGTGATGGCCGCGCTTCGCGCACCCAGCGAAATGAGCACGCCGGCGGCAGCGACCACAGCTTGTAAATCTGGCAGCGGCCGTCCCAGCAGAGCTTCCGCTTCCGTCCGATTCAGCTTTATGAAATTTGGCTTCGCCGCAATACCAGCTTTCAGCGCGTCCCCGCTGGTATCCAGGAATACCGTGGACTCGGCTTGCCTTGCAACGCCGATCAACTGCGCATAAAAATCCGGCGCCAAGCCTGGCGGCAAACTCCCCGAGATGGCAACCAGCGCTCCTTTCCAGTCTGCGCTTAAACTTTCCGCAAACAGCCGAAGAAATTCGGTCTGCTCATCGCCGGTAATTTGCCCGCCAGGCTCCAGCACTTCCGTTATTCGTCCCGAATTTTCGATGATCTCGAGATTGACCCGGGTCTCAGCAGTCGTTCGGATCGGGCACACCTCGATGGCGAGTCTGCGCAATGCAGATTCGACCTGTCCGCCGATGGCTCCGCCGAGAAAACCGATCCAGTTCGGCCCCAGTTCCAGGGCTCGCGCCGTCATGGCGACGTGCGCAGCTTTGCCTCCCGGCATCGCGACCGAGCTCCGTGCACGGATCACCTCGCCGGGGGCCAGTGAGGCTATGTGAATCCGGCGATCCATTGCCGGGTTTGCGCTGACGCATACAATCTTCGGACAAACCATAGGGTCTTGTTCCGCCAGGCTATTTGTGTCAAGCTACTATAGCTAAAAATAATAACTAAAAGAAATGAATCGAAACCCCTGCGCCCGGAGGGGATAACCCGCGTGTTGAGCGAAGAACGCCGACGGAAAATCTTTGAGCTGGTCCAACGGGACGGCCGCGTGGTCGTCACGGACCTCGCTCGCCGCTTCTCGACTTCCCTAATTACCATCCGCAAGGATCTCGAACATCTGCACGAGCAGGGCCGTCTGCAGCGCGCTCACGGCGGCGCGCTGCCCGTCGATGGCGCGGCTTTGCGGGACCCCACGCTGCACGAAAAGGAACGTCTGCACCGCAAGGAAAAACTCCGCATTGCTGCGGCGGCTGCTCGCTTCATAAAACCCGGCCAGGTAATTATCTTCGATTCCGGCACCACCAGCACGGCCGTCGCGCGGGCGACAAAACATATCCGAAATCTCACGGTGATCACCAACGCGGTGAATATAGCAGCAGAACTCGCCGGCACTGATATTGAGGTGATTCTCACCGGAGGAGTGCTGCGAAAAAATTCGTTTTCGCTGGTCGGCCCCCTGGCGGAAGACTCGCTGCGGCATGTGACCGCCGATCTTCTTTTTCTGGCCGTGGATGGCTTCGACGTCGGCTATGGACTGACAACGCCTAATATCCTCGAGGCCCGAGTGAACCGCGCCATGATGGAAAGCGCCAAAACAACGGTAGTGGTGTGTGATTCGAGCAAATTTGGCCGGCGAAGCCTTTCGCTGATTGCTCCGACGTCCGCGGTACATCACACGATTACGGACAGGAAGATTTCGTCGAAGCATTTGCGTGGACTTCGTGAAGCTGGGATCAAAACCATTGTTGTTTAAAATAGAATTCCGGAGGCTGGTTTGACCTTTTCCAGTTCAACAGAAGGCGTGCACACCATTGCCGAGATCCTGTCGGAGCCACAGACTTGGAAGCAATGTCTGTCTGAACTCCTAGACAGCGGCCAGCTTCTTACATTGAACCAGAAACTGCGTAAGAGTGTTGAATGGGTTTTCGTCGGATGCGGCTCGAGTTTTTATCTCGCTCAGATTGCGGCCTCGACTTGGTCGATCCTGAATGGAAGTCCGGCGCGCGCGATCCCGGCATCGGAAATCCTGCTCTTCCCTGAACTCCTTCCAGTTCCCTGCCAACCTGTGTTTATTTCGCGCTCCGGACGCACCTCGGAAATTGTGGATGCCGCGCGATATGCCGAAGGCGAGCTCGGAATTCAGAGTTTAGCTATTACTTGCGGAATCGGGACACCGCTGGAAGAAATTTGCTCGCATTTGATTCACCTTTCCGCGGCAGACGAGAAAAGCACGGTAATGACGCGTTCTTTCACCTCCATGCTACTAGCCTCGCAAGCGCTGGCAGCGGAACGAGCGGAGCACAAAGATTTTCTGGCAGGCTTGCTGGATCTCCCCGGACAAATCGGGCCGCGACTGAACGACATGCAGGCCACCATTCGTTCCCTGGTCGATAAGCGGACTTATGCCGATTATGTTTTCCTGGGACAAGGTCCTTTCTTCGGCGTGGCGCAGGAATCCATGCTGAAAGTGAAAGAAATGTCCTGTTCCTACGCGCAGGCCTTTCATACACTGGAATTTCGGCACGGCCCCAAGGCGATCGTAAGCCCGGAAACACTCATCACTTTTTTCGTAAGTGAAAGTGGGTTTGCCGAGGAAGTTTCCCTGCTGGAGGAAATAAAGGAGCTGGGCGGTACAACGTTCGTCATTTCAAATTCGATGGACGCGGCCATCGGCGGTTCAGCGGATTATTCGATTGAACTGGCTCTGCGAGTTCCGGAAGTAGCGCGGCCTGCGGCTGCGGTGATAGCCGGTCAGTTGCTTGGCTTTTACACTGGTATGCGCAAGGGATTTAACCCGGACCGTCCGCGCAACTTATCGCGGGTGGTGATGCTCGACGGCAGGGATGGAGGTTCCCATCGTGCCGCGACTTGACGTTTGTGTTGTGGGCGAGATTAACCCCGATCTAATCCTCTACGGCCTTCCCAGAGAAATAAAACCGGAGCAGGAAACGTTAGTTGAAGGGTTCCGTCTGACGCTGGGGAGTTCTTCGGCCATTTTTGCCCATAATCTTGCGGTGCTCGGGACCGGCATCGGGATGGTCTCCAGGATCGGCAACGATCCATTTGGAAGAATGGCAGCCGGTTGGCTGGCGGAGGCAGGCGTTGATTTGACACATGTATCCGTCGCGGAAAGTACAGCAACGGGTCTCTCCGTTATTCTCGCCCACCCTCACGAGCGCTTTATTCTCACCTATCCGGGCACCATGTTTGAGCTGAGTTACTCGGATCTGGATTTCGATTACATTCTGTCGGCGCGCCATCTGCATCTTTCGTCATATTTCCTGCACCGGGGCCTGCGGCCGCAAATTCCGGAGTTATTTCGCCGCGCCAAAGCGAAGGGTCTTACGACTTCTCTGGATAGCAACGACGATCCGGAAGACCGCTGGGGCGACGATTTGCAGCAAGTCCTAAAATTCGTGGACGTATTTTTCCCAAATGAGCGCGAGGCAAAGAAAATCGCGCGGACAGAAGATTTGACGCTGGCTATTGCAAAACTCTCGCAGACCGTTCCGCTGGTGGTTGTGAAGTTGGGACCTCAGGGAGCTTGTGCGCGAAAGAGCTCGCAGGAATGGCGCGCTCCGCAGTTGCGCGTGGATGCAATCGATGTGGTCGGTGCGGGCGATAGCTTCGATGCCGGTTTCATTCACCGCTTCCTGGAGGGAGCGAGTGTGGAGGAGTGCTTGAAATTCGCGAATATAGCGGGGGCGTTCTCCACCACACGCGAGGGAGGCACGGAAGCTTTCCGCAATCGCAAAGAAGCGGCGCGCTTTTTCAGCGAGCAATCTGGGCGCAATTGAGGGAGGCGCTTTCGCAGCTATTGTTTGGTCGCTTCCAGAAGCAAGTTGTCGGTAAAATCAACCTTGAGCTTGGCGTCGGGCGCGGTGACCGTCCCGTAGTCCTTGTCATTTACATAATCGACCACGCGATATTTCCCCGGCTCCAGACCTCGCAGCTCCACTTCGCCCGACCATTTCTGCGGCGCATTCTTTTTTGAATCGTTGGCCGGGGAAAAAAACGCGTAGTACATCGCGCCATCCTTCTCGATGGCATACGCTTCCGGCACATCGTAGCCATACACATATAGGTTCTTGAACGTGCCGCGCGAGAGCATTTCCTTGTTGTAGAGCCCGATCCATTTTTTCCAGTGCTCTTCTTTCTCGGGAGTCAAATAGACGTCGCTCAGCTTTGGCCCGTAATCCGGCCACGCAAATTTCGTGCCCAGAACGCCTCCGGTGCCGAGCGTGGAAGCGAAGTCGGATCCCAAGTCGCGCTCGTTGCTATCGGGATTTTGGATTCGCGTAAGTTCCACATGGTCGCCATACACGGCCGCGCGCGGCCCGAGCAATGCCTTATACATTTTCACTCGTTGGCGAACCTGCACGGAGCCCACCGGGTCAGCGGTGACCGCCTGATCGATGTAGCGCAGCCACGCGATGCTGGGAGGCGTGCCGCATGGGCAGCTTTGCGTGACACTTTCCGGCTTCAGCGCGCGTGTGGTTTCAAAAATTGTTTTATAAATTTCGCCCATGGCATACACGGAATCGAGCGGAGATTTGTGATGATGCTTCGGGTTGTAGCAGGCCGGGACGCTGTAAATATTGTCGAGCTTGTGGCCGTCGAAATCCCAATCGTGAATAAATCGCTCGGTTAATTGCTTGTAGTATTCACGAACTTCCGGCACAGCCGGGCAAAGCGTGGCGAGATTGCGGGTCATTTTTGCGGGCTTGCCGTCCTTGTCGAGCACGAGCCAGTCCGGGTGATCTTTGACTATCTGCGATACGCCGTATTTATGCGACTCATATCCCGGCCCGCCATCTTCTACGGCCAGCGGCAACCACCAAAGCTGAACCTTGATTCCCTGTGCATGAAATTGCTGGACCATTTTTTCAATTTCGCCGTCCGGAAATGTGTCGGGGCGAGGCTGCCAGTCGCCATAATTGTTGAACCAGCGATCGTCGAGCGTGGCCCAATGGATGCCCAACTCTTTCAACTTCGGTATGGTGCCAAGCATTTGTTTCGGGGTTACGTCCGCCAGGTAGCCCCAGCCGCACCAACTGACCGCGTAATCTTCGTTCGTGCTGGTGGCTTTGGTGAGGCCTTCGCGGTCGATCACATCGGAATACATTCGCAGCGGTTCATAATAATCACCTGAGTAAACCGCAACAAAAGTTCGCGGCGTGGCATATACATCGCCAGGCTTGAGCACCAGGTTGGGCAGCATTCGAACCGACGCGTCGACGCGGCCGTCACTTTCGGTTTTAACCGGGACCGAGAGTACGAGCGGGAGCGTTTCGACATGGCCGATCGCCTCGCCAACCTGCCGAGTCCAAAACGCGACAACCGGGATTCCACCCCCCACGCGGCCCAGGTCACCTTTTACTTCAACCATGGAACCCATTTGATTCTGCTGCTGAAAATTCCTAGGTATCTCGAAGACATTGTCTTTGCCCCATCGGATGCTGGCGCCGTGAAAAGACCAAATCTGATTAGGTGCAGACTTGGGGTCAACCAGAGTGGCATTCAGGCGATGCCGATCGATATCGACCTGACCCAGCGATACACCCGTGGCTCCCGCATTTCGAATGCTGCTCGAGATGAAGGCAATATTGGGAAATTCATCGTGTACTTCGATCACCAGGGCAAGCTCTAACCCAGTCAGCGGGCTTTTTCCATGGATCACGATGCGCTTACCGCGCGACCCGAGCTTTCCTTCCGGGGCCGAGGTTTGCGCATGGCCCAGGTCAAAGACGAAATCCTTCACCTCTTTGCCCGCCGCCATTACGCTTGCGCCAGAATCGTTGCCGGGATCGTCGAGAGAAAGTCGCTGGGTGCCGTTAAGGAGCTTGGCTGCGACGTAACCGTCCTGCGCGATGGTGAATTCCGCGGTTTTTGTTTCGATAGAGATTGAGTGCAAACCGGAGGAAACCTGGATCGAAGAAGCCGGTTCAGTCGCCGGCGGCGGAGCAGACTCACCGACCGGTTTCTTGGCGCAGCCGCCGGTCCAGCCGATGGCCGACGCAAGCACTAGGGTGCAAGCGAGCACAACAAACACCAGGTGAGATTCTCTACTTCTCTTCCAAGGAGCAGGACGTGCTTTCATGGTTTTGACTCGCTCTCGGCAAGGCGTATTCGGTCAGGTAAATCGGCGCCTAGCCCATCCTCAACAATGGCAAACCAAAGCTTATCGCTTGGTTTTCCGCTTGACACGCAAACAATTCGAAAGTAAAAGTAGCAAATCGAAACATCCATGGCAAGTGCGTTCAGGCGGACCTTTTGCGGAATAGACCGCACCCGTCTTGCTACCCGGCCCTGCTTTTGAGAAGCCGGAAGGAGAAACGATCGATGAGCCGGCTCCGCAGCCTCATGCGATTCACCCTGATTCTTCCTCTCCTTTTTCTGGGCCTCACTCGAGTTTCTGCGCAGAAGGATGCCGGGAGCATCGTGGGAGTGGTGCGGGATGCGGGTGGGGGAGTAATACCCGGAGCCAAGGTGGTTGTGCGCGACCTAGATCACGGGACTGAATTTGCAACAACGACCGATACCAACGGAGAATATGTCGCCGGGCCGCTCAAAGTCGGGCGTTATACGGTGACGGTGGAAAAGGACAAATTCAAGACCGCGGTGGCCGGGCCAGTGCAGTTGGATGTGCAAGGCAGAGTCGAGGCCAACGTGCGGCTGGAAGTCGGCGAAGTCACCCAAAAAGTCGAAGTTACCGTGCAAAACCCGCTGCTGGAAACCGAGACGAGTTCGATGGGCCAGGTGATGGACAAGACGCGCATCGAAACCTTGCCGCTCAATGGCCGTAATTTTGCACAACTCGCGCAGCTGGGCGTGGGCGTGGTGCCCAGTGAGCCGGGTTCGCGCGTAAGCGGCAGCTTCGGATTTAGCGTGGATGGGGCGCGGTCTTTGCAAAACAACTTTCTGCTGGATGGAATCGACAACAATTCGAATCTGGGCGACCTTCTGAATGAGTCTTCCTACGTCATTCAGCCGCCGGTGGACGCCATCGAAGAGTTCAAGGTGCAGACCAACGATTACAGCGCGGAATTTGGCCGGGGTAACGGCGCGATTCTGAATGCGGTGATCAAATCGGGCACCAACGCGTTTCACGGTGATGTTTTTGAATATTTGCGCAACGATGCGCTGGACGCTTCTCCTTTCTTTGTGATTACCTCGCAGAAACCGGCCTACAAGCAGAACCAGTTCGGAGGAACTATTGGCGGCCCGATTCAAAAGGACAAGACCTTTTTCTTCGGCGATTACGAAGGTTTTCGCTTGCGGCAGGGTATACCGCAGACCGCGTTCGTTCCCGATCAGCTTATGACCACGGGCAATTTCTCTGAACTGCTGACCAACACGCCGGCCATGGCGGTGGACCTGAACGGAAATCAAACCGGCGCCGTGGCGCTGGATTGTTCCGGGAACCCTACGTTTGTGGGGGAGATATTTAACGGCCGGCTTACCCAGGTGGTGCCGACCACACCTGCCAATCCCACCGGAATGTGCGGAGTACCGATCGGAACGTCGGCTGGCGCTCCGACCAATATCTTTCCAACCGGCTCGGTCGATCCGCTGGCTGCACGGCTGGCGGCCCTGATTCCCGCGCCCACACCGAACGTAAACAATCCGGCGTTTAATTACCTGGCCGTGCCGACACGCAGCGAAACGCGCAACAATTTCGACGTGCGCATCGACCATACTTTCTCAAGCAAGGATTCCATCTTTGGACGCTTCAGTTACGAAAGCCAGCCGAGCTTTATTCCCTCACCGTTTCAGAATGAGCTGGATGGCGGCGGATTTTTCGACGGCAATGAAGATTTCGCTTATCGCAGCTTTGCAGTGAGCGAGACGCATATTCTTGATTCCACGCACATCAACGAATTTCGATTTGGCTACAATCATATCAACGCGCATCGCTACCAAATTAACTTCAACGAAAATGTGTCCGCCGCGCTTGATTTTCCGGGTGTCCCGTACCAGCCCGGCACATTCAACGGCGGCCTTCCGGCGTTGACCTTCGGCGACGGGTCGGCGCCCGAGCTCGGCAGTTCGGGCTTTTTGCCTTCGATTGAGAGGCAAAATAGTTACGTGTTCACCGACAACTTCACCTGGGTCAAGGGACGGCACTCCGTAAAGATTGGGGCGGAGATCCGCTACGAGCAGTTCACCATCTTTCAGCCCTCCGCCTCGCGCGGGACCATGGATTTCAGCGCGGGATTTACCGATAACCCTGCGGCTGCAGGAACCGGCGGCTACGGATTCGCGAGCTTTCTGTTGGGCCTACCGGATGGCGGCTCGATCGTCAATTTGCACAATGTCGATTACCGGCGCCAGATCTATGCCGGCTTCATCCAGGACGATTTCAAGAAAACGTCAAAACTGACCTTCAATCTGGGGCTGCGCTACGAACTTTACACCCCGGTTAAAGCGGCCGACAACGAACAAGCCAACTTTAACTTCGGATGCGGGTGTTTGATTGTGCCCTACGGGCAGGATGCACAGCTCACGCCCACACTCGCTTCCCAGCTCATCGTGCGGCGCACCGGGACACCCAGCCTGGTGCCGTGGGACCTGCACAATTTCGCGCCGCGGGTGGGACTGGCTTACAGTATTACCGACAAGCTGGTTTTCCGCTCCTCTTACGGGATTTTCTACGGCGGCCAGGAAAATGGCCCGTATTCGAATCCGAGTCCTGGTTTTAATCCGCCGTTCTTTGTTACGCAATCGTTTAACATGCCGTGCTTGATCAATTCGGCGAACCCCAACCCCGGCCAAGTGGATTGTTCCATCCCGGGCCTGAACTCATTGCAGCAGGGTTTTCCGGCCAACTCGCTTGTCGATCCAAACACGCCGATACTTTTTTCAATTAGCCCCCAAATTACTACGCCATTTATGCAGCAATGGTTTATGGGATTTCAGTACCAGTTGCCGGCAAACATCGTTTTGGACATTTCGTATGTGGGCTCACATGGCGCTGATCTGTTTGGCTTCTTCAACGGGAACCAGGCCGTTCCCACAGCCGATCCGACTATCCCTACCGCGCCGCGCCGGCCCGATCCGAATATCGATACGGGCATCTACACGCTGCGGTCCAACCTGTTTTCGAATTACAATGGCTTGCAAGTTCGTTTGGAAAAGCGTTTTTCCAACGGTCTCCAATTTGAAGCGGCCTATACCTACAGCCACGCTCTGGACGATGCCTCAAGCGCCAGCCTGGGTTCGCAGAACCAGGGCGATTTTCGTTTGCAGACGGCGCCTTACCTGGAATATGGAAATGCGGACTTCGACGTCCGCCAGCGATTTGTGTTGAGCTATATCTATAACCTTCCCTTCGGCAACGGCCAGCGATTCGGCGGAGAGGCCACAGGTGTTAAGAATCAACTGATCGGAAACTGGCAAGTGACCGGCATTGTCTCTGCGCAGACCGGGAATTGGTTCACTCCTACCGACGATCTAGTCAATTTTTCGAACTCCGACTGCGGCGGGGAGGTTTTCAATTGCGCGCGTCCGAATGTAGTGGGCAATCCGAATGGCAAACCCTGCATTCCGGGAACGCTCTTTAACACTTGCGCATTTGTTGCTAACGCCACATTCGGAACTTTTGGCGACGCGGGACGAAACATCATCCGCGGTCCCGGATTGCAAAACTGGGATATGTCTTTTATCAAACAATTTCCTGTTCACGAACAAATGCATTTTGAGTTCCGCGCGGAATTCTTCAATATCTGGAATCACCCGAACCTGACGTTTGCTGATGAGATGACCACGAACGAGAATTTTTCGATCGAGCGCGGCGCCACCCAATTTGGATTTCCCACCGCGTCGCGTTCCCCGCGGCTGATCCAGGTCGCCCTGAAATTTTATTTCTGATTTCTGATTGCTCCATTAGAAACATGGTGGACGGCTGTTCGTTTTTCCTCACTTCTTTCCGGTGAATTGCCGGACGCCGAAGTAAAAACGATAGTGATATCTACAACCGGGATTGAAGCTTTCGCCGCAAGCCGGACAACGCGATTCGCACAGCAGATACTGATGAATCGTTAGCTTCGCACCGCAGGCGCCGCAAAGGATCGCTCGCCGGTGAAAGTCGCTCTCGGGCCAAACCTCGATCGGATGATCGGCGAGAGCATCGTGACAGTCCTTGCACGCATAGTAGACACCGCAGCACCTGGTCTTAATGGCCACGATGTCGTTTGGACCGTGATGATGCTCGCAGCGCGTCTGCGGATCGAGATTGACGCCACGAACTTGGGGAGGATTCGGAATGATTGCACTCCAAGCGGGCAGATTACATGATCCGGGCCGCGACTAGCTCGCCATTTAATTGTAAAATGAAGATCAGGAGCCAGATAGGGCGCGACAGGTTTCAATCCGACGGCATCCTGAAAAGCGTACTAGACATATACAATGCTCATCTATCTATTGGCATTTGTTGGCGGCATTCTGACGATACTCAGCCCCTGCATTCTTCCTGTGCTTCCGTTCGTATTTTCCCGTGCCGACCGCCCGTTTCGCCAGTCCGGCCTGCCTCTGTTGATTGGCATGGCGCTCACTTTTTCGCTGGTAGCGACCGCGGCAGCATTCGGCGGACATTGGGTAGTACGTTTGAACCAGGGCGGGCGCTACGTGGCCATCGCCATATTCTTCGTGCTGGGACTAACCCTGCTTTTTCCGTCTCTGGCTGAAGCACTGACTCGACCGCTGGTGCAGGCCGGCGGTAAGCTGCAGGGTAGCCCTTCGAATGAGATCAGTGTCGGGAAATCGTTCGTACTGGGGATCTCGACCGGGTTGCTGTGGGCTCCTTGTGCCGGGCCTGTTCTGGGCCTGATCTTGACCGGAGCGGCGATTCAGGGCCCGGGGGCACGTACGTCCTTCTTGCTTCTGTCTTATGCGCTCGGCGCCGCGACTTCTCTCGGCATTGCGCTGCTTGCAGGAAAAAAGGTGTTATCCGTCATGAAGCGCTCCGTTTCTTTTGACGTTTGGATCCGCCGGGGACTCGGAGTCGCAGTAATCATGGGTGTGATCGCCATATCGCTAGGCTGGGATACAAAACTGCTCGCGAAGTATTCCTTCGTGAATACGGCCAAAGCCGAATCGCATCTGATCGGCACAATCGGTCCAGAGAAAGGTGCGCTGGTTCCAGTCACGGTCGGCCTGCCACCAACTCTCCCCGACGAAGGGCCCATGCCGGATTTGACCGGTGCAGTTGGCTGGCTCAACTCTCCGCCATTGAGCAGCAAGTCCCTGAGGGGCAAAGTCGTGGTGATCGATTTCTGGACCTACTCTTGCATTAACTGTCTCCGCGCGTTGCCGTATGTAGAAGGGTGGGCTAGGAAATATAAAGATGCTGGTTTGGTTGTCATCGGTGTGCACACGCCGGAGTTCGCGTTTGAAAAAGATCGCGCAAACGTCGAAAAGGCCGTTGGCGACTTGAAGATCACTTACCCGGTCGCGATTGACAGCGATTACAAGATCTGGCGGGGCTTCAACAATGAGTATTGGCCCGCTCACTATTTCGTCGATGGCAAAGGACGGATTCGCTATCACCATTTCGGCGAAGGGGAATACGACGAGTCCGAGCGCGTGATTCAGCAGCTCCTCAAGGAGAACGGCGCAACGTCACCGTCCTCGGGGGTCATAAACGTCACTGGCAGCGGCGCCGAAGCGGCTGCAGACAACAAGAACGTTGCTTCGCCTGAGACCTATATCGGGTACAAGCGTGCCGAGAACTTTGCTGCGACCGAGCAAATAGCTCGGGATTCCAGCAAAACGTACAGCCCGCAGCCGCGGCTTTCGCTGAATCAGTGGGCCTTGGGCGGCGCTTGGAACGTAGGGGCCGAAAGCGCAGACCTTCAGTCGGTCCCCGGCAAGATTGTCTTTCGGTTTCATGCGCGCGATCTTCATTTGGTTCTCGGACCCGCGAAAACTGGCAAGCCGATTCGGTTCGTCGTCAAGCTTGATGGAACGCCTCCTGGCGAAGATCATGGCGCCGATACAGACGCAGCCGGCACGGGCGTAGTGCAAGGGAACCGTCTGTATCAGCTTATTCGACAAAAAGGCGCTGTCGAGGACAGAACATTCGAAATTGATTTTCTGGACCCGGGCGTGGAAGCGTTTGCTTTCACGTTTGGATGAAGGAGTGAGAGGCAATTATGTTTTCATCGAACAAAAAGGACGATCAAAATCCCCGTTCGCCCGGGCGGCGAGTTTTCTTGATTGCTAGCGGCGTGGGCGCTGCCGGGCTTATCTTGTCTTATTTTCACAAGAGCCCGGCGGTTCATGTCGAAGCAGCCGCTGCTGAGCTGCCAAAGACGGTTAGGATCGTGGAGTTCACTGACGCAGGCCAGCGCAAAAACACCGTGACCGTAGCGCGTATTGTGAAGACGGAGGAAGAATGGCGGAAGCAGCTTACACCGGATTCCTTCGAAGTAACTCGCCTGTCCGGCACCGAGCGCCCCTACACGAATGAAGATCCCAGCCATCATGAAAGAGGCGTTTTTCGCTGCATTTGTTGCGACACCGCGTTGTTCAATTCAAACACCAAGTTCGAGTCCGGTACCGGTTGGCCGAGTTTTTGGGCGCCCATCGCGAAAGAAAATGTCTTGGAAACCACCGACAGCAGCTTGTTCATGGTGCGTACGGCCGTTTCTTGCCGTTTGTGTGACGCACACTTGGGGCACGTGTTCGACGACGGCCCGCGTCCCACGGGCTTGCGTTATTGCATGAATTCCATGGCCATGAGATTCGCAAAAGCGTCCTAGGTAATTGGCGATCTTCATGGGAGTGTTGATTTTTGGCAGGATTAAGGAGAGGAAGGCAATGAAACATTTAACCATGCCGCTTTTGACCGTTCTGTTCGCAGTGCTCGCGCTCTTCGTGTGGACGCGCCACAATTACACGAGCGCAGCCACAGTGATTCCTGACCCGGCGGTGGACGAAACGCTCGCCCCGCAGAAAGGCCAAGAGACCATTGTGGTCGCAGGAGGATGTTTCTGGGGCATACAGGCTGTATTTCAGCACGTAAAGGGCGTCAGCAGCGCGACTTCCGGATATGCCGGCGGAACGGTCAAGAATCCCGACTATGAACAGGTCAGCACCGGTGAAACGGGACACGCCGAATCAGTCGAGATCGTCTACGACCGGTCGAAGATCACCCTAGGCCAGCTGCTGAAAGTATTCTTCTCTGTGGCGCACGATCCGACGGAATTGAATCGCCAAGGTCCTGACAGCGGCACGCAGTACCGCTCCATCATTTTCTTTGCCAGCCAGGATCAGCAGCGCATCGCCCAGGCCTACGTACAACAGCTCGATCAGGCCAAAGTGTTTTCGCAACCCATCGTGACCCAGATCGTTCCGTTCAAAGCTTTCTATCGCGCCGAAGACTACCACCAGAATTATGCCGCTGAGCATCCTAACAATCCCTACATAGCCACGTTCGACCTCCCCAAGGTCAAAAACCTTCAGCAACAATTTCCCGGACTCTACGTGGCCAACCGCTAAGTTTTTGTGTTCGCGCAAAGCGCTTATACGACCGGATGAAAAGCGGTAGGGATTGCTCTGGGCGCGAGTGAGTTGGATTTGGATGGGCGATCCCGCAGAGATTAAAGCGAAGCGAGTGAAGAAACCGAATAGCTTTCCGCAAATTTGGGTACCGAGTCCGGAGAATCGGAATCTGCGACAACTGCTGTGGTGCCAGCGGATTACGGAGCGTGACAAGAAACTTGCCCGGTTACTGATCGTGCGTTCTGTGTCAAAGGAGACAGTTTCGAAATGGCGGAGTGTTCTAGCATCGAGCAGTGACGCTGACGCGATTGAAAGACTAAGCACATGCAACGTCGTTAGACAGAAGAATCTGCACTATTAATGGCAAAATTGGCTTGAACATGCGATCAGGACTCTTAAACTTGGGTTTCGGCCTTCTCGTGCTCGGGACGCTGTCTTTGCAACCATCCGCTTTTTCTCAGAAGGCCGGCGAGCAAGTAGTGACTCGAAGGATCAAAGTAAGAGTTGAGCCGAGTTACCCCGCACAAGCGCGGCAGTTCAAGCTGACCGGAAAAGTGAGAATCGAAGCGATTGTTTCGCCGGACGGCAGCATCAAGAGTACCCGTGTAATCGGCGGCAGTCCGTTGCTGGTCGATGCCGCGCTGGAGGCGATCAAACAGTGGAAATATGAGTCTGGGCCAAAAGAGACCGTTGAAAAGATTGAACTCTTCTTTCAATTGAAATGACTCCCTCCGTTTCTTGAAGGCCCGTGAGATTCGCTGAGCAACATGAATAAATCATCGCTGGGATCCTCCGACCGATGAGCGCGAGAAGACTGAGCTGTCCGAACATATCCGCGAGTGGCAATCATTTTGGCCAGAACGATCCGCAGCATCCGGCGGTAGATCATAGGGCTCACTTGGGCAAAAGCTTGGGTTGTACGGCTCGACTCAGCGGCTATACTGTCCTGCAGCGTCAGACTAGCGAAGGAACGGAGAAGACATGCTCGCACAACAGCACTACGATGGCCTCGACAGTAAGCAGAGGCAGGAATTACTGCTGAAAGTTGGCGAAACTCGTGAAGAAGCGCGACTGTTAAGCCAGCGTGATTACGGCTCACTTGGTGGGTGGGTAAAAAGCCGGATCAAGAGACATTTAAAGCACCCTAAAGCCTAAGACTTTATTGAGGGTTCCGCCTTAGCGGCTGTCATTCTACTTCTTGCTTGCTCCTTCTTTCTCTTCGAGCCATGAATAACAAGAGATCAACATCGTTTTTGGTGACTCGGCTCAGAAGCCTACGAAAATTTCCCAGGGTCCGGGCATCCCGACCGGAACGGCCCGCCCGCAGCGGCCGGCGGCTTTGGATGAGTGGCCGGCGGCCTTTCACCCTCGTAAAAGAGGGTCGGGACCTGTATTGCCCTCGCCAGCTTTCCCAGCGTCTCGATTGCCGGAACGGTGTGACCGTTCTCGACCCTTGAAATATAGCAGCGCAACAGACCCGTTCCCCTTTCAACGTCGCCTTGAGACATGTTCTTGTGTTCACGCAAATCTTTTGAGCGTTCCCCTATGAGCATACTTAGTACTCCACTTCCTTTTCGGTTCCGGCCAGATTCGCAGAGACCGGTCGTTGGAACCGTAGAAGTCGGCGACACTCAAGTTAACATCTCTCTCTAGTGGTTCCCCCGGTTATGCGGCCGACCCTGCTGCTCGTGCCTTTGGAGTTCTTCTCCGCGGCTCTCCGTCAAAGGTTCGGACATCTGCGATTGAATATATATTCTCTTGTTCGCACAACTTGCAACGAGCTATGAATGCGTGAGGAGGATTGGTCTGTTCGGATCGGAATCCATCTAGGAGACGAGCTACCCTTGCCGAAACGGCTATGGGTTCTCTGCACCAAACGCAAACCACTCCACGATAACTTTTCATCAGTTCAGCAATCATTTAAACCTCACGAAGGGAGTCTACGAGGGGATGGGATGATAGCACTCAGTCAAGCCAAAATCTAGAAACGATCTAAAATTCGCGGAGGCTTCAAAATATAAAGTTTCCGATCACGACCACGGTGAGGGCCAGAATGGTTCCCGTCAAAATCGCGAATACCAGCCAGGTTCCGAGTCGTGAGTAAGACTTCGGCAATCCCAGCATGTGAATTGAGGGGTCCGTCTGGTCGAGAAAGGCTTGGTGTCGGTGTCTCGCGCCATGCGCCATGGAGAAAATACTAGCATCGTTTGTAATCAAGCGCGGTGTGCATTAATGCTATGTATATAAAACGTAAACACGGGAAGAATACCTAGATTCATTTACGTGCTTTTACTGATTGCGGCCGACTCCGTGTGCAGGCTTCGGGCTATTTCTCGCGCGATGGTGCTCTTGGTTCCGGTGATCGGTCGCCGACGATGCGCATCGCAACCCCGGTTACTCGCCCCACGATTTCCGCCTGGGCCGGGTAGTCGAAGACCCGCACCTCGCGATGCGAGTGCGCATGAGGAATCACCATCAGCTTGCCGCGGTCGATCTCGCACCAACCACACATATAGCCATCCCGTAGCTCTGCGAAATAGATTGGCCGTTCAAATTCGGTTTTCCAGGGCACCGGACTGATCTTTCTTTGGCTCGCGTCAATTTGAACCAGGGAACCGGGTCGAATGAGCGGATACAGTGTGAAATCTTCCAGCCCAATGTATCCATACATGGACGCGCGCAGGTCCAGGTGTTGTAGCAACCCGAGAGGTACGGCTTCCCACTTCTCGACAACTCTCGCCAGAAGATTCGTCTCCTTGAAGCAAAAGTCGGGCTTGAATTGAACGGGAAGGGACACGGCCTCGGCTTCTAGCTCTTCGATGCTCGCGATGAGATGCGTTTTCGGCAGATGGATGGACGCGCTATCGCGGCGAAGATCGGCGATCTGCAAACCGAAATAGGAGGCCACTTCCGTGTACTTCAGCTTATAAATCGCGCTGATCGAGTACATCCGGAACATGCCCGGCCTAAACCTCCCTGCTTCAATGTCGGTCACCCAGTTGTGCGATAGAAAGAACTCTTCATTTTGTTTTTCCGAGGCGATCTGCCGACTCATGGCTTGCACGTCACGCGTGGACAAGCCGAGCTGCTCGCGCAAGACCTTAAGCCGTCTGCCCGCGAGCGAATTTACTTTGTTTACGTACATTAACGGGCATCCTACTCCGTGAAGTAGTTCCTGTCCAGCTACGTAACCTTCTCAGCTATATAGAACTGCCTTGGCATGCGGAGAAAACCTACTGACTGGTCGGACATGCGGCCACTTTCACTATTGTTCCCTTGGTGAAAACGAATCTTGGCTATATGCCCGAGAATGGATTTCCCTGCGAATCGCCGCGCGCACCGAGTACGAAAGATCCTCTCGGCCAGAGGCTTAAGCTTCTATCGTGCCTCGCAACTATCAGCCGAAATCTTTGGTCGATCGTCCGCGTTCTATCTCCCGCCCAATCTCTACCACCGCCTGGCAGCTTCCATGGCCACGCCCAGCATTTACCAATTGTTCGCCCTCAGTCGCATCACGGGCTATCGATTGAGCAGTTGGCTCGCGGTTTTCGGATTTGACCTCGACGTAATCTTCCAGCTTCCGGTTCTAATCCCCAGGAGCCGCACTGTGATTCTTGATTCGTACGTATACGATAGCGACGCGTGGATTCCTTGGTTTGTGGACCGACCTGGCATCGCCACCACGGACGCTATTACGCCGTTGGGCCAGCTTCTGTCTGGTACCCGGCCCGAACGAGTCAAAGAATTGCTTCCGCGCAGCAAAACACATTTTCTCTATGCCAAGGTCGGCCAGGAAGATTTGTTGGCCTTCCCCGAAGTTGGTCCGGGAAGCATCCTCCGCATCGATACGCGGCAATCGAAAGAAGCGTCGTCGCTGGCAAAAAATTCGGCCGATGAGCGAATTTTCTTGATCGAGCATGACCTTGGTTTCAGCTGTTCTCGCCTATCGACTCTCGGCAATGGCAGGATTAAGTTCCGCTCACCGCAACTTCCTTTCGGCGAAGGCGGTTTCACGCTCGGGAGGGACGTTAGAATTCTGGGTGTGGTCGATTCCGAAATTCTTCCCGTTCCGCAGCGTGAAGGCACATTCGCCGAACTGCCGGCCACCACCGCACAGAAGTGCCAGCGTCTTGTTGGAAATCAGGCAGAAATGAACCTCAAGCAACTGATCCGGCGCTCGCGAGTCCGCGCAGGCCTCTCGTTCAGGGAGGCTTCGAAGATAACGCGGTGGATTGCACAAAGGCTTACTGATCCACTCTATTTCACCGCCGCCAGCACATTGTCGGACTATGAGACGCTTTCAAGCGCTCCGCGCCACATCCAGAAAATCCTCGCGTTGTGTATCGTCTATGCCATCGGCTTTAGAGATTTCTTTCGCGCAAGCGGCCTGGCTTTTGAAGAAACTGGCGCGGAATCCATTCCCGATGAATTCATCCCTGGCGAGTTTCCACTCACCAGGCACAGGTCCAATGGCCCCAATGCAGAGGGACTCCCTCGCGGAGAGGCCGGATTCTTGAACAACCTTCTCAAGCGGTGGGAGCAAGTCCCTTTCTTTCTCCAGAAATCATTGCGCGAAATCACCCGCCTCCCGAACTTCTCCCTTTCCGATGTGTTCTGGGTGGGTGGAGACCGAGACCCGATCCATCCCTGGCTAGACGGCGCGGAGTTCGTGGCCATCAACCGGCGAGTCAAGAAGCCCAGTTCCACAAAAAGCACAACCTTCTGGAAACAGCCGCTGTACCTGCTTCTTACCCGCGATGGCCGCTACCTATGCGGGTGTTGCACTCTCGAACGAGGGTTCGTCGTCGTCCATCCTTATCCGGACAGACCGTTTGCACCGCGTGAATTCAAGAACGGCACGGACGCCGAAGTCATGGGAGAGGTAACTACAATTCTCAGACGTCTCGACCCTTTTTCTCGGGTGTAACCGCTCGCCCACCGTGCATTTCTGCGTGTCGACATCCTCAGGCGGTTGCGCTAGGTCCTGGAAGCGAACATAGCACACGCCTTATCTATCCAAGACGCGTCTCTATCCCTCGGCGCGAGAGCTGCTTGCGCACGAGGGCTTTCATCTGCGAACAGAAGCTCACTGGTGTGGAATCGCGCGCCCGGCAATGCGAGAGTCACTGACACGGCGAAGAGATCACCGAGGGGAGGCAAGCAATGTTTGAAATCTGCGAGTCCATTCGAAGCACACGCACCCAAGACGGAGCAGTCATTCTCGATATCCACCACGGCCGGATTCTCGTCCTGAACAGCGCGGGTTCCAGGGTCTTCGAGATGCTTCAAAGTGGACTGGATCAGGACCAAATCGCCAGCGAAATCAGTAAGGACTGTGGAGTGGACGTCGATTATGTGCGGACCGACGTTGTCGATTTCATCAAGACCTTGCAGCAGCACAACGTTTTACACGCATATCGATTGGATTGATTTTCTCGCAAGCTAAGAAGGAAAAAGTTCATGGATCGAGCTAAGAATACAGGCGGCGACACCTATCGGCTCATGGTTACCTGCAGCAACGCCTCGCAGGTCTTGCTCTTGACTCGTGGGAATGTTTGCTCCGTGCCATCAGTCAAGATTGACCCGGAAGAAGGGCGGATTGCCGCGCAATTGGGAGGCGAACTTTATGCGCTGTGCGGATGCCATGCCTACTGCTTGTTTGTTTTCAACCTAGGGGTCGGACTCCCGCACTGTGCTGTTATGGAAGTTTCCGACCCTCGAGACATAGCATCCGCCAGAATCTGCTGGAGGCCGCTGAACGCCGCGACGTGCTCGTCGATGGAGTCCGCCGAAGATCGAGCGGTCATGGAGAAATCAATTGAAGAATTGGACCTCGCCCAGCGAGAACGAAATAGAGGACCTTTCTCAAGACCGGGGTGGCTACAGGAACTTTTTGCGTGGGCCCAACAACAGCTCGATTCTCCGGGCCTCCGCTTGACAGGAGCATTTACCCAATTGCATGCCTCTCCTGCATGTAGCCTGATTCGCCTGGAAACCAACGATTCGGCGGTTTGGTTCAAGGCTGCCAGAGGGCCTAACCGTAACGAACTGCCTGTCAGTGCTTGTATCGCATGCCTCTTCCCCGAATATGCTCCCGAGCTGCTCGGAATCCACACAGATTGGAATGGCTGGCTTGCCCGCGACGTTCCCGGCCGCACCCTTGATCATGGCACGGAGCTTCCCGCTTGGCTCAAAGCTGCCGAAGGCCTCGCCCGATTGCAAATCGCGTCCATCGGAAAACAAGCCGAGCTGCTCCAAGGCGGCTGCAAGGACCTCAGGCTCCCGAAACTTATCGAAGAAGTAGACCCGTGGATTGAGTGCGTACGCGAACTAATGGCCGGCCAGCAGAAAAAGACGCCCGCACGGCTGACGGACCCTGAACTTGCCCTTCTCGCAGATTACCTGAAACAAGCGTGTTTGCTGCTTGCGGAACTTGGCTTTCCAGACGCTCTCGGACACTTGGATCTCAATCCTGGCAACATCGTCGTTTCTCCCACGCGATCGGTTTTTCTCGATTGGGCGGGAGGTTGCGTAACGAACCCACTCTTCTCCTTTGAATATTTGCGAGAACACTTCCAGCGCGCCTGTAGCAAGGACACGCACGCTATAGAGGCCTTAGCCGCTGCGTACCTTGGTCCCTGGCAGCCCTTGTTCTCTTCGAATATTTTGAACAAAGCGACGCAGCTCTCTCCCCTCCTTGCTGTTTTCACCTACGCGGTTGGCAACTATGCGCGGCGGGCGACAGAATCTCCACTCCATCCATTGGTCGCCGGTTACCTCCGAAGCCTCACGAGGCGCATGCATCGCGAAGCCGTCCAGATAGAGGAAAGGAGTGAACCATGTCTGGTTTGATTTCGACTCCTCCATTTTCCGCACCTGAGCCGGTTACCGAGATTCTTCACGGTGTGCCAGTGTTGGACCCTTACCGCTGGCTCGAGGATCAGAATTCCCCCCGCACTCGCGGATGGATTGAAAACCAGACACGGTATACGCGCGAGTATCTCGACAATATTCCGGGGCGACATCTCATCCGAAAGCGTATCCGTGAATTTCTTGCCGTCGAAACCTATGATTCCTTGCAAAAGGCCGGTAGCCGCTACTACTTCCGGAAGCGCCTTCCCGACCAGGAGCAACCTTGCATCTACATGCGTGAAGGTACGGAGGGTGAAGACGAGCTTCTACTCGATCCGGCGGACCGCAAAACCGGAAGGTTCACGGCCGTAAAACCTCTTCGTGTATCGCCCGACGGAAGCCTGCTGCTCTACGAGGTCAAGCAGGGAGGAGAGCGCACCGGAACTTTTGAGTGTCTGGATATCCACAATCGCAAAACGCTCTCTGAAGTTCTTCCTCGCGGATACCTGCGCGGATTCGCTTTCGCGCCCGACAGTAAGAGTTTCTATTACGTTCATGAGCCACTGGCTGCGACGAGGCCCTTCTATCGAGCCGCGTATCACCACGTGCTGGGCACCGCATTCGGCGAGGATCGGGAGATCTTTTGCGCCGGGAATGACGAAAAACTTCGGCTCTGCTTGACCTCAGACGGGACGCGTCTGGGCTTCCTGGTGTATCGATTTCTGGAGAAGACGCGCACTGACTTCTATGTCATGCCGTTCGATTCCGAAGGATCACCCGAGGTTGTTCTTGAGGGCGCAGACTATAGCTTTGGTCCGCGGCTAATGGTAGATAAGCTCCTGGCCATCACCGATCGCGACGCACCCAATCTCCGCATCGTAGAAGTTCGTCTCCGCAAAAATACCCGTCCGGAATGGGTTGATATAGTCCCGCAAAACGTCAATCGCATCAGCGGTTGGATCGTCAGCGAAAAGCGCATCTTCGTATCCTACATCCGCCAGAGCACCACGCTGGTCGCCATCTTCGACTTCGCAGGTAAACAGACTGGAGAGATGCCGATTCACAGCGACGAAACCGTTCGTTGGATTGCCGGCTCACAGGAAAGTGACGAGTTGCTTATCGAAGCGGAATCGCTGACCGAGCCGATCGGTATTTTTCGATACTCGGCAAGTTCCGGCAAACGCACGCTCTGGGCCAGGAGGAGCATTCCGTTTAATTCGGAGAACTATTGCCACTCACGAGTTTGGTACACCTCGAAAGACGGGACACGGATCCCCATGTTTCTGATGGGCCGACGAGACGTTCTCGACAACGGCGTGCACCCCACGATCATGACTTCGTATGGCGGGTATGGTATCTCCATGACGCCGCAATTCAGTGTGTTTGTCGCATTTCTCGCCGAGCGGGGATGTCTGTTTGCATTGCCGAACATTCGAGGCGGATCCGAATTCGGCGCCGAATGGCACATAGCCGGCAAGCGTCAGAATAAGCAGACTGCTTACACCGACTTTCTGTGCGCGGCGGAATGGCTTATCGAGACCGGAAGAAGCACGCCCGAGAAATTCGCCATCTTTGGCGGTTCGAATTCCGGGCTCCTGGTTGGCGCCGCACTGACACAACGGCCCGATCTGTTTCGTGCAGTAGTCTGCATGGTTCCCCTATTGGACATGCTCCGTTACCATCTATTCGACAACGCCCACATTTGGCGAGACGAATACGGCACCGCCGACGACCCCGGCGACTTCGCCGTCCTCGCTGGTTATTCTCCCTACCATCAGGTCCGCCAGGGCACTGCCTATCCCGCAACGATGATTGTATCCGGCGATGCCGACAAGAATTGCAATCCACTCCATGCGAGAAAAATGACAGCTCGATTGCAGACGGCAAATGTCTCAGCCCTTCCCATCCTTCTGGACTACAGCAAACATCGGGGACATTCCCCCGTGCTTCCCTTAACCGAACGGATCGAAGCGCTGACGGATCGCATGGCGTTCCTCTGTGACCAACTTCAAGTGTGAGGGAGAACGATCGATGACTTCATCTCTGCTGCTCAAAGGGTATCTCCAGCTAATCCGTTTTGACTTTTATCTGGCACGCGGCAATTTTCCCGCTCTATACGACAAGATACGCAGCTATCCCCTGGGGAAGAAAACACAGCCGGGCAACTCCGTTGAACAGATCTGCCGAGCCGTGGACATGGCTTGCATCTGGTACTGGAAAGAGGCGCTATGCCTGCAGCGATCTGCGGCCACGGCGTGTCTACTGAAACGCAATGGAGTGCCAGCGCAGATGGTGATCGGAGTCCAACGGATGCCGTTCAGGGCCCACGCTTGGGTTGAAGTCGATGGCCAGGTAGTAAACGACAAGCGCTATGCCCCGGAAATGTATGCAGTGCTCGACAGGTGCTAGCAGATATGAGGAAACAGAATCGGAGGTCCGGATCATGAGCGTCCAGTTTGGAACATGGAGTTTCGACCGAATGCCTCCACTCCTTGACTTCCTCGAAAAAGTGAACACGGCCCTCGCTCCGTACGGGCCTGATAGCAGACACTCCTACCTCAAGGACGGCGTCAGTGTTGTGTATCGAGCTTTTCACACAACTAAGGAATCTCGGAAGGAAGAGCAGCCACATATCTCCCAATCCGGCAAGGTAATTACTTGGGATGGCCGCCTTGACAATCGCGCCGAGTTCATCGCTCTGATGAGCGACACACTTGAAACCGATTCGCCCGATGTTTCGTTGGTGGCGTCGGCCTACGAACGTTGGGGAGCGCGATGCTTCCCGCAACTGCGCGGCGACTGGGCCCTTTCCATTTGGGACCCGAACGACCAGTCGCTCACGCTTGCGAAAGATCCGATCGGTGCGCGCCATCTCTATTATTCGGTCGATGACAGTCAAATCTCTTGGTGCACCATCCTCGATCCATTGGTAAGGTTCGCCGGAAGAACCTTTGCGATCGACGAAGAATATATCGCCGGCTGGTTCTCATTTTTCCCCGCGACCGATCTGTCTCCTTACGTTGGAGTTCATTCGGTCCCACCCTCCAGTTTCGTCCAGTTGAGGCCGCACAAGCGAACAACCGTCAAGTATTGGGATTTCGATCCGGGGAGGAGCATCGGTTACCGCGCGGATGCAGAATATGAAGAACACTTCCGCACCGTCTTCGCGCAGGCTGTTCATCGGCGCCTGCGTTCCGATGCGCCGATCCTTGCCGAACTGAGCGGTGGGCTGGATTCCTCGTCGATCGTATGCATGGCGGACACCATCATCGCCCGCGGGGCCGCCGAAACTCCGCGGCTCGATACACTTTCTTTTTACAATGACTTGGAACCTAATTGGAACGAGCGCCCCTATTTTACAAGAGTGGAAGAAAAACGCGGACGGGTTGGTTGCCACATCGATGTCGGCGTACAAGAATCGCACGCGTTCGAATTCGAGAGCGAGCGGTTTGCCGCGACTCCAGGCTCCGGCGGCGGACGGCACACGGAAGCCGGCCAGCAATTCGCCACATGCATTTCATCGCAAGGAAACCGCGTTGTGCTGTCCGGCATTGGCGGAGATGAAGTCACCGGCGGCGTCCCAACACCCATACCGGAACTAATGGACTTGCTGGCAAGAGCACAATTGCGGTCGCTGGCGCGACAGTTGACGGTCTGGGCGCTTGACAAGAGGAAACCCTGGTTCCATCTGTTCCTGGAAGCTGTGCTGGGATTTTTTCCTCCTGTCCTCGTGGGCGTGCCTAAGCAAATCAGGCCTGTGGGCTGGCTGCATCCCGACTTTATCAAGCGTCAACGAGCCGCGCTCACTGGCTATGCTCATAAGGCGAGCTTCTTTGGTCCGCTTCCGAGCTTTCAGGAGAACCTGTCCACATTGGATATGTTGCGAAGACAACTTGCGTGCTTGGCTCTGCCCTCAAATCCGCCGTATGAAAAGCGCTACGCCTACCTCGATCGCGACCTATTGGAATTCCTGTACGCAGTTCCGAGGGAACAACTCGTGCGACCAGGCCAGCGCCGCTCCCTGATGCGCCGCGCACTTAACGGCATTGTCCCGGACCAACTCTTGAACAGAAAGAGGAAGGCCTTTGTTGTGCGGTCACCGCTGGCAATGATCTCGAGCGACGCCAGCCTAATCGAGACGAGCAAGCAGATGACACTCACCTCTCTGGGAATCATTGACGCAAAGGCTTTCTCTGAAGCAGTACAAAGAACTCATGACGGCCAAGAAGCGAACATGGCGGCGGTGATGCGAACCCTGCACATCGAACACTGGCTAAGAGGTCTTGGAATCGGTGACAAATTGGTATGGTGCTCGCCATCTCACCGTTCTGCTTTGCTCAGTGAACACAGAGTGGATGCCGCCCCGCTGGCTTGGCGCGGGAACAGTTCAGCTAGCTAGCTGCGCAAGTGAACGCCAAAAAGAAAGGGGGTGAGAACAGTGAAATATGAAAAGCCTGAAATCGTGACTGTGGGTACTGCTGCGTCCGTGATCCAGGGCAACCCGAAAGCTGGCGGGATGTTAGATTTTAACTACCCCAAAGAACCCGATCACACGGTAACCATCGCCGCGTATGAAGCCGACGAATAACCAATAAGCGAAATGCCAGTAATATGGCTATCGCGTGCGCGCTCCCGGCTGCGGCCGGGAGCGCTTCTACGTTAAGGGATACGTAATCTTCAACATTCGGCAGAACCCCGACAGGCTCGTCACGGTCGTTCACTACGCAAAAACAACGAATGAGAAGCGAACTCAGGGCCATGTTTACGTCCGATCTTTCTTGACACACAAGGAGTACGACTAACCACTCGTAGGAGGAGTCTGAACAGCTTTTGTAGACGCTTCGACACGGTGTAGACTCTGGGGCGATCGAAGAAACAGCGCGACTTGACGAGTCGTACACTCCGATTCCGCTGAGCGTTTGGCTTCTTGTGAACTTGAGGGCTCAGGATGAACGATCAACAAAAGAAGGAGCAGTATTCTGGAGTGCGAGATCAACAGATCCGTGCGGCACTGGATCGGCATTGGGCGGCGTCCGATGCCAACGATTTTGAAACCGAGCACCTCATCTATCACGAGGACGCGGTGCTGGACTACCCGCAGTCAGGCGAGCGAACCCGCGGTCGAAGCAACATACAGAACCAGCGCGAGAGTCAGCCGAGCAAAAAGCGGTTTACTGTCCGACGAATCATTGGCAGCGGTGATCTTTGGGTCACCGAATTCGTCCTGACATATGACGACAAGCCGTCCTACACCGTGAGTATCATGGAGTTCAGGGGCGACAAGGTTGCGCGGGAAACACAGTACTTTGCGGATCCATTCGTGGCTCCCGCATGGCGCGCTCAATGGGTCGAACGGATGGACACATAAGCTCGAGGCGCGAGAATTCGCTAACCACACCGCCATTTGCGGTTTTGCAGCGTGATTGTCGAGAACAGAGATCAACGCCGGAGACCCGCTAAATCCTGACGCAGTCACTGGAGAAGTCGAACTGTACGATATGGGGTATCGTTGCAGCACATCCTCTGGCGGAGGGACAAGAGGTGGATTGGAAACGTTTGGCCCAGTTTGCGCTGCTGGGTAGCAATGATTTGGAACAATATGCCATCCTGCTGGTGCGCGTTTCACTCGGGCTGTTCTTCGCCATCTCCGGGGCAGGGAAAATGTTCGTCGCCGGCAGCACGCAAACTATGTACGAAACGCTCGTTGAGGCCAAAGTCCCGTTTCCCCGCCTGATGACTTATTGATCCTGTTCGATGAGCAAGCTGGCCCGATGAACGAAAATAAAAGAATTCTAGCCGGACGGCTGAATGAAGTGGTGAAAACTGGCATTCCGGTTTAGAGGCGCGAGCGCGGATACGTATAATCCAATGGCTGTGAGGAACCATGACGAAATCGACGAGTTTTCAAGCCGACATTCGCCCGCTTTTTACGGAGCGAGACATTCGAGGCATGAGCAAAGCGTTCAACCTGGGAAGTTATGATGACGTCAAGACGCACGCGGCCGCCATCTACGACCGCATTCGGGGAATCGGTGGCGCGGTAATGCCGCCCCCGCCCCCGAGAGGGGAAGGTCCTTGGCCTCAGGCTCGCATTGAGCTATTCGCAAAGTGGATGACCGACGGGTACCAACCTTAGGCGGAGTCATCTCATAAATGCCCGTTCAGGCATTCCTTCCGCCTGACCTGTTCGATCCGAGCAGGCCTTGGGTTTGCCTCGGGGCACCGGGCCATGATTTGGCGGCACCGCTGCACGATTTATCGTTCACCGCGCGTTCCGTGATTCTTTGTCTTCGCCCGTCTACCCGGGGGACGCAACGCGACACTAGCGTACTTCAAACAACTCGCGGAACTGAAAATCCCGCTCTTCGTGCGCATGCAAGAGCCGGGTTGGCAGCAGACGATGGATGCGTGGAATCCGCAGGTACCGCAATTCCCGGCCGGAACCGAATTCACGCTGGTCCGGAAGATGGCCCTACCGGACAGGGACGGGCATTTGCATCTTACTCCGGTCACCGAGAGTGTTCAGATCCGCCACTACACAGACATCCCGAACCTCAACCCGCTGGCATCGCGCGATGTCGATCTCGCGCGACGTTTTCAACAGCCATCGGAGATCGAACTGAGCCGCATTCAGCTTTTTGCATGAGGGGCGTGGGATGGTCGCCGGCGGCGGCCCCATGCTCGCTTCCCGAACTCATCCCGAACACCGCAGCGGGCTCGGGGTATGACTGCCAGTGACGACCCGTTTCTAGTCTTTCCTGCAATGTCGGGTTTCGACGAGGTCGAGGACAAACGCTTGCGCGCGCATTCCCTTTCGCCCTTCATGGCATGCACAAGTTGCCATCTCGGACCCGGCATTCAATCCATGATGAGCTTTTCGTTTCGTGGGAACTCAAACGAAGGACGCGTCCTCAGCCCGCGTCTCGCGCAAACCACGCCGCGCAAGGAGTCAGAAAACGTAATGGAGTGGGCGCAAACGCAGGAGAAATGGAAGGACTTGCTTCGCCTGTGGTCTTCAGAGAGCCCGAACTGAAGTCGAGAGAGCTGTTAACGGGATTTCCTGATCTTCTTGGACTAGATGCGATGCCTAATCACCGCGCACTCGGAAGCAATTCACATGCCGTGACGCAAGATGTTCAGTAACTACCTTTGTTCAAGGCGAAGCACTCGCATCCAAAAGCCACCATTGCCGAGCACTCGTCAAGAACCGTTAGTCGATGCTAGGATTCCGCTAAGGAGGCGTGTTCTATGCCGTTTGTCGACACTAGCAGTCTTCGCGTCATTGAGCGTCTGCCCGGTTGGCATGGACGCTACTTCCACTCTCCAAGCATGACATTCGCGCATTACGATTTTGTGCGGGGCTCGTCCATTCATGAGCACTTCCATCCCGAGGAGGAAGTATACGAAGTAGTTGAGGGCGAGCTGGAGATGACCATTGACGGCATTACCGAGGTCGCCCGACCGGGTATGGTGGCGATTGTACCGAGCGACGTTCCCCACTCAGTTAAGGCATTGACTGACGGCCGGGTGATCATTGTGGACTACCCGGTGCGAGGCGAATTCGTCTAAACTCGCCCGACGCTTGGGAACAATTTGAGCTCTTCTGTTTAGGAAAGTGGTAACTCCCTTACGTCCATGTGGAATTCGGACGATTTGATAATCAGAGTTAACCGCAGCGATTACGGAAAGCTTCGACAGGGCTGGTGCAATTAGACTAGGAGCCCACTTCGGACCGGCGTCACTCCGGGAAATTCATCCGGTGTATGATGGCCACAAAACCAGGCTCAGAGCGCAAGGAGTCGAATTCCGGATCAGACCTCAGCCTAACCATCCCGCCCCCCCGCTCGGCATAGGCCTTCTCAAGCCAGGTCAATGCCTCATTCTTCTTTCCCATCTGGGCATAAAGGCTCGCAATCCTCCACGATGGCACGCTCTGAACGGGAGTCTTCAAACTCGCATCAAGAGAAGCCTGCAGGAAACCCTGGTAGCCAGAGTTTTTGTAAGTTTCTCCCAGTAACGACGCTGCTGCAGGGTTCCCAGATAGCTGCACAACCGTCTGCCATTCCGCAACGGCTTCCGGATACATTTTCTTTTGTGCATAAGTCAATGCCAGCCCAGTGTGTCCTGAAATGAAATTAGGATCCATTTTCTGGGTCGCCTTGTACGCTTCTATCGCCTGATCATATTTCCGCGCATAATAGTAGGTCTCTGCCACCGATCCGTTGATTGCCACTGAAAGTGGATCGAGTTCCTGTGCACGTTTTGCTTCTGCAATCGCATCATCAAAACGGCCCACGGCATACAGATATTCGGCGTACCACTGATGTGCGGTCGGGTAATTTGGATTCGCCGCAATCGCCCGCAAAAATTCCTGCTGTGCCTTAAGGAAATCCCAATCGTAATAAAGATAGGTATCTGCCAGGGTAGTGTGAGCTTCGGCCAGGGAATCATCCAGCTCCAAAGCCTTTAAAGCCGCCGCTTTTGCCTTCGGCCGAGCCTCTTGCGGAGTCAGGCCAAGATACTCCCCATTTCCGACTGCATAGGAGTCCGCCACTCCGGCATAGGCCAAAGCATAGCCGGGATCTTTTTCGATCGCCTGCTGAAAGTATTCCAGACCTTTCTTCACGCCTTCGTTGGTTCGCTGGTTCCAATAGTATCGTCCCTGCAGATAAAGCCGGTACGCTTCGGGGTTCTCCGTATCACGCTTGGTGATCTGCCGCTCTTCTTTCCCATTCAACTCAATTCGCAGGTTCGCAGCGATGGCTTTGGAGATGTCTTCCTGAATGCCTTGGATGTCCGTCAGCTTCTTGGAATACTGGTCGCCCCATACTTGCGACTCACGCGCGACGTCCATCAGCTCCGCACTCACCAGAAAGGCATCGCCGCGCCGCGTCACCCTTCCGGTCACCACTGCGCGAACGTTGAGTTCCTGCCCGATTTTTTCCGGCGTGCTCTCTTTGCCCTTGTAACGGAACACCGTACTGCGAGGCACGACTCGCAGCTGCGACACATGCGAGAGGCTATTGATAACGCTTTCGGTGATGCCGTCGCTCAAGTACTCCGTATCCGGATCTCCTCCTCCATTAGCAAACGGCAATACCGCCACCGAATCCAGCGACCCAGCCGATGAGTGATTTGCCCTGTAAAACCAGAGACCAGCTCCAACAACTAAGACGGCGAGCGCAGCCAGAGCAATCGTGAGTTTCTTCTTGTGTCGTTTCGCGAGTCCAATGGCAATAGCTGTGTCGGAGCTGTGCTCGATTTGCACCTGCGTTTTCGATATGTGCGGGTCCGGATGAGCCTCTACGTTCACCGTCGCGGACCGGCTGGAATCGGTATCCCGCTTTAGCCTCCGCAAATCAGCACGCATTTCGGAAGCCGACTGGCAGCGCAGATTGCGGTCTTTCTCCATCGCCCTGGAGATAACGCGCTCTAGTTCCGGCGGCACGTCTGGGTTCAATCGGACTGGCGGCACGGGCGAACGGTGGAGGATAGCGTCCGTGATGAGGGCGGAACTATCTCCGCGAAAAGGCAATGCGCCGGTTGACATCTCGTACAAGACCACTCCGAACGAAAATAAATCTGTACGCGCATCCAAGTCCCTCGCACCCAACTGTTCGGGCGACATGTAGGCGACGGTCCCAACGGCAGTGCCTGGGCTCGTAAGATGCTCGTCGTTCACCCCCGGCGTCGCATCCGTGGCGAGCGTGGCCTCCGAGGCCACTGCTCCTCGCTTCAGTGCCAGCTTCGCCAAACCAAAATCCAGTATTTTCGCGTGTCCTCGCTTGGTTATAAAAATGTTGGCCGGTTTGATGTCGCGGTGGACGATTCCTTCGCCGTGGGCGGCCTCCAGACCCTCTGCAATCTGGATCGTCAAATCCAGAAGACTTTCGATTTCCATTGGCCTGCCGGCGATGCGGTGCTTTAACGTCATACCGTCCAGGTACTCCATCACGATATATGCCTGACCGTTTTCCTCGCCGATGTCATAAATCGTGCAAATGTTCGGGTGGTTGAGCGCGGAAGCAGCCTTGGCCTCACGTCTAAAGCGTTCGAGCGTCTGAGGGTCGTGCGCTAAATCCGGCGGCAGGAATTTCAAGGCGACGGAGCGGTCCAGGCGGGTGTCTTCGGCCTTATAAACTACACCCATTCCGCCACCACCAAGTTTTTCCACAATGCGGTAGTGCGAAATGATTCTGCCGATCAGCGAGTCGGTGGCTGGCACGTGCTGCACATCTTAGGGCGCGTCAGGAGTCAAGTCAACGACAGGCAACTTCGCAGAAAGGTTGCGTATGACGACTAGATCCCTTAATGCTCATTCTAAGCGGGCTGTATTGTGGCACCTCGCTTGCGATACGTGATAATCAGGAACAACCCTTCATGGGACCATTGTTCAGACAACTAATAGTTTTAGTGGTTTGCAACGCCGCGGCGTGCTCAATGGGGCATTCGTCCACAGCCGCGCAGGCAGGGAGCAAAGATTGATCGGCCTACGCCTCTGTCAGCGCGGATGGCGTACCTACCGCAGTCGCTGATTCAGGATTCAGTATCACGGATTTACCTTCCATCAAACATTTCGCTTTATGGAGCCATCCCGATCCTGCGGAGATGAAGGGCTCACCCACCGGCGATCGCGTGTTTCCTGCATTTGGTGACAACGTTTCAGAACTGCCCTGAATCCCGAGCATTGGACGTCGAACTAACCGCGTCAGAGTTGGCGGCTACTCGCCGACCCAGCCGGGGAGTGGGTTCCCCGGAACAGCTAATGCGAGAATCGAAAGAACCACAACTACTGCGGAAATACTATGTACTAAACATTTCTGCGTCCCTCCTTGGATACATCTATTGATGCGCGAACCGACAGATCGACGCATATGTAGAGCGAAATTTCCTGGACGAACAATATGCTTCGACCAATCGTGAGCCTGCGCTGGAGATTGTCAGTCAAAAAACGCTTAATTTTCTCGCATGCGGGCTACAAACTTCTCCTCCGCCATGAATATCTCGATCATTTCCTTGGTTACCGGAAAATCCTCCACAAAAGCTTCGAGAAAGCTGAAATGAGCGAGAAGCATCTGCAAAGCCAAGTGCTCCTTGCCTTCTTTTTTCAACAACTGTCGCTCGGACAAGACCGTAAGCCCGCGAAACACAGCCCGTCGGTTCGTTTCGCGTCTTAATCCAACCGGCCCGCAGCCGCCTCAGCAAGATTGCTGCTTGCGCTTTCATTCTGCCGCGCTGTTTACGGGCTGACTTTTCGTAAGGGACGATTCAGGAATGTTACGAGGAATAAAGAGGCAACCCTCTTACTACCTGTTAGCCGCAAAGCCGCTCTGAGCCGACCCACAGTTGAGCCAGATCTCTGAGGTTGTGTTTGTATGTACGCGTTACCAGGTATTCCTTCCCACCTTTTACACGCAGCCTGTACTCCCCCGTCGGTAAAGGTTGTATCTTCTCCACGGCCGAGATATTCACGACGACCGAGCGGTGGATGCGAATAAAACCGTAGGGTTTGAGCTTCTCCGCCATGGACGAGAGGGACTCGTGCACCAAATAGGGATTCGTTCGGGGTCGCAACGAAACGTAATTACCTTCGGCTTGCACGGCCAATATGTCGGCTAAATCCAGGAGTAGGATGCTACCCTTTGCCTTAAATGCGATTCGTGGCGCCTGTCGTTTTGCTATAACCTCCAACTGCCGCAAGACTCGCATGAGGTTTGCATCAGTTCGGTTTACCGGAAGCAATGCATCTGCAGCTTCGCAGAACTGGTCCTCTGTCGATTCAAGAGTGTAACCCCGTCTACTCTTGGTGGAGCAAATCGTAACTCCCCGCAGTAGGCTAGCCGAAACGTCCGCATTAGCGTGAGCAGGTTGTTGAACAACCATCTCACGCGCGATTGTCTTCTGATTCTGAATTTCGCTGGCGCTCATGATGGAACCCCTTGCTCGCTCGTTTCGACTTCTTGGTACCCGAAGTGAGATTACTTCTGTCCAGTGCTCACCGCTGAAGGAAAGCTGGATTGCGCGCCGAAATAACACTCAATGGATTGCAACTGTCCGTTTTTGATTCGGAGATACTCCACGTTCCGGAACGACTTACCGTCCTTGGTGTGGCAAAGATACTTCACAAAGGCATCCTCCGGGCCAGTGCTGACTCGCTCCAGGTCAAAATGTCCAATGAAATCGATCTGTGTTTCCCAGCATCGAGTTTTGAAAGTGCTCTTGTTGATGTGGTCGTCGCCGGCCGCGCTTGAAAAGGTGAAGTTATCTGCGAGCAGGCTATCCACGGGGCCCCAGTCTTTCTTCTCCCAGGCTGCGTACCACTTCCGGACTACCTCCTCATTCGTAACGTTCTGCCCTCCCAATGCGCTGGCACTCGCCGGTCCCGGCAGGCTCACGGCACCAACCAGCGCGCTGGCTCCCACAGCGAGCAGATTCCTGCGCGACACTGTGATCCTTGTCATTGTCCGTTCTCCTTTCAGGGATGTAGTTTGAAGCCGCTTCGGCCGATTGAGATGCTGACTTTTCAGGCCTACGAACCGGTTGGTACGTAAGGGAGCCCATTCGTTAGAACCGATGCAATTAGACTCGCTTGCGGTTGCCCGGCTGGCGTAGCGACCTCAGCCAGCCCACGATATTCTTGATCCCCGCCTTTATCACCTTCGGATCCTGAGCATTCTTTGCCAGCGAGCCATAGCCTTCGACCATCGCAATCAGTAAGCCGGCGGCGTCATTGGGTTCCACGTTGCGGCGAACGCTTCCGCGGATCTGGCCCTCTCGCAAGACGGAGGCAGTGGTCTCGCGCCAGGCATCGAAGATTATCTCCAGCCGCTTCCGGAATCCCGCGTCGAGAGGAGACATTTCCTGCGCCAGATTGTTCAATTGACAGCCGCCGCATACGTCCTTGGGCCGAACGGGTATACCTCGAACAATGTCGATCAAAGCATCAATAGGATCCTTCACATTCTGTAGAGGCCGCACCCATGTGCCGCGGACGTCGCGAGAGATGATCTCTTCGACAACGGCATATCCCAAGGCGTCCTTGTTTTTGAAGTGGTGATACAGCGCCCCCTTGGTGACGCCGGCAGAGTCCAGAATTGTGTCTAGGCTTGCACTCTGGAAACCCGATCTGTAGATCTCGCGCGATGCCGCTTGCAGCAAGCGCTCCCGCGTGCGCTCAGGATCGCGCAGCCGAGTCGCGCTACGTTTCGGATTCTTGCGTGCCGCCAACATACCAACCAGCATGTATGGTAACTATCGGAGCGTCAAGAGAGATCTAACACGTGCTCAACAATATGAAAATCCATCGTGCGTTCCGTCGCACTGAATGCTGCCCCGCCCGATTATTAGATTGACTTCTTCTCGTGACTGTCCAACGTACCAACCGGTATGTACGTTAATCATCTGAAAGTCAATCATACTCGAGCGTCCTGACTTTTGGCTGCTGACGTTCTCGAATCTCGTACGAACTCGCCAGAGTGTATGAAAAGTTGGAGAAACAGTCGCTCTAGCCGTTTTGGAATCGTCCTAGGTTTTTGTTAACCCGCCACTCGTTTTCGAGCTCCGAGATGTTGGGGCTGTTGGGTCACGTAATCGTTGTGAACGTGGAATACCACCTGCTCCCCAGTTCTCGCGCGACAGGTGTGAGGCTGTGGGCCAATTCTGCTCTCAATTGCACACTGGTACGGAAACTTTGCTCGAACCCAAAGGAGAAGATATGAGCGCACTAAGGCGGTTGCGGAATTTCTGGATACCGGCAGTTGCGACGATTGTTCTGGGTAGCTTCAGCAATGCGTTCGCTCAACAGCGCTACAAAATTACCGATTTGGGCATTAACAACAGCAAAGACAACTTCAGCATGGCCATGGGCCTCAATAATCAGGGCTGGACGGAGAACATGGATGGAACCGTGAACCCTCCCGAGACTAGCCTGTTTACGACAGTTGCAAGGGGCCGCGCGGTGATAAGCATCTACGGATTCAACATCGACCTGGGCACGCTTGGAAAACCCGGCGCCAACAGTTGGATCAACTGGGGCGGGATCAATGACTTCGGGGAAGCCGTTGGTCAGTCCGAAACAGCTGAACTAGATCCGAACAGCGAAGACATTTGCGGCTTCGGCACACACCTTATTTGCGTTCCGTTTCTTTGGCGATTCGGCCAAATGAGCGCTCTTCCGACGCTCGGCGGAAATAATGGGCAGGCCAGCGCCATCAATAACCGCGGAGAAGTCGTCGGATATGCCGAAAACGGTCCCGTGGACTCCACATGCCCAGCTGGCACAACCAACAATCGGATTACGTTGCCGGCGTTGTGGGAAAGAGGGAGCGCCGAAGCTCTTCCTCTGGTGGGTAACGATCCAGACGGTGTCGCATTCGGGATTAACGATCGAGGCCAAGCCGTAGGCTACTCGGGAAGCTGCACTGCAGCGATTCACGCGGTAATGTGGAAAGACAAGACTGCCTTCGTGCTTCAGGATCTCGGAGGTACAGGTTCCAATTTCGGCTACGCCATTAACAACCGCGGCCAAATAGCCGGGCAAATCGGCACTGCTGACGGCACAACTTTCTATGCCGCGGCTTGGCTGAACGGCGCCGACGGCGCAGTCACAAGCCTTGGCGTTCTGCCGGGAGATTTTGCCGCCTTTGCCACCGGCATCAACGACCGGGGCCAAGTGGTGGGAAACAACTTTGACTCCAGTTTCAACTGGTCCCACGGCTTCATCTGGCAGGATGGTGTGATGACCGACCTTAACACGCTAATTTCCGCGGATTCCAACCTGTTCATAATCTCGGCTAGCAATATCAATGATAGCGGACAAATCTCGGGCATGGGAACGGTGCAAAGCGGGCCCCATAAGGGCGACATTCACGCCTATCTTTTGACACCCGAAAAGGGACACATGGAGGGCGCCTCGATGGCAGATTTCGCACGTACGCACCCGCAATCCGTTTTGTCCGCGAATGCTTGCAACCACTCTTTGCAGAAATTGGGACCCGGCCGATTCCAGCGTTAGCGGGCATTTTCGGAGCTTCCGCGCCGTCTATTCAAGGCATACGCCGCGCGAAGGCGCAAGGGCGGATGATGTACGGGACATTCTGGGTCACGCAAATATCGACGTGACCCAGAATGTTTACGGCCATTGGTAACCAATGAACCTGCGTCGGAACGGCGTCAGTGCCTGATAACTTCCGACCATTCACCAACAATCGCTGGACCGCTGCGCACCGGCGGAATCCGAATTATGACATGTACGATTTGCCCGTTGTGTGAATGTGACTACGGAATGATAACCGTTCTACGACCGTGTTGGTCTCGTTGCCAAGCGTGCTCGACTTCGCGCAGGGGAACTCGCTCAGTGTCGATACGCAGTTTACCGCTTGCGACATTAGACATAAGTTGGCGGACGGCTTCTAGCCACATCTCAGGCGAGGCTGGGGCGCTGCCAGATCCGGCTCCGAGGATTTCCAGCCTCGAACTTCGAAGTACGGCGGCGGCCAGCGAGATCGTGTTCCCCGCGCTCTCGCCCACTTCGATCAGGCGGATTCTGGATAACGCCGGGTTCAAATCTCTTCGCGCGATGGCAGCAAGAAGTGCTTCGGTGGGAGTGCCCCAGAGGTAATCGATGATGACGTCGAAGCCAGCGTCACCAGCTTCGCGAGCGAAGGCTTCGGTGAGATCCTGTCCGGGTTTGTCGAGGCGGATGGTTGCGTCGGCTCCGAGGTCGTGAAGAGTGTTGAGTACCTGTTCGTTTCTTCCGGCAGCGATCACCCGTCCAGCGCCGAGGAGCTTGGCTGTTTGTACGGCCAGCTTTCCGGTGACTCCGGTTGCACCAAGGATGAGCACAGTCTCACCCGCAGTGAGTTGAGCACGCCAGGCAAGTGCCCCCCAGGCCGACAGACCGGGGTTTACAACGGCTGCGGCGATATCGTCGTCAATGTTATCGGGGATCGGAAAACTGTGCGATGGAGACACGATCGTGCGTTGAGCCATACTCCCGTAGGGGGACCGTGGTCTAGCGAAGAACACACGTGTGCCGTCGTCAAGGCACCCAACTCCATCCATGCCGCATACGACGGGCAGTTCGTGGAACGCGGCGTAGTGCGAACCGCTGGCCATCTGCTTGTCGAGGGGCTTGAGCGCAGCAGCACGGACGTGCACAATCACCTCGTTTTCTTCTGCGATGGGCTCGGAGAACTGCTCGAAGCGGGGTGGCTCATTAAAGGCGTGTAGCACAGCAGCATTCATGACTGGCCTCCTTTCACGATGACTGACTTTTTTCGATCCATACTTTCTTCGTACCGCGTGATTATTCCCCTTTGTTGTCTTTCGTTGTTCTGCCCCGTACTCTAGCTATGTTCTCGTTGGCCTGCTAACGGGAAGGTGGCAATATTTATCGGGAAAGGGTCAATCTCATAGATTCATGGTCTTGGTCCCGAAGAATGCGGAAGAACTCCGCCGTCTCTACGAGAGTGATGCGCCAGTACTGGCATTTGCCTTCAAGAGGCGTGCGGCCGAGGATTGGGCGCCAGAGCACAGCCACGCGCGTGGGCAACTCTTCGCGCTAACCCGGGGGCTGCTCATCGTGGAAGCAGGAAGCGAGCGATGGATGTTTCCCTCCCAGCGTTGCGCGTGGATTCCACCAGACTGCAGGCACGCGGCGCGTTCTGTGGGGGGCGTCGCGGGCTCGATGGTTCATCTGTCTGCGGAGATGTGCCGCGGACTACCCAAGCTGCCCTGCATGTTCAACTCTTCGGAGCTATTGTTCGCCATCGTTGATCGTATTCTCGCGTGGAACGTCCGGCAGCCGCTCAACCCGTCGAAGAAGCGCTTAATCGCTATGCTTCGTGACGAGATTCGACAGCCTGACCAACAGCCCTTGCGTTTGACCATACCAAGAGAAGAGAGGCTGGCTAGAGTTGCTACTGCTCTGCTGGATGATGTTGGGGATGATCGCAGGTTGGAAGACTGGGCTCATGTTGCCGGAATGGCTCGCCGAACTTTCATGCGTGCGTTTTCCGCTCAAGTGGGTATGTCGTTTGGCCGCTGGCGACAGCAGGCACGGTTGTTTGCTGCCCTTGAGATGCTCGCACAAAGGAAATCTGTCACTGAGGTCGCTATCGCAGTCGGTTACGACAGTGTAAGTGCCTTCATTGAAATGTTCCGGACGATGCTGGGAACCACACCACAGACATACTTTCGAAGCAGGCAAGAACCGGGACTCAAGTAGAATTGGAAATCACGAGTCGGCGACCTTATTTCAAGTCACCTTGCTTACTGCTGCAAGTGTAGGTTCTGATGAACGCAAACCGGACGAATAAAGTATCCCTTTACTTCTGTACGTAGGGGGTCTTTACCTAATTGAAGAATTTCCTATGCGCGATGCCGTGCCAAACGACACGCGTTTCAGATGCTCATCAAACCAGAAAATCATTCTCTCCGAGACGTCCAACTGGTGTGAAATGCTCCACCCATCAGGGTCGTGTCCCTCGCCGCCATACTCAACGTAGGTGGCCCGCTTACCGAGCCGGCGAAGACCCGTAAAGACCTCCGTACCCAAATGGACCGGCACGGCCGTATCAGCCGAACCATGCAGGATAAGAAGTGGGGCTTCTACCCTATCTAGATACAGATACGGTGAATTCCTAATATAGAGGTCAAGGTCCTCCCAAGGAGTCTTCTTAAATCCCCAACTTTCCTCGATGACAAGTCGGAGGTAGTCATAGGTGCAGTCTTCGATAAGATCTCCGTGACCATCGATCATGATTCCGGCTCGAAATAAATTGGACTGCACAAGCAAGGCCAGCGTCGCATATCCGCCGTCACTGTGCCCGACGACGCCTATCTTGTGAGAGTCAGCTACTCCACTCTTGATCAGTTCCTCTACGCCGGGCAATACAGCCCTGGCAACGTCAGCCATCTTGGTGCTGGGATTCGTAGGTATGTCCGGCATGAACACTGCATATCCTCTTGTTGCGAACATTTGCCAATTTTGGCTGGGGCCGTAGGAGCCCAAGCCGAATCCATTCTTCTTTAGTGTCATGGAGGGCAAAGGATAAACCACCACAATCAATGGATAACGGCGCTCTCGTTGGAAGTTAGAAGGCAGCAGCAAAACACCGCGTAGTACTTTTCCGTGTGTATTCTTCCAAGTAACAATCTGGGAGCGTCCCATCGACACACGGTCAAAGTCTGATGCTAAATTCGTTACTCTTTGTACGGTCTTAAAGTTACTGTCGGCGTCGTATAACTCATCCGGGTGACCTGTCGACGCCCAAACGAACAATGCCCGAGACCCGCCGAAAACTAAGCGTTCGAAGTTGGCATAGAAGGAGAAATGCTCATCGGCTTCAAGGAGCTTGTGCGCATGATTCAATTCTGGCTCGATCTCCCAAAAGCCTGCTTTTAGTGTTTCCACGTCTTCGGACGTGACGATGATCGCGTAGGCTTTTCCGCCTGGATTTGGCACCTGCCCGTTTTCCGCTGAAACGATAGATTCTAACCTCTTGTTGGGTATCGCAATCTTCGATACCAGGCGCAACCGCCCGACATCCCAAGTCTCAACACGGTTGTTCCGAATAAACGACAGATACTTTCCGTCTTCGCTCCATACCGGGGGCCGCGCTCCAAACCACCGTTCAGAGGTATCTTTCGCGATCCGACGGCCCGATCCATCAGTGGTATCAACCACAATATAGTCTGAAAACGTTTTCGAACTTCGCGACTTGGGATCGATGGTCTGATCGGATACTGCAAGAAACCGTGCTTGCGAAGACCATGTAAGTGGCTGACGACTTCCTGGATAGATCTGGACAGAGGATAGGAGCTTTCGGACATCGAGTGTGTCCAGATCCATCACGAAGATGTCAAACACTCCGAAAACAGAGTTCGACAGACTTCCTTGGTAATCCGCGAAAGCAAATTTCTTTCGATCGGGCGAGATGGCACGGTAAGCGATATGAAAGCCCTTTAATACCCGTTTTGATTCTCCTGTCCTGGTGTCGATGATTCTCATATCGATCGCTGGCCACCCAGCGCTTCTTACCAGGCGGTCTGAGGGGGGCCGCTCGAGCGATCCCTTCCCTTTGCTTCTCTGCGCTAAAGATTCGGAGGTAACAATTCGAATTGTTGAGTCCGCTTGCAGGTTTGAATCGAGGCTGATTCCCTGACGAGCTGTGCCAGCAGGCGGCGGAGCTGTCCTGGAATCCGATTGGTCCATCGGACGGGCGGGCAGCAGCAAAGAATAACCGTCACTCAACCAGACCGCGCCAACGTAAGAACAAGAATAAGGGCACTCCCCCTTCAAGAACTCGCGCGCGAGACCCGTTTGTCGGTCCCGCACGACCAATGAAGCATCCTTCTCGAATCCATCGATTTCTGTCTGCGACCTGTCTGTTCCCAAGAAGATGTGGGTCTTGTAAAAAGCCAAGCGCTTCCCGTCAGGAGACCAGGTTGGAAGCATTGCGTTTCCATCTTGGCAACACGCGCGAAACGATTGGGCTATTCGAAGATCGCTAATCCACAGCTCGGAAGTCGTCCTCCATTTTCCCGCCACAGGATTGTCTGGGTCTCCCGTTTCCAGCACAGGCCACTCGGTGCGCTCCACTGTATATGAAATAAACGAATTATCCGGGGACAAAGCAAACTGCTCGAAGATTGAGAATCTTGGTGTGGTTAACAGGTCCGCTGCGGACAACTGTGCCGCGCAATCAGGAACGGATAGGACATTGCCGGCCAGCAAGAGAAATAGCATTTGCCGGGTCCATCGAAGCCACAACGCCTTGCGGGCCGTCCTCATTTAGAATTGAAGTTTCAGGGCAAACTGGATGGAGCGCGGCCCACCGATTTGGTACAAGGGATTGAAGGCTCCGCCGCCCAATCCGCTTGGAGCCAGGCTCTGAGCCAGCATCTGTGTCGACAGCCCAAATCCAGCCGGTCCGCCAAACGCGGGTGATAGGAATGTGCCGCTGGGAGATCCGAAGTTCGGATGGTTCAGCACATTAAACATCTCCGCGCGGAACTGTAATTTTAGCGACTCGCGCAGCGGGAATTCGCGATGAACAGCAAAGTCCCACTGCGCAGCTGCAAAACCTCTCAAGAAATTCCTTGGCGTATCCCCCTGCCGAAGAGGGATGAACGTTGTAGAGTCGAACGGCGGATCGGTAAAGGCGGCGGGATTAAATGCTTTCCCACCAGCATACTGTGACCCATACAGGTACAGCGGCTGCCCTGTCACTAAATCGGGTCGAACCTCCGCGACGACGTTACCAAGTTGTCCAAAGAGCTCGTCGGAAACGTCAACGGGCGGTGCGGAACGAGCCAGAATAAAATCGTCGATAGACCAGCCGCGTAGAACGCTATTCATAAAAGCTCCGCCTTTGGGCGCCGGGATGTCATAGGTGACTCCCGCAGAAAAGCTATGACGAATGTCGAAGTCAGAAGGACCGCGGTTCACGTTTGAATTGGACCCCGGTATCCCCAAATTCGAGAAACTACCGAATGAACCAGCGGAAGCGTCGTCGATCGAATGGGACCACGTGTATGACGAAAGTACCTGCAAACCACGCGACAGCCGTCTTTGGAACTGCACTTGGAGAGCGTTATAGTCCGAACTTGCCGTATTGGCTACCAATGCCGCTTCCAAGTAATTCGAGTTCGGGGAAAGAACTTGCGCTGATTGGATCAGTCGGCGGCCGACTGCGCCAATATAGGAAACCGAAACGGTCTGTTGCTTACCCAAGGCCTGTTCCAGGGCCACGTTCCATTCGAGGGTGTATGGCAACTGAAGATGTGGATCAAAACCAAATAGGATTCCTGAAGTAGCATTGGGCGGTGTAATCGAAGGGGGCGAGGCGTCGCTCGGACTCAGAGGGAATGTCTCGCCGCCAAATGAGATCTTCGCAGCTGAAAAAGGGTAAGCGCCCACAACGTTGTTGCCTACTTCTTGCGTTGCAAGATCGTAAAACACACCGAATCCACCACGCAGCACCGTTTGCCATTCCTGACTCTGAGAGATTTGGTAAGCGGCACCCAGCCGCGGAGCTAAATTGCCGTATTTGGTAGCGAAAGGCGGCGTTCCAGCCGGTGCCAAGGCAAGCTGGGACAGGTCGCGAAGGTTAAAGCCGGTTACCGCGGTGAGGTTTTGGCCGTTCAAGGCGGAAGGTGCGAAATCCACATCCCACCTGAGACCGTACGTCAAGCTTAGACGAGGAGCTATCCGCCATGTATCCTGCGCGAATGCCCCTAGATTGCGAAACAAAAGATTTGCATGGAGGTTGGAGGAAACCTCGGTGAATCCGGTGGTTCCGGCTTCAAAGGACGCTACGTCCTGGAAATCAGCGAACTGATCGTATGATTCTGGACCGGAAATGGGAGACAGACGACGAAAGTCGACTCCGAACTTCAAGCTGTGCGACCCTTTCTGTACCGATAAGCTATCTACAAGGTTGAATTGTCTCTGCAGGTTCCCTACAAACTCCCCGGCGCTCAGATTGCCATCAATAAGCGGAACAATATGCAGCGCAAGAGAAGCATTGCTACTCGTATAGGGAGCTGGAAACGGCAGGTCTGTTAGCGGAACGGCACCTCCAAAGCTATCTAGCACAGCATGCTGACCGGAACTTGTCCTACTGTAGTTAAATCGCAAGTCATTGCTTATCGCCGGCGATATAGACCAAGTAGCCCCTATTGTCCCAGTCTGGATGGTTACGCGAGTCGGGAGAACTTCACTCAAGCTGCCGCCAACTCCGCGATCGAGAAGGCTGGAGGGGGAGTAGTTATACCTTCCAAAGAACGCGACCTTATCGTTCAACTTGTGGTCAACTCGGAGACTATAAGCATCGAGGCTGGCCGAATTCGAATAGCTCGCATCAAATTGGGCTATGCCATTGCCAAGATCGGGCTGCTTCGGATCAAAGGGAAAGGCGTTTAGGAAAGGCTGCATTGCGGGTACTGCATTCTCCCGCGCCAGAAGATCGGGCACCGTGGTCAGCATGGTTTCTGGCAATCGAAGCCGAAGCCCCTCGTATGAGAAGAAGAAGAAGGTTTGATTCTTCACAATCGGGCCGCTGAAGGTCCCGCCGAAATCATTTTGCCGTTCCTCCGCTTTGGGAAGCACAGGCGTCACAGCGCCGTTGAACCAATTATTCGCATCCAGGGCGTCATTCCTAAAATAGTCGAACAATGTGCCGTGAAGCTGATCGGTGCCTGAGCGAGTTACGATGGAGATCTGACCACCAGGCGTGCGGCCAAATTCAGGCGCATAAGTGGAGGTCTGAATTCTGAACTCCTGCAAAGCGTCCACCGACACCAGACTGTTTGTCCCTCCGAGTACGCTCGAGGAACTCGCCGCACCGGCGAACCCATTCCCGGTTGTACTGATCGCAGAGATGCCTATATTTGCGCTCACGCCATCTACCATCCAATAGTTGGAGGATGTACGCTGGCCGTTGATACTGAATTGGCCGTTATCAAATGCGTTGCTGGGGGTCACAACGACTCCCGGCGTGAGCTCAATCAGCGTTTGGAAGCTCCTGCCGTTCATCGGAAGGTTTTCGGCAAACTGCCGGTCTACGACCGTGCTTACGGCCGCAGACTCCGTATTCATGAGCGGAGCGCCACCAGTAACCGTAACGGTCTCCGATGCCGCGCCGATCGGAAGTGTAAAATTGATAGCTAGCGAGTCTTGTACATTTAGGATGATGTCGGGCTTAATGAGCGTCTTAAATCCAATCTTCGAGATTTGCAGATGATAGGTACCCGGCGGAAGATTGGTCACAACGTAGATGCCTTCTCCGTTCGTCTTACCGGTGTACTGCACAGCGGTAGCGTCGTTGACGACACGGATTTCGGCTCCAGGAATAACGGCGCCGGTCGGATCGATCACCAGTCCATTGATGATTCCGTTCGGCGATTGCGCGGAGATGCGTGCCGCGAAAAGCGGGATCAAGATTAGAAGAAAACCGACCCTCCGCAGCCTCATATGGCTTCTCCCCTTGTGAACGAATTACTTCGTATTCCTTCGGTCTACGGAGAAGAGAACGGAAATGTACCATCGCGCTGCCATTGCAGGAGAACTTACGATACCAAAGAAGTAATTAACTAAGGATGATTTGGTCCAATCTTCAGGTAGGTGAAAAGCAGAGGATTGCCGCTCGGCTGGTGGCTTCCGCCGCTCGGTTCGACGGTGACGAACACCGCATTAATCTGCTCCAGCGTCTTTGCGTCATCGGACTTCACGACCCATCGTTTCTTGGCCGCATTGTCTTGATAGAAGATCCCTAGGTTCAAAGCCTGGCGCCGATCCGGGCCGCGCTGTCCCCAGGCCTGAAACGTGCTGGCGGTTCGGACCCCGGCCTCCTGGTCCAGATCGTAGGCGTAGAAGATCAGCGACTTTCCCTTGGTGTAGAAAACGCGGCCATATGGTTTTTGTGTGACCCCGTCACGCGCCACGTCATAGATTTCTGCGATATAGAGGTCCCGAGCTCCCATCAGTTCCCGCACGTCGCGGTCGTGCGCCAGCAGATCCTGCTGTCTGCCGAGGGCTTGCTCTCGGTCCCGCAGTACCGCATGGAGATCATTAACTTGCGCTTCCAGGCTATCAGCGCGCGACTCGCCTTGGGCGCGCTGTCGCTCTAGCGAATCGAGCTGAGCCTGAGTTTTTTGAAGCGAAGCCTGTGCGGTGTCGAGTTTCTGCAACAGAGTGCCTCGCTCTTGGGCGCTCTCTTGCTTCTGTGCTTCATCCGTTTGTATCGATTGTTCGAGATTGGCTTCAGCGCCCTTCATCCCCTCCAGAGTTGCCGACTGTACTTGAATTTCGTGCTGGAGGTCGGAGATGAATTTGTCTCGCTGGGTGAGTTGCGACCGCAAGGCTTCGCGCTCATGTCCAATATCGCTCATCTGCTGTTCCAGAGCCTCGATTTGCGTGTCGGCTGTATGTGAAGTCGTCTGGATAACCTCGACGCGGCGGCCTTGGCCGATTCGGTAGGCATAGATTCCCAGAGCGATGGTGAGCAGAACACACGCGGCGAATGGCAGCCACACGTACTTCCAATTGATTTGCGCGCGCCCATGATGGTTTCCTTGAGCGAAGATAAAACCTCGTTGGACCCCGCCAGGCAAGTGGCCTGCTTCGTTCAGGTCCGTCGGGGGTGCCCCGGCCGGGTTGGGCGAGGCAGATTGCTCTGACTGCGGTTGTGGCGAAACGAATTGCTCGTAGGGATCTGCGGATAATTTCGAAACGAGAAATGGAACGCCCACATCGACGGCAGCCTCGAACTCTTTCAAGGCTTCTCGGCATTCGGCACACCCGGTAAGGTGCGCTTCGAGCTTCCTCCGTTCTTGTTCGCTTAGCTCGCCGGAAGTCGATACGGCACAAAGCTCGAGGAATTCGTCATGGAGTTCCATCTTGAACCACTCCCCGGCCTCTGGATCTCTCGCTATCTTTTAACACACCTTCGGCGGGTTGAGGATCATTTGCGAACATTTGCTTGCGCAGCCTATCCAGCGCTCGATAGTAGTGGTGCCGAACGTTTCCCAAGGGCTGCGCCAGTTTCTCGCTGACCTCTGCCAGTGTGTACCCTTCAAAGAAATGTAGGCGCAAAGTCTCTCGCTGATCGGCCGACAGCGAATTCACGATTTTCTCTAGACCATTACGACCAAAGACAGTTTCTGCGGAATAGTCGCTTTCGGTGGTCGGCTTTCCGACCACTTGAACGCCACTCGGTTGAAAGAATGGTCGCGCATAGAACTCTCGGGCCTTCAAATAGCGCCGCCGATCGAGCGCCCGGTGGTAAGCCATCTGGACAATCCAGGACCGGGCTGTGCTCTTTGTACGATCGAAGATTCCGCACTTCCGTTGAATAAAGAGAAACAAGTCTTGGACGAGGTCTTCTGCTTCGGCTGCGTCCCCCAAGATGCGGACGGCCACGCTTCGAGTCAGCCGTGCATAACGCTCAAAGAGAGCGGCCAGAGCCTCGCCATTGCCGACGCAAATCTCATGGAGCAAGCACTCGTCGGAAACATTTCGCGAATCAGGAAGCTTGTTAGCAGCGATAGCTATCGTAGTCGCTTGGGAGAGCGCCAAGGCCTGAAAGCGAGCTGCTGTAGAGGAGGTCAATCTCCAGTCACCCGTCCGCGACCTGCAGGACTGTTCGAGGTACTTCAGAAAGTCCGTCGCCTACGCTGAAGTCTAATTCAAATACAGCTATTCTGCACGTGGTATTTCTGCTCGTGGTGTTTTTGCTGGTGTACTACTAAATAGAATATGTGGTCGATCACATCATGTTCTTTAGAGCCCTGGCGCAAAAGATCCGCCGGATGCGTCTTCAAAAGGGGTACACGGTCGAAGACATGGAGTATTTTGGATTTTCAAGCCGGCATTGGCAACAAATCGAGAAAGGACGGCCACTTACTGGGCGGACGATCCTTCGCGTCTGCGACGCATTCCGGACATCCATCCCCAGCCTTCTACAGGGTCTCGACAGAGGAATATACAAACATGAAGAGATACCGCCATTCCTTTTGAAGAAACTCGCCGCTCGCGCCAAACTAAGACGCAAACGCCTGCTGCGCTCTCGAAACACGCCTTAGCAGATCTCTCAGACAGCTAATCCGCTCGTGGTGTTTTCTGCGCGCCTCCACTTATAAGCTCAAACGTGGTTGATGAACGCAAATTCTTTCGTACTCTCGGGGCTCGAATAAAAGGCCTCAGGAAAGGTCAGGGATATACTCAAGAAGACATGATTTCTTTAGGATTTTCGGCGCGCCACTGGCAGCAGATCGAAGCTGGCCGACCCATTACTCTCAGAACTCTCCTCAAAATATGCGATACCTTCGGCATTCAAGCAGGACAACTCATCGCAGGACTTGATCGCGGCATCTATAAGAAATAAAGGCGCGGCTCGACTGAGCGATTCTCGAGGCGATCCACGTCCGGCTCTGGGCGCATGGAGTTAAGCACCGCGGAGTACGTATTTTTCAGCATACACACGACACGCCCGGTTGTTACCACCCGATGCGAAATATATTTATGCCTAAGTCTTCTCGTGCCTCCACTGAGTTTTGTGTTAGCGATTCGCCCATCATTCTGAATCGCAGCGCTTGTCCATCCGTGAGGCCTTCTCGTTCCTAGTTTTCCGGTCTGCGCAATCACGGGATGAGCTTGGGATGGTGCGCCGCGATCCAGTTCTCTACACGTTCAAGGAATGCTTGCACCTCAGCGAGAATCTCCTCCGCTTCGGTCTTTGTAGCTACCGACGCGTGATCGTAGTCGATGGTATTGCGCTTGCGCCGGCAAGATTCGAAGAAATCGAGAGAGCAGATAAGGAGCCTAGGGCGAGACGCGCCGCATCAAGCGTCAAACGGTGATGACCTGGCCTAGTCGCAAGACGATATCCGGCGCAGGCGATCGCCATCTTCGCTATTTGCAGAGCCGCGTTATAGGCAGTCGCAAATCGCCGGTCTTCCGATAGTCCCTTGATGCTCGCATCCGCCAGGTCGCGCTTGATCACTGCGCGCAACGCATCTAGCTCCTTCTTGCTGGTGGTGTGGGTGTGGACTTTATGTTCTGCGAGCAGTCTTTTCCAACTCATCTGGGGAACCCGTCAGCGTTATTAGCTTGCCCTTGATCATGGATTTCAGAAAGTGATCGCCACGACGCATCTTATCTCGGAATTCTCGTTTCGAGTACCGCGTAACATTAACTTCGCGGCCGAATTGCCGTTCAACCCGTCGCAGCATCGGAGGCAGATCGGCTGTGGCCAAATCGCCAACCAACAAGAGATCGATATCGCTTTCGGGCGTTTCTTCACTGCGCGCCACCGAGCCATAGATCGCTGCCCACTCGACTTTATTCCCAAACCTCTTCATCTCTGATTGCAAGACCGGAACAATGCCGGCCGTCTTAGCAAACAGCTCGCGAAGCGACTGGAACACAGGCGAGTCCGACCGTGCTTTGTAGTATGTTCTCCGACCGTCCTGTTTCCGCTCCAAGACGCCACTTTTGGTCAGTGAATCAAGCTCCCGCTGTAGGCTGGAGGGAGAAGTCCGAAGGTGAGAAGCCAATTCGGACAGATACCACGATTTTTCAGGAGAGAGGAGAGTAGCCGCCAAGAGCTCTCGCCTCACCGCGGGGAAGAGCGCGCCTAGGATTGGTGAGCTACGCATAATGCGTAAATAATTACGCAAATAGCGTAGAATGTCAAGCGGCTCGGGGGCGGAGAAGTCCATCTGCCATGCTCGCCCGCAAGACGAGAGACCGCCATCCGTCCGTGCAGGATTTCATGCTGGCCAACGATTCCTCGACCATCGCCTGCGAAGTTCCGGTCTACCTGACTCGCGAGGAAATCGCCTATTACAAGTCCCGCGGATTTTTCGTGACCTTGCCGGAGACGCCCCAGCCGATCACCGGGCACATCGACGTGGTGCAAGCGAGAAACGGCCTTATCCATCTCTTGGACTACAAGCCCAAGGCCCGCCATATCGACCCGGTAAACCAATTGGTGGTTTACGCCTTGGCGTTCGCCTCCCGCACGTGGCTTCCCGTGAAGGCGTTCAAGTGCGCCTGGTTTGACGAGAAAGACTATTTTGAATTCTTCCCGCTACAAGCCATCAAAGCCAACAGCGCCGTGTGTGAACCACAACCAACACGGTGATGAGGCATCATCCCGCGTATTCGGACGGCCCGCCCGAAGATAAACCCGCAGCAGAGATATGGTCTCAACGGGCTCAACGGGCGAGCCGTATTGACTCTCGCCAACGCCCCGGCGTAGCATCCTCACTGAACGGTGAAGGTATTCAGGCGTAACTAGCTGGCACCGTCCTTGCCCGATTGGCCGGTCGGGCCCGAAACGTCCGACAACAGCAGTGCCATGAAGATATTTCTCTCAGTTCGCAATGAGAGTGCCCGCTACCGCTGGGCGCCGGCCGGTTCGATCGTCATTGCTTTGACCATCATTGTTCTGGTTGCTGCCGCATTCGTGCCTCGATCTTACAGCGGCCGCTGGCCTTCTGTGTTGCTCGCCCTGGTTCTGGTCGCCCTGAGCCTGGCAATCGCTCTTCACGTTCGCTTCCTGTTTCTGGCCCGCCGCCAGCACGGGGAAACCGCCCGCGTTCTGGATTCGACAGAACGCGAGTTCCAGTCCATCTTCGATAGCGCCCTGGACGCCATTCTGATCCTCGATGACCAAGGGATTTGCCTCGAAGCCAACCCCGCAGCTCTGGCCTTATTCGGAACCGAGCGTCAGGAATTCGTCGGTTACCCGATTGGGAAGTTCTGTCTACCTGCGAGCAGCTCAGAGGACACGAGCGACCCCTTCGTCGGCCGGAAGTCCGGTCACCGCGAAATCGAGCTCGTCCAGCGAAAGGGAGACGTGATTTTCGTCGAGTACACGGTGAAATCGAACTACCTGCCGGGCCGTCATGTTGCAGTACTGCGCGACGTCTCTTCCAGACGCCAGGCCGAGGCTGCGCTGCGAGAAAGCGACGAACGCTTTCGGCAGATGGCGGACAACATCCAAGAAATCTTTTGGATGATCGACGCCGCAACGAAGCGGGTCATCTCCGTCAATGAGGCGTTTGAGACCATTACCGGGCGCTCCCTGCATACCCTGCGAGATAACCCCACTTCGTATCAGGAACTGTTTCATCCGGCGGACCGGGTGCGCGTCCTGACTCGCCTGGAAGAAGCGGCCGTAACCGGCCAGATCGACGAGGAGTTTCGGATTATTCGACCCGATCACGTGGTCCGCTGGGTGTCGGTCCACGGCTTCCCGGTGAGGGATGCGGCCGGAGTCGTACACAGGTTGGTGGGAACGGCACAGGACATTACCGCGCGGAAATCCGCCGAAGAACAGATGGCGAGAAATCTCGCCCTAGCGGAATCGGCGTCCGCCGAGGCCGATGCCTTCCGCAAGACGACCCTTGCGCTCACCCAAAACCTCAGCATGGACTATGTTCTCGATACCTTGCTTCAGTCGCTTCTGAAGTTGATCCCTTGCGATTCGGCGCGGGTACTGCTTGTGGAAACGGATACTCATCTGTTCCTGGCACGCGAGATGCAACACTCCGGATCAAGCCGTCGCCTTCCGAGATGCCCCGCGACACTCGACGCCAGCGACAACCCGTTTCTGCTGCAGGTTCTCGCCACCAAAACCGCTGTGCTCCTCGCCGACACCACCGCGGACTACGAGTGGCAGACTTTCAAGGGGTATTCGCACATGCGGTCGTGCTTGTGTGTGCCGCTCATCGCTTCCGGGCGAGTGCTAGGGCTGTTGTCGCTTGGCGATACCCGCGCGCGTGCGTTTAGCCAGGAACATTTGCGCTTGGCAAAGTCACTGGCCATACCAGCCGCCGTCGCAATCCAGAACGCGCGCCTGTATGAACGTGCGGAGATCTACGGCGCCGAGCTTGAACAGCGGCTCGGGGATCTACAGCAAACTCAGCATGCCCTGCGGCAAGCCGAGGAGAAACGCGAACTTTCCGAGGAAAGGTTCACGAAGGTCTTCCGGTCAAGTCCCATTGCTTTCTCCATCACGACCCTCGAAGAGGAACGCTTCCTGGATGTGAACGAGGCGTTCGAGCGCAGGTACGGATATGCGCGTAAAGAACTTCTCGGACGCACGGCATTTGATATCGGGATGTGGGACGACCCCAGCGAACGCCTGTGGATGCGAAAAGAAATTCGCGAGCAAGGCCGCGTGAGGAACCGCATTACTCGTTTCCGGAAACGTTCCGGCGAGATCCTCGATACATTTTATTCGGCGGACCTCGTTGTACTCGACGGCTTGGAGTGCTTTTTGGTTGTCTCCGAGAATTTGCCCGAACGCACCGAATTCGAGGCGCCGCCCGCGCACAGATCTTCCGCTCATCGTTCCTAGTGCATCGCGATCACAATGTTTGGCCCCTGATGCCCTGCCCTTTTGAGGCTGCGATCAATACCGTTTTACAACAGTGGAACCTTTCTCGGCGTCAACTCAAGTTCAATGAGGCAGCTTCATTTCCTAGAACGGAATTTTCCATCCGATTGGAACAGCGTTCGTTGCGGAGACCTCGGACGCCGAGAGGGGTTTTATGTCATCGAAGATGTTCGGGATTTATGCACTCGGAAGTGATGGGCGGACAGGGCAGGCGCGAAATAAGCTAATTGCCGCCCGTTAACGATGCTATTCTCCGGAATGACTAGCGGACTTTGTAGCGGACTTTACAAAGGACATCGGTTGAGTTAGCTCCTTTCTAATTACATGATAACATGCTTATTATGGATACGAATAAATGGACAATAGAGCGGACATAAATGCGCCAGAAGACCGGGGTGAGCCGAGTTCATTGATGGAGCCGTTGCTGCTGGACCAGGGTTCGCGGCACCGCGGTGAGCTGACTGACCTCGCCATCGAACTTGCGCAAAAGTCAGCCGGCCTGCGTAGGAGTCTGCCCGAGAGCCTGATGAGTTCGCTTGCCGGACTGGTGAGAGCCATGAACTGTTATTACAGCAACCTCATCGAAGGACACAACACACATCCTGTTGATATCGAGCGCGCACTCAAGAACGATTATAGCAATGACGCCCGCAAGCGCGATTTGCAGCTTGAAGCGAAGGCGCACATTACCGTCCAGCAATGGATCGATCTCGGGGGACTAAAAGGACGCATCGCCGCAAGTGACGGCATCCAGGAAACGCACTACCGCTTTTACGAACTATTGCCGGACGATCTTCTATGGGTCGAGGATGTTGCGACGAAGGATCGCATCAAAGTCGTCGCCGGCGAACTGCGACGCGGCGATGTCATGGTCGGCGCGCACGTTGCTGTCAGTCCGGGGGCCGTACCGCGCTTCCTGCAACGCTTCGAGGAAATATATAGTCGCCTGAGCAAGACCGAATCAATTCTTGCAGTGGCAGCCGCGCATCACCGTCTTACCTGGATTCATCCCTTTCTCGACGGCAATGGCCGGGTCGCGCGGCTGATGTCGCATGCGATGCTGCTGGAGATGCTGGATACCGGAGCAGTCTGGTCGGCCGCACGTGGCCTGGCGCGCAACGTCCAGACGTACAAGGGGCATCTCGCCGCCTGTGACTTAACGCGCCGCAACGATCTAGACGGGCGCGGAAACCTGAGCGAGGAAGCCCTGGCGGCATTTACAAACTTTTTTCTCAGCAGATGCATTGATCAGGTGACATTTATGGAAGCGCTCGTCCAGCCCGACCGTCTGCGTGCCCGAATCGTCTCGTGGGCGGACGAAGAGATCAAGCTGGACAAAATTCCACCCAAATCAGGCACTGTTCTTGAAGCTGTCCTCTATCGCGGAGAGCTGCCGCGCGCGGACGCCGCAGGCGTCGTCGGCACCGGACAGCGTCAGGCCCGTCGCGTTGTCTCGGCGCTGATCGAGCGCGGTGTCCTGGTGTCAGAAAGCGCGCGCGCGCCATTGCGCCTGGCCTTCCCGGCCACTCTCGCCTCGCGGTGGATGCCAGGTCTGTTCCCGGAGGAAACGGAATAGAAGCACCGATCCCGGAGGAGTGTACAAGCCGACATGACATTCAAAGGACCGTCCATCGCAATCGACCGTAGGGACTGTCTAATTCCAACCTATGAAGTTAGCCACACAATATACCGGCTGGCTCTTCAGGGGTTGCCTCAGTAGATCAGGAGAAGAATCGGTCGAAAGCCGGAGACTTTTGCCGCGAAGTGTAAATGGCACGGAAGTCCACGACGTAAACGCCCCCTTCTATGGGAACGTCCTGGCGACGCGGAAACCCATAGGCACGCGCATCCTGCCAGCTCAAGCACGCCACTGGATCACGGTCAGTCTGCGCTTGGCCGGGATTTTCCCAAGTCAAGTTCGGATCCCCATTTGAAGATGGCGCGGCCGCGGCCGCAACCATCACCGGCCGGGTATCCCGTCTCCCGAGCAAATGCCGCGTACTCGCCACGAGTGACGTCATACTTGCTCAGGGCGAATGACGGCAATGAGACCTGATGTTGCGGAGCTTCATCAGCAACCGATCCCAAACTACTGCCATGGCTTGCCGCCCACGATTTTTCCTGAGGAGATGAGCCCATGGTAAAGCTGCCGGCCGGAACCACCACCATCTCGGGGCATTCACGGCAATCGCGAAAGACCGTGCGGGCCCGTTTTTTTGTGCTGACCGCACCTCCGACCGGTCTCGATTGAATTTACCGTTGAGATACGTACATATAATATACCCCATTGCCCGCGCGATCTTTCTGTCTGACCGCGCGTGCTGAGGGTCGCCGTCTTGTTGGCCGAGGGTCCGCCTCCGCCAGAACGCCCGGCGCCGTCCCCCTGCTGCCGCTCACCCGAACCGTGTTCGAGGATGGAGAACAGGACGCCGGAGCATCGTCATGATGACCGGGAACGAGTGCGAGTGCCTCATCTGCCGTCTGGAGGCCCACCTCATAGACGAACTCAGTCATGAAAAAAGTTCGGAAGAGTACCGCGTGTGGACGGCCTCGAGCCAAGTCCTGGCTGCATTTCCGACCGCGTGCCAACTCATCGGTCACCTTCACCGGCAGAGCGACGACCAGAGCTCCTCGGTCGATGAAATTATTGTGGAGCTTGTCCGAGCGGGCGCGAAGCGACCGCCTGATCCCATCTCTCAGTCGCTCTTACTGTTGGTTTTTGTTCCAACCATCCACCGCACCACCACCCAAATCCGCGCAGCATTTCCTTCGCTTCCCCGCGAGGACACCGCCCAGCACCTCTTTGCTGCTCTTCTGGAATTCCTCCATTCCAAGGAACTCCACTTGCGCCGGTCGCATCTTGCGTTCGCCGTCGCGCGAAAGATGCGTCGCAGTGCATTCCGCTGGGCCATTCGCGAATCTCGCCTGCACCTCCCGAATGACTTGGACGGGTCCCGGGCCTCCCGAAGAACACCAGAGAGCGGCGAAGATCCCCATGCGGGCGTTCTGCTCACGCGATTTCTCGATGACTGCGAGCGCAGGGGATGGCTATCCCAGCGGGAACGGCAACTTCTCACCGAATTCAAACTCGAAGGCGTCTCGGGCGCAGAACTCGCCCGTCGCAGCGGCCATTCCGCTCCAGCCATCCACCATCGCATCCAACGTTTGCTTGAAAGACTCCGCCGTGTCGCCCGAAGATCCGGCGACGGTGTACCGGAACAGCTTGACCTGTTCCGGCCCTGAGTCCACTTCCCTTCCACCCCGCCGTCTGTGTCGGTGTTGCGGAACCCGGTACTAAGAAAAAATATTTCGCTAGTACCCGAGCAGTTTTTATTTTCCGTGGCTGATTAGTATGGTGAGGGGAGTTCTCGCCGGTTACTCCCGCAGGTCAAAGTACGGCCGATTCCATCAGCTACTGGTTCGGTCGCGCGTACGGCCTCGGGAGGGCACGGAAGCGATTGTGGGGAACACGCTGTCACGGAGCGAACGCTCGAAGTGTGTGCCCGGACGAAGAGGTCCGGCAACCCGCAATCGTCTTCCTTCCTCTTCGCTGGAGCCAAGTCCTGCGGGGACTCTCTTCATTCTGAAATTCGAGCGAGAGAGGGAGAGCCTCATGAAACCAGTTCTTGCGAAGTACTTCGCGACCTTCTTGCCGCGGCCAGCCGCACTCGCCATCGGCCTCACCCTTTTATTGGCAGCTCCCGCCTTCGCGCAAGGAACTTCCCCTTGGGAAAATGCCGTCAGCGTGCTGCAGCAGGCCTTCACTAGCACCATCGCTCGCGGACTCTCGCTTGTCGCCATCGTCGTGGCCGGCCTCACCTTCGCCTTTGGTGAAGGCGGCTCGAAGCGGGTGCTTGCCGGGGTTCTCTTTGGCGTTGGCATGGCCATCGCCGCGGTGAATTTCCTGGCCTGGTTGTTTCCCGGAAATTGACCACCGTGTCTTGAAAGGAGAAGCACATGGCGGAAGCCAGACGAGTCAACCGAGTCCATCGCTCACTCTCCCGGCCACTCACGATCCTGGGGGCTGAGCGAAAGCTTTTCTTCTTTGCCATGTGCCTGGGCGCGGCCACTTTCAACCTGCTCAATAGCTTGTTCGGAGGGCTACTGATGTTTTCGTTGCTCTACTATATGGCCCGCTGGGCCACTCAAACCGATCCGCAGATCCTGCGACTCTTATTGACGGCCGCCCGGGTCCGCGCGCAATACGACCCGGTGAAATTCAGCCCCGTTCAGATCCGAAGGGATGGCCATGCTTAGGCTTAGCCGGATCTTCAGGAATTACAACGAAGCCGGCTCTCTGAGCCAGCAGATTAATCTCTACGGTTTCATCGGTCCGCACGTTTTTCTCACCAAGAGCGGGGAGGTCGGCCTCCTCCTCGAAGTTCGCGGCGTGGACTACGAGTGTCTTGACCACGCATCGATTGATGGTCTTACCAAGCGTCTGGAGTCCGCGCTGAAGCTATTCGACGAAAACTATCGCCTCTACCAATACCTTTTCAAGCGCAACAATGAAGCCATCCCTTACAGGCTCTACGCCAGCCCGATCGTGGATACGGCGATCAAAACCCGCATCGCCTACCTCGCGAGCAAGGCCGACACCCTATTTTCCCTCTCCATCTATTACGCGGTGCTATACCAGGGATTTCAGACTTCACAGAAGCTCGGAAACGCGCTCGCCGAGTTCCCCAGGAATCCGAAAAGAGCCATCGCCGATCTGCAGGCATATTTCTCCAGCCAGAAGCAGGTCGTCGTTCTAGGGCAGCATGTCGCCAGCGCCGAGGCGACACTGCTTCAAAAGGCCCGCAGCTTCATCCTTCAAGTCAGCGACTTCCTAGCCGCGCGTATACTCGATCAACAGGAAGCCTTCCGCGTTATAAAACGAACCCTTAACTTCCATCCCGATAAACTCAATCTCGCCAAACTGAAACATGACGCGTTCCTCGACTACTACCTGCCCGAATCGGCCATCGAATGCCATCGCGGGCATTTGCGCTTGGACGACTATTACGTCAAGGTTCTGACGCTCAAGGAACCCTCCGCCCAAAGCTTTCCGCTCATTTTCAAACGATTGCTCGAAGTCGAGGCCAACTACCACGTCGTAACGGAATGGAAGAAGGAAGATTCCGGCAAGATGCGCAGGGTCATCCAGACCAAGCGCCGCCATTTTCACAACACCAAGCGTTCGTTCGCAAGCCAAGTCAGCATGAATGAAACCGCTCCTCAAGACATTCTGCTCGACGATTCCAAGGAATCCCAGGTGCGAGAGCTCGGCGAAGGCATCAAGGAGATCGAGCTACTTGGAAATTACTTTGGTCAGTTCTCTCTCACCGTCGTGATTTACGACCTGGACATGGCCAAGGTGGAACGGGCGTGCGCCGATTTCTACAAAGTCTTCAGCGTGCACGACGCCCAACTTTATGAAGAAAAATACAACCTGCTGAATGCCTTTCTCGCCGCCGTTCCTGGTAACCACGTTTTCAATTTGCGCTCCCTGTATCTGCTCAACACCAACTACGCGGATTTCTCGTTCCTGTTCACCCTGCATGGTGGCGAATCGCGCAATCAGCATCTCCGGCAGGAATATCTCGCCGTGCTAGAAACCAATCATCACACGCCCTACTACCTGAATCTCCACTACCGCGATGTCGCGCACACCATGATTCTCGGGCGGACCGGCGCCGGGAAATCGTTCCTCCTGAATTTCTTGATCACCAATCTCCAGAAATACGATCCGCACACCTTCATCTTCGATCTGGGTGGGAGCTTTGAAAGCCTCACGCACCTTTTCGGCGGCTCCTACGTGCGCGTGGGGCTCGAATCCGAGGATTTCAAGATCAACCCGTTTTCGCTGCCGCCCACCAAGGAAAACCTCGATTTCCTGGCGCTGTTCCTGAAAGTCTTACTCCAAGGGCAGAGGGCGGGCGAGCTCGACCCTGCGACCGAGCGCGACCTCTTTCACCAGGTTGAAAATTTGTACGCGGTGGATCCGGCGCTCCGCACGCTCGGAGTGCTCGGGAACACGCTCGGTCATGACATTGCAAGCCGCCTCTCCAAATGGACCCGCGGCGGCCAGTTCGGATTCCTGTTTGATAACGCCGAAGACACTATTTCGTTCTCCCGCTTTCAGTGCTTCGACTTCCAGCGCATGAGCCAGTACCCGGAACTCTTGGAGCCGCTGCTGTTCTACATCCTGCATCGGGCCAATACCATCATCGCAGACCGTCAGATTTCCTCGGTTTTCAAGGCTTTCTTCATCGATGAAGCGTGGGTCTTTCTGAAGAACCCCTCGATTCAGCGATATGTCATCGAGGCCCTCAAGACCTGGCGCAAGCACAACGCCGCCATGGTTCTGTCGACGCAATCGCTCGACGAGCTCAAGCGCTCCGACATCCTCGACGTGATCATCGAAAGCTGCGCCACCAAAATCTTCCTGGCCAATCCCGACATGGACCGCGATCTCTACCGCCGCCAGTTTCATTTGAACGAAAACGAAGTCGAGCTGATCTCTGGCCTGATCCCCAAACAGCAATTTCTGATTAAGACCCCGGAACTGGCGAAGGTCGCCAATCTCAATGCCGATCCCAAAAGTTATTGGCTCTACACCAATGATCCCTACGACAACAAGAAACGGAAAGAGGCATTCGAAACTTACGGCTTCGAGCGAGGCCTGGAAGTTCTCGCGGGAGGACAACCGTGATTCTCCCTCGATCTGTCCCGGCGTGGCGGTCGGAACCCAATCCGCTTTGTGTCTTTCCCTCCGGCGTCATCCAGGGATTCTTCGCCGCAGTCGCCCCCGCGCCGTGGCTCGTATGGATCTTCTTAGATTCTAGAAAAGGTTTGCAGCAGAACAACTCATCCTCAAAAGGAGCAACTCCATGAAGCAGGTGTTACCGGTTCAGTGCCACAGTTTCTTCCTCCACGCCTTCGCCGTCATTGTTTTCGGCGCGGCCGCGTTCCAACATCCGCCCGCATACGCCGCAACGGACCAAGCGGCGCGTGTCGTGAAATATTCAAAGCAAGACATTGTCCCCGTGCGCGCCAAACTCAGGTTTTCCACACTGATCGTCCTACCTGAGGACGAGGAGATTCTCGATTTCACCACCGGAGACAAGGAATTCTGGATCATCAACGGCGCGCACAACCTCTGCTACGTTCACCCGGCCCAGGCCGGCATTCGCAGCAACCTGAATCTCATCACCGCAAGCGGTCACGTCTATTCGTTCTTGCTCACCGAAATCAGCAACCAGACAAATGTCGAGCCCGATCTCAAGATTTTTGTGGAGCCCAAGGAAGGCTCGGGCATGGCAACGACTGCCGCGCTGCGCGGCTACGTGAGCGCAGGTGAGGCCGAAGCGTACAAGAAGGAATTAGACACGCTGCGCTCGCAAACGGCGGTTCAGGTACGTGCCGCGCAAGCCATGGCCGCCGAGCAAGTCGGCCATTTCCGGTCCAGCTATGCGACGAAACTCCGGTTCGATTATCTGCTCGACGCGAAAGCCGCGCGCGAGCCCTTTCTCGTTTCCGCTATCTACCACGATGACGCCTTTACCTATATCCAGTGCGCGGCACGCGAAAAACCCGCGCTCTATGAAATCAAGGATGGCAAGCCCAATCTGATCTCGTTCCAGCTGGAGAACGGCGTTTACATCGCACCCAAGATCATCGACTGGGGCTACCTCGCGATTGGCAAAAAGAAACTGCCTTTTGCGCGGCGCGTTTCCGCGAACTGAGGAAGCAACGATGAGCCAACCCGCCCAGGTTCAGGAGAAAGCTCCCAAGCCGCAAGGCCTTCTGCCGAAAAACGTGCAGTCCTGGCTTCTCATCGGACTGGCATTCCTGATGATCGCCATCATGTGGCTTACGGGGACCAGAAGGCCTTCTGCGCCGACGAAGGCGGCCTGGTCCACTCCAGCTCAGGCGCCGCTTGAAGTCAACGAGACCAAGATCAATGAATTGCAGAACCGCATCGAAGACTTGCAGCGCCAACAACTCGTCGCGCAGAGCGCGCTGGCCCAGCAGACTCGCTTACTCGGCACCTCGCCGCAAGACTCGCAGCAAGCCCCAACCGAGAACGGGGCCGGTAATCCGCCCGCCGAGCGACCGGAGGATCCAGTTCAGGCGGAGCGTGAGCGACGTGCTTACGTGTCGCTATTTTCCTCGAATGTCGCACTCACCTACCGCAAGACTCCGTCCACGGGGGCAGCACCAGAAGCCACTCCTGTCGTGCAAAGTCTCGTTCCGGCGGGCCCGGACTCCCCGCAGGTCGCGCAACTTCTGAAAGAGATGCAACCGAATGCGCTTTCACCAGTATCCAGTCCTTCATCTCTTGAGCGAAACGATTCCACCGAATCAACCCATAACCCAAAGGAGGAAAACAAAAATCCTGCCGCCGTGCCGGCTGGCTCCGCCAATGCGGCGGCAGGAAAACCCTATCTGCTGTTTGAAGGAACCATCCTTGAAAGCGTTCTCATCAACCGCCTGGACGGCGGTTTCACAGGTCCGGTCGAGTGCCTTCTCTCAACCGACGTGTACTCGAATGACCGCCAGCACTTGTTGATTCCCGCAGGTTCGAAGTTGCTCGGCGAAACCAAGAAGGTCGATACCTTCGGCCAGACCCGTTTAGCCGTCGTGTTCCATCGCGTGCTCATGCCCGATGGGTATTCCGTCAGCCTCGATCAATTCAAAGGGCTCAACCAGATCGGCGACACCGGCTTGCGGGATCAGGTCAACAATCACTACCTCCGCATCTTCGGAGTCTCGCTCGCTATTGGCGCTCTCGGAGCCATTGGCGAGGCAGGGACCTCGGGTTCTCTCACCGCATCGAATGCCGACCTCATGCGCCAAGGATTCGCCCAATCGACGGCCCAGTCTTCGGCACAGATCCTCGAGAAGTTTTTGAACGTCATGCCCACAGTGACCATCCGGGAAGGCCACCGAGTCAAAGTCTATCTCTCGGGCGATCTCGCATTGCCCGATTACAACAACCACAAGATGCCTTCCGATCTGTGAAGGCGAAAGGAGAAGGGTTCCATGAAAAGAAAGATTCTGATTTGCTTGCTCGTGCTGGCATTGGGAGTGGGTACCGCTACGGCGCAGTTGGGAAGCGGAATCGTCTACGACCCGACCAATTTCCACAACGCGTTGCTTCGCTACTACCAGCTTCAACAACACCTTGTCGAACTGCAGAAGAGTTACGCGAAGCTTACGTCCCAACTCAACCTCGCCCTGCAGATGGCCCAGTTCATCAAGAACATGCCCGCCCGTTATCGCGCGCTGTTTTCCGAGTGGCGAAATGTGACTTCGCTCAACACTTTCGGAAACACCGTCTCCTGGATCAACGGCATCAACACCGGCGTGCTTCCCAACATCAACACCGGTTACTTGAAAGCCACAACTCCACTCTCCCAGTACAGTCCATTTGAACTGTCGGGAATGGACCCTTTAGAACTCGGGCGTGTGCAGTCCCAGTACGCCTCGATTGAACTCTCAGACGGCGCGAACATGAACGCGATGGCTACTATCGGCGGAATCCGCAGCAGCGCCGATGGAGTTCAGACGCAGATCGGAAACCTCGAACAAGACTCGTTCTCAGGGGACTCCAGTCTCAACACCGAAGTTTCCGTTCTGAACAAAATCAATGCGGCGGGCGTTTTGACTCTCCGCAGCATCCAGGACTCGAACAAACTCCTCGCGTCGCTTCTCGAACAGCAAACCATCCTCGCCAAGCAACAGCGCGACGCGACGGCCAAGCGCCATTAACACCGATATCGGTCGCCAGGAGAGCATCTCCGGCAACCTGGCTCAGGTGACCGGGACCATCACCAATTCACTTCAAAACTTCCGCATGCCATGAGCGTGCGGAAACAAGACGCCCAGGCGTCGAAGGAGCTGACGGCAGTGCAAACCGATTTCCTACAGTACATCTTTCAGGCGATCAACAATCTGCTCACCCAGAACCTCGGCTTCTTCGACGCCATGGGCCAGAATCTTTTCCGCTCGTTCGCCACTATCTTGATGGCCTGGTTTGGAATTAAGTCCGCGCTCTCCTCCGCCAGCGGCAGGCCTTCCTTCCAGTTCGAGCATTTCGCGAGCCTGCTATTGACCATCAGCTTTGGCTTCGCCATGGTCAATTACTACAGCACGCCGATCCCCGGCATCGGAACCAGTTTTCACAACCTGGTCACCAACGAAGCTCAGTTTCTATCGAGCCAGATCGATCAAGCCCAACTCCAAACGGTGGTCTCGCAGGTTGCCGATTTCCAATCCCGCATGGACTCTCCCAGTTGGGGAGATTTTTTCGGAACCGCTATCTACGTCGTGGTGACCATCCTGCTCGCGGCGGCACAGGCCATCGCGATTGTGGTCATCGCCTACGGGTTCATCGCTACGGCCGTTTGCGTATTGGTCGGACCGGTTTTCGTTCCATTTTTTATCGTGCCGAAGATGGACTGGCTTTTCTGGGCCTGGTTCCGCTGCTTTATTCAATATGCCTTCTACCAGGTGATCGCCGCAGCCGTCGTGTATGTCATTGGAAATCTGATGCTAGGCGTGCTTCGCCTCCCGCCCGCTGGCACGCTTTCAACCGCCCAGATCATCGCCTGGTTTCCGGTCCTCTTTATTACCTTTCTTGCGTCGATCTATGCGTTGCTCAAGATCCCCTCGCTCACCAACCACATCTTCAGCGGCGCTTCGGGCGCATCATCGGCAGCCCTGGTTGATAAGGTGTTGGGATGAAGAACGATGCGAGCTTCGGAGATGCCAAGCGGCTCTACCTGGAACAGTACGGCGATCCCATGGTGACCAACACATATTTAAAGATTGCAGTGGTTCTCGTTTCCCTTGTGGCCCTAGGCCTGGCCCTGGTCGATTTGAAGACCATTCGCACATTCCAGAACTTCCGCCCTCTGGTGATTCGCATCGACGATCTCGGGCGCGCTGAAGCCATCAACTACCACAATCTGGAATACAAACCCCAGGATGCCGAAGCCAAGTATTTTCTCTCGGAGTTTTGCGCTCTTTACTACCGCCGCAATCGCTACACGATTCAGGATGACTTCTCGAAGTCCCTTTACTTCCTGGATGGCAAGCTCGCTGATGGAATTTTCGATGCTTATCGCAAAGATGACATCATCAAGAAATTCATAACCAATACGGCCGCCCCTGAGATCGACGTGGAGGTCAAGAAGGTTGCACTCGAACAGATGCAGACGCCGCCTTTTCGCGGCCGCGTCGACTTCTACATGGTCTACTACTCTCCCGCTGACCACAGCGAGCTGAAGCGCGATCTCTACACCGCGAACTTTGTTTTCGTTTTCAGGTCGCAAGTCCCTAACGAATTGATTCCTATCAACCCGCTGGGAATGACCATTACCTACTTCCGCGAAGATGAGGCGTTTAAGTGAGAGTCCGCGCGTATATTCAAACCGCCGAGGTCGCGATCGGAGCAACGTCGTCCCAAGCTCGGAGCGCCGCCCTGCTGATGAAGCTCTCGCCCGCGCAACAGCCACATCCCCACTCACCGTCTTTTGCCACTCGAACAACCGGCGCCCCTCACGAGAGCCTTCCGCTTTCTGCCCGCTCCCAAAAGCACATGGGATCTGAAGACAACTCTGTAAGAAACCGGAGGCAAGCGTGATGGTTGCCAACGCCCTTTTGTTCACTATCGCGATCATGCTCGCGTACGGATTTTGGCTGCTCGATCAGTTGAAGTTCGTGGCTCGCTACAAAACCGTTCTGCTCCACTCCTATGGCACAACCATTTTCACCGTCGCCGCCGTGCTTTTTGTGAATCTGTTCGGGTTTGCGCTCGCGGTTAGCCGCCGGTTCCTTCTCAAGAACACCGGGCGCAAGCTGTCACATCTGGACAAACAGTTCAACGTTGGCCATGTGGACATGCCCCTCCCTGTGAAAGAGGAAGAGGTTCACTGATGTCGCGCGATGTATTTTCTCACGATCCCCAAGACGCCCGCGACCCATCCCCAGGGCGTTCAGTCCAGTGGTATGAACCCACCTCCCCCAGTCTGCGGGACGACAGCAGTTCCGGAGGGGAGACCAGCTCTCGAGATGAGCGCAGCGACCATGGTGACGACGCGCAAAGCTGTGCAGAACGCGCCTACTACGTTCGCGACCGTGCGTATCTTCTCCGCGATTCCGAGATCCACTCCCTGAAGGAAATCGGCAAGTTCCGTGTCGTCGCGGCAGCGGACCTTGCTAGCTATGCCTACGGTGGGGACTCCAGACGCATGGAAAAAGAGATCCGGCGGCTCAAACGCGAGTCTCTGGTTTCCGATAAAACTCTCGAAATCTCTCAGAAGAAAACATTGCGAGTGCTAACACTCACCAAAGCCGGCCATCGGTTTCTCAACAGAACCCAGCAGCTTCCGGACGATCAAGCCGTTTACCACGGCTTGCTGAAGTATCGCGAGGCAAAACACGACTCCGATCTCTATCGCCTCTATCAGAGGGAGGCCGCTCGCATTGAGCGCTCGGGAGGCCGCCCGGTTCGGGTCATCCTCGACTACGAAATCAAACGGAATTTGAATCGCGATCTTGCGTTGCTTGGCGCGGAAAAAGACAACCTCGATCGCAAAGCAAAAGTCGCCGAAAAACACCGACTGGAGATGGTCGATGGCAAAATTCCGGTCCCTGATATGCGAGTGGAATACGAGAACGGCGACTTCGTATTGCAGCGCGTGGATCTGGAGCTCGCGACCCGCGAATACGGTCCGCGAGTGCTGGCCGAAAAAGCTAAGGCCGGCTTCGCAATCTATGGCCGGACCCAAGACGCATCGCGCCTCCGCCGCATTCTGGACGAGCGCGGACTCACTCGGGAAATCCTCTTGCTATGAACATCGCGCCCGCCCATCTCGACGCCCTCCAAGCCCTCGGCTATAGCGAGGCCGAAGCTCGGTTTCTTTACGTCGTAGCCACACATTCTGGTTACTTCACGGCCCGCCAGTTCCTAACCTTTACCGGGGGGCATTGGGGCAAGCGCACGACAAACTTCTGGAGCAAGATCGAGCGATGCGGGCACGCCCGGACCGAGCGCTTCCCGAAGAGCGGTGTCTTCCATCACCTCTTCTCCCGACGGCTCTACCGCCAGATCGAAAGAGAAAACCTTGGCAATCGCCGCGCCCACGAAATCGACTTCATTAAGCGGCGCATCGCCATTCTCGATTTCGTGATCGCAAACCAGGGGTACGAGTACCTGGAAACCGAACCCGAGAAGGTCGCCTATTTCTCCGACAAACTGGGCGTCAATGAGCGTTATTTTCCGGCGCGGCTCCGCCTCAGCCGCAAGACACCAACCGCCAGCGTTCGGTACTTCGTGGACAAGTTTCCGATGTTTCTCTGTTCCGCCTCGCCTGTAGTGACGTTCACCTATGTTCATGAGGGCGCCCCAGGCTTCTCTGATTTCGTCCAGCACTTGAAGAACTACCTGACTCTGTTCCAGCAGCTTTCCGAGTTCCGAATGTTGTATGTGTCCCGGAGCGAGGCTCACTTCGCACGGGCCACTGAACTCTTCGATTCGCTCGTCAAGATTCCGCTTGAATCGGACATCACCGAAGACTTGCTGCGCTATTTTCGCGTGCGCAAAATGTGGGACGAAGAACGCTATGCGGCGGTGAGCGATACCGAACTCATCTTCCGCAACGAGGCGCACAGCCGCTTCCAAGGCGGAACGTTTGAGGCGCTGTATCGGAACTGGAAGACCGGCCGGGTCAGCACGAAAGCCATCGAAGAGAAATTTGGAAGCAATAACCGAAGGCGCGCGATCAAGTTCGACACTTACCCGCTTAAGCAGATTCGAATTTCGGCCCCGATTTCGCCCAAATCGGGGGCGGAAGGTAAATCTTGCGCGCTGCAAGCTCACGATTGAGGCGTTCGTTACTCCGGGAGAGATCCGATGTCGTTCGAACCCGGAAAATGCAAGCGCAGAGAGGGCAAAAGTCACGCTGAAAAAACTCAAAATCGGGGGGGAGGGGCAACCCCACTTTCATGGCTTTCGCCGCCCTCCGGCACGACGCGTCGTGACGCCGTTTTTTCCACGGGGCCTAGGGTTTCGGATGAAACACAAATCACTTAAGGAGAAACACAATGCCGATCGTCAAAAAAGCACCGGAAATGATGGCTCGGGAAATAAAGCTCGAACAACCCGTGAATGAGTTGCTTGAGGACTATGCGCGGTTCATCGAGAGCAGTCCGGACCATGTAATCAATGCCGTGCTCAAGAAAGTGCTTTGGCGAGACCTGGATTACCGCAAATGGCGCAACGAACGCCGCGCGGGTCAGTCCGGCACAGACAAGCTGCAAACGAGCGACGGGAGAGCGGGGGGCTAGTGCAAAGAGTACTCGAATCGCGCGCGTTCCTGGCTGCCGTCCTGGCCATGGGCACTGGAACATTCTTGTTTTACAGGTACACGTTTCCCGATGATCAGATCTTTCTGCGGGTCATTGCCGTGCGCGCTCCCGAAGCATTCTTGAGCTTCAAGTATCTCTACTACACGCTTTTGTTCACCACCCCGTACCTGGCCTATTCGGCCTTGCTCTCGGGTCTCTACATTTTCACTCTCAAAGCGAGGCGTCGCATCGAACCGGGGCGCCTTCCTCTCTACCCGGATCCGCGCACGAGAGAAGATCTTTTTCTCATCGTTGGTGAGGTGCACAATCCGCGGAAACCGGTACCGGCCGAAGCACCCTACTGGCTCTCGATTCCCGAACGCGGATTGTTTACAGGAATCGCGATCTTTGGCGCTGTAGGATCGGGAAAAACAAGCTGCTGCATGTTTCCGTTCGCCGAGCAGATTCTTGCCTACAAAGCGACCGACGCGACCAAACGAATTGGCGGGCTAATCCTGGAAGTAAAAGGGGACTTCTGCCGCAAAGTGAAAGACATTCTCGGCCGCCACGGCCGATCCGAAGATTACATCGAAATCAGTCTCGATTCCGAGTACCGCTACAACCCCCTGCACAATGACCTGGATGCATACGCACTGGCCTACAACGTCGCTTCTCTCCTCAATAATCTTTACGGCCGTGGCAAGGAACCCTTCTGGCAGCAGGCATACACCAACCTTGTCAAGTTCATCATCCTCCTTCATAAGGTCGCTTACGACTACGTCACCCTCTTCGATGTCTATCAGTGCGCAATCTCGCCACCGCTTCTCGAAGAAAGGATCGCCGAGGCCGACGACCTCATTCTCGGCCGTCATTACGTATCCGTAACGCCGAAGGTCTATGGCAATCGTACCGCCGACCTCACAGGGCTCGGCTTCTTGTATGACGAGAAGGAGAACCGTTTTCTTGCACCCGCTACACCCCAGCTGCAGGACATATTAAGGATACGAGGCATTCAGTCCGAGGCTCGCACGATCCTCGACCCGTCCCAGGCCGATCCTGAGAAATTAGCGCAGCTCGAGGCCGTGAAGAGGTGGTTCAATGACGACTGGAGGAGGATCGAGCCGAAATTACGGACTTCCATCGTCGAGGGCATTTCCGTATTTCTCTCGCTCTTCGACGACAATTCGAAAGTGAAGAAAGTCTTTTGCCCGCGAAAGGAATGCTACGACTCGCGTAAGAATGGCAACCACCAATTCGGCAAGCCGTTGCCTTCGTTCTCCTGGCTGATTGAACATGGAAGAGTCTGCGCTCTCAACTTTCCCATCGGAATGAACGCCGGCCTAGCCAAGGCGCTCGGCGTCATGATGAAGCTCGATTTCGAGCGTGCCGTTCTAAACCGGGTGCCCGAGATGGAAGCCCGCCCAAACGAGTATTTTCGGCAAGTCCTCTTCCTGTGCGACGAGTACCAGCACTTTGCCACGGTCGGTGAAAGCGAACCCACGGGAGACGAGAAATTCTTCAGCCTCTCGCGCCAGCCTAGATGCATTCCGATTATCGCGACCCAGAGCATCAGTTCGCTCAAATCAGCGCTCTCTGGCGACGGCTGGCGCACGCTGTTGCAAACTTTTCGAACCAAGATTTTTCTCGCATTGTCGGATGATTTTTCCGCCCACACCGCCAGCGTGCTCTGCGGGCGGGAAGATCAGCTTAAAGCCAGCTACAGCTTGTCCGAGAGCGGGCACGATACCAAGGTCAGCTGGCTCACTGGAAAAGCGCTTTCTCACAAGGCCAACCTGATCGCTTCCAAGAGCTACAACACGCAGACCGATTACCGGTTTGATATGAAGACCTTCACGGAATTGCGTAACGCGCAATCCGTTACCATCGCCTACGACGGACTGAACCCTTTGCCGCCGATGCTTTGTTACCTCAAGCCCTACTACAACGATCCAAACCAGTCCTATTTCCAGCAGCTCACCGAAGGGGTTTTATGATCAACGGATTCGAAATGATCCTGCCGTTTTTAAAGCCCATCGAACACCTGATCCTGGACGACTCGATCAGCGAGGTCATGGTCAACGGGGCTGACCATGTTTTCATCGAAAAACAGGGCTTTCTTGAGCACGTTACCGGCGTGTCCTTGAACGAGAGGTCTCTTATGGTCGCGGTTAAGAATATCGCCCGACGTCTCGGCGATGAAATCTCAGAATCAAAGCCCATTCTAGATTCGCGACTGCCCGACGGCAGCCGGGTTGCCGCCGTGATCCCGCCCTGCAGCTTGGGAGGAGTGACGCTAACGATCCGAAAGTTCAACACTCGCCATTTTGACATGGAGGATCTGATCAGGGCCGGCACTCTCGAACGCGCCCTCGCGAACCAGCTGGAAGACTACGTGCTCGCACGTAAAAATATTCTCATTGCCGGTAGTACCGGCGCAGGAAAGTCCACGCTGTTATCAATCCTCGGAAAATTCATTCCCCGGGAGGAACGCGTGCTCATCATCGAAGACACCGCGGAGATTCATTTGCCGCAGGAGAACCTTGTCCGGTTTGAGGCCCGCCGCGAACAGAATGGCATGCCCGCAGTTGTAATTCGCGACCTGCTGAAAGCAGCGCTCCGTCACCGGCCGGACCGCATTGTGCTCGGGGAGATTCGCGGAGGCGAGGCGTTCGATCTGTTGCAACTTCTCAATACCGGGCACTCCGGCACGCTCTCGACCATCCATGCAAACTCCGCACAACAGGGTCTCGCGCGCTTCACCAGTTGTGTCTTGCAGAGTGGTATCGAGCTCCCTTACAGAGCCATTAAGACCAACATTGCCGATTCGCTTGATGTGATCATTCAAGTCGAGCGGCGACCTGGGCGCAGATATATTTCCGAAGTCCTCTTTATCAACGGATACGACCCCGACGCAGACCTGTTCGATTACGGCGCCGTCTTCCAAGCCAGACAGGCGCAGCCATGAGCATGGACACCTCCTTCACGCCAAAATCGCTCACCGCGCCGGAGTATGTCCGGGCGCTATTCGAACCCGCTGATAACGCCGCGGTTCTCGTACGGAATCATAAGAGCGGCAAGATCATTCAAAGAATCGCCCGAGCCGAAACGATCGCAAGCCCCGAGTTTCAAGAATGGCTTGCAGCGCAAAGCGCTGCGGGTGCCGATGTGTACGTGAGTATGAACCCAATCAAGGACGGTGCTTACAGCCGGACGAAGGACCATATAAAGGATATCCGGCATGTGTATCTCGACCTCGACCGAAGCGGCGACGCGTCCCTCGAGGCGATTCGGAACTCAAGCACCGTTCCTCCGCCGAACTTTGTTCTGGACACTTCTCCGGGCAAGCATCAAGTCATCTGGAAAGTGAGTGGGTTCAGTCAGGAGGAGGCCGAGTCGGTCCTACATAAGCTTGCAAACCAGTTCGGGGGAGACCTGGCGGCAACGGATTCGACGCGCGTGCTCCGCTTGCCTGGTTTCGCCAACCACAAACTCCCCCAGGAATTCATTGTCCAAGGGCGACAGGAAAGCAATGGCATCTACTCGCGCCGCGCTTTCACGATCGACGAAGGAACGCCTGAATCGCCGAGGCATTTGAGCAACAATGACGGGCGGTCGCACGCGTTACAGGCCGACCACAAAAGCCAATCCGAGCGGGATTGGGCTTACGCGAAGCGCGCCCTGGCGAGAGGACTCACGCCAGCAGAGGTCATGCGCGACATCGCGGAATTCCGCGCGGACGATAAATATGACCCCGCGGACTATGCTCGCCGCACTGTCACCAAAGCCCAAGCGGAACTCAAGAATGCAGCAACTCTGGAGCTCCCTGGATCTGTGGCGGGAGACGAGAGCAGCCAAGATCGTACTCATTAAACGGAAATTCCTCACCAGCTCGGATGCATTACAAGACCTTCGTGCTTGACCTCCCCAGATCAAACGACGCAGGTCATTCTTGCGCCAATTGTGATTCTCACGACAACCGCAATCGGCGGTTGCGTCGCTGCGCGAATTCGCCCCGGCGCAACGATCTTTCTAGCACTGAACGTAATGATCGCGGTTGCCGCTTTGATCGTCCTCAAGGTTTGCAGCATACCGGTGCCGTGGTGGTATCAGTTTGGATTTCTCATTCTAGGGCCTCTGGCGGTGATCATCACGCCAACACTATTGGGACGCTTAAAGCAAAAAGGAGCTGTCAGGTGAGTAGCTCGCTCGGGACCATCGAACCCCATCGCGGACTCAGGATTTGCCAAAGAAGGTAGTCTCTGAGACCTCGGCTTGTTTTCGCCTTAGAGCTGGTCTGCCAACTTTCCCTTGTATACATTTGTGACGCGGACTCGGATTAGCCAGAAAACCAGCAAAATCAGCGGCAGGATGGTGAGAATTAAATACAAGGTTGTGCTAAATAAAACCGGAGGCAGGTGTTGCCCGAGCCCCACTGCCGAAAACAATCTCAGCGGGCGGTTTGAGGAACCCAGGAAAAAAGACCCGGCCGCGATGAACAGCCCAAAGCACATGCGCCAGAGATGCCGGGCGATGCGCTTTGCTCCATGAACACCGCCACGTACCAGCATGCGAACGTCCCCCCCCGCCTGCCAGTAGCATCACGGAACCCATGAAGAAGGTCATTCCCACGGGAACCCCGTCTTGTGAACTCGCTCCGCTGCGCACGACTTCTAGACCATGCATCCAGGTGAGGATACCGAGAGCCAAAGGAATCAGAAGCACAACCCATCGAAATGACTAGTTTCCCCGTCTCTGCGCCTGGCGGTCAGCCATCCGGTTCCGACGAGATAGAAGGTTAGAATCCCGCCGCCGATATTGTTCGGTTCATGCCTCACGATTGCAAGGTACACCGCGACGACGGCCATGATGAGCATGGATGCGACAAAGACCTTTCCCGCCAGGGCATGGCGAGGTGAACCTTTCCGGAAAGATATTGCCGCGGTCCCGGACAGCAATCCTAAGGTCCCCGCGCAAATATGAACGATCAGTATGGGGGAATAAGCCATTTGGCCTTTTTGGAAATATATACGCGCCCTCGTGCCGCAGAGTTTCACGGCAACCTGGGCCCCTACCCCCAAGAGTAAGAGTAAAACAAGTCTGGGACAACGCCCGATTGAGTTCTGCTTCGACGACCACGGCTCATTCCGTAATTTTTCTGTCGGCTTCGGTCCGACCTGGACATCTCTTCGATCAAAACTTCGACTGGGATTTTCCGGGTAATTTGATCACTCCTCTGTGAGTTCGTAAGTTACTTGCTCCTTCTCGCGAGGGAGCGGGATGCCCCATCCACTGGACGGGCAACCTCGAGTCCAGGGAGCCGACATCGTTATCGAATCAAGTCAAATCCAACTTTACCGACTTGCCAGGAGTTTGCCTGGACGCTGCGAGGGGCATTACCTCGTCGCAAGCGTGATTTGAACACCTGTAGGTCACCCACGAATCGCAATGGTTCTACGCGATGCTCGCTCGAGCTGCAATGGACACTAGACGTTCGGTCCCGCTGCGGGTGCGTCCCATAGGCGGACAGTTACCGGCGATGCGTCAAAGGCAGAGCTGCTAAACCATGCGGCAGCATTCGCTTAGAGGAGACCTCGAAGGGGCCGGAACATGCTTGAGTTAGGGTAACTCGTCCTTGGAGGTACGCGATGACCTCGTTCTGGCAAGACATACGGTACAGCCTGCGAATGATCGTCAAGGCCCCGGGATATGCGGTGATTGCTATCCTGACGCTTGCCTTGGGTATCGGCGCGAACACCACGATTTTCAGCTGGATCAATTCAGCATTGCTGAACCCGGTTCCGGGAATCTCCAATCCAAGTAAGGTCGTTTCGTTGACGTTAGGGAAGCCTGGACAGCCATTCGGGTTTACCTACCCGGATCTCGAAGCGGTACGCGACGGGCAGCAGAGTTTTACCGGCATCGCGGCCTGCTGGTTCGTGCAAATGAGCGTGACGGGCAAAGCTAAGCCAGAGCGCGTCTGGGGCATGGTGACTTCCGCGAATTATTTCGATGTATTGGGCGTGCAACCGTTCCTTGGGCGCGCTTTTCTTCCTGCTGAAGACGAGAAGCCTGGAGGTGCGCCCGTAGCCTTGATCAGCTACCGGCTGTGGCAAACACATTTCGGTGCAAATCCGGATGTAGTGGGCCAAAACATTGAAATCAACAAACACGCCTATACCATCGTGGGCGTAACGCCAGCGGCATTTCAAGGAAGCCAGACTGGCGTGCGCACGGAAATTTGGGTTCCCATCATGATGGAAGCCCAATTCGACGCAAGGGGCGACCTAATTCACGACCATCACAATTTCTGGTTATTGATATTCGGACGGTTGAAGCCGGGCGTATCGCTGGCCAAAGCGCAGGCGGAAATGACGCTGCGCCTAAAGCCGGAAGCAAAGAACTATCCCGAGGAGCATAAAGGGAAAGACACCGTAATGGCGTACCCGCTCTGGCGTAACCCGTGGGGTTTGAATTCGTTTCTCTCGACCCTGCTTCCAATGCTGATGATTATTGCCGGCTTGGTGCTATTGCTGGCCTGCGCAAACGTAGCGAATCTGATGCTGGTGCGCTCGGTAGCACGGCGCCGCGAAATCGCCATTCGAATGTCGCTGGGTGCGAGCCGATGGCGGCTGGTTCGGCAACTGCTGGTGGAAAGTTTGATGCTGGCGCTGGCAGGAGGCGGGGTCGCGCTACTGATCACCTTCTGGACCGCGGGAAGTTTGATGAAGTTCATGCCAGATACGGATTTCCCATTGTCGCTCACCATCGGGACGGATCGCACGGTTATGTTCGCGACTCTGGCTATTGCGCTGCTTACAGGCATCATTTTCGGAATTCTACCTGCGCTGCGGTCTTCGGGTGTGGCGCCGATAACGGTGCTGAAAGAGGACAGCAGCAGTGCGTCAGGCACGTTGCGCAAGGCGCGTCTTGCCGGCGGGTTGGTAGTAGCTCAAATTTCGCTGTCGCTGCTACTGCTGGTCTGCGCGGGATTGTTCATTCGCAGCGTCAGGAGCGCGCAACAAATCTATCCCGGTTTCAACTCACATAACGTGTGGATCGCTTCCTACGATTTATTTACCGCGGGATATTCGGAAGGAACCGGGGTCGAATTCGATCGCCAACTGGTCGCCAAGCTGGAAGCGCTTCCGGGCGTGCAGTCGGTATCTTTGTCGGATCGCGTGCCCCTGGGATTTGGTGGAGGCACCACGAGTGTGAAGCCTGAAGGGTACGTATCGCAGCCCAATGAAGTGATGGAAACACAGGCTGCCGTGATCACGTCGAATTATTTCAAAACCATGCAGATTCCGATCGTGAAGGGGCGAGACTTCTCGCCGCAGGACACCAAGAGTTCGCAACGCGCCGCGATCGTCAGCGAAGCATTCGCGGAGCGTTACTGGCCGCATCAGGAAGCGCTTGGCAAGCAACTGAACTCCGACTTCACGAACGAATGGTTCACCGTTGTCGGCGTAGCGCGCGATACGAAAGTGAGAGCTCTGAACGAAACGTCAACCCCTTTCGTGTACTTGCCGTTGTATCAGTACTACAAAGCCGACATCATTATCAATGCGCGGGTGGCCGGAGATCCGTTGACGGTCGGCAAAACCATCCAGAATACCGTCCATGAACTCAATCCCGACTTGGTGATGTACAATGTGAATACGCTCGAATCGCAGGAGTTGTTTGCCAGCTTCGGTCAGCGCGTTGCTGGAACTTTTGTCGGCGCATTCGGCCTACTCGCCTTGGTTCTCGCTGCTGTGGGAATTTACGGAGTCACGGCCTACACCACGCGGCAGCGAACACACGAAATCGGCATCCGCGTGGCGCTAGGCGCGAGCAAAGAGGACATTTTCCGGCTTGTGCTCGGTCATGGCCTTCGCTTAACGCTTACCGGCCTGGGATTCGGCCTTGCAGCATCGTTCGCTCTGACGCGCTATCTGAGCGGCCTGCTTCTTGGGGTAACAAGTCACGACGCGTTGACGTTTTCCAGCGTCGCCGTCCTGCTCTGCGCTGTGTCCCTCTTCGCCTGCTACATACCTACACGCCGGGCCATGCGCGTGGACCCCATGGTGGCGTTGCATTACGAATGATAGGCCTGAGGATTTAACTCCTAAGAGCGTATTTCCGAATCCCGGTGATAATCCCCATGCTCACGTTTGGCCAATCAGTCTCTGGAAGAGTGGCCAAGCCCAACACCAAAACTTGTAGGACTCGTCACGCAATAGGGTCCTCGTAACATCCCTTCCGTTATTTACCAGTTTTGTTGTTACTTTTTCTTCAGTTATTCGCATCCGAGGCTGGATGTGAGGGCGTTTGGGTACTGGGACGGGACAGCATCCGGCAATGAGTCAGATTTCGGGCTCACGGCATGATCAACCGAAAACTGGCTTGGACGCGTTAGCCCATTGATTGGCCTCCCGCCACACTCCGGGATGCGGCGAGGTCAAAGCGATCGAGGTTCATCACTTTGGTCCAAGCTCCAACGAAGTCCTGGACGAATTTCTGGTGCGCGTCAGAACTTCCATAGACCTCCGACAGCGCCCGGAGTTGGGCGTTCGAACCGAAGATGAGATCGGCTCGCGTCGCCGTCCAACGGACTTCGCCCGTCTTGCGATCCCGTCCTTCAAACGTATTGTTCGCATCCGAGCTCGCCTTCCACGCCGTGCGCATATCGAGCAGGTTAATGAAGAAATCGTTGGTCAACGCCTCCGGCTTTTTGGTGAAGACGCCCAACTTGGTCCTTCCGTAGTTGGTGTTCAGCACCCGCATGCCGCCAATTAGCACGGTGAGTTCGGGCGCGGTAAGTGTGAGCAGCTGCGCCTTATCCAGCAGTTCGACTTCGGCTGGTGCCTCAGCGTTTCCGTTGCGGTAGGACCGGAAACCGTCGGCGGCCGGTTCGAGCACGGCGAAAGATTGCACGTCGGTCTGCTCCTGCGAAGCGTCCATGCGGCCTGGGGCAAAGGGAACGGTCACGGTGACGCCCGCATTCTTCGCGGCCTGCTCAACGCCTGCGCAACCGGCCAAGACGATCAAGTCGGCTAGCGAGATCTTCTTACCGCCGGACTGCGAGGCGTTAAACTCGCTCTGAATCTTTTGCAGCGCGTTTAGAACTTTCTGCAGCTGGGCGGGCTGATTGACCTTCCAGTCCTTTTGTGGCGCGAGGCGGAGGCGCGCGCCGTTTGCGCCGCCCCGCTTGTCGGACCCACGGTAGGTGGACGCCGAAGCCCAAGCGGTTGTGACGAGTTGCGAGACCGTCAGCCCGCAAACAAGAATTTTTTCTTTCAGGGCCGCGACATCCTTGTCATCGACCAATTTATGATTTACTGGCGGGATGGGGTCCTGCCAAAGCAGTTCTTCCTTGGGAACCTCCGGACCAAGGTAGCGTGCGCGCGGTCCCATGTCGCGATGGGTCAGCTTGAACCACGCCCGCGCGAACGCATCGGCAAACAAAGCTGGATTCTCATAGAAACGTCGCGAGATTTTTTCGTAGACGGGATCCAATCGCAAAGAGAGGTCGGTGGTCAGCATCGCTGGTTCGTGACGCTTGGAGGGATCATGAGCGTCCGGAACCGTATCCGCGCCTGTATTGCCTTTCGGCTTCCACTGGTGTGCACCGCCCGGGCTCTTGGTAAGCTCCCACTCGTAGTTGAACAAGTGTTCGAAGAAATTGTTACTCCATTTCGTCGGTGTGCTGCTCCAGGTGACTTCCAGGCCACTGGTAATTGCGTCACCTGCTATACCAGTGGCGTAGGCGCTCGACCAGCCGAGGCCCTGCTCCTCAATCGGCGAGCCTTCCGGTTCCCTACCCAGGTGAGCGCCGGGCCCGGCTCCGTGGGTTTTTCCGAAGGTGTGACCGCCTGCGATCAAAGCGACGGTTTCTTCGTCATCCATCGCCATCCGCCCGAAAGTCTCGCGGATATCCTTCGCTGCCGCAATCGGATCCGGCTTGCCTTCTGGGCCCTCGGGGTTCACATAGATAAGACCCATCGTGGTAGCGCCGAAGGGATTTGCGAGAGCGCGATCACCCGAATAGCGTTTCTCCGTTCCCATCCAGGTCGTTTCCAGTCCCCAGTTGACGTCCAGGTCCGGTTCCCAGACGTCCGCACGACCCCCGGCAAAGCCGAAAGTCTTGAAGCCCATCGTTTCCAGCGCGACGTTTCCCGCCAGGATCATCAGATCGGCCCAGGAAATCTTTCTTCCATATTTCTGTTTGATTGGCCAGAGCAGCCGGCGCGCTCGATCGAGGTTGACGTTATCCGGCCAGCTATTGAGTGGAGCGAAACGCTGCTGACCTCGGCCGCCGCCTCCACGACCGTCACCGATGCGGTAGGTCCCCGCGCTGTGCCAAGCCATGCGAATAAACAGCGGACCATAGTGGCCGAAGTCGGCAGGCCACCAGTCCTGCGAATCCGTCATCAACGCCGCAAGATCCTTCTTCAGGGCCTCATAGTCCAGGCTCTTGAACTCTTCTGCGTAATTAAAAATCTTGCCCATGGGATCGGACAGCGATGAGTGCTGAGCCAGCAGATTGAGATTCAACTGGTTCGGCCACCAGTCACGGTTCGTTGGGTTTGCGCTGCTGCTGTGATGGAACGGGCACTTCGCTTCGTCAGCCATGCGTACTCTCCTTGAGACATTTAAATTCAAGTTCGTTGAAATCCATTCTGCGATTTCGACGAAATTAGATTAACATTCAAATGGGACATAGTTCCAATATCTAACTCCCATTTTAGGTATAGGCATACCCTATGGAAGTTCATCAGCTTCGATATGTTTGCGCCATCGCGGACACGGGCAACTTCAGCCGCGCCGCAGAGCGCTGCAAGATTGCCCAGCCTTCGCTCTCACAGCAGGTGCTAAAACTCGAGGAAGAGCTGGGTACCAGGCTCTTCGACCGCTTGGGTCGCAGCATTCGCCTCACCGAGGCGGGCCGTGCTTTCATTCCTCGCGCCCGCGCGATTTTGGAGCAGATGGAAGCAGCGCGAAGCAGTGCAGCCGATCAGAATACAGATCTTCGTGGCAGCGTTGCGGTAGGCGTCATTCCAACTGTGGCGCCCTATCTGATGCCGAGTTATACGGCCGGTTTCGCCAAGAGGTACCCCGACGCGAAACTGCGCATCGTGGAAGAAACGACTTCGGTCCTGGTAGAAGGTTTGCGCGACCTGTCGATTGATGTGGCGATTCTTGCACTGCCGCTGCGCCACAAGGACCTGGAGTTGTTCCCCATTCGAACCGAGCCGCTGTTTGCGGCACTCAGCACAGACCATCCGCGTGCCTCCGCAAAATCGCTCGCCCTCAAAGACCTCCGCGGAGAATCGTTCGTCATGTTGCGCGACGGCCACTGTTTCCGGGATCTGAGCATTAACACCTGCACACGCGCCCGCGTGACGCCTAACATTGTGTTTGAAAGCGGACAGTTCAGCAGTCTCCTAGGAATGGTTGCGGCCGGTGTCGGCGTCTCGCTCGTCCCTGAAATGGCTATTGACCGCAATGTCGCCTGCCGGTACGTGCGCCTCAGTGATATTCAGGCCACTCGAACCATCGTCACCGCTGTGGTGCGTGGACGCAGTTTTAACCGCATTCAACAGGCGTTTATATCCGGTATTAGAGGCAAAGCCGTGCTACCCACCGGCGGAAAATCGCCTTCCGCCCCCGGCGCCGCTCGAGGTTAAAGAAGCCTTGCGGCGGGTGGCGCGCCCTTTCACATCACCGTGGCCAAAGCAGTAGGTTTACGGACGCCGCACGCTTCGGTTCCTATGATGTTTTGTAATTCGCGAACGTTTCCCGGCCAAGGGTAGGACCGAAGTAATTCCAAGCTCTTTTTGCTTACTCCGCGGATGTGTGACCGGACAACCTCGGCCGAAGCGCTACAACCTTCACGCCTGGAATAAAACGAGCGACCGGAGAGTCAGTTACGGCGAGGAGAAATTCGTGCCGGGCTTCGCATTTAAGAGTCAACCGGCCCAAGAAAGCAAGATTCGAAGGGCGATACGATGAACACACACAGACCATCCGAGTTACCAGAGTTGACTGACGCAGATGTCGTGCGACTGGCTCAACATGGCGATGCCGACGCTTTTGAACGAATCTATCAGGCACATAGCCGAAAGATCTACAACCTATGCCTTCGCATGACGAGGGACAGAACGGAAGCTGAAGATCTGACTCAGGATGTGTTTCTGCAGTTGTTACGGAAGATCGGCACGTTCCGCGGCGAATCGGCCTTTTCCACCTGGTTGCATCGGATGTCCGTCAATATCGTGTTGATGCGTTTTCGTAAAAAGCCGACAGCGGAAACTTCCTTGGACGCGATCATCAACTCGGGGGAGGAGTCCAGCACACGGGAATTTGGCCGGGCCGACCTGCGACTAAATGGCGTCGTAGACCGCATCACTCTACGATTGGCGATCAACGAGTTGCCGCCCGGATCCAAAGCAATGTTTATTCTCCACGACATTCAAGGATACGACCACGACGAGATTGCCAGGATGTTTGGATGTTCGGTGGGAAATTCAAAGTCGCAAGTGCATAAGGCGCGAATGCGACTCCGTGAGCTGCTGCAGAGGCCAGTTGGACGCAGCGCTCATCGTCACCGCAAGTCAACGCAGGACTCCCTCGCGATGAATCGCCTGAAAGATACCTTCGAATACGCTCCTGCCTGAACTAGGCACTCCGCGAGTCTATCGGGAGCATGACTTGCAGGATTTAACGCGGAATAAAATCAGCCTGAAAGTAGTCAGTTGAATGAAGCGCATGCTTCGGGCGGCCGCTTCCTCGCGTTCATCACCGCGATCGCGCTCGGGTTTGCGTTTGCCGCGATGGTTCGGGGCGTGCCCAATTCGCAGGCCTGGGCTGCGTTTATACAAATCCAACGGACGGTGTCTATGCCTTTGCGACTCTTCGAAGTTCACGAACAGCCGTGGTTTCCACAATTTCTGCGCGATCAATTTGTCGACGGGCTCCAGATGATTCAGGAGGTCACCAACACCTATCACCCAATTGCGCCACTGCTTCGAAAACAATTGGACCAGCGTGGCTCTGACCGCGTGGTGGATTTGTGCTCCGGCGCCGGCGGACCCTGGCCATCCCTCGTGCGCCATTTCAAAACGAACGGAGTCCGGCCGCCCGAGGTTTTCCTGACGGACAAATATCCGTGCACAAGAAAGCTTGATGATGGGGATTCTCCGGCCTCGAATCGCATTCATTTCCTCAGATACTCGGTCGACGCAACGCAGGTACCCGGACACCTTCGGGGATTCAGAACACTCTTTTCTTCCTTTCATCATTTGAACCCCGACCAAGCGCGCAGCCTTCTGCGGGACAGTATTAGAAATCGACAAGCTATTGGCATCTTTGAGGCGCCCGCGCGTCACACCCTAACGTTGTTATCCGTTTTGCTGATTCCCGTCGCGATGTGGCTATTCGTCCCCTTCCGGCGTCCGTTCCGTTGGTCGCGGCTCCTTTGGACCTATTTGATTCCGCTGATTCCTTTCGTTCTCTTATTCGACGGCTTGATTTCATGCTTGCGGGCGTATTCACTGGGCGAACTTCAACAGATGACCAAGGGATTGGCGACCAGCGGATACGAATGGGAAGTAGGGGAACAGTCCGGAGGCTTGTTGCCTCTCAAGATAACCTACCTATTTGGTTGGCCGCAGAGTGTGTCCGCCGAATCAGGCGATTGAACACTGTGATGCAAACAAGGGTCAGCTGGCGTGTCTGAAGTCCAGCCTCGTAATCGCAATCTCGAGCTTCGATTCTTTTCGTTGACAACCTGGTGACCGACTTTAGACCAGACCTTTACATTCTTCCGCGCCTTTCGAGCGTCTTATTCGCGACGGCGCAGCTTTAAGCCGAAGAATCAATTTAACGAGACTCACACACGATTTGGTTTTGAAAAGGAGAACGAAGTGAAATCAACACAATTTTGTAAGCTGCTTGCAATGCTCACCGCAGTCATCCTAGGATTGCTCACGCTCGGGGCGACTGCGAATGCTCAGGTTTCTACAAACCATTACAAGCAAACCAACCTGGTAGGAAACACTGCCACCGTTACACCCGCTCCCGCACACGTTGACGCCAATCTGGTGAACCCGTGGGGGATAGCATTTTTTCCTGGCGGTCCATTCTGGATTTCAGACAATAACAGTGGATTCTCGACGCTCTACGATCAGAACGGAGTGCTTCAGGGAACTTTTACCATTCCTCCGCCCGCGGGAAGCACGCTACCAGCTACTCCCACCGGTATTGTGGCCAATGTGTCAGAAACCGGATTCGTCGTTGGTGGCCTGCCCAGTCTATTTATTTTCGACACCGAGGATGGAACGATCTCCGGCTGGAACGGCGGCGCAAACGTAATTTTGGTTGTGGATAATTCGATGGGCGGAACTGGCGCGGTGTACAAAGGCCTCACCTTGATCGCGAGCAATGGCGCCAATTTCCTTCTGGCAACGAATTTCCGGAGCGGAAATGTCGAGGTCTATGATTCCAACTTCCAGCCCGCGCATCTCTCTGGAACGTTCACCGACCCGAACCTTCCCGCGGGATACGCACCATTCGGTATCCACAATCTCGGCGACAATAAAATCTACGTGACCTACGCTGTTCAAGATGCGGCAAAACACGATCCGGTCCATGCAGCGGGGGACGGGATTGTCGATATCTTCGATAACAACGGCAATATGGTTCAACGATTCGTCTCTAACGGCGACATGCACACGAATGCCCCCTGGGGAGTAGTTGTGCCTCCGGCCGGATTTGGCGCGTTCGCTGGCGACGTCCTGGTCGGCAATTTCGGCGACGGTGTGCTGAACGCCTACAGCCCGGCCGGAATGTTCATGGACAGCGTAAGAGATTCAGGCGGTAACGTAATCACCAACCTCTCGCTTTGGGATCTTGTTTTCGGCGGAGGCGGCGCAGCCGGTGATGCGAACACCCTTTATCTGACCGCCGGAGGTATGAACGAGAGTCAGGGAATTTTCGCCACGCTGCTGCCAACGCAAGCCACTGGCGGGAACACCCCTGATTTTTCCATAACCGCTTCGCCCGACACCGCGACCCTGACCGCTGGAAATTCTTCCAGCTTCACAATCAACGTTTCCGCAATGAACGGCTTCAATTCCGCCGTTAGCTTTTCGTGTGCTGGATTGCCGACCGGCGCGCAGTGCTCGTTCTCCACCCAGAGCTACAATCCGGGTGGCACCACGTCACCAATGCTCACCATCAAAACAACCCGGCGCAGCGCGATGAAAGTATTTGCACCTGTGTCGGGAGCAGCTGCGGGCTCCGGACTTGCGTCGCAGCTTCAGATCTCGCTGGCTCTCGGGGTCGTGGGGCTTCTTCTTGTCGGGCTGTATCTCAAAAACCTGGACTCGCGCCTCAGCTTCCCCACTCTGCTGCGAGCATGCGGCCTCGGCGTAATCTTGTCGTTACTGCTTGCGGCGGCGGGTTGTGGCAGCAGCAACAACTCGAACATGACTGGGACTCCGGCTGGGACCAGCACGATTACCGTGACCGGAACCTCGGGAACGCTCTCGCATTCGACAACGATCCAGCTTACGGTGAACTAACAACACCAGATTTTCTACTAAAACGATCCCGCTCCGCGTTAGGCCGCGGAGCGGGATACATTGGGAGCAACATGGATTAGGTACTACGAAGAAGGGCAAACATTATGTGTCTGAATTTGAACGAAGCCGAAGTGTCCTTAATCGTTGAGGCCGGAGGCGGGAAATATGTTGGCGTTTTGAAGGAAATTCCCGGAGCAATGGAATCGATCGTTCTATTTATTTCGCCTCAAACAAGAACAACATTAGGCATTCCGATGTCGCGATTGACCGCGGAGGCTGTACGCGATCAACTCGCCGAATCCGATGCGGCCTTCGCAGAATCGGGTTTGAATGACGAATGAAATCGCCGCGGATGTGGCACGATCTCGCACTCCTTCTATTTCCAGGTATGCTTGATGAAATTACTTAATGAGGGAGGCCGATAAGCCGCACGAGGTTTTGAAAGCGCGGATCCGAGCGGAGAGGATCGAAGCCCGGACGCGACAAGACTCCCGGATTAAATCGTTCCTCGAATCCTTTTTCTAGCCAATTCATGGCCTGATCACTATCCCCGAGCGCCGCATAAATCACGGCAATCTCAGAAGCGTCTGGGTAATTACGATTTGAGTTTCTCTTCAGCTCGTCCAGTAGCTTCACCGCCTCGCTAGTCGTACCAGATGCGGCATAGGCACGAGCCAGATTAGCTATGCATGTCGGGCTGCCCTTGGAAAGCTCGACCGCCTTTTGCAATTCTGCGACGGCTTCTCCGTACCTATGTTTTTGGAGGTAGGCTTGAGCGAGTTGATTATGCGCGAGTGCAAAATTAGGATCCATTTCAATCGTCTTGCGACTCTGAATGATCGACTCGTCATAGAAATGCGCAATGACGAGGAGCTCCGCCAAATCGGAGTTAATGATGAGCGATAGCGGGTCCAGGTTTTTCGCTTTTCTCATTTCCGCGATGGCTCGGTCGTACTGACCCATTAGACTCAAATGCCAGGCATACCAGTGGTGCGCAGTTGCGTAGCCAGGATTCAACTCAATGGCTCGCCGGAATTCCTTTCCGGCAGATTCAAAATCCCAATCGAAGGCATCGAAGCAGAATGCAAGAGAGTTGTGGGCTTCACTCGACGAGCTGTCCAGTTCTAAAGCTTTGATCGCTGCGGCCTTTGCTTTTGGGAACGCCTCCTTGGGGGTCAGCACCGCATACTGCCAATCTCCCAACAAGGCATATGTATCGGCTAAACCGGTATAGGCCTGGGCGTAGTTCGGATCCTTTGCAATCGCCTGGTTGAAATAATCAACAGCTGTTTTCAAGCTATCTGCTGTTCGCTTATTCCAAAAGTAGCGTCCTTTAAGAGAGGCCTCGTAGGCTTCTGGATTCACTACCTTCGCGCTCTTGAGCACGGCTTGTTCCTGAGGACTCAAACTGATCCGAATCTGATCCGCAATGGAGCGGGCCACCTGATTTTGCAGCGTTAAGGTATCGCGCACATCACCTTCATAGCTGGCAGCCCACAGGTGCTTATCAGCATTAGCTTGGATCAACTGCGCAGTGATGCGAACCCGGTCACCGGAACGCAACACGGTGCCTTCCACCACGGCGTCAACGTTAAGCTCTTGCGCAATTTGCGGGAGGGACTTGCCCGCGTGTTTGTAGGACATGACCGAGGTCCGGGAAATTACACGCAATGCGCTGATCTGCGAGAGATCGGTGATTAACTCGTCGGTCATACCGTCTGCAAAATAATCCTGCGACGCATCCGCCGACAGGCTTTCTAGTGGAAGAACTGCCAAGGACCGAATACTGGGCGATGGGGAGTTTCTGAAGTGAAACCTCCAAGCGGCGAATGCGGCAATCGGAACGAGCAGCACAGGAACTAATATTTTCCATGCGAGTGACGGCAAGTGATCTTTCTGCGTGTCCGATTCCAGAGGGAGACTCGGGCGAGTTCCCCCGGCCGGATGAACCGGAGCTACCAGTTCCGAACGCACCGGTCTCCCCTGGGCAGCTTTGACTTCGGCAAGAAAGCGGTAGCCACGCCGAGCAACGGTTTCCACAAAGCGGGGACTTTCGGCGGAATCACCTAGGGCATCACGGATTTTACTGATCGCCTTATTAAGGCCGTGGTCGAAATCCACAAAGGTGTTTGCCGGCCAAAGTTTCTTCTGAAGGTCTTCGCGAGTTACGACCTCGCCGGAGTTTTCTACAAGCATCTTCAGGACCTGGAAGGGCTGTTCCTGCAGCCGTACCAATAGGCCGTGCTTGCGCAATTCGCCGGAGCGAAGGTCCAGCTCGAAAACTCCAAAGCGGAGCCGACTGACAACCTGTTGGTTTTCTGACATGGCAATTAAAAGGGTTCGTAAACGGAGTGTACCACCGGGCCGAAGTTAGTGGAATACGGTGGAGGACAGTTCCCTGTAAGACCTCTGCTTACAGACGCTTACTAGGGGAGGTGTATTCCAGTGCTAAAGAATTGTCCGTCCATTGTGTGGTTTACGTGCGCGCACCATAGTGAGGCACAAGCGAACGTTGCACCGGTCGCGGGAGGCTTCCGTGTTTGAGCACAGCAATCTTGCAAATTTTGAGCAGGCCGTTTTACCCCATCTCGACGCTGCCTACAACCTGGCGCGCTGGCTGATGCGAAATGAGCAGGATGCTCAGGACGCCGTCCAGGAGGCTTACCTGCGTGCTTTCCGATTCTTTCCTGGTTTCCGCGGCGGCGATGCGCGCGCATGGCTTATGAAAATCCTCCGTAACACTTGCTATACGTGTTTGCGTGCAAATCGGCCGATAAAGGATGCGACGGAATTTGATGAGACTCTTCTCGCCCCCGATTCTCAGGCTCCCAATCCTGAACAAATAGCACTTCAGAATAATAGCGACATTTCAGTGCGCAAGGCGGTAGAGGGTCTTCCGACCAGGTTTCGGGAAGTCCTGATACTGCGTGAGATTGAGGGAATGTCCTACCACGAGATCGCCGAGGTGACGGGTATGCCTACGGGCACCGTGATGTCGAGCTTGTCGCGTGCTCGCGGTCGGCTTCGTCAATCCCTGGCCGGTCTTAAGAATGGAAATCCAATGTCGAGTTCACAGCGAACGCCAGTATTCAGCGCATGAGTGCATGCGCCGAGTGTCAAAAACGTGGTTCTTCCGAGGGGTGTGTGATGCGCTCAGATGTAACGAAGTATCCGCCGAGCGGCATTCTGCCGTGGGTCGTCGGTCTCCGTTTAGTTGGACACGCTATTTTTTTTCTAGATCGAGAAGTCTTGCGGAATAAAACGGGCCGGCCTTCGGTCTGTGGGGTCGACGGTGTAAACCGCGAATTAACCGGCTCTTTACATCGAGGCTTGCCTCAAAATTGTAAAAAATCTCTCCCACAATCTAGACACGAATTTGACAACGCGGTGGCAAACAGCGATGGCAAGCGCAGTCACTATCGCTTCGGGTCCGGATCGGGCTATAGGGCCTGAACGCGATCAGAATCGATTTCAAAACAAGGAGAAACAAATGAAGCACTCGGAAGATCAGACTCGCGGTAATCGTCGCTCGTTTTTGAAAAAAAGCGCTTTGGCGGCAGGCGCAGCAACCATGGGAGCGGGCCTATTGACCCCTGGGATGTCAACCTTTGCTCAATCTACAGGGGGCAGTGGCAGCGGTTCTCTTTCCGCTGATGACATCGCAATTCTTCGATTCCTCGCCGCAGCCGAGCTAATCGAAAGCGACCTGTGGACACAGTACGCGGAACTGGGTGGCATTGGCGATAACCCGCCGATTGAGGTAGCACCGAACCAGCAGTTGAACAACTATCAGATCGCCTTGTCGAACCTTGATTCTGACGGACCGCAATACATCAGCAGCAACTGGATCGATGAACTAAGTCACGCAGCTTTTCTCAACGGATATCTGGAGTCCAAAGGCGCAGACCCGGTCAACTTGGACGAGTTCCAAACTCTTCAAGGCAGCCAGGCGACCGGTGCCCAGAATATCGGACGTCTCACCAACCTCATGCAGCTCAACGTTGACACGAGTTGGTTCATCCGCTACCGCAGCGCGACAAATCCTGACTTTGGAGCCACCTTCCCACAGGCGCTCACACTCAAGAACGTCACCGCCATTCCGCGGAACAACAACGATTTCGACGGCGCTCCCAATCCAAACTTTCCCGGTAACGACCACATCCAGGCGATCGCGAACGTAGCGGCTTTTCACTTCGGATACATTGAACAAGGTGGATCGAGTCTCTACGCGTCGCTGGGCCAGAAAATCAGCAGTCTGGAAGTTTTGAAGATCGCGTTCGGCATTGGCGGAGACGAGGTCGCGCACTTTCTGGAATGGGTCGATTTTTCGGGCAACGCAGTGCAAGCTCCAGTGGCCCCGTTTACGGACAAATTATCCGGTCTGAAATTTCCTAATTTTTTCAACCCACTTAATCCATTAATTCAGCCCAGCCTGATCTTTCCGGTTCCCTGCGAATTCATCAACGCGAATTTGCCCCATTGCGCAGTGATTCGACCGAGCAATGACAGATTTGGAGGCGCCGTAGCGACCATTGCATCGTTCACAGCGGATGGGCTATTTGTTGGGCAGTCACCAAAATTCTTCCAGACAGTGAAGCAACTGGCGGAAGAAGCCGACGCTGCTACGCGCTCGATATAAATCAAGCGCGGCTTGGCCTGACCCGGAAGTCCAATTAACTTTCGCTTCGAAGCCGTGCGGCAGGAATGAATGATCCCGATCTGAAGCTTGGGTCATTCATCCCGCCGCGTGGTTATTCCCATCCTCGCGACAGGAAGGATTTAGGAAACCCCTCAGAGCCATCCGAGTTCGTCGAAGATTCAAGGCTACCTTTACAAAATGAATAGGTTGTAGCAAGTATAGGCTTTTGGCCTGCATTCGTTTTATGCAAGTTTCTCAACTAACCACCACCGTCAACCCAGGAATAAAAGCTCACCCGTTTTAGTCACCTAATCAGAGCCTCAACGTCCTCGACTGCCCGTAGTCGGCCGATTGGACCTCGCGAGCCACTCTGAACAGGAGAATTAGACGGCTATGCCGCACTACAAAGCAAAGTTGCAGGCTCAAAAAACTCTCTGTGCCGGTACGACTGCTTTCTATTTCGAGAAACCCGAGGGGTTCGAATTCCAGCCCGGACAATTTTTTAATTTTACGCTCCTGAAACCCGATGGCGCGGACCTGGACGGCAACACTCGTGCTCTGTCCATTGCCAGCGCACCGCATGAACGAAATCTGATGGTGGCCATGCGTCTGCGCACCACTGCGTTCAAACGGACTCTCAATTCGTTACCGCCCGGCGCTGAGCTTCTTCTACAAGGGCCCTACGGCAGGATGACGCTCCCGCGTAACGCCGCGCGGCCCGCGGTGCTCCTGGCCGGTGGGATCGGCATCACGCCTTTTCGCAGCTTCGTCTGGAGCGAGGCGGAATTACTGTCCTCTCGCCGAATTCTGCTGTTCTATTCCGTTCGAGTCCCTGAAGAAGCTGCCTTCTTGGAAGAATTGCAAAAAATGGAGCAATACAACAGCCGCTACAAACTCATCTGCACTGTTACGCAACTTGAGAAAGCGAAAATGCCTTGGCAAGGAGAAACCGGCAGAATATCGATCGGGATGCTGTCCAAATGGATTCCTGATCTAAACGTTCCAATCTATTACATCGCTGGTCCTCCCGATATGGTTGATGGCGTGCGTGAGATGCTTATCGGCTCAGGGATCGCTGAGGAAAACATCCGCGCTGAGGAATTCTACGGCTACGAATAACTTTAGCCGTTCGGTGTTCAGAGTACAGCGTGCAAACAAATTGCTCCGCACTCGATTGATTACAATTCATTAAAAGTTCTCAAATGAATCGGAGACGAGAGGAACGTTGATGAGCAAATATTTTGATTCATGGTCGGAGTTAGCTCTTCGAGACCTGCTAATAGATGTTGCGACAGTTGTCGATGCCACCGAATGCGATAGGACCTCGAACGGGACATCCTCAGTAGACCTAACGTAAATCTTGACCGAGTGCCAGAGGTGGTCAACAGCGGGAATAATCTGACGAAAGCGATGGTCTGGAAAGATGAACGCATTTGAGGATTAAAGGAGAAAAATGAAAGTCGCTAACAAGTCGATCGTAAGAAATCACGTGACCACTGTAGCTGCGCTTCTCGCAGCGCTGGCGGGACTCTCGCCCAATGCTGGTGCGAAACACCGAGCTGCTACGCCCGCCCCGGAACCGGCGTCTGTTATCGCGCACTTGTCACTTCCCGGGATCACAGTAAGCCAATTGGAACTGCAGCAACACGGCAACAAACAGTACTTGTACGTGGAGGAAAATTCCAAAGACGGATTCGCGATCGTGGATGTCACAAAACCGGGCCAGCCAAATATTATCAGAAGCGAGGCTTGGCCGAACGAAGCATCCATGGGGAAGTTGCAAATGGTTTCGAGGCGGCTGGCCTTGGCAGAAGCGTCGGACACCGCGACCGAACAGAATGCATCTCGCACTGAGACTCTAAAGGTACTCGATCTGAGTGATCCGGCAAATCCGCGGACAATCCTGACTTTTTCCGGAGTAACCAGCACTCTCGCGGATGACACACACAACTTGGTTTACATTACCAACAGCGAAGGACTGTGGATCCTGAAGCATCAGCCAGAGCAGACCATGTCTTCGGCGATCCGCTCATGTTCATCGGAAGATGCCTCCGACGACATGACAAGCTGTCAGTAGTCCATGAAGACAAGTAGGGTCAACGAAATCGACCCAACTGAAAGGGTCTCGGCCTCACCGAATGAAGCCGAGACCTTTTGCGTTTTTGCATGTGGATGGTGCGCGGGCGCGATGCGCAGATGGAAGGGCTTCCGTGAAAGGATTCCTCGGTACCTGGGCCACTTATAGTGCAGACCTGAACCTCCTCGTCCAAATCGCGATGGGCATGGCACTGCTGGCTGGCGCCTACTTGGCACGGGCGAAACGTTATGCCGCGCACGGCGCTTGTCAAACTGTGGTGCTGATCCTCAACCTCCCGATGATTGCTCTAGTGATGTGGCCGTCTCTTCACGTGCGCGTGCTGCCACAACTCTCCAGGCATTTCGGGAAGCGATACTACGCCATTGCCACAGCCCACGGTGTTCTCGGTGTTTCGGCCGAAATCCTCGGGCTGTATATCCTGCTGGTCGCCGGCACCAACATCCTTCCCCGTGCTTGGCGGTTCGAGCGCTGGAAGCTGTGGATGCGCATTGAGCTGGCCCTCTGGTGGGTGGTCCTGCTGTCCGGGATCGGAACCTACTGCATCTGGTACGCCGCGCCACGATCGCACTGAAAATATCTGTTCCCGATCGGCTTCAATCTCAACGGAGTAAACTCTGCTGGGACAACCGCACACAGACAGATAAGAAAGGCAAACGGCGAAAACGTACGGCTATTTCCTTTTTCCGCAATCACCCGAAAACAGCTGAAGATATCCCACCGTGAAGTTATGAGCATCTCCGAACCAAGCTTTGCCGGTAAGCTCCGCTAAATCGCTCGAACCGACGTTCTCTCCAGTGCTCACGCCCAGGTAATCCGCCACCGATCGTCCGTCACGGCAAAAAACAAACTAAGGACGCAGTATCGGGAATAAAGCGAACCGAGTACCTGTCTACATCTTGAGGAGACAACAGATGAATGCTCTAAAGACGCTTTCCGCCCTTGCATTATTGTTTGCGGTCACCGTCATCTTGCCGGTAGTTCACGCAGACGAGTGGAATCAGGCGACCGAGTTCACGTTCAGCCAGCCCGTCCAGATTCCAGGGCAAGTATTACCGGCTGGCACGTATTTGTTTGAGCTAGCGAACACCGACAATCGTCACTTGGTGCAGATCTTCCGCGACGATAGAACTCTAGTAGCGACGCTCTATTCGGTTCCTCAAGCGCGCGACCGGCGCAACACCGAGATTGCAATTACTCTCGCGAATCGCGGAGAGATGCAGCCCCAGGCGATCGTGGCTTGGTTCTTTATCGGTGAAGCAGAAGGCCACCAGTTCGTGTACCCAAAACAAGAAGAGCAAGAACTTGCACACGCCGCTCGTACGACGTTTGTGGCTGGAGACTAATCTCGTGAATTTCGAACCACGGTTCGCGAGCGATGTCCACACGGCACCGCGTAATTTGGTGCCCTTGGGAAGCTCCGTAAAGAAGCTTGTGTCTCGTGCTTTGTTGCTCGCCTTGGCCGCAATTGGCTTGTGGCCGGCAATATTCCTTCTGAACGCCAGGCAGGCACTGGCAAGGAACGACAGCGTTCAAGTGATAGAACTCACGGCGAAGAAGTACGAGTATTCGCCCGCGCCTATTCATGTGAAGAGGGGAGCGAATATTGAGTTCAAGATCACCGCAATCGACCATGACCATGGTTTCTCGATTTTTCCGGTTCCCGACGGCAGCGATTCGAATGGTCCCGCGGGGTTGGTATTCACTTCGCCACAAGAGTGTTGGCAACTAAAGAAAGGCGAAACAACCACGATCGAATTTCAGGCACAGACTCCCGGCACATATTCGTTCAAGTGCTGCCATGTCTGTGGACTTGGACATCGAGGCATGAAAGGTTGGCTCGTTGTGGACCCGTAGGATGTTGTGGCGGCTTTTTCGAAAGATCGCAGCCGCAAGCCTCACTTAGGTTCCTGAACCACAGAGGAGTTTCGGGGAATAAAAGGACTGCACCTCTTGTCTGTACCGTAGGGAGTCTAAAACGGCGCATGCCGAATGCTATAGAACAAGCTGGGAGCGCCGGTCGCTTTGAGGAGATCGTGCTGCCGCATCTCGATGCGGCCTACAATCTGGCGCGCTGGCTTGTCCGCAACACACACGATGCGGAAGACGTCGTGCAGGAGGCCTGCCTGCGCGCTTTCAGATTCTTCAGCGGGTATCAGGGCGGCGATCCACGCGCCTGGCTGCTGAAAATTGTGCGCAATACAAGTTACTCCTTTCTCGAGAAAAACCGCCCGGTGGCTTTGGCTGAGGAATTTGACGAAAAGGTTCACGTGCGAGACCTTCCCACTTTCGATGCCGAAGCGATCCTGGTTCGAAACGTTGAAAGCCGCATGCTGCGTGAATCGCTCGAGGAACTGCCAGTAAATTTTCGCGAAGTGCTGGTGTTGCGCGAACTTGAAGGACTTTCGTATAAGGAGATTGCAGAGATGATTGGCGTTCCTATAGGCACCGTCATGTCGAGCTTGGCGAGAGGCCGCGACCGCCTGCGCGAGTCTCTGCTTCGCGCGCGGGCAAGGGAGAGCATGCGTGGTCTGTGAGGACAATTCCCGTTTGCTTCATGGCTATCTCGACGGAGAGCTAGATCTGATCCGGACCCTTGAGATCGAAGAACACCTGGAGACCTGCCCCGATTGCGCGCAGCAGCTCTGGAGCCAGCAGACGCTTCGCAAAGTGTTTCGCTCAGCGAGTCTCTACGAACGCGCTCCAAGCGGCCTTGCCGTGCGCATCCGCGCGTCCATATCAGAAGAGGGCACGAGAAAGGCCCGAGCAACTTCCCAACCGACACCCATTACTATGCCGGCGGCAAAACGCCAGACATGGAATTGGCTGGCTGTCGCGGCGGCGATCATGCTGATGGCGCTGTTAACATGGCGGATACTCCCCGGAACCGAAAACCGCGGCAAATCCGACTTGATCGCTCAGGAACTCGTCGGCAGCCACATTCGTTCGCTTCAGCCCGGCCATTTGTTCGATGTACAATCCACCGATCAGCACACCGTGAAGCCGTGGTTCGATGGCAAGCTCGATTTCTCGCCGCCCGTTCGAGACTTAACGGGAGAAGGGTTCCCACTCATCGGTGGCCGCCTCGATTACGTCGATCATCGAGCGGTTGCAGCCTTGGTGTATGAGCGGCACCAGCATCTTATTAATGTCTTCATATGGCCCGCGGACAGGCAGACCGACAGTAATCCTCATTCGGAATTCGGCCGGGGCTACAACATGGTCTCCTGGGAACGCGGTGGCATGTATCTGTGCGCTGTTTCTGATCTAAGTACCAGCGAGCTTAAGCAGTTCGCACAGCTTTTGGAAAAATGACGGTTCTTGGGAACCATCGAAACAGGTAGCCATCAGGGAAGAAACAGGTCTTCTTGTCAGGTAAGTACGGCGTTTAGCAGGCATGTGGATTATTTTCAACTGCGCGCCCGACGAGACGCTTGAAACGGATTTTCTTCTGCGACGGCTGTAGCCTTCCAGCGCGAGCCGCCGGCTTGAGGCCGCGCAATCTTCGACGGCGTGCTCCAATCGCGAGGATTCGGGCTCACTTAACAGGAATTGGAAGGCGAGATGTCAAGAGACACATCTAGACATCGGTTGACGTTCAGCTTCGACGATTTCGTCGGCTTACGGGAAACTTGGGCGCGCCGGGAAAATCATTCCGAGCGAAGCGCTTGTATGACGTCGACGCGGGCGGCGCGTGCCGCCGGGAGCGTCGAAGCGACTACCGCAGCGCCCAACAGCACAAACGCAGAAACGATCACGGGCAACGCGCCGGGCATTTTTAAGTCGCCGAAATAGCTGCCTGCCACGCGCGCCGCGACGAGCCCGAACGCCGCGCCTGCCAGAACGCCAATGCCAGCCATCACGACGCCTTGCGCGACAACACCTCTGAGTAGATTCCCCGGCTGTGACCCAAGCGCCAGGCGGATGCCGAACTCGCGCGTCCGCGCGCTCACCGAAAACGCCAGTACGCCCGCGACGCCAACGACCGCAATCAGCAACGCGACCCCTGCGAACACGCCAAAGACCAGAGAGTTCAAGCGGTCTGGCGCAAGCACTTTTGCACGGATGTCTTCGAGCGTGGCGGCGTGCTCCACGGGTTCATCGGCGGACATATCCCGAATAATTTTCGTTACCGGCGTCACCAGCGAATAAGGATTTCCGGTGGTGTGGATGAAGAGGTGACCGCCGAACATGGGAGAGTCTGCAAAGGTGCCATAAATCGTGGAGGTGGGCGTCGGAACGATATGTAAGTCGTCCACGTCGGCGGCGACGCCAATGATGCGATGCGGCGACTTAAATCGCGACTTTTCGGCATCGGTGCCGGGAAGGAACTCGAGCACGGGATCGGTCCAATAGACATGCCGATTGATCGGATCCTGACCGGGAAACATGCGCTGTGCGAGACTCGCGCTGACGACCGCGACCGGCTCTTGATTCTGGTCATCGAGCGCGTTGAAATCGCGGCCGGCAATAATGGGAACGCCAAGCGCTGTGAAAAAGCCGGGAGAGATGGTGCGCCACATCGCGCGAGGATCGTCTTTGCCATGGACGTGACCATCACCGGAGAATTGCAAACCTAGACCGAAGCTGTCAGCATCACGCCAGGGAGCGATCGCGGCGACAGCCGTATCGGTGACGCCGGGTAGCGCGTCGATCCGACGTATCGTTTCCTTGTAAAAATCGAGGACTTGCTGAGGCGTTTTTCCGTTGTACAGCGCCGGAACGTCGATGACCAGGACGTGACGCGTATCGACGACCGGTCTGGGTCTTTTGCAACGCGATCAGCGTCGTGATCAACATGCTTGCGCCCGCCAGCAGCACGAAAGACGCGGCGATTTGCGTGACTGCAAAGGCACGCTGGCGGCGGCTGGTGCTGCTGGTGATGCGGACGCTGCCGCTCGCGAGGTTCATGCCATTCGACGCGTTCGAGCCGAGGGCAGGCGCGGCACAAATGCCAAAATCACTGCGGCGACTAATGCCAGCGCCACTCCCACCCAGAGCAGGCTGGAATCGACCGTCAAATCCAGCGCGCGGACAGAGAAGCGCGAGGCGTATCGAGCCAGGATGGTGACCAATGGCTGCGCGATGATTACGCCGATTGCCGCGCCCGCGCCGCAAAGCAGAAGGCTTTCGGCTAGCAACATGCGGCGCAGCGCCCAAGTGCTGGCGCCGAGCGCGGCGCGGATCGAGAGTTCGCCCTCGCGGCGAACCGTCCGCGCGAGAATCAGGTTGGCAACGTTCGAGCAGGCGATGATGAAGACCAGGCCCGAGGCAGCCAGAAGGACGAGCAGAACCGTACGCGCGCCGGAAGTAATCTGGTCCCGCAGCATCCTGGCGTCAATGCGGTAGCCGCCGTTATCGGGATACGCTTCGGCGTGGTCCTTCTCCATGGAGGCGTAAACGGTGCGCAACTCGGTGCGGGCCTGGTCGAGAGTGGCCCCGGGAGCAAGCTTACCGAAGAGTTCCGTCATGCGATGGACGCGGCCCGTGACCATGGTGGCGGAAAGATGATGTGGGCTGGTGACCACGTTGCCGATAATCTCTGTATCCGCGGGATACGGCACACAGGGTTCAAGGACACCGATCACCGTGGCCGAACGGTCGCCAATGCTGCTGAGGCTAACTGTTTTGCCGATTACATTAGGATCTTTTTTGTAAACGGTGGACCAGAAACGATACGTGAGCACGATGACGCCGGCTGCATTGGGACCGTCGTCCTGAGGTCCGATGAGGCGGCCGAGAACGGGACGCAGCCCCATTACTTCAAAGTAGTTGCCGCTGACGACGCCACCTTGCACTCCGCGAGGTTCACCTAGTCCGATCATCGTAAAGCCCATCGTCGAGAAATCGCCGAATTCGCTCACAGAGCGCACGCTGGCTTCGATGTCCTTGAGTTCGGGCACGGAAAACGTTGTGTTGTCCTCTCCCATGCTGGGGGCGCTCTGGCGGATATAGATCAGCCGGTTCTCGTCACGGTTGACGAGCGGCTTGAGCAGCACTCCGCGCACGAGCGTGAAGATGGCCGCATTGGCGCCGATACCGAGGGCCAGCGTGAGGATCACAATGGTCGCAAGCCCTTTGCTGCGCACCAGCGATTGGAACGCAACTTTTAGATCGCGGAAAAATGACATGTTTCTTCTCCTCGCGCGGCGTATATTAGCACCACGCGTGCCAATAGGAAGACCCACATTGTAAATCACTTACCATGGGCTGCGTCGCGGGGGATGCTCGTTTTCGGCAGCCAATGTCCAAATTCGGACACCGACTCGGTCGTGGAATCCAGCGACACGTGGCGTGTGTTTGAGAAGCGGCGGTTTGCACTTACCGTGTTCCCCAGACTATCTTCGATGAACTTGCCTACCCACCGGGTCTAACCCGTTGTCCAGTGGGCGCGTGTTGATGCTCCTGCGCTCTAGTGCTCGAGGCCACCAAGGTCAGTAGAATAACCGCAATGAGTTTCTCGCTGGGCATTCGCGCCTTCAGGTACGGTTAGTATAGGGACGTTCCGGGACATGTGGAAGACTCGGCTAGCAAACCATGAAAAGCATACGTCAACAAGGCCGCTGACTGCGCCGGCGCCTTCGGCACAAGGAAACCGAGACGGCTTACCAGCGCCAAGGCTTATGATTCTGCCTCGTGGCCGCCCTCATCGCGAGGTGTCCTTTCGCCGTCGCCGCTCGCTCTCCCTCATCATTTCGTTCAAATCCGTCGCTGGACGTATCTCGATTGTTCCGCACTTCAACTTCATTATGTTCGGCGGCTGGCACAGTTGGCACAGCAGTACCAGACACGAGAATCGCTGGTTTTTTATACCCCCGCCCCGTCCACCGTCGCGCGATTTCACGTCTAAGCTAGCTCCCGGAAATCCTCGCTTTTTAGCGTTTCTCGGTTTACAATACGTCGGTAGTTGTTTATATATACCGACGTATTGTAAAGACACTGCTATGCTCGATCACCTCGTCGCCGAAATCGTGAAACTCGTGAAGAAGGCCGGGATACTCCGGCCTAGAGACCTCCACGCACACGGGATTCCTCGACTGTATCTTGGCCTGGCTGTTGAGCAAGGCGCGATCACGCGTGTTGGTCGCGGTCTTTATATCGCACGCGGAGCGAAGCCAACCGAACATCACAGTCTTGCACAGGCCTCGAAGCGAGTGCCCAAGGGTGTAGTTTGCCTTCTATCTGCGCTTCGATTCCACGACCTAACAACTCAGTCACCGTTCGAGGTATGGCTTGCAATCGGCGAAAAAGCACGCCTCCCCAAGCTCGACAATCCACCGCTTCGCATTGTTCGCTTCTCACAAAAGACACTGATCTACGGAGTTCAAGAACACTCTATCGAAGGCGTCGCGGTTCGAGTCTACTCCCCCGCAAAAACGGTCGCAGATTGCTTCAGGTACCGGAACAAGATTGGACTCGACGTTGCACTTGAAGCTCTTCGCGAATGTAAAAGAAAAAGACGAGCGACCACGGACGACATTTGGAAAGCGGCCAAAGCATGCAGAGTGGCGAACGTTATGCGCCCATATCTGGAGTCTCTCCAGTGAGCCGAGAGAAACCCCGAAATCTCGCCGCTTCCGTTCGCGAAAGACTCTTCAACAGGGCGCAGGAAAGACACGAGGACTTTGGCCTAGTTCTGACCAAGTATGGCTTGGAACGATTTCTTTATCGTTTGTCCGAATCAAAATACCGGGACCAGTTTGTCCTCAAGGGTGCACTGCTCTTCGAGCTGTGGACGCATCGCCCATATCGTCCGACTCGCGATTTGGATCTAGAGGGCCGCGGCGAAAATAGCATTGCTCGCATCAAACGCTTGTTTGCCGAGATCATCGGTCAAGCCGTTGCAGATGACGCTTTGGTTTTCGGTCCTGAATCTCTCCATGTCGCGAGAATCAAGGAAGATCGGGAATATGAGGGACTCCGAGTCAATTTCGTGGCTCGCCTCGAACGCGCCAAAATTCACATACAGGTGGACGTAGGCTTCGGAGATGTAATCCTGCCTCCACCCCAAGACACTGCCTATCCTGCGATGCTGGATTTTCCAAGTGCCCATCTCCTCGCCCACCCAAGAGAAACCGTTATTGCGGAAAAGCTTGAGGCTCTCGTAAAGCTAGGGATCGCCAATACACGTATGAAAGATTTTTACGATCTGTGGATGCTTTCGCGCGACTTCGGTTTTGACGGCACTCTCTTGAGCGATGCGATCAAGGCAACATTCAAACGGAGACGCACAGAAATACCAGCAGACACGCCGCTTGCGCTAACCGACGAATTCTCCGGCGACTCACAGAAAGCCAAACAGTGGCAAGCCTTCATTAAAAAGGGCAATCTCAACCATGACCAAGCCACTCTGGCTACGGTAGCTGCCGACATCTCCAGATTCGCCATGCCTCCATTTCAAGCAATTCGTCGGTCCGAAGTCTTTTCCTCGAAGTGGCCCAAGGGAGGTCCATGGTCTCCCCCGAACTCGCCCACTTAGCTATTCTCGCCATCAATCTAGCCAAAGCCTTCGACAGCGATTCGCGCCTAAGCTGGATGGACACTACTAGAACCAAGAAGATTGCGTTGAGAGTGGCGGAACTAACTTGTTTTCTCGGCCGGCAGCGAGTTCTCAATTGGCCGCGATCCCAGATATGCTCGGAACACAACCACATCCGACATACGGCGAAAGCGAATCATGCGAATCCGGGCAAGGCGAGCGATAAACGCCAGGAAAACCATATAGCCAACAAGAAACACTACGAACGAAAGGGCAGAATGACTCCATCAAGTGTTAGTCGAATAGCGGGAGCAATTCCGCACACGGAAAGCACGAGAAACGACCGCGCAAAATCCGATGTCGCAAGAAAGACATCTCGCTTACTGAATCTATCGCCAATCCGCGTCAAACAATAATCGAACGCGGAATTCGCGCTAGGGAGGGTTCTTCCCGACTCTGTCCAAATGGCGCTCTTAACGGGCTCTGTCTCTTCACCTACCCACAGTTTATCTCTTCCAATCTTAAGAAATCGCTCGCCACTTATTGTCTTCACCGAGCGGTCTGCAAATTCTTGAACAAGATGGCCCACGACAAACAAGACGGGCACGAAAATAGTGAATGAAGCCGGATGCATCTCGTTGACTGGGATGAACCCCGATCCGACCCACTGCAACGAGTTAACGTTTTGTCACCGTCGTGGAGTTATACCGTGTGGAGCGCAAAGCGCCGCCGGAGTGAGTTGCACGGATTTTGTTTGAGATATACAATTACAATGTATATCAAGGAGGGCGGATGCAAGTATCGAAATGGGGTAACAGTCTGGCGGTGCGGTTGCCCGCGGCTGTGGTTGACGCGCTCGATCTCAAAGAAGGCGACCAGATCGAGATTCGAATTGCTCGTGAGCGGGTGTTCGAAGTGAGGCGCGATCAAAGCAAACCTCACGCGCTCGCCCGTCTACGCAAACTCCGACGTGCTTTACCTCCCGGATTTGTTTTTGATCGAGAAGAGGCCAATGCCCGGTAAGGCTTTCTTCGATACCAATGTGCTGATCTATGCTGTGACGCACAACGAGCCATGGAGCACGCAAGCTGAGCAACTCCTCGCACCGGGAGGGGTCCTCAGCGTGCAGATCTTGAACGAATTCGTCTCTGTGGCTCGCCGAAAAATCCTAATGTCTTGGGGTGAGCTGACGGAAGCGTTGGATGCTTTTCGAGTCCTCTGTCCTTCTCCGCTACCCGTCACCATTGAAATGCACGAAGCGGCACTCAAAATTGCGGAGAAGCACGGCTACAACATCTATGACGCGCTGGTCGTTTCCGCTGCACTGGAAGCTGGATGCACGACTCTCTATTCCGAAGACCTTCACGATGGCCAGACAATTGATGGACAACTGACCATTCGAAATCCGTTCGTTGGATCATCCGGCTAGCGAACTCGTGAAAGGTACAGCGTGCGGCCAAAAGCGCGGCTCTCTATGCCTAACAATATTTCTTCCTCTGACGGTTTCTCCGTCAGAGGCTGCTTCTCACCCGGGAGGGGACGCCCAGGAATGTCACCAAATCTCCAGATGTTTGCCCAAGATTGTTCCGAGGAAGAGATGCGCGCAGTCTGCAAAGAACTATTCATTACCGCAGCGCGACCATGGGATCGACGCGCATGGCGCGGCGCGCCGGGACATAGCAAGCCGCGAATGCAACAGCGGTGAGGACGATTATCACTCCAGCGAACGTGACGGGATCCGCCGCGCTGACGCCGTAGATTAGTTGAGACATTAATCGCGCCAATCCAGCCGCGGCCAGTATCCCGACAACAACTCCGATCATCGCCATCTTCATGCCTTCTCCGAGGATGAGCCACAAAACGGTGCTGCGCTGCGCGCCAAGGGCAATGCGAATGCCGATCTCGCGCGTACGCTGCCCCACCACGTAGGAGATCACGCCATAAATACCGATGCTCGAGAGCAAAAGCGCCAGCGTCGCGAATATGCCGAGAAGAATCATCGAGAATCGACGCGCCGCAAGCGACTCCGCGATGATTGTCTCCATGGTTCTCACTTCATACATCACGTTTTGGCTGTTCAATTTCACGATGGCCTCGCGGACTGCGCCCACCATCCCGACGGGAAAGCCAGCCGAGCGCAGCACTACCCCGGCCTGAGGCGGACCGGACCATGCCGCATCCGGAATTTGCAAGAAAGGAGAGTAAATCTGCTCTTGCAGCGGATGGCGATCTGCTTCCAAGTCGAGGCCCCATTGCTTGACGTGTCCCACCACGCCAACGATTTCGGGGTCCATGTTGAAAATCGCCAAGTGAATGCGTCTTCCGATGGGATCCTGGCCGGGAAAGTATTCGCGCGCAAAATTCTCGTCGATCACGATGACTTGGGGAGAATGCTCGTCATCAGTGGCGGCGACGAATCGGCCTCGTAGCAGAGGGATTTGCATAGCCTTCAGGTAGCCCGGCTCCACGAAATAGGTGAGCGTCAGATTCATCTCGCTTACATTTGCGGGCTTTGTCTGTCCGTCAATCCAGAATGGGAATTCGCTGTCGCTGCCGGATATCGGTACTGCGCCGCCGATCACCGAGGTGGCCTGTACTCCCGGAATGGCCCGCAAGGTTTGGCTCAATTCACGAATCGCCGAGCGAGTCGTTGCGGCGTCTGCGCCCAGGGACCGCGCGAGCGTCACATCGAAAACGAGCACGTTCTGCGGATTGAATCCGGGATTGACGTTCCAGAGCCGAGCCAGGGTTCGCATCATCAGGCCCGCGCCTGTGAGCAGGACAAGCGCCAATGCCATCTCACCGACGACAAACACGCTCTGGGCACGCTGCCGCGCAGCGCTGGCTCCGCGACCGCCTTCCTTTAGGGTTTCCTGGAGACCGGGGCACGACATCTTCAGCGCCGGCAGGAGTCCAAATACAACGCCGGCGAGAATCGAAATTGCGAAGGTGAAGACGAGAACGTGACCGTCCAAGCCGACGTCTTCGGCCCGCGGCAGCGCCTCAGGCAACAGGCGAATGGCCGCCTGTGTTCCCCAGGCTGCCACGCAGACTCCGATAGCCCCGCCTGCCAGGCCCAGCGCAACGCTTTCAGTGAGAAGTTGGCGGACCACGCGCCAGCGGTCTGCCCCCAGAGCACAGCGGATCGCGAATTCGTGAGCCCGGCCAGTCGAGCGTGCCAGCTGAAGATTGCCAACGTTGACACACGCGATGAGCAGCACAAATCCCACGGCGCCCAGCAGAAGCCAGAGATACGGCCGCACTTCGTGAACCAGTTCATCCTGCAGCGGCAGGACGGCGGCGCCAGTGCCCTTGTTGGCGTTGGGATAAGCCGCGGCCAGATTGCGGGTGATCTGAGCCATATCGGCTTGCGCTGCCGCCAGCGACACGCCGGGCTTCAATCGCCCGATTGCGTCCATGCCCTTGTGGGCGTCGCGGTGATAGAAGAAGGGATCTTTGGTCTGGCCGACGGGAACGTACACATCCTTGATGCCGGCAAAGTTGAAGGCGCGGAAGTGGAAGCTGGCGGGTATGACGCCGACGATGGTGTAAGCGTCGCCGTTCATGATGATTTGCTTCCCGATAATGTCGCGGGCAGAACCAAACCGTCGTTGCCAGAAGCCTTCAGCCAGGAGCGCGACTGGAGCAGCGCCCAGGCCATCTTCGTCGCGGACGAAGAGGCGGCCCAGTAATGGCTTCACGCCGAGGGTGGGGAAAAACTCGGCCGAGACCATTCCTCCGCGCACGCGCTCCGGCTCTCCGCTGCCGGTAATGTTGAAGTCCTCGTGGCGATAGGCAGCCATGGAAGCAAAGGTAGAATTGGTGCGCTGCCAATCGAGAAAATTGGGATAGGAGATGGAGGACTTTTCGAAGTTGGTGGTGTGCTCGTAGAGCACGGTCAATTCCTGCGGATGAGGAAAAGGCAGGGGATTGAGAAGGACGCCATTCACGATGGAGAAGATGGCGGTGTTCGCGCCGATACCGAGAGCGACGGTGAGTACAGCGACGGCAGTGAAGCCGGGGGATTTGAGCATTATGCGGAGGGCATAGTGGATGTCTTGAAGAATGCCAGCGAACAAGTTGCTGCTACCCTTTCCCAACACTACGGGCTCGCGATACAAATCACTCTCGATTGGTTGGAGTCTGCGCGTGAGTAGGTCTTCGCCTTTCAGTTCGTCGATGGCGGTTCGGAAAGCTGCGTCTTCGGACTGGCCAGTCACGAGGAGTTCGTGGTAGCGATCCTCCAGGTGCTGCGCGATCTCTTCGGCAATTTCCCCTTCGCGTGCCGGGGAGAGTTTCAGCGGAGCAAGGCGGCGGAGAATTTCCGGCTTCCATTCAAGCATTTTCCGCCTCGGTGATGCGATTAATACCGACTACAAATTCGTGCCAGCCGCGAAGCTGTGAAGCGAGGACTCTGCGGCCCTGGCGCGTCAGACGATAGTAACGGCGGCGGCGCTGTCCGCTTTTTTCGACCCAGCGTCCACACAGCCAGCCGCGGAGTTCAAGACGGTAGAGCAACGGGTAGAGCGAGGCGACGTGAAAACGAACAGTGCCGCCAGAGCGTTGCTCGATAAGTTTGCTGATTTCGTAACCGTGGCGCGGACGGGCTTCGACGAGTGAAAGAATGAGCAACTCGGCGCTACCCTTTTTCCATTCCACTTGTGAGGCTGTCAGGTCCATATATGGCATGGCAATATATTGAACGACCCCGTGGATGAGGAGTCAAGCGAATATTTCACGAGCCAGCTTTATCTCAACTCTATATTGCCAAACGCTACCCGGCCACGGTTGACCGTTCCCATCCAACAGCGGTTCCATGGACCAGAATCTCCGTGCTGGTTAACAGAGTCAAAGATGATTTCTAGCAGAGATGCTGAGACGCTCGTCTTCAGCATCTTCATTGAGAGCCATGCTCACAAAGACAATCAGCATCGCGGCGATGAGTAGCGCCGCTATGGCAAGGTTTGTGCCGAGTAGAACCCTCAGAGCGGCTCCGACGAGCATCACGCCGATACTAAGCGCCACCGTGAGTTTTCCGGACATTCTGGCAATAGACCTGACAACCAAGTACCACTGAAAGTTACAAGCGTAAAACGCCCCATGGGCTATCATCGCTTCGATGCTACCTGTCTTCATCACGAAACCGGGAGGTGGCCCATAGCTCCAAGCTCCGCAAGCACCTGCAAAACAAAACGCAGAGGCGGCGAGAAATGGAATTGCAGCTAGTTGCTCAAGCCGCTTTTTCATCGCTCGACCACTTGCCAGATGAGGAGTGGCGACCCCGGTCGGAATCGAACCGACAACATTTAGCTTAGAAGGCTAACGCTCTATCCAATTGAGCTACGGGGTCTCGCAAAAATCTTACCACTTTTACTTTCGTTTGAGGACAGCGAGGGGGAACCGGAAGTGTCTGAGTTTGAAGTTTTCGCATGTCCGATATGAAGTTCTCCACACAAGTGTTCAACTATCTCGATACCGATTGACCGGAGCGGGAGTTTTTCGAGGAGAAGCAACCAGTTGTGATGAATCGCGAGAGCCAACTTCTCTTGCGTAATCACGTTTCGTTCGTGGTTTTCTAACGTTTTTCCACGACTACTGAGCCTGATCGAGGCCTTGCAACCAAATGCGTCGCGGCGACTGGAAGATCTGGCCAAGCTGGTGAATTTAGCTCCGTCTTCCGTTCACGACCGCCTGCAGCGATTGGAGCGCGCCGGGATTATTCGCCAGTGGACGATCAAAGTGGACGCCGCAGCTCTGGGCTTGGGCGTACTCGCGTTCGTCGGAGTCCGCGCGACGAAACCGTGTTCGGAATTGCTCGAAGCTCTTCGCGAAATTCCGGCGATCGAGGAATGTCATTCCGTGGCCGGCGAACTGAGCATGATGCTCAAAGTCCGTGTCGCCAGCACCCCAGCGCTTCTTGAATTGTCCGAGGGCCTGCGCGCCATCCCCGGCGTGGAACAGACCGAAACCACGATCGTCCTAAGAACGCAGCTCGACCGCCCCATCACCGTGAAATCGCCTGCTCCGGGCAACAGCTAGCGTTTAGAATCCGTTTCTCAGTTAGCCCATACTACCGGTGGGGACTGCGCCGGCACGCTCGTAATTGACGATAATGACGCCTTTCGAGGTGACTGTGCTTTCCGTCACCTTGAAAGCCGCCGGAATGGTACCCTCCGCAAACAATTTCATCGCCGCTCCAGACACAGCGTCAGAATGTGGAGCCTTCCACCCGCCGTACTCAAAGCCGCCGCTGATATCTTCTTTCGGCCCGGTGGGAGATTGGATGACTCCATCCAGGGACATGAATTCAAGCACGTTCAGTTTTCGCATGACGAAATTCCTCCGAGCCTTCTAACTATTATTACCTTGTAGTCTGCCGCCGTCGCTGCTCGCTTTCTCGAATCAGCCCGCTGATATCCTCGGCCGGACGTATCTCGATCGACCCACACTGTAACTTCACGCCGGGAGATTGGGAAATAAGTTGAATGGCGTGATTCAAATCCCGCGCTTCGAGCACCTGGATACCGCCCAATTGCTCTTTCGTTTCCGCGTACGGTCCGTCGGTCACCGCAACTTTTCCGTTCTTCCAGCTCACGGTCACCGCCGTGCTCGCCGGCTGCAGCGGCTCCTCTGCGACCAAATGGCCGTTCTTCCGCAGTTCGTCGTTGTAGCTGAAACACTCGTCCAGCACGATGTTGCGCTCGCTGTCTGTCATGTTTTCGAACTTGCCGGGCTCGAGATAACCCAAACAGATGTACTTCATCAACATCCTCCCTCGACTATTCCGAGCGCAGCGCCTGCATGGCGTCGACGCGCGCGGCGCGTGCCGCCGGCAACATCGAAGCGATGACCGCGGCGGCTAACAGCATGCACGCGGAAACGATCACCGGCCCCGCGCCCGGCAGCTTTAGATCGCCGAAATAACTCCCCGCCACGCGCACCACGACTAGCCCGAACACTGCGCCGGCCACCACGCCGGCCGCAGCCATCAACACGCCTTCGCTGACCACACTTTTGAGAATATTTTGCGGCTGCGAGCCCAGCGCCATGCGGATGCCGAATTCGCGCGTCCGCGCGCTGACCGAAAACGCCAGCACTCCGGCGACGCCAACGATCGCGATGAGCAACGCGACCGCCGCGAACACCCCAAAGACCAGCGAGTTCAAGCGGTCCGGCGCCAGCACCTTGGCGCGAATATCTTCCAGCGTGGCGGCATTCTCCACCGGTTCATCAGCGGCCATGTCCCGAATAATTTTCGTTACCGGCGTCACCAGCGAATAAGGATTTCCCGTGGTGTGGATAAAAACGTGACCGCCAAACATTCCGCCGTCTGCCAAGGAGCCATAAATGGCGGCGGTGGGCACCGGAACAATGTGTTCGTCGTCCATGTCGGCGGCGACCCCAATAATTCGGTGCGGCGACGTAAGTCGCGCCTTTTCGGCGGCAGAGCCGGTAGCGAATTCGAGGACCGGATCGGTCCAATACACATGCCGATTGATCGGATCCTGGCCGGGAAACATCTGCCGCGCCAGGGTCGCGCTAACGATCACGACCGGCTCCCCGTTCTGGTCGTCGAGCGCGTTGAAATCCCGCCCGGCAATGATCGGAACGCCGAGTGAGGTAAAAAAGCCGGGAGAAATCGTGCGCCACAGCGCGCGAGGATCGTCTTTGTCATGGACGTGACCGTCGCCAGAAAATTGCAAGCCGATGCCGAAGCCGCCACCGGCATCACGCCAAGGAGCGATCATGCCGACAGCTGTGTCGGTAACACCGGGTAGCGCATCGATTTGACGCACCGATTCCTTGTAAAAATCGACGACTTGCTGCGGCGTTCTTCCATCGGACGGCGCCGGAACGTCGACGACCAGGACGCGGCGCGTATCGAAGCCGGTCTGGGTCCCCTGCAACGCGACCAGCGTAGTGATCAACACGCTGGCGCCCGCGAGCAGGACGAAAGACGCGGCGATTTGCGTGACGGCGAAGATGCGCTGGCGGCGGCCGGTGCTGCTGGTGATGCGGACGCTGCCGCTCGACAGGTTCATGCTATTCGATGAGTTCGCCGACGGCAGGCGCGGCACAAATGCCAGAATCACCGCGGCGACCAGGGCCAGCGCCACTCCCACCCAGAGCAGGCTGAAATCCACCGTCAAATCCAGCGCGCGAACGGAGAAGCGCGAGGCGTATCGAGCCAGGATGGTGACCAATGGCTGCGCGCTCAGTACGCCGATGGCCGCGCCGGCGCAGCAAAGCAGAAGGCTTTCGGCTAACAACATGCGGCGCAGCGCCCAAGTGCTGGCGCCCATCGCGGCGCGGATCGCGAGTTCGCCCTCGCGGCGAACCGTCCGCGCCAGAATCAGGTTAGCCACGTTCGAGCAGGCGATGATGAATACCAGTCCCGAAGCAGCCAGAAGCACCAGCAGAACGGTGCGCGCGCCGGATGTAATCTGATCCCGGAGCATCCTGGCATCAATGCGGTAGCCGCCGTTGTCGGGATACGCATCGGGATGGTCCTTCTCCATCGAGGCGTACACCGTGCGCAACTCGTTGCGCGCCTGTTCCAGAGTGGCGCCGGGAGCAAGCTTACCGAAGAGTTCGGTCATGCGATGGACGCGGCCGGTGACCATCGTGGCGGAAAGATGATGCGGGCTGATGACCAGGTTGCCGATAATCTCCGTGTCCGCGGGATATGGCACAGACGGTTCAAGGACGCCGATGACCGTAGCGGAACGATCGCCAAGACTGCTGAGTCGAACGGTCTTGCCGATCACATTCGGGTCTTTTTTGTAAACGGTGGACCAGAAACGATACGTCAACACGATGACGCCAGGGGCGTCGGCGCCACCGTCTTGAGGTCCGACGAGACGGCCGAGAGCAGGACGCAGACCCATTACCTCAAAGTAGTTGCCGCTGACGACGCCGCCGTGAACCACGCGAGGTTCGCCGAGTCCGACCATCGTAAAGTCCATCGTCGAGAAATCGCCGAACTCGCTTACGGAGCGGACACCGCCCTCGATATCCTTGATTTCTGGCACGGAAAACGTGGTGTTGTCCTGTCCGCCGCTGGGGGCGCTCTGGCGGATATACACCAGCCGGTTCTCGTCGCGGTTGACCAGCGGCTTCAGCAGCACGCCCCGTACTAGCGTGAAGATGGCGGCGTTGGCGCCGATGCCCAGCGCCAGCGTGAGGATCACAATGGCCGCGAGGCTTTTGCTGCGCCGCAAAGAGTGAAACGCAAGTCTTAAATCTCGAAAAAAAGGCATGCTTGCCCCCTGAACGTTTATCGTTCTTGTAAATCTTACGTTGTCGCAATTCTTAGGTTGTCGAAAAACTTACGTTGGTATGCCAAACGCGCGCACTTCCACCGGCACTCGGCAGGCGATCACCGCCTTCCGCCCCCACGCCAGCGCCGCGTCCAGATCAGCGACCTCCAGCACCCAGAAACCACCGATGTGCTCCTTGGTCTCCAGATACGGACCGTCGGTGGTGAGCACCTTTCCATCTGGCTGCGCTCGCAGCGACTTCGCCTCGCGGGCCGGGGTGAGGCCGCCCACGAAAACCCTGACGCCCGCAGCCACCATCTCCTCGTTAAGCACGTCGATGTCCCGGCCCATCGCCGCCGCGTCCGCTGCGGAAGGCTTGAAGTTGTCGGGTAATTGAACCGCAACCAAAAACTGGCTCATGAGTTCTCCCTCCTCCGCTGGCGGCTAATAGACTTTGAACTAAGCGTCGCCCGAAGCGTTACGCGACGCGTCGCGAAATCAACATCGCGCCGAGAGTTTTCTACGACTGGCCCGCTGACTTGATGCCTTTCGCGGCCTGCTCTTCCTCGAGCTGCGTGAGCTTATCCTGCACGGGGGGAGCGAAGTCGCTCATATCGAAGAACCGGCGAACTTCGATGACCATTTCGTCATCCTTTTTGGGGATACGCGAGGCCCATTCGATCGCCTCTTCGCGCGACTTCACATCAATTATGTAGTAGCCGCCGACCACTTCCTTCACTTCGGTGAACGGGCCGTCGGTAACTTTCACTTTTCCGTTTTTGAGGGTGACGCGCGCGCTCATCGTCGCGGGCGGGGTCAGGCCGTCGAGCCCTTGCAGCACGCCGGCTGCCCCCATTTCCTCGTGGAATTTCCTTGAGTCCTCTATGTCTGTGAGGTCGGGTACCCAACCGGCCTTTGCAGTTGGGTAGTTTTCCGGAAACATGATCAGCATGAAGCGCATTTTTTTCTCCTTTGAGTGTTGAGCGGACACCGTATCCGGGCCGCCACTTTTATATAAGAGCCTAAAGCGCCCCACTACCTGAATCTTAGCCTTCACCATCTAGTCGAACGGCTGGAACGGAATTCGACAGCTCGCCGCAATTTATTTTGCTGCCGTGCCGCTCAGTCCTTTTCCGGGGCCGGTACGAAGAAAATCTCACGCACCTCGACCTGCCCGCCAGTGGCGGCGACGCCTTTGCGCGCCCATGCCACCGTCTCGTCCATGTCAGCGCATTCCAATATCCATAAACCGCCGATGTGTTCCTTGGTCTCCAGGTATGGCCCGTCGGTAACGCGAACTCCGCGATCCTTCTGCGTTCGCAGCGACTTCGCGGCCCCCAGGCCGCAAGCGAATTTCCTGACGCCGGCAGCAATCATCTCTTTGTTGAGCGCGTGGATCTTCTGGCCCACCGCGTCGTCCATTGGGGACGGGTCGAAGTCGTCGGGACGGTAACCAGCAACCAAATATTGCGGCATGATTTTATTTCTCCATATCCTGTAGCCGTCTTCGGGCGCCGGTTATCCAGCCTTCACCATATAGTCGAACGGCCGCACCGAAATTCGACAAGCCGTCGAAATTTTTATTTCAGCTGCCGAATCCGCGCTTGCAAGAATTGCCGCTCCGGTTCCTGCTGGGTCAGCGCCAGAGCTTTCTCATAGGACGACCGAGCCTCAGCCGTCTTGCCGAGCCTGCGGCACATATCGGCACGGGCCGAATGTGCCAGGTAGTAATCGGCCAATTCGCCATGCTCCAACACCGCGTCGATATGCGCCAGACCGGCCTCGGGACCATCCCGCATGGCAATGGCCACGGCACGATTGAGTTGCACCACTGGCGAAGGCTGAACTCGCACCAATTGGTCGTAGAGCGCCACAATCTGCCGCCAGTCGGTCGCCGCGACCGATCCCGCCTCCGCATGAACGGCCGCGATCGCCGCCTGCAGTGTGTAGGCGCCGAAGCGGCGGGACTTCAGAGCCCTCTCGAGCAAGGCCACTCCCTCCGCGATCTCCTCCCGGCTCCACAGCGAGCGATCCTGGTGCTCCAGCAAAATCAGCTCTCCGGCGGGAGACGTTCTGGCGGCGTGACGCGATTCCTGTAGCAACATCAGGGAAAGCAGGCCGATCACTTCCGGCTCCGGCTGAAGTTCGGCCACCAACCGGCCCAGCCGAATCGCCTCGCCGGTTAATTCGGCGCGCGTGACCCCTGCTCCCGCCGAAGCAGAGTAGCCCTCGTTGAAGACGAGATAAATGACCTGCAGCACAGCGTGCAGCCGCTCTGGCAGTTCCTGCGGCGACGGAACTTCGTAACGAATCGGAGTCTCGCGAATTTTTGCTTTGGCGCGGACAATGCGCTGCGCCAGCGTGCGCGGAGTGGTGAGGAAGGCCTTGGCGATCTCCTCAGTGGTCAGCCCGCAAACTTCGCGCAAGGTGAGCGCCACGCGCGCTTCCGGCGCCAGCGCCGGATGGCAGCAGGTAAAAATCAGGCGCAGCCGATCATCCTCAAGGCTGTCCTCTTCGTCGGACTTCCCCGCCGAATTCGATTGCGCTTCGAGATATCGCGCGAGCTCGCCTTGCGACGCATCAAATCGCGCACGCCGCCGCAGAGTATCAATCGCCTTAAATCGCGCCGTCGAAATCAACCATGGTCGTGGCTTGCCGGGTACTCCACTCCTCGGCCATAGGCTCAGCGCAGCCGCAAAGGCTTCGTGCATCGCCTCCTCGGCAAGATCAAAATCACCGAGCAAGCGGATCAGAGTTGCCAGGATTCGTCCCGAATCCACGCGATAAACGGAGTCGAGCAGTTCGCGTATCTGCTCGGTGGAACGTTCGGACATGACAACGACGTTAACAAACCAGCTACCCCGAATCAATTTGGCAAACGGCGTATCGATGCAAAGTGCCCAGGTCGTGACTCTGAAATCCAGAACGCTTCCTCGGTTGACTCAAAATCGCCAAGGCACATTTGAGCTTCGTACAAGCTCAACACTACCGCGTGGCTTCGTTCTCACGGGCCACTCGGAAGTTATGTAGCCGCTCCTATCACACGTTGTTTTCATGCCTATCTTGACGGATGAACGCTTTCTCCATTTCCAGCTGAGGCGTACAAGGTGAAATTCGAGTGCCTCGATCTAAAACATTGACCACAGCAACCGCTGAAGCGCGCCGTAGTCAAGGCGGGTCAAACCGACAGCCAACGCCATTATCAACACTCCGACAATCGTCAGAATCGTGACCGAAGGACTGGGCGAACGCCTATGTGCCTCAGGCAGTAAGTCCGATGTCGCCGTATAAAGAAAGAACCCGGATGCCAGTGCCAAGAAAATCGCCAGCCACTTTGGCGATGGCAAGAATCGCAGGGCGAGAAAAGCCCCGATCACCGGAGCAATTGCATCTGTTCCGAGAAAGACGAAATCTGTCCGCCCGGCCTCTTCGCCCCGAGTAACCAACATCATTGTGTTGAGCCCGTCACTCATATCATGCGCGATGATTGCAAGCGCCACGACGATCCCAACGCGCAAGTTCACCAGGCTTGCAGCGCCGATCGCGGCACCGTCGAGAGTGCTGTGCGCGATGAGTCCGACGGCATTCATTCGGCCAACCCGGCGATGCGCTTCGTTGACACAATCGCCTTCCGGGCACGAGTGAAGAACCAGGACGCGCTCTGCTACGTAAAAGCCCAGGAACCCGATGACCGACACGAGCAGCATCGCTCTGATACTCCAGCCCTGCGACTGCGCGGCTTCAATGGACTCCGGCAACAGATCAAAGAACGTAGCGCCAAGGAGCATCCCGGCTCCCGCCCCTAGAAGCAAATGAAGCCGCTGTTGTCCACGCACTGCAACCAACCCCCCGCAGATGGTTGAGAGCATGGCGAACACGCTGAGAATTACAGCAGCAATGTGGATGTCGATTGTCCGTACTCCTGTGTGAGGCTTTGGTTGCTATACTATACTCCCTTATAGTATAGTGCTTCGATGGCTCACACAACCAAAGACAAAGAAAAACTTGTAACTCGCGTCCGGCGCATTCGAGGGCAGGTGGATGCCATCGAACGTGCTCTTGAATCCGAGCAGGAATGTGCCGGTGTGCTTCAGCTCATGGCCGCTTGTCGCGGGGCCCTGAATGGTTTGATGGCTGAAGTCATGGAAGGGCACGTCCGATTCCATGTCCTCTCCCCCGAAAGTAAAAAGAGCTCCCCCCAAGCACAAGCTGCCGAAGAATTGATCGAAGTAGTCCGAGCCTATTTGAAGTAACGACGCTAAGACGCCCAGGTTGTTTGAACAGAGGAAGAGTCATGAATCAGACGAATCCAAAGGAATCGCGTGCAGTGAACGTTGTTCAAGCACATCCAGAAATCGCCTCAGCTCACGGTCCCCAGCGCGAAGACGATCAAGACCACGGGCATGCTCTGGCTTGGCGGGAGATCAACCGCGTCCTGTTCGTCGCTGCGGCAGCGGGGGCTATCTGGTTTCTTCGCGGCGCGTCCAGTCCCTACTTAACTGTCATAGGTGTGGCATGCACTCTGGTTGGCGGCTTTCCGATCTTTCACGAAGCCTACGAAAACATAAGACAACGGCGAATGACGATGGAGCTTTCGATGGCTATTGCCATCGTCGCAGCTCTAGCGATCCGAGAGACTTTTACAGCTCTGGTCATCACACTTTTCGTTCTCGTCGCGGAGATTCTCGAAGGACTTACCGTAGGCCGAGGCCGCAGGGCCATTCAACATCTGGTTGATCTGCTGCCCAGTGTGGCGACCGTTCGTCGAAATGGGTCGTGGACGGACATAGAGATTGGGGGCGTGTCGGCGAATGACGAAGTTCTCGTTCGTCCTGGGGGACGTGTCCCGGTTGATGGGAAGGTGGTCGGAGGTCATTCCTTCGTCGACCAAGCGCCCATCACCGGGGAATCCATGCCGGTTGAAAAGCATCCCGGCACCACGGTTTATGCGGGCACGATCAATCAATCTGGCGCTCTCGAAGTTCGGGTTGAGCGGCTAGGACGTGACACAACTTTTGGCAAGATCATCGAGACAGTTGAGACAGCGGAGAAATCGCGTGCGCCGATTCAAGGAATTGCGGACCGACTTGCCGGCTATCTCGTTTATTTTGCTTTGGGCGCTGCGCTGCTGACGTTTTTGATCAGCCACAACATTCGGTCGACGATTTCGGTGGTCATCGTAGCAGGAGCTTGCGGCATCGCTGCGGGAACCCCACTGGCGATCTTGGGATCTATAGGCCGGGCCGCCCAACAGGGTGCCATCATCAAAGGCGGCCTTTACCTCGAGAAACTTGGGGAAGTGGACACGATTCTTCTCGACAAGACCGGCACTCTAACCTACGGAACTCCCGAACTTCTGGATGTACGCGCCGCGTCTGAGACTTCAGCTACGGTGTTGTTGAGAAATGCGGCGATTGCTGAATGTCGTTCCGAACATCCCATCGCCAAGGCAATCCTCAGGAAAGCCACACAGCTCGGCATTCCTTATGAAGATCCAGAGACATTTGAATACACGCCTGGCAAAGGAATTGTAGCTCGCAGCGAAGGCGAAGAAATCGTGGTCGGAAATCAGCATTTCCTGCTCGAACGCGGGGTCCAAATAAATCAACCGAACGGTTCGGAACCAGGCTCGGAAATATTTGTCGCGTGTGGCGGGCGATTCTTGGGAACTTTGCAAATTGCCGACACGCTTCGGCCCGAAGCAAAGGATGCAATTCAGTCCCTGAAATCGATGCGGCTTCAGACGGTGCTGCTGACGGGCGATGCAAAGACGGTCGCGGAAGACGTCGGTCACCAACTGGGAGTCGATGAAATCGTCTCTGACCTTCTGCCTGAAGGGAAATTGCAGTATGTAAAGCTGCTGACTGAGAAGGGTCATAAAGCAGCAATGGTTGGGGATGGCGTCAACGACGCGCCCGCATTGATGCAGGCGTGGGTCGGGGTGGCGATGGGATCGGGAACGGATGTCGCACGTGAGAGTGCCGATGTGGTGCTGATTGGCAACGATCTATCAAAGCTCGTCGAGACTTTGAAAACGGCGCGGCGCTGCCGTCGCACCATCATGCAGAACTTCGTCGGAACGCTGGTGGTCGACAGCATCGGTGTCGGTCTGGCCGCATTCGGATTTCTCAATCCTTTACTGGCCGCGTTCATTCACGTCTCATCCGAGATGGCTTTTATCTTGAATTCCGCCCGATTGCTCCCGCCGGTCTCATCGGCGAATCAATTTGTTCGCGGGTTTCTTTCGCAATCACCTCCAACGAACGATGCGAAAACCGTGCTGGTGGAGAGAGCTTAGGTATATGGACACGTTTCCGCTGACGACTAAGCGGCTCGTACTTGGGCACGTGAGTGTCTGCCAAGGCTGTTGCTGCGGAAACACCGCGAATGGGAGGCCTGCGGTTACGGTTGAATGGCTGAAGAATGAATGGCGGGCCAGAGGTTTATTGAAACGCATCCAACTGTCGATCAGCGGTTGCTTGGGACCATGTGATGTCCCGAATGTCGTTGCGATTTCGAACGAGAGCGGCACGCGATGGTTAGGCCAGATCACGGAATTCAACCAATATCGAACGCTGCTCGAATGGGCCATTGCATCGAAGGACGCAGGAGAGCTTTTACCTCTTCCCGATGAATTCCGCGATCACCCCCTGCATCCGTTCCGCAATCCTGATTCCGGTGTCAGCTTGCTTCCGTTTTGTAGAGATAGAGTTATTTCGTAACTTTAGTGCGAGACTCTTACCAGAGGCGGTGGGGGAGCAAGTACGTGAAGCCCACGAACGCCTCCCATCGCGTGGATGTGCTCGTCAACCCCCGGTCGAAACCTGCATCGAAAACGAGCGTTTTCCGCGCGTTGTAGCCACCGCCCAAAGATTCCCAACGGAATGAGCGCGCAGGAAAGGCTGCGTGAAGTGCCAGATCTCACCCGAGAGCGAGACCTTCCCGACTAGATGATGTGAAATGGAGAGCGTCTGTCCGAATTGAGCCCTCCCCACCGGGCCTTCGCTCAATTCATTAAAGAGCGCGTTTGCGTCGTAGTGAAATCCTTTCACGTCGGCGCTCGCTAAAACTAGGAAGGAATTGGTGGGACTCCCAAAATCGACTTCGGGCGCACCCCCGTCATAGACACGGTGGAGGTAACTCACCGCGACCGTGGGTGTCGCACCTTCGCCGTGGCTCACTACCAGTTGCGCTCCCAAGAACACGTCCGCCACGCTGTTTGCGGTCTTTCCGTCAGCGGTGTAATGAGCTATGGGTTCACCGGCTGCTAGCAGTTCCAGACGCGGTACGACCGACAGCTTCATCACTTCGTTAAAGCCGTAGCGCGATGAGAACTCTGGTGAATCGCTCGCGCCGAGGAATCCCGTTTCAAATTGCAGATAGCCCACCGGCGTGAGGGTCGCGGGAGTTGATACTGTAGGCCGACCGGGGTTGGCCTCCGGTTCGTCTGGTGGCGTTAATTGTGCGACGCCCGAAGGAACGAACACAACAAGAGTGACAAACAGAAATAGAACAAGTCTCAATACTCCTCCTCAGTCGAAATAGATGTAGGTTCATGAATGCTTGAACGTCACCGAGCGAGTTTTGTGGCCGGGATTACAGTTGGGGGGCGTTAAAGCCGGGGAGGACGATAGAGATCGAGAGCCGTTGCTGTCAGGAGCAGTACCGGGGGGAGGCCTGAAGCCGATGTGGATGCGGTGAGCTCCAGGCTTGGGACGATAGGTCCCACGACAATTTGAAAGCCACAGCAAGAACATCCGTCTTTGTCACAGTTCGGCGTACCACCTCGGTCTGTACTGTTGAAAGCGGGGTGCTGCGCTGAAGGCAGCTCTATTTTCGAGCATGCTGGACATGCTTGTGCGGCTACACTCGCGATCGTGAGCACGCCGAGCAGCAGCGCCGCCGCAAACTTCCGCAAGTTAGGCCGCAATCCGGTCATGCGGTTGGCAATTCTACAAGACCGAAACCGGAGATGCACCAAGAACCGGGGCCGTGTAGCAGGGATGGCACTGCGGGCTGCATCAACCTACCGGCTACGTGCCCATGCAGAATTTCGAAGATGAACCGTTTTCGGTACAACTTCGGTACAAGTGGGGGCGAGATTTCAGGAGAAAGAGTCCGTAAGCGACGGTCAGCAAAAGCTTTGTAGGATTTGCCTTCTTTGTTAGAAGGCAGACGTTCTTTCCAACTGACTACGGGCGCATCGTTGTTGAATTGTAGCACTTGAAGCAACATCGACCAGAGGTTCTTCAATCGCGGCGGGCATCTAGCGCCCAAATTCTCCAAGCAGAACCAAAAGGCGAGATAAGCAAATTCTAACTTGATTGCATCACAACGTCGGCCCCTAGACTTCGATGGCTTTGGTTCATGGTCGGGAGGACGAGCCGGAATTCGGTACACCTGCGCTTGAGAGCCCGCTGTTGCTATTAATATGGGTTCGCATTCGCGGACTATTCGGTCAAAAAAATTGGGATGGTAAGCGGAAACCAATCGACGGTCGCGCTACGGCGCTCTTTCACGCAGCGCAACCAATTCCGTGCTGACAGGCACACCACGCTCAACCTTGATGTGCAGCACTGCTTCAAACGGCTTGGGTTCTCCTGATGGATCGAGCGAGAGGCGCAACAACAGGTCCGCAACAGCGTTTTGGCGACAGACGAATTCTACTGCCCCCTGCGTGCCGAAAGTCGTCGTGCCGGCCAGGATCATTGCCGACCGCGCCGGATTCAACCCGCGCATCAGCACTATCGCGGCATAATCGTCACTCAACCGCTGCGTCGAGGGCGTTGCAAGAAAGACTGTTTGCTCGTCGGGCTGGGGATGAACGTTGATAATTGACAAATCGCCCTTGCGTGGGCCGGACGTGACGCGCCGGAAAACAAACTCCTCCGCTCCCGGGATTTCCAACAATGTGAGATTTTCGGAAGGCGAACCGACGAAAATCAGGTTGTTATTTTTGGCATCGTCGAGTGAAAACAGGCTCCCGCGTTTCACACGAATCTGGCGGTGAAGCAGGCCGAACACTTGATCGAGATCGTGCACTCCCAAAACCTCCCCAACCCCAGTATAGTGGTCAAAGATCACATCCCTTGAATCTCTCGCGGAATCGAAGTATCGCAGACCTGTTTCAGGTCGGCCGGCGAAGGCCGCGTTGCTGAAAATCACCCAAGGGTCCTCCGAACTGGTGATAAATGGTTTCCAGAAAACTTGAATCGCCACGGGAGCCGGTGCAACGTCGCTCGCATGTGCTGTTTCGAGGAGTTTCCGAGTGGCCACCATCGCGGCGATTGCGAACGCAGCAGCTATCAACAACACCGTCAACGCAATGATCGCCGCCAGACGGTTTCGCGCGGTTCGGCGCAACGCCAAGTCGTCGTAATTCGCTTGGTGGGAACCGGCAGCGTGGCCCTTGAAGCCCGAAGCCGCGCGATGATGGAAAACCGGTACGTATGTACCTTTAGGGAGTTCTACAACTGTCAGATCTTCACTGCCTTCCGATGCGTAGTATTCGCTCAGTTTCGTGCGGAGGCGTCCCGCCTGAACTCGGATCGTGGAATCAACCTGGGGGTCGAAGTCTGCTGGACGGCCGAAGACCTCCGTAGCGATCTGGTATTCCTTGAGAGGAGCTCCCAAATGATCCAACGCGTGCGTCGCGAGATAACGCAAAAGCCTGCATAGAGATTCCGATCCGTGGAGGGTCTGGCTAGCCGCGAGCCTATCAATCTGCCGGAGGTTTCGTTCGCGATCCGCCATTTCGCCGTATGTTACATGATTGTGACAAGAAGTAACAACCTCCGAAACCCTTTGCAGGGGAATGACTTTCCCATGTAACCGTAACAGACCGATTGAAACTTTCTATGCAAGCGATAGGAGACCAAGATGGGCCATCTTAGGGTGGGGTCTACACCAACTTGATCCAATCTAGGCTCAAAAAGCTCAGGTCGTGGGCCGGTCGACCGTTGAGGTGTCCGTCGCCTATTCTGCATTATTCTTTGGATTTCTCAATTCGCAATCAACTTCAAGGTAGATTTGTGCGCGAATTGTGCGGAGCTACTGCGATATACGTGACGACGCGGTGATCGCTGTCTGAGCGAGGGGTGACGACGATGAGAACGTTATACCCAGTATTGGGTTTGTCATTCGCAGTCCTTGTGGCGAGCGCCTGCTTCGCTCAAACGGACACAGCGCGCCTACAAGGGACTGTAACCGATCCGAACGGCGCGGTAGTCGTAATGGCGACGGTAACCGTGACGAACACTGGCACAGGCCGGGTTTCCACCGCCGAAACCAACGATCAGGGATATTATGTTGTCCCGGCTTTGCCCGCCGGTCAATACCACATGGACGTTGCGAAGCAAGGCTTCCAGAAGAGCTCTCGCGATTTCGAATTGCAAGTTTCGCAGATTGCAGTCCTTGATTTTCAACTGGTGATTGGCTCGATTAGCCAATCCGTCGAAGTCTCCACTGCGTCTCCAGTGATCGACGCAGGAGACTCGGCTATCGGTACTGTAATCGAAGGACGCCAAGTCACTGAACTTCCATTAAACGGCCGGAATTTCACACAACTCGCCACTCTTGTGCCAGGCGCGAGCCGCGGTATTCCCACGGGAGCGAACTCCGCCACGGGCGTCAACAATAACGCAGAAACTTTTCGATTTGGAGAAGAAGGCGGTGCCTCACTGGCGGTGAATGGCTTCCGTCCGCAAGCGAATAACTTCATTCTCGACGGTATCGACAACAACGAATCGTTGGTCAACACGATCATATTCTTCCCGCCTGCAGACGCGATCGAGGAATTCAAGGTTCAAACTAGTGTGGCACCCGCTGAGTACGGCCGTGCGGGCGGGGCGTTGGTTGTCACGTCGATAAAGTCGGGAACGAACGACATCCATGGCAGTGCTTTTTGGTTTAACCGCAATACCAGCCTGAATGCGGAAGATTTCTTCACTTCCCCGCACACACCGACCCCTTCCTTTAATCGCAATCAGTTCGGTGGGACGCTTGGTATGCCCATCATCAAGAACAAGCTTTTCATCTTCGGAGATTATGAAGGGCTTCGCCTGAAACAGCCCGGTAATGTCGGCTTTGCTACCGTCCCTACGGATCTGATGCGTACCGGAGATTTCTCGGAACTACTTTGCGGGGGCGCATCTATGTGTCCCTCCGACACCGGAATTAGCAATCCGATTAAGATTCTAGATCCTACGACGGGCTTGCAATTCATGGGCACGGGTGCTCAGCCCAACGTGATCCCCACTTCACGGATAAACAAGGTCGGACAGGCCTATCTAAATATCTTCCCAGAACCAAATTGCAACCACACTCAGAATAGCGCGTGCTTCAGTTTGTTTGACAACTACACCAATGCCGCCCAAATAATTGAAAACTGGAATGACTTCGACATCCGGGCGGACTACGTGATCAACAGCCGCAACTCACTTTTCGGTCGCTTCAGCAGGGGACGCGCGGACCAGACCCACACGACACTTTTTCCCAACATACCTTCCTGTGCAGGTTTCGGCTGCGGCACAAACTTCAACCATCCTTACGGCGCCTCAATCGGTCTGACGAGCACGCTAAGTTCATCGCTCGTGAATGAAGCACGCGTGGGATTCGCGCGGACTTACTACGGCTACCTCAACCCGTTCAACAGCGTCGACCTCTGTACGCAAATTGGAATCGTCAACTGCAATACTCCATCGCTGGGCGGAATCGCGCTTATTGGCGGGTACAATAGCCAGATTCAGTACACAGGTGATGGCGGACCTTACTTGATCCCGCAAACCAGTCCGGACTTCAACGACAGTCTGACTTGGGTGAGGGGCAAGCATACGGTAAAAGTCGGCGGAGGCATCATCCGCCGCGAATTGAACCTCTTTCGCGGGAACAACGCCAAAGGCTACTTTGGGTTGGCAGGAAATGGCTCAGGGGGCGCTGCGGGTGGAGTGGGCCATACTAACACGGGTTACGAAGTCTCCGATATTCTCGCTGGCTTTGTCGATGGATACCAACACGGAACGAGCTTCGGCACGGTGGGTACGCGCAGTTGGGAAGACGGCTTCTTCGCTCAGGATGACTTCCGCGCCACCTCGCGACTGACCCTCAACCTTGGACTGCGATACGACATCCTTACCTGGCCTGTAGAGGTGGACAATCGTCAGGCCAACTTTGACCTCGTCACCGGAGCGCTCGTCGTCGCCGGCAGCAATGGTGCATCGCGCCAGTTGATTCCCAACGACTATCACGATTTTGGGCCACGTCTTGGGTTTGCCTACCAGCTAACTAGCGATGGTAAGACGGTTATTCGCGGCGGTTACGGACTGTTTTACTTCGTTGACCGCGGGGGTATTGCAAATCAATTAGCTCAGAATCCTCCTTTCGCTGGCGAGAACGGCGTCACCTACGCCCAAGGCTACCGAATTACACTTTCGGGATCGCTTCCCTGCGAGCCGAACTGCACCCAGGCTCAGTTAATCGCGACCAATGCCACAGGTCCGTTGCCGAGCGGAAACTTCACAAATTTGAACCTTTCGGCTCCTACCGGAGTGAGTGTAATCGCAGACTTGCCTACAAACCTGACCCCGATGGTTTCGCAGTGGAACCTGCAACTGCAACGCGCCGTGGGCGAGAACCAGTCGATCAGTCTAGCGTACGTAGGAACCCATGGAGCTCACTTGACCAGAAACTATAATGCTAACCAACAGTTGTACGATGCACCCTCCGGGACGGTTCTTTATCCGAATCTGAGCACCATTACCGTCCAAGACAACCGGGGGAAGTCTGATTACCATTCATTGCAAGCTCAGTATGAGCGGCGGTTTACGAACGGCCTGCAGTTTCTGGGCGCATTCACCTGGTCCAAGACGATTGACGATGCCTGCGGATCCATTGATACCTGCCAGCCGCAGCTTTACACGGACTATAAGATCGAACGCGGGCTTTCCAATCAGGATCAGCCTTACCGGCTCGTCTTAAGCGCCTTGTACGAGCTGCCGTTCGGCAACGGAAAGCGCTGGGCTAACAACCTCTCACGGCCGCTCAATTTCATCATCGGCGGATGGCAGATGAACGGCATTTACGTGCTGCAAGCCGGGCAGCCATTCAGCGCGACAGTAGACGGCAGTCCCAGCAGCACACGCGCCGACCTCGTTGGGAAACCTCACGTGAACCCAGGAAATCTCACAGACTATGTTACTGAAACCTATGAACCCGAAATTTGTCCTGGCAGCGCTACTCCGGTCTCGGTACCCGAAACACCCTTCGCTCTTCCTCTGAGTTCCGTCGGCCTCGGGTCTGCGGGTCTCCCCTGTCCCGGGGGCATCTTCGTGGCTCCAGGTACTTCCGGGCGCGATATCTTGCGGGGTCCCGGCAGTTCAAATCTGGACTTTGCCCTATTCAAGAACCTCGCGGTCACGGAAAGGATTAACGCTCAATTCCGCGCACAGGCATACAACATCAGCAATACTCCACACTTTGCAAATCCAAACGCGGATGTGAGTCAAGGAGTAAATCAGTTTGGTCACATTACCTCCACAATTCCGTTTACGTTTCGTCAGGTCGAACTCGGCCTGCGCTTTACGTTCTAGTTTAGCGGAGGGAGACGGGGGGCCGCTTCCGTTCTTTGATTCCACTCGGTTAGGATCAATCCAACTATGCGTAGCTCACCATCACGGCGCTGGGACCCATTGTCGCACCTCCGCCTATTGCTTTTCGCCGTCATTCCACTGATTCCCCAGGCTTCCTTGCCACGTGCCGCCTTTGTTCCGGCCGTATCGCGCGCATTGTCCACGACTGCCTCCCCGAAGATTACAAAAATGGATCCTCCGAATTGGTGGGTTGGATTCACTCCCCATCTAATGGTGCTTGCCACTGGAGAGAATCTGGAAGGCGCAACCGTGACGTGCGGTCGCGACGGCGTGCATCTGACACGATCGAAAGTCACTGCGAATGGTAAGTATCTATTCTTGTGGCTCGAGATTGCGCCGGACACCCGCGCCGGCGGCGCTACGATCCAGTTTGCGACGCCTTCGGGGAAAACTTCCGTGAAATTTCCGCTTCTAGCGCGCGAGCCGGTGCAAGGAAAGTATCAGGGATTTTCGCCGGATGACGTCATCTATCTGATCATGCCGGACCGTTTCGCCGACGGAGATCCAGGCAACGATCCGCCGTCCGCTTCTCCCGGAACCTATGATCGTTCCAACTCGCGCGCTTATCACGGCGGGGACTTTCGCGGCATCCGCGATCACCTTGATTATCTGCGCGATCTGGGTGTGACGGCGATATGGCTCACTCCGATCGTTGATAACGACAATTCGTCACCCCAGGATTATCACGGTTACGGCGCTGTTGACGAATATGCTGTCAAGAGCATTTTGGCACGCTAGAAGATTTGCAGGAACTTGTGACAGCCGCGCACGCGAAGAGGATCAAGATGATTTTTGATTTTGTTCCGAATCACGTCGGGCCAAAGCACCCCTGGGTCGAATCGCCGCCGGAAACTGATTGGTTTCACGGCACGAAGGAACATCACTTGGTTTCCTCGGGAGATTTTCAATTTCTTACCGACCCGCACGCCCCGCCCAAGTATTGGCGCAACGTCGAAGACGGCTGGTTCGCCAACGTCCTGCCAGACATGAATCAAGAAAACCCCGACGTTGCGGAATACTTTATCGAAAACGCACTGTGGTGGGCCGAGGAAACGGGTATTGATGGCTATCGCCTGGACACCTTCCCATACGTCCCCCGCCAATTTTGGTCGGAATGGCACCGCGCGCTGCGGCAAGTGTATCCACGAATGAGAACGGTGGGCGAAGTGATGAATGACGATCCAGTCATCACCTCGTTTTTTGCCGGCGGCCGCACACAGAACGATGGAATTGATTCCGGCGTCGATACCCTTTTCGATTATCCGTTGTACTATGCGCTACGACAGGGCCTGCTCGAAAATAATTTGCCCGCGCGAATCGTGAACGTGCTTGGCCAGGACCATCTTTATCCCAACCCGGGATTGTTAGTCACGTTCGCCGGCAATCACGACGTTTTTCGGCTGGCCAGTGTAAAGGGCGCTTCGCTCGAAACAGTCAAGCTTGTATTTTCAGTCGTGCTCACGATGCGCGGCACTCCTGAGCTTTACTACGGCGACGAGATCGGAATGAAGGGTGGCGATGATCCTGACAATCGCCGCGATTTCCCCGGCGGGTTCCCCGGCGACAAACAAAACGCCTTCACGCAATCCGGCCGTACGCCGGAACAGCAGGAAATTTTCTCTCATGTGCAAAAGCTCTTGAGCTTGCGTAAGGAGCATTTGGCTCTTCGCCGCGGACAGCTCTGGCACATCTCCTGGGACCAGTCATCCTACGCTTTCGCGCGAACGTCCGGGGAAGAGCGTATTTTAGTCGTCTTTAATAGCGGAGTCAGCTCGAAAACGTTGCATCTGGCGTTTGTCGGTACGCCCTTGGAGGGCGCGCAAGAGGTTACATTGCTATTGGGCGAACACGGTGCGGTGATAAGCGCTGATGGTGCTGATCTAAAGCTCTCTCCAAATGAGCTGGAGATATTTTCAGTTCAGTGATTCAAAAGTTGATTCAATTCTATTACGGTCGCATTCCAAAGGTGACTGAAATGGGTTCGAAGCCAGCCGAGCTTTGGGTTCTCATCCTTTTTCTTTTATTTTCAGCGCTTCCGCCGAGGCTTACGGCCCGGGTCCAAAACCAATCCGCGCCTGGCGCACCGGGAGCAATTCCCACATGGACTGCTGCAAGTAAAGAGGGCGTGGGCACGTCCACATCCACGGATTCGCACGTTTGGTTCACACTCCAGGGAGGAATTCTGAGCGAGGTCTATTATCCGAGCCTGGATACGGCGGACGTTCGCACTCTCGAGTTTGCCGTGAGCGACGGCAAAACGGTCTGGCTCGAGTCGCAAGACATGCGACACTCCATCGAACGCATCAACGACGACGCGCTGATTTACCGGCAGACGAGTCGCGACGTCGCCGGACGATTCGCAATTTCCAAGACATACGCGACGGACCCTGCACGGGACACTCTACTAATGGACATCATATTCTCCGCCCCTGATGGCTTCGCTTTGTACGTGCTCTACGACCCATCGCTCAAAAATTCCGGCATCGGTGACACCGGGTACACGCAGAACGACGCGCTCATTACCGAGAAACCTGGCATAGCTTCCGCCCTTTTGTGTGGCGACGGTTTGCAGCAAATGAGCAGCGGGTTCGCGGGCGCAAGCGATGGCTATACTGACCTGCTCCTTCATCGAAAACTGGTTTGGTCTTACGCTCGCGCTCAAGATGGAAATGTCGTCCAGACAGCGAAATTGGTAAGCGCTCATTTCACTCTGGCTCTAGGCTTTGGCGCGACTCCCGCAGCGGCCATTGCCAGTGCGAGAGCCAGCTTGCAGGATGGCTTTCGGTCCGTCAGCTCCCGGTATGCGGAGGGCTGGAGGGAATATGCTGGAACATTGCGGCGCGTGAATGGACGCTACGCGCAGGAGTTTCGCCTGGCGGCGATGGTATTGAAGGCCCACGAAGACAAAATGTTCCGGGGCGCCATGATTGCCTCGATGAGCGTGCCCTGGGGCTTCGCGGTCAAGGCGGACCTCCCCACGGTTGGCGGATATCATCTCGTGTGGGCGCGCGACCTGTATGAAATCGCCACGGGTTTGCTCGCCGCGGGCGATCGCGCAGCAGCCGAACGTGCGCTGAACTACCTGTTGACTGTGCAGCAAAAAACAGACGGCAGCTTTCCTCAGAATAGCTGGCTGGATGGCACACCTTACTGGCCTGCGCTACAAATGGACGAAGTATCCTATCCGATGATCTTGGCGTGGCAACTAGGCAAGACCGATGCCGACACTTGGCACAAACATATTCGTCCGGAAGCGGAATTCGTAGCCAGCCATGGGCCGATGACACAGGAGGAACGCTGGGAGGAAATTCCGGGATATTCCCCCTCCACGATGGCCGCAGAAATCGCGGGGCTGATTTGCGCTGCGGACATCGCCCGGAGGAACGGAGCAAATGATGACGCCGCGCGCTACACCAAGACGGCGGACGGTTGGGCCGCGAACATCGAAAAGAGCCTGGTGACAACCACTGGCCATCTCGCGTCGAACGGTTACTACATCCGTATGGCTAACAATACGGATCCGAACGACGGTTATCGGCTGGACGTTCGTAATGGCGGGGGCACATGGGACGAACGCGATGTGGTTGACGCCGGCTTCTTAGAATTCGTGAGGTTGGGGATCCGTCTGGCGGATGACCCGACCATTGCGCGCTCCGTTCAGGTGATTGATTCCACGATTCGCGTCGAAACGCCGAATGGCCCCAGTTTTCGCCGCTACAATCACGATGGTTATGGTGAGACGTACTTCGGGGGCCCGTGGTTGGGCGAAGGCATCGGGCGGCTTTGGCCCATCTTCACTGGCGAAAGAGGCGAATACGAAATCGCTAGGGGACGTGATGCTTCGGAGTATCTCGACGCGATGCTGCACTTCGCCAATGCCGGAGGAATGATTCCTGAGCAAGTGTGGGACCGCGCCGAGCATACCCAATCTCATTTCGTGTTTGGAGAAGGCACGGGAAGCGCAACACCCTTGGCGTGGAGTATGGCGCAGTTCATTCGGCTAGTGGTCTGCTCAGAGGAAAAGCGAATCGTCGAACAGCCCGCTATCGTCGCCGAACATTTCCTGAAGGAGCATCGTTGAGCGAGGCCGAACTATGCTGTCACAGCGATGTAACATCGAAACTACAGCGCCGGATATCTCTGTGAAGCCATTACTTATACATGGCCGTTTCAAACTGATTGAAAACCTCTTATCCAATGCGAAGAGTTTCAGACTTTTTTCGCAGGAATGCAACCGTCGCGAAAACTACCTCGACCGCGACTCACGCTGCCTCCCAACAGAGAGAAGAAAAAAGAAGAAAACCGTTGCTCGTAGTTGACAGGTCATTCCATTTCAGAGCTTTCCGCTGTGGCTCTCTGACGGAGGGCGGACGCCTGGCGATCGCTCTGAAACGAACCAAGCCGATTCACACGAATCGCGAGAGGATTTTATGCGGAGAATCTACATGGTGACAGCTTGCATTTTGCTTGGGGCTGTCGCCGCGCAAGCTGCTAAGACAGGCAAAGTGATCGTCGGTGTGAACACGGTGGGCGTCGAGCGCATGAATGAGCAGCAGCAGGACGCCTTTGTCGAGCAGTTGAGAGAGAACGGCGTGAAAGTGGTGCGCCTTGGAATGGATGAATGAAACGCGGGTGAAGCTGATTCAAACGGAGCGCGAGGCATTCAAAACGTTCGCGAAACAGGGGCGGCTGATCGCGATCATCTACTACAACTGGACGGCCCTGCATGGGTATGAATCCCAAGCCATCTTCCGCTGCGGCGCGCTCACCGACGCCGGCAAATTGGCCCTGCAACCGATGTGAGGAGCCGGCTTCGCCATACTTGGCATGTCTTATTATCGACAACCGCTTCATGGGCTCGTTCATCATTCCGATAGAGGCGTGCAATAAGCTTGCGATGATTACATCCAGGTGGTTAGGTCGTCTCCCTTTTCAGATTCGTAACAGCGAGCAAGATCTTCAGATGTGGGGCTGCAACCGACGCCGGCGAGTTGGCACTGCGCCTGATCCGATGCGATTGCAATCACAATGCGAACGTCCAACCCACATCAACAACGAGGGTCCGAGATGACGAAGGCAGGAAAATGGTATCGACCCATTGCGTTGCTGATTGTCGCTTTCTCGATAGCACCATCGCATGTCTTTGCCCAAAGCCTCAAGGGGCGAGCAAACATCTACGTTCGTGGGCGGAGCGACAGCGTCGAGGAGACTAGGATTCTTCGGACAGGAACGATGCTAGCTGTCGATGCCCCCGCCATAACCGCTTCTGACGTTTACCCTTCGCTTGCCGGTTCATATACAAGCTCTGCGCAGCATCCCCGAGTCTTCATAACGCCAACCGACATGAAGGATATGGTTACACGAATCAATTCTTCGAGCTCATTTTCGGCGCAAAGTTTCGCCAGACTCTCTAAAAAAGTCAAAGCCGATCTCGCGGCCAACGTCGATTGGGATGCCGCGTATTCGGGTTGTGATCTTGACATCTATCTGCACGCTTTTTCCTATGAACCCACGACCGGGTATGCCGACGAGATTCGCACTACGAGTCAGCTCGGTTCCGCAATGCACGTGAGGGGGGGGATGGCACCGCCAACCGGCGCCGCGATTGTCGCTTCGAGACTGGCGATCTATGCAGCTTTGGTAAAGTCGGGAGCAAAGGCGCCGACAGCTGGACCTTCCTCCGGTGAAGCAGCAGCTCTCGGAAAACGGATTCTTCTGGCTTGGGCGAATCGAGGCTTTCGCGATCAGGGAGGAAACTTCCTGAGCAGGGCAGAGCAATTTTGCGACGGTCAACAACATTTCAATGTCGTTGTTCAAAACGGTGTAGGGCTGCAGGTCGGAAGAGGAATTATCTATTCAGTTCACGCTCAAGATTTGTTGCAGTCGATTGGCGCGTTCAATAGTGCACAGACGAACCAGCTCAATGTATTTCACGGCGCCATCTTTAATTTGATCCGCGAGGCTTCAAACTTCCGCGCCGCGCTGCCGCAGATGAACGGTCCAGCTACGATCTGCGAGCGCTATAGCAATCACGTAGGCGCTCATCTGCTAGGACTTCTCGCGATTGCGCGTCTCCTCGATGATGGCCGTAAATTCAATGCGGTTCTCTATGGCAATGACCCCTCCATTCCTGTGGCGATTCCCTGGACGAATTGGTTCAACCATGCAGTTTACGGAGAACATGATAAACCGATTGCATGTCACAAAAACACCGGTCCAGATAGCCTCGCGAGCCATCCTTCCTTCCAGACCGCTGTGGTTGCGCCCGGAGAGATCGAGGACCGCTATAGAAATGCAAATGCAGGGCAAGGGTTTGGCTACACTTTGGGTGTTTTGGCAGGACTCTTCGAGGTGTCGGATCTCATGAAAAACGCGGGGTTTGACGCCTTAAGGTATCGTGGGACTCACCAGCAGTCGATTGAAATGGCAACCCAGTATTACGCTTGTTACGGTAGGGATGTCGGGTTCAAGAAAACCGTCACCGCCGACAATGCTCGTGCTTGTCCTGACTATCAACAATATATCGGACAGATCGTGAATGGCCTGGAAACGGACATCGTGATGGGCGCGTATCGCTTTCCCGGAAACTCTGTGATTAGTGAACTGGAAGCAGCAGCGAAAGCAGCAGCCGGAGCAGATGTTCTTGACCCAATCCGTTTTGGACGGTGGAGGGACTAGTCATAAATGCGAGATCAAAGTCCGGATTGTTACAGAAAACAATGCGGCGGTACGTCTGAACCGCGCAAGGAAAATGCTGAAGGACGCGTTGGGAGAGAGCCGATGATCGAAGACCGCGAACTTGATGCGTGGCGCGAACAATGGGTCAGCGTCGCGGAGCCGCCAGCCGGATTCCAGCGAAAAATCCAGCTGAGGATCAAGCGCCAGGACCGGCGCTTCGTGATTGGCAATATCCTTACAGTGATCGCGTTCCTCGGCATTCTGATTTTCGCCCTGGTCATGCGGCATCAATCGAGCTGGATGGGAACAGGCTGGGCGACGAGTATCTGCGTCTTAGTCTTAGTATTCGTATCGGCCGGAGTTCGGACATGGGTTGTGCGGCGAACGTGGCGTCCTGAGACACAGTCAACGCGTGCGTTCGTCGAACTTTGGTACAAAAGAGTGGCGGCTCGAATTCGGCTGCTTCGGATCTCTAGAAGCGATGCAGAAACGGGGGTCGTGGGAAACTGGGACGACAAGGCGCAGGCATCAATGGGACTCGTATGCGGCAGATAGACGACATAAGAGATGGCCAAAACTGTCGGCCGCCGAGGCGGCGGAGCAGTGCGGTATAACGTCGGCATAACTTAGGGCGAGATGTCAGGAGAGAGAACCTGTAAGCGACGCTCAGCAAAAGCTTTGTAAAATTGATCCGACTCAGGATGCGCCAGCCGCCTCACTTCTTCTCTCGTTGAGCGCCGGTATAAGAAGTTTCAGAAGCGCTTCGTCCGAGAAAGGGTTCTGACCTGAGATCAACTCGCGATCTTGAAGGACGTAGCTCTTCCACGGAGCGACCACACTTACGTCACCGCCCGCTGTCCCCAAGGCGAAGTCCGGATAGAAGAGAACCTTACCACCAATCTCAAGCGGCTCCCGCTGCTGCTCTTCCGCCGTCGAAAAGATGGTCATCTTATATCCAGAATAAATCCATCCTTGAGCCTTTGCCCGCGCTCCACCGGCATCGCCCGCAGCCAGCGCTCCGACCACCTCCGTCGAATTCGGAAGAGCCGAGAGAAGTGAAATCGGGCCATGGCAGAGCATCGCCGTAGGCTTGGATGTTTTATGAAAGTGTCTCAGCACAGTGCCAGCGTCGGGATCATCGAGAAGATCAATCATCGGACCATGGCCGCCAGGCACGAAAACAGCGTCATATTGATCCAGGCCCGATGCGATGACCTCCGAGATGCGAGTTGGAGTTTTGAGCCCAGTCAGGGTGTCGCGGAATTTTAGATAGTCCTGAAGCCTGGCCTCGTCCCCGCCGAAGAAATCGGCGACAGCTGAATGGACATCCATTTGCGGCGTGTTGCCTTTGGGGTTGGCAAAAGTGATTTCGTAGCCTTCCTTCATCAAGGCCCGAACCGGAACCGTCAGTTCGTTGAGATAGTAGCCAGCGCCGGCATAAACCTTGCCATCTTTCAATGGCAAACCGTGACCGCTCGAGACCAGCACCAAGACTTTTCCTTTTGTTGTCATTTTGTTCTCCTCTCTGAAATCGAATCTGTTTCCCGAAATCTTAGCTTGCACAGAGCAACCCAATTTGCGAGAGCCTCGGCCTCAGCGACCTCATCATTGAATCTACCAGCGCCGCGTCGTACTCGCCGAAGATTAAAGTCGATTTGATCGAGTCAAAGCCGAGCGCCTGGCCAAAGGGCTTTGGCCGCTCGCCGACCATAGCCTTTCCCGGTGCGGTAAAAACGTTCACGCTAAGCGTGGGCTCTTTCGGCCCATTTGTGCCAGGCATCTGGTATTCCTTTCGATGTCAACGCAAGTGACTGTTCGAGGCAAAGATTGGCAGAAGCGCAACGACGAGGCGCAGAGTCTTCTCCCTATCCGCTCCAAGCGCTAACCGTATTTGAGGGAGGTGCTTTGTCCGACCTCGATGATGTAACCGTCTGGGTCGCGGATGTAGCAGCGGATCTCGCCGTACTTGGCGATCGGTTCCGTGAGAAACTCGGCTCCCCGACTTTTCCACAATTCGTAGCACGCTTGAATATCGGCAACGCGGAAATTCATAAAGCTGTTGATGTGGTTCGGGTCGGGGACGCTGAGCGTTACCGTCGGCTTGTCAGGGGTCGGGCCGCCCCCCACGTTCAAAATCATCCAGATATTCGCAAGCTGAAGGTACGGAGGTGCGTTGCCGTCACCCATGGTCAGAATGCGAGCGCCGAATACTTTTTCATAGTAGCGAGCCGATCGCTCGACGTCGGCAACGGTGAGAAAATGCGCGATGCTGATCCCTTCCTTCGGCGGCATCTCGTAGCTCTTCTGTTCGATTTGTACGGCGTTCATTGACGACTCCTTTCGATGGTATTCACTATAAACACGTGTCCTCTGTTCGCAACATCAGTTTCAAGGCACCAGCAGGATCTTCCCCACGTCACCCTTCTCCGCCATTGCATGAGCCCTGGCTGCTTCGCTGAGTGGCAGTTTCAGACCAATCGGGATTACTAGCTTTCCATCTCGCACCGCTTCGGCCATGAACTCGAGCGTTTTCCTGTCGAATTTCGAGAATACTTTCACCACCTTTACAGACGGGTACTCCGCGGCGTTCTGCGGCGCCGCGACAACCGATGCATAGACTCCCCCCGGCTTGACCCTGGCGATCATCTTTTCGGCGGTCCTTCCGCCGACCGCATCCGCCACGGCCTCCACCGGCGGAATATCCGCAATCGCGGTGTCGTCGTCGGTTGCGATCACCTGATTCGCGCCGACCGTCTTGGCTTCGTCGATCTGCCTCTTCAAAACTCCCGCGATCACAGTGGCCCCGCGTGCCTTCGCGGTGAACACCGCCGAACGCCCTACATTTCCAACAGCACCGAGGACCAGAACCGTCTGGCCAGCTTTTATTTCCGTAGCCAGGAGGAGCTGGTTGCCAGTCGTCGTCACCAGCGGCAACGCCGCCGCCTGAATCAAATCGAGCCCCTTGGGAACTTTCGCCAGAACCGCAGCTTTCACGACACAAAGTTCGGCGTAAGCATTGTCCGCCATAGCGAACACCTGGTCGCCGACAGAAAAGCCTTCCACTCCCGGCCCAATCTTGGCCACAGTGCCCGCGATATCCACTCCTATAAGCCCCGGAAACTTGAGTGGGTAAAAATCTTTCGTTAATCCGGCACGTCGCTTGTAGTCGATCGGATTCACGCTCGAGGCAGCCACCCGCACGAGTACTTCGCCTGTGCCAGGGACCGGATCGGGGTATTCTTCATACTTAAGTACTTCAGGACCGCCATATTCGTGGACAACAATTGCTTTCATATTTCACCTCCCTGGCTCGGGGTGTGTTTCCTTGCTGGCCACGTCAAAACGAACCTTCACACTCGGGCATCCTGTGCGAAGGGTGCTCAATGTCCAGCCCGCAGTTCAACGCTTCTCGTACGGGTGAAATATGTAGTCCTTCGCCTTCACGGCCACGTGGCATGAGTTTCCGCAGTCCGCGTGGGATGTGGGATCGGGGGTGAACGTGTTCGACGCGGCGTCGTAGTTGAACACGGCGTATCCCCAGCCGCCGGTTTTCGAAAATCTCTTGCTGTCTTTCTCCATCACGAATGCCTGCTTAAAAGCGTCCGGCACTTCCACATCGAAAGTCGCTTCCGTGTCCTTCTTCGGTGACCACTGGAGCTTCACGATCATGGACCCTTCCGGAAATGCCTTGCCGTTTAGTGGAACGCCAGCCTTGAACGCCTTAATCATCGCCGAATTAGCGACGATTACCTTAAGCACTTCTGCCTGGCGGGCAGAAGAAACCGTAGACCTCTCGTCGTTACTTGGATAACCAGGAAAAATCAAAAGCTTTATTTTTGTTCGTGACCGCAGTGGGCGCACGAGAGATCGTTCGCTTGTCAATGGTTCGCAACTCACTTTGCCGGACTTCCAGACTCTAGGGGCCACAGTGCTCATGACTCATTCCCTCACAGGAAAGGCCACTTAAGGGCGGGGCTATACAATATCGCTCCATGCAAAATCGTTCAACGTCGATCTCGTTGACCCTAATTTCAGCCCTACTGCATATGATCCGTCATCATGTACGGCCGCCCAACGACGGCTAGCATCCTCTTCGCCGTTGCATCCGACATGCGGCAGAAAGAGGTCTGCGTACTGCGTGGTTCGGTTAGTTAGAACGCCTGTCTGGGAGGCAGGTGCGCTAGCATGTGCAGGACGTTCGTCGAACCAAGTACCTCTGTCATGACAGAACGCTACGTTTTACCTAGCCTTGCGTGAGAAGCTTTCGACCGTTGAGCATCTATTCGGCGAACAGAAGGTCAACGGTAAAGAAATATTCTCCTTAATCTTTTCACATCAATGATATGGCGCGCCCGGCAGGACTCGAACCTGCGCCATTCTGCTTAGAAGCCGTCCGAACACTTCTGCCAAATCTTGCCAGAGGAGTGGCTAACGGAACGGATTCAGCAAGTTGGGGCAACTTCGCGCAACGCACTTTCTCCTTCTTTTTCCTCGATTTTCTTCACTCTTGCCGCTGTTTTCAGCGCTTTGAGTGACACTGGGGTGACACCCGCCTCGTACGCCATCCTTTATATTCGCAGGCTAGTTCGGGTCACCCAACGGTCTAGGCCTTCTGTAGAACAGTTTGATTCGAAATGCATTTTTCAAGCACGCTCGGAAGGACGGTCTCGAACACCGAGCGCGGAAACCTTTTTCCGACTTCGAGCAGCTTGGGAATGTTTAGCCGCTCGAACTGAAGTTCGTCCAGGTGCAGTGGAACGTCACCTTTCAGTCCAAGATACACCCAGTCCAATAGAGCTTTCTCCGGTTCAGCGATCTTGTAATTGCTATAGCGACTCTTTCGCTCCACAAATCCCCAGAAGAGATCTTCACTAACCCTCCTGAATTCGATCAGTATGGAAGCAGTTCGGATCGTGCGCCGTTTGGAGGTTGTGACGCACGTCAACCCGATCGGGCTTTGATTGGAAATGCCCCATTCGAGCAGTGCCGAGTCAAGTGAGATGTACGAATGTGCGTCAATCGCGCCGACAAAGTCTCTTGAGCTGTATCCTACGGCAAGCTTGTTGAGATAAACATTCCGAAACACATGTTCTGTTAGCCCTCTGCGGTCTTGACGCACGAGTGCCGCGATGACCGAACTGTAGGCGAGGTTGTGTTTCTTCGCGATCTCATCGGCACGGATGACTGCCTGAGTCTTGGCTTCGGAAGCCAAGAGAGAGGCCCAATCTACGTGAGTCTTCATAGCCACTCTCCGAATAGTTGCGACAAACCGTCTTTCAGGGATTGAAAGTGTGCCTTTTCGAGCGCTTCGTATCTGTCATTTGGCAAAAATCCTTTTAGCTCGGCCCGACAAAGGCCGTCTGTAACACTTGCAATGCGCTCGGCAATTTGTTCTTGATCGATATTTCCCAAAAGGAGATCCTCCAGATGATCGCGTAAATGACCGTTGAGTTTGGCACCTCGATCGAGGAGAAATCGGATGTCGTATGCGTCTCTTGCTTTTACAACCCTTCTGAGCAAGAACGCTTCCGCCTTTTGGAGCAGGAGGTGGTCTCTCGATACAAATTTGACATTCGCCGTGTCGGGTGTTCCCAGCCCCTCCATCATTTGCTCGTCGATTCAAAGGATGTCGTTCAAGCAGTTTCGCCAGGGGTTCTAATCCTTGGCGTAGGCCGTCTGCCACTTGCTCGACAGGAGGCAGATCTCCCCGGAGGTGCAAATCCAAGTCGGCCGAATGCCGTACGCTGTCTTGGAACAGCACTAGGTTCGCTCCTCCGTAGAGAATGAAGGATTCTGGCCACTGTCGGAACACAACAGTGGCAGCCTCCCTCATGAGAGCGATGACCCGGGCTTGCCCGTCAGAGAAGCCCCTTCCGCGCAACATCTCCAGTTGTTCAGCTAGATTCACTATCTTTGTGAACCCCCGGACGTATTATACTCATGCTTTGCTGACGACATACATTTATGTATGCTAAAAGGATCGTAACTTAATTGTGAGCCACTGTACATACATATTTGTCTAATACCTGTCTAGGAGGTTCGGAAGACAGCTTGGAGGTGGTCTTGTGCTGCCCCTGAAAAACTCCCACCGAATAGCGCTGGATGCATACTTCGATGGAAACAAACGCTGCGCCTTCAACCTCGATGGATTATCCGACTTGATTGCTGGAAATAGAGCCACGTGGGGCTTTCCCAATTTCTAAGAGATTTCGCGTCCTCGCGACATCCATTTGTGACCTTTCGTATCAAATGGAGTGAACCCCTATTTTGAGACAGTTTTTGGTGGTCTCACTCCTGGTGCTGACCCGACCTCCTTCTTGAGAGATTGTCTGAGTCGAATCCGAGAGTCAGACATTTACTTCCGGGTAGCGGCTTCGTTCTAGCCGACTAGCAAGTTAGCCGGATCGAGTGACTGTCCGGCCTTGTTGACGAATGCACATCCACGGTCTCACATTTTCAGTCGCGGCTCGTGCCTCCGCCTCCTTTGCAGACAATTCGCGGAACAAACCTACGATCGGCATCGTATTCACCTGAAAGGAGCGCTGCAACGTGATGACCCAGTCCCTTCAATCTCCTCGCTTCACTGTCCTGCGCCGCGTATTTTTCGATCCGCGTGAACTCCACGCCGGCTGGCGTCTGCTTATTTTCCTGGCAATCGTCGTCACTTTGATCAATGCCAGTAATTTCACCGTTCGCCGACTGCGAGTGGTACCGACCAGGACACCTTGTTTCTGGTTCGCGAGATAATGGACTTCCTCATCTTTATTCTCGCTAGTTGGATCATGGGACGTTTCGAATGCAGGACTCTTGCCGATTACGGTTTGCCCGGGCGCAAGATGTTCGGTTCCCAATTCTGGCAAGGTGCACTGCTGGACTTCGGAGCGATCACAGGTCTGCTTGCGGCGATGCGCGTGGCGAGAGTGTCTTATTTTGGAGCGGTCGCGCTGCACGGTGCCGACATCGCGAAGTGGGCGATCACCTACGCGCTCGTTTTCACTCTCGTCGCTCTTCGCGAAGAATTCCGCGCTCGCGGATACGCGCATCGGTTTCTGGCCCGCCGCAGTTCGGTCGGCAGCATATTTCGGCTACTCGCATCACGGTAACTCGGGAGAGGACTGGATCGGTTTGGTGCCTTTTGCTCCGTCGAACCGGTAATCTTTGGATGCCGATCGGACTTCATATGGCCTTCGATTGGGGCGAGACGTACTTTTACGGTGTGCCCGACAGCGGCAATGTACTCCCCCGGGGCACTTTCTGAACTTGACGTCGACCGGTCTCGCATGGCTCTCCGGTGGCACCGTGGGCCCCGAGGGAGGTTTGCTCTGTAACTCTGCTGATACTTGTTTTGTGGTTGATTTGCTCAGCGTGGCTTCGAGAGGTCAAATATCCGAGACCCGTCCCGGCCCAGGTAGGTCAAACTAGGGCCTCGAATGCGGGCGGATAACCGGAAGTAATGCACTAGTCTGCAGAACGCGATTGCCGCAACTGTGCACCATGTCGGCTCCTTGACCCGACTAGACGGTGATTGCTTGACGACCGGAGACTCGCGAGAAAGGTGGGTGGGCTTGCTCTGGTCGCAAATCCGTTGTGTCGAGGGCAGTAGAAGCGTACGATGTGCGAAACAGAGGTCCAAGTCGCATATTCCGGATCAACTTAATTCAACCAGGAGGGGAG
>CAVPFK010000004.1:0-17882 GCA_963703705.1 uncultured Acidobacteriota bacterium | reverse complement strand
AATCTCCACATCCAGTTTCGCTGACAAAAAGTCGCCCACCCAAGACCACTCAGTTGAGAAAGAAACGGCAGAGCATGCTAAGCAGCATGGCCATGCGCGAGGAGTTCGCGGACTTTCGCGACGATATCGCCGATACTGACCGGGCGGTAGAACACGGCAGCGACAGGCGGAAGCGGAGCCGTCTCGGTGCGGGAGGCAATCAGAACGGTGGTGACGCGCTTGACTAGATTATCAATCGCGGGATCTCCAGCTAGCTCCGCCGTCGCTTCCAGTACAATGGCGGAAGGCATTTGATTACTTGCGAGCGCGCGGCCAGCATCATCGACCGAGTCCATGCCGAGCGCATCGATTCCAAGCTCGCGCAGTTCCGCCCGAACCGCAGCGCGCAGCGTCCAGTCCGTCGCAATTACAAACACCAAAGGCATAAATTTTCAAAATGCGTATCCCATCGAGGCGTTACCGTGCGAACAGTGCCGCTCCATATCGAAGTACCGGTTGCATATCGTCGGCGAGCACGTCGGGTTCGTAAATTTCCAGATAATTGACGTGATGACCGGCTTTGTTAGCCTGCATTCCCCTATCGATCGATTTTTTCAAAGCGAGTGGGGGGTCTCCTTCTGCGCCCATGTTTGCGCTGTTGCGTTCGCACGAGGTGCGCAGTTGAAAACCGGTAATGATGCGTCCGTTATAACTAATTACTAGCGGAACGTTATGAGGGCCCTGAGCCGGCTCTGGATTTCCATCGAGATTGCTGTTCTGAAGTACAAATCGGCGTCCCAAAATTTCGATGGCCTCGTCGATGACCGCTTCCTTGGTTGGCTTGCGCTCTCGCCCGTCCACTTTACTCCGATCGTTAATGTTCAAACCAGATCCCGCGGACAAGGAAACGTACTGATTTGGAAATTCGGCGGCGTACACGTGGAAGACCCTACGCCATGCCTCGATATATTTGCTGGGCGTATAACCTGCCTTGCGCCACTTCTGAATATCTTCCGGCGCGCCAGGCAGGGTGAACTCAGCGGAGACCGACGTCGGTCCGGCAGCCGCGACCACTCTGAAAGCTGGAGATTTTCCGTACCTGGCGCTCAGTTGTTTCACGAAATCAAACCAATGGGCGAGGTAGACCGGGTCCCACGGCATCGGCAGCCGCTCCATAGTGCCTTTGCCCGGGCCATACTGTAGCGGAAAGGCTTCGGTCTTTGCTCCCTGCAAAGCCCAAGGAGGAGAAAAGAAGCCGGGAAAAATGAGGAGTTGTACCCATTTGTTTGACGACTCCGCAGCGGCAAACAGTTGATCGAGCTTGGCCCAATCCAGTTTTCCCTGGACCGGCTCGATGTCGCGCCAGTGTATTTGCAACGCCACGCCGCCGATGGAACTATTTTTCAGCGCTTGCAGATTCAAAGTCCCTGGCGGCTTGTTCTCGATAATTACAACCAGGCCGTTCGGCGGAGCGCTGTTTGTGGCTCGCGACTGCGGGGAAGTTGCGATCAACGCGCTGGCCAAAACTGATCCAATATAGCCGGCAAGCCATGCTGATCGTGGCGCCCGGGGTTTCAAAGTGCGCGCCTCCTCGCAACAATCGCTGCTGCGCGATGAGCTTACGTTTTATCGAGCTTCTTGCGTGCGAAATAGAAGAGCGAGGCCGCCAAAAGGATAAACATGAAAAGGCCGAAGAGATTGCTGGTAGCGAGCGATCCGAGAATCTTCGGCCCAAACGCAAACAGGTCTGCGCGCCAAGGCAAATGAAACATGCTCGTGACCCATTGTGGTACGTGCGACGAGATTTCCGGATCCTGCAGAAGATTGATCACAATGCCGAGCAAGCCAAATACTCCGCCGGCAGCGATCAATCCGCTCGAATAGAGCGCTCCCGGGCTGGCTTCGCCCTCTTCTGTTTTTTTGGATGTCGTTTCCACCAGCCAGCGCACCAGACCGCCGGCAAACATCGTGGCCGTGGTTCCAATCGAAAGATAAGCGCCCACCGCAAACGCCAACGAGCGTATGCCCAAAATCTCCACCGCCAGCACCAGCGCCACGCCCATTAACACCAGCCGCCACGGCAAACGCTGGTTGAGAATTCCGTTAATCACCGTGGCCATTAGGCGCGCTTGCGGCGCCGGAGCCTTATCGCTGCCGATGCCTTGCACCCACTGAATGTCGATTTCCTTAGTCGCCGGATCGTAAAGATATTCGCCATCGGGAACCTGCGCCGAGCCCAGCGCGTTGATCAGTACGTAAGTTTTCCCCTGATAAGTGATCGAACTCCGTTCCACTTTCACGCCGGTGGCCAGCGCCTCGACGTTCACGGGAATCTTTACCGGCAGATATTTCTCAAGCCCCGTGTTCATCAGATTCAGCGTGGCGCCGATGGCGATGGTCGACACTGTAACGCCGATTAACAAACCCATCTGCTGCCGGAACGGCGTCGAGCCGACAAGGTATCCGGTTTTCAGATCCTGTGAGGTCGCTCCAGCTATCGCCGCGGCGGTACATACCACGCCACCGATCACTAACGCGAGCACCGCATAGTTTGGTGCAGTCCATCCAGCGACAAAAAATATCGCGCACGTAGCCATCAGTGTAGCGATGCTCATGCCGCTGACGGGGTTTGAAGAATTTCCCAGCAGCCCGCTGATGCGCGAAGCCACCGTGACAAACAAAAATCCGAAGACCACCACGAACAACCCTGCGAGCAAATTCTGATACCAGGTTGTGTTCGCACCCTTGATCGGATCAAACGTTAGCATCACCCACATCATTGCGACGATCACGACAGACCCAATGATCACCGTGCGAATCGACACGTCGTCGTCGAGCCGGTTCTTCGCCGAAGCCCCTCCAGCTCGTTCCGCCCGAACATCCTTCAATCCCGCGCGCAGTGCCGAAATAATTGTCGGCAGCGTGCGCAGCAGCGTAATCAATCCCGCCGCGGCGACGGCGCCCGCTCCCATCGGACGAATGTATTGCCGCCACATATCGTCCGGCGTCATTTGCGGAATCGGAATCGTGGACGGATAAATCGGCGTGTTCCCCGCAAGCTGCCCAAAGAATTGAATCGCGGGCATCACCAGAAGCCACGAAATCACACCGCCGGCAAAAAGAATCCCCGAAACTTTGGGCCCGATGATGTAACCCACTCCCAGATATTCCGAAGTAATCGTCGCGCGAAACGACGCCCCGGGGAACCAGTGCGGACGCCCTTCAGGCTGCCCGTTCCACGCCTGAATCGTGTTCATGAAAAAAGTGTAAACGCCACCCAGCCCCAATCCCCAGAACACGCGTCCCGCAAACGATCCGCCGCGCTCGCCCGCCACGAGAACATCGGCGCAAGCGGTGCCCTCAGGAAACGTCAGGTTCCCATGCTCTTTCACGATTAGCTGCCGCCGCAGCGGAATCATGAACAGCACGCCGAGCCAGCCGCCCAACAGCGCCAGCGGAAAAATCCGCCAGAAAGTGAATTCCGTGCCAAATCCCAAAAAGATCAGCGCCGGAATCGTGAACATCACACCGGCCGCCAGCGACTCGCCAGCCGAACCGGTTGTCTGCACGATATTGTTTTCCAAAATTGTCGAGCGCCCAAACGCGCGTAAAATGCTAATCGAAAGCACCGCAATCGGAATCGAAGCAGAGACAGTAAGCCCCGCGCGCAGCCCCACGTAAACCGTGACTGCGCCAAATAGCAATCCAAATAGCGAGCCAAGCACCACGGCCCGCAGCGTAAACTCCGCAACGCTTTCCTCAGCCGGAATGTAAGGATGGAATTCCCCGGGCGGCGCAGTGGAACTCCACTGTTTCTTCTCCTTCGCCATGCTAATTACCTCCCGCGCCTCTTAGCGTTGCGTCGCCGTTCAACTCCGCGCCACCCACTTGGCTGCTGCGAAGCGGGCAAGGTAGCACCAGTTACACACCCAAGCAAGCCGCATTCCTGCCTGGTAGACGCAACTTGATTCAGCGATTCTCTCGCACGCAGTTCTAATTCAAGCCTCTGTTTTTTTAACTCGTAAGAAGACTTCTTTGTGCAAAGTGCGGTACAGCCCTAACGACGTGCAGCCAGATGTCCGCCATTCTGTGCACTAACGGTAAACACACAAAAATTGAAAGTGTGCAGTTTTGGACATCTGCTCGGCTCCCTGGTGAACTACTTTTCCCAAAGGCAAGGCGAGGAATTCCCTTTGGGGCAGTAACGGTGCGCCTGCGGTCGCCGCCTATACACTCGATGCCGATACCATATCGCGAGCATGTCAAGCTGCCTGCAGTTCCCGCTGTCCTGCTAGGACCGGCCAGCAGACGCCGGCCCTTACGCATCCTTTTTGTCCACAATGCTTTAGCGGATGTCCAGCAATGCATTCGTGAGCTCAAGAGAGCGCACTGCAAAGCAAATGCGGATACTGCCTCAAGCTTCGACCAGTTTGTCAGGCTTCTGGGCTCAAAATGCTATGACCTGGTGCTGGCAAAGTATCCCATGCAAAACTGGCACGGATCATCCCTAACGGTGGCACTAAGCCAACGGGAGCGATGCATCCCCTTTATCTACCTGGCTGACAAAATAAAACCGGAAGTCGTGGCCCGGCTCATTGCCGAAGGGGCGGCTGACTGCGTTGATAAAGACCATCTTGGTCATCTTCCCGTAGCGATTCGTCGAGCCCTCAGTGAGAGCCAACTCCGCCAAGAACGCGATCAATCTGAGAGAAAGCTGCGCCATTCGGAAGCTCGGTATCGTGCGCTGGTGGGAAACTTAACCTACGGAATGTGTCGTTGCGGCGAGAAAGGTAACTTTTTGGATGTAAATCAAGCCCTAGTCACCATGCTTGGTTACGCTTCCCGAAAGGACCTCCTTGCAGCGAATCATGCCAGAAACCTGCTTTGCGATCCCTACAGACGAGAGCAAATACTTGGGCACTCCGGCGAAAATCGTGGCACCCCGCTTGAAACTGACTGGAGACGAAAGGACGGAACGCTCCTAAAGGTCCGTCTCAGCGGACGCGAAGTCAGCACCCCAGGTGAAAAAGACGGCTTCGAGATCATCGTCGAAGACGTTACTCAACAGCGTAGGCTCGAGGATCATTTGCGGCAACAGGCCGTCAAAGACCCTCTTACCGGCCTTGCCAATTACCGTCATCTGGTCGAGGTCCTCGACACCGAAATCAAGCGGTCTGAGCGCACCTCGCGTGAGTTCGCTCTTTTGTTCCTCGATCTGGATGGGCTAAAAAAAATCAACGATACTTTCGGCCATCTCGTTGGCAGCCGGGCGCTCTGCCGCTTGGCTGATGTTTTGTGCAACTCCAGCCGCGACATGGACACTGCGGCGCGGTTCGGCGGGGACGAATTTGCGCTCATCCTTCCGGAGACAGGCGAAGTCCCGGCAAACCTAGTGGCTGGGCGCATCGCCGATAACCTCGCGCACGATGGTAGGAAGCCAAAGCTCTCGGTGAGTATCGGTGTTGCTATCTATCCTAAGGACGGCGAAAGTATCGATGCCCTAATGGGCGCGGCGGACGTTGCGGTGTATGCCATGAAAGCGAGAGCCCTCGCCCCGGAGTCTCACGTTCAAACCGCAGCCGGGAGTCCTCGATCCGCCTCTGGCAAAAGATCAGCTCAAGTGCCGCGTGAATGGAAAGGCTCGCCGCAAAAGCGAAATCAGAATATTAGGAACCGATCGTTACTCGTGCAGTACAACACTCAGAAGAGAGCTGTTGATGTGTAGCCCACCGTTGTAGCGAACAAATCCCAGCTTCCTGAATTTATTCATGAAAAAATTAACGCGCGAGCGGGTTGTCCCGATCATCTCTGCCAACATCTCTTGCGACACTTTAGGAACGATTTTCTGAGGTTGATCCTGCTTCCCATACCGGGCGAGCAGTAAAAGAGTGCGCGCCAGACGTTTTTCGCTGGAGTTGAAAAGCTGGTCGATCAAATCCTCTTCGATCCGGATGTTTCGCGAGAGCATATAAGCCACGAAGCGGTCGGAGAATGCGTGCTCCGAGTGGAGCATACGGATCATTTCTTTTTTTTCAATGATCAGTAAAGTCGTAGGCGTGATCGCGCTTGCCGTTCCCATGCGAACGGACTGGCCAGCCATGCTTCCTTCACCAAAAAAATCGCCCGGGCCCAGAACCGCTACGACGGCTTCTTTGCCAAGCTCATTCAGCACGGAAAGTTTCACGCCTCCCTTCTGAATGTACATGACGTCTTTGGCGGGTTCGCCTTGCGAATAGATCTTTTCGGTTCTGCGATACTCCGCAACTCTTGTAGACACGCCTCCGGAAGCCAGGAAAGTTTCGACGCTAAAACGCGGAAGCCTTTTCCTGATTTTCACCTTGGCCGCATAGGGAACGGTCGTCATGAAGCTAACTCTTGAATATATTGTACGTCGCGGCTTGGCTTTTGGAAATGTAAAAACATCAAAAAACTCACTCGTCCCCCGCGAAATTTTGCGCGGAGACAGAAAAGTCTCAACCTAATTGAGGTTCTTATCCCGAATTGGGAATTTTCCCATATTGGGATTCGGCTCTGGAAACGCCCCGCCATCCTAGCTGCTTCGACGCAAATAAAATCGATCAGCCGCTCAACACTTCGGAACCGAACGCGAACGCGCCGCGGCGTCAGCCCGGATTGTTACGAAGTTCACGACCTTGCCGCTCGTTTCATAACGAGCCAGTTTCGACGACTCGGGGGGCGAGCTGGCATCCGGCACCAAGCCGCTCGTGCTCCGCAAACGGCCTCTAGGTGCCCCGTACCGTTGACAGATTTCTAGAGGCAAGGTAGTGTTGGAGGCACTTTACTGCTTGAGAATCAGTGGACCTATGCTCCAAGCCTCGCCGCCGTCAGGGGAGAACTCTGCCGGGGTCGTGTCTCAAGCCTATAAGGAGGCCGGTCGTGAATCGAGCCCAGCGATTCTTGTTTTGCCTAGCGCTTGCATTGATATCACTGTCTTTCCTGCCAGCGCAGCCCAGTCGGGCGGGCGATGACTGGCTCCCCATCCCACCCGCGGACCTGGTTTTGAAAGACAATCCCAAGCAGCCCGGGGCCCACGCCATGATCTTGTACCGCGAGAGCGCGGTGAACGAGAGATACGCTTCCACGGATGGGTCCGCTATAAATGAATTCTTCCGCATCAAGATCTTCACTCAAGAGGGTACTGACGAAGGCAATGTCGAAATTCCTTTTCTAAAAGAATCCGCCGACATTAAGGATATCCGCGCGCGAACCATCCATTCCGACGGCAGCATTGTGAATTTCGAAGGCAAGCCCTTCGAAAAAATCATCGAAAAGCGGAGCGGTGCGAAGTACTTGGCAAAGACGTTCACGCTGCCCGACGTTCAGCCTGGATGCATTATCGAGTACAAGTACAGAGTTCAATATAAGCCTCTTTTTTTGCATGACGAGTATTGGGTGTTGTCCAGCCACCTATACACGCGCGATGGCCACTTCTCCATCTTGCCCTACCATTCGAATTTTGAAGCTTTCCCGCTTTATTTCCGCCAGTTCGGTCTGACCACCAAGGCGGCGCCGGAACGCCAGCCCGACGGCACCTGGGCATTGACGGTTCACGACATTCCTGGCATCGAGGACGAAGCCTACATGCCGCCCCTGAGAACTATCCAGGCTCGCGTAGAGTTTTTTCACCTCGACGAAAGTGCGCCGGTAAATGAAACGCCGGACCATTTTTGGGCCCGCACCGAGAAGAAGTGGAACGATGATTTAGAACACTTCATCAATAACAAAAAGGTGTTGGAGCAAGAAGTCTCCAGGACCGTCAGTCCCGGCGACTCTCCGGAACTCAAACTCCGCAAGATCTACGCCCGCGTCCAACAAATTCGCGACCTAAGCATGGAAGTAGGCAAAACTGAAAAAGAGGAAAAGCAGGAAAACCTCAAGAAAAACTCAAACGTGGAGGACATGCTCCGTCACGGCTATGGAAACGGTCGGGAGATCAATTTTCTTTTCGTGGGACTCGCTCGCGCAGCCGGGTTCGAATCCGATGAGGTCCGTGTTGCTCCTCGGAACCGGAACTTCTTCCTGCCCCAGATGCAGGACGCTGACGAACTCTCCGCGGACATCGTCTGGGCTCGCGCGGGTGCGCAAGAATATTTCCTGGACCCCGCCGCGGCCTATTTTCCCTTTGGCATCATCCCCTGGTTCGAAACAAGTACGAAGGGCGTACGCCTGGGCAAGAAACCCAGCGATTTTGTGAGCGTCCCCATTTCTGTCAGTGCCGATGCGACCATCGTACGCCATGCTGAACTTTCTATTGATGCGGACGGTCTCGCAGGCGGGAAACTCAAGGTGGATTTCACCGGCCAGCAGGGGGCGTTGCGCCGGGGAGAAGGCCACCTCCAGGACGACACCGGCCGCAAGAAAACTCTTGAGGACGAAATCAAGCGCTGGCTGCCTTCGGGCGCATCGTTTGAACTTTCAAAAATTGACAATTGGGATAAGACCGATCTACCGCTGCACGTTGAGGGAACCATAAAACTTCCTTTCGGCAGTCCAGTGGGCCGGCGAATGATGATTCCAGCCACTCTGTTTCTGGAGCCGCAGAACAAGGCCTTCGAAACCGCAATTCGTCACAACGCTGTTTATTTTGATTTTCCAAATGAGCAAATCGACGATGTAAAGCTCCAGGCGCCGGCCGGATACAAGGTTGAAACGCTACCGGCCTCTAAAGCCATCAAGCCTGGCTCGGTGGTTTCTTACGAAATCTCGGCATCGCAACAAGGATCCGAGATTGAAGTGAAGCGCCATCTGGTGATCAATGGTTTGTTCTTTCCGGTGGAGTACTATGCCTCCTTGCGTTCTTTTTTCAACACGGTGAAATCCAATGACGAAGAACAAATCGTTCTTCAGAATGTCGAATCTGCTAAGAATTAGCCTGGCCGCATACACGCTAGCTCTGTTGTTGGCGCTCGCTCTGGTGTACTCGCCGCCTCGCGTGCATGCGGACAATGTCCCGGATTGGCTGCGCGCCGCCGCCCAGGAAAAGCTGCCCGAGTATACAAAGGAAACCGTGGCTGTCGTTTTGCTGGAGGATGAACAGACCGTTGTCAAAGACAATGGCGAGATCGAGACACACTACCGGATCGCTTACAAGCTTTTGCGCCCCGAAGCTCGAAACGATTATGGCTACGCCGTCGTTCATTTCAACGACCAAACCAAGGTCTCATTCTTTAAGGCTTGGACAATTATGCCCGACGGTCGGGACATGGAAGTTAAGGAAAAAGAGGTGGGGGAGGCTGGCGCGCACGACGTGCTCTATAGCGATTATCGTTTTAAGTACCTCAGGTTCCCGGAAGCCAATCCAGGCAGCGTGGTAGGTTACGAATACGTGCAGAAACATCGGCCTTTTGTTTTTGAAGATCATTGGATCTTTCAAGACCTCGTGCCATGTCGGCGAGCGCGCTTCTCATTGCAGATTCCAGCGGGTTGGGAGTTTACAAATCATTGGTCCAACTTTGCGGAACAAAAACCTCAATCGGCTGCCGGTAATAACCAGTACGATTGGGAAGTTCAAAATGTCCCGGCTATTGAAGTTGAGCCCGAGATGCCCTCGATGTATGCCATTGCGGGACGAATGGACATCAAGTATTTCGCGCGTGATCCCAAGATACGCACGAAGACTGATGGAACCTGGGATGACCTGGGACTTTGGGTTGACGGCTTAACCGCCACCAGCCGTATCCCCAGTGCCGCCATCCAACAGAAAGCCGCCGAGCTAACCGCCGGAATTTCAGATCCTGTTGCGAAGATGAAGGCGCTGACTTCTTACATGCAGCGTCAGATCCGCTACGTCGCCATTGAAATCGGGATCGGCGGATTCCAGCCTCACTCCGCCACGGACGTTTTCACCCATCAGTACGGCGATTGCAAGGACAAGGCCACGCTGTTGAGCACCATGCTTCATGAAATAGGTATCGAGTCTTATTATGTTCTCATCGATACCAGCCGCGGCGAAGTGAATCCCGATTTTCCATCCATGAGATTCGATCATATGATCCTCGCCATCCGGCTGACGGAGAATGTCAAAGATGGTTCCTTTTTCGCGGTGGTTAACCACCCCAAACTGGGGCGTCTGCTCTTCTTCGACCCTACAAATCCTTATGTTCCCTTGGGATATTTGCCGCCATACCTTCAGGATAATTTCGGCCTGGTCATTACTCCGGGCGGCGCCAGCATCGTTTCTTTACCGCTCCTGCCGCCTTCCACCAATCGCTTGTTGCGCACCGGCAAGCTCAGCCTAAGCCCTCTGGGCAAGCTGAACGGGGAAGTCCAGGAACTGCGCTGGGGTGGTCCCGCTGAATCCAGTCGCGAACAATTTCTCACCGCGGCCCCCGCCGACCGGCAGAAAATCTTCGAAACATTTCTCGGAAACACCCTCACGAATTTCTCCTTGACCGGCGCATCGTTGGGTAATCTCGAAAAATATGATGAAAGTCTGTTGGTCAATTACAAATTCGTGGTCGACGGTTACGCAAAAACTGCGGGCGATCTGCTGATCCTTCGGCCAGGCGTGGTTGGCACCAAGGGATCGAATTTGCTTGCGGGAAAGCCTCGAAAGTATCCCATCGAATTCACCGAGGCTACTCTCCAAGATGACGTCTTCGACATCGCCCTCCCGCCCGGTTATGTCGTGGACGAGCTTCCTAAGCCAGTTCAGGCCGAATGCGCCTACGCTACATACAAGAGCGAAGCAAAAGTCGCCGACAATGTCTTGCATTACAAACGCACTTACGAGATTAAGAACGTGTTGGTTCCCACCCAAAAACTGGATGAAGTCCGGGAATTCTTCCACCAGATCGCCGTGGACGAGAAGTCCAGCGCCGTACTACGCCGATCCGCTCCCTAATCGCTCGGGAGCGCGAACGGACTCATCGAAGTGGTGACGCCACTTCTGACCAGTACTGACGTAAAAACAGAAGTTATAGAAAACAGACGATTAAACCCAGCCTAACCGGTACCAGAATCGCATGTAAGGATTCTGATCTTCTTGCGCTCGTCGACAACAGTCTTGCGGTAAGCCCCAGCAAACGAAAGCGACCCCGCGGGACGATTCTGTTGTGCGCGCCGCAAAGCGCAGCGTTCCCATCAGCGATCTTTACCGAGGACGTATGTTACTCTTGGCCGGGGAGACCGCCACGAATGGGCTACATCGAACGTATCCAGAGTGATTTGACCGCAGCGATGAAGCAGAAGGACGAGCTGCGGCTGAGCGTTCTGCGCATGATGAAGAGCGCGCTTAAAAACAAGGAAATCGAAAAGGTGCGTCCGCTCGACGATTTGGAATCGCTGCAAGTTCTGCAAACTCTTGTCAAGCAGCGCCGCGAATCCGTGGAGCAGTTCACCAAGGGCGGCCGCAACGACCTCGCCGAAAAGGAGGCCAAAGAAATAAAAATAATCGAAACATATTTGCCCGCCGCTCCCTCGGACGAAGAGCTCCATCGCGCGATCGAAGCCGCCATCGCCGAAGCCGGCGCTGATTCGCTAAAACAAATGGGCGCAGTAGTGAAAGCTGCGCGCGCACGCCTCGAGGGAAAATCCATCGACGGCAAAGTCCTGAGCGACCGCGTCCGAGAGCGCCTGACGGAAAAGGCTGACGGCAAACCCTGACGACGTTGCCAAATTGTGCCGCTGCCGGAAACCATTCCCGTTAGATACACTGAAGAGGAAGCCGAATATCTCAGCATGCGGCCGGTGGTCCGCCAGGAATTTCGCAGCGCGGAACTCGTGGACATGGTCGTGCAGGTGGCGGGGAAGGACGCCAACCGCGTGCAAAAAATTCTGAGTGCCGGAACCGTCGTCTTCCACTCGTTCCGCTACTGGTGGACGGGCTTCGACGCAGACTCTGCGGCGCTAAGTGAAATTCTAAAGAAATATCCTGACGCAGATCCGCAGCGCGCGTTCCGCGCCGAGGATTGCTCCGAAGTGACCCTGGAATCCAGCGGCTCGCCACCGCGCCATTCGCTGCGTATCCGCCGTAGCGAGGGAAGCAAACGCCGCCTGCTGCGCTCGCGCACCTTTTGGGACCGATTGATGAGCCTCGCACGCGCCGCAGCTCCAAGCTACCGCGAATATTCCTACGCACGGCGCGGCGACATCTACTCGCTTCCGCTCAGTCCGGTGCAGGTGGCCCACCTGGCAGACGAGGCCGCGCGATCAGCGCCACGCGCCCTTCGCGCCGACCTCGCGCTCTTGCCGGCAATGTCGCAAGTCATCTTCCTCTGCCCCCGCCCGGCACAATCTCGTAGGGACTCAAACTAAGTGGCGTGGCGCGAATATCACGAATTCACAAAACACACGGTCGAAAAACTGCGCGGCTCGCAGCATTATCTTGATTGGGCCAACATGCCCAATCCCTATCGCCACTACGAAGGCACGCCGCTGCTGGATTTACCGGCGGACCCACCGCCTCCAGAGATCCCCGCGCTCGAGGTGCTCGAAGGCAAGACCGGTGACCTACTGGCGAAAGATGGCGCTGCATTCCTTTCGCAATTACTGTTCTACTCCGCTTCCATTAGCGCGACCAAAAGGGTTCCCACAACGGGAGGCACTTACGCGCTGCGCGTGAATCCTTCCTCGGGGAATTTGCACCCGACAGAATTTCACTTCTGCACGCGGGGTCTCCTTGATTGGCCCGACGGGCTCTATCATTACCGCCCGTCGTCCCACATGGCGGAACAGCGAGCCATGGGAGATTTCGTTCCGAAGCTCACGGACAATACCGCACCCATCATCTTCGTTCTGACCAGCATTCCGTGGCGCGAGGCCTGGAAATATCAGGATCGTGCGTATCGGTATTGCCTGCACGATATGGGACACGCCTGGCAAGCCTTGGCTCTAGCGGCGCGATCCATGGGATGCGAAAGCTTCGCGATCGGCAATTTTGACGACGACAAAGTATCGGAAAGCTGCCTGTTGAATAACGATGAATTGCCGATGCTGATGGTCACTCTAAAGGGGCCAACAGTTCCTGTAACGCGGCAGGACATCCCTCCAACAGTTTTGTTCCCCGGCCACGCCAACCAACTCTCCGATGAGGAGATACCTTATCCGCGCATTGAGGAAATCCATGCCGCGACGACACTTCTCACCGAAACACTAATCCCGCCCGCCGCGCCGAGTACAGGTGGGCCGGGCGGAATCGAGTTACCGCCGCCAATCTCCACCAGCCTCGGGTTCGGGCAAGTTGTCCGGACACGGCGCTCGGCTCTTGATTTCCGCGGCGGCGACCAATCAATGTCCCTGACACAACTCTCGACTCTTCTTTCCAGCACAGGAAAACCACTCTTTGCCGATTTTGCGATCCAACGTTTTCTGCAACTTTATCTTTACGTCCACCGTGTGAATGGTTTGGAGCCGGGCGTTTACCGCTACTGGCCGGAGAACGCGCGGTTGGAAGCGATCAAGCTCGGGGATCAACGGCTGGTCGCCGCGGCATTCAGCTTGGGACAAGACTTAGCGGGAAGCGCTTGCCTAGCATTTTCCATGATCGCAGATTTCGACAAGGCTACGCGGATGTATGGTGATCGCGGCTATCGATATGCTCACTTTGAGGCGGGCGCTATCGGTCAACGAATGTATCTTGCCGCCGAAGCCCTTGGACTCAGAGCCACAGGCATCGGAGCATTTTTCGATGACCAAGTGCACAGATACCTGAACCGCGCGCCCGAGCAAGGACAGGTGGTGTACCACTTCGCTGTGGGTTATCCGGCGCCTGACCCCCGGCTGGAAGCATGAAGCGGGCTAGCATGCATGAGGGGGCACTCGCCAGCTCTCGCCATGTTTCCTCCACCAACTAAAATTTGACCTCGTCGGCGGAGGGGCCGTACACCGAAGGAACCGGAACATTGTTCAAGCGAAGATAGACGCCCAGTTGGGCGCGATGGTGGACGATGTGATTCATCACAAAGCTGCGCAGAACTGCAACGCGCGGCATAGTGAAGATGGTTTGGCCGCCGGAAAGCAGCGTCCAATTCTTCAGCAGAGTTTCGTCACTGGCACCGGCGATTGCGGCGCGAGCTTCCGCCACTTTTTTGTCAAAAACTTCCAGAAGTTGCTTTTGAGATGTCATTACGGTGGGGGTAACGGGCGGAGCACCCACCGGTCGGAAGTCGAGCGAATCCTGGCCGATGATCGTGGCGGCCCAGCCGGAGAGTTCAGCGACGTGACCGGCGAGGCGTCCCATCTTCATGGATTTTTCGTGAGGCGCCCAGTCGGGCCTGCCTTCGGGAACGCGTTCGAGCGTCTTGCGAGTGCTGATCATTTCGTGATCGAATTCGCTGAGAATTGCATCTCGGATTGGCATCCATTTCTCCTTCAGATTTGAATTTGGCGCTTTACCCTTAGCAGGTTGGATGAAGCAGACGCTTGAAGGTTTCAGGAGACTGCTCGGAATATGAGGCAGGGACCGCGGGCGCCGGGCGCACCGTCCGGCATTTAATGGTCCGAGACCAAAGCAAGATACCGGCCTAAAGCCCGGCGCTAGGAAGCGAAGACAACGACGGAACCCAGACTACTCCGAACGACGCGTGTTACGGGGCGATGCGGAAACTTCCGTCGGGTTCTACGTAGCCGTAGGCCATGCTAGGAGTATTGAAGGATGCAGCTGGAAGGCCATCGCGGTCGAGGAGGATTAGACCTCCGGTGGTGTGTGCGCGATGAGCGAGTTTGCGGACGCAGGCGTCTGCGACGGCTTGGGCCAGGGAGAGCGGGCCGGCCTTTTCTCTGTGCGGGACGAGAACGCGCTGGTCATGCAAAAGATCGATGGCCATTTTGGCCATCACAATTTTCATGATTCCTTCACCGTGGCCGGTGCAGGACACGCCGCCGGCTTCGGCATCGGCGTAGCAACCGCAACCGATGAGCGGCGAATCGCCGACGCGTCCTGGAAATTTGCAGCATGTTCCGCCGGTGGAAGTACCCGCAGCAAGATTTCCATGGCGGTCAATGGCGACGGCGCCCACGGTGCCTTGTTCGTGGCCCACATGATGTTCGGCTGCGTGGGAATCTTCCAAGCAGCGTTGCCAGGCTACACGTTCGCGCGGGTGAATGAGTTCTTCCGGGTCGCAGAGCGGGGAACCATTTTCCACCGCGAATTTTTCAGCGCCCGCGGCGACCAGCATCATGTGCTCACTTTTTTCGAGGACCAGACGCGCGAGACGAATCGGATTGCGCACGTGTTCGACGGCGGCAACGGCGCCAGCTTTCAGGGTCTTGCTGTCCATTACGATTGCGTCGAGTTGAACGTGGCCGTCGCGATTTAGGTGCGAGCCGAAACCGGCGTCAAACGTAGGATCATTCTCCAGGATCACGATGGCAGCTTCAACCGCGTCCAGCGCAGAGCCGGAGGCGGATAAAACTTTCCAGCCGGATTCGAGCGCGCGGCCAATTCCAGCACGGCAGTCCTGAACTGCCTCGTCGGGAATATTCCAAGCGCCACCGTGGATGATGAGAGAGGGTTTCAAATTTGGAGCGACCGTAAAGGGAAATGATACAGCATGGAAGGGAATTCGCGCGGGCGCAACGAAGGTGTTTGCGTAATACGGTACGGCAAGGGAAACAGAATGCCCGCAAGCGGGTTAGCGAAAGACTTGCAATATTCTAAGCGAAGTTATCCGCCGCGTTTCGCAGCGCGCGTGAGCAGAGGCGAAGTCTCTCGGGACTGAACAGAGGTTGGAATCGTGGTGCGAGGTTTGGCGCGCGAACTCGAATTAGTAGGAGACTCGCTGCCGGCGAGTGGGAGCTGGCCGTCTTTGGTTTGCTTCCAGGTATGCAGAATGCGGTGAATCACGGTGATGTTGGGCCCGATGGCGAGGATCCACAGCGCGACGGGCATGCGATTGAGCAGAGCGCCCAGAATCATAAGCGCGAGGCGTTCGGGCCGGTCCCAAAATCCAACTTCTTCGTTGGGCACCAGTGACTCGGCGCGTGCTTTTGCGTAACTGACCATGACAGCGCCAGACATGGCCGCGCCTGCCAGCACCGCGTACATAAAACGATTCACTCGCGCGTAATAAACCAAAATACCGAGGAAGAGGATGAGGTCGGCGTAGCGGTCCAGTATCGAGTCCAGAAAGCCCCCAAAGAGCGAGACGCGATTTTGACGCCGGGCCACAGGTCCGTCGAGCAAATCGCACAGGCCAGCGAGGAGCATCATGCCGCCAGCAGCAGCGAAACGGCCGGCAGCGAACAGTACGCCGGCCCATAGATTGAGAACAAGAGCGAGCCAGGTGATGAGGTTAGGAGGAATTCCCGTCGGAGCTAATAGAGCTGCAAAGCGGTCAACGGGCCAGGTCAGGAACCGGCCGATAGTGCGCGTCAACATGGATTCAGTGGCACCGCGCTATTCCTCATCGTAAATCGTGGATAAGCTAACGACTTCATATTCTTTCTTGCCCGCCGGAGTAACGACGACGACTTCATCGCCAGGTTTTTTGCCCAGGAGGGCTTTGCCGATGGGCGAACTGGTCGAAATCAGGCCCTTGGTAACGTCCGCTTCTTCCACCGTCACCAGTTTGTACTCGATTTCGGTGGACTTCGCAACGTCCAGAACCACGATGCGGGAGCCGTAGGCGGCGCGATCTTTTGGCAGATTCGTGAGATTCATCATGGAAATATCCGCCATGCGCTGATGCAACTGGCCCAAGCGGGCGGATACGTAGGATTGGCGTTCTTTGGCGTACTTATATTCGGCGTTTTCCGACAAATCGCCATGCGCGCGCGCGACTTTAATTTCCTTGGGCAGCTCGTCGTGGAGTTCGTGTTCCAGAGCGGCGATTTCCGCCTTCAGTTTCTTTTTTATTTTTTCAGCGAGATCGATCATTTTGGAAAGTTTCAGAGGGCTGACTGGTTATGCGAGGCCCTCAAATGGCGTTTTTGACGATTACCCAAAGATTATAGAGGATTTGCGCGCGGTATCGCAAATGAGGGTTGGCACAGGGTGACGTAATTTTGAGTGTGTAAAAGGAAAGAGGGTGTAGGTTTTGTTGTGTCGAGCAACAAAATCTCCGGTAAAGGAGCCTACACCCCCGATGCGAGTGAAGAATACCACACAGCGGTTTCAGTTGTTTGTGCAGGATTTGCAAGAGAGCTTTTGGGGAGACTTCCAAGGACGGACGCGGGAAATGCTTAAGAAGTTGTTGGAGAGCGATGCCGAACAGCAGATGGCTGACTACTTGGGATTGAAGTGGCACGAGCGGGCCGGAGCAGCTGAGCGGGTGGATTACCGCAACGGGTTCTATGAGCGGGACTACGTGACGCCGTTGGGGGTAATCCGATTGCGCATTCCCCGCACGCGGCAGCGATCGTTTCTGCCGCGCTGGATCGGGCGACTGGAGCGGCGCTCGCCGGAAGTGGCGCAGCTGATCCGGCAAGCCTTCTTGCGGGGGATTTCCACGCGTCAGGTGGGGCGGGTGGTGGCCGTGCTGACCGGAGAGGAGGTCAGTGCCCAGACGGTTTCTCGTTTGACGCGGGTGCTGGACCAGGCGGTGAAGGAGTTTCACGAGCGGCCGCTGGGGGATGACTGGGCCTATCTGGTCCTCGATGGAGTGTGGCTGAAGGTACGACGGGCCTTTGGACCGCAACGGGTGCTGTTGTTGGTGGCCTACGGAGTTCGCCGGAACGGGCAGCGGGAATTGCTAGCTTTTACCCGGGCCAAGAGTGAAGGCCAGGCGGGCTGGGAAGGGTTGCTAAACGATCTGTTTCAGCGCGGATTGCGCGGTAAGAACTTGCAGATGGTGATCACCGACGGATGTGCTGGGCTAGCGCGGGCACTGGAGACGGTCTACCCGCGGGCGCGGCACCAACGTTGCTGGGTGCACAAGATGCGAAACATCCTGGAGAAGGCCCGACGCAGAGACGAGCCGCAGATCAAGACCCAGGCGCAGAAG
>CAVPFK010000003.1:0-27677 GCA_963703705.1 uncultured Acidobacteriota bacterium | reverse complement strand
CCAGTCGAAACCCCTGCAGCCACCATTGCCCGGGGGCCTGGCCTTAATATACCTTGACACGTATATGCCCTGTGAAGTATACTAAGAGAATGGAATCTGTATTCGAAATCATTGTGGAGCCGAACCGCCGCGCGATATTGAGCCTGCTGGCCTCTTCGCAACGGTCGGTTGGAGATATCGAGCGTCAGCTTGGTATGCCGCAGCCGACTGTGTCAAAGCACCTGCGGGTGCTGCGAGAGGCCGGTTTCGTGGAATCCACGGTGGACGCACAGCGCCGTCTCTACCGCCTGAGACCTGAACCACTTCAGGAGGTGGATGCCTGGTTGGCTCAGTTCCGCCGGTTCTGGTCCGCTCACGTAGATGCGCTCGAACGGCACCTCGACCGCATGGATCAGTTAACACCGGCAAAGAGGAAGACAAGGAGAAGACGACGCGGGCCAAACCGCGAACGTGAAAGAGGAGAACCGAAATGAAAATCAAACTCACCAGTGTACATGTGGACGACCAAGACAAGGCCTTGCGCTTCTACACGGAGGTGCTGGGCTTTGCTAAGAAAACCGATTTCAGTCAGGGCCCCTATCGTTGGCTAACCGTGACCTCGCCCGAGGAGCCGAACGGCACTGAGCTACAGCTGGCGCTCAACAACAGCCCCGCCGCCAAAGCGTACCAGCAGTCGATGTTTCAACAGGACCAGCCCGCAGCCATGTTTTTCACCGACGACGTCAAGGGCGACTACGAGCGGATCAAGGCCCGCGGCGCCGAGTTCACCAAGCCTCCCACTGACGTGACCTTCGCGACCATTGCGATGCTGAACGACACCTGTGGCAACCTCATTCAGCTCACCCAGCTGGCACGCTACTGACGCCAAGGAGCAGGAGATGACCGATCGCGAGCACTACACACCGGGTCCGGCCAGCGGGGCGCAGGTACGAAAGGACGGAGAGAAGTGGACGCTCATTCTCGTCAGAGAACTGCGCCATTCGCCGGAAAAAGTATGGCAGGCGCTTACCGACCCGGCACATCTGCGCGAGTGGGCTCCCTTCGATGCCGATAGGAGCCTGGGCACGGTCGGGACCACGGTCGAGCTCACTACGGTGGGAGCGCCCGCGCCGCGTGTGTCCCTAGCAACAGTGGCGCGAGCCGAAGCTCCCAAAGTGCTCGAGTACAACTGGGGTCGCTTCGATATGCGGTGGGAACTCGAACCCTTTAGTGGCGGCACGCGCCTGACGCTGTGGCACAACATCGACCGCCGCTTCATCTCGTGGGGCGTACTCGTTGCACGGCACATTTGTTTCGATGTTCTGAATCACCTTCTCAGCGGAACTCCCATCGGCCGCATGGTCGGCCCCCAAGCAACGAAGTTCGGCGGATGGCAACGGCTAAACGCCGAGTACGCAAAGCAGTTCGGCATTGAGAGTAAATGACGCGGTGTCGCCAAGACAGGGAGGACAAATTCATTATGAAAGATGCCGCCAAGCGTTCGATTTTTCGCTGGATTCACATCGTCTTTGGCATTCCGATACTCGGTTACATTTATAGCCCGTTTGAAAAACTTCCAGACTACGCTCCCCTTACTCGGTTTGTTCTTCCTGTACTGGTCGTTTCGGGATTGTGGATGTGGAAAGGCCATACCCTTCGACGACTGATTTCAAAGAATAAAACTACTCGCATGAAAACCGGACAACAATTGGAGGCATAAGATCTAATGAATCCATCGGAAAGCATCGACCAGCTAATAGAAGGACTCACAGACTGGCGTGGCAAAACGCTCGCCAGCATCCGCAAGGTCTTCCTTGAGGCCGGCCCGGAGATAATCGAGGAATGGAAGTGGATGGGAAGCCCAGTGTGGTCTCACGCCGGAATGATCGCGGTAGGCAACGCCCACAAAGAAAAGGTAAAGCTTACCTTTTCCCACGGGGCGAGGCTCCCAGATCCTGACAAGCTCTTTAACGCGGGCCTCGGAGGCAACGCCTGGCGAGCGATCGATTTTTTCGAGGGAGATAAGATCAATGAGCGTGCTCTAAGAAATCTCATTCTTACCGCCGTTGATTACAATCAGCTCAAATTGAAGAGGAAAGCGCCTGCGCGTTCTCGAGTACATAAAAATAAAAAGTGATGAAATGCTTTTTCCCGCATCCTCTTTGCGGGACTGCCTGATAATGGTGCTGGACGCTGCTCACTTCCGTGCAAGGCAGCGTTCAGGGCAGTTTTCCCTAAAGATTTCCCAACCCACAATCCACCCTAGATTTCTTGCGCGGCGTTTGGACGTCCCCGCGTGTCCTGCAAGTTGTTCTAAAACCGATTTACCTAGCGCTGTCACGGCAGAATTCGCCTGGCAGGCGGCAGTGGGCACCATCGGAGGGCGGAACGGCAAGGCTAACCAATTCGGATAGTTTCAACCAACCTTTCCCCGTACTTCCCTTGCGGCTTTTCAGGGCCCACAGATTCGGCCTGACATTTTTTCCGGGCGGTCTGACCGGCCCGGCCGTAGATCGTTGGTTTGCGCGAAAAGGAAAAACTTCCAAGCGCCCGGTCTTGATTTCAGTTACAAGCCAACCTGGAGCGTTTTCTTCCTATTATTGACCCGCGTGTTCCCCCCACCCCAAGTGGGAGGCAGGCGTGCGCGCAACGACCCCACCGGAATCCGGCTCCCGCAAGTTGATTTCCCGCGAGAGCCGATTCGAATCATTTCACGTCGCTGACAGCGGCTACGATTACTCTCCTGTCCCGGTGAGCGTGATTGTCTGGGGGCTGCCGCCACCATTATCAGCGATCTGTATCGTTCCCGACCTCGGACCGGAGAGGTGAGGAGAGAATGTCGCGGTAATAGTGCAATTCCCTTTCGGAGCGATCGAGGAGCCACAATCATCCGTCTCGGTGAAGTCTCCCGGGTTCGTCCCACCGATCGTAATCCCGTTAATCCCCAGTGTGACCGTGGTACTCGTGTTAGTAACCTTAAAAGCCGAGGATTGAACCCGAGCGCTGACTTGTACCGTTCCGTAATCAAATGATTTCGGAGATACCGTGACGATGGTCGTACCTGCTCCGGAGAGCGTTGCGGTGAGGATTGCGTAGCCGTCGTTCACCAACAAAGTGCCTTTTTCCGCCCCGACGATCGAGGGAGCAAAAGCAACACCATACGTGCAACTCGCCCCCGCTGCTAGCGGACCATTGCAAGGATTCGCGCTCGAAACGATCTGGAAGTCGCCAGCATCGGCGCCGCCAGTTGTGGCACTGATGGTTAGCGAACCCTTAGTGTGGTTTGTTACCGAAATGGTCTTTGTGGCGCTGGTGGTGCCCTCAATCTGAGGCGAGAAATAGAGCGCGTTGGGAGAGAGAGTGTCGGCGCCAGCGGACTTGCCGGTACCTTGCAACATTGCAGTCGCCGACATCCCGCCAACGTTGCTCGCGACAGTGAGCGTAGCACTCTCTGCGCCGCTTACCGAAGGTGTGAAGGTGACATTGAACTTGCAACTACGATTCCCGGCGAGCGAGCCAGTGCAAGTAGTACCAGTTGCGGCCACGGCGAAGTCGCCCGCGTTGGGGCCGCCGAATGATGGAGTGATGCCCGAGATGGTCTCCGGGCTCTGATTTGTTAAGGTGATTGGTTTTGGCGAAGTAGGTGTCTCCACAAGCTGACTCGCGAAGACCAGAGGGTTTGGAGAAAGGGTAAAAGCGCTTCCGGTACCTTGCAGCACAAGCATTTGCGGACTGGCGGGGTCGGTATCCACAACACTCAACGATCCATTGCGGATACCGACTTGGGTCGGTCTGAACTCGACACCGATTCCACATGATGCGCCGCCGGCGAGAACTCCGTGCTCGCAGCCGTCAGTTGACGTGACGAGAAAGTCTCCAGAAGCTGTGATTGAATTGATGGTGAGAGTTGAAGTGCCATTGTTAGTGAGAGTAACGTTCATGGGAGCGCTGCTGGTTTCAACGATTTGCGATGGGTAGGTAAGCGATGGCGGAGAGAAACTCACTGCCGTTGCGGTGCCCGTTAGAGTGACCGACACTGTGGTGCTGAGGAAACTGTTGTCGGTGACGACCAGTGTAGCAGAGCGTGTTCCTCCGCCGGTTGGCGCGAAAGACACGGAGACAGTGCAGGTGTTGCCACTGGCAAGGACGCCCCGGGGGCAGTTGTCCGCCTCGGTGAAATCGGCGGCATTGGTACCGCTGAAAGCGACGTTGCTGATATTTAGATCGTAACCAGTCGCAGTGAGTACTACCGGCTGTGATGAACTAGGCGTTCCGACCGCCTGTAAGCCAAATGTAAGACTGGTGGTTGGGGAGGCCAACTCCGAGACCGGAGTGATTTCATCGACCTGGAAGTTTTCAAGGTCAGTGAAGTAAATATTCCCCGAGGAATCCACGGCGACCGTGATCGGGTCGTCCAAATTAGAATTTGTCGCCAACCCCGCTGTGGAAGCGCCGACTGTACCATTGCCGGCTATCGTCTGAATGATTCCCGCAGTGTCCACCCAACGGAGTCGTTGGTTCAAAGTGTCTGCAATCGTGAGATCACCGGCTCCGTCGACTGCCACACCAAGTGGTAGATCTAAAGTCGTGGAAGTTGCGGCAACGCCATCTGACCCGTATCCGGCGCCCCCATTGCCAGCCACAGTTGTTACATTGCCGGAGGTGTCTAACTTCCGGATTCGGTAGTTGCTGGAGTCTGCAATGTAGAGATTGCCGGCGCTGTCAAGGGATAACTCGTAGGGCCCGTTGAACTCCGCGCTCAAAGGCATGCCTGTAGACTCGTCCATAAAACCCGCAGTTCCGGAGGTGCTGCCGGCGGCGGTGTTGATCGTTCCGCCGCTCACTTCGCGAATGACATTATTCTCAAAGTCGGAGATGAAGACCTCACCCGAGGCGTCAACCGCAACGCCAACTGGAAAATTCAGCGTAGCGCTGGTTGCGGGGCCGCCGTCGCCAGTGTAAGAGCAAGTGCCGGGCGTCCCTGCTATCGTGTTGATGTTTCCGCCAGCCAATGGGGCCATCACTTCGCGGACAATGCAGTTGTCGGAATCAGCAATAAACAAGTCCCCGGCCGCATCGAGCGCCAATCCAATAGGATCGTTCAGCTGCGCGCTGGTAGCCGCAGCCCCATCGCCACTATAGCCGCACGAGCCCGGTGTGCCGGCGATAACAGCGAGGGCACCGCCGCTCAATTCGTACACGACGCAATCAGTGTTATCTATGATGTAGACGTTGCCGCTCGAATCAACGGCTACTCCGGTCGGTGAAGCGTTTGAAGTAAAGAAGGGGGCGCTCGTCCCCGTGCCGGCTAGGTTGCTAAGCACATCTTGCTGCTGTGCACTGGCGAATCCCGCTGTCAGGAGGAGGATAGCCGTGCAAATTACGATTCTGAGATTGCGCATCACAGTGTCCTCTCTTTTGTTCTTTCTCCGGAGCTGGGCTCCGGCTGGAACTTGCACGCCGCGTGTGCGGCGAACCATCTTTAAAAAGTCTCTGTCTTGCGCAAGCAACGCCCAGGTCGTCGCAGCTCGCTCGCTTACGGAAATCAAATTCGAGCGACCTTCGTTCATGGCATGCGTATCAGCTCAATGGCCTGATGATTGTGCCCTCCGGTGGCGTCCTGGAAATCGATGTAGAGATTCGGCCGCGCGCCGTTTTTCCATGTTGCGTACTCCGCGGCGGAAACGGTAAGAGTGGCCTCAAGCGGAGGGAGGATCTGGCGTTCATTCACGCGCAGGTTTACGCCCTGAACGGCGACCTGTTTTTGCGTTCCAGCAAGCGAACTCTCGAAGGAAATCGTGGCGTTCTTTACATCCGCTGGGCCGTAATTGCGGAGGCGCAAGGACAAGCGCACTTGTACATTCCCACCCTGATTTTTTGCTTCCAGGACTTTGAAGGTTCCAGCAAACTCGCCTGCGCTCTTGGCAAATACGGCGGCTCCGAGCGCCAGCGAGGAAACCAGCACAGCAATGGCAACTGCGGAGGGCTTCGAAATCCTGTTTCGATTACACATAACTAGGACTCCCTTTGGCCGCCTTTTGACCGAAAGACGGACACTGATTGCAAATGGAACTCGTTTTTATTGGCAAGAACTTAGTTACCTGGAACGCTTCGTGCGGGATCGCAACTGCGAGCGCACAAAGGCTGGTGCAATGTGCGCGCAGGTTGTTACAGGGAGATTAAGAGTCCAGCAAAATCTCATCAATGATGTGGCATGCAGTCAGTTCCATTACGATGAGTACGCGAAAAAATGGAAATGAACTCTCGCTAGACGGAGGACGGCCGCTGCTAGAAGTGGAATTTCAGGCCGAACTGTATCGTGCGCGGGCGATGCGCGTCGACGGGCCGCAGGAAGGAATTCCCGGCCAGACAGTCGATGCCTTCCGGATTCGGATCAACGAAACCCGCGCTATTGTTCGGTCCTCCATAGCAACTAATGGTGTTATGGGCGGTATTGCCCAGATCAGGGTTATATATTCGGAACTGGGTGTGGTTGAAAATATTGAAGGCCTCGGCGCGAAACTCAAGGTCCGTCGATTCGCTGGTCTTGAAGTGCTTAAGCAGCGCCATATCAAAATTCAAACGGCTCGGATTATTCATCGAATTTCTTCCAGCGTCTCCAAACGACAGTCCTTGCGGAGCCTCGAATGCATCCGGATTACCGAGCAAAGGGCCGAAAGTAAAAGGAGCGTTGCTTGCGCCAGGCGGCCCATTTCCCTTAGGACTTGCGCCCGGCACCAGATCGGGAAACGAGCCGGCTCCGGATCCGTTTGCGACGCCCGCGTTGTCGAGAACGGAAATCCCGTTGACGCCGCTGCCGCCGTTAATCACGCTGAATGGAATTCCAGATTGAAACGTGGCCACTCCGGAAAACTCCCAGTGATCGAGTAAATGGCGGGAGAACCAGGACTGCGCAAATGTGGACTGCTCGATGGAACGGTCCGGAGTATATTCTGGGTTTGGACCCGAAAGCGGGCCTTCCGGACTGACCGATTGCCATCTCCAAAAGTTCTTTACGCCCTGCACCAATCCCGGGAAGGAAAAATCGTACACGTAACCAACGTTCAGAAGATGACGCTGATCGAAGTTCGAGCTAGCCCGGTTGGATCGGAGGTCGAACGAGTTTACAAAGGTTGAATCAAAACGATCCGAAGAGGTATCGATCGAGTGGCTATAGGTGTACACCAGGTCCAGGCTGAGCGGACCTTTGGTGCGCCGCAGCGTGGCCTGCAACGCGTGGTAGCTTGAGTTGGCGACATTTTCGAGCGCCAGAATTCTTCCAATGGTCGGGGCAAATTCCCGCAAGGAATTTGAGTCAGGAAATTGAGAGTTGGGTGTGCCGTAGCATGCTGCTTCCAGATTCACAAAGCCAGGCTGACCCGACGCAAGCGGCATTCCGTTCACGGTGAAAACCCCGCCCGAGAATGTCTGGCAAACTGCCGAAGTCACTGGCTGGGCCGGCAGATAGGTGGTCGGCCCGCCAGATGGATCGAGGACCGGCTGGCTGGGCAGAAAGGGATTCTGCGAAGAGCTAACCGGCTCGAGCTGATTGAGCTGAAGCTCGGCCGTCAAATGTGTTCCTTTGCTGCCCACGTAACCAAGCGTACCAACCACGTTTGGCGTGAGCTGACGCTGAACTCCCAGATTCCATTGTTGCACGTACGGCCATACGGCTTTGGTCGGAATGGAGGTCACGTTCAACGGATATGCCCCCGGCGGGAAACCGCAATTCTGTGCTACAGACCCGATGCAACTGAAGCTGGTGGGAATGTTTTGCGTCATGTCGAGTACCAAAGGCGCGCTACCTTCCAGCGAGCCGGTATTGGCCTCGTCGCCCGTGCCGTGCTCAAAGAAAATTCCGTAGCCACCCCGTATCGAAGTCTTGCCGTCGCCGACCGGATCCCACGCAAATCCGACGCGCGGGGCGGGGTTGAAAAGATGTCCCTTCATACAGCTTGAGGGCACTCCATCTTTGCCGCATCGGACCAAACCGTTGGTGATTCGGGGATCGAGGTTATTGAGGTTAATTGGTATGGTGGCGCAAGTGAGTGCTGATGGCTGTCCGGGCGTGGCGCAAGTGCTGGGATCGAGAAGAATTCCTGTTGCAGGGTCAACAGCCGCCTGAGCCGCCAGCGTGGGGCTAAAAGCGCTTAGCTCCCAGTTATAAGCATTCAAATATTTTTCATGCCAAGTTCCAAACAGGCTTGCACGGAAGCCCAGGTTCAGAGTCAAGCGCGTGGTGAGGTGCCAATCATCCTCGAAATACGGTTCAGCGACGCTATAGCGATTGTAATATTTAGCCTGAGCGCTGTCCTGCTGGTAGCTGCGGATTTTGCCACTGAGGAAGTCGGCGAAGGCATTTCCGGTGCTAAAAAAACTATTCTCGTTGCTGAACGTAAGGATCCCTTGGACATCGCCGGTGGCCGCTCCAATGGCGGGATTTACTTCATTTTTCTGAGCGATGATGGCCCCAAAGCCAAACAGCAGATTATGCTTGCCGAAGACTTTGGTTACATCATCTCCGAAGCTGTAAGTTGGATTCGTGTGATGATAGGGAGGAAACGAAGGGTCCACGCCGAATCCGCTGCCTCCGTACGCTGCATTTGTCCCGCCGATCACGATCCCGGGCACTTTGCCACCGAATCCGTTGTCGAAAAGGTATCCCATGCAATCGTTTGTCGTCGACTGCGGGGCGCACAGCAATCCGGAAGGAAGCTGCCAATTGCCGCCAGGCCCGTTGGTATTGAACAGGCTGATGTGGTCGGTCGTGTAGCTGAAGACCAGATCGTTCAAGAGTGTGGGAGAGATAACCTGGGTCACCCGGGCGAGAAGGCTGATGCCCGGGCCGTCAAACTTGTCCTCGATGGTGGGAAAACTGTTCTCGATGTAGCCCCACTGGGGAATGGCGGTCGTAGTGTTCCATTGATCGTGGATGTAGCGAAACGTGCCCTTAACATTTTGAGTGAAATTCTGATCGATTCGGAATAGCTCTTCACGCCAGTAGGTGGGAGGGGAGACCGAGGTGTCATAACAAGAGCCGGCGCTCGAGTTGCACCCGGTGCTCGAATTTGGCGGAGGAATATTGCCGGTGCCCAAAAGCGTGGCGGCCACCGGATCGATGGGTATCTGATTGCCAGGATAGCTGATCACAAATGGCGCGGTTTGCGATGAGGCGATCTGCGGACAATCGGGAAACTGTGTGCGAATAAACGTCACTTCTTGGCCTGCTCCTGCAAATGGACAGACGTCGCTGAAGTTTCCGCCGCGTTCCGCCACCGATGGCACGGCTTGGTTGAATTCCTGAGGCGTCTTCTCGAGCCGCACTTCCTCGGAAACGAAGAAAAACGTTTTGTCTTTCTCGACGTTGTAATGCCCAGGTATGAAGAGCGGGCCGCCAAGGGTGCCGCCGAAGTCGTTCCTTCGATACAGCGGAGCCTCCGTCCCGATGTCGAAATAATTGCGGGCATTGAAGAGTTCATTCCGGTTGAACTCATAGAGATCGCCGTGAAACTGGTTTCCGCCCGACTTCGTGGTCACCAAGACCGTTCCAGAGGCGCTTCGGCCGTACTGCGCTCCGTAATTGGAGGTGAGCACTTTCACTTCCTGGATCGCGTCCAGGCTGGGATAAACGATCAATGTGCTCTGGCTTCCGTTGATGCCGGCATTCAAGACATCTCCGCCGTCCACATCGAAGGTGTTGTATTCCACGCGCCCGCCGTTGACGCTGTACTTCACGCTGCCTTTCACTCCCACCAGCGCTTCGTCCTGCCCGGTTTGATTGCTGACGCCGGGTGCCAAGGTAATGAGCTGAGTGAAATTTCGTCCGTTCAAGCCGATGGAGGTGACTTCTTTTTGGGTAATCGTGCCGCTGATCTGTGAATTTTCCGTCTCGATCTCAGCGGTTTTCTGAGCTTCCACGTTAACGGAAGTAGCCGCTCCGGCGACTTCAAGGCTGGCGTCGAGCCTACCTTCCTGCCCCGCACTGACCAGGAAACCGGCCGCCTGAAATGATTTGAAGCCAGCCGCCTCGATCTGGATGTTATACGTGCCGGCGGGAAGGCCCAGGACGCGATACTCCCCTTTCTCATCGCTGGTGCCAACCTGTTTGAAATTCTCCCGCCCGGTCACCGTAACGGTTGCGCCTACGACAACCGCGCCGGAAGTATCCAGCACGGTCCCGATGACGCTTCCAGTGTCCAAATGAGCGGGATTTACCTGGGCGGAAGCGGAGCCGACGGCACTGCAAGCTAGCGTCACCAAACACAGAGACATTCTTAGAAATCGCACGCTAGCCAGCCTCCTGATTTGAAATGGGAAATCTAGAGCAGCCACGAAGCGAGTTCCGTGGAGGAAAAGAAAGTCATCTGAGCTGTCATTTGGCCCGAGTTCGGATCTGCCGGCTCGGGATCCAAATTAGCGTCCACGTGCGCGTCGTCGCCGTTTCGGACGTCAACATTTTCTTTTTCGAACGGCTTGTAGCCTTCCGCAGTGATCGTCACGCTGTAAGAACCGACCGGAAGCCTGTCGATCGCGTAATTGCCTTGGGCATCGGAATCCGTGCTCTGTCTGTCGCCCTCCTTTGCGACGACAACCCGGGCGTTCGCGACGATTGCGCCGGAGGAATCGTAAACAGTCCCTTTAATGGACCCGGTTTCCTCTTGGGGATCTTGCGCGAGCGCGCCACTGGAAATGCAGCAAGCTAGAGCAAAAATACACAAACTCCGCCATAAAAATCTCACGGCGACGGCTACCTCCCTGAACGGGAATCGATTAGGCGCACATCACTATCAGCACACTCATTACGGAGGGATATTTGGAAAGTGAATTCTGTATTACAACTGTGGAATGTCGCCGAGCTTACCGGAGCTGTAGCCGGCCGGTGCGATTGTCACGCGAATTTCATGCGCATTCAACTCCTGTGTCATTCCCCTGTAACAAGCCTCGCCGATAGTCACCGCGCATCTGTCTCGCACCACACTTAAAAAGCGGCTTCGCCGGGCCAAGAAGGAGATTCCTGCTCGGATGAAGGGCGCTGGCCTAGCGCGCTTTTTGCTTATTCCACTACTTCCATATTTCAAAGAGGAGAACATGATGATGAAAAAAGGGACGAAACTGGCGGTGGCAACACTGTTCGCCGCAGCCATGCTTTTCGGCACGAACTGTTACGCTCAAACGTTTCCGTTCGTAGCTGCGGGCTCTTCGGCGGCATTCAACGCGCTGGCTTTCGCCGGCGAGTTCGGGAGTTCGCCGGTTTGCGGACCGTACAACTGGACAGCGCCCAAGACCGGTGGTTCGGGCCAAGTAACGGGCCACGATAACCGAGGCGTCAGCTCGATTTCCGACGTTAACGGAACTGTGTGGGTCGAATGGAATACGTCGAACGGCTCGCCGACTGGTCCGGTAACGACCGTTTGCGCTTATCTCAATATCGATTCCATCGTCGGAAACCGCCTTTTCTTCGCTCAACCGCAGGGCAGCCTCGTGTTTACCGCCGGATGCCCCTCTGGCGGGTACGCACCAAATACGCCGAATCAGGTCCCTCTGTTGCCTGCCGATATAACGCTTCCACAAACTGTGTGCAACGCTCTTAACAACCACGCAGTGAATGCCGCCCCCAGCGACATCCGGGCGGAAGACGCCGCCTTCGGCACCCAACGCGCCTGCAGTACGTATGCCAGTGGCCTCACCGGTTTGGGTTACGGTGGAAGTTCTTCTTGCTTGCCAGGAAATGCAATCAACAGCGCATTCAGCTCGGGTAGCGCTCAGCCCGTGTATTTCAACATAGTTGCAGGGGGTAAAGATCCGATCACGGGGAATACCATTCCGGCATCGACAACTCTTGAAGTCGGCGGTCAGATTCTGCTGGTTCTAGCTAATACTAGCGACACGGCAACCGGCGGCTTAGGCACCGCCGCATTTAACAACGTGGATCGATGGGTACTGGCCGAAACGCTAAACGGCTCGTTGACCCGTACTCGCGATCTGATTCCGAGTTCGGGCCTTCCTTCGGTGCCGTTGACAGTGATCCTGCGCGAGCCGCTCTCTGGAACGATGAACACCATCGAGTTCCAAATCACTCGAAATGATGAAATCGCTTCTTCTCAGGAGTACCTTATTAATCCGAACGGCGGCGCACCTTCGGGCTGGACCGGGACCACCAACCCTCTCAACATCACCTACACGAAGTCCGGTGGAAAGAAAATGAGAGCCATCGGTACCGGCGAGATGACCAAGGAAATCGGCTTGGTCAAGGACGCTCTCGGCTATGCGTTCTTTAGCTACGGCAACGTAGCTGGGATCGCATCCACAGCCAAGTACCTCGCGGTTGACGGCGTGGATCCGCTGTACGCGGACTATGCTTCCAATCCAAACGGTCCGGGTGTATTGCCCACTTGCACGGTTTCCTCTGGCTCGAGCTCGTGCAGCGGCGCGATCACTTTCCCGAACGTCCAGAACGGTTCCTATCCCATCTGGAACGTTTTGCGCGTAATCACGGCCTCTCCGGTGCCAGCGGGCGTCAGCGCGCTTGTCTCAGCAGCCCAAACCTACGCGTCGTCCTTTGTTCCGGACTTCGTTCCGTTCGCCAATCTCAGCGTTTTCCGCTCACACTACAATGCCGTACTGACAACCTGCTGCGGCGCAACCGTGGTAGCTCACAACGGGCACACCAAGACCGCCGAGTCTGGCAGTGACGTAGGTGGCGCTGTTTTCACCATACAGTCGGATCTCGATCACATTGCTGACACCAACCTGGAACTAGTACAGCACAAACAGTAGTTTCGGCTACTAGCTCGGAATGGAGGCAGGCTGCGTTTTTCAGCAGCCCGCCTCCTTCCTTGTTTTTTCTACAACGTTGGGGCGGAATTTCCGGTGCGGCGTTCAACTTAAAACACTGACTTCGAGAGGCCATGCATGCAGTTTCAGCTGGGAAAAGCACGTTTACGCAGAATTTGGGCCCTATCGGTTGTGATCCTGGTTTGCCCACTGGGGGGTACGTTCGTTCACGAAATTCTCGCCGGCGAAATTTCCGTGCATTCGACAGCGAAGCAAGAAGTGGCGCACAGCTCGACACCTCCAGGTCAAGAATCTACAAGCAAACACGAGGATTTGAAGTCTCTCTCCATCGCTGGGAGTAGTTTGACGGCGCTGCCGCTTTTGGTCGGTGAAACCGACGAGATGTCTCAATACACGCGCGAGCTTCTGCGCGTGCAATGGCGGCCGGGCGATCCCATCGATTTGTATGTGATCCGTCCTCGCGGCGTCGAGAAGCCGCCTGCGGTTTTATATCTCTACGACTATCCTTCCGAGACAGACCGCTTTCGAGACGACCGCTACTGCCAGCGAGTGACCCAGGGTGGTTTCGCTGCGATTGGTTTTGTATCGGCGCTAACCGGACACCGTTATCACGACCGCCCAATGAAGGAGTGGTTCGTCAGCGAGCTTCAAGAATCCGTGATGAAGTCCGTGCACGATGTGCAGATGATGTTGAACTACCTGGCGACTCGCGGAGATCTGGACATGAACCAGATCGGCATGTTTGGCGTGGGCTCGGGTGGGACGATTGCAATCCTCGCTGCTTCGGTGGATTCACGGATCAAGGCGCTCGACCTGCTTAATCCGTGGGGTGATTGGCCGGACTGGATGGCTAAGTCGACGCTAATACCGGAAGCAGAGCGGCCCCGCTATGTAACGCCAGAATTCCAGAAGCGAATCGCGTTCCTGGACCCGGTAGCATATCTGCCAAAGCTCGAAACGCAACCCGTCCGGATCCAGGACGTGATGGAAGACCCGGTCACACCGGCGATTTGCAAAAAGCAAATCGAATCGGCCGCACCCAGCTCGGCGCAGGTTGTTCACTTTGACACGACAAGGGCATTGTGGGATGCCACGCCAGGCGCCCGTCTTTTCGAATGGATTAAGCAGAAGGTGAGACCTGCTTCGGCGAATCCGCCACAAGCGGACTAGCGGAGTTTCGAATGTTCTTGTTACGACCTGAACGAAAAAGCTAATCGGCGCAGCGCCGATCATCCAAGAATGAAGGTACGGAGGAGCAATGAGGAATTTTGGCGGGGCCAGGGTTAGTTGCGACGATCGTCTAGGTGCAGTGAGGAAAATGAATTCGTTACTGCTTCTCGCCATGCTGGTGCTTGGGCTGCTCGGGAATTCCGCCTGCGTAAACAAGACCGTTGCATCGACCGGAAGTCAAATCGCTGTGACCTTCGTTCAATTGCCGCCAGGTTCACTGCAAACCAGTGGCCAGGTACAGCTAACTGTGACCGTAGCAAACGACCCCACAAATCAGGGCGTGCTCTGGAACGCAAGCTGCAGCAGCACGAACTGTGGCACGTTCAACCCGCCCCAGACCTTGAGCGGTGCGACGACCGTATACACCGCGCCTTCCGCGGTACCGACGGGCGGCAATGTGAACCTCACCGCTATGGCCGCAGCAAATCACTCCGTTTCCCAGACGATTACGATTCCGATCGTGAGCTCGGTCACCATTGCTTTCACGCAGGCGCCTCAAAATCTGCAAGCGGGATCATCCGAGCCAGTAGTGGCCCAGGTTACTGGCGACAGCTCGGGCAAAGGTGTGACTTGGAGTGTGACTTGTTCTGGCTCGTCAAATTGCGGCTCCATTAGCCCGATGCAGACGCTCAGCGGGAGTGCGGCGACGTTCACCGCACCAAGCACAGTGCCGGCGGGCGGCCAAATGATTACCATCATCGCTGCTTCTACCGCTGATCCTTCGCAACAGGTCACCGCGGTCATTACTGTTTCACCCTCCGCTGGCATCGCGATTTCTTTTACGCCCGGTCTCACACCCCCGACTTCGATGCAGACCTCAGGGGCAGCGAACATAGCTGCAACCGTTACCGGTGATAATACAAACGCTGGAGTGGACTGGACCGCGACTTGCACCGGCAATAGCGGCAACTGCGGAACGTTCTCCGTCACGCCAGCGCATACCGCCAGCGCTTCCCCCATTACTTACACAGCTCCAGCTACCGTACCGGCCGGCGGACTTGCCGTCACCATCACGGCCGCAGCCACAGCGTCTCAGGACAAGATTACGGTTGCGGCTACGGTGACCGTGTCCGTTCCGGTAGTTTCGATATCTCCGATCAGCGGAGCGCCTTCTACGTTGCAAGTGGGCAAGACGGCAAACCTCTCCGTAACCATCACAAACGACTCCTCGACAAACGGTGGAGCAACCTGGTCGGTCACCTGTGGAAGTGCTGGAAACTGCGGCACGTTCAATCCGCTGAAGACGACGACCAGCGGCTCATCCACAACGGTCTATACGGCTCCGCCCTCGGTGCCAACTGGCACCAGCGTAACTATTACGGCCATGTCCAATGCCGATAACACCAAGACATCGACAGCAATGATTCAGATCACGTCCGCCGGTACCATTTCGATCGCGTTCGCAGCCGGCGAACCGAAGGCTTCCATGTTCGCCGGGGCAACCCAGAACATCACCGCCAACGTGACAAATGACACAGGGAACGGAGGAGTGAACTGGACCGTCACTTGTACTGGAAACGGCGCGAACGGCTGCGGAATGTTCCTGCCCACGAACACGATGAGCGGCGCCCCCACTACCTACACGGCTCCTACCATCGTCCCCACCGGAGGACTTACGGTCACCATCACGGCCACCGCCGCCGACAACAGCCCAGGCACTTTCACGTCCGCGGCTGTTATGGTGACGGTACCAACGACGACAGTCACGCTTAGCAGTCTTCCGACCACTCTGCAGGTTGGCGCGATGCAGTCGATTACTGCCACGGTCACGAACGATCCCGGAAACGGAGGCGTGAGCTGGACGGTAACTTGCGCCCCCACTGGCGCGAACTGCGGATCCTTTAATCCGATGCTGACTCTTACCGGCGTCGCGACAACTTACAGCGCGCCGCCAACCATTCCCTCCGGCAACAGCGGAAACGTGGTCATCACAGCCACAGCCGTCGATGACGCCAGCGCCACCGCGACCGCGACCGTGATGATCACCGCTTCTGAATCCGATGGACTGCTCAGCGGCCAGTACGCGCTGTCTCTTGCAGGCAATAATTCGTCCGGAGCCTTCACGGTGGTTGGAAGCATAATCGCCGACGGCCATGGCAACATTACATCGGGCGAGGAAGACTTCAACTGCACCCTGTTCACCTGTCCAATCATGGTCGCCTCGCTAGCGGGCAGCACCTACACGGTTGGACCGGATGGCCGTGGCACGATCTCTCTTCAGACGGGAGTTTTCCAGCTCGGAGTCGGCGGAGTGCAGACGATTGCCTTCGCGGTAGTGAGTCCTACTCGCGCGCTGGTGACCGAATTCGACACTTCCAACGCTAGCGGAAGTCTCGATCAACAAACCACAGCCGACTTCACAGCGGCGTCCATTTCCGGTGGTTACGCTTTCCTCTTTACCGGAGCTGACTACAACAATGGGAACTCGCCGACAGATTTCGGCGGAGTTTTCACTGCGGCTGGAAGTGGCCTCACCTTCACAGGTACGAAAGACACTAACGATAACCTTGAAGGCACGCCCACGGTCACTGAAAACGCGGCGTTTTCGGGAACCTTCACCGCACCCGACTCGACCTTCGGCCGCGGCACATTCACCGGAGGCGATGGCTCCAGCTACGTGTATTACGTGGTGAATTCCGAATTCCTTAAATTCGGCGAGACCGATCTCAGCTTCCTCGGCAGCGGTCCGGCATACGCACAGGGAGGGTCTTTCGCATCGGGCACGACATATGTGTTTACCATCGGAGGAATAAGCGCGACACCAACCAATTTCGTCATGGGCGGAACGATATCACCTGGTGGCGCTAGCGCTCTCACCGGAGCGGTTGATGTCAACATCGCCGGCAATACTTTGGTGTCGAATGCTGCGTACACTGGCACGTTCACTGCGCCCTCCGGCGGTCGTGGCACTCTCACTTTGCCAGCCGCGATTACCGGCGGCGGGAGCAATCCAGTTGCGCCCGGGCCTTCGAAGTTTGCTATGTACTTGACAGCAAATCAGGGAATCTTGCTGCTCGACCTTGATGCAGGCGCCAGCGGGTACACTTCAACCGGGATTTCTTTCGCTCAAGGCGCTACCACGTTCAATACCAATTATGCCGCAGTCATCTCCGAGCCGGCCAACATCGACGCATTCGATGTGGTCGGCCAGATCATTGCCACCGCCGCGACTCCAGCGTTTTCCGGGACTGCCGGTATCAACAATGGCGGCACCACTACACCAGGCGTTGTCGTCACCGGCAGTTATACGCTTAACGGGAGCGGACGCGATCCCGGCTCACTCGTGCTTGGATCTACCACGCTGAACGAAGTCTTTTACGTCGCTGACGCCAACACCGTGCTCTGCATCGAGACGGATGCGAGCAGGCAGACGAGCGGTCTCTTGCAACTGCAGAATCCACAATTGCCGTAAATTGCAGTTCTGAATGCCAATTAGCGCAGTCGTTCTGCCACGAAAGATTCAGAAGCATGGGCCTCGATAGCGACAACAAAAAGCAGTTTCGGGTATTGCAGGTTTCAGGGACACACTAGCCCGGCTCCGGTGGCGCTTTCTATATCCACATTGTTCGTCTTCTAATCCGCGGCTGTCGCCGGGAGAATGCTTGAGGTTCGCAACGACGGCGGACTTGCCGATGCTCGAGCAATATGGTGTGCAGCACTTCGGCTGGGACCCGGAAATCTCCATTGTTTGTTGGCAGCTCGGAATCAGCCGCGTGTGCCGTTCACTCCCGTGCGGGAGTGGCGCTTCCGACGCCAGCCTCAGCCCAGATGCGAGTATTGTGGGTTTCCTTCAAGAAAATACTGCCCACAACAAACGTCATGCTAGCCACGATCATCGGGTAATAGAGACCGGCATATATATTGCCGGTGGCCGCCACTGACGAAAGTCCAATGAGCGGCAGCAACCCTCCAAACACGCCGTTGCCTATGTGGTAAGGCAGCGAAACCGAGGTGTAGCGAATCTTCGCCGGGAAAGCCTCGATTAGATAGGCAGCGATCGGACCGTAAATCATACACACGTAGATAACTTGAATGAAAATAAGAAACACCAGCATCGGAATATTCGGATTCGCCGCTACCTTGGCAGGCACTAAGGCGCCGGTGGCGTCGGTAGTCATGGCCGTAAGCGAGATCGCCCCGGTCACTTTGTTCCGGGTATGCGTCACCGAAACTATATTATTTCCTGCGGCGCGCTCCATGGCGTGATAGATCGGAATATAAGTAACCACGGCGAGAAGACAAGCCGCCATCATCAACTTCTTCCGTCCTATTTTGTCCGATAGCGCGCCCACCACAGTGAAGAACGGCATCCCGATCAGAAGAGCAATGGCCACGATGATGTTAGCGGTCTTGACGTCCACTTTCAGGACGGTTTGCATATAGAACAAAGCGTAGAACTGCCCGGTGTACCAGATCACGCCCTGCCCCGCTGTCGCTCCAAAAAGCGAAATCAGCACAAGCTTTAGGTTAGGCCATTTCGTAAACGCCTCTTTGAGCGGCTGCGCAGAGGTCATGCCCGCACTCTTGAGCTGCGCGAAGATCGGAGACTCCTTCATCTTCAACCGAATGTAGAGAGAAATGGCCACCAGGATAATGGAGATTAGGAAAGGAATGCGCCAACCGTAGCGGGCGAAGTCTTCTTTCGACATCGAATTTTGCGTAACGAGAATCACGATGAGCGAGACAAAAAGTCCGAGAGTAGCGGTGATCTGAATGAAACTCGTGTAGAAGCCGCGCTTGCTGTCCGGAACATTTTCGGCCACATAAACAACCGCGCCGCCGTACTCACCGCCGAGCGCCAACCCTTGCAGAACGCGGATCAAAATCAGAACGATGGGCGAGAACCAGCCAGCTGTGGCGTAGGATGGCATCAGACCGATGGCAAATGTGGAAAGGCCCATGATGGTAAGCGTCACCAGGAACGCGTATTTGCGTCCAACCACGTCACCGATGCGGCCAAAGAAAAGCGCACCGAATGGCCGCACCAGAAAGCCGACGGCGAAGGTGGCAAGATAGGCGATTAACGCGAAGGTGTCGTGCCCTGGGGGGTAGAACTTCAGCGACAGAATGGCGGCAAGGCTTCCGAAAATGTAGAAGTCATACCACTCGATCATGGTGCCGACTGACGAAGCCATGATCACCCGCCATATGCCATACTCTGAAGTACCGGTTCCCTCGCGTTGCGCGGCAATTGCCATGCCTTCCTCCGTTACGTAGGGATTTGGAGTTCACTTAGAACGGGCCGTCGCGAAAGTCATTCCACCGCGTTGCTATACCGTCTCTTCACTTTTTCCCCTTCTGCAGAATTGCGTTTACAGTCAGATCCGAACCCGGCGCCACCGAGAGCTCCCGGGTCCATGGAGCAAAGCCGGGCATCGAAAATACGACGGTATGGTTCCCCGGGCTCATGCTAATCGAAGACGGCGTGCTGCCAACATATTTTCCATCGATGCTAATTTCCGCGCCGGAAGGCATGGAGGTGAAATTACACCGCACCTGGCCTGGGACGCTTTCCTGTCCAGGATGCGCTGGTGCTGCGGGCGCGGCAGTGGGTGCCATCGGCGGCGCCGTCGGGGCGCTGGTCGACTCCGTCGCCGCCGGCGCGGAGCTGGTGCTGCAGCGGGTGCCTTCTGTCCCGGCGCGACGCCGAGCGGGTGCGCGATGGTAAGACTTCCCGATTGGGAGGGTAGAGCAACTGGCTGCGAGTTTGCCGCTGGACCGGACTGCTCCGGGGGCGCATCGTCTGCCAATCTATACTGTCGCGTGCTTTCCTTGCCGTTCGGATTTTGGATCCATACCGTTAACCCGTGCTTCCCCCGCTTTGCCTCATACGATTCTCCGACTTGCAACGGCGCGCATTTGGACCACCGCGAGTCCACCGAACAGGTAATCGTGAAGGATTTCCCGTCACTATCCTGCACGCGCATTATGTTCTCGCCCGTCGGATTTCTGCTCTCGTTGCAGTAGGCGTCGAAGTTCGTCAAATCGCAGTTCTTCGGAACAGGGTTTGCGTTCCCTAGAGAATGAAAGTCGGCGCTGAGAACCTTAATTCGGGTCGGCGAGTACTGCGATGCTAGGCGAACCGCAAAAATAGTACCAAACAGGAGCACAGCCGTGAGGAGCCGCAGAGTCTTATAACCCGAGCCCATAGTCTCTCTTCAAGTCCGAAGCTGGGAACAGAATACCTCCGGTGCCAGACTCGCATCGAGATTATTCTGTTCCCGCCCGTCAGGAACTGAACTTCATCCAGCTCCTAGAAAGTAAAAACGGGTCCAAACTCGATCCGATGATCTTGCCAAAGGTTAGACGGTTGTCCGGCAATTATATAGTCATCCCCCGGTGCGAGCCGCGTACCGTAGATCGAGTACTCGGTGCCGAATGTGCACCATGGGTTGAGCTTGTAATAGAGAGTTGCGGCAAACACTTTGCCCATCAAAAGAGGCAAGGGGGACAAAGTGTTCGCGTTGGTACTGTAGTTGGGGTTGGTCAAATCTCGGTGAACTACCTGGTCCTTACCAATGTGAAGATACAGTTGCCAGCCGCCCATGCGCCCTTTGGGATCGGCATTAAACCAGCGGGAGATTGGCAAGCCGAGATTGAGGAATCCGCCAAACGAACGAATCGGCTTTTGCGGAGCGACTACGACTGCTCCGAGACCATTGGTGGCAAGAACCGCCGCACCAGCCGCGGCAAGCGGACCGCCGTCGACCGTGGGGAAAATGACCGGATTCACTAGACCTGTCATGTCTGTGGCGTACGAATTGACTTGGCCGCCCAAGAAGAAGCGAAGGTCGCCGCCGAAGTATGCGCTGCCCACCAGTGTGGCCCAGCGAGTCGGCAATTGAAAACCAATCTGATTGCCGTACTGCTTGCTGGAGGTGGTAAAGCCATTCGGGAAGGCGGCCTCATAAAGCGCGCAGAGACCAGGTGGCTCGTCGAGGGCACACGCGCCTCCGGGCACGGGGTTGGCGTAATTGGTGGTGGTGACGATCGATTTGCGGTGGGAGTAAAATCCAGCCCAGAAAAGCTCTGCCGACTGAACTCCCGGCGCTTTATCGAGCTGGAACTGCAACACCACTCTGGATTCCAGTTCCGGACTGCCGGAGTCGGCACCCTCCCGCTCGGCTTGTCCGATCTGGCCTGCCAAACTCAAGGAACCGAGTTTTTCGATTTGACCGGTGCTAGGCATCATGAGCGCGATTTCCGGAGAAATCTTGAGATTCCGCCACTCACTCAGCTTGTAGGTGGTGCCGAAGCGCATCTGCGGAGAACGATCGTAGATGGTTCCGTAGAAAGCGCCCAAGAAAGTGGTCTCAAACAAGTTGGGCAGAACGGTGGAGGAGAAGATGGCCCAATCCTGTCCGCCTTCGAAGAATAGATCCATCTTGTCGGTAGCGGCGTAATCCAACCGGACGTATGCCAGCCGCAATTGGAAAGCGTTGCTTCGAAGCGAAGTTACGTCGCGATTATCCACTTCGCTGAAGTTTCCTTCCCAGTCGCCTTCCACTCGGCCCGTGATTACCAGCCGCGGTGAAGGATCGGGCCACTCGAAGTTTGCACCGATTCGAGTGGAACGTGCCTTGAGGTGAAATTCCGGATCTTTGGTCGGCCCGGTGTTGGTAAGTGAAGTTGAGCTTAGAAACAGGCCGACAAACGGGAAGTCGTCGCCGTTCGGAGAGCTGGAATCATGCGCCGCGGAAGCCTTGATGAATCCGTAAGGCGTGATCTTCACCGCTCCTGCCTTGAACGCGGGGACCAGGCCATCTTTTGTGGGCGGGTCGATGGGAAGCGCACGGATCGCAACTACCGCTGGGACCACTCCCGGTGGAACGGGCTTGGAAGACTGAGGCTCCGCGCCGGCAGCTTGCGTCTGTGGCTGAGGATTTCGCGGAGTGGGCTGTTGGCCCTGCTGCATGTCCGCGCCGGATAGCGAAACCGCGCCGTCACTCGGAGCCGGCGCCGCCGACGCAACAAACGCGGGCGCCGTCGGGGCTGCCGCTGCTGCGGGCGTCGCGCTTGAGTCCGCCACCGAAGCCAAATCGGCCGCGCTCAAAATGCCTTTCCGGTTGAGCGCCTCGACCAGGAGCTGTAGCTCGGCGTCGGGAGAAGCATTCCGAATTTGGCTGGCCTCCGCAGGCGCCAATATCCCTTTCTTCACCAGTAAGTCCAACAACGCCGCTACCTTTGCGTTAGGCGCAGGAGCTGGGCTGCTGGACGAGCCTTTGTCCGCGGTATCACCCTTCGAATCGTTTGCAGCCGTAGCGGCGGCTGCGCTTTTCGCTTTCGCGGTGTCGTCATCGGTTCCCGCAAAGGTGGGCGTAACGGCAATGCATCCGAGCAGCAGAGCACACATCCATCTAGTAAGCTTCATAGAGGTCTGAGTCTCCTAAGCCGGAACATTGAGATTGCGATCTGCTGCCGCAGGCTCAGGTTTAAGAGCGATCACAACCTTGCACGGAAAGGACTTTGCGGTCACATTCCGAGTTTTGTCCCCTGGCGGGCCGGAAAATGTCACAAAATGTTTTTCGTGTCAACAAAAAACTATGATTTTGTAATCTCCCATATATATTTCCTATTTTTCCGTAAACAGCTTTGGTGCTGTCTGGAATTGAGTTGTCCAGCCTACCGTCTTCTGAAAGCGCCAGGCGGGGAGTAAAACCTTTTTCGCTACGTTAACCAGTGCGGCGCTGAATCCTTAGGTCGTCAAAGTCAGCAACAACCCATGCGAATTTCCCCTTCGACTACTGGCGGCCCGAAGCACTGCTTCGGAATCGGAGCGCCGTGCAGAGTAAGCCAGCAGCGGCGGGCCGCATCCAGCACAACCAACACAACACCCAATACAAACGTCGCCATCAAGATTGAATCAAGGTAACCGGTGAACATGGTCTGAGGCACGCGCGTCAGTGGCCAGAAAATATTCTTAATTGAAAGAATGCCGGCGCTGATCGTGGTGGTGCCCACGAAAAGCATGGGAAGCACAGTGATCCAGGCGTATTTCTTCTTGCCCATGTTGATCAAGAATGTCGTGCTTACGGCCAGTGCAATGGTGGCGAGCAGCTGATTGCCGGTTCCAAAAAGCGGCCACAGCGTGGAAATCGAACCTGTATAAATCAGGTAACCCCATCCGAAAACGATCAGTCCGGTGGCGACCAAATTACCCGGCAGCCACCTGGCGTCGGCAAACGGTTTGCTCACCTTTCCCAGGATTTCCTGAAGCACGTAGCGGGCAACTCGAGTTCCGGTGTCAATGGTGGTCAAAATGAAAAGCGCTTCGAACATGATGGCGTAGTGATACCAATAACCCATGAGCGTGGACATTCCAGGCAGCCCGCGAAAAATCTGCGCCATACCCACCGCAAGCGAAACAGCGCCGCCGGTCCGTCCGGCAAGCTGCTCCCCCACCTGCGCCGAGAACATATCCAGGTTCACCGTATGCAGCCCCAGCTTTGCGTAAACGGCCGGGGTGACATTGATAGCGAAGTAGTCTCCGGGGAACATCGAGCAAGCGGCGACAAGAGCCAGCACGCCGACCAAAGATTCCGCCACCATGGCCCCGTAGCCAATCATGCGAGCGTCGGTCTCTTTGTTGATCATCTTCGGAGTTGTGCCGGAACCTACCAGTGCGTGAAATCCGGATATAGCGCCACAAGCGATGGTGACGAACAGGAACGGAAAAAGTGCGCCTTTGATTATGGGGCCGCCGCCGTGAGCGTACGGGGTTACCGCTGGGAACTTAATGTCGGGATGGACGAACAGAACGCCTACGACCAACACGGCGATGGTCCCCAATTTCACATAGGTGGACAGGTAATCGCGTGGCTCAAGCAGCAGCCAGATCGGAAGAACAGAAGCAATAAAGCCGTAAGCAGCCATCAGAATCGTAATCTGGTGCGCCGTGAATGTCAGATGCGCGGCGAATGGGGTCAGAGCGATCCAGCGGCCTAGGACAACAGCGGCGATCAGCAAAACCACGCCGACCGCGCTCGGTGCGCCGACTCTTACGCGGCCTGGTGCGCTCTTGAACATGTAGAGTCCCATGCCGATAGCGATAGGAATTGTGCTGCCGATGGTGAAGACACCCCAGGGACTGTTGGACAGAGCATTGACCACAACGATTCCCAGGCCCGCCATCGAGACCACGAGTATGAAAAGGATGCAAATCATGGACACCAAGCCGGCGAACGGTCCGATTTCGGTCCGAGCGATCTCCGCCAGAGAACGGCCAGCGTGCCGCATGGAAGCGACCAGTACAATAAAATCTTGCACGCAGCCCGCCAGCACCGCTCCCATCAGGAGCCAGATGAGCCCCGGAGCAAAGCCGAACTGCGCGGCCAGTGTGGGTCCCACGAGCGGCCCGGCGCCGGCAATTGCAGCGAAATGGTGGCCAAACAAGACCACCTTAGGGGAAGGCACATAATTGTGGCCGTCTTCGAACACGTGCGCAGGGGTCGTGCGGCGATCGTCCAACTCCAGGGCCCTGGCGGCGATGAAGGCGCTATAGTAGCGGTAACCGATTGCAAAAACACACAGCGCGCCAAGCATTACGGGAAAAGTATTCACGAGGATTTCCCATTCCGGATTTGCGGCATCCGCATCCTACGCTTCTGCTATCGCGGACACAAACGAATTTGCCCCATCGAGTGCGATGACTGCGATGATTTCGCGGGAGGATCGGCCGGTCGAGTACATTTCTCAACGCATTCAAGGAATCAGCGTACGTGCGAACCGGGTTCGCAAATTGCTTCGCTCAGATCGTTCAAGAATTGAGCGGCGCGGGCGCCATCAATGACCCGGTGATCGCAGGACAGCGTTACGGTCATCATCGGGCGGATTGCGGGGCGGCCATCGAGCGGCACAACTCGATCGTAGATACTTCCCACCGCCAGGATGGCAGCTTGAGGCGGAACGATAATCGCGCTGAATGCGTCCACTCGATACATTCCCAGATTGCTGATCGTGAAGGTCGCCCCGGCGATGTCTGCTGGCCGTAATTGGCCGGCTTTGGCTCGCTCGGCTAGTCCGCGTCGCTGTTCGGCAATTTGGCTGAGAGCGAGCATGTCGGCGTTGTGAATCACGCCTGTAACGACGCCGTCGTTTACCGCCATAGCCAAGGCGATGTTTACATCCTTATTTGGCCGGATTCCTGTGCCGGCCCAACTCGCATTCATTCGCGGATGCTTTTTCAGAACGCGAGCGCCGAGCGCGACCAGCAGGTCGGTGTGAGTTATTCGAACGCCGCCGGCCTTCGGCTCGGACGATCGAAATTTTTCGAGGGCTTCAACAAGCGGCCCCGCGTCGATTTCACGAACCACGAAAAAATGGGGAACGCTGGTCCAGCTTTGCGTGGTTCGCTCGGCCATCAAGCGCGCGACCGAGCTTAAGGTTTCAGTCTCAGCCGAAGCAGGCGCTTGCTTCGACCCGGATTCCGCGAGCGCAAGGATGTCTGACGCGAGAATTTCGCCGCCAGGTCCGGTGCCGCGCAAACCAGCAATATCGATGTTGTGCTCGCGAGCGAGACGGCGCGCTTTGGGGGACATTTTCGCACCGGGGGGCGTCCGTTCAGACGTAGCGGCAGCGGCGTGAGCCACTTGCGTGCGCGCTGCTGCTGCCGGGTTAACAGAATCGATTTCTTCTTGCGGAACAGCTTCGCCCGGAGAAATAATCCACGCGATCGTTTTGCCCACGGCTATCACGTCACCTGCAATCGCTTTCACACCGGCGAGAACGCCGTCCGCAGCGGCCTCGATTTCAACCACTGCCTTGTCCGTCTCCACTTCCAGAAGCACTTCACCCTTTGTGACGCGCTCGCCTTCCCTCTTTCGCCAAGCGACGAGCTTGCCGGTCTCTTGAGTCAGTTCGAGGGCGGGCATTACAACGCTGATGGCCATGGTCGAGAGCGAGGCGAGGAAAAAGACCTCAGTCGGTGACTCCCACTCGTTCGGTCTTCGCGCTGGCTTCCACCATGTCAACCACGCGCTGGCTGGGAGCAGCTTCCGTTTCGCGAGCGGTCGCCAGCGGTCCGTTCACGGTGAAATAGTGCGCTCCAGCCACTAGCAGCTCTTCGGCAGGAAAACGTGTGATCACCTCGTGCCCTGTTTCAGTCACCACAATTTCTTCCTCGATGCGAGCGGCGCTCCAGCCATCGGTCGAAGGCCAGAATGTTTCCAGTGCGAAAACCATGCCCGGCTTGATTTCGTAAGGATGATCCAGCGACACCAGGCGGCTAATCACCGGCTTTTCCCAGATGGCTAGTCCGATCCCGTGGCCGTACTGCAAAGCGAAGGCCGCTTCTTCATTCGGGAAACCAAACTCCTGCGCTTTCGGCCAGAGCGACGCAATTTCTCCCGTCGTGCGGCCGGGGCGGACCAAAGAAATCGCCGCGTCGAGATATTCGCGGCAGCGTTTGTAGGCGTCGATCATCGCGTGCGACGCATACCCGATCGTGAAGCAGCGGTAGTAGCAAGTGCGGTAGCCCATGTAGGAATGCAGGATGTCGTAGTACACCGGATCGCCGGGACGCAGAACGCGGTCGGAAAATACATGCGGATGCGGATTGCACCGCTCGCCGGAAATCGCATTCACCGCTTCAACGTACTCCGACCCCAAATCGTAAAGCACCTTGCTGACCAGTCCGACGGCCTGGTTTTCGCTCATGCCTGGCTTCATGGCGCGATACAACTCGTCGTAGGCCGCGTCCACCATCATCGCCGAAGTGTTCAGCAGCGCAATTTCATCTTTCGTTTTGATCACTCGAGCATCGGACATGGTCTGCTGTCCATCGACCACCGTGATACCCTCGCGCTGCAACGCAAAAAGGACGGGCGGCTCGACAATATCAATCCCGAGCGGTTCTTTATGCAGCCCGCGCTTCTCAAGCTCGACGCGGATTTTTTTTGCCACGTCTTCGGCGCGTCCCATTTCCGGCGACATGGCGCCGCGTAACAGCGAAATTCCCGGCCGCGAACGTTCGCCAAGCCAGGGGCAGTGCAGCTGATGATGGCGGGCAGCGGAGCCGAAATCCCAAAGGATTGGCTCGTCGTTCTGAGGCAGCAGCGTGAAACGGCTGATTTTGTCCTGCGCCCAACTGCCGATGTGCGTAGAGGTCAGATAACGCACATTGTTCATGTCAAAACACAGCAGGGCTCCCATCTCGGATTTTGCGAGAAGACCCTGGGCGTGCGCCAGACGTTCGCGGCGCAATCGATCGAAATCTATGCGCTGTTCCCAATCAACGGCCATCGTTCCATAAGTTGGCAATGCCACGACTAGCCTCCTTTGCGTTCCTAAACTCTCAAGTTCGGTTGCAGAGAGTACGGGCGACGTCGAATACCGAGCGCCCGCTGGGCACGGTCAAATCTTCCAGCGGCGGAGAAAATGGAATCGGAACGTGCATGGCCCCCATGCGTTTCACCGGCGCGTCCAAATAGTGAAACGCGCCTTCGGCAATCACTGCGGCAAGCTCCGCGGTTACCCCGTAACGCCCGTAGCCCTCATCCACGACAATTGCACGCGAGGTCTTTTTCACCGACTCCACAATTGTCTTTTCGTCGAGCGGCCAGGTCGTGCGCGGGTCAATCACCTCGGCGCTCACACCGATCTCTTCGAGCATGTTAGCCGCGTCCAGCGCAACTTGCACCATGCTGCTGGTCGCCACGATGGTGATGTCCTCACCC
>CAVPFK010000002.1:0-30529 GCA_963703705.1 uncultured Acidobacteriota bacterium | reverse complement strand
GCTCGGAGTAATTCTCTCACTGAGCCAGCGCTAGCGAACTCCAATATTGCTGCGCGTTGCGGCTCCCGAACTCGTCTGCGATAATGCTTTGTTCCCACTGAGGGCGTCTTTGACTCGCACTGACTGGACTGGTAACGAAGTCCGCGAGACATTTCTGAAATTCTTCGAAGAGCGCGGCCACCGCACCATGCGCAGCTCGTCGCTCGTCCCGGCGAACGATCCCACGCTGCTTTTCACCAACGCGGGGATGAACCAGTTCAAGGACGTCTTCCTCGGCCTGGAGCAGCGCGACTACGTGCGCGCCACCTCCTGCCAGAAATGCGTGCGCGCCGGAGGAAAGCACAACGACCTCGAGAATGTGGGCTTCACCAATCGCCATCACACTTTCTTCGAGATGCCGGGCTTCTCCTTCGGCGACTACTTCAAAAAGGGCGCAATCGCCTACGCCTGGGAACTGGTCACCTCGCCGCAATGGTACGGGGTTCCGCTCGAAAAATCTACTTCACGGTGTTCGGCGGCGCGGACATCGGCGGACAAAAGCTGCAGCGCGACCACGGAAGCCGCCGGATTCTGGACCGCCATCGGCGCGCCACAAGAGCGCGGTGATCGAGAGTCCCCGGCCTGAAAGAAAATTTCTGGGCAATGGGCGACACCGGCCCCTGCGGTCCCTGCACCGAGATTTTCTACGACATGGGCCCCGCCGCTTCCGACCAAGGGCACGCAGACTGCAAATTCCCATGTGATTGCGGCCGCTACGTGGAAATTTGGAATCTCGTCTTCATGCAGTTCAATCGGGACGCTAGTGGCAAACTCAATCCCCTGCCCAAGCCTTCTGTCGATACCGGCATGGGCCTGGAGCGCATGACCGCCGTGCTCGAAGGCAAAATCTCGAACTACGACACCGACCTATTTCAACCGTTGATAGATCGCGCTGCTGAATTGGTTGGCATTGAAAATGCGATTGTTGAGAAACGAACAGATGGAAGCATGGTCACAACCGATTATCGACCATCGTTTCGCATCATTGCCGATCACTCGCGTGCTGCGACATTCCTGATCTCAGACGGAGTGGTTCCTTCAAACGAAGGACGCGGTTATGTCTTGCGAAAGATTATTCGGCGTGCGCTAGTGCATGCTAATGACCTGGACGCTCCTAGCCCGTTTTTGTCAGTCATGTCTGCCGCCGTTCGAAGCGAGATGAAAGATGCGTACCCGGATCTGGAAGAGCACGCCGCTCGGGTAACGCGGATCCTCGATGAAGAGGAATTCCGCTTCACCCGCACGGTTAACGTCGGCCTTAGAGCTCTCGAGCAGCTGAACGCAAAACTCCCGTCAACGGGTCAACAATCGCGAGTCCTGCCAGGGCCAGATGCTTTCAAGCTGTATGACACGTTTGGACTTCCCCGGGATTTCATCGAAGATGTGACGCGTGACGCAGGCGTCCAGGTGGATTGGGATGGTTTCGACCGCGCGAAACAGGAACAGCAGGCTCGCGGACGGGCGGCGTGGAAGGGCATTCACAAAGACGCCGCGAATCCTGTCTACTCGAAGATCGCGCAGACGTTTAGGACCGAGCCGGACTTTTACTTTGGCACCGACACGCGTGATTGCCGGATCGAAGCCATCGTCACCAAGCAAGGCCAGGTAAACGACATCAAAAAGGGGACGGAAGCGGAAGTTGTTCTCGACCGCACTTCGATCTACTCCGAGTCGGGCGGACAGGTCGCCGACACGGGCGGCCTCTTCGATGATTCGGAAACGCTCGAAGTCGCCGAAGTTCGCGGCGCGTATTATCCGGTGAGCGGACTGATTGCGCACCGCATCCTGGCAAAACAAGACCTGCACGTAGGCGATCGCGTGGCCACCGTTGCCGACGCCGAGCGCCGCATCCGCAACATGCGCAACCACACTGCCACGCACCTGTTGAATGCGGCGTTGCGCAACATCCTCGGCACGCACGTGAAGCAGGCCGGCTCTCTCGTCGCGCCCGACCACTTGCGCTTCGACTTCTCGCATTTCGCCGCCGTGGATCCCAGCGAGCTTTCCGAAATCGAGCAGCAGGTGAACGAAGAAATCTGGAGAGACCTCGAAACGCGCACCGACATCCTGAATATTGACGACGCGCTGGCTTCCGGCGCGCTCGCGTTTTTCGGCGACAAGTATCCTGAGTCCAACGTTCGCGTGGTGACCATTCCGGACGCCGCTTCGCCGCGTGGCTTTTACAGCAAGGAACTCTGTGGCGGCACGCACGTGGGACGCACCGGCGCAATCGGCGTGTTCAAAATCCTTCGCGAAGAGTCCACTGCCGCAGGCATCCGCCGCATTGAAGCCATTTCCGGCGACCGCGCCCTTACCGAATATCAGAAGTCGCTCGGGACTCTGCGCACCGTGGCCGGCATGCTGAACTCCGGCGAGGACGAAGTCGTCGCCGCGCTCGAGCGCCAATTCGAGTCCGTAAAGCAGCTCGAAAAGCAGCTCGCGGCCCTGAAACGCAAATCCGCAGGCTCCCTTGCCGATTCCCTTCTCGAAGACCAGCGCATCGTAAAGGAGGTTCGCTTTGTTGCCGCCAAAGTTGACGGCCTCGACCGCGAAGCCCTTCGCCAGCTTGTCGATACCTTGCGCCAGAAGCTCGGCTCAGGTGTAGTCGTGCTGGCGTCGGCCGATGACGGCAAAGTCGCTCTAATTACAGGAGTTACCAGAGACCTTACCTCACGCATTCACGCTGGGAAAATGGTCCAGGAACTCGCAAAGTTTGTGGGCGGCACTGGCGGCGGCCGGCCCGATTTGGCAGAGGCTGGCGGAAAAGACACATCTGGTGTAGATAATGCCCTCGGCCAGGTTTACCCTCTGCTCGACCGCTTGTTATAATTCCAACAGTGCCAGAGCTTTATGCCCGCATCGAGCTTGGATTACACTAGCGGGCCTGTTCTGAAATATCGAGAGGGTGTGTCTCTAAAGACAACTCTGCCTTTGCTTGAGGCAGGATCTGGTAAACGTTTGGTGGGCGCTCGGTACTCGCATAGCGTTTAGCGAACCAGGGACCATGCAAATCGATCGACGCTGCTTGACCGCCGCAATTCTGCTAGCCGGGACCTGCTTGTGGCTGGCGCCGCCGACGCGCGCGCAGATTACCACCGCCGTCGACGATCATGGTAAGTTGACCTTCGTGAATGCCGATTCCCCCCAACCCCGTCGAGGGAGTACTATTAGTTCTCCATCGATTGTCGGGCCGGGTTTTCATTCACGAAATCGGGAGGCGTCGCCGGATGTGGTCGCAGCGGCACTACCTCCGCCGGGCTTTAATGCAACGCAACCGAGACCGGCAACAAGTGTTATAGATCAGCGGATGGACCGCATCGTGCGTGACGCGGCATCCCGGCACGACCTGGATCCTGCGTTGGTGAAAGCGGTGATCAGCACAGAATCGGGTTGGAACCCGCAAGCGGTCTCGCGCAAGGGAGCGGTTGGATTAATGCAGTTGATTCCGGGAACGGCGCAACGCTTCGGAGTCAACAATGCATTCGATCCGGCCCAGAACGTGGAAGGCGGAACGACGTACCTGAAGTCGCTGCTGGATCGCTACAATGGCGATTTGTCGAAGTCGCTGGCTGCCTACAATGCGGGCGAGCACGCCGTTGACATCAAGGGGGGCGTTCCGGCTTACAGAGAGACGCAACAGTACGTGCAAAAAGTAACTGAAGCATACTTCCGGCCTGGCTCAGGCCGCAACTCGACGCTCTGGAGTCCGCCAAGAACTCCGGTGCGAAAAGAAGTGGACGCCAAAGGCCGCGTAATTTTCACGAACGAATGACGCAAGTGTTTTCCGCCAAGATTCATACGCCGATAAAGGTATTCTTGCTCGCGACGGCTGCCCTGCTGTCGCTTGTTGCACCCGCCTACGCCGATAGAAAATACGAAGCACGGGAGCAGTTCGCACGCGCGGTGCGAATGCGGACAGCTCTGGAAGAGCGTCCTGAAAAAGAGCGTACGCTCGCCGCTTACAAGCAAACCGTGGCCGCTTATCAGAAAGTCTATTTGATATCGGTGCAAGCCGAAGAAGTTACCCCCGCGCTGATTGCAGAGGCCGAGCTGTATCGCCAGATGGGGCGGCGATTCGACGAAAAATATTTTCAATCTGCTATCGATACCTATAACTTTCTGCTGAAACAATATCCCGAGAGCCGTTACCGCTCCGCCGCAATTTTTGCCGTCGCGCAAATTCAAAAGGAGGATCTGGGACAGCCGGAAGCGGCCGAAGTTGCATTCAAAGATTTTCTGAAGCGTTTCCCAAAATCGGACAAAGCGCCACAAGCGCGTCAAGCGCTGCAAGACATTTCAGCGTCGCGCGAAGTGGCGAAGATCCAAGCCCCAGAAGTGAAAGGGCAGGTCGTTGACCAACGCGAAAGCGCGCATGCAACGCCTCACGTCACCGATCTCCACACTTGGAATGCGGATAATTTCACGCGCATTGTCGTGACGCTGGAAGACACCGTTCGATTTGATGCGGCGCACATTGCTTCTCCCGATCGAATCTATTTCGATCTGCACAAAGCGAACCTGGGCCCGGGGCTCGCGAAGAAAACAATTGATGTACAAAATGGCTTGCTGAAGTCTGTACGCGTGGGGCAGAACCGGGAAGGCGTAGTTCGATTGGTTCTGGACGTGGATGGCGCGCGCGATTATTCAGCGTACCTGGTTTCAAACCCTTACCGGCTCGTGATTGAAGTGCGCAACAACGCCAATGTGACCTCCGCGAAGAATGGAGCGAATGCGTCGACACCTGCGACAACCGTGCTGGCATCGACGACTTCGAAGGAAGATGCCGAAAACGCGGATCCGAAGCCAGCGGAGAAGGCAGTTGAAACGGCCGCCTCCGCCAAGCTGGCGGCTAAGATTGCCGCGTCACCCGCCGAGAAAAGCACGCCTATAAAATCGAAGCCTGCCAACACGAATGCAGCGGCTTTAAAACCGCCGACCGAGCCGAAGCCCACGCGAGACGGACAGCATTCTCTTACCCGCGCTCTCGGGCTCAAAATCGGACGCATTGTGATCGATCCAGGCCACGGCGGGCATGACACTGGAACGATTGGGCCACATGGCTTGATGGAAAAAGATCTTTGCCTGGACGTGGCGCTGCGCCTGGGGCACGAGATCGAAGGGAAACTTCCCGGCGCAGAAGTGATTTATACGCGCAAAGACGACACTTTCATTCCGCTCGAGCAACGCACGGCGATCGCCAATGAGGCGAAAGCGGACCTCTTTATTTCGATCCATGCGAATTCGAGCCACGATCACGAAGCCCGCGGAATCGAGACTTACTACTTGAATTTCGCTACATCGGAGGAGTCCCTGGAAGTGGCCACGCGCGAAAACGCTCTTTCGCAAGAAGGTTTGCACGACTTGCAGGACCTGGTGAAGAAAATTGCGCGCAATGAGAAGATTGAGGAATCCAAGGAATTTGCAAGCGACGTGCAAGATTCCCTGACTCGCCGCATGCAGCTGGTGAGCCAGGGTGAAAAGAACCGTGGCGTGAAGAAGGCCCCGTTCGTCGTTCTGATCGGCGCGAATATGCCGTCGATCCTTTCGGAAATCTCTTTCATCAGCAATCCCAGCGACGAAAAACTGCTGCGCAAAGGCGATCAGCGCCAGCGGGTTGCCGATGGGCTCTACCGGGGCATCGCTGCCTACCTCGACAATCTGAACAGCCTGTCCTACGACAAGTCCAAGTTGATTTCGGACAATCGCAACGGAGCCTTTCCGGTTAAAGCGACACGGCCACCGGCAAGTGCGTCTCTCGAACCACCCGCGAGCGCCGGAGGGAATGCCGCGGCAATGGCCTCGGACGGGAACCCCAAGTAGAATTTCAGCATCTAATCAGCCATGAAGATGCGCCACCACCTTTATTTTTGCCTGGCATTATTGTTTTTATTGTTTACCTCCGCAGGGGCGCCCGCTCAGGGCGTGATTCCCGATTCATTTGCGGGTTGGAGCTGCAACGGAAAGACTTCGTTCAACCCTGCGCAGCCGTCGCAGATTGCGTCGCAGACCGCCAGTTCGGCGGGAAACGACGTTCTGGCGGAATACGGATTCGTCGCGGGAGAGCAGTGCGAGTACACACGCGCTTCCGAAAAACTTGGCGTTCAAGTCTATCGGATGAAGGACCCCAGCGGAGCCTATGGCCTGTATTCGTACATGCGCACCGCCGATTTGCCGCATGGCACATTGACTGAGCATTCGGCGGCTGGACCCTCCCGGGCGCTAGCGCTCTATGGCAATCTGCTGCTGGACGTTCGCGGGACACAGCTTGCCAGATGGGAAAAAGACTTGAAGTCTCTTGTCGCGGCAGTGAAAACGCACGCCGAAGAAGGGCCGCTGCCAACGCTGCCCGACGAGATGCCGACCAAGGGCATGGTCGAACGATCGGATCATTACGTTTTGGGTCCCTCGACTTTGTATCAGTTCGTTCCGGTGGCTGCAGGCGACTGGCTGGGATTTTCTCAAGGGGCAGAGGCAGAAGCAGCGCGGTACAAAATGGAAGGGCACGAGGTGACGCTGCTGCTGGTTGACTTCCCCACACCTCAGACTGCGGCAAAAAGATTGGTTGAATTACAGAAGACCTATCACATCAACGCTGTCAACCCTGATCCCCACGCTCCTGCGTTGTTCGCCAAGCGTTCCGTTACGTTGCTTGCGATCGTTTACGGAGCGCGCACGCAAGCGGAGGCTGACGCTTTGCTGAAATTGGTGGAATCGGACGCGGAGATTACCTGGAACGAACCAACCTTCCAATTCAAGGAGCCGCCTATCACCGCGATGATCGTGGGAACAATTGTCGGCACCGGCATCATCTGCATGTTCGCAGTGATTTCCGGCATCGCGTTTGGCGGCGTGCGGATCGTGGTAAAGCGTTTTTTCCCGGATAAGGTCTTTGACCGCAGCAGCCGCCTGCAGGTTTTGCAGCTTGGCTTGGCCAGCAAACCGATCAATGCAGAAGACTTCTACGGCCTGGAAGGCCCGCCTCGTAAATAGAGGTGTCGCGCCAGACAGGATCCAAGCTCGTCATGCGCTAGGCTTGTCGGGGACGGGCTGCGTGGCGTAGAAGTCCTGGCGAAAGCGTGAGGTGTAGGACTCCAGCAAATCAGCGATTCGCTGCGCTTTGTTTGCGCGCAAGACGAATCCCGCATGATGATGCTTGGGGATGCGCAGAACGATTTCAGGATCGTCGTAAGCGGAAGTATCGGGATGATCCTGGCGCGCGAGAGAAATTATGACGCCGGCATAATCGCGGCGCACCGCAGGCAATTCATACGGCGTCCTGCCTCCCCCCACTTCGAGGCGCGCCCATTCGCGCCACAGGTTGACGCCGGTTGCGGCTTCCACCACATCGGAAATGTAGGCGCCCCCGACGCGCGCGGCAATCTCGATGAAATAAAGTTTGCCGTCTTCGTGCGCGCGCAGAAATTCGGCATGGGTGACGCCGCGGATGAATCCCAAAGCCTCGATCAAATCGCGATTGACCTTCAGAAGACCTTTTGATTCAGCGGAGATGCGCGACAAAGTGCGTGTGGTGAAGATGCCTCCCTGATGCGCGACATCCAGCGGCGGCTTGCCGTACATGTGCGCTTCGGCAAGAACTACCTTGCGCTCGGAGACGACGCTGTCGACGTGAAAGACTTCTCCGGGAACAAATTGTTCGAGCAGAAAGAAAGATTGCTGATCGCCCAACTGGTCGAGCCAGGGCCACAGCTCCGCAGGCTCCTGAATTTTCTTCATGCCGATCCCAGAGGCTTGCGAGCGCGGCTTCAACAACCACGGCGGCTTCACGCGGGCCATGAAGCTTTTCAGGTTTTCGTAATTGAGAACGTGGACGAATTCCGGAACGAGAATACCCGTTTCACGGGCGCGGCCGCGCATGGCGAGCTTGTCGCGAAAATAACGCACGGTGGAAAGCCCCATGCCCGGAATGCGCAAATGTTCGCGCAGGGCGGCCACGTTCTCCATGTCAAATTCGTCGAGCGCCACGATGCGGTCAACCGGCTGCGTGCGCGCCATGTAGCTGACCGCGCGGATGATGTCATCGGTGGGAAGGTCTTCGGGCATATAAAACATTTCGTCTATGGCTTCGCTCGGCCAGTTTGCGTTGCGAAGCTTTTCAATGGTGAGGAACAGCACGCGGCAGCCCGCATCTTTCGCCGAGCGCAGAAATTCCTGGCCTTTTTCGTACGAGCTGATGCAAAGAATGGTTAGTGGTCGCTCTGGGGACAAAGACGATGGCCTCGGGTGTTCCTGAATTATACCGGCTCAGCAGCTTGAGCAAGAGAGCGGATTATACTGCGGTCTCGCTGGAGGGAAACAGGAATTGCAGGAACGGTGCGACTCGCTGCGCCCAGGCAGCCTCGTTGTGCTCGGCGCCAGGAATTGTTTCGAAATGCAGATCGCGGCCGTCGCGCCAGCCTTTTTCGACCAGAACGCCGCACAACTTTTGAACGTTGTCCGCGCTGCGGCCGCCTTCTTTGGTGCCCACATCCAGCCAAATTCGCGGACGGCTTTGTAGATTCACGCGAGCGGCAAAATTGAGAATCCAGCCGCGATTCCACCACACCGAAGGTGAAAGTACGGCCAGCTTGCCGAAGACTTGGGGGAAGCGAAGGCCGAGATAGATGGTAAGAAGCCCGCCAAGCGACGAGCCGCCCAGCCCCGTATTTACCGGGCCCGGGAGCGTGCGATATTCAGCGTTGATGAAAGGCATGATCTCTTCAAGCAGCATTTGGCCGTAGCGATCGGCTTTGCCGCCGCCCATTCTTTTGTCGCGCGACGGCGTGTACTCGCCCAGGCGCGATTTGCCGGTATTATAGATGCCCACGATGATCAGCGGGCGGATTCGGGCCTGGGCGATCAGATAATCGGTGGTCTCCCGCAGGTGCCAATCCATGCCGGGGATGAACGAGGTCGCGCCATCGAACAGATTTTGACCGTCCTGAAGATAAAGCACGGGCAGGCGCGCTTGCGGATTTTGAGCGTAGACCGCCGGGAGATATACGATCAGGTCGTGCAGGCGCGGGAGAAATCGCGAGCGGTACTTTTCGTGTTTGCGCAACTGGCCGGGAGTTACCGCGTTCAATCGCGCCACCCGGTTGTGAACGGGCGGCGGTAGAGAGATCGCCGGCCTGAACGCACAGCGAGAACATGGATGTAGTCAGCGCCACCAACGAATACACGGCGAAGGGCGTTTCGCATCGCATTAGAATAACAGAGCGAAACTTTGATGGAATGACTTTCCACTTTTTGGCGAGGCGAAACGCCGTATAATATCGCGCTCGACAGCAGGCCTGCAGCGAACGCCGGCTCCACCACGGGAGTGACATGAAACGGGAATATCATCGTTGGTATTCAAATCGCCTGGGACTCGATATGGGCACTGTTGTTTACGGCCACTGGGGGCCGCCTCTGCTTGGATTTCCCACCAGCGCCGGCGATGAATGGGAACTGGAGGGACAGGGATTGGTCGAAAGCCTGTCGCCGCTGATCGACGCCGGACGCGTAAAATTCTTCAGCATCAATTCCGTAAATTCCGCCGGATTCTACAACAAAAGCGCGCACCCGTTTCATCGAAGCTGGGTGCAGTCGCAATTTGACGCTTACGTGCGTTATGAAGTCGTTCCATTCATTCAAGACAACTGCCAGTCCCGGGACATCGCAATTTCCACCATGGGAGCATCCTTCGGCGCTTACCATGCGGCAAACACGCTGTTCAAGCACCCCGATGTGGTGCGCCGCTGCTTCGCGCTTTCCGGCGTTTACGACATCAAGAATTTCATGAACGGGATGTATGACGACAACACCTACTTCAACAATCCCGTGGATTATCTTTCCAACCTCTCGGATGGAAATTTGATGGCGCAGCTCTCGCAGTGCGACATTCACATCGCCACCGGCAGCGGGCCTTGGGAAAACAGCGGGCCGTCTTACCGGCTCTCGGCAATTCTGTCGGCGAAGGGAATTCCCCATCATCTGGACGATTGGGGGCCGCAAGGCGGGCACGACTGGCCGTATTGGAAACATCAGATGTGGGAGTACATCACCAGGCTGTTTTAGTCCGCTAGGCCAGCCCGAAGCGGTCGAGCAGATAGCGGCCCTTACAAATCACCTGCTCTTCGTCGATCCAGACATTGCAAGCGCGCGCCAGCACGTCCACATGCGTTCGCGAACTCCACGCTGCATGCGTTTGGCTGCCGTAAGGATCGCCGAAAGCAAGATGCACGCCCGGCAGTTTCTCATCCTGCAGCAGCACACCAATCATGTCGGACAAGCTGAGGTTCGTGCCGAAGGCCAGTTCGCCAACGCGGTCGCTGTTCTCATCCGTGTGGCAATATTTCCAGAATTCCTCTTCCAGATCCTTGCGCGCGCATTTCGCTGAGACTAGGCGTCCACCGCGAATCTCCAAGGCCAAAGGTGTTTTCTGCAAGTCGCCATACTTGCCGCAGAAGTGATCGCCGGCAGTGCCATCACAGACAAATGTGCCGTCCACCTTCGCAGGCGTAGTGAAAACTTCTCCCGCCGGCAAATTGGACCAGTAGCGCCGGTTGATCAAGCCGCTGGTCTTTACCCAGTCGAGAGCCGCGTCAAAGCTTGCGACCAGGGTTGTGCCGGCATCGGTGCGCACGGTAAGCGAACGCGCGGAGTGCATGCGCTGCAGCAGACGCTCACTTAGCTTGTCCACCATGGTGTAATCGGCGCGCATGCCTTGCTGCATGATTTCCGGCGTGACGCCGACCATGTGCGCGTAGCGAATGTGGCGCCGCTCGACCACGCCAACGATGTCCTTGCGCGCGGCGAGTTCTCCCAACATCGGCTGCATGCACAAAATCCCAGCGTCATTGCGGCCGAGCGAATCCAGGACCTGTTGCGGAGCGCGAGCCAAAGGACGCGAAGCGAGATCTTCGAGCAGAAATGGTTCACATATCGCGCCGCGCTCGGCGATGGCCTGAGCCAGGCTCGCTGCCACGGCCGCACTCGCGCGATCGGCGATGAGCGTCACGCGTTCGTTCGGTTGTATGGCCAGGCATACGTCGATTGCGTTCCGGGCGCCGGGCATCAGCTCGGGTTTTAAAGAGCCAAAAGTCATCTAGTTATTGTAATTTTGCCGGGCATTTTTTACTACGGGGATCAAGCTGTATGGCGCTATTCATTACCGTGGATCGACCACAAAGGAGGGAACTTGTCCGCCGCCGGACGTGACGTTCGCCAAGCCTGTCGCGCTCAGGCGTGTGAGGCATCCGGCCATCTTCCCTCGGAACAAATAGGGCGCAAAGTCCACCAGCATGTTGCGCATTTCGACTCCGTCTTCGGTCTGCATGGGGAAAATTTCGCGGCGGACAGCGATGCGCTCCTGGACCACCCAGGCGCGGTTGTGTTCGGAAAGCCCCTGCTGGATGGCGGCGTCCCACTGCCGGTCATCCAGCTCCCAACCCAGGGTCACGCCGGTACCGCCGTACTCATCATTCGGCTTTAATACGAAATTCTGCCGGTCCTTGCGGACGTGATCCAGCAAACCGAAGGATTCGCCGTCGCGCGTCGTCTTCACGTCCCCTAGCAGGCGCGTCCAGGGAATGTGGCGGCGGATTAGCCCGCGCTCGCTCGAATTAAATAGCGCCTCGTTTCGCTCGTCGGTCAAAACGGCGAAAAATGCTTTCTTGTGAGGAATTTTGCAACTTAACGCGTTCGCGACGCAGACAGCGCCCGCCTGATAGGCCTTTACCAGCGCTTCGCATTCGGCCGGATGAGCGAGAATGTCGTTGATCAATACGCGGCGATAGACCAAGTCGATGCGCCGGCCGCGCGCCATGAGTTTGGTGCTGTCAAACTCGAGTTCAGATGGAGTGCACACAAGGGTTGGCACGCCGGCTTTTTCAAAGCGCGCCTGCAAAATTTCAAATTCACTCCAGGTGGGGACTTCGCGCCAGTCCACAATGGCAATCAGGGGAGGCGCGGCTGTCCCGCCCCAATCGCGATAACTCTCGAGCAAAGCCGCGAGCAAGCGCTCCATCAACGGAAACTGACGTACGTTGTAGTGCTCGGCGAACCTCTCCATCACCGGCAGCGTGCGAAACACGCCGGCTAAAGTTTCAGCATAACCCGGGCCCGCAGGAGATTCGGCGTTGTATTCAGCGAATTGCAAAGATTCGGGAAGCAGAAAAGCATCCAGCCGCGATGCGGTGCTGGCAGTGCTGTAGCGCGGTGAAATACGCACAAGGCGCTCTTCTTCGGGAGTCAGGGCCACTTGCTCCAGCAATGCGGGGTCAGCGAGCGCTTGCTGCACCACGCGTTCGCCCAACTGCGCGATAAGCTCGGCGACCTCGCGCACACGGTTTTCATCCTTGGAGGTAAGGAAAAAGGGCCGGAGGAACGGGCAATGCACGCGGTCTCCGAAGGTCAGTTTTTCCGCGCGCATGCGCGCGTTTAGCTCAGCGGAGAATTCCGGAGCAAACTCGACTTCCGGACGCAGTAACCCGTGCCACAACTGTGCGGGAGTGCGGTCCAGATGGGCTGTGCCGCTCACGCCGTTTTCGCTCCCGCACGTCCTTTCTCAGGCGCGCCGGTAAAGCCGGCAGCGGCACCAACACCCAGCATTTCTTCCCAGCGAGGCCAGGAATTCGCCGGTGAGCCGTTCAGTGCGCGATCGATTACCAAACGAGCCATGCGGTCGACAACGTGTTCGAAGTAAAACTCGGTGATGCGGTCGCGTTCAAAATCCGGCGCAGGGTTCAGGAAGTCAATGGCGTAGGGCACGCCTTGCTTTACGGCGAATTCGATGGTGTTCATTTCGTATCCAAGCGCTTGATTGATCGTCTGCGCATCGCGTATCACGCGCTCGCCCAGTTCCGGAGAAAGATAATTGTGATCGACCAAATAGCGGCGCTCCTTCGGATCGTAGGCGACCGGCATAATGTCCATTTTCCCAAATGTGAAACAGCGGACATATTTGTCAAAGTCGATGAATTCCTGCAGAGTCATGCAGTAAGGCCCCGTGCCGTCGTAGGCGGCTAGCAGCTCTTCGCGATTGTTAACCTTATAAACGTGCTTCCAGCCTCCGCCGGAATATGGCTTCAAAATAGCCGGGCGGCCCACGGTGTCAAGCAAAGCGTCCCAATCCATTGGATACTCCAGGTTGCGCAGCGACTCAGAATTAATATCCACATCGGAGGGATAGGATTTCTGCGGAAGCAGAATCGTTTTCGGGATGGCGATACCGAGCTTCGAGGCTACCGCATAATTGAAGAATTTGTCGTCCGCCGTCCACCAGAACGGATTGTTGATCACGTAGGTGCCCTGCAGCACGGCGTGCTTTAGGTAGCCACGGTAGAATTCCACTTCGTGGGAGATGCGGTCTACGATCACTCGATACCGGGCAGGCTCGCCCATGCGCACGCCGCCCAGGCGAACGAATTCTGCGGTAATTTTGTCCCTCTTTCCTAGTTCGTTGACCTTTTCAATGAAAGCCGGGGGGAAGCTGTATTCGCGTCCGCAGAGAAGTCCAATTTTCATGGCATCGGTTCCTTTCTTGGTGGTGGATGGCTTCAGCTCCGGCGAAGCCACCCGCTCTTCTAGGGTTCGCGCGCTCGGCATAATCATCTTCCTCCAACTCATTCCGCAGTGGCTAAGCTATGCGGAAGAAGCATGTTGCGCGACTCCCGCTCGCGTTTCCGAAACAATGTGCCTCACCACTTCCTTCAAGTCACCCGTTTCATTGAATACGCGCAACTGCCGCTCCGCGCTCGTGCCCTCCCGCAAAATTCGGTGAATTGGTCCGAGCGCCGCACGGCTTCCCAGATCGTCTGCAACATCGTCGGTGAATTCCAGCAGCTCTTCACCCAACTCCTGCATGGGCACTTCGGCCTGCTTGCCAAAATCAATGAGCTTGCCTTCCACTCCCCAGCGCGCCGCCCGCCACTTATTTTCTTCAATGAGCGCGCGAGGATACATTCGAAAGCCCATATTGCGCGTATATAGCCGATGCAGTTTCACGACGATGGCTTGCGTCAAGGCGGCGATGGCGATGGCTTCGTCCAGGCGTGTAGCTACGTCGAACACGCGAAATTCCAGCGTGCCAAACGTGGGATGCGGGCGAACGTCCCACCAGATTTTCTTGGCGTTGTCGATGCAATGCAAACGCACGAGCAAGTTGACGTAATCTTCGTACTCGCTCCACGAACTGAAATGGTCCGGGATGCCGGTGCGCGGAAAACGCCGGAATACTGTGGTGCGAAACGACTTCAAGCCCGTATTGCGACCCATCCAGAAAGGCGAGCTGGTGGAAAGCGCCAGCAGATGCGGCAGAAAATAGCGCGCCATGTTCATCAGGTCGATCATGGTGGTGCGGTCTGGCACTGCCACGTGCACGTGCATTCCGAAAATCAGCAGCGAACGAGCCAGTTGCTGGAGTTCTTCGACAATGTTTTTATAGCGGTCCCCGGGCGAGATGACCTGATCGATCCAGCTTGAAAACGGATGCGTGCCGGCGGCGGCAACCTGCAAACCGACGCGTTCGGCAGCGCGCACCAATTCGCCTCGGGTGCGATGCATGTCCGCTGCCAGTTCTCCAACGTCGCCGCAGATTTTGGTGCCTATCTCCACGATGGATTGGTGCATCTCGGGCTTTACTTGCTCGCCCAAGCCTTGAGAAGTTGCCGCAACCAGCTCGCTGACGTGCGAGCGCAGCTCTCCCGTAGCAGGATCAACGATTTGAAACTCTTCTTCGACACCTATAGTGAACCGGTGATTCATGTGAGACCTTTCCGGTCCGAACACGGGGATTTCGCCACCATCATACGCGATCTTCCATGCAATTACATAGTTGGGGATGGGAGGATAGCCTGGGCAAGTGACGACCGCAGCAGGGGCTTCGGACCAGCGTTTTTATGAGAGAACCGTTTCGAGGCGCGATAGAAAACGTTGAACTTCCGACGGGTTGCGCAAATAAAAATGCGCATGCGTGCCGCGCACCCGGCCAACCTTAACTGTAATCTGATCGTTCAGAGCCGCGAAGGCTGTTTCGTCGGTCACATCGTCGCCCACATAAATCGCCAAAGTTTTTTCAGGCAAGCTATTCAATAGCGAACGGACCGCTACGCCTTTTCCGGGGACTTCTTTTGGCATCACTTCCCAAACTTTATTTCCATGTATAACGCGCAAGGCCGCCAGGTTCGGGGCCAGGATCTTGCGCAGCTCGAGATCGGCCGATCGGACCGTGGCCGGCCTTGCACCCCAGTAATGGACTGCAAAACTGAGGCCTTTGTCTTCGATCCAAACCCGCGCCAGTCCCTTGAGCTTCGCCTGCGCGGAACGCTTCACGCGCAAAAGTGCTCGCATGCCGTTTGTACTCATGGGCGGAGACGTTTCTTCTTGTTCCGCGCCGTGCAAGCCAACGTAACGAACATGATCCATCCCAATAATTCTTCGCAGGACTTTAAGTTGCCGACCGCTGACGAATGCGAGGTGCAAATTCTTGTGGCCATTGAGCAGTTTAAGAATGCGATTCGTCCGCCGAGAGAGCTGAACGTCCGCGGGCCGCGGCCGTAGGGGCACCAGCGTCCCATCAAGGTCGAGAAAGAGCGCACAATTCTGAGCAGCGTTAATGCGTGTTTTCAGCTGCGGCCAACTGTGAAATAAATGAGCTGGAAAGTATTCCGGCTTTGGACCTCTTTGGTCCCAGGAAGCGCTCCGGATTGATGGAAGAACGAGATTTCTCGAAGCAGTAATCTCAGCCTCCAGCGCTCGCTCTTGGCGGCACAACAGTCAGATGAACGCTGCGAGGCTGCGGCGCGGAGTCCTGTGCCTTGAGCAAATCCGACGGTTCAATACTCGATTCGTTATCGCCCACCCTGATTTCCGAAAGTTCCGCAATCAGGTTTCCTGCCCAACGGTAAATGTTGTTTTCTTTTACCGTGCGGCGCATCTGGACCATACGAACGTGGCGTTCCTCTGGGTCCATTTCCAAAGCCGACCGGATTGCTTCTCCCATTTGCTCCACGTCGTACGGATTGACGATGATCGCGTCGCGCAATTCACGGCTCGCGCCCGTAAACTGGCTCAAAATCAGCGCGCCCTGTTCATCTTCGCGGGCCGCAATAAATTCCTTGGCCACCAGGTTCATGCCATCGTGAAGTGAAGTGACCATGCAGAAATCAGCGGCTTGGTAATACGGCTGAATTTCTTCGTGGTTATGGTGGCGCGTGATCATCGCGATGGGCTTCCAGGCCGCCATCTGAAAAATTGAGTTCACCCGCGCCGCCTCCGCCTCCACTTCCATCAGGAAGTCATGATAGCGCGGGATGTGCGTGCGGCTGGGCGCTCCAATTTGCACGAAGGTGAACTTGCCAACATATTGCGGATATTTCTGGAGGAAACGCTCGATTCCTCGGAATCGCTCGACGATTCCCTTGGTGTAGTCGATGCGGTCGACCCCTATGCCCATGAAATTTGCTTGGATTCCCAGCTTTTTTAGCAACGAAGCGCGCAGGACATACGGTGACACGGGAGTTTCAGCCTCCGTGTGCTTCTCGCGGAAATCCACGCTGATCGGGAACGGACGAACCAGCGTGATGTGACCGTGGCGCTTCACCGCAAAGCGCTCCCACTCCGTTCGTGACTCGACTGCCGCATCGACCGTTTCAAGAAAATTATTGCAGTGCGCCTGAATGTGGAAGCCAACCAGATCAGCGCCCAACAGCCCGTCTATCAGCTCGCGCTGCCAAGGGCAAATCCCAAAGGCTTGCGGATTGGGCCAGGGAATATGCCAAAAAATCGCGATGCGAGCATCTGGACGCGCTTCCTTGAGCATGCGCGGGAGCAGAGCGAAGTGATAGTCCTGCACCAGGACCAGCGGTTTTTCAACACCTTCCATTTCGGCCAACACGGCATCTGCAAACTTTCGATTGGCGGTCTGATAGGCTTCCCAGTCAGATGTGCGGAAAATGGGACGCGTGTGCGCGATGTGGCAAAGAGGCCATAGCCCTTCGTTAGAAAATCCGTAGTAATAGCCTTCTTCTTCTTCCTTCGTTAGGAAGACGCGTTTCAATGTGTATTCCGGTTTGTCAGGAGGCACCCGAAGGCGGTCGTTCTCGTCCACCGTCTCAGCGTCGGCGTCGCCCGAACCGGAGGCAATCCATTCGCCGTCGCAGGCGCGTAGGATCGGCTCCAGAGCGGTGACCAAGCCGCTGGCTGGGATAATCATGTCGATCGTTTTGCCGCGGCGCACGTGCATGTACGGCTCGCGGTTTGAAACCACGAACAACGTGTTTTGCAGAGCTTTGTTTTGGATGCTTACGCGCAATCGTTCGGGAGTCCACAACGACTCGCCCGTTTCGCGCAGGCGCGCTTCTTCCTCCGCAGCGGCCCGCGCCTCAACCAAGCTTTCCGTCAGGTTCTGCACTTCGCGGGTGAAGGGCTCGAGAAAATCTCCCTTGGGCAGCGGCGGACGCGGCGCCGAGCGGCCGGCGCGAACGTCTTTCATCCACTGAGCCGTGCGCGAAATCGGCAGGATGATGGTCCAGCGGATAATCAGAACGGTAATGAACACGATCAAGAGCACCTGCGCCACGACGTGCCACAATGTCTCGCGCCAGATGCGTACACTCTGCGCCTCGATGTAACCGGCGTCGTGGAAAATTCCCAGATATCCGATCAAGGAAGACTTGCCGTGCAGCGGCAAAAAATAACCGTGCATCGCCATGGACTTGCCGCCAACGTCGTAAAACTTGCTGGCTGCTTCCTCTCCGCCCTGCATGTCTTTGATGGGGACCGAGGGGTTGAACTTCGCTGTCAGGCTCGGCGTTTCCGCCATCACGTTGCCCTGCGCGTCATAAACAACCACGCCGGCGAGGCGCTCTCTATTTCCAAATCTTTCGACGATGCGCCGGAGTTGATCGCGCGAACCTCGTTCCACTGCCGGCTCGATAATTTCCTGCAAGCTTTCAGCCAGAATCCCCGCGCGTCGTTCCAGATCCGCGCGCAGGCCGCGCTTCTCCGAACGCACCTGGGTTCTCGCCACCAAGAAGGTGACCAGCGTGATTCCGACAACCAGAAATAAGATTAGCCGAAGACTTAGTCTCACTTCGATCCTGACCTAGGATTGGATTTGTAGTGTAGATCGGTCGTGGGACCTGCCATCAGTTTCCCACATGCTAGTGTCAAGGCCCAGCACGCAATTTAGTCTAGTTGCAGAAACCATGCCAAACCCTCGCCATGCAATACATTCTAATTAAGCGGGTTACGTCCGCGAGCATATACCGCACGCGTGAAGAAATTGCGGATCGCTGAAAAATATGCATCGCCTCCTGCGTAATAACTATCAGTTAGGATGTTTTTACAGACGCCGAGGTGACCCGACCATGCCTATAGACACGGTCTTCGTTTCCCTCACACGCCTTCGCGTGCGCTCCTGGCGCTACTTTCCTTCCATCTTCGTGCAGGCGTTTCTCTCGGCGCGACAGGCCCAATCCGCTCCCGGCGTCTTGTCGGTTTCAGTTCTGCGGGACGCACGAAACGCCTTTTGGACCCGCACGCTTTGGGCCTCCGAGCAGGACATGAAAAACTTCATGCTCGCTGGAGTTCACGGCCGCGTCATGCCGCGCTTGCTCGAATGGTGTGACGAGGCTGCCGTCGCTCATTGGAGTCAGGAATCCGCCGAGCCTCCCTCTTGGGAGGAAGCGCACCGCCAGCTTCAGCAGTCCGGTCGGGCCTCCAAGGTCAACCATCCATCCCAGGCTCAGCGGAACTATCACATTCCCGCGCCTCAGATCCGGTCTCGGAGAGAACTGCGCTTCAAATGATCCTATGGTAGTCTGATCCAACGAATTGAATCCGATTTGTGCATCATTCATCTAAGAGGAATCATGGCTATCGCAACGATTAATCCGGCTACCGGTGAGCTTGTAAAGTCTTTCGAGGCCTTGACCGACGCGCAAATAGAGAAAAAAATTCAGCTCGCGACTGAGACTTTTGAGTCCTATAAAAGGATTCCGCATTCGAAACGGGCGGAAATGCTCGTGCGAGCCGCCGAAATCCTGGAGAAAGAAAAAGAAAAGTTCGGCCGCGTGATGACGCTGGAAATGGGCAAGCCTTTTCGCGCCGCGGTGGAAGAAGCCGCAAAGTGCGCGGTCGGCTGCCGCTATTATGCCGAACATGGGGCAGGTTTTCTCGCCGATGAAGTAGTCAAAACCGCCGCCACACAGAGTTTCATACGGTACCAGCCACTGGGTGTGGTGCTCGCGGTGATGCCCTGGAACTTTCCTTTCTGGCAGGTTTTTCGTTTTGCAGCGCCGGCCATGATGGCGGGCAATATGGGGCTGCTCAAGCACGCCTCCAACGTTCCGCAGTCTGCTCTTCTGATTGAAGAAGTCCTGTTGCGCGCTGGTTTCCCGGAAGGAGCGTTTCAAACTCTGCTCATCGGCTCCGATAAGGTCGCTGGGATTATTGCCGACCGGCGAATCGCAGCGGCTACGCTGACCGGGAGCGAAGGCGCGGGAATTCAAGTGGCGGTCGCCGCTTCGAAACAAGTCAAGAAAGTCGTGCTGGAACTTGGCGGCAGCGATCCCTTCATCGTGATGTCGAGCGCAGATCTGGAAGAAGCGGCTTCCAGCGCGGTGAAAGCTCGGGTGCAGAATAACGGCCAGTCCTGCATCGCCGCAAAACGATTTATAGTCGATCAGCGCATTGCCGATGACTTCGAAAAGCTCTTCGTCAAAAAAATGGAAGCGCTGAAAATCGGCGACCCATTTGACGAGACTACCGAACTGGGCCCTCTCGCTACCGCTGACGGCGTTGCCACTCTTGATGCGGACGTGCAAAAGACCATTCAAGCGGGCGCAAAATTGTTGACCGGCGGGAAACCTCTCAATCGCCTCGGAAATTTCTACGCTCCCACGGTGCTCAGCAATATTCCGGATGGTTCGCCAGCCGCTTGCGACGAGCTTTTTGGCCCGGTGGCTTCTCTGTTCCGCGCCAAAGACATCAACGACGCGATTCGCATCGCCAACGCCACACCGTTCGGATTGGGCGCTAGCGCCTGGACCAAAGACAAAACCGAACAAGATCAATTTATCGAGGGGCTCGAGGCCGGCATGGTGTTTATCAACCGCATGGTCGCCTCCGACCCGCGAGTTCCCTTCGGTGGCGTGAAACGGTCAGGCATCGGGCGCGAGCTGGGTGTGTACGGAATCCGCGAGTTCACCAACGTTAAAACCGTCTGGAATCAGTGATGGATACCGCAATCCGCAAAGGACGCGCCAGTTCCTGTGCTAAAATGGGTTCGCCTAAAGCAATCCGTTTCTCGAAAGAGGAGAACTGATGGGATTTGTCAAGACAGCCAATCGGCGGATCGGAATTGCGGGAGAACTCATATCCTTTTTTGCGCGTCACAAGCGCCGCTGGATGCTGCCGCTGATTTTTTCCGTGCTTCTTCTCGCGGTTCTTATCATCCTGGCCCAAAGCTCAGCTCTGGCTCCGTTCATCTACACGCTGTTCTAGATTAAGCGACTCGTGCCTAACACCTTCGTAAGCGAAATAAAGGCTCTTTGGGATGCATGGAAACGCCTGGCCCACAAGATTGGCAACTTCCAGGCGCGCGTACTTCTCACCGTTCTGTATGCCATTGTAGTGCTGCCGTTTGGCGTTGCCGCGCGCCTGTTCTCTGACGCTCTGCACATCAAGAATCGTCCCGCGAAATGGATGGACCACCTGCCGGAAGTTCACGACATGAGCTGGGCACAAAAGCAATAGCTCATGCATATTCTCGGAGTCTCCTGCTATTACCACGATGCCGCCGCAGTAGTTCTGCGCGATGGCCTGCTTGTCGCAGCAGCTGAAGAAGAGCGGTTTTCGCGAGTCAAGCACGACTTCGCCTTTCCGGCCAGAGCCATTCGGTTTTGCCTTCGCGAAGCGCAAATAAGCGGAAGCGATCTGGACTATGTTGTTTTTTTCGAGAAGCCGTTCCGGAAGTTCGATCGCATCCTGGCCAGCGTCCTGCAAACCTATCCGCAATCCTGGAAGGTGTTCCGGGAGTCTATGATCGGCTGGATGCTGGACAAACTGTGGGTGGCCAGCACTCTGCAATCAGAACTAGACATCAGCCGCGAGCGGATCCTTTTTTCCGGCCATCATCTGTCCCACGCCGGCAGCGCATTTCTGTGTTCCCCTTTTTCAGAAGCGGCGATTCTCACCGTGGACGGCGTCGGCGAATGGACCACGGCTGCCTCGGGTGTGGGACGCGACACTCAAATCAGTCTCACCAAGGAGATCGACTTTCCGCATTCCCTAGGCCTCCTTTACAGTACCTTCACCGCATTTCTCGGCTTCGAGGTCAACGAGGGCGAGTACAAAGTGATGGGCATGGCGCCTTATGGCACGCCCCGCTACGTCGATAAAGTTTGGAAGCTCGTGCGGCAGAATGATGACGGTTCCTTTTCGCTGGACATGGATTATTTCTGCTTCCATCACTCTACCGACCGTATGTTCAACCGGAAATTTGCGAATTTGTTTGGCGAGCCGCGCCCGTCCAATATGCCTTTCTTCACCGAGTCTACCGGGTATCCGAAATATTTTGGCGAACGGCCTCCCGACTATATTCCGAAATGCCGCATCAACGAGCACTATGCGGATATTGCGGCCAGCATTCAGCAGGTCACCGAAGACCTTCTGGTCGGCATGGCGAAAAACCTGCACAAAGAGACCGGTCTCAAAAAACTGTGCATGGCGGGCGGTGTGGCCCTCAATAGCGTGGCCAACAGCCGCATCCTCAGCGAATCCGGCTTCGACGAGCTCTTCATTCAGCCGGCCGCGGGAGACTCCGGCGGAGCTCTAGGTGCGGCTCTGTGGGCTTATCACTCGGTCCTGGGAAAGCCCCGCACATTCCGAATGGAGCATGCCTATTGGGGCCAGGAATATGGCGCGTCTGCAATTCGTTCATTTCTCGATCGGGAGAATATCCCATACTGCGAGCCTCCGAGCACCGATGAGCTTCTGGATCGCGTGACCGAGAACCTGATGGCTGGCAAGGTGGTCGGATGGTTTCAAGGGCGCTTCGAATGGGGACCGCGCGCGCTCGGGAATCGAAGCATCCTGGCGGATCCGCGAAATCCGGCGATGAAGGACATTGTCAACGCGAAAATCAAGTTTCGCGAACCGTATCGTCCTTTTGCCCCGTCGGTTGCCTCCGAATGCGCGGCAAAATACTTTGAGCTCGATCGAGCCGCTCTGCAGTATCCGGTTCGCTATATGCTTTACGTCACGCCAGTAAGGCCGGAACACCGAGCCACGCTCCCGGCGGTGACCCATGTGGATGGCACCGCGAGGGTGCAAGCTGTTTTTCAAGAATATAGTCCGCTTTACTACGGCTTGATCGAGCGGTTTGGCCGGGCCACGGGCGTTCCGGTCGTACTAAATACCTCTTTTAATTTGAGAGGTGAGCCGATCGTCACTACTCCTGAAAATGCGTTCAGCACTTTTTCCAGAAGTGAAATGGATTGCCTGGTGCTGGGAAACTTTCTGATCGACAAACAAGGTTGATTTCCGTTCTGTAAGCGACACGGTCAATTCGAGTTCTTATCTCCGGCTGTTGCCTTAATAGCGGGCTTTTCATCGAGCCAGGGCTCCAGGTCCTTCGCTGCTACCGCGCTCCCTCGGGCGGACCAGTGACCGTCACAAGGCAGAAAGTAGGCGCGGTAGTCCCCTCCCGATTGCGCCTCCATCTCCGGTAATAGGTCCTTTACCGGAATGCCCGAGTCGCGTCCCCAACGCTCGAGCAACGGGCCCAAACGGTTCGTGCCCGCTTGATGCAACCGCAAGAAATCGTTGGCACGCGGGATCAAAAAGACCGCCACTCGGGCACCGTGTGCGTCCGCGGTGCTCTTTATGTCCTCGAGCGCCTTCTTCAAGCGCGCGAGATCCACGTCGTCGAAGTCGTTGTAGCCGGAATAGGGAGTTTGCGAATACCAGTAGAACCGGTCATGAATGTAATACCCTACGTGGTAAGAAGCGAGGTAGGCCCGCAAAAAAGCTTCGGTGTGATACCAAATTCCTTCACCCTTGTTCGGCTGGAACTTACCGCTATAGATAATGGAAAGATCGTCGGCGTAATAAGGGCGGTAACGGGCGCCTTCCCCGCGACCCTTCCAGAAAGATAGCGACATGTCATGGAAATCGTTGTCCGGAAGGACTCCCACGATGACCAGATTGTGGTCGAAAGCAGCGGCCATGGTCTTGTATAGGAGGGCATATTGAAGGGGGCCGAAATTACCGCCGGTCCCGAAATTGAGATGCTCGCGTCCAGTATCTTTTTCAAGAATGTTGGTCAAACGAGCGTCGGCTGGCAATCCCACACCCTCAATGAAGGAATCACCGAGAACAACTGTGCGAGGCGAGGATGAATGCAGACTGCGCTCAACATCACGAGCCCCGTAGCTGTTGGTGTCGTATTCGACGGTGTAGCACCCGCTCCTGTGGATGAAACGGCCGTTCGAGCGATGCCACACGCCAAAGGCAGGATTTATGTCAGCCCAGAATGAGTTGTAGTCCAGGTGATAGTTTGGCTTGCTACCCGGCCAATTCGTGAAATTAATCCATAGAAGGCAGACGAGTTCGACCGTAACGGAGAAGATTAAAAAATCGATCGCTGCCGACCGCAGCCAGGATAAGACTCTCCTAAAGCGAGACCGTGAAGTGCCTGCAAGCTGAGGGGTCGTATCGGTCATTCGCAATTGGGTCCCAAGGTTATGGGCTGAATCCCCTTCGCGACACAGTTTCTTTGCGCGGTAAGGATGCCAGTGACTAGCAGACTCCCGCGCTTGTCGATCATGCCCTTGCGGATCATTCCTTTGCGCTCTGCCGGAGCAATTGCGCCGCCCGCTTTCAGCGCGTACGCGTCGAGCCGTTCGAGCTCGGCTTCGTTTTCCACATCAATCGAAGCTCGCCTGAGACTTGAGGTCGGATTATGCTTCTCTATACTCATACCCTCAGTATAAGCCAAGACCATTCAAACATGTTTGGCGCTTACGTCGCCGCCAAAACCGCTAATAAAATTCCGCGCGTTCATGCCGAGAACTTAACACACACTCACAGGGGAGGAGCGCAACCCGAGCTGACATCGGAGGGCTGTGGTACGGCCTTGGCATAATATAGTGAAATCACCATACTTGATTGTATGGTCGAGGAGCCGGCTCTCAAGCCAGTAGTCTGGATGGGGTCAAGTCGCAATGATTTGCGCGCATTTCCCGATCCTGTCCAAGATCACATGGGCTATGCCATCTACGTCGCCAGCGAGGTGGCAAGCACCGCGACGCCAAGGCGCTGAGTCGTTCTGGCGGCAGCGGTGTTGGAAGTGGTGAAGGATTTTCGCGGTGACACATTCCGCGCCGTATACACTTTGCGGTATGCGGGGGCCGTTTACGTGGTGCATGTGTTTCAGAAGAAGTCGAAGACGGGGTGCGAGACAGCTTGGCGAGATATCGACGACAAAAACGGGATCAATAGCTGCAAATTGCCGGGCCTTGGATTCACAACTGCTTTGGCCATTCTGGTTAGGAGCCGCGAGAAAGGCTTGATTGGACGGAACGACCCACTCGCAAACCTCGCTGCGCTAGCAAGAAACGGGCGTTACAAGGATTCGATCGTTGACGATGCCCGGTGGAAGCTGGAGGCACAAAAATGACTAAGACGATGAGTATCCGCATGGACCGCGATAACTATGAGTTTCTCAACGAGCTCAGGAAGGAAGAGAGAAGTGACCTGTCCAAAGCGGTGCGAGATCTCGTTTCGCGCGGCAGAGTTCTGTTAGCCATAGAAAGATACAAAAACGGAGAGGCTTCTCTCGGCAAAGCTGCTGAACTTGCCGGAGTTCCCGTGGGGCAAATGATAACGATCCTCACGGGATTCGGCGTCGAAAACCGAATCGAAAAGGAGGACTACCTCCAGGGACTGCAGAATCTCGCAAGCGTGTGGTAGATCCACGTCGACCAAGGGTGTTCGACACTCTCTAGATCAGGGCGCGTCACCATCTAGAGGCAAGAGCAAACCGCCGATCTAAGCTCGTTCACGTCGATACGGAACCAGGCGGGCGAGAAGCTCCTGAGTCGCCGGCTGGCCTGCATTGCGGTCTCGCGTGGACGCTACACGCTCAAATCTACACCAACAACAAAACGGCGCTCGCGGGCTTCTCTGTCGTGATGCATCACCCGAATCCACGATGGGTGAGAGTCCCCGTTTGGAATCGGTCCCGGAGAAGGTTAAATCCTCTCGGACGTTCGAGCGAGTTCTGGAAAGAACAAGAGAACGAGACATTATGCGGTCACGCTGAATCCGCTCGGTGCATAGACGCGCGACATCTCGACGTGCGCTTTGCGGGTTGGACGCGCGCATTTCCTAGTCACTCCGGCCAGCCGATTTCGTTCTCCGCGTAGAGCTTCAGTTGTTTGCAATCTCCGGTTTTCCAGTCGCTCAGGTCGGATTCCCTCAGTACGTGCGCCGTCTGCAGCGACCAGCACAGTTCGGTTTTGTCCGTGAAGCGCACCCGCACGTATAGCATGCCTTCCTCGAACACGTGCTCGGCCCAATCCACGATCTTGCCGTGGACGCCGGGATATTGCTTTCCAGGATTTGGCAAATCTCTCTGTTGGGTCTTCGCTCCTTTTTTCTTACTCATAGCTTGACCTCCCCTACCGACCGCGGGACGTCGCCGGGTGGCCTTCCGTACTGCCGTTCCCATTCCTGTTGCTCCTCTGGCGTGAAGAACCGCACCTTGGGTGGTCTTCCCTCGGCACGCCGGCGTTCTTCGACGACTCGCACATCCCGATAGACCTGCACTTCGTCCAATTTGTTCTCCTCGTATTTGCGGCGCCTGACTTCAAAGTGAGCGGAATCCCGCTGTTCCGTGCGTTGGAGAGTGCTGCAGAAATGGGAATTGAGCCGCGCGCGATGGTCCTCGAAGAGCACCAGTTCTTCATCGAAATACGAGAAATCGAGCTGCGAGTCCTTAACACGTTTGAGGCGTTCGAGCCCGCGTACGGCCTCGTCAACGCCTCGATTCACTAAGAGAATTGCTTCGTACAGATGCGCCTTTTGCATTTGGATCTCCTCATTTTGCCTGCGGCAAGAACGCCACGGCCCGGCAGTCGTCGTTATTGATAGAAGTAATGGAACACACGGGTCACTTGATGGTCGGAAGCCCGACCGGGCTCGAGAACACAATCGCGAGTCAGTTAGGGAGGAGAATCAGCGACCGGCCTCGGAGGAGACAGAAACGGAAACAACGAGTGCGAGGTGAGTTGCGCGGAGCGTAGAAACTGGATAACTTCTGTTGCAGGCATCGTTGCACCTCAGACGTGCGGCCTTGCTTAGGGGCGCGTTCGGTGCTGAAACACCGCCGCGTCCCGCTTAGCTATTTGATTCGTTTCTTTCGCTTCTTACGACCGCCTTTGCCCCAATAATGCTCCGCCTTATATTTCTGTGCCGCGACGAGTTGCGCGTCAGACCACAGACGAACCTTCACACCGCCGATGAGCTGAAGCTCGGGCGTGACAACCTTCTTCTGCTTCAACCAACGGTGCAGAGTGTCCGTGCCGATATCCAAAATCTCTGCAACCTGAGCGGTCGAATAAGTTGCCATTTGTAGAATCCAGTAGGTCGACTTGATTTGTCAAGTAAAAAGGTGAACCCGGATAGCCGCTCTACTGACAGCGCCAATTCCGGGGCACCGGAAGAATATCTCAATTCTTGCAGGAATGAGAGCGCCGCAGCTTCACAAAGAAGCAGTTTGTCTCCTATTGGGATGTACGGGGCGCATGTTCGCCAAGTTGCATCGGCGGTCGCAGCCGTTGCAAAGCGTGGACACGAACCGGACTGACCAAACGGAGGTCCGCATTTCAATTCATACATGATCTGCACCGAGCAACCATTTGAAGAACTACGCGAGCGTGCCTGTACAAGTGCTAAATCCGTGGGAATCATGATGCACGTGCATTTAGAGACGTGCGAGCACGACGTGCTTCGCTTCTTGTAGCGCTAACCGACCGATTCACGCGAGAGGGTGCGGGTTGAAGTGAAAGAGACACGGATTTAACTACCTCTGATTGAGCCACATGCAGCCATTGTATTCTTCGACGCCGGCTGGCAAAAAGCTGGACTGCATCCAATAATGGACGTATAATGGTCCATATCTGGAGTTGGCGCGGAGGTTGTATGGTAACAGCAAATCAACTAGCCAGCACAGGCATCGCTTGGGAAAAACCCGTTGATCTTTCTAATAAGGACGTGCTGGCACGATTGACTCCTTCAGCAGTGAAAGCATTCTTGATGATTAGTGAAGTTTGGAAATTGCGTGATGAAGACGCCAGGCAGTTACTGGGTGGCATGTCGAATGGCGCATTTTACGAATTGAAGAGGAAGTCGCGGGGAACTCTTGACCAAGATCGAATGACAAGGATTTCCGCGCTGATTGGAATTTTTAAGGCGTTGAACATCCTGTATAGCAAGAACCTCGCCGACCGTTGGGTTCAGTTGCCAAACGAAAATCCAATGTTTGAAGGGGCGACTCCACTCTCGTACATAATCAAAGGCGGCCAGCCCGCAATGATGCGCGTCAGGCAACTTCTGGATTCTCGCCGCGGCGGACGGTAGGTGCGACCTCAGGTTTCCGATGTTTCTCAAGACGACACGCACCGTCTGATACCCTCCAGACATATCGACAAGGATCGCAGCGTTCTCACTAGACTAACAGATGATCCTGACGAGCTGAATGCACTGTTCGAACTGGAGGGAGCCACAAACGACCGGCTTCTCGGCGAAGCTGGAGTTCTTCCCGGCATTACGGTGCACGAACTCGTGTTTGGTCTCTCTTACTCCCATATTGTCAATGCTGCGTTTACGCATGCCAGCCCGCTCGGAAGCCGTTTCAACGGAGCGGAACGGGGCGCGTGGTATGCAGCATTCTCCCGAGAGACCTCCGAGAAAGAAGTGGCATATCACAAGATGAAGGAACTACAGGAAATCAAATGGCAAGAGAAGGAGATTTTTGCCTATGTTGATTTCCTCACGGACTTTCGGGGAAAGTTTCACGACATTCGTGATGATCCTAACTTTGAGAATTGTTTGAATCCAAACAGCTATGGCGCCTCACAACGATTGGCCGGAGAACTTCTCGAACTTGGATCAGCCGGTATCGTTTATCCCAGCGTAAGGCACCCTGTCGGGACGTGCATTGTTTGTTTCAGGCCGGCGTTAGTGAACAACGTTCGGAAAGGTGTCGCAATATCGATCACATTCAACCATGCGTTCGCTGCGCCATTAATTGAGGAAGCAGCGCAACCCTAAATTCAGTAGTAGGGTTGTCCCCGCTTCTCACGCACGCGTGAATTTGTTCAAAATACTCCGTTAAAACTTACGGTTCGCACGTTCATTGACTGAATATATGTCAAATCGCGGCTGGAATCGCTGCCGGGCTAGGACGCGAACGCTACGGGCTTGGCTGCGTCCATTACCCATGTGTTCGGGCCGGACCCTTCTCGTGGCGGAGCAAATACGCCGATAAATCCAACGAAGTGTGGCCACCCGCCGTATTGGGACGTCGAGACGGGGTTCCACAGTTGCTCAAATTTCCGACCGGTAGCCCGACACGGTCAGGAACAGCGTACCGGTCGAGCCAGTAGGGCTATAGGCGGTCAAGCTGATAGACGTGCCTGGGTCCGCATATAGGCGGACCGTCTGCGTCGCGATATAAGTATCGTAGCCATTGGATGTCTGGGTGTATACGTACGACAATGGGACGAACAGCGTGACGCTCTTGCCCGCGCTCGCGTAATTGATGAAGGCTTCGAGCTGGCTACCCGATGGTGTCACGTCCATCTGAAGGCTCAACGTCTCGATGATCAGGCTTTGCCCGGCTGGGACTTTGATTGCGGTAGGCAGCCCAAACCCGCCAGTTTCGGTCTCTGCGAAGGGAACGCTCGGTACGAGCTCGACTCGGCTACTGGAGATTTCGGCGGAAGTCGAGCGCGGTTTCATCATCATGCCCGCAAGCGCAACACCTACGAATACCGCCGCCAAGGTCAAGTGTGTCTTGAATCTTTTCATTCTAGTTTCTCCTTTCGGTTGAAGTGATCGGTGAACAGCCACCGCGCTATGGGCCATGAACCGGGATTTCCATTTTGGACCTCAAGGTGACGCTCTCCCCCTCTAACCATGAAATCGGAAACGGCGGGCAAAACACGACAGTGTGGCGAAAAAATTTATTGGGATTCAGGTATGCCGGATAAGAATCAACAATTCGTGTGCCGCGTGGCGATCATTCTAGGAGCAGCTCGCTCGGCGCGTAATTCTTGCGGCCATCCAGACGTGCGCGGCGAGGACTTGCCACAGACCTTCACGCCATCGGGATAGACGACAAAACCATTCAAGCGATTTTGCGGCACTCTAACGTAGGTTTGACCATGAATATCTATGTGAAATCGGTCTCCAGCGCGCAAACTGCCGCAATGGACGCTTTACGAGACCAGTTCAAGTCGGAAACTTGCAACGTCTCGCCGACAAATCATCAATTGAAAATGGGAAACTCTTCAAAACACGCGGGATGTTGGAGCCGAGGGGCGGACTTGAACCGCCGACCTGCCGATTACGAATCGGCTGCTCTACCAACTGAGCTACCTCGGCACTTTTTGTTTTCTGTAACTTACCGAAGACTTACATTCTAGGCCCAAAAATCAGACTATCTTTAGCCAATCCTCGAGCTTTTGCAACCCTTCTCGTGCTTCCGTATCCTGAGTCACCACATAAAAATCCATAGTCGTTGAGACCGATGAATGACACAGAATCCGCTGAATGATGGCCGGCGTAACTCCCACCGCGTAGAGATTACTCGCCAACCCGCGACGGCAGGAAGGCCAACCCAGCGATTTTACCGGCCCATCCTCCGCATTGTCCAGCGCCGGTTGAATAACTCGTCGAACTAAGTTCGCCAGATTCAAAGGTGTGCCTCGCCTCTCCCCGGCGAACATGTAATCCTCGTCCTTCCCTTTCACTCGGGTTCGGTAATCGTTCAAAACTTTTCTGAGAATCGGAAAGACAGGAACACCGCTTTCCTTCTTGGGTTCGTTTACTTTTGTGCGCCACACGGAGCGATGCAAATGCCTGCATCCCCCGTGCTTGAATTTTGAGCATATCTTGCTTGGGTGTCGTAGCAATTGATTTCGCATTCACGCGGATTTTCTTCCGTTCAGGTTGGTATAGAGAACGATTCGAAAGCTCTGCCAAAGAAACTCATTCATCGGGAGGTGCAGTTGGTTCAGGGTCGTAATCTGGTCAGACAAAAACTCGACGATTTGCTTCATCTCGTAGGTCTTCGGAAAGGCGAACACGGCGGACTTCAAGGGCCTGCATGGGAGGGATGACTTCAGTCTAGAACTTCGACGGGAAAAAGCTATGTAGATAGGATAAAGTCCGGATGCGATGCTGACGGTCCTGAACATCGTATTGTTGGTTTCAACTA
>CAVPFK010000001.1:0-37163 GCA_963703705.1 uncultured Acidobacteriota bacterium | reverse complement strand
CTTCCGAAATTTTCCGCAAACGCTTACACTAGCCAGCCCTCATGTTTTCGGAGAGCCATCGTGGCTATTGAGCGGGCGCTGATCAGCGTCTATGACAAAACTGGAATCGTCGAATTTGCGCGCGAGTTGGCAGCGCTCGGTATTGAAGTTGTTTCCACGGGCGGAACGGCGCGGCTTCTGCGCGAATCCGGGATAGCTGTGCGAGACATCACGGAGCTAACCGGCTGGCCGGAGATGCTGGGCGGACGCTTGAAGACGCTGCACCCCAAAGTTCACGGCGGAATTCTGTTCCAGCGCGCAAAAGCCGAGGATCGCAAGGAAGTTGCACAACACGGAGTCGTGCCGATCGATCTGGTCGTCGTAAACCTCTATCCGTTTTCAGCGACGGCTTCCAAGTCCGATGTCACTGCCAGCGAGCTCATCGAGAACATTGATATTGGCGGGCCAGCCATGTTGCGCTCGGCGGCAAAAAACTTTCAGAGCGTGGGAGTGGTCACCGATCCTGCGGACTATGCTGTCATCTTGGCGGAATTGCGCGGCAAAGGCGAGCTAAGCCTTGCGACGCGGCTTGAGCTGGCGCGAAAAGCTTACGCTCGAACCGCGCGGTACGATGGCGAAATCGCCACAGAACTGGAACGGCTCAGGGCGAACGGTGAAATCAGCATCGCCGCGCTCGAAAAACTGCCGCGAAGGATCCACCTATCTCTAGAGCGCCAGCAGACCATGCGGTATGGCGAAAACCCTCATCAGAGCGCGGCGCTGTACATTCCAGCGGGGCGACCTGCCGCCGGACTGGCTGGCGCGAAGCAACTGCAAGGTAAAGAGCTTTCCTACAATAACCTTATCGATCTGGATGCCGCATGGGAACTCGTCACCGAATTTCGGCGTCCCGGCGTCGCGATCATAAAACACAACAATCCGTGCGGAGCAGCCGAGCAGGAATCTTTGCTGGACGCGTATCTGAAAGCCCTAGCGTGCGATCCGGTGTCCGCGTTCGGCGGCGTGTTGGCTTTTAATCGCGTGCTCGATGCAGCGGCGGCCGAAGAAGTGGGAAAACTATTTGTGGAATGCATCGTCGCGCCGGGATTCGAAGCTGGCGCGCTTCAGAAATTGGGCGCGAAAAAGAATCTGCGTCTCCTGCAAATGCCGCGCGAAGCTCACGATCACGATTTTGGCGATCTTGAGTTCAAGCAGATTTCCGGCGGTTTCTTGGTGCAGGATCCGGACCGCCACGAGCTGGCTGAAACGCAATTAAAAATTGTCACCGAGCGCGCACCCACAGCAGACGAACTCCGAGCTTTGCTGTTCGGCTGGAGGGTTTGCAAGCACGTGAAGTCCAATGCAATCGTCTTCGCGCGACAAGGATATACAGTCGGAATCGGCGCTGGACAGATGAGCCGCGTAGACTCCGTGAAGATTGCGGTGATCAAAGCAGGCACGGCCGGCCTGTCGCTGGCAGGAAGCGTGGTTGCGTCCGACGCTTTTTTCCCCTTCCCGGACGGCGCGGAAGAAGCGGGCAAGGCCGGGGCCACGGCCGTCATTCAGCCGGGAGGATCGGTTCGCGATCCCGACGTGATCACCGCCGCCAACAAACTTGGAATGGCTATGGTTTTTTCCGGTGTGCGGCACTTCCGGCATTAGTTTTATCCGGCGCCGGTTTCTGCCGGTGGTAGGTGATTTCGATCACCTGCGTCTCACCGCTGTCGGGGACGATTTCCGATCGCGCCACGTATGTATCGGCGTCGAGACGGGTCAGAATCGCGCGCTTGGGCATGCCGTTCACCGGATTCTCAAACTCAAATTTCGTCCCGTCCAGCCTCGAGAGATGAAGCGTCGTCGCGTCTGTTTTCTCCCACGGCACAAGCTGGGGCGTGAAATGCCTGAAGAAGAAATCGACACCGCCGGATTTTTCCACCAGGGTAAAAATTTCGATTACCAGCGTCTTGTCATTCTCGACCAGCCGAAATATTCCAAGCGTCTCTCCTGCTTTTGGCGCCAGCCAAACCTGTTCCGCCGTTCTCGGACCCCATTCTCCCCGCCAAACCCCTTCCAACCAGGCGAAATCTGCCAAAGTAGGGGCGGAGGCTTGGCCGGCGGTCTTTTGTTCGGCCGTGGCACGAGGCTCGACAGGTTGCGTCTGCACCTTCGACGCTTGTTGGGCCCAAGAGGATGGTAGCGTCCACGCAAATAAGGCGCTTGGCAGGAGTACCCAGAGAACGCTCCGTCTCATGTGAGTCATCGATCTTCTCCATCGCACCTAACCGCATTGGCCGAAATCTTATGAAACTTTGATGGTTTTCTCGGGCATTTTCTTCCGGCAGGTATCCCGCTGTTGTTTTCGTGCGTCTAAGTGTGTGATGGCCAGGGCACGCCGCCGGGTAATACTTTGACCGCTTCTGTCCCCTGTACGATAATGGAGATTGGTCCTTAACGCATGAAAACATTTGCTAACTTCGTCATCACGTTGCTTCTGCTCGGAGCATCTGCAGCGCGAGCGCAGGACTCTCGTTCCGTTCCAGCTGCCGCTTCTGGGCAAAGCGCATCATCAACAGCGCAGTCCACTAAAGCCGGCGCCTCAAGCCAAAACCCGCCTGCGGATGCTTACTACTATTTCGCGATGGGGCATCTGGACGAACAGCGCTATGAAATGACCAGAAACCCTGAGATGGCGGCACAGGCCATCGACGCCTATACCAAGGCGCTGGGTTTAGCGCCAGGTTCCACGGTGATCATGGAGCGTTTGGCCGAAATTTATGCCAAGTCGCAGCGTATCCGGGAGGCCGAAAATCAGGCCCAGAGCGTTCTCAAACTCGATCCTAACGATGTCAACGCGCACCGCCTGCTTGCGCAGATTTACGTGCATCAGCTGGGTGATATGAGCGCGGGTGACGTACAAAGAGAAACTCTCGCGAAGGCTGTCGAGCAGTTCCAGGCCATTTTGAAGGTTCAGCCGGACGATACTTACTCCGCGCTTTGGCTCGCGCGCCTCTATCGCTTCCAGAACAAGCACGAAGAAGCAGAGAAAGTTTTGCGCGCAACAGTAAACCTCAATCCCGGCAATAGCGCGGCGATGGAACAATTGAGCCAGCTTCTCGTTGATGAAGGCCGTTCGCAGGAAGCCATAGCTCTTCTCACACAGGCTGCCGGAGAATCCGCTTCTCCGGAGATTTACGATTTGCTGGGCGACGCCTATGCTCAGTCGAAAGATTACGCGAAGTCCGAAGACGCTTACCGCCAAGCCGTGCAAGAAGACCCGGATGACCCGACGCACGTTCACGGGCTGGCGCAAGCTCTGATGTCGCAGGACAAATACGCGGAAGCCTTGGAGCAGTACAAGCATCTCTCCGAGCTGGAACCCAGCACTTGGGAAAATTTTCTGCGCATGTCGCAACTGTACCGCCGGATGGGAAAGTACGATGAAGCCGAGTCCGCTCTGCTGCGATCGAAGCAGCTTTCCCCCGGTAATCTGGAAGTTCTTTATAACGAGGCGCTGCTTTACGAAGAGCAAGGCCGTTACGACGATGCGGTGAAAGTTCTCACCGACGCCATCAATGGCATGAAGAACCAGACCGCGGGAGCCGGAAAATCGGCAGGCTCAGGCGGCGAAGCCGCCAACGCCAGCGCGCTTGCAGTTCTTTACGAACAGCTAGGCCACGCATATCTGGCGCAGGAAAATTACGCCGCGGCCATCCGCAGCTTCGAAGAAATGGGCAAGCTCGGACCTGACGTGGAAAAACGCGCGAAGATGCTTCTAATCGACGCGTATCGCCAAAGCCGCGATCTGGATCGCGCCATTGCCGAGACCAAGAAAGAACTTCAAACTTCGCCGAAAGATCAAGGTCTGATCGTGACGCTGGCTATGTTGTATGGCGAGAAATCAGACACGGACGCCGCCACGAAACTGTTAAGCGGCCTGCTGCAAGGCAATGACGGCGACCAGGGAATTTATGTGGATATCGCCCAGGTCCAGGAGCGCGGCCGCAACTACTCCGACGCCGAGCAGTCGGCGCAAAAAGCCGAGCAAATGGCGCATGACAATGACGACAAAGAAACCGCTTGGTTCATGCTTGGCGCCATCTACGAACGCGAGAAAAAATTCGATTTGGCGGAGGAGCAGTTCCGCAAAGTGCTGGATGTAAACCCGAACAACGCCGCCGTGCTGAATTATTACGGATACATGCTTGCCGATCGTGGCGTGCGCCTCGACGAAGCCATAGCCATGATCCAGAAGGCCGTTAAGCTGGACCCGAACAACGGCGCATATTTGGACAGCCTTGGCTGGGCGTATTACAAACAGAATAAGCTGGCGGAAGCGGAAGAGTATCTTCGCAAAGCCGCGGAACGCCAAAGCCACGACCCCACAATCCTGGGTCATCTCGGCGACGTGTATATGAAACTTGGGCAAACCGAACGCGCCGCGAATTGCTGGGAGCGCGCGCTCACTGAGTGGCAAAAATCCGCCCCTGCCGACTACGAAGCTGAAAAGGTGAACGATATCGATGCCCAGCTTAAAAATCTGAAGCGCCACACCGCGCAGAAATCCAACCAGGAAACGGCGAAACCGCAGTAAGCTCCCCGCATGGCTCGCGCGACACCTAAGAAAAAATCGGTGCGTCTCCGTGCTTTTGCCAAGGTCAACCTTTGCCTCCACGTGATGGGAAAGCGTCCGGACGGCTATCACGAGCTGCGCACAATCTTTCAGGCGATTTCGCTCCACGACACGCTCGAGGTTTCTATCACGCCGGGTTCTAGAGCCCTTGAAATTTTCATGAGGTCAAACGATCCCAAATTGCCGCTCGGTCCTGAAAATCTCGTCTGGCGCGCAACCCAAGCCATCATCCCTGAAATCGGATTTCAAGGCAGTGTGTCAATCCATCTGGAGAAAAAGATCCCGGTCGCCCGCGGTTTGGGCGGCGGATCGAGCGACGCCGCGGCGGCGCTCATCGGAATGTTGCGGCTGACCGGATGGCAAGTGCCCCTTCCGCGCCTGATGGAAATCGCAGCGAGCCTCGGCGCCGACGTACCCTTTTTTCTTTTCGGCGGCCGCGCCCTGGCCGTCAATCGCGGCGATGAAATTTATCCTCTTCCAAACGCTCCGAGGCAAACCATCGTGGTGGTCTCTCCCCGCAACATCGCCGTGAGCACCAAAGACGCGTATGAGTGGATCTCTGCGGAATTGACAAAGTCCGCGAAACCCCCTAGAATTTGGGGGTTCTGCGCTCTGTGCTGGAGCAGGCAGGGAGCCGGCATCTCGAATGATTTCGAGACGCCAGTTTTCAGCCGTCACCCGCGACTTCGGGAAATCCGGGACGCGTTGCTCGAGCGAGGAGCTGCAGATGCCGCGCTGGCGGGTAGCGGGTCGGCGGTGTTCGGAGTCTTCCGAAACCCAGCGCAGGCGCGCCGAACCGCTCGTGCATTCCCGGAAGATTCGGTTTTCGTCGTCGAAACTCTATCCAGGGACGAGTATGGCCGTTCGCTTGGGTGGCGGGCGAACGGTTGAGGGGAAAATTTGGCTGACGACAAATTCAAGATTTTTTGCGGGACGGCAAATCCCGACCTGGCGAAAGCTATCTGCAAATATGTTGGCGTGCCGCTGGGAAAAGCCGAACACGGGCAGTTCAGCGACGGCGAGACGCGCTATCAGATTCTGGAGAATGTGCGGGGCGCGGATGTTTTTGTCGTGCAGCCGTGCAGCCATCCGGTTGATTTCAACCTGATGCAGTTGTTGTTGATGATCGATGCGTTCAAGCGCGCTTCGGCTTGGCGCATTACGGCGGTGATTCCGTATTATCCGTACGCGCGCCAGGATCGCAAAGACCGGCCGCGCGTGGCGATTTCCGCGAAACTCGTGGCGGATTTATTGGAAACCGCCGGTTCGAGCAGGGTGTTAACGCTCGATCTGCACGCCCCGCAGATTCAGGGGTATTTCAATATCCCCGTGGATCACTTGTTCGCTTCACCGGTGCTGGTGGAATATTTTCAGAAAATGAATCTGGGGCCCATGACTATCGTTTCGCCGGATGCAGGTGGAGTCGAGCGCGCGCGTTACTTTGCGAAGAGGATGGACGCTCCTCTGGCCATCGTCGACAAACGGCGTATCGACGTGAACGTAAGCGAAGTGATGAACTTGATTGGAGACGTTTCGGGGCGTCCGGCTCTAGTCATCGACGACATTATCGACACCGCCGGAACGCTGGTGAAAACGGCGGAAGCGCTGCTGGATAACGGCGCGACGAAAGTTTTTGCGGCCTGCACGCACCCGGTTCTTTCGGGGCCCGCGGCCGAGCGCATCACCAAGTCCGCCATCGAAGAAGTTGTGGTGGCTGATTCGGTGCCGCTGAATGACGCGGCGCGAAAAGTATCGAAGATCAAAGTGTTAAGCGTGGCGCCCCTGTTGGCTCGCGGTATTCAGTCGATTCACGAAGAGACTTCGATCAGCGAACTGTTTAATTGAATTGCGGAAAGAAATATAACTTACCGGTGGCATAAGAGGACGTATGGAATCATTTACAGTAGAAGGCAAAGTTCGCGAGGGCCGCGGAAAAGGTCCGGCGCGACGCACGCGCCTTACCGGCATGGTCCCTGCAATTCTTTATGGCGGGAAGAAGGACTCGATCTCCCTGTCGGTAAACGCCAAGCACGTAGCTCGCATTCTGCGCTCGGAGACGGGTCATAACACGATTTTCACCGTGCAGGTGGCCGACGGCGCGGCGGAAAAAGCCATGGTGAAGGATTGGCAGGTTGATCCGGTCAGCGGGTCGCTCCTGCACGTGGATCTGTTTCGCATCGCCATGGATGTGCGCATGCGCGTTCGCGTACCGGTGCACACATTTGGCGAGCCGCAAGGCGTGAAAATGCAGGGCGGCGTCTTCGAAATGGTCACCCGCGAAGTGGAAGTCGAGTGCTTGCCAGCCGACATTCCTGAAGAATTCAAGGTGGACGTCACCGAGATGCTTATCGGCAAGCAGCTGCGCGCGGGTGACCTGCCGTTTGATCGCAATAAAGTGAAGTTGCTGACCGATCCCATGCGCGTTCTCGCTCATGTGGTCGTGCTCAAGAAGGAAGAAGAGCCTGCTCCGGAAGCGGCAGTCGCTACGGAGACAGCGCCGGCCGAACCCGAAGTTATCAAGAAGGGCAAGAAGGAAGAAGAGGGCGAAGCCGAAGCTGCCGCGGAGCCGGCGGCCAAAGCCGAGAAGCCGGAGAAGAAGGGCAAGGAGAAGTAGTCTCCGCTCCGTGCTGCTCCATCAGAAGAGCGGGATATGCGCTTGGGCCAATTTATGAAACTGATCGTCGGCCTTGGCAATCCCGGTGTGCAATACGAATGGACGCCGCACAATCTGGGTTTCCTTGCTGTTGACGGATTGGCTGCTCGCGAGGGAATTCGGATCACGCGGCCCGAATCGAAATCTTACGTGGGGCGCGGCAAAATGGCCGGCCAGGAAGTGGTTTTGGCCAAGCCGCAGACCATGATGAATCTGAGCGGAGTTGCCGTAAGAGAGTTGCTCGTGCGTTATGAGTGCACTCCGGCGGAATTGATTCTCCTGCTCGACGAAGTGGATTTGCCTTGGGGCATGCTCAGGATTCGCGAGCGCGGCGCAGGAAGCACGCATAACGGATTCAGGTCGGTGGTTAGCTCGCTCGGCACCGATGAGTTTGTCCGCATACGCATGGGGTGCCAGCCGGATCTTCCGGTGGGCGACCGCGCCGATTACGTGCTGCGGCCGATGCGCAAGCCAGAGCGGGAAATTGCGGCGCAGATGGCGACCGATGCTGCCGAAGCGGTGGATTTGGTTTTGACCGAGGGCGCAAACAAAGCCATGTCGCGGTTCAATCGCCGGGTCAGTTCCACCGAAGAAGAATCGCAAACGGATTTGTAGCAGGTATCGAAAGGCAGCATAGATTCTGGAAATCGAGGACATATGGAAGAGCGGCTATACGATTTGATTTTTATTCTCCGGCCCGACACGCCGGAAGCGGACATCGACAAAGTAATTTCAACTCTCGAGCACGCGGCCACCGAAAAGGGAGGCAAAATCGACTCGGTGAATAAGTGGGGACGCAAGCGCATGGCCTACCGCGTCCAAAAACTGCGGGAAGGCTATTTCGTGTACATGGTCATTCGCTCGAGTCACGGCGAAGTGGTGAAAGAGCTTGAGCGTCGGCTGAAAGTGTCCGACCCGGTCATCAAATATCTCACCGTCCGTCTGGACGAAGAATTGAAGCGCCAGGATAAGCTGAAGCGGCACCGCGAGCGCCGTGCTGCCCGCCGTCCGCGCAAAACGGTACCCGCAGCTCCGGCCATGCCGGGCGCGGAACAAACCGCAGCGCCGACTGCGTAACGAATAAATTATTCAGAATTTTGATTGGGGAGAAATCGAATGGCAGAAGAAAACGCACAGCAGTCTTACGGAGGAGGCGGCGGTCCCAGGTCTTCAGGACCAGGCGGCGGCCCCGGTGGCCGTCCGGGCGGTCCGGCCAAGCGCGGCAAGCGCAATTTCGTTCGCAAAAAGAAAGTGTGCCGCTTCTGCGTGGACAAAGCCGACTTCATCGATTACAAGAAGGCCGAAATTCTGGCGCCCTTCATTCAGGAGCGTGGGAAAATTCTTCCCCGCCGGATGACTGGAACTTGCGCTCGACATCAGCGCTGGCTGACCGTAGCGATTAAGCGCGCGCAAAACATCGCCCTGCTGCCGTTCGCTGCGGAACTATAATCGGCCGGCCGAAGAAAACGAATTGAAGCAAGCGGTAAAATTAACCGAGACGGTTTGAGGGATACGCGATGCAGATTATCTTGCAGGAAGACGTCGAAAAGCTGGGAACTCGCGGCGAGCTGGTGGATGTAGCCGCGGGTTACGCTCGCAACTATCTATTGCCGCGCAAGCTTGGCATCGAAGCCACGCCGGGCAACATGAAGCGTCTCGAACGAATGCGCGTCACCTTCGCAAAGAAAGAAGCCAGCGAGAAGGGCGCCGCACAAACGCTGGCTGATTCCTTGCAAGGCGTCTCCCTCACGTTTGCGCGTAAGGCCGGAGAAAACGAACAGCTCTTCGGCTCCGTAACTTCCGCGGACATCGCCGAAGCGCTCGAAGCCCAGGGCTATCACATCGACAAGCGCAAAATCACGCTAGCCGATCCCATCAAGCTCGTCGGTGAATACGAAATCCCAGTCAAGCTGCACCGCGAAATCACCACCAACCTGAAGGTCACGGTGACCAAGGAAGCGTAAAGGTCGCACGCATTTCGTAGGGCGCATTCCTGGTGATGCGATTCCGTTTGCGGCGAGCACTTTCTTCTGCCGTCGATGTTCTCGACGAAAAAAGTCCAGATTTTTTTCTGGCGCGGAGATTTCCACTTTTCCTAAAGCGTCCACAGCCTCCGACTCATTGACCTTCAGCGAAAGAATGACCAGAATGATCCTGCTTCATCCTGGGAATATTCTTTAATCGACATCCGAGTTGCATTCGCCTTAGAGGCCCCTGGCCCTCTTGCACTCGCTGGCGCGTTCAGCGAAAATAGTCCGGGCGAATAAAAAGCGAATTATGGCAAGCGACACCACCATCGAACGCCCGCTTCCGCATAACCTGGAAGCAGAGCGCAGCATTCTGGGCGCGATTCTCCTGGATAACCACGCGCTCAACGCCGCGATTGAAAAAATCCGCTCGGAAGATTTCTTTCTATCCCAGCACCGCCAGATTTTCGAGCGTATGATCCAGCTGGGAGAAAGGCAGCAAGCCATCGACGTAATCACGTTGATGGACGATCTCACGCGTCGCGGCGAACTGGAGTCGGCCGGAGGCATCGCCTACCTTTCGCAGCTTGCCGACGGCTTACCGCGCGTAACCAACGTCGAGCACTACGCCCGCATCGTTAAAGAGAAAGCCGTCCTGCGAAGCCTGATTTTTTCCGCGTCCGCAATTCAGGAGCAAGCGCTCGCCGCAGGTGATGACGCGGACGTAATTCTCGACCGCGCCGAGTCGGTCATCTTTCAGCTCGCTGAAGATCGCGTGAAAGCCGGACTGATCGGCGTCAAAGAACTCGTCCGCGACAATTACGAGCGCCTCGAAAAGATTTTCAGCGAAGGCCGCCGCATTACCGGGCTCGCCACAGGTTACCCCGGACTCGACAATGAAACCGCCGGCCTGCAGCCTTCCGAATTGATCATCCTGGCTGCGCGTCCTTCGATGGGGAAAACGGCGCTGGCCCTGAATGTCGCTGAGAACGTAGCTCTGCGTCTTCGCGAGCCAGTTGCCGTGTTCAGCTTGGAAATGTCCAAAGAATCGCTGCTCCTGCGCTTGCTCGCGTCCGAAGCGCGCGTGGATGCGCACAAATTCCGCACCGGCCACATGGGCCGTGACGACTGGGGAAAAATCACCGGCGCGCTAACGAACCTCGCCGAAGCTCCGCTATGGATTGACGATTCCGCTTCGTCCACCGTGATGGAGATTGGCGCCAAAGCACGCCGCCTGAAACGCGATCGCGGCCTTTCGCTTCTGGTTGTGGATTACCTACAGCTTGTCGTTCCCACGCATTCCGGTCGCGGCACCAATCGCCAGGAAGAGGTTTCCAGCATCTCACGCGGGCTGAAAGGCCTGGCCAAAGAATTGAAGGTCCCGGTCCTGGTCCTTAGTCAGCTAACCCGCGCCCCGGAGCGCGACGACCGCAAGCCGCAATTGTCCGATCTCCGCGAGTCGGGAGCCATCGAGCAGGATGCCGACGTAGTCCTCTTCATCAATCGCCCAAATTTTTACAAGACTGATTTGCCGGAAGAAGATCGCGCCAAGGCCGAGTTGATCATCGCCAAACAGCGCAACGGTCCCACCGGCAGCATGAATTTCGTTTTCCTCGCCCGCCACACGCGCTTCGAAGAAGCCGCGCCGGATACTTGGAGCAGTACGGTCGGCGACGAATAGCGTTGCCACCGGCCCACAGACGTGTCGCAGCATCGACATGCTCCCGGCAGGCTCCGTCCCGGCCTGCTGTCGTGGTAGGCGTAACCGCTGTATTTTGCTTGCAACCCCCGGTCTGTCTTCGCGGCGGCTAATCCGCACGGGACGGCCAGCCAATTGCATCGATCCCCCGTGCGACTGTTTACCTAAACGCCGCGTTTAGTCCGGTTGGCACGGATTTCCTTCGCGCCACCCATAAGGAGTCTGGCATTCTAAATGACGATGTCAAAACCCATTCACCTCGAGGGCCGGCCGGTTTGGGCCGAGATTTCGCTGAAAGCGATCCTGCACAACCTGCGCGTAATTCGCCAGCACGTGGGAGCTAGCCGAAAAATACTGGCCGTTGTTAAGTCCAACGCCTACGGCTTGGGCGCCGTGCCGATTTCCAAAGCCCTGCAGAAGGCCGGCACCGAATGGTTCGGAGTCACCTGCGCCAACGAAGGCATCGAGTTGCGCGAAGCCGGAATTCGCAAACGCATTTTGGTCCTCACTGGTTTCTGGCCCGGCGAAGAAAAGCGCCTCATCAGACATCAACTTACTCCCACCGTCTCTCGCGTGGACGACGTGCGCCATCTCGAACGCGCCGCAAGATCTCTTCGAGGTAAATTGCCCGGAAAATCCTTGCGCGTGCCTTTCCATCTAAAAATAAACACAGGCATGAACCGCTTGGGAATTTCTCCGGATGAAATCGACACGTTCGCCGCTGCGCTGGCCGGTTGCCCGCACCTCCAGCTCGAAGGCACCTACACTCATTTTGCTTCCGCTGAAGATTTTACCGCCGAACAGACCACCGCGCAGGAACAGCTTTTCGGCGATTGCCTCGATCGCCTTAGCACGCTCGGAGTTTCCCCCGGCATCGTGCACTTGGCCAACAGCGGCGCCATTTGTGCGCGGCCGAGCACCTGGGCGGACATGGTCCGTCCCGGCGCAATCCTATACGGATACCATCAGTCCTTCGACCCGCCGCAGAAAAAAGAAGAAGTGAAAAACGCCATGCCCCTCTCGCCGTGTCTGTCGTTGCGCGCCCGCATCATCTCGTTGCGAGAAGTCCCTCCAGGACAGGCCGTAGGATACGGCGCTCGTTTCATCACCAATCGTCCCTCGCGCATTGCTGTAATCAACGCCGGCTATGCGGACGGCGTTGTACGCGCCAGAACGAATCGAGGCTGCGCGCTGGTCCGCGGCCTCCGCGTTCCGCTGGTCGGAACGATCTCCATGGATTTAACCACGCTCGACGTCACCGATGTTCCCGGCATAGCGCTCGGCGACATAGTTACGATCTACGGAAAAAATGGCAAAGCTTCGATTGAAGTTTCCGACGTAGCCCGCGAGATCGGCACGGTCACTTCTGATTTACTCTGCGCACTCGGCCGCCGCGTCCCCAAATTCTATCTTTAGCCTGGTTGCCAAATTCAGAAGCGACCGCTTGGGCTCCTCAAAGCTGAACCATTCCCTCGTCGAGGCACCAATTGCTCGGACTTCAACCCGGTGTTATAGTGCTATTTATAACGTTTCATATTTGCTTTACTTTTATTTCGGCGTCTAAAATTTCATATCGCCGGGCATTCGCAACAACGCAGAAACCAAATTAATAAACACGCAGTCCGCTTTTTCATACGCTTCATAAGGTGCAATGATGCAAAGGCCTCCTAGCGTACCGAGCCGGTCCACCTCAATTTCGACTTCGGAAAATTCTGTTTCAAAATCGGCCGCCCCCTCCCGCGCCGCCCAGGAAAGCGTCGGCAGTTTTTGGGACATGCTGGGCATCCGCATCATCTTTACCGCCATTTGTGTTGCGGCGGGCTTTCACTTCCGCCCCTTTAGCGTTTCGAAAGAAACCGGTGCCGCGGCTGGGTTGCTGTTCGCTTTAGCCGTCATATTTTTTGAAGTCCGGCTGCGTCGCGCGAGTCTGCGGCGGCTGATCGGCGCCGCCACCGGCTCGATTCTCGGAATTGTCGGCGCCTATTTCACCACCCTCGTTTTGTCGCACACTTCCATGCCGGAAAGTACCCGGTCGTTCTTCAGCCTGGCTACTTTTCTGGTGATGGCTTATACCGGCCTGATTCTCGGCGCGAATAAAGGCGATATGCTCAACCTGCAAGCGCTCGGCGGCCTTTTCGGCAGCGAGCGCAGTCTGAAACATTCCTTCAAGGTGCTCGATACCAGCGTGATCATTGACGGCCGCGTGGCCGACATCGCCGACGCGCAGTTCCTCGACGGCACTGTGATCATTCCTCAATTCGTCCTGCACGAGCTTCAGCTCGTCGCCGATTCCGCCGATCCATTGAAACGCCAGCGCGGCCGTAGGGGTCTCGAAGTCCTGCAACGCATCCAGAAAATGGCTCATCTCGAAGTCCAAATCGTCGACGAAGATTTCCCGCAAGTGCCTGACGTGGACCTAAAGCTGATCGAGCTGGCCAAGCGCCACGAAGCGAAAATCGTCACCAACGATTACAATCTCAATAAGGTTGCCACGCTGCAAGGCATCGAAATTCTCAACGTCAACCAGCTAGCCAACGCCCTGAAGCCGGTCGTGCTCCCGGGTGAGACCATGCGCGTCTTTATCCTGCGCGAAGGCAAGGAATACAACCAGGGGGTCGCCTATCTCGATGATGGCACCATGGTGGTCGTCGACTCCGCCCGCAAAATGATTAATAAAACGGTCGACATCACCGTCACCTCGGTGCACCAGACCACCGCGGGTAAAATGATCTTCGGCCGCTACGACGAACGCGGCGAACAAAATCCTCCCCGTCAGATCTCGTCGGTGCCGCAGTCTCAAACAGACCCGCCATCGGGCCCTCGCGCAGTAGAAGATCGCGTCGGAGGCGAACGTCCTCCTCGCCCGCTATATCCCGAGCCCGGCCGCTCTTAGTTTTTTCGTCGGTTGCTACGCGGACTGGAGTCGCCGATTCCAACCCCCGTTTTCTCGCTGGTAGGTCCGTTTGCGGCAAGCGAGTTAGACCAAGCACTAGCCAAAGCTATTACGACTGTCTGAGCTGCATTCTGGGGACGGAAAGGTATCAATAACCGGCATGATGCAGGCAAGCAACGGAATGAGGAGGAGCCTTTTGTGAGCGCAGGCCGGAGTTTCTATATCACCTTTGCGACACCTAAAACGCTGGCGGCTGACGAGTTGGATAACCGGAAACCGACCCGCTACCGTTTTCTCCCCCTTCATGCGCAATTGCGATAAACTGTTGGCCCTTCGATGAGTCGCGTAGCCGCCATTATTCCCGCTGCTGGACTTGGCACCCGCATGGGTACCGAAATGCCCAAGCAATTCTTGGAACTCGATGGCATGCCTCTCGTAATTTTTGCATTGCGGCGCCTGGCCGCATGTCCGGAAATCACCGATCTCTTCATCGCCACGCGCGCCGACGACATCGTTTCCTTGCAAGACAAAGTTGCCAAAGCCGCCTTGGGCTGCCCGGCGCGCGTAGTTCACGGCGGTGACACGCGCCAGCAGTCCGTCGCCAATGCGCTCGCGCAGGTGGATCCGGCAACGGAAATAGTGCTGGTGCACGACGCTGTCCGCCCGTTTGTGACCGGCGAGCAGATCGAGCGCGTGATCGCGGAAGCGCGGGCACGCGGCGCGGCGATCCTCGGCATACCCGCGATCGATACGGTGAAGGAAGTAAAACGCGCGAGCTTGCCCCAGGATGTCGCGCTGATTACCTCCACGATTCCGCGCGAAAGAATCGTGCTGGCGCAAACGCCGCAGGCATTTTCCTATGCACTGCTGCGCGATGCGTTTCGCAAAGCGCAGCAGGATGGCGTCACTGCCTCAGATGAGTCGTCGCTTGTCGAACGCTTTGGTCATGATGTCTTCGTCGTTCTCGGCTCCGAGCGCAACCTTAAAATCACGCGTCCCGCCGACATGGACCTCGCCCGTTTCTACCTAGAGCAGGAGCGCCGCAGGGTACCGCCGTGACCGCACGAGATAAACTTCGGTTGATGCTATGGGGGTCGCTCATGGTCTTCTGCGCTCTCGTGTCCGTAAAAATGAACGCGCTTGCTGAGTGGTTCGTAAGAACGAACATTACAGCCCCAGGGGATGGAATAAACCGGCCGCTCGACCGCATTCCGCTTGCGTTCGGTGTAATTTTATTCTTGTATCTTTGGGTAACTGATCCGAGGCGAAAGTCGCGGGAAAGGACAAATTCGTGACCGTGCGTTCCGGGCTCGGCTACGATCTGCATCGCCTTGCCGAGGATCGAAAATTAATGATTGGCGGGATCGACGTCCCGTTCGACAAAGGTTCCGTCGGGCATTCAGATGGTGACGTCCTCGCGCACGCTCTCTGCGATGCATTGCTCGGTGCCGCCGGACTTGGCGACATCGGCACGCATTTCCCGGACACCGATGCGAAGTGGAAGGGCGCGTCCAGTCTGCTATTTCTGGAGCACACCAGGAAGCTGCTGGACAAAAAGCGCCTTCGCATCACCCATCTGGATGCCGTGGTCCTCTGCGAGCGCCCCAAGCTCGGTCCGCATTTTCCAGCCATGCGCGCAGCCCTCGCGAAATCCCTCGGCATCTCGCCGGACCAAATTAATCTGAAGGCCAAAACCAACGAAGGCACCGGCGAAATCGGTCGAGGCGAAGCCATCGCCGCCTATACCATCGCCACCGTGGAAGGCTGACCTCCGTCCAACCTGTCATTCCGAGCGAAGAGACTCTTTCATTCCTCCGTAGTCCGCACGAATGTCGGGACACGTAGAGCGGAATCTGTTCCTGGTTTAGAATCACTCGGGGCACAAGCGTCTGATCAATTATGAACTGGCTCACAGGATTTCACGCGGTAGAAGAAGCGCTGGCAGCAGGGCGCGCGCTCGATCGAATCGTAATCGCTCGCGGCCGTCACGGTGAACGCGTCGAAGCTTTGGTTCAACTCGCGCGCTCGAAAAGCGTTCCCGTACGATTTGAAGATCGCCTGCAGATTGACCGTCTCCTAGGTACCGGCGAACATCAAGGCATCGCCGCCCTCGCTGCGGCGAAACCCGCCCTTGAACTCGAAGACTTGCTTGCTGCCAAGACTCCGCAAGGCCTGCTGGTCCTTCTGGACGGCATCGAAGACCCGCACAATCTCGGCGCGATCGTTCGCACGGCGCTAGCTGCCGGCGCGAACGGCGTGGTCATCCCGGAACGTCGCGCCGTGGGATTGACTGACACGGTGGAACGCGCCTCCGCCGGGGCCCTGGCGCATTTGCCCGTAGCTCGCGTGAAGAATCTCGTCCGCGCGATGGAAGAAATGAAGGAATCCGGCTATTGGCTCATCGGACTCGATGAGCGCGCGGAGAAGAAATATACCGAAGCGGATTTTTCCGGCCACATCGGTATCGTGCTCGGAAGCGAAGGCGAAGGCCTGCACGAGCTAACGCGCAAACGCTGCGATTTCCTCGTCTCGATTCCCGCCGCCGGCCCGGTGCGGTCCCTCAACGTTTCAGTCGCCGCCGGTGTGGTCCTGTTCGAAGTCGTCCGCCAACGCCAGCAGCGAATAACCAGGGCTTAGCCGGATGGTGTAGCTCACCTCTTAGAGCTGAGGCATTCGAGCTTTTTCCGGCCTTCTCCGATTTTTTTCTGGCCTTCTGTTGTCTGACAACACACAGCCGTACATCGATCTATTTGTCGTATTTCAAAAGCGAAAACACATCGATCCCGGGCAGCTTCGCGCGCCCATTCAAAAAGCTTAGCTCCACCGCAAAAGCCGCGCCCACAACTTCACCACCGAGTTGCCGTATCAGCTTCACGGCAGCCGCAGCTGTGCCGCCGGTAGCAAGCAAGTCATCGCAAACAAGCACGTGCTGCCCCGGCTTTACCGCGTCCTCGTGAATGTCGAGCTGATCGTTGCCGTATTCAAGCTGATAGGTCACCGACGCGCACTTCGACGGCAATTTCTTCGGCTTGCGTATGGGAATGAATCCGGCTCCGAGCCGGTACGCTAGCGCCGGGCCAAAAATAAATCCGCGCGCTTCAATCCCGGTTACCAGATCAACTTTTCTCCCTTCGTAATGCGCGCACAGCTTGTCCACCATGGAATGGAAGCCCTTGGGATCCTTCAGCAGCGTAGTAATGTCATAAAATAAAATTCCAGGCTTCGGATAATCCGGAATTTCACGGATAAGCTTTTTCAATTCGTCCATCGTCTCCTCTTTAAGTGCTGTGAAACTTCAGAAATTGTCGTGTTCGATCGAAAAATCGCGTTCGAATTGAGGCTCGATCGTCGCATCTTCTTCGGTTACTTCTGAAACCATAGCCGAGCTCGGCCCGCGTTGGAGATCCTTCCGCAGCGCGGAAAGCTTTGCGGGCGTGCCGATGGCGTAGACTTCCACCCGCCCATCGCGCAAGTTCTTGGCGTAACCGGTTACTCCAAGGCCCCGTGCAGCCCGGCTCGCAAAGTAGCGAAACCCGACGCCCTGTACTGTTCCGCTGACGCGATACGTCTGGCCTGAAGCGATCCTTTACCTTCATGAACGGAACTTTCTGACATTTGCAAGCGAGTGATTTTATCAGAGCCGGAGGCGCCGCCCGCTTGAAAAAATCCGTGATCGCAATTTGAGCCGTTCGCGTCGCTGTCCTCATGCCCGCCGCGCCTGTGATATCTTCGAAGCGATGCAAGAGCGAAGGCCTGAACTTGAAGAGCGCTAACTGCATCTAAGAACCAGAAGACGCAGACAATGAAAACACGATTCTCGTTCACCATGCCAACGGCGTTGTTGCTGCTCCTCGCCATCAACGCGCGGGCCCAGGACAGCACCGGCCCAATGGCGCCTCCGCCCAAATTCGAAGTGAAACGCATCCCTTCGGAACCGCACCCCGGCCCGCCACCCGTTCCGGCGGAAGTGATCATCCAGAAGTTTGCGGCGAACGAAGACGTCATGAAGCAAAAGTACGACACTTTCGACTTTACCCAAACCATTCGCATCGAGGAACTCGCCGACCCCGGCGGATTGTTCAGCGTGACCGGCGAGGTTTACACCCGCCCGGATGGCCAGCGCTACCTGCGTGTGGATGGAAAACCCGAGTCCAATCTGAAACTGGAACTGTACAATCTCGAAGACGTTCGCACCATCGCCAGTCTTCCGCAGTTCGTTTTCACTTCACAAGAAATTCAGAATTACAATTTCAAATATGCAGGCCAGGAAAAACTCGATCAGCTCAACACCTACATTTTCCAAGTGAAGCCCAAGCTGCTCAGCCGCAGGCGCCGCTTTTTCGAGGGGGTCATCTGGGTGGACGATCAGGATTTCGCCATCGTTAAAACCTATGGCAAATTCGTGAGCGAACTTTCCGGCAACGGAACAGCATTGCCTTTCACCTTGTTTGAAACCTACCGCGAGAATGTCCAGGAAAAATACTGGCTGCCCACGTACACGCGCTCCGACGATTTCATTAAAGGCCCCAACGACGAAGAGATACCCGTCCGTTTGGTGATTCGCTCCACCGAATTCAAGCCGCACGAGCGGCAGGCGCAAGGCTCTGGCGGCCCGCCCGCGCCCTCCGCGAGTCCCGCGTCCTCTCCGCCCCCCGCGCAGCCAAAATCGCCTTGGCCCAACTAGCTGTGGACGTTTCTGATCAGCGGCTGATGCGCCGCAAACTTCATCGCGAACTATTTCCGTGGCGCAGAAGTATTTTTTCCGACCGTAATATGCCAACATACTGAGCGATTATGAATGTCACAGTTGTCCTCGAATTTGCGCTGCTTGCCTTAACCTCAGTATTCTTCCTGGTTGACCCGTTCACCGTGATCCCGATGTTTGTTGCGGTCACCTCGGACTCGTCGGAATCGGAGCGCCGGCAAGTCGCTCGCCGCGCCGCGTGGACTTGCGCGATCGTTCTGTGTTCGTTCGGTCTTGCCGGCAGCTTAATTTTCAAAATGTTTGGAATCACCTTGCCCGCATTTAAAATCGCCGGCGGCATCATCCTGTTGGGGATCGGACTGGACATGCTGCAAGCGCGCCCCTCCGGCACCAAAGTCACGCCGGAAGAAACTCAAGAGGGCGCCACCAAAGCCGACGCGAGCATTATTCCCTTAGGCCTGCCGATGCTGGCCGGCCCTGGAGCCATTTCTACTGTAATGGTTCTGGTCGGCGAGTCTCGCGCCGTTTGGCAACACATAGTCATCTACGCGACCATTCTTCTCGTATCATTTGTTTCGTATCTGGTTCTGGCGGGAGCTAGCCGGGTGCGCCGCTACCTCGGCGACACCGGAATTCGCATCATGACGCGATTGATGGGATTGCTGCTGGTCGCCCTCGCGGTACAGTTTATCGCGAATGGCCTCACCGATTTTGGTCTGCTGAAGCCGCTGACTTCTCGGTTCTAAGCGAACCGGCACCCGGCCTTAGTATTCTTCTTCGATTTTCTTCAACTTTGTAATCTTCAACTTGATTCGAAAATCGCGTGACCGCACTTCCGCCAGGATGGCGCGGCGCGTGTCGGACGGCAGCGTCTCCGGTTCCAAAACGCCCGCCTCGTCGCGCGGAAAATGTTTTATGAACAGAGCAGCTACGTGCGCGGTGGCATATGCGATCGGCGTCGAAATCATTCCGCGCTGGCGGATCTGATAGAGCGTCGGAAAACTTGCGTCCCATCGGACCAGCAAAGGTTGATCGTCCTTCATCCCTCGCAGCAACACCGCCGCTGCAAATCGCGCATTGTAAAGGATCCCTCTACGGATCAGCGCCGCCACATTACGCGGGGTAAGCGTCTTGGGAAATCTCTTGCGCACGATCCCCTGCGAGCGGTTCAGCCTTCCTTTCCGGAACCAGCGGTACAGGCGGTCAAAATCGTTCCCGCCGATCTTCGCATCCATCTCGCGAATCGGAATCACATAAGGCAGCATGCAAACTTCGTCCTGCGCCGCCAGGTAAACTGTCGTCTCGCCAATCGGCGGCGGGAAGCGAAACTTTTCGCGCTCCGCGAAACGCTTCGCCAGAGCGAAACGGCCATCGCGGTAAATCCTCGGATTCGAAATCGCTTCGTCGAACGCGCCTTCGGCCGACCAGGTCGAAACCGGATCTTTGCTCTCGGTGCTCTCAAAAAGACGCAACTGAATCGACTCGACTGAATCCAGCAGTTCCGCGCCGCGCTTCGCCAACAGATTCGTCAACCCGGGCGCCGCACCAGTGCAAATCAGCGCCAAACGCTTCTTCGCCTCGAAGCGTTTGTTGAATCGCAATTGCTCGGGCTTGAATAAATGACGGGTGAGATGGCTATTTAGATCCAGGTAATGTGAACGCAGCCGCAGCGCGGCGCGCAGAATGATTTCGTTGAACACGGCGGGAGAAGCGTTGACGATCAAATTGGAGCCGCGCGCCGCGCGAACGATCGACCACAGATTCCGCGCGTTTGTTTCGACCACCTGGATCTGGCTTTTTCTGCCGAGAAATTTCCGCGCGCGTTCCGGATCGCGGTCGCCGCACCACACGGTGTGTCCCTGGCGCACCAGCAGTTGTGCCAGCAGGGAGCCGGTGCCGCCCACCCCGAGAACGAATATCCGCATCGGCTCGCAACTCTACCACATCCGACAATTCGTTCAACGTCGGCCCGCAGCGTTGAATCCGTAGCGATACCTCTCTCCCAGCGGTATACTCACCCATGCTCTCCTCGGCCACTCTTGCAACGCGGCCCACTGGAGAGTCATCCAAAGGATTGAATGTCGCTGATTGACAAATTCGGCCGCCAAATAACCGACCTGCGCATCTCGGTCACCGACCGCTGCAATTTTCGCTGCGTGTATTGCCGCTCGGCCAATCCCGAAAATCACATCGCCGCACACGCTCTTCTCGAATGGGACGAGTACGAGCGCCTGGCGCGCATCCTGGTGGGGATGGGAATTCGCAAAATTCGCGTCACCGGAGGCGAACCCTTGGTGCGCCCCGGGGTCGAAGACTTTATCGCTCGCCTGAAAGCGCTGGGCGTGCAAGATCTTTCGATGACCACCAACGGCCATTTGCTTGCCGAACGCTGCGATCGCCTGGCGGCCGCCGGACTCCATCGCATCAACATCAGCCTGGATTCTCTGGATCGCGAAAAATTCGAGCAGATCACACGCACAAAAGCTTTCGATCAGGTGCTCGAAGGGATCAAGATCGCCCAGGCTTCTGCGTTCCGCCCGGTGAAAGTGAACGCGGTGCTGGTGCGCGGCATCAACGACGGCGAAGTGGAAGCTTTCGCGGAATTCGCGCGCGAGCACGATATCGTTATGCGCTTCATCGAATTCATGCCGCTCGATGCCGACCGCGCCTGGACCCGCGATCAGGTTGTCACCGCCGCAGAAATTCATCGGCGCATTTCCGCCCGCTGGCCGTTAATACCTATGATTCACGAGCGCAGCGAAACAGCCCGTAAATACCGGTTCGCCGATGGCGGCGGGGAAATCGGACTCATCGCGCCTGTCTCGCAACCCTTCTGCGGACATTGTTCGCGCATCCGCCTCACCGCAGACGGCAAGCTCCGCACCTGCCTGTTCAGCAAGGAAGATCACGATTTGAAATTTATGCTGCGCGGCGGCGTCACCGACCGCGAAATTGGCGATGCGATCATCGCCATTGTCCACAAAAAAGAGAAAGGGCATCGCATCAACGAAGCGGACTTCATCCCGCCTTCGCGCACCATGGTCTTTATCGGCGGTTAGCTCCAGTCAGTCCAATCTTGCCGGACGTTCCGCCGAACGATTCTGTCGTGGACGGCAGCCCGGGCCGCCACGTTCTTCTGGTAACATTTGGGATAGATGTCTAATTCTTTTTGTCTTAAGGAATAGGGGGAGCCTGCTTAGATGGCGGATGATGAATCCAAGTGTTTCTCGCTCACGGAGGCCGAACGTTTGCGCACCCAGCTCGAGCCCATCTTGATTGATGCGATGGAGTCCCGCCGCAAATTCGGCGAAGCGGAAGAACAGCTCAACGCCATTGCGGAGCGAATCCAGCGCTCCGGCGGCTTAATGGTTTCCTACGAGAAGACCGCACGCATGCGGTTGGAGCGCAATCGGTCTGAGGAAGCGATTCGATCCGCTCTCGAGCGGATTCAATCCACCGGGTGCGTGGTGAAAGACCTCGACGTAGGCTTGCTCGACTTTCCCGCGCGCATCAATAATCAGGATGTGTATCTGTGTTGGCGACTCGGAGAAGATCGCATCCGCTTCTATCACGGCCAGGACGAAGGCTTTTCAGCGCGCAAACCCATCGATCCGCGCGACGCCGGGTACAGCAGCCCCGTCCAGTAATGCAAAGCGCGAACTCCAGTTAAAGTTATTTTGAGGACGTGTGACCAATCCCGTCGAAAATCGTTTGAAAGATTGCGCTAGCCCTTATCTCCGCTCTGCAGCGCATCAGCCCGTCGACTGGCACGAGTGGGGCGAAGAAGCGTTCGAGCGTGCCCGCTCCGAAAACAAGCCCATCCTGCTCGACATCGGCGCCGTTTGGTGCCACTGGTGCCACGTAATCGACCGCGAGAGTTACGAAAACCCCGAAATTGCAGCCATCATCAATCGCTTTTATGTCCCGGTAAAAGTCGATCGCGACGAACGCCCCGACGTTGATTCGCGCTACCAGTCCGCCATCAGCGCCATTTCAGGACAGGGTGGCTGGCCGTTGACCGCTTTCCTCACGCCCGATGGAAAGCCATTCTTCGGCGGCACTTATTTTCCGCCCGAAGACGCCATGGGCCGTCCCGGTTTCAAACGCATTCTCGCTTCGATCGCCGAAGCTTTCAAAACTCGCCGCGCCGAAGTGGACACCTCTGCTGGAGCGCTAGAAGAAGCCGTCGCAAAGGCGGAGATATTTCGCGCGGCCCGCGGCGACTTCAATCCTGCAATTGTCGATGCCGTCCTCGAATCCGTGCTACATCTTTTTGACGAGCGCAACGGTGGATTCGGCCAGTTGCCAAAATTTCCACACGCCAGCGCCGTGGACTTGTTGCTCGAGCGCTATCAGTCCACACACGACCCGCACTTGTTGCACGTTGCCGACCGCACGCTGGAGGCCATGGCGCTGGGAGGCGTTTACGATCAGCTGGGCGGCGGCTTTCACCGCTACTCTGTCGACGAACGCTGGTGCGTGCCGCACTTTGAAAAAATGACTTACGACAATTCGGAGTTGTTGAAGAATTTTCTGCACGGCTACCAGGTGACGCGCAAACCTCTCTTCCGCGAAATTGCCGAAGGAATTATTTCCTGGGTAAACGAAGTGCTCTCCGATCAGGCTCGTGGCGGATTTTACGGTAGTCAGGACGCCGACCAGACTCTCGACGACGATGGCGATTACTTTACCTGGACTCAGGCGGAACTTCGCGCGGAGCTTTCAGCCGACGAATCGCGCGCGGCTGAGCTCCATTACGACGTCAATTCGCGCGGTGAAATGCATCACAATCCTGCAAAAAATGTTTTATGGGTTGCCTCCGACTTTAAAGAGCTTGCAAAAAAATTGGGGACTGATGAACCGCGAGCCCAAAACTTGTTGCGGCGAGCAAAAGAAAAACTGCTGGCAGCACGCCGCCAGCGCCATCCCATTCCCGCGATTGACACCACAATTTACGTAGGATGGAATGCGATGTTTGTTTCCGCTTATCTCGAAGCTGCCCGCGTCCTGGGCCGCGAAGATTGCCGCAAGTTCGCGCTAAAAACGCTGAATCGTCTCCTCGCGGAAGCGTGGGACGAATCAAAAGGCTTCCTCCATCGCGTGGGCGGCCCACGTTTGGAAGGCACCCTAGACGACCAGATTTTTGCGGCGGCTGCGCTCCTCGACGCTTATGAATCGACACTGGACTCCGGTTATTTCGAGAAGGCGGAACGCACCATGCGGCTCGCGGTCGAACGCTTCGGTGACCCAGAGGGAGGCGGATTTTTCGATCGCGCGAAGGACGCACCGCCCATGGGCGGCCTCGAAGTTCGCCGCAAACCTATTCAAGATTCACCAACGCCGGCGGCAAATTCTGTGGCCGTTGTCGTCCTCGACCGCCTCTACGCATTCACCGGCGGAAAACTCTATCGTGATTGGGCGGAGAAAACTCTGGAAGCCTTTGTCGGCCTAATCCCGCAATACGGATTATTCGCAGCCACCTACGGTTTGGCGGCCCTGCTACATTCACGTCATCCAATTCAAGTGGTGGTCCTCGGCACCGCGAATGATCGCCAGGCCGCCCAGCTAGAGAACGCAGCCAACGGAATCTACCGCTTCGGAAAAGCAGTATTACGCATCACTCCAGAACGCATCGCTTCCGCATCACTCGCCCCCGCGCTCCGCGAGACGATTCCCCACCTTGATGCCGCGAAAGCTCAGGCCCTGGTCTGCGTCGAAACCAGCTGCCACCCGCCTGTAACAACGCCCGCTCAGCTAGCTTCCCTCTTGAAAGATACCGCCGCAGGCGCTTCCGGCGTAGCAACCGCGCTTTAGGCTTCCATGTCGCGCCTGCTTGCCGGCGGCCAGGGCTTCGGCGCGGGACGCGCCGTGCGTGCTACTGCTGTTTTCGCGATTCCGGCGGTACCAGGCCGTTCAGCCTGTAATACACCACGCATTGGCCGTAGTGGTTGTTGGCGTGACCGATGGCGGAGGTCCATATCGCCGCGCGCGTCAACATTTCGTTCCCGAATGGCGATTTCACCGCCTCCAGCATTCCCTTATCACCTTGTTGGTTGATAACCGCCGCGCCGTCCGCGTACGATTTCTGGATGAACGCCACCACTTCCGCCCGAGTCTTGTACGTGGCGCGCGGAGGGTTCTCAATACTGTCATCAGGCTGCTTCGCGCCGCTTGCCGCGTTAATGAAGAAGTAGTTCGAGCCCGCCACGTGTAGCAATTGTTCGGCGAACGTGCGCTGCGCCGGAGTTGCTTTGTAATCGAACTTGTCTTCCGGAAAGTCCTGAGCCATTTCCACCAGCTTTTGGCCCGTCCGGTTCCATTGCTCCAAGAATTCCGCAGCAATTCCCGCGGAGCGTTTCGGCGCCTTCGATTCTTTTTGCGCTTGCGCGTGCGTCACCGCTGGCCCCCATCCGCTCACTGCTGTCAAAACGAAAATCGCAATCCACTTCTGCATGTCAGGTTCCTCCAAGCCTCCTGGTGAGGCGCAAATTTCTGCGCCGCAAATCTAACACTGTTTGTATGCTGGGGTCTAACGTCGCCGGCTAAATTCATCCTCCGCCGCTCTCCCGGACGCGAGTTGCCGCGTTCCTGGGTGAGTGCGATAATAAATCCCTAACAGTCGTTTTGTGCAGCAGGCCGTGTGTACATGGAGGCTCTATGGGTATCAGGGATGCGTGGATTGAAAAGCGTGCGGCATCGATGAACGGGGGAGCGCGGAATTATTCTCAGCTGCACTTCGCGCGCAAAGGCGTCATTACCGAGGAAATGGAGTACGTCGCCAGGCGCGAAAAGATTGAGCCGGAACTCGTGCGCAGCGAAGTGGCGCGCGGCCGCGCTATCATTCCCGCCAATATCCATCACCGCAATCTCGAACCCATGGGCATCGGCGTTGCCTTCTTCTGCAAAATTAACGCCAACATCGGAAATTCCGCGACCACTTCGAACGTCAGCGAAGAACTGGAAAAGTTGCATCGGGCCGTTCACTACGGTTCGGACACAGTCATGGATCTTTCCACCGGCGGGGACATTCCCATGATTCGCAAAGCGATCATTGAGGCTTCGCCCGTTCCCATCGGCACCGTGCCAATTTACGAAGCTCTCTCTCGCGTTCGGCGCGCCGAAGACTTGAATTTGAACGTGATGCTGGAAGTGATCGAAGAGCAAGCCGAGCAAGGTGTGGACTACATGACCATCCACGCAGGAGTATTGCGTGAATTCTTGCCGCTGGTGCGCAACCGCATCACCGGAATCGTGAGCCGGGGCGGTGCCTTGCTCGCGCAGTGGATGAGTTTTAACAAAAGACAGAATTTCCTGTACGAGAATTTCGAGACCATCTGCAAAATCTTTCAAAAACACGACGTCAGTTTTTCACTGGGGGATGGCTTGCGGCCCGGCTGCCTGGCCGACGCCAGCGACGAAGCGCAATTCGCCGAGCTGCGCGTTTTGGGGGAGCTGACGAAAAAGGCCTGGGAATACGAGGTGCAGGTAATGATCGAAGGCCCCGGCCACATTCCGCTCGACCAGATCGAGCTGCAAGTAAAAAAGGAAAACGAGCTGTGTTACGAAGCTCCGTTTTACACACTGGGCCCGCTGGTGACCGACATCGCCCCGGGATACGACCACATCACCAGCGCGATTGGCGCAGCCATGATCGGCTGGCACGGCGCTTCCATCGGGGCGCGGAATTATTCTCAGCTGCACTTCGCGCGCAAAGGCGTCATCACCGAAGAAATGGAGTACGTCGCCAAGCGCGAAAAGATTGAGCCGGAACTCGTGCGCAGCGAAGTGGCGCGCGGCCGCGCTATCATTCCCGCCAATATCCATCACCGCAATCTCGAACCCATGGGCATCGGGGTTGCCTTCTTCTGCAAAATTAACGCCAACATCGGGAATTCTGCGACCACTTCGAACGTTAGCGAAGAACTTGAAAAGTTGCACCGCGCCGTTCACTACGGTTCTGACACAGTCATGGATCTTTCCACCGGCGGCGACATTCCCATGATTCGCAAAGCGATCATTGACGCTTCGCCCGTCCCCATCGGCACCGTGCCAATTTACGAAGCGCTCTCCCGCGTTCGCCGCGCCGAAGATTTGAATTTGAGCGTGATGCTGGAAGTGATCGAAGAGCAAGCCGAGCAAGGTGTGGACTACATGACCATCCACGCAGGAGTATTGCGTGAATTCTTGCCGCTGGTGCGCAACCGCATCACCGGAATCGTGAGCCGGGGTGGTGCCTTGCTCGCGCAGTGGATGAGTTTTAACAAAAGGCAGAATTTCCTGTACGAGAATTTCGAGGCCATCTGCAAAATCTTTCAAAAACACGACGTCAGTTTTTCACTGGGGGATGGCTTGCGTCCCGGCTGCCTGGCCGACGCCAGCGACGAAGCGCAATTCGCCGAGCTGCGCGTTTTGGGCGAGCTAACGAAAAAGGCCTGGGAATACGAGGTGCAGGTAATGATCGAAGGCCCCGGCCACATTCCGCTCGACCAGATCGAGCTGCAAGTAAAAAAAGAAAACGAGCTGTGTTACGAAGCTCCGTTTTACACACTGGGCCCGCTGGTCACCGACATCGCCCCGGGATACGATCACATCACCAGCGCGATTGGCGCAGCCATGATCGGCTGGCACGGTGCTTCCATGTTGTGCTACGTCACACCGAAAGAACACTTGGGTTTGCCGAACGCCGAGGACGTTCGCCAAGGTGTGATCGCTTACAAAATCGCAGCACACGCAGCGGATGTTGCGCGTCATCGTCCCGGCGCGCGCGACCGCGACGACGCGCTCAGCTACGCGCGCTTTCTCTTCGACTGGAACAAACAATTCGAGCTTTCCCTGGACCCTGCCACCGCCCGCGCGATGCACGATGAGACCTTGGGGGATGATTTTTACAAGGAGGCGAAATTCTGTTCGATGTGCGGGCCAAAGTTCTGTTCGATGAACGCGACGCAGATCGCGGAGATCTACCAGGGGCTGGACCAAAAAGACCGCGAGCAGAAATTCGCGCAGCTGCTGGAGAAAGTGCAACCGGCGGACGCAAATTCCGCGACCACTTCGTAATCAGCGAAGAACTGGAAAAGTTGCATCGGGCCGTTCACTACGGTTCGGACACAGTCATGGATCTTTCCACCGGCGGGGACATTCCCATGATTCGCAAAGCGATCATTGAGGCTTCGCCCGTTCCCATCGGCACCGTGCCAATTTACGAAGCTCTCTCTCGCGTTCGGCGCGCCGAAGACTTGAATTTGAACGTGATGCTGGAAGTGATCGAAGAGCAAGCCGAGCAAGGTGTGGACTACATGACCATCCACGCAGGAGTATTGCGTGAATTCTTGCCGCTGGTGCGCAACCGCATCACCGGAATCGTGAGCCGGGGCGGTGCCTTGCTCGCGCAGTGGATGAGTTTTAACAAAAGACAGAATTTCCTGTACGAGAATTTCGAGACCATCTGCAAAATCTTTCAAAAACACGACGTCAGTTTTTCACTGGGGGATGGCTTGCGGCCCGGCTGCCTGGCCGACGCCAGCGACGAAGCGCAATTCGCCGAGCTGCGCGTTTTGGGGGAGCTGACGAAAAAGGCCTGGGAATACGAGGTGCAGGTAATGATCGAAGGCCCCGGCCACATTCCGCTCGACCAGATCGAGCTGCAAGTAAAAAAGGAAAACGAGCTGTGTTACGAAGCTCCGTTTTACACACTGGGCCCGCTGGTGACCGACATCGCCCCGGGATACGACCACATCACCAGCGCGATTGGCGCAGCCATGATCGGCTGGCACGGCGCTTCCATGTTGTGCTACGTCACACCGAAAGAACACTTGGGATTGCCGAACGCCGACGACGTTCGCCAAGGTGTGATTGCATACAAAATCGCAGCACACGCGGCGGATGTTGCGCGTCATCGTCCCGGCGCGCGGGACCGCGATGACGCGCTCAGCTACGCGCGCTTTCTCTTCGACTGGAACAAACAGTTCGAGCTTTCCCTGGACCCCGCCACCGCCCGCGCGATGCACGATGAGACCTTGGGGGATGATTTTTACAAGGAGGCGAAATTCTGTTCGATGTGCGGGCCAAAGTTCTGTTCGATGAACGCGACGCAGATCGCAGAGATCTACCAGGGGCTGGACCAAAAAGACCGCGAGCAGAAATTCGCGCAACTGCTGGAGAAAGTGCAACCGGCCGACGCAAAATCCGCGACAACATCGTAATCGCTTGCGTTGATAAGGCGTTCACACACGCCTAACGTCAGGCGCAGAGTCAGGGGCGGCGGAGGAGTTCGCCAATGGCAGCCAGGTTTCGCGAGGATGCCTAAGCGCGCCTAAGCCCGGCGAGCGCCGCCTGCGCGATCCGCAAACTTATCCCGCCAGGACGCGAGGAATCGAGCCGCAACCGCCGGTTGCCCGGAATTGTGTTTCCGCGATTCAGTCAGGCGCAGGGTTCCACCAATCGATCACGTCAACCGCAGAGTGAATGATGGCAGGGGAATACCGTCGACCTCGGCGGTCCATAGGTCCCCGCGGGTGGTTCGGTGGCCGGCGGTTAGGGTGCCGGAGCTGACGATTTCACCGGCGCTCAAGGGATCAGACGGGAAGCGGCGGGCGATGGCGGCGGCTAGTTCGGCCAGGCATAGAGCGGGACTCTTCAGGGAGTTTTTCCCGGAGCCTTCTTCGACAAATTCAGCACTCCTCCCGGAACTCTTGCCCGGAGCTTGTTCTGCAAATGAGCCTTGTTTCGCGAAATCCCGACGTTTGGCAAGGTCTCCGGCTTTGGAGATGCGCAATTTGAAGACGCTGAGTTGGTCAAGTAAGTTGACCATGTTGTCAGGACGAACCGGTACTTTTTCGCCGACTACCAGGGCAGCGTGAAGGCCAAAAGAGGCCACGAAGTCACCGGGCTGGAATTTCCATTCTGGGAATGGGCAATCGATGATCTCGAATCCCAAAGCTAGCCAATCGGCGGATGCGAGCGCGGAGGCGCCGTCGGAACTCGCGCCGGTGACCGGTTCTTTCAAACCAAAAACAATTTCAGGTTCGATTTTGAGCGAACGCGGATGCGGGATATCAAGCGTCGCGGAGTTGCTGTGGGCGTAATGCACGGTGTCGTCGTACATGTGGGCCCAAACCAGGGTTTCAAGTTTGAAGACCCGCCAGACCGCCTTGTTCGCGTAGCCGACTTTGCGGCCAACCGGTTTGTGTCCAGCGGCTTCGCGGAACCCCTTGAGCTTTGTTTCCACTTCGTAAGCGGTGTTGAGATCGAAGCGGGGGCGCGCGGAGGGCGGGACAGCGACCATCTGGCCGGTCTCGTAGGCGGAGAGGAGTTCGCGCGCTAGAGCTTCGACTTCGCTTGCCGGCCAAGATTCGTTGGACATAAGTTGATTCAGTCTTCGCTACCCGCTTCGCGAGGGGTATCGTGCGACGCGCGAGCGCCGGAGTCAACCGGGAAAGAATCTGAAACCTAAATCCTTTCTGCACAAACGGCAGAAAAGATTCGGCGCCCCGGGAGTTTTCAAGGGAATCGAGAAGGCGGCAACCCAGGAGGGCCCGTTTTTCTCCAGTCTTGACAGGAATTCATATTTCTGCAAATATAGAAATATAGACATGAACTCATCCGCTAAGAAGAACTCCGAGCAGGTAGCCAAGTTCGCCGATATGTTTTCGGCGATGGGGACTGAGCCGCGCCTGCGGATTATGCAATTGCTGCTATCGGCCCATCCCGAAGGCTTGGTGGTCGGCGAAATTCAATCGGAGCTGGATATTCCAAACTCTACTCTGTCGCACCATCTCGACAAGTTGAGACATGAGGGCCTCGTTCTAGTCAACCGCGAAAGCACGTTCCTGCGCTATTCCGCGAACACTGAAGCGCTGCAAGAAGTTCTGCAATTTTTATATGCGGAATGTTGCACGCGAAATAAAGCGGTATCGCCGCGAGACGTTATCCAAATCTGCAAGTAGGGAGCCAACATGAGGGACACCAATGTGAAAGACGCGGTGAAAGAAAAATACGGAAGTGCGGCACTCCGCGTGACGACCGGGGGGAGTTCGTGCTGTGGCGCGGCGCCAGCAAACAGCTGCGCCTGCGACCCGATAACATCCAATCTCTACGACGCTGACCAATCCGGCCAAGTTCCAGCCGAAGCAATGCTCGCTTCGCTCGGGTGCGGAAATCCTACAGCTCTGGCGAAGCTCAACGCTGGCGAGACCGTCCTTGACCTGGGCTCGGGTGGCGGCATCGATGTGCTGCTTTCCGCCAGGCGCGTTGGTGCCGCCGGGAAAGCCTACGGCCTGGACATGACCGATGAAATGCTAGCACTGGCAAACGAAAACAAGAGAAAAGCGGGAGTGGATAACGTGGAATTCTTGAAGGGAGAAATCGAACATATTCCTCTTCCAGACAATTCGGTGGATGTGATTATCTCGAATTGCGTGATCAATCTGTCTGGCGATAAGGATGCAGTCCTGCGCGAGGCCTTCCGTGTTTTGAAACCGGGCGGGCGCTTAGCCGTCTCCGATGTTGTCACGCGGGGCGAAATGCCCCCGGAGATTCGCAAGAGCGTTCTCTTGTGGGTTGGGTGCATCGCAGGCGCGCTCGAAGAATGCGATTATTTGAGCAAACTTGCGGGCGCCGGATTCGAGGATGCAGAAGTGGAACCCACGCGCATCTATCGCGTGGAAGACGCTCGCGAGTTTCTATCCGACCAGGGCTTCGATGTCGATTCGCTCGCTCCGCAAGTGGACGGAAAATTCTTCAGCGCCTTTATCCGTGCGGTCAAGCCGGTGTCCGAGAGCAAGGCGAGTTGCGGCCCGACCTGCTGCAACTAAAAGATGCCGGGAATATTCATGTTGCAACATTACAACGTACTGTTTCTCTGCATCGGCAACTCCGCACGGTCGATCATGGCCGAAGCGATTACGCGAGCACCCCCAAATCACGCAGATTAGACCGAAGGTCGCGACGAATTCGCTGAATGCCTGCGCTGAACCACTGTGCACATGGCTGGACACTGAAATTGGTGCCAGGCGACGAGGCCGCGATTCGCGAATTCTCGCGCTGGTCTAATCTGCGCATGGCTGACCAAACGCTCGGACATGGTAGCGTTCGCCGCGGCCGCCTACATTACAGCCGCGTATTGGTTTACTTCGTCAACATCGTTTGCAAATCCGGCCGTCACCATCTCTCGTTCATTCTCTGACACGTTTGCAGGAATTCGTCCAGTGGACGTGCCCCCGTTTGTAACGGCGCAACTTGCCGGAGCAATCGCAGCAACGTTGCTATTCCGTTGGCTGGCTCCTGGTGCTCTCGACGCCGGAGCCAAGCGAATTGTCGTTCCCGCCGAACCCGGTGCCTGATAAGCCTGGACGTTCAAAATTGTGTTAGTGGGCTGGCGCGACACAGGCGGAGGCTCGGTGAAAGATCCGCCGAAGGGAAGACGGCGCTCTCAAGAGCCTTTCGTTCCCAGCGCTCCTGCGGTGGGTTAACTTCTGCCCCTCCTGGGTCGTTTGGTTCTTGGCGTGAGTAGACTGATGAGTGGCAGCGGAGTGATTGCAGCGAGTCCAACAGAGCAAACCTGTGGAGAAAACGCTGGAATGGAAGCAATCTCAGCGCCTCCAAGCGCAAGCTGCTTCAATAGGCACCCTCACGGATCGGGTCACGCTCTAGTGAACTATCGGTGTGGTATTATCCCCCGCGTTGTCCGGTCACAAGAAAAAATCGATGAGGCTTAAAGATTCGGCCATCCGCCTTTCATTAAGGCCTGTGAAGTTGGTTAGCCGAGGAACATGAATAAATCTGTCGAACAGCTCAAGGTGCTAGTAGCAGACGATTCGGCGGTGTACCGCAAGCTTGTCGAGCAAACGCTCCCGCCTGACCAATACTCAATCCTGTTCGCCAAGACAGGTCAGAGCGCCATCGAGCTGTTTAAGCAACACCACCCAGCCTTGGTCATAACGGACTGGGTTATGCCCGATCTTACCGGGATCGAAGTGTGTCGGCAAATCCGCGCAAGCGCTGAGAACTTCTATACCTACATCATCATCGTCACCAGCGCCTCAGAAAAGGACAATGTGGTGGAAGGACTCGAAGCTGGCGCCGACGACTATCTAACCAAGCCGTTTCATCCTAAGGAATTGTTCGCGCGAGTGGGCGTGGGCAGGAGGCTCATTGACCTACACCAGCAAATTGAGTCCCAAAACCGACTCTTGAAAGAGCTGGCACTTACAGATGCGCTAACGGGCTTACCAAATCGCCGCGCGGTGGAAGACTGGGCAAAAGGTCAGTTAAGCGCTGCGGTCCGGCACGGCTTTTCATTCTGGGTGGTGGTCGCTGATCTGGATAACTTCAAAGCTGTGAATGATACGTATGGTCACAACGCGGGAGACACGGTTCTCAAGGAGTTTGCGGGAATCCTCAAAAGACGTGTGAGGATTTCGGACATCTGCGGCCGGACAGGCGGTGAGGAATTCATCATTATTTTTACTCATGCTGACGAATGCAACGTCGGCATCATCGTGGCGCGTGTTCTACGGCAGCTTCGCGAACATGACTTTTCGTTTGGGTCGAAACGCGTTCAAGTGACCGCGAGTTTCGGCATCGCGGGGTTCCAGGGAAAGGATGTGCCGGATTTCGCGAAGCTGGTGAACCAGGCCGACGAAGCGCTCTACCTGGCAAAGCGCGCAGGACGCAACCGTATCGAAGTCGCTCCGACTATTCAAGAGTAGTGGGCCAGTTTGAAATTTGACGCCGCCGGTCGCTTCCGGCTGAGGGGTAGGAGCCACGTCGAACCTCGGGAGTTCCGACCATGCTTGATCGTTCGAGGGAGAGAGGCGACCCGAGACGGTCAGGCTTATCTGTTGACAATTTCGTTTGGGCGCTGGCGAACGCAAAAAATGGAATCGGCTTACAGGTGAGACTTATCCGGCGGCGGGAGGGGGGCGCCGGATAGCAGGGCGCTGTCGCGGTAGCCAGGCTTCACGATGATGTTGCTTTGTTCGCGGAGTTCGGCGAGGTAATCGCGCATGCGGGGCTGCATTTTCTGCGCGTGGATGGTGTTGCGGATTTCGGCTTCCACTTTGTCCAAAGACTGCAACCCCGCCTGGAAGTGATCATCGACTTTCAGGAATTCGAACCCGGTGCGGGTCTGGATCACGTCGCTGATCTGGCCTTTGCTCATTTCGAAAACGACCGCTTCGATCTGTGGCGCGAGCTCGCCCCTTTTGAAAGTACCCAGAGCGCCGCCGTCCTTCGCGGTGCTGCCCTGCGAATAAAGCCGCGCGACCTGGTTGAAATCGTCGCCGTTGAGGACGCTCGTGTGGAGGCCGTCCGCTTTGCTGCGCACGGCAACAATTTCTTCCGGGCTTTTTCCTTCCGTGCTCACCGAAATTTCAGACAGCACTACGCGCTCGGGCAGCGTGAATTCCTGCGGATGCGTTTCATAATATTGCCTTACTTCGTCACTGGAGATGTCCACATGCGAGCCGACTTCGCGCTGTACGACTTCCTTCTGGAACAGCCCGTTGCGAATGGCGGTCTTGTAATCTTCCCAAGAGAGGCCGGAAGCTTCGACGCCTTTCTGCAGATCGTCGAGGGTGGCGAGGCCGTTCTGCTGGCGAACTTCATCGAGGCGCTTAGCCAGATCTGATTCGACGCTGATGCCCATGTCTTTGGCGCGTTGCACTATCAACGACTGATCAATCATCCCGCGCAGCAAATCCTTCTGCTGCTCGTTGAACCGCGCTTCAATCTGGTCCTGCGGGCACCCCTGACAATCGTGCGCCAGTTCGTCGCGCAATTGCTTTTCAGCTTTCCGATAATCGGAAAGCGTGATGACGTCGTTGTTGACGCGCGCGACGATGTCAGCGTCCGCCGCGGGCTCGGCTTGCGCTGGCACGCTCGCAGGAAGCAGCGCCGCGAGCAAAGCCGGCGCGACGAGGGTGAAGATCAAGGTTAATCCCAAGGTTAAGACCGAGGCATGATTGCGATTTTTCATGCTTTGCGCCACCATAGATTTTATGCACCACGATTGTAGCCGGAATTTGAGATTCGGGCCTATCGTTCGCGGGAATTCAGGACGTTCCGGCTGCGCGGCTGCTTGGCCCAGAGGCGGTGGGGCAGTATGAATCGCTAAGGAGCCGGGGTCATCCCGGTGAAGGGCTACTCGGTACCAAATGAGTGTCAACGCAAAGTAGAAGGTCCGGGTTTTCGGTACCAAATTAGTTGTGTCTACGGCAAGAGGAGCGTACGATGCGCGAGCTGGAGACCCAAATCCGAAATTCTGGATGAAACGGACCTGAGCGTATAAGCAGTCTGCAAGTTGATCCCGGACCGTGAGGAATGGTTTTCATGCAACCTGCCGCCGAGAAGAAGAATCCGCATTTCGATCGAGCTTCACAGAACATAGCTGGCTTAGCGCGGCATGCTCCCGCTGGCGGGGGCAAGCTCATCGTTCTGACTGCGCCGCTAACGGAAACAATTGACCACGCCGGTTTCTTCATCCAAATGGCACTCGCCTCGATTCCACAGTGGCTGGAGTTTGTTCTGAATAAAAAGTATCCGAAGTGGCGCGAGGTGGAGCGTAACCAGGATGACACGGCGCGCTACATGCCTGCCGGGGTGCGTGTGTTGGAGAAGTCCCTGCTGCGCGAATTCACCGCGGACGAAGTGGTGGCTTGCTTCCCCGATGATCTGGACAAATTCGTGGGGCCGGACACTCGCGTGGTTGCCGTTTCCACCCACAATCCGCTGGGCGTGACCTTTGCGGCCGGCGTATATACCTCGATTTATGGCTCGTCAAAAGAACCGCTGAATTCGATTTACACTCGCGTGATGTTCAACAAGATCAAGTCCAGCCCGTATCGCAAGAATTTTCAAGTGATCGTAGGCGGGTCCGGCGGCTGGCAGATCACGCAAAACAACGCTTTCGAGGATCTCGGTGTGGACTGCGTCGCAGAAGGACGCAGCGAGTCCCGCGATACGTTGGCGCTGTTCCAGAAGGCGATTGCGGGAGAAGCGCTGCCGCGAGAGATCAACTTGGCCCATCCGACCTCGCGCGATGCCATCTTGTTTCCCGACAAGCGCACGACGTTCGGCGTTGTGGAAATGACAACCGGATGTGGTCGCAGGTGCCAGTTCTGTGTACCGGACTTGAACCCACAGATTGACTTGCCCAAGGCCGGGATCATGGACGCGGTGCGTGCCAACGTGCGAGAGGGGAACAAACTGATCTCGCTGGCCACTGAGGATATGTTCATCTGGGGCCAGGTGCACACGGAGACCCCCTTCTTCTTTCCCAACCGAGAAGCACTCGTGGACCTGTACACCGAGATCGTCAAAACGCCAGGGGTGGAGCAACATCTGTTGAGCCACTGCACGATGGCGCCTTTCGTGGTGGATCCGGAACTCATCCGCCAACTTTCGGAAGTCCTGCTTCCGAAGAGTCCGATTCATTTGCCCCGGCTCAGTACCCACTCGCAGAAAAAGGCGCTGGTCCCGCTGATCGGGCTCGAGACCGGGTCGGTTCGCATGGCCCGGCAGATCATGCCCAGCAAAGCCATTCCATTTTCCATTGACGACTGGCCCAGCGTCGTCCTCGAAGGCCTGCGCGTCGCCAACCAGAACAACTGGTTCCCGATGATGACGCTGATGATCGGGAATCCGGGTGAAACAGATCAGGATGTTCGAGAGACGCTCGATCTGGTGTATGAGATGGACCGCCGCGGCCTGTTTGCGTTTTTGGTGCCGTCGATTTTTACTCCGCTGCACGATACCCGGATGGAGCACCAAACCGGCGTCACGCGGACACGCCAGCTCAGCCCCCTGCAATGGCAGCTCATGATGAAGTGTTGGAAGCATAACTTGCGGCCCGGGCAGTATAGCTGGTGGGGCCCCTTGGCTTGGCGCGCCGGGTCAGTTTTCATGTGGCTCTACCGTCTGCGCAAACTGAATGGGCCAAATTTCACCTGGCCACTGATGATGTTCGCGGGAGTGGCGCCGGAAGCGGTCCTGGACCGCGCAGGCAAGATTCACGTTGGCAAGCCGCTGGTGACTAAGAGCCGCCGAGAATTGATTGCCACCCTGCGGCCGAACTACCTAAAGTACCTGCGGGCCGATAATGGCGAACTGCCCGAAGAGTCTAGCGGGGAAGGTTTTCTCGATCAGAGCCGGATAGACCTAGCCTCAGGTGGACAAAGCCTTAGAGTCCTCACCTAGCTCTGCCAGCTTCTTTGCTACAGGGCCGCGAAGTCAAAATGGCGAAGAGAGATTAAAGGAAAGGCGATGCTACAGTTCGGAGGAAATCGATCGTGAACGTCGCCACACAACCAAAGCTGTCTCTCCATCCCGAAAGAGAGGAGTTTGCTTCCCTTCTTAATTTATCCACGCGGGTCGGATGTGACCCTCAATTGGTACAAGGCAGTAATGGGAACATTTCTTTGAAGCTCGATGGAGTCCTATGGATCAAGGCTTCCGGCAAATGGTTGGCGAACGCAAAGCAAGAAGAGACTTTTGTCCCGGTGGGACTCGCAGTAGTCAAAGAATCCTTGCGGAGGAACGTGGAGATTGCGCAGCTCTACACCTGGGGTGACCAGTTGCGGCCCTCTATTGAGACGGCGATGCACGCCGTCTTGCAGCACCGCGTGGTCCTGCACGTACA